>NZ_BMWD01000003.1:0-225552 GCF_014651055.1 Streptomyces fructofermentans
GGCCGGGTCGCGGGCGGCCGGGTCGCGGGCGGCCGGGTCGCGGGCGGCCGGGTCGCGGGCGGCTGGGTCGCGGGCGGCCGGGTCGGCGAGGTCAGCCCTCCAGGCGGCGCGCCCCCGCGGAGGGAACCGCCGGGAACACCCTCGGCGCGGTGAACCCGGCCGCGGCGAAGGCCTCCTCCACCGCCTTGGTGACGGTGTCCGCGTCCGCGGCCTCGACCAGGACGACCGCCGAGCCGCCGAAGCCGCCCCCGGTCATCCTGGCTCCGAGCGCCCCCGCCTCGTTGGCGGTGGCGACGACCAGGTCCAGTTCCGGGCAGGAGATGCGCAGGTCGTCCCGCAGAGAGGCGTGGCCCTCCGTGAGCACGGGCCCGATCGCCCGCACGTCACCCGCGTCCAGCAGCCCGATGACCCGCTCGACCCGGTGGTCGTCCGAGACGACGTGCCGCACGTAGCGGCGCACGCGCTCGTCGGAGAGCCGCGCCAGCGACGCGTCCAGGTCCTCGTACGGCACGTCCCGCAGGAACGGCACGCCGAGCACCCGCGCCCCCTCCTCGCAGCCCGTCCGGCGCTCGGCGTACTCGCCGTCGCCGAGCGCGTGCTTGACCCGTGAGTCCACGACGAGGAGCTGCAGCCCGTGGGCGGGCAGGTCGAACGGCACCTGCCGCACGGACTGGTCCCGGCAGTCGAGGTGCAGTACGTGGCCCTCGGTGCAGGAGGCCGAGGCCGTCTGGTCCATGATCCCGCAGGGCACGCCGACGAAGTCGTTCTCCGCGCGCTGCGCGAAGCGGGCCACTTCCTGCGGGGTGAGCCCGAGGCCGAACAGGTCGCTGAGGGCCAGAGCCGTCACCACCTCCAGGGCCGCGGAGGAGGACAGGCCGGCGCCCGTGGGGACCGTCGACGCGAGGTGCACGTCCGCGCCGGTGACGACGTGGCCCGCCGAGCGCAGCGCCCACACGACACCCGCCGGATACGCGGCCCAGCCGGTGTCGCCGAGCGGCGCCAGCTCGTCCACGTGCAGCTCGACGACCGGTCCCTCGATGTCGGCCGAGTGCAGCCGCAGCACCCCGTCCGCGCGGCGCGAGACCGCGGCCACCGCCGTGTGCGGCAGCGCGAGGGGCATCACGAAGCCCTCGTTGAAGTCCGTGTACTCGCCGATCAGGTTGACCCTGCCGGGGGCCGCCCAGACGCCGTCGGGAGCGGCCCCGTAGAGCGCCTCGAAGCCCTCGCGTACCTGCTGTGCCCCCATCTACTGCTCCCTTGTGATGTTCTGCGCGAACTCCCACGCGTCCGCGACGATGCCCGCGAGATCCGCGCGGGACGGGTTCCAGCCGAGCCGTTCGCGCGCCGTGGCGGCCGAGGCCACCAGGATCGCCGGGTCCCCGGCCCGTCGCGGGGCGGCCACCTCGGGGACGGGGTGGCCGGTCACCCGGCGCACGGTCTCGATGACCTCGCGCACGGAGAATCCGTTGCCGTTGCCGAGGTTGCAGATCAGGTGCTCGCCGGGCCGCGCGGCGGCGACGGCCAGCAGGTGCGCGTCCGCCAGGTCCGCGACGTGGATGTAGTCGCGCACGCAGGTGCCGTCCGGTGTCGGGTAGTCGTCGCCGTAGACGGAGATGGCGTCGCGGCGGCCCTGGGCGACCTGCAGGACGAGCGGGATCAGGTGCGACTCGGGATCGTGCCGCTCACCGCAGGTCCCGTACGCGCCCGCGACGTTGAAGTAGCGCAGTGACACCGCCGCCAGCCCGTGCGCGGCCGCCTCGCCGGTGATCATGTGGTCGACGGCGAGCTTCGAGGCTCCGTACGGATTGGTCGGGGAGGTCGGCGCGGACTCGACGATCGGCGTGGTCTCCGGCTCGCCGTACGTGGCGGCGGTCGACGAGAAGACCAGCGTGCGCACGCCCGCCTCGCGCATCGCGGCGAGCAGGGCCATCGTCCCGCCGACGTTGTTGTCCCAGTACTTCTCCGGCTTCACGACCGACTCGCCCACCTGGGAGAACGCGGCGAAGTGCAGCACCGCGTCGTACGAGGCGTCCAGCCATTTGGCGGCGTCGCGGATGTCGCCCTCGACGAAGGCGGCGCCGGCCGGGACGCCCTCGCGGAAACCGGTGGAGAGGTTGTCGAGGACGGTCACCTCGTGGCCGGCCTCCAGCAGGTGCTGCGCGACCACGCTGCCCACATAGCCCGCACCGCCGGTGACCAGGTACTTCCCACTCATGAACTCGCTACCTCTCGCAGTCGCTGGGCCGCGGTCTCCGGCGGCACGTCGTTGATGAACACACTCATGCCGGACTCGGAACCCGCGAGGAACTTCAGCTTGCCGGACGTACGTCGGACGGTGAAAAGCTCGAGGTGGAGCGCGAAGTCCTCACGCACCACGCCGTCGAACTCCGCCAGTGTGCCGAACGGCGCCTGGTGCCAGGCGGCGATGTACGGCGTGCGCGGCTCGTCCGTGCCCGCCCCCGTGCCGTCGAAGATCCGGTCGAAGCGCCTCAACAGTTCCAGATAGACCTGGGGGAACTCTGTGCGCGCCCCCTCGTCGAGCCCCAGCAGGTCCGGCACCCGGCGCCGCGGGTAGAGGTGCACCTCGTACGGCCAGTGGGCGGCGTAGGGCACGAAGGCCACCCAGTGCTCGGTCGCCAGCACGACCCGCTCCCCGGCCAGCTCCCGCTCCACGACCGCGTCGAACAGGTTCTCCCCGCCCGTCGCCTCCTTGTGTGCCGCCAGCGAGCGCAGCATCAGGGCCGTCCGAGGCGTCGTGAAGGGGTACGCGTAGATCTGCCCGTGCGGATGCCCGAGGGTCACCCCGATCTCGGCACCGCGGTTCTCGAAGCAGAACACCTGCTCCACGGACGGGAGGTGGGACAGCTCGGCGGTGCGGTCGGTCCAGGCGTCGAGGACCAGCCCCGCCTGCTCCTCGGTCAGATCGGCGAAGGACGCGTCGTGGTCCGACGTGAAGCAGACGACCTCGCAGCGGCCCGAGTCGCCGGCCAGCGACGGGAAGCGGTTCTCGAAGACGGCCACGTCGTACGAGGAGTCGGGGATCTCGCTGAGCCGGTCGCCCTCGGAGGGGCACAGCGGGCACTCGTCCGCCGGCGGGTGGTAGGTGCGTCCCTGGCGGTGCGAGGCGATCGCCACCGCGTCGCCGAGCAGCGGGTCGCGGCGCACCTGCGAGGCGGTGACCGTGCGGTCGAGCGGGCGCCGGTCGACCGCGTCGCGCACGGCGTCGTCGCGCACGTCGTAGTAGATCAGCTCACGACCGTCGGCCAGTCGGGTCGAGGTCTTCTTCACTGCGGACTCCCCATCCGTACCCGATCAAGCCATTCAACAGAACCAAACACATCAAACCACAAACCCCCATGCCCGTCACCCCCACAACCAACAAAGAACACCAAAGTGAAGGGAGTGCCGGATGTGGCACTCCCTCTCCCCAGCAGGTCGGGTCCCCGCGCCCCACGCGTCCCCCGCGCACCGGGCAGCGGAGTGGGCCCGGCGCTCGTCGCCGAGAAGCGCGGCGCGACGCAGACTCTCGGCACGGTCGCGGACGGCGTCCGGCACGGGGTCCGCACCGTGCGCCGGTGGTGAACGGGCGCCATCCAGGCCATGGTCGTCCTCGGCCCGGTGGCACATCACGCCCGGCGGACCGTCGTCCGCGATCCACGACGAGGCCGCGCGGTTGTTCGCCGTCGCCGCGCCGATCCCGCCCAGCGTGGGTCCTGAAGAAGTGCGGCGGCCTGGATGGGCCGGCCGACCCGCCGACGCGCGGACACGGCGGCGACTTCACCGCGGCGCGGGGCGGCACCGGCAGCGACCACCCGCACCGCGCGGACGGACGGCCGCCGGGACGGACCCCCGGGACCGCAGGGCCCCGGGAGCCCCGGGACCTCTATGCCTCCGGCCCCGGCACCGGCAGCGGACCCGCGCGGTCCAGCAGGCCCGTACGGGCGGCCAGCGCGGCCGCCTCCAGGCGGGAGCCGACGCCGAGCTTCATCAGTACGCGCTGCACATGCGTGCGCGCGGTGCTCGGCGCTATCCCCATGCCGGCGGCGATGAGCCGGGTGTCCTCGCCGTCGGCGACCCTCACCAGCACCTCGACCTCGCGGGGCGTCAGCATCTGGAGCAGCCGCTGCCCCTCGTCGTCGGGCTGCGCGGCCGGGTTGAGCAGCTCGCTGAAGGCGCCCTGCAGCAACTGCGGCGCCACCGCCGCCTCTCCCGCGCGGGCCTTCATGATGGCCCGTTCGACACCCTCTATCCGCTCGTCGTGCCGCACGTATCCGGACGCGCCGGCGGCGAACGCGGCGGCGATGCCGCGCGGGTTCGGAACCGGCCCGAGCACCAGGACCGCGACCTGCGGACGCTCCCGCTTGATCCTCACCACCGGGTCGAATATGCCCGGTTCGGCAGGCGTGGCCGTGCCCAGCAGGCACACCTCCGGCGCCCGTGTGATCACCAGCTCCGCCGCCCCGGCGGCGGGCGCGGCCGCGGCGAGCACGCGGTGCCCGCGCAGCTTCAAGGCCGAGGCCAGCGCCTCGGCGAGCAGTCGGTGGTCGTCGACCACCATGAGCCGCACTCCCATCGAGCCCAACCCCCCAGTCCCCCCAAGGATCCCCACTGGCAACCCCATGGATAGGAGCCCCCCGGCTCTCCATCCCCCGGAAGCTACACGCTTGTTCGACGTTGCGCTTCCCCTACTGGAGAGAAGTGCCCCGGATTACCGAAATTCCTCACATTCGCGAGCGATGGGGGGTACGAGAACGGTCCCGCCCCTGAGCAGGGACGGGACCGTGATCGACGGGCGAACGCATGATCGGCGGACGACCGGCCGGAGGTCCCCCTCCGGTGTGCGGCGGGCGGCTACCGGGCGCCGAAGCCGATCGCCGCGTACTGCTTGGAGTCCGCGGAGTACGGGGCGCTGATCAGGTCCTGGGCCATGAAGAGCCGCCCGGAGGTGTACAGCATCTCCGAGGACTTGGGGACCATCGCGCTGATCGCGCTGCGCACCTGGTCGGTGGCCGGGGTCTCCAGGAGCGCGGTCTCCTTGAAGGACTTGCCGTCGATGGTGACGACCTGGGAGCCCTTGTCGTACGGGCCGCCCTTGTAGGCAAGGATGTTGGTGCCGTCCATCCGGATCGGGAAGATCTCGTAGCCGTCGCCCGCGTCGGCGCGGTCACCGGTGGACTTGCCCGTGGCCAGCGAGAACGACACGATCTCGTTGGTCTGGGAGTACTCCTCGCCGCCCTCGTGACGCTTCGTCGGCACGTACAGCTTGTCGTTGCCGACCGCGATGGCGTGGCAGTCGTGGACCTTGTTCACGCCGCAGTCGTGCTCGTACTTGCCGTCCTCCAGCGTGATCTTGGTACGCAGCTTGCCGCTGTCGTCCAGCGAGAAGACGTCGGTCGCGCCGGACGCGGTGATCTCGCCGGAGTCCACGCCGAACACGACCGGCTTGGTCGAGATGACCTTGGCGTTGTCGATGCCGGCGGGCAGCTTGTAACTCCACTTGACGCTGCCCGACTTCGGGTCGAGGAGTTGGACCTCGTACTTCTCGTTGCCGTAGTCGCCGCACTTGCGGACGGCCACGAGCTGCTCACCGCCCGCGTAGCCGACGTCCTCGCAGGTGCCGACCTTCGGCTGCCACAGGACCTTGCCGGTCTTGATGTCGAAGGCGGCGCCGCCGCGCAGGCCGGAGCCCGCCGCCACGGTCGTGCCGGTGATGCTGAGTTCCTTGAAGGCGATCTTCTCGCCGCCGCCCGGGGCCACGGACTCGGTCCACAGCTTCTTGCCCGTGTTCAGGTTGAAGGCCGTGATCTCGGTGCACTCCGGGTACGGGTCCGCCTTGGTGCGCTTTGCCGCCTCAGCGACCACGACGGCGACGCCGTCCTCGGTCGTCTCGGGTGAGCCCGCGCAGGTCAGCCCGGACAGCGGCAGCGTCCAGGACTCCGCCCCGGAGTCCGGGTCGTGACCGACGATCTCGCTGACGCCGGCCTTGGCGTACACCTTGTCCGTCAGCCAGGAGCCCGCGACGCTCCACACGTCCTTCTTGGGCACCTCGGCCGCGGGGAGCTGGAAGAGCACCTTGGCGGAGGTGCTCGACGGCACCTTCTCGGTACCGCCGCCGGTGCCGCCCCCGTCGCCACCGCCGCTGCCGCCGTCGTCCTTGCCGCCGGTGCCGCCGGACGAGCCCGACGAGTTGTTCCTGCTGTCGTCCTCACCGTTCTGGCCCGCGTACAGGACCCCGCCGCCGACGATGAGCGCGATCGCCACGACCGCCGCCACGATGATCGCCGTCTGCGCGCTGATCCCCCGCCTGCCGCCGGAGCCGTTCGGCTGCATCGGCAGGGTGGGCGGCTGCGGCTGGCCGTACGGCTGCTGGCCGTAGCCGTAGGGCTGCTGCTGTCCCGGGTAGCCGTAGCCCGGCTGGGCCGGCGGCTGCGGGGCGCCGGGGGCCTGCGGGTAGCCGTAGGGCTGCTGCGGCGGGCCCGCCGGGGGCGGGGTCTGCGGCGGCGGCGCCTGCGGGTAGCCGTAACCGGGCTGCGGGGGCCCGGCGGGCGGCGTGGGCGGACCGGCCGGCGGCGTCGGCGGTCCCGCGGGCGGCGTCGGCGGTCCGAATCCGCCGGGCGGAGGGGTCTGCGGGGCGCCGAATCCGCCTTCCTGCGGCGGCTGGTTGGGCGGCGGGGGCGGCGGCTGGCTCATGGCGTGTGTACCTCAGGGACGAAGGGGACGACGGAGGTGGGGCGGGGGACGGGGCGTCCGCGGAGTGCGGGGGTGCGAGCCGGCCGGGTCACTTGCCGAAGGCCAGCATCAGCTTCTCCTTCGACTCGTCGTTGCCCGTCAGCCGGGTCGTGGACAGGTAGAAGCGCCCGTCCACCCAGTCGACGGACTTCGAGAAGAACCCGTTCTCGATGTCCGCGGTGCCCTGCGGGTTCTGCAGCAGCTTCTTCGGCGTGTGCGAGCCGCCGCCGGTCGGGATCGAGACGATCCGCCCGCCCGCGTCGTAGGACGGCTGGACGTACGCGACGAGGTCGGTGCCCTCCATCCGCATCGGCATCATCGACTCGTCGGCCGGCGACTTGACGCGCCACTTCTCCTTGCCGGACTCCAGGCTGACCGCGACGACCTCGTTGGCCCCGCTCTTCGCCTCGGTCGGCAGGTAGAGGGTGTTCGCGTCGGCCGCGACTCCCCCGCAGCCCTGGAGGTCGCGCGAGAGGATCGCCCATCCGCACTCCGGCGCGAACGACTCGTCGACGTCGACCTGCGTACGGGTCGTGCCGTCGTTCTTCAGCGCGGTGACGTTCCACTGCTTCTTGTCCGCGTTGGTGAGGTACAGGACGACCGGGTCCACCGAGTAGGCCCGCTCCACGCGCCAGCCCTTGGGGATCTTCTTCGTCCACTTGGTCTTGCCGGTGGCCGGGTCGAGCTCCTGGACCTCGTCGTGCTCGTTGTCGCCGCCGGCCCCGCAGGACGAGACGGAGAGGAGCTTGGCGCCGCCGGTGAACGCCGAAGGGAAGCAGGCCGTGCCGTACTTCTTCTTCTCGAACCGCTTCTTGCCGCTGCTCACGTCGTAGCCGACGCCGGACATGGAGCGGCCGACCATGAGGGTGTCGCCGACCACGTTCAGGCTCAGGCTCAGGGCGCTGTCGAACAGCTCGCCCTCCTCGACCTCCGCGGTCCAGCCCTTCTTGCCTGTGTCGAGGTCGATCTCGACGAGCTGGTTGCACGCCGCGGTGTCCTTGACGCCTTCCTTGTACGCCACGAACACCTTGCCGTCGGACGTCTGCTGCTGGGACACCGCGCAGATCGGCTGAGGCATCGTCAGCTCGGGCCAGGCGGGCTCGCCGTCACCGACGTTGTAGCCGAGGACCTGCTTGTAGGCGGCCTTCACCGCGACCTTGTCGGTGATCCACATGCCGGGGGCCTCGGCGCCCGAGGCGGGCGCGTCCGGCGCCTCCTTGTACCAGAGCACCTGCGCCTCGCCCGCCTTGCGGCCCGCGTTGAGGTCCTCGGGGTCGGAGCCGCCGTCGCCGTCGCCGTCACCGGGGTTGACCGGGTCGTCCGACGCGGAGGGCCCGGCGTCCCGGCTCTTCTGCGCGACCGGCTTCTTCCCGCCGTCGTCACCGCCGCTGTTGACCGCCCACACCGTGCCGGCGACGACCAGGGCCGCGGCGAGCGCGGCGCCGATGACGGCCGCGGGCTTCCCCTTGAAGGGGTTGCGCGAGCCGCCGCCCGGCGGGGTGCCCGGAGCGCCCGGGAACTGCGGCTGGCCCGGGTACCCGTAGCCGGGCTGCTGACCGTAGGGACCGGGCTGGCCGTAGGGACCGGGCTGCTGCGGATGCCCGTACGGACCCGCCTGCGGCTGGCCGTAGGGCCCAGGCTGCTGACCGTACGGACCCGGCTGGGCGTACGGACCGGGCTGGGCGTACGGACCCGGCTGCTGCGGGTAGCCGTAGCCGGGCTGCGGCGGTGCCTGCGGGTGGCCGTGGCCCGGCTGCGGGGTCGGCGCCTGCGGGGCGGCCTGCGGGGCGCCCTGCGGAGGCGGGGGCGCCTGCGGCGGCTGGGCGGGCGGCGGGGGCGCTGCCCCCTGCGGCGGCTGCGGTGCGGCGGACCCGTCCTTCGGCGGCTGGTCCTGCGGTGCTCCGAACTCGCCCTGCGGCGGCTGGTCGGGCGGCTGAGTCATCAGCGCGTTCCCCCTCTTCACTGATTTTTAGCCATGCCCTGGAGTACGCACCGGCACGGGCGGCGCACTCAGAGTGGTATCGAGACTTCTCAGACTGGGCTCAGACGGCTCTTTCTATCACCCGAACGCGTTCGAACAGCGGGCCGGTTCTCCCCTGTTCCCAAGGGAGGACCGGCCCGTGATGCCCCCGTTACGCTCCTTCACGCGCTCTTCACGCGTCGTCGGCGAGCTCCAGCCAGCGCATTTCCAACTCCTCGCGCTCGGTGGCCAGTTCACGCAGCTCACTGTCCAGTTTGGCCACTTTGCCGAAGTCCGTGGAGTTTTCGGCCATTTGAGCGTGCACCTTGGTCTCCTTGTCGGAGATCCGGTCCAGCTGCCGCTCGATCCGCTGGAGTTCCTTCTTCGCGGCGCGCGCGTCGGCGGCGGACACGCCGGTCCTCTCGGCCGGCTGCGCGAGGGCCGGCACGGCGGCCGCGGCGGCCTGCTCCATCGCGTGCCGCCGCTCCAGGTACTCGTCGATCCCGCGCGGCAGCATCCGCAGCGCCGCGTCGCCGAGCAGCGCGAAGACCCGGTCCGTCGTCCGCTCGATGAAGAACCGGTCGTGGGAGATCACGACCATGGAGCCGGGCCAGCCGTCGAGGAGGTCCTCCAGCTGGGTGAGGGTCTCGATGTCGAGGTCGTTCGTCGGCTCGTCGAGGAAGAGGACGTTGGGCTCGTCCATCAGCAGCCTCAGCAGCTGGAGCCGGCGGCGCTCACCACCGGACAGGTCCCCGACGGGCGTCCACTGCTTCTCCTTGTTGAAGCCGAACGTCTCGCAGAGCTGGCCCGCCGTCATCTCGCGCCCCTTGCCGAGGTCGACACGGTCGCGGACCGCCTGCACGGCCTGGAGCACCCGCAGCGCCGGGTCGAGCTCGGTGACCTCCTGGGAGAGGTAGGCGAGCTTCACGGTCTTCCCGGTGACGATCCGTCCGGCGGCGGGCTGCGCCTCACCCTCGCTGCGGGCGGCGTCGGCCATGGCCCGCAGGAGCGAGGTCTTGCCCGCGCCGTTCACCCCCACCAGACCGACCCGGTCGCCCGGGCCGAGCTGCCAGGTCAGGTGCTTGAGCAGCACCTTGGGCCCGGCCTGGACGGTGACGTCCTCCAGGTCGAAGACCGTCCTGCCGAGCCGGGACGAGGCGAACTTCATCAGCTCGCTGCTGTCCCGGGGCGGCGGGACGTCGGCGATCAGCTCGTTGGCCGCCTCGACGCGGAAGCGGGGCTTCGACGTGCGGGCGGGGGCGCCGCGGCGCAGCCAGGCCAGCTCCTTGCGGACCAGGTTCTGCCGCTTGACCTCCTCGGTGGCGGCGATCCGCTCACGCTCGGCACGCGCGAACACGTAGTCGGTGTAGCCGCCCTCGTACTCGTACACGTCGCCCTTCTGCACGTCCCACATGCGGGTGCAGACCTGGTCGAGGAACCAGCGGTCGTGGGTGACGCAGACGAGCGCGGAGCGGCGCTCGCGCAGGTGCTGGGCGAGCCAGGAGATGCCCTCGACGTCGAGGTGGTTGGTGGGCTCGTCGAGGATGATCAGGTCCTGCTCCTCGATCAGCAGCTTCGCCAGCGCGATGCGCCGCCGCTCACCGCCGGACAGCGGTCCGATCACGGTGTCGAGCCCCTGCGGGAAGCCCGGCAGGTCGAGTCCTCCGAACAGGCCGGTGAGCACGTCCCTGATCTTGGAGTTGCCGGCCCACTCGTGGTCCGCCATGTCCCGGATCACCTCGTGGCGGACGGTGGCCCCGGGGTCGAGGGAGTCGTGCTGGGTGAGTACCCCCAGGTGCAGGCCGCCCGAGTGGGTGACGCGCCCGGTGTCGGCCTCCTCCAGCTTGGCGAGCATCCGGATGAGAGTGGTCTTGCCGTCACCGTTGCGGCCGACCACCCCGATCCGGTCTCCCTCGGACACGCCGAGCGAGACCCCGTCGAGCAGGGCACGGGTTCCGTACACCTTGCCGACTGCTTCGACATTGACCAGATTGACGGCCATTTCTCTCCTGACAAGGGGGGTCGATCGACGTTCAAGCCTAGTCGCCGCGCGCGGACCCCGGCTCGGGCCGCCCGCGCGCTCCCGCCGGCGGGCGCCGCCGCGCGGGCGCGGCGGCACGGACGCGGCTGCACGGGCGCGGCTGCGCCGGATCAGTGCGGGGCGGTCCCGGACCCGAGCACGGTGGCGCCGGGCACCGGACCTGCCGCGACGCGCGCGGTGCGGCAGGTCCGTGAGGCGAGCAGCGCCTCGGCGGTCGTGGCCGCCGACTCCGCGTCGCGGACGAGGAACGCGGTGGTCGGGCCGGAGCCCGAGACCAGCGCGGCCAGGGCGCCGGCGGCCGTGCCCGCGTCCAGGGTGCGGGCCAGCGACGGGCGCAGGGACAGCGCGGCGGGCTGGAGGTCGTTGGTCAGGGCCGCCGCGAGGGCGTCGGGGTCACCGGCGGCCAGGGCGTCCAGGAGTCGCGTCGAGGCGACCGGGGCGGGCACCTCGACGCCCTCGTTGAGCCGGTCGAACTCCCCGTACACGGCGGGGGTCGACAGTCCGCCGTCCGCCACCGCGAACACCCAGTGGAAGGTCCCGCCGGTCTCCAGGGTGCGCAGCTTCTCGCCGCGTCCGGTGCCGAGGGCCGCACCGCCGACCAGGCTGAACGGCACGTCGCTGCCCAGCTCGGCGCAGATGTCGAGGAGTTCCTCGCGCGAGGCGCCCGTACCCCAGAGGGCGTCGCAGGCGAGGAGCGCGCCCGCCCCGTCCGCGGAGCCGCCCGCCATGCCGCCGGCCACCGGGATGTCCTTGGCGATGTGGACGTGCACGTCCGCCGGGCGCCCGTACCGGGCGGCGAGCTTCTCGGCCGCCCGGGCCGCCAGGTTCGTGCGGTCGAGGGGGACCTGGGAGGCGCCCGGGCCCTCGCAGGTCACGCGGAGCGTGTCGGCCGGACTCACGGTGACCTCGTCGTACAGGCCGACCGCGAGGAAGACGTTGGCCAGGTCGTGGAAGCCGTCGGGGCGGGCGCCGCCCACCGCGAGCTGCACGTTGACCTTGGCCGGGACGCGTACGGTCACGCTCACTGCCGCGCCTCCGGGGCCGTGGGCGCCGTGTCGCGCGAAGGCGCCGACTCGGCGATCCGCGCGAACTCCTCCACGGTCAGGGACTCGCCGCGGGCCTGCGGGGAGACGCCCGCCGCCACGAGGGCGGCCTCGGCCGCGGGGGCCGAGCCGGCCCAGCCGGACAGGGCGGCCCGCAGGGTCTTGCGGCGCTGCGCGAACGCGGCGTCGACGACGGCGAAGACCTCGCGCCGGGAGGCGGTCGTGCGGACCGGCTCGGCCCGGCGCACCAGCGACACGAGTCCGCTGTCGACGTTCGGGGCGGGCCAGAAGACGGTGCGCCCGATCGCTCCGGCCCGCCGTACGTCGGCGTACCAGTTCGCCTTCACGGACGGGACCCCGTACACCTTCGAGCCGGGCGGGGCGGCCAGCCGGTCGGCGACCTCCGCCTGCACCATGACGAGCGTGCGCTCGATGCTGGGGAAGGTCTCCAGCATGTGCAGCAGGACGGGCACGGCGACGTTGTACGGCAGGTTCGCGACGAGGGCCGTCGGAGGCGGTCCGGGCAGCTCACGGACGTGCATGGCGTCGGAGTGCACCAGGGCGAACCGGTCCGCCCGCTGCGGCATCCGGGCCGTGATCGTGGCGGGGAGCGCGCCCGCGAGGACGTCGTCGATCTCCACGGCGACGACCCGGTCGGCCGCCTCCAGCAGGCCGAGCGTCAGTGAGCCGAGCCCCGGGCCCACCTCCACGACCACGTCGTCGGGGCGTACCTCCGCGGTGCGCACGATGCGGCGGACCGTGTTGGCGTCGATGACGAAGTTCTGACCGCGCTGCTTGGTGGGCCGTACGCCGAGGACGTCCGCGAGTTCGCGGACCTCGGCGGGGCCCAGGAGGGCGTCGGAGGTGGGGCTGGTCACGGTCCAAGGGTACGGGTGATGCGGGTGGGGGCCGGTTCACGCCCCCGCGGGCCCGGCCCCTCAGCCCTGGAGCCGCGCCCCGCAGTGCGGCCACGGACTGGCGCCCCGGCGGACGTAGAGCTTCTTCGCCCGCAGGGTCTGCTCGTCCGCCGAGGCGTCCTGGGGGCGCCCGGAGCCGCCGAGGCCCTGCCAGGTCCGGGTGTCGAACTGGTAGAGCCCGCCGTACGTCCCCGACGGGTCGACCGCGCCCGCCCGGCCGCCCGACTCGCAGGCGGCCAGCCCCTGCCAGTCCAGGTGGTCGGCGCCCCGTACGGACGTCGGCGCCTCCTTCGTGCCCACCTTGACCACCTGCGCCTGCGGTTCGCGGAGCACCTCGGTGCCGAGCCGCCGGGGCCGCTGCCGGACGCCGTTGACCGTCCGCAGGGCGTACGTGACCCGCCGCAGCCCGGCGCGCCCGGCGCGCTCGACGACCTCCGTGCCGCGGAGGAGCGCCGGGTCCCCGGTCCGCCGCACCTCGAAGGGGATCGGCTCCTCCCGCACCTCCTTCGTGCCGGTGATCCGCATGACCGTCACGGTCTGCCCGTCGCGGGGGAAGCTGCCGGGCGGCACGGACGTGGTGTCCTGGCCGCGCAGGACGATCCCGGCGCCCTCGACGGCCTCGCGGACCGTCGCCGCGTTCGTGCGGACCGTGCGGGCCCGGCCGTCCGCCATGACCGTCACGGTCCGTTCGGTCCGCACGTCGAGCGCGAGCCCCTCGCGCCCGATCCGGTGCGAGCGGGCCTCCGACAGGTACGCGCCCTCGGCGCGCACGCCGAGCTGCCGCAGCGCCCCCTCAACCGTGTCGGCCGTCGTCCAGACCCGGCTGCGCGAGCCGTCGAGGGTGAGGCTCAGGGGCCGCCCGTACCGCACGGAGACCTCGGTCCCGCCGGTCAGGGGGGTGCCGGCGGCGGGCACCACGGTGTCGTGCGCGCCGACCCTGACGCCCTCGTCGGCGAGGAGTTCGCCCACGTCGTCCGCGAAGGTGTGCAGGGTGCGGGGCGTCCCGTCGACGCTCAGCTCGACCGCCTTGTCGTCGGCGACGAACGCGGAGGTGCCGCCCGCGAGGAAGGCCACGACCAGCGCCCGGGGGAGCAGCCGGCGCACATCGGGGCGTTCGGCGGTCCTGCGGTGCCGGGCGGCCCGCCGGGCCTCGGCGCGCCCGCCGGAGCGCGGCACCTCGACGGTGGGCGGCACCTGCTGCCGGGGAAGCGTGGGCGCCTCCGGGTCGGCCCACGCGGCCCGCCCGCCCGGGTACGCGCTCCCGCGGGCCGGCCGGTACGTGTCCCCCGTCACGGGCGCCGGTGCCTGCACTGTCATGGGCGCTGTCATGGGCGCGGACACGGGCGCGGGCGCCGGGGCCGGTGCGTACGGCTCGGGCGTCTCGTACCTCGGGTCATACGTCTCGTACTGCGTATTGCTCACGACGACACGCTCCAGGGTCCGGATCGGGCGAGTGGAACCTAGCGGAGCGTTCGTCACTCTCCAAAGCGGCGCGACCACGCTGTGTCGCGCGGCGTCCCCCGGTCCCGGACTCCGGGGACGGCGGGCCGCGCCGGCTCAGTAGTCGAACGCGCGGGCCGTGTTGGCCGAGATCGCCGTCGCCAGGGCGTCCTCGTCGAGGTCCCGGACGGCGGCCATGGCACGGACCGTGACCGGAACGAGGTACGGGGCGTTGGGCCGTCCGCGGTAGGGCATCGGCGTCAGGAACGGCGCGTCGGTCTCGACGAGGACGAGTTCCAGCGGGGCGGCGGCGAGGGCGTCCCGCAGCGGCTGGGCGTTCTTGAAGGTCATGTTCCCGGCGAAGGACATGTAGTAGCCGGCGCGGGCGCAGACCTCGGCCATGGCGGCGTCCCCGGAGTAGCAGTGGAAGACGGTCCGTTCGGGGGCGCCCTCCTCCTTCAGGATCCGCAGCACGTCGGCGTGCGCGTCCCGGTCGTGGATGACGAGCGCCTTGCCGTGCCGCTTGGCGATCTCGATGTGGGCGCGGAAGGAGCGCTCCTGGGCCGCCATGCCCTCGGGCCCGGTGCGGAAGAAGTCGAGGCCGGTCTCGCCCACCCCCTTGACCTGGGGCAGTGCGGCCAGCCGGTCGATCCCGTCGAGCGCCTCGTCGAGCGCGGCGTCCCCGCCGGGCACCCGGGCGCCCTGCCGGGACCAGCCGTCGGGATCGCCGTGCACGATGCGGGGTGCCTCGTTGGGGTGCAGCGCGACGGTCGCGTGGACCGCGTCGTGCGCGGCGGCCGTGTCGGCCGCCCAGCGCGAGCCCGCCAGGTCGCAGCCCACCTGGACGACGGTCGTCACACCCACGGAGGCGGCCTTGGCCAGAGCCTCCTCGACCGTGCCGGACTGCATGTCGAGATGGGTGTGGGAGTCGGCGACGGGGACGCGCAGGGGGGTCGGCGCGGGCGGGGCTTCGGCGTTGGAAGGCATGTACCGATCCTACGAAGGGGTCGCCTCCGCGAAGGAGTCGCGCCGGTCTCGTGCCCGCGGGCGGGGAGGAGGGGCCGCGGGCGTCCGGGCCGGCGCGCGCGTCACCCCGCCCGGCGGTGCTGGAACGGGTGCAGCAGGTCGGACAGGTGCCAGTGGTGCTGCCGGCCGGCGGGCCCGGTGGACGGACCGGCCGCCCCGGCCCCGCCCTGCCCGTCGGAGACGTCGGTGGAGGTGTCGGCGTCCGCGGCGGAGGCGGTCGCGGAGGCATCGGCGGGCCTGCGCGGGCGCCCCGGCGCTGGCCGCCGCGCCAGGCTCTGCACGGACGACACCTGCCCGGCGCGCATGATGCGCACCACGTGGCCGTCGCAGTTGACGCACGTGGGCCTGCTCAGCGGTGACGGCACGACACGGCCGTCCGCGACATAGGTCACGAACTCGGTGCCCCCGGTGTCGAGGCGGTGCTCGATCTCGTACGCCTGCTCCCAGCCGTGCCCGCATCGCATGCAGGCGAAGGAGTAGGACTCGTGGACCACGGCGGTCGCCGCCGTGCGGTGTCGGGGCTCCCCGGGGATCTTCCCGGTGGCGCCGGTGGTCGGGCCGGTCTGCCCTGCGATCTCACTCAATGCGGGCTCCTGTTGTCCGGTGGACCGGGACGTATGCGTCCCTTTCGTCCAGTGGACTCCTCCGGCGCGGTGAACGCACCGGACCTGTCGAGAGTTGGAGCCGTCTTGGGCCTTCCTTGCCGCGGGGCCGCCCGCACGGTGTCCCGCTTTGCCTTACCGCGTGGTCCTTTGCCGGCTCATGGGGCCCGGCGCGTCGCGTTCTTTGCCGCGACGACGGCATCGAACACCTCGCGCTTGGGCAGCCCCGCGTCGGCGGCCACGGCGGCGATCGCCTCCTTGCGCCGCTCCCCCGCCTCCTCGCGCACCAGCACCCTGCGTACCAGCTCGTCGGCGTCCAGGTCCTCGGCGCCCTTCTCCGGAGCGCCCTCCACGACGACGGTGATCTCCCCGCGCACCCCCTCGGCGGCCCAGGCGGCCAGTTCGCCCAGCGGCCCGCGTCTGATCTCCTCGTACGTCTTCGTCAGCTCGCGGCAGACGGCGGCCCGCCGCTGGTCCCCGAACACCTCGGCCATCGCGGCGAGGGTGTCGTCCAGCCGGTGCGGCGCCTCGAAGAAGACCATCGTCCGCCGCTCGCCCTCGGCCTCCCGCAGCCGCGACAGCCGCTCGCCGGCCTTGCGGGGCAGGAACCCCTCGAAGCAGAACCGGTCGACGGGCAGCCCGGACAGCGCGAGCGCGGTGAGCACCGCGGACGGCCCCGGCACGGCCGTGACCCTGATGTCCTTCTCGACGGCCGCGGCGACCAGCCGGTATCCGGGATCGGACACGGACGGCATCCCGGCGTCGGTCACGAGCAGCACGCGCGCCCCGCCCGTCAGGGCCTCCACGAGTTCGGGCGTGCGCGCCGACTCGTTGCCCTCGAAGTACGACACGACGCGCCCGGACAGCTGTACGTCCAGCGCCTGCGTCAGCCGCCGCAGCCGCCGGGTGTCCTCGGCGGCGATGACGTCGGCCCCCGCCAGTTCCGCCGCCAGCCGCGGCGGCGCGTCCGCGATGTCCCCGATGGGCGTGCCTGCGAGTACGAGAGTTCCTGTCACGGTTCCATCCTCGCAGGGGCGGGCCACGGGACTCACACAGACGTGTTCCCTACGATGGCGCGGTGACCAGTACCGCGTCCTCCACGGACACCCGGCAGGGACAGGGCGTCGACGAGCAGCGGCCGCCGTGGCAGCAGCGACTGCGCCGGTTCGGCCATGCGGCCGGACCCGACGAAGACGTCCGCGACCGCCTCGTGCCCGCGTACACCGGGCCCGGCCCCCGCCTGTGGGCGGCGCTCGGGCTCCGCAAGGAGGCCGCGGACCGCATCACCCGCTGGTCGGCGTGGGGAGGTCCGCTGCTCGTCACGCTGGTGGCGGGCCTGATGCGCTTCTGGAACCTCGGCAGCCCGAAGGCGGTGATATTCGACGAGACGTACTACGCCAAGGACGCGTGGGCGCTCATCCACCGCGGCTTCGAGGTCAACTGGGCCAAGAACGCCAACGACCTGATCCTGCAGAACAACGGCGACGTGCCGATCCCCACGGACGCGGCGTACGTCGTCCATCCGCCGGTCGGCAAGTACGTCATCGGACTCGGCGAGTGGATGTTCGGCTTCACCCCCTTCGGCTGGCGCTTCATGACGGCGCTGCTCGGCACGCTGTCCGTGCTGATGCTGTGCCGGATCGGCCGGCGGCTGTTCCGCTCGACGTTCCTCGGCTGCCTGGCCGGCGCGCTGATGGCCGTGGACGGCCTGCACTTCGTGATGAGCCGCACCGCGCTGCTCGACCAGGTGCTCATGTTCTTCGTCCTCGCGGCCTTCGGCTGCCTGGTCGTCGACCGCGACCGGGCCAGGGAACGCCTGGCGGCGGCGCTCGGGCAGGGTGCCGACGGGGTGGTGCGCCCCGACGCGCACATCGCGGAGACGACCCGCCTCGGCCTGCGCCCGTGGCGCTGGGCGGCGGGCCTGATGCTGGGTCTGGCCATCGGCACCAAGTGGAACGGCCTGTACATCCTGGCCGCGTTCGGCCTGCTGACGGTCCTGTGGGACGTCGGCTCACGGCGCGTGGCGGGTGCCCGCCGCCCCCGTACCGCGGTCCTCCGGCACGACCTGGGCTGGGCCTTCCTGGCCACCGTGCCGGTCGCCGTGGCCACGTACGTCGTCTCGTGGACCGGCTGGTTCCTGTCCGCCAAGGACGGCACCGGCGGCTACTACCGCGACTGGGCCACGGCCGACGGCCGGACCAGCGACTGGTCCTGGCTGTTCCCCGACTGGTGGCGCAGCCTGTGGCACTACGAGTCACAGGTCTACGAGTTCCATGTCGGCCTGCACTCCCCGCACACCTACGAGTCGAACCCGTGGAGCTGGATCGTCACCGGCCGCCCGGTCTCGTACTTCTACGAGTCCCCGCTCCCCGGCAAGGACGGCTGCCCCGCGGACACGGCCGAGAAGTGCGCCCGCGAGGTCCTCGCCCTCGGCACCCCGCTCCTGTGGTGGGCGGGCGCCTTCGCGCTGCTCTACGTGCTGTGGCGCTGGCTGTTCCGCCGCGACTGGCGGGCCGGGGCGATCGCGTGCGGCATCGTCGCGGGCTACCTGCCCTGGTTCTTCTACCAGGAACGGACGATCTTCTTCTTCTACGCCGTCGTCTTCGTCCCGTTCCTGTGCCTGGCCGTGGCCATGATGATCGGCGCGCTCCTCGGCCCGCCCGGCTCGTCCGAACGCCGCCGCGTGGTGGGCGCGGCGGCCTCGGGCGCGCTGGTCCTGCTCATCGTCTGGAACTTCATCTACTTCTGGCCCATCTACACCGGCCAGGCGATCCCCATCGAGCACTGGCGCTCGCGGATGTGGCTGGACACCTGGGTCTGAGCGGCCCGGCGCCGGCGGACCGGAGGGGAGGGCGTGGCACGCCGCCGCGCCCTCCCGCCGTGTCACGGCCGGACCCCGCGTGCGACCGGGTGCCGGACGAACCAGCCGGAACCGCGCCGCCCCGCCGCACCCCGGACGCGGCGTCCGGGCCCCGGACGGCCCGGCCCCGTCTCTCTTCGGACAACTTCTGGCCACTGCGGCCCCATACACCACTCCTCCCGCATACAGTGCGAGCATGGGACATCTTTCTGAACGCGTTCAGAAAGGTTGGCGGGAGGGGATCGCGCGATGCGCAGCGGGGCCAAGGCCGCCCTAGTGGGCGGTGTGTTCGCGGTGATGGTGGGGGGCGCCGGGTACGGCGCGTACACCGTCGTGTCCGGGGTCGACGGGGCGTCCGGGCCCGAGGCCGCCCGGACGGGACCGCCGTCGGCCGAGGAGGTCGAGGAGGCCAGCGGCCTGTTCTTCGCCGCCTGGGAGAAGGGGCGGGCCGCCGCGGCCGCCGAGCAGACCAACGACACCACCGGCGCGGCCGAGCGCCTGCTGGCCGGCTACCTCGACGACGCGCACCTCACCAAGGTGCGCATCACGCCCGGCACCCCGTCGGGCACGACCGTGCCGTTCTCCGTCGCGGCCACGGTGTCGTACGACGGGAAGAGCAAGCCGTTCTCGTACGAGAGCGAGCTGACCGTCGTCCGCGGGCAGACGACGGGCAAGCCCCGGGTGGCGTGGAGCTCCGCTGTCGTCCACCCGGACCTCAAGGACGGCGACACCCTGGTCACGGGCGAGGCCGAGAGCCCGCCCATCGAGGCCGTGGACCGGTCGGGCGCGGTGCTGACGAAGAAGAAGTACCCCTCGCTCGGTCCGATCCTGGACCAGTTGCGGGACAAGTACGGCGACACGGCGGGCGGCACTCCCGGCGTCGAGCTGGTCGTCAGGCACGCCGACGAGAACACGGCCGACGAAACGCTCGTCACCCTCGCCGAGGGCAGGGCCGGCAGGCTGCGCACGACCCTCAGCGCGAGCGTGCAGGCCGCGGCCGAGAAGGCCGTCGGGAAGTACGCCGAGTCGTCGGTCGTCGCGGTCAGGCCGAGCACCGGGGAGGTCCTGGCGGTCGCCAACCACCGCGAGGACGGCTTCAACGCGGCGTTCCTCGGCAAGCTCGCGCCCGGCTCCACCATGAAGATCGTCTCCGCGGCGACGCTGATCGACAACGGCATCACGACCTCGACGGGCCCCGCACCCTGCCCGGACGACGCGGTGTGGCAGAGCCAGACCTTCCGCAACCTCGAGGGCATGGAGCCCAACGAGGGCGCGACCCTGTCGGAGAGCTTCGCCCGCTCCTGCAACACCGCCTTCGTGAAGTACGCCGACGAGGTGAAGGTGGACTCGCTCACCAAGGAGGCCCGGGACCGCTTCGGGCTCGGCCGGGACGACTGGCAGACCGGCATCGCGTCCTTCGACGGCTCGGTGCCCGCCTCCGGCGGCCCGAACACGGCGGCCAACATGCTCGGGCAGGGCGAGGTGCAGATGAGCCCGCTCAACATGGCCTCGGTCACGGCGACCGTCGTCACGGGCACGTTCCGGCAGCCGGTCATCGTGCCTCAGCGCCTCGACAACAGGCCCCTGGCCCGGGCCGGGGGCCTGCCGGCCGGCACCGCGGCGCAACTGCGCCAGATGATGAACCGCACCGCGGCGAGCGGCACCGCCGCCCGGGCGATGACGGGTCTCGGCCCGAACTTCGGCGCCAAGACCGGATCGGCCGAGGTCGACGGGCAGGAGAAGTCCAACAGCTGGTTCACCGGCTACCGCGGGGACATCGCGGCCGCCGCCATGGCCCAGCAGGGTGGTCACGGCGGTGACGCCGCCGGGCCTATCGTGGCGCAGGTCCTGCGGGCGGGGGGATGAACGTCCGGAGGCCGCCGATTCACAGGTGGTCGAACTCACCCGCACAGGGCGGGACTCCGGGGTGGCGGCTCTCGTTCTCGTAGCGGAGCATCAGGGCACCGGGGAAGCAGCGAAGGAACGGAAGCCGTGGGCAAGAGAAGGCGTGCCGCAGAGCGCGGCAGGACGAAGCCGGCCGTCGTCGGCGGGCTGATCGCCGTGGTGGTCGGGGGTGCGGGACTCGCCGCCTACACCCTGTACGGCGGCGGCGCGGCGGCCGACGACGAGGGCTCGGCCTCCGGCGTGGGGACGGTGAAGACCGGTCCGCTGTCGTCGGCCGAGGTCAAGTCCGCGTCCACGGCGTTCCTCGCGGCCTGGCAGAAGGGCGACGTGTCCGCCGCGGCGGCCGCCACGAACGACGTCCCGGCCGCGCGCACCCAGCTCACGGGGTACGGCGAGGAGGCGCACATCAAGAAGGTGAGCCTCACCGCCAAGAAGCGCTCCGGCACCTCCGTGCCGTTCTCGGTCAAGGGCACGGTGTCGTACAAGGGGACGGACAAGTCCCTCGCGTACGAGTCGCGGCTGACCGTCGTGCGCCGCGCGAAGGACGGCGAGCCGGTCGTCGACTGGCAGGCCTCCGTCGTGCACCCGGAGCTGGAGACCGGCGACCGGCTGGTCACCGGCGCGGCCGGCACCCCGCCGATAAAGGCCCTCGACCGCGACGGCGGCGAGCTGACCACGGACGTGTACCCGTCCCTGGGGACGGTCCTGGACGGTCTGCGGGAGAAGTACGGCAAGAAGGCGGGCGGCAAGGCCGGCATCGAGCTGCGGGTGGTCCGCGGCGGGGGGAAGGACTCCGGCGCCGGGAAGACCGCCAAGAGCACCAACGACGGCAAGAACGACAAGACCACCAACAAGAACCCCGACAAGACGCTGCTGGAGCTGAGCGAGGGCACCCCCGGCACGGTGCGTACGACGCTCAGCCCGGAGCTCCAGGGCGCCGCCGAGGCGCAGGTGACGACGCGCGAGAAGGCGTCGGTGGTCGTCGTCCGGCCGTCGACCGGCGAGATCCTGGCCGTCGCGAACTCGGGGCACGGCTTCAACACGGCGTTCCAGGGCTCGCTGGCGCCCGGCTCCACGATGAAGATCATCACGGCCTCGCTGCTGATCGACAAGGGGCTCGCGTCGGTCGACAAGGTGCACCCCTGCCCCAAGTACTCCTCGTACGGCGGCTGGAAGTTCCAGAACGACGACAAGTTCAAGATCGACGGCGGCACGTTCAAGGCGAGCTTCGCGCGTTCCTGCAACACCGCCTTCATCAGCCAGGCCAAGGAGCTGAGCGACGACGACCTGACCAAGCAGGCCCAGCAGGTCTTCGGCCTGAGCATGGACAACTGGGCGGTCGGCGTGCCCACCTTCGACGGTTCGGTGCCGGTCCAGTCGCAGGCCTCCAAGGCGGCCTCGCTGATCGGCCAGGGCGGGGTGCGGATGAACCCGCTGAACATGGCGTCCGTCGTGGCCACGGCCAAGACGGGCACGTTCCACCAGCCCTACCTCGTCGCTCCCGACGTCGACGACCGCTCGCTGGCCAAGGCGCAGCGCTCCCTGTCCGAGGAGACGCAGACCGAGCTGAAGGAACTGCTCAGGTACACCGCCGCGGCCGGCACCGCCGCCGAGGCCATGTCCGGCCTCGGTCCCGACTACGGGGCCAAGACCGGCTCCGCCGAGGTCGACAACCAGAAGAAGCCCAACGGCTGGTTCACCGCCTGGAAGGGCGACCTGGCGGCGGCGGGCGTGGTCCAGCAGGGCGGCCACGGCGGCGAGGCGGCCGGGCCGATCGTGGCGGCGCTGCTGAGGTCGGGCAGCTGACCACCAGAGGCTGACGTCCGGCAGCCGGCGCCAGCGCGGAGGGCCGCGCGACCGGACGCGAGGGCCGCGCGACCGGAGAGGTCACGCGGCCCGGGCGGACGGCGGTCGGCAGACGGCAGACGGCAGACGGCAGACGGCAGACGGCAGACGGCAGACGGCTCAGTGCCGCACGGGTGTCGCCGAGTAGGTCTTGCGCAGGAAGCGGATCAGCGTCTTCGAGTCGAACTGCACGACGGCCACGCCGTGCGGCGAGTGGAACTCCATGACCGCCTGCACGCGGCCGCACGGCCAGATGCGTACGTCACCGGCGGCGGCCGGGGCGCGCAGCCCCTGTTCGAGCAGGTCGCGGGCGAAGGCCCATTCGTTCCGGCCGGGCAGGGTGATGTGCACCCTTGGAGGGTCGGCCTCGGGGTCGTACCGGAGTGCCACCGGGACGGCGGGCGGATCCTGCGCCGCGTCCGTCACGATGTGGGCGCGGGCGTACTGCTCGACGGCGGACATCGGTCGCTCCTTCGCCTGGGGCCCTCGTCGCGAACGCCCGGAGAGCCCATGGAGAACCTCGAAGGACCTCTTTGAGGCGCTTCCTCTCCAATGTCGCATATTTTCCGCAATGCGCCCCCGGGTGACTTCCCGGCCTATTGATGGTTCCCTCGCTCTTGCGAGTAGTTCGCAACAAGGCACTATCATCGTCGCGTGCATGTGCCTGATGGATTTATCGACGCTCCCGTCTCCGTCGCCGCCGGTGTGGTCGCCGCCGCGGCAGTCACCGTGAGCCTGCGCGGTGCCCGCAGAGAGCTGGACGAGCGCACCGCCCCGCTGGCCGGGCTGGTCGCCGCCTTCATCTTCGCCGTGCAGATGCTCAACTTCCCGGTCGCGGCCGGGACCAGTGGACATCTGCTCGGGGGTGCGCTGGCCGCGATACTCGTGGGCCCCTTCACAGGGGTCCTGTGCGTCTCGGTCGTCCTCCTCATGCAGGGAGTCCTGTTCGCCGACGGCGGCCTCACCGCGCTCGGCGTGAACATCACGGTCATGGCGGTGGTCACGACGGTCGTCGCGTACGCGGTCTTCCGCGGCCTGGTGAAGCTTCTTCCCCGGAAACGGCGTTCCATTACCGTCTCCGCCTTCGTCGCCGCCGTCCTCTCGGTGCCGGCCGCCGCCGCGGCCTTCACGCTCGTGTACGCGATCGGCGGCACGACCGACATCCCCATCGGGAAGGTGCTGACCGCGATGGTCGGCGTCCACGTGCTCATCGGCATCGGCGAGGCGGCGATCACCGCGCTCACCGTCGGCGCCGTCATCGCGGTCCGTCCCGACCTGGTCCACGGGGCCCGCGGACTGACCGCCCCCCTCAGGCTGCGGGTCGGCGGCGAACTCGTGGACGCCCCGGCGGACGAGCCCGTACCGGTCGCGGCCCGGTCCCACCGCAAGGTCTGGCTGACGGGCCTCGCCACCTCCCTCGTCCTCGCGGGCGTCGTCAGCTTCTACGCCTCCGCCAGCCCCGACGGACTGGAGAAGGTGGCCGCCGACAAGGGCATCGACGCCAAGGTCGAGGAGCACGGCGCGGCCGACTCGCCGCTCGCCGACTACAGCGTGCAGGGCCTCACCGGGGCCCGGCTGTCCGGCGGCCTCGCGGGCGTCATCGGCGTGGGCGTCACGGTCGCCGCGGGCACCGGCGTCTTCTGGTCCGTACGCAGGCGCCGCCCGTCCGCCGCGTCCGCCACGACCGGCGCACCCCGGGTGGGGGAATCGGCCTGACATGGGCGCAGGACACGCGCACCGGCTCTACCGGCACGGGCACTCGCCCGTGCACGCGCTGCCGCCGCACACCAAACTGGCGGCCGTCTTCGCGTTCGTCCTCGTGGTCGTCTCGACCCCGCGCGAGGCGATGTGGGCCTTCGGCCTGTACGCGCTGCTCCTCGCGGCAGTCGCGCACGCGGCCCGGGTCCCGGCGGGCTTCCTGCTCAAACGGCTGCTGATCGAGGTGCCCTTCGTCGCCTTCGCGGTACTGATGCCGTTCGTGGCGCAGGGCGAGCGGGTGGACGTGCTCGGCGTGTCCCTGAGCGTGAACGGCCTGTGGGGCGCCTGGAACGTGCTGGCCAAGGGCACCCTCGGCGTCGCCGCGTCGGTCCTGCTCGCCTCGACGACCGAACTGCGTGAACTCCTGCTCGGACTCCAGCGGTTGAGGCTGCCCCCGCTGCTCGTGCAGATCGCCTCCTTCATGATCCGTTACGGGGACGTCATCGCGGACGAGATGCGGCGGATGAGGATCGCGCGCGAGTCGCGCGGCTTCGAGGCCCGTGGCGTCCGCTCCTGGAGCGTCCTCGCCAAGTCCGCCGGCGCGCTCTTCATCCGCTCGTACGAACGCGGCGAGCGTGTGCACCTCGCCATGGTGAGCCGGGGGTACGCCGGTTCGATGCCGGTCATCGACGAGGTGACCGCGTCCCGGGCGCAGTGGTCCTACGCGCTCCGCCTGCCGTTCGCCGCCCTCGCCGTATGCCTGTTGGGATGGACGCTGTGACCCCCTCTCTGGAAGTGGCCGGACTGGCCTTCGCGTATCCCGACGGCCACCAGGCCCTCTTCGGGGTGGACCTGCGCATCGCACGCGGCGAACGGGTCGCGCTGCTCGGCCCGAACGGCGCGGGCAAGACCACCCTCGTACTCCACCTCAACGGCATCCTGACCGGCGGCGCCGGCACCGTCACCGTGGCCGGACTGCCCGTCGGCAAGCGGCACATGGCGGAGATCCGGCGCAAGGTCGGCATCGTCTTCCAGGACCCGGACGACCAGCTCTTCATGCCGACCGTGCGCGAGGACGTGGCCTTCGGGCCGGCCGCCTCCGGACTGCGGGGGCCGGAGCTGGAGGCCCGGGTGCGCACGGCACTGGAGCAGGTCGGGATGGAGGCCTTCGCCGACCGTCCGCCGCACCACCTCTCCTTCGGGCAGCGGCGCCGGGTGGCGGTCGCGACCGTCCTGGCGATGGAGCCGGAGATCCTGGTCCTCGACGAGCCCTCGTCCAACCTGGACCCGGCCTCCCGGCGCGAACTCGCGGACATCCTCAGGTCGCTGGACGTGACCGTCCTCATGGTCACGCACGATCTTCCCTACGCGCTCGAACTGTGCCCCCGCGCCCTCGTCCTGAGCGAGGGCGTGATCGCGGCGGACGGCAGGACGGGCGAACTCCTCGCGGACGACGCGCTGATGCGGGAGCACCGGCTGGAGCTGCCCTTCGGCTTCGACCCGCGCTCCGTGACAATGGGCGCGTGACGAACGAAGAGGATCCGCCGGCGGGGTCGCTGCTGCTCGACGACCAGCTGTGCTTCGCGCTGTACGCGGCCCAGCGCGCCGTGACCGCCGCGTACCGTCCGCTGCTCGAGGCACTCGGGCTGACGTATCCGCAGTACCTGGTCATGCTCGTCCTGTGGGAGCGCGGCGAGCTGACCGTCAAGGAGCTGGCCACCACCCTGCGGCTCGACTACGGGACCGTGTCGCCCCTGCTCAAGCGGCTGGAGTCGGCCGGGCTCGTGCGCCGGGAGCGCTCCGCGCGGGACGAGCGCTCGGTGCTCGTCGCGGTCACGGGGCGGGGCGAGGAGCTGAGGGAGCGCGCGGAGTGCGTGCCGTCGGCCCTGCTGGCCGGGACCCGGCTGGCCGAGGCCGAGGTACGGCGGCTGCGGGAGGACCTGCGGAGCCTGGCGGAGCGCGTGCGGACCTGAATCGGGGCCGTCCCGGGGGCTACCCCCGGGTAGGAACAGTCGTTCACCACTGGATACATTGTGTGCGATGTACTTGTGCACATTGCTTCCGCGCGCCCAGGGGTGAGGCGATCCATGACCGACACGGCCGCTCGGCTCGACAGCCGTCCCACGAAGATCATGTACGTGGCCGAGGCCACCGCCCACGGAGGGCGCGACGGGCATGTCACCAGCCAGGACGGCCGGCTCGCGGTGAAGGTCGCGATGCCGCCGGCATTGGGCGGCGACGGCGACGGCACCAACCCCGAGCAGTTGTTCGCGGCCGGGTACAGCTCCTGCTTCCACAACGCGCTCGTCCTCGTCGGCCGCCGCGAGGGCCTCGACCTGTCCGGCTCCACGGTCGCGGCGAAGGTCGGCATCGGCCCCAACAAGCAGCGGGGGTACGGGCTCGCGGTCGCCCTGAGCGTCTCGCTGCCCGTAGTCGACCAGGAGATCGCGTCGAAGCTCGTGAATGCGGCCCACCGGGTGTGCCCGTACTCGAACGCCACCCGCGGCAACATCGAGGTCACGATCGTGCTCGGCTAGGAATCGGCCGAGGCGGACGCGCGTTGCACCGACCGGCAGGACCGGGCAGGACCGGGCGGTACGACGACAGGGAGCGGGACGTGGCGGCGGACGTGGACGTGAAGGGCACGGTGGCCGAGGGCTTCGAGCCGGTCAGGGACGCGTTCGTACGGAACTTCGAGGTGCTGGGGGACCGGGGCGCGGCCGTCGCCGTCTATCGGGACGGGCACAGGGTCGTCGACCTGTGGGGCGGCACGAAGGACGTCGACGGCACGGCTCCCTGGGAGCGGGACACCGCCCAGCTCGTGCGCTCGGCGACCAAGGGGGTCGCCGCCGCGGCGCTGCTCCTGCTGCACCAGCGGGGCGTACTGGACCTGGACGCGCCGGTGGCCTCGTACTGGCCGGAGTTCAAGGCGGCGGGCAAGGAACGGGTCCTGGTCCGGCAGGTGCTGTCGCACCGGGCGGGACTGCCCGTCCTGGACCGGCCGCTGACTCCGGCCCAGGCTCTCGAACCGCTGCCCGGGGCCGAGGCCGTCGCACGCCAGGCCCCGGTGTGGGAGCCGGGCACCGACCACGGCTACCACGCGCTGACGTACGGCTGGCTCGTCGGTGAGCTGGTGCGGCGCACGACGGGCCGCGGGATCGGCGACTGGATCGCCGACGAGGTCACCGGGCCGTCGGGTGCCGACCTGTGGGTCGGGCTGCCCGCGGCGGAGGCCGGCCGGGTGGGCCGGGTCGGCCCGGTCGAGGCGCCCGAGAACGACGGCGCGCTGCGGGCCCGTCCGAAGCGGTCGGTCACCGCGGCCTACGAGGACCCGCGGTCGCTGACCCGCCGGGCCTTCGGCGCCATCAGCCCCTTCCCCGACCAGAACGACCCGGCGTACCGGGCGGCGGCACTGCCCGCGACCAACGGCATAGCGACGGCCGACGGTCTGGCCCGCTCCTACGCGGCACTGATCGGCGGGGCCGGCGGACGGCCGCCCCTGTTCGCGCCGGACACCCTGGCGGCGGCCCGTGCCGAGGAGTCGGCCGGCCCCGACCGCGTCCTGGTGGTCGGCACGCGCTTCGGCCTCGGTTTCATGCTCCACGGCCCCTCGTCGCCGTTCCTGGCACCGGGCTCCTTCGGACACCCCGGGCGCGGCGGTTCCCTCGGCTTCGCCGACCCGGAGTCCGGTGTCGCCTTCGGCTACGTCACCAACGGCTTCCGGAGCACGGTGACGGCCGACCCCCGGGCCCAGGCGCTGGTTCGGGCGGTACGGGCCTCGCTGCCCTCCGGGGACGGCTCGCACGCGCGGACGTGAGCCTGCCGGCCCCGGGCCGGGTCCGTGCAGTGCCCGGGGCGGGGCAGTACTCCCCCGGGGTTCCGGCCCGCCCCTCCCACCCGCCCGCGGCCCCCGGCCGCGCGGGCCCCGGCCCCGGCACGCCTGCGGACCTCGCGCGACGGGACCTCGTACACCGACCGGAAGGCCCGGCTGACCTCGGCGGCCCGTGGAGAGCCCCGGCGCGCGGGCGTGGGAGCCGCGGGGCTAGCCGGCGTGGAGCATCAGGCCTATGCCCACCACCAGCAAACCCGCGGCAGCGATCCGCGGCGCCCCGAACCGCTCCTTGAAGAACACCGCGCCGATCGCGGCGCCCACGATGATCGACGACTCCCGCAACGCGGCGATCGGCGCGAGTTCCGCGCGTGTCTGCGCCCAGAGGACCAGCCCGTACGCGAGCACGGAGAGGGCCGCGCCCAGCAGGCCGAGCACCGCGAACGGGCGCAGGACGGCCACCGTCCGCCCGCGCCACCGGTGGAGGGCGTACACCGGGATGACGACCCCCTCCAGCGCCATCAGCCAGGCGATGTAGGCGAGCGACGAGCCCGAGGCCCGTACGCCCAGGCCGTCGACGACCGTGTACGCGGCGATGGACAGTCCCGTCGCCAGCGCGGCCCCGATCGCCGCCCAGTGGGGCCGGCGGCCGCGCAGCCCCCACAGCGCGACGCCGGTCAGGCCCGCGCACGACACGGCGACGCCCGCAGCGGCCCAGCCGTCCGGCATCTCGTGCGCGAACAGCGCCGCGAGCACGGTGACGACGAGCGGGGCCGTTCCCCGGGCGATGGGGTACGCCTGGCCGAAGTCCCCCAGCCGGAAGGACCGCATGAGCAGTACGTAGTACGCGACGTGGATCACGGCGGAGGCGATCAGGTACGGCCACGCCCCGGCCGCCGGGAACGGCACGAACGGCACCATCGCGAGCCCGATGAGCATGCCGCCGCTGGCGATCAGCGTGAACCCGACCAGCTTGTCGGTGATCCGGTGCGCGATGGCGTTCCAGCTCGCGTGCGTGACGGCGGCGAGCAGCACCGCCGCGGTGACGAGCGGCGTCACTCGGACTGCTCGCGCACGTCCACGAGAGTGCCGCCCGCCTGGGCGATCAACGCCTTCGGTTCCATGGGGAACACGGTGTACGGGGTGCCCGCCGCCGCCCACACGACGTCGTGGTCCAGCAGCGAGCGGTCCGCGAGGACCCGGGTCCGGGTGCGGTGTCCGAAGGGCGGCACGCCGCCGATCGCGTACCCCGTCGTCTCGCGGACCAGTTCCACCCGCGCCCGGGTGACCTTCCCGGCCCCCAGTTCCCTGCGCACCAGCTCGATGTCCACCCGGGACGCCCCGTCCATCAGGACCAGCACCGGGACACCGTCGGCCGCGAAGATGAGGGACTTGCAGATCTGGCTCAGGTCGCAGCCGATCGCCTCGGCCGCCTCCACGGCGGTGCGGGTGGCGTCCGGGAAGCGGCGGACGCGTGCCACGAGTTCGCCGAGCCCCAGCTCGGCGAGCGCCTCTGCGAATCGGGGGTGGGCTCCGGAGCCCTCGGCAGCGGTGTCGGTCGTCGTCATGGAACGGCACGCTAGTGGTGCGTACGGGCGGCGTGCGAACCGGTTTGCGACGGGCCGCCGACGATGGCCCGGCCATCCCCTACTCCGGCCGGCCGACGCCGATTCCGGCGGCCCCCGGTGAAACCGGCCCCGACAGCGGCCGGCCCCGATCCGGCCGATCCGACACCGGCCGGAGTCCGGATCCGGCCGATTCCGATCCGGCCGAGCCCGACTCCGGCCGAGCCCGACTCCGGCCGGCCCAGTTCGGCCGGCCCGGGTCGGCACCCGGTCCCTGTCGACCCGGTCCCCCTCGGGCGGCTGCCCGGACCCGACGGCCGCCGCGCCACGGAACCGGAACCGGGCCGGGGCCCCGGGCCCAGAGCCCCGGGCGAAGTCGTACGGCCCGAGCCCCCGGTCGGAGCCGTGCGGCACGATCCGCCGCCCGGACCGAGCCGTACAGCCCGGACAGCCGCCCCGGCAGCGCCGTACCGCATGGAGAAGCCGGTGAGGGCGCCCGTCCCCACGGAGCCCTCACCGGCCGGTCGTGCCGGAGCCGTCGCGTCAGGCGCGCGCCAGCTCCCGGTCCCGGTCCCCGTCCTCGTCCCCGCCGAGGCCCTTCGACCGCTCGTCGTGGGCGCGCAGGCCCTCACCCTCGACGTCGACGTTCGGCAGCGCCCGGTCCAGCCACCTCGGCAGCCACCAGGCCTTGCGGCCGAGCAGCGCCAGCACCGCCGGGACGATCGCCATGCGGACCACGAACGCGTCGAAGAAGACCGCGATCGCGAGGCCGAAGCCGATCATCTTGATCATCGACTCGCTGGAGCCGATGAACCCGGCGAAGACGGCGATCATGATGACCGCGGCGGCCGAGACGACCCGGGCGCCGTGCTTGAACCCGGTCACGATCGCCTGGCCGGGCTTCTCGCCGTGGACGTACGCCTCCCGCATCCGTGTCACGAGGAACACCTCGTAGTCCATGGCGAGACCGAAGACGACACCCACCATGAAGATCGGCATCATCGACATGATCGGCCCGGTCTCCTCGACGCCGATCAGCCCGGACAGCCAGCCCCACTGGAAGACCGCGACGACCGCGCCGAGCGCCGCCATCACGCTGAGCAGGAAGCCGAGGGCCGCCTTAAGCGGGACGAGGATCGAGCGGAACACCACGATCAGCAGCAGGAACGCGAGCCCGACCACGAGCGCGAGGTACGGGACCAGCGCGTCGTTGAGCTTCTGCGAGAAGTCGATGTTCATGGCCGTGGAGCCGGTGACCAGCACGGTCGAGTCCGTATCGGCCCTGATCCCGTCGCCCGCGTCGCGGATGGAGTGGACCAGGTCCTCGGTCTTGACGGAGGACGGCTTCGACTCCGGGACCACCGTGATCATCGCGGTGTCGCCTGCCTTGTTGGGCTGCGCGGGCGACACGCTGACGACGCCGTCGAGGTCCTTGATCTCGTCGGTGACCTCGGCGAACGCGGCCTTGGGCGCGTCGCTGTCCTTCGCGTCGACGACGACCATCAGCGGACCGTTGAAGCCGGGCCCGAAGCCGTCGGACAGCAGGTCGTAGGCGCGGCGCTGCGTCGTGGACGTCGGCTGCGAACCGTCGTCCGGCAGACCCAGTTCGAGCGAGGCCGCCGGGACGGCCGCCGCGCCGAGGCCGATCACACCGAGCATCAGCACCGCGAGCGGACGGCGGACGACGAAGCTCGCCCAGCGGGTGCCCATGTTGGGCCTGCCGGCCTTCCTCGCGGCACGGCCGCCGCCGAGGAACCTGCTCTTGCTGCCGGCCGGCTGGACCTTGCGGCCCGCGTATCCGAGCAGCGCGGGAATCATGGTGAGCGCGATGAGGACGGCGATGGCGACCGTGCCGGCCGCCGCGACGCCCATCTTCGTCAGCATCGGGATGTTGACGACGGAGAGACCGACCAGCGCGATGACGACGGTCAGGCCCGCGAAGACCACGGCCGAGCCCGCCGTACCGACGGCCCGTCCGGCCGCTTCCTCGCGTTCGCGGCCCTCCGCAAGCTCCGCCCGGTAGCGGGAGACGATGAACAGGGCGTAGTCGATGCCGACCGCGAGGCCGATCATCATCGCGAGGGTCGACGTCGTGGAGCCCAGGTCGAGCGCGCTTGCCAGCGCGGTGATCGTGGAGACGCCGATGCCGACGCCGATCAGCGCGGTCAGCAGGGGCAGCCCGGCCGCGATCAGGGAGCCGAAGGTGATCACGAGGACCACGGCGGCGATCGCGATGCCGACGATCTCGGTGGATCCGGTCTCGGGCGTCGCCTGGAGCGCGTCACCGCCCACCTCGACGGTCAGGCCCGCGTCCCGCGCCTCCTGCGCCGCGTCCTGCAGGGCCTCCTTCGAGGCGTCCGTCAGCTCCATGCCGGAGACCTCGTAGTTGACCGAGGCGTAGGCGATCGACCCGTCCTCGCTCACTGCGTGGCTCTTGAACGGGTCGGCGACGGAGGTGACCTCGGAGCCCGTGCGCAGCTCCTCGACGGCCTTGCGCACCGTCTCCTTGTTGTCCTTGTCGGCCATCTTCTCGCCGGCGGGCGCCTCGAAGACGACCCGTGCGGTCGCCCCGTCCGCGCTCATGCCGGGGAAGCGGTCCTCCAGCAGGTCGAAGGCCTTCTGCGCCTCGGTGCCGGGAATCGAGAAGGAGGACGATCCGGCGACGGGCGCGGAGGCCGCGCCGACACCCGCGAGCGTCAGCAGTGCCACCCATATGAGGGCGACGAAGTGCCGTCGCCGGAAGGCGAGTCGGCCGAGTTTGTAAAGGAATGTGGCCACGGGGGCGTACTCCCGGTCAGGTCGGTGAGGGCATCAGGGCAGGGTTCATCGGCCCGACGACGTGAGCGGTCGCGTCAGGTGGAGCTGGCGAGGTGCCGAAGGGGGGTGGGGATCAGGCGCCGAGGGCGGGGAGGACCACGGCGTCGATGTACGAGAGGAGGAACTCCTGTGTCGGCGGCAGTTCGTCGATCAGCGTGCGAGCGGCGAAGGCACCGATCATCATGTGCAGCACGAAGTCGTTCGCGGGGTTGTCCGCACGGATCTCACCCCGGTCGGCCGCGCGCTGCAGGACCCGGCGGAATTCCACCAGTTCCGGCTCGACGAGCAGTTCCCGGAACGCCTTGAGGAGGTCCGGGTTCCCGTGGACGGCCATGGCCAGGCCCCGCATCAGCGCGGAGTTCTGCTCCATGTGGCAGTCGTCCTCGTGGGTCACGAGCGCGTGGAAGTCGCCTCTCAGCGACCCCGTGTCGATGTCGGCGACCCGGCCCCGCTTCTGGTGCCGCATCGCCTTGACGACCAGTTCGGCCTTGCCGCCCCACTGGCGGTAGAGGGTGGCCTTGCTGGACCGGGTGCGGGCGGCCACGGCGTCCATGGTCAGAGCGTCGTAGCCGACCTCTCTGAGCAGGTCGAGCACGGCCGCGTACAGCTCGGCCTCGCGCTCGGGCGTGATCCGGCTGCGACGCGTCGTTGCCGCCTCGGCCATCCCGCTCACCGCTTCCACTCGATGCCCACCGGATCCAGTGTGTCCGCTGGATCCACTCGATCGAAACTGTCTCGTACTGCTCTGAAGGTACCCCATGGATTGTGCGAAACGAAACCGTTTCGTACGTGTGCTGCGTCACGGTGTCCCGCACCCCCGCGGGCCGTGCCGGGGGCGGCCGCGCACCGGGCCACGAGTTGCCGGGCCAGGCCCACCGGAAAAGCATGGGGAGGTGAGCCACGAGCACGAGAGAGCGACCGCGGACGGCCCTGCGACGGCGGACGGCGAGCCCCGCCCCCCGACGACGGACACCACCGATGGCGCAGGGTCCGCGGCGGCGGCCCCCGCCGACGCCCGGGCCCCCACCACTCGCGGCACCACGGACTCCGGCGGCACCGCCGATCCCCGCGGCACTGCGGGCCCCGGCGGCACTGCGGAAGGCGCCGGTCCGGCGGACGGCGGCGACGGATCGGCCGCCTATCTGCGCTTCCCGCACCTCAGTGGCGACCGGCTGTGCTTCGCCGCCGAGGACGACCTCTGGGTGGCCCCCCTCGACAACCCGGGACGCGCCTGGCGGCTCACCGTCGACCGCACGAAGGTCGGCCACCCGCGCTTCTCGCCCGACGGCCGCCACATCGCGTACACGACCTGGCGCAGCCTGGTGCCGGAGATCCACCTGACCCCCGTGGACGGCGGCCCGGCCCGCCGGCTCACCTACTGGGGAAACGCCGACACCCAGGTGTGCGGCTGGTCGCCCGACGGGGACATCCTCGCCGTCGCCTCGCACGGCGAACCCTTCTCGTACTACACGTGGGCCTACAGCGTGCCCGTCGACGGCGGGCCCGGCCGCAAGCTCCCGTGGGGCCCGGTCTCCGCCCTCGCCGTCGCCGACTTCGCGCAGGAGCGCAGGACCCTGCTGCTCACCGGGACTCCGCCGCACGAGCCCGCGTCGTGGAAGCGCTACCGGGGCGGGGCCATGGGCCGGCTCTGGGTGCACGGACAGCGGATCCTCGCCGACCTCGGCGGCCATGTGGACTGCCCGATGTTCGTCGGCGACCGGGTCGCCTTCCTCTCCGACCACGAGGGCATCGGCAACCTGTACTCCTGCCAGCACGACGGCTCCGACCTGCGCCGCCACACCGACCACGACGCCTTCTACGCCCGGCACGCGTCGAGCGACGGCACGCGGGTCGTCTACCAGTGCGCGGGCGACCTGTGGATCGTCGACGCCCTCACCGCCGACTCCGTGCCGCGCCGCCTCGACGTACGCCTCGGCGGCCCCCGCACAGGCCGACGCCCGTACCAGGTGCCCGCCGCGCAGCACGTCGACGGGATCTCCGTGGACGAGACCGGCCGGGCCTGCGCCGTCGTGGTCCGCGGCAGCCTGTACTGGCTCACGCACCGCGACGGCCCGGCGCGCACGATCGCGGACACCCCCGGGGTCCGCGTCCGGCTGCCGGAGATGCTCGGTTCCGGCGGGCAGGTGGCGTACGTGACGGACGCGGACGGCGAGGACGCCGTCGAGATCGCCTATCTGCCGCGCGCGACAGGCCGGCGCGAGCCGCGACGGCTGGCCTCGGGCGAGCTGGGCCGCGTGCTGGAACTGGTCTCGGACCCGGAGGGCGGGCGGCTCGCCGTCGCCTCGCACGACGGGCGGTTGCTGCTGCTCGACGCCTCGGACGACCCGGAGGACCCGGAGGACCCGGAGGACCCGGAGGACCCGGACAACTCGACCAATTCGGGAAACCCGGAGGAGCCCGGCGGGACGGAACCCGGCCCCGGGAGCGTCACCGAACTCATCCGGTCCATCAACGGCCCGGTGCGCGACCTCGCGTTCTCGCCGGACGGGACCTGGCTGACCTGGTCCCATCCGGGCATCGGCCGCTCCCTGCGCCAGATCAAGATGGCCCGCGTCCGGGGCCCGGGCGCGCACACCGTCGTCGACGTCACCAACGGCCGCTTCGAGGACGAGAACCCGGTCTTCACCCGGGACGGCCGCTATCTCGCCTTCCTCTCCTGGCGCGGCTTCGACCCGGTGTACGACGTCCACACCGGCGACCTGTCCTTCCCGCTCGGCTGCCGTCCCTACCTCGTCCCGTTGTCCTGCGCGACGCCGTCGCCGTTCGCGCTGACCCCGGAAGGGCGTCCGGCGGCGGGCGGCCTGGACCCGGTCGAGGACGACACGGACGCCCTTCCGGACGACACCGGGAGCGGCACGGCGACGTGCACGGTCACCGTGGAGATGGAGGGCCTGGAGAGCCGGGTGACCCCGTTCCCGGTCACGGCGTCCAAGTACTCGGCGCTGTACCCGGTCGCGGGCGGCGGACTGGTCTGGCTCCGCTGGCCCATCTCCGGCGCGCTCGGCGAGACGTTCGCCAACCCGGACGACACGAGTGGTCGCCCCACGCTCGAACACTTCAACATCACCAAGGCCAAGAAGTCCGAACTCGTCGACCACCTCGACTGGTTCGCGACCAGCGGCGACGGCAGCCGGCTCGTCGTGGTCGACGAGGGCGAGCTGCGGGCCGTGCCGTCGACGGAGTCGGGCGACAGCGACTCGACCGTCTGGATCGACCTGCGGCGCATCCTGCACGAGGCCGACCCGCCCGCCGAGTGGCGGCAGGCCTACGCCGAGGCGGGCCGCCTCACCCGCGACTACTTCTGGGCCCCCGACATGTGCGGCATCGACTGGGACGCGGCCCTGGAGCAGTACCGCCCGCTGGTCGAACGGGTCGCCTCCCCGGACGAGTTCGCCGACCTGCTGCGCGAACTGCTCGGCGAACTGGGCACCTCGCACGCGTACGTGTCCGCGGCGCGCCGCAACGAGGGGCCGCCGCACTACCAGCGGGCCCAGGGCCTGCTGGGGGCCAACTTCGTCTGCAGGGAGGGCCAGTGGGTCGTCCGGCGCATCCTGCCCGGCGACTCCTCGGACTCCAAGGCGCGTTCCCCGCTGGCCGGTACGGGCATCCGCGAGGGCGCGGTCCTCACACATGTGGACGGCCGCGCGGTGGACCCGGTCACGGGCCCCTACCCGCTGCTCGCGGGCGCGGGCGGCACGACCGTGGAGCTGACCTTCACCCCGGCGCAGGGTCCCGGCGGCCTCTCGCGCCGGGTCGCCGTGGTCCCCCTGATCGACGAGCGGCCGCTGCGCTACCAGGACTGGGTCACCAAACGCCGCGCGGTCGTACGGGAGTTGAGCGGCGGCCGGTGCGGCTACCTGCACATCCCGGACATGGGCGGCTCGGGTTGGGCCCAATTCAACCGCGACCTGCGCCTGGAGGTGTCGCGTCCGGCCCTCCTCGTCGACGTCCGCGGCAACGCCGGCGGCCACATCAGCGAGCTGGTCGTCGAGAAGCTCACCCGGACGATCCTCGGCTGGGACCTGACCCGCGACGCCCAGCCGGTCTCGTACGCGTCGAACGCCCCGCGCGGTCCCGTGGTCGCCCTGGCCGACGAGATGACGTCCTCGGACGGCGACATGATCACGGCCGCCTTCAAGCTCCTCGGACTCGGACCGGTGGTCGGGCAGCGGACGTGGGGCGGTGTCGTCGGCATGACGGGCCGCCACGCGCTGGGTGACGGCACGGTCATCACGGTGCCGATGAACGCGGCCTGGTTCGACGCCTACGGCTGGTCCGTGGAGAACCACGGCGTCACACCCGATCTGGAGGCCCTGCGCACCCCCCTGGACTGGGCGGAGGGCCGCCACGCCCAACTGGACGACGCGGTGCGCCTGGCCCTCGACCTCCTGGCAGACCGCCCCGCGGCCACCCCGCCCGGCTACGACGACATCCCCGACAGGTCCCGCCCACCCCTCCCCCCAAGAACCCCCTGACCCACCACACGAGGCAGGGGCGCGAGGAACCGCGCGACCAACCCTCACCGGCGGGACGGCCGACACCCAACCCAGCCAACCCACCCCCCAGGGGCGCGGGGAACCGCGCAAACCCACCCACCGGACCCCAACCCCCGCAGGGGCGCGGGGAACTGCGCGACCAGCCACGACGGCGCCGCACCCGACGAACCACGGCGCGAACACAAAGAAGCGCGGGGCGCCCCCGGAGAAGGAGGGCACCCCACGCTCACGAACGGGCGGTCACACCACCCGCAGCGCTCCGTCAGGCATCGAAGTCCTGGTCGAACCGCTCCCGCGCGTCACGCTGCACGCGCTCCGGCCCCTCGGGCGTCTGACGCCCGCGCTGCGGCCCCTGCGGCTGGCGCTCGCGCTGCTGACCGCGCTCGTTCACGTCGTCCTGCGGCCGGCCGGCACGCTCACGCGGCTGCGCATCGAGCTGCTTGGCCTTCTCCTGGAACTGGTCCTTGATGCCCATGTGATGTCACTCCCGATGTGGGTGAGGTGGTTGGGGCTCGACCAGATTGGCACGCCCGGACACGCCACGCATGTCGACCGATCACGGACTGTGACGCACCTCGTCCCGGGCCTGCTCGTCGGCCGCGCCGCCCGCCCCGACGAGCCCCTTCCCGACCGTCGACAGCCGCGGCGCGAACCGCCGCACCTCGCGCTGCCCGACCGTCCCGATGAGCCCCGGCAGGTACCCGCGTACGCCCTGCATCCCGCGCAGCCACCACTGCCCGTACACATGACTGGAGCGGCGCTCGATCCCGGTGACGATCCGGTCGACGGCCGGACCCAGCGGGTAGGTCTTGTTGGCCGGCCACGGCAGCCGCTGCCTCAACTCCCGCATCACGTCGTCCTGATCGGCCCCGCGCACCATGTCGGTGTCGGTCCACGACAGGTAGCCGACCCCGACCCGCACACCCCGGTGCCCGACCTCGGCCCGCAGGCAGTGCGCGTACGCCTCGACCCCCGACTTGGACGCGCAGTAGGCGCTCATCATGGGCGCCGGGGTGATCGCCGCGAGCGAGGCGATCTGGAGCAGGTAGCCCCGGCTCTCGGTCAGCGCGGGCAGGAACGCCCGTGCCGTCACGGCGGATCCGACGAGGTTGACCTCGACGACCCGCCGCCAGGCGACGGGGTCCGAGTCCTCGAAGGGCCCGCCGTTCGCGACCCCGGCGTTGGCCACGACGATGTCGATCCTCCCGAACCGCTCCTTCACCTCCCGGGCGACCCGTGTCATCGCCTCGTGGTCGGTGACGTCGGCGTACCAGTGGCCGTTGTCTCCGTGCAGCCGTTCGGCGACGCTCTTCAGCGCGTCCGGCTCCAGTCCGACGAGGGCGACCGTGGCTCCGCGCGCGGAGAGCTTGCGGGCGAGGAGTTCCCCGACGCCCCGCGCGGCCCCGGTGACGACGGCGACCTGTCCCTCCAGGCTGACCCTGCTCATGCGCCCTCCCTCTGCTCGATGCGTACGTAGGTGCCGACGAGTTCCCGGATGCGCCCGCTGACCAGCTCGGGTGCCTCGATCGGGGTCATGTGGCCGAGTCCGGGCAGTTCGGTCGAGCCGACGCAGTTCGGCAGCGCCGCGACGAGACCGCGGGTGTGGACGACGGGCGTCAACCGGTCCGCTGTGCCGGCGACGACGGCCGTCGGCACGGTCAACTCCCTTACTCCGGAGTCCAGGTCGAGCCCGGCCAGGACCTGCGACCAGGCGTGCCGCACCTTCCTCGGACACGCGTGCACGATCCGCGCGCACGCGTCGACCATGGCGGGTGCGGAGCCCGGTCCCATCGTCCCGTACCTGAGGACGCGCCGCGCGAGAGGCGTCACCGGACCGAGCGGCGCCCGGGACCCGAGGACCTTCGCCGTCAGCCAGGTGCGCGCCCGGCCGGCCCGCATCGGCAGCACCAGCGACTCGGCGACCAGCCGTGAACTGCCCGTGCTGCACAGCAGGACGGCCGCCGCGTGCTCCCGGAACCGGGCCCGCCCGGACGCGGCCATCAGCGTCATGCCGCCCATCGAGTGCCCCGCCAGGACGGCCTTCTCGCCGGGCGCGAGCGTCGCGGCGAGCACCGCCTCGAGGTCGTCGGCGAGTGCCTCCGTGCTGCACGCCGGGCTCGACGGGCTGCGTCCGTGGCCCCGCTGGTCGTACGCGACCACCCGGTGGTCGACGGCGAGATCCCGTATCTGCGCGGCCCAGAAGGCAGTGGAGCAGGTCCACCCGTGCGCGAGCACGACGGCGGGGGCGTCCTCGGGTCCGTGCACCTCCACGTGGATCCGGGCGCCGTCGGCGGACTCCGCGGTCAGCTCGCGCCCGGCGGCGGGCGGCGCGTAGGGTCCGCCGGCCGCCTGTGTCGGTCGGCTCATGCTCCGGCCTCCAGCTTCTTCTTCCGCCCGCCGTCGGCGCGGTGCCCTGGTGCGGGGTCCGGCGCGGGCGGCCGGAGCAGGTCGTACTCGGCGAGGTCCACGCGGCGGGTGGCGCCGCGGAACTCCGTCGTCGTGCCGGGCCACACGGTCGTGTTCACACCGTTGGCGTCGAGGTACCAGCTGGTGCAGCCGCCGGTGTTCCAGACGGTGCGCTTCATCCGCTCCTGGACCCGGGTGTTCCACGCCTCGACCGCGCCGGGCCGCGCGTCGAGGGCGGCCCGGCCGCCCACCACGTCCAACTGGCGTACGTAGTCGGCCAGGTAGTTGAGCTGGGACTCGATCATCAGGATCATGCTGGAGTTTCCGAGCCCCGTGTTGGGTCCGATGACCGTCATCCAGTTCGGGAACCCGGCCGCGGTGGCGCCGCGCAGGGACTTCATTCCGGTCGACCAGGCTTCGGCGAGCGTCCGGCCGTCCGCGCCGACGACGCGCTCGGCGATCGGCATGTCGGTGACGTGGAAGCCCGTGCCGAAAACGATCGCGTCGGCCTCGGTCTCGGTGCCGTCCGCGGCGACGAGGGTGGAGCCGCGGATCTCGCTCAGCCCGCTCGCCACCACGTCCACGTTGGGCTGCGCGAGGGCCGGGTAGTACGTGCTCGACAGCAGGATGCGCTTGCAGCCGATGCGGTACGTCGGTGTCAGCTTGGCGCGCAGCTCGGGGTCCTTGATGACCCGGGTCATGTTGCGCTTGGCCAGCCGCTCGACCAGGCCGAGCTCGTTGGGCCGCTTGGTGAACGCCTGGACCTGTAGCTCCCGGATGCCCCACAGGAGTCCGCGGCGGGCCTGCGCGGTGAGGGGCAGCAGCCGGTGCAGCCGGCGCTCGGCGCCGCTGATGGCCCGGTCGACGCGCGGCATCACCCAGGGCGGGGTGCGCTGGAAGACGGTCAGCCGCTCGACCTCGGGCTGCACGGCCGGCACGATCTGGATGGCCGAGGCGCCCGTGCCGACCATCGCGACGCGCTTGCCCCGCAGGTCGTAGTCGTGGTCCCAGCGGGCCGAGTGGAAGACCTTGCCCGGGAAGGTCTCGATGCCGGGGACGTCGGGGACCTTGGGGTCGGACAGCGGGCCGGTCGCGGAGACGACGATGTCGGCGGTGAGCGTTCCGCTGCTGGTCTCGATCTCCCAGCGAAGGTTCTCCCCGTCCCAGGTCATCAGCTTCACCTCGGAGTCGAAGCGCAGGTGCGGGCGCAGCCCGAACACGTCGGTCACGTGCTCCAGGTAGGCCCGGATGTGCTCCTGTCCGGAGAAGGTGCGGGGCCAGTCGGGGTTGGGCGCGAAAGAGAACGAGTACAGGTGGGACGGCACGTCGCAGGCGCATCCCGGATAGCTGTTGTCCCGCCAGGTCCCGCCCACGCTGCCGGCCCGCTCCAGGACGACGAAGTCGGTGACGCCCTCGCGGCGCAACCGCACGGCGGCGCCCAGCCCGCCGAACCCGGAGCCGATCACCGCCACCCGTACATGCTCGTGCTCGGTCATCCCGACGCCTCCATGCCACGTATGACTTCCGCTGATCCCGCCAGTGAACACTGGCGCAATGGGAGACTAGAGCAGCTCCATACCGATGGGTAGGGGGCGGGAGCAAGGAAAGTTACCGTCGGTACGACATAGGGTGCTCGGGTGGCGGACAAGCGGGAGTACCGGATGGAGGAGCTGGCCAGGGAGGCCGGCATCACCGTGCGCACGCTGCGCTTCTACCGTGAGCGCAAGCTCATCCCGCCGCCGCGCCGCGAGGGCAGGATCGCCTGGTACGACGAGGACCACCTCGCCCGGCTGCGCACGATCGCCGCACTCCTGGAGCGCGGCCACACCCTCAACGGCATAGCCGAACTCGCGGAGGCGTTCGACCACGGCCGCGACGTCGGCGAACTGCTCGGCCTCGGCGCGCCCACCGAGGAGACCCCGGTCCGCCTCTCCCCCGAGGAGCTCGCCGACTTCTTCGCCGGCCAGGACACCCCGGAGAACCTCGCCGCGGCCCTCGACCTCGGCTACCTCGCCACCGACGGGGGCGGCCTCGTCCACATCAGCCGCCGCCTGCTCGAAGCCTCGGCGGCCCTGGTCCGGGAGGGCGTACCGCTCGCGGACGTCCTCGCCGCGGCCCGCCGCGTGCGCGAGCACGCCGACGCGCTGGCCGAGCTGTTCACCACCCTGACCCTGGGCACCGACCGCACCGCGGAGGACCTCCAGCGGCTGCGCCCCCTGGCGAAGAGCGTGGTCGAGGCCGAACTGTCGATGGCGCTGGACCGCAGGATCGGCCGTCTGGCGAAGTGACGGGCCGAGCCGGGTACGGCGCCTCGCCGCCCCTCACCGCGGACGCGGACGCGGGCCCGGCACGGCGCCGCGCCGCCCCTCACCGCGGACGCGCTGCTCAGCGGTCGAAGACGACCGTCACCGGGGCGTGGTCCGACCAGCGTTCCCCGTGACTGGCCGCCCGCTCCACGTACCCCTTGACCGCGCGTGCGGCGAGTCCGGGCGTGGCGACGGCGAGGTCGATCCGCCAGCCCGAGTCGTTGTCGAAGGCGCGCCCGCGGTACGACCACCACGAGTACGGGCCCTCCTCGTCCGGGTGCAGGGCGCGGACGACGTCGACGTATCCGCCGTCGGCCTCGTCCAGGACCCGGCCGAGCCACTCGCGCTCCTCCGGCAGGAAGCCGGAGTTCTTCTGGTTGGCGCGCCAGTTCTTGAGGTCGGCCGGCCGGTGCGCGATGTTCCAGTCGCCGCACACCACGACCTCGCGGCCGTCGGCGGCGGCCCGCTCGCGCAGCACCTTCAGATGGGCGAGGAACTCCCCCATGAACCGGACCTTCTCGTCCTGCCGCTCGGTGCCGACCTCACCGGAGGGCAGGTAGAGGCTGGCCACCGTGACGCCCGGCAGATCGACCTCCGCATACCGCCCGCTGCCGTCGAACTCCGCCGATCCGAAGCCGATCCGGACGCTGTCCGGCTCACGGCGCGTGTAGAGGGAGACCCCGGCGCGCCCCTTCGCGGCGGCGGGCGCGTGCACGACGTGCCACCCCTCGGGCCGGCGCACCCCTTCGGGGAGCTGCTCGGGCTCGGCCCTCACCTCCTGGAGGCAGAGCACGTCCGCGGACGTCTGCGCCAGCCATTCCACGAAGCCCTTCTTGGCGGCGGCCCGGAGCCCGTTCACATTCACAGAGGTCACAGTCAGCACCCGGGCACGATACCGGCACACTGGACGGGCACACCGCTCCATCCCACCCACCGATTGCATAGAACTACGATGTCCAGTATGAATATCCATCCCGTCGCCTTCGACCACCCCGACGCCGTCAAGCTCAACGACCAGGTACAGGCCGAGTACGCCCGGCGCTACGGGGACGGCGGAGACGTCACACCGCTCGACCCGAAGATGTTCGCGCCCCCGTCCGGCCTCTACCTCGTGGCGTACGACACACGGGACCGCCCGGTGGCCACGGGCGGCTGGCGCACGCAGGACGAGAACGACGAGGGCTACTCGGACGGCGACGCGGAACTGAAGCGCATGTACGTGGTCGACGAGGCCCGCGGCAACGGGCTCGCCCGCCGCATCCTGGCGGCCCTGGAGGACGACGCCCGCGCGGCCGGCCGCGTCCGCATGGTCCTGGAGACGGGCGACAAGCAGCCCGAGGCCATCGCCCTCTACACGTCCAGCGGCTACGAGCCCTGCCCGAAGTTCGGCCACTACCGCTTCCACGAGAACAGCCGCTGCTTCGCGAAGCGACTCTGAAACGTCCGCGCCCGGCCCGGCACCCGCCGGGCCACCGGCCGCCGGCCCGCCCCGAGGCACCCCGGCGCCCGCACGGCCCCACCGGACCCCACGTCCGGACATACGAGCAGAGCCCCCGCCGGATTTCCCCGGCGGGGGCTCTGAGCTGCGGTGGACCTGTGGGGATTTGAACCCCAGACCCCCTCGATGCGAACGAGGTGCGCTACCAGACTGCGCCACAGGCCCTTGCAACGAGTGAAACTCTAGCATCCCGATCGGGGTGCTTGGAAATCCGTTCCCGGCGGCTGTCCCGCTGGTCAGGGGCCGGACCCCTGAGGAACCGTCACTCGTTGGCCGCGCGCGGGCGGCCGCCCTCGTCGTACTGGTCGAAGAGCGGCGTACGGCCGCGCTCGCGGGCACGGCGGGCCGAGGCGGCGCGGCGGGCGTCGGCGGCGCCGTCCGGGCCGCCGTCGGCCTCCGGGTCGTCGGCGTCCGCCGCGGCGGACGCTGCCGCCCCGCCCTGCCCGTCGGCCTCCACCGGGCACTCGTCGGTGGGCTCGACCGCGCTGGAGCGCGCCGAGCTCCACGCGTCGGGCGCGCCCAGGTCGACGTCGGAGGTGGCTCGCGGGGCGACCGGAGCCGTCACATAGGTGGGCAGCGGCACCGGGACGGGGTCCCAGCTGTCTCCGCGGCCCGGACCGTTGCGGCGCTCGCGCTGCTGGTCGACCCACTCGGCGTGGTCGGTCTGCTCGACGAGGGCGCGGCGGTCGGCGGCGAGCGCCATCAGACCGGGGTCGGTGTCGTGCCCGGATCCTTCCTCCGGTTCGTCGGCGGCGCCCGGCTCGGCGGCCGGCCGCCGCCTGGGCTGCCGCTCTCGCAGCCGCTGCGCCGCGGCCTCGGCGCGCCGGCGGTCCATCACGTAGGTGAACCGCCGCCGCTCCTGGGAGCGCAGGTACGCGATGTAGACGCTGAGCATGACCGCGGGCACGCCGGGCGCCCACAGGAGAGCGAGCCCGCCGACCGCGGCGACGATCGCGCCGAGGGTGAAGGCGAGGAAGAGGACGACGGTCGTACGCCGTCGGCGCGCGAGCACCTTCGAACGCCGGGCGCGTGCCGCGGCCTCCGCGGCGGCTGCCCGCCGTTCGGGCGAGGTACCGGACGTGCCGGAGGCTGGCGGCCTGGAGCCCTGGTGGGGCACCGGCCTGCTGCCGGTGGCGCGCGCCGGCTTCGGCACCGCTGCGCCCGCGGGCCGGGAGCCCGTCTCGGAGGGCGCCGGGGGCGCCTGCCCCGCCGACTGCTTGGAGTGCTGCGCCGGCTTCGGGGCGGTCCGGCCCCGCGCGTCCGGCCGGTCGTCGCCCCGCGTGTCCCGTACATCCCGTACGTCCCGCGCGTCGTCGACGTCCGCCCGTACTTCCCGGCGTGTCGGAGGCATGGCGAAGGCCCGGACGTCCACCGAGTCGGTGACTGCGTCCGGGTCGGCGCGCTGCTCCCCCTCTTCGGTGGAGCGCGCCCGCAGGTCCTTGGCGTACCGGCGCTCCATTCCCGCCCGTCCCGACAGGAGCCGGATGGCGGTGCTGAAGCGTTCCGTCGGACGGGCCTCATTCAGCTCGTCCTGCCTACGGAGCCACATAGGCACCAAGTAGGCGGCCCAGGCCCCGACAATGACTGCGTAGATGAGGCCGCTGCTGCTCACGCCTCACACGGTAGAGGGGTTTGTGTGAGGCCATCTGCCAATTGAGCCGGTGTGTCGCACGATCTGGCTGATATTTCGAGCTTTTTTTGTGACCGATGCGATCAACAGGCCGCCTCGGGGGCGAAATTAATGCCCGAGCTTGGTCGATCACCGATCATTTTCGAACACCCATTTCATTTCCAGGGTGTTCCGGGGGTGTCCCTCGGAGAGTTCTCCGGCGCGTTCCGCGAGCGTGTCCGGCGCCAGCGCGCCAGCAGGCCCTCGGGCACCTCCTCGGCCGTGAGCGCGAAGACGAGGTGGTCCCGCCACGCGCCGTCGATGTGCAGATAACGGGGGCGGAGTCCTTCCTCGCGGAATCCGAGTTTCTCCACGACCCGGCGGCTCGGCCCGTTCTCGGGGCGAATACAGACCTCGATGCGGTGCAGACCAACGGTCCGGAAGCAGTGGTCGGACACCAGCGCCACGGCCGTCGGCATCACTCCGCGACCGGCGACCGACTGGTCGACCCAGTAGCCGATATGGCCCGAACACATCGAGCCCCAGGTGATTCCGGCAACCGTCAACTGCCCGACGAGCCGCCCCTGGTACTCGATGACGAACGGCAGCATCCGCCCCGCGCCGGCCTCGGCCCGCAGGTGCCGGACCATCTGGCGGTACGTCGGCCGGTGCGTGATCGGTCCGCTGGGCGTGGGCGGCGGAATGGTCGCCTCCCAGGGCCGCAGCCAGTCGCGGTTCCGGCGGTTGACCTCGCGCCAGACCCGCTGGTCGCGCAGCTTTATGGGCCTGAGCACCACATCGCCGTCCACCAGCTCGACCGGCCAGGATGGGCTGTTCAGCTCGCACCCCCGGTGCCGCCGGAGCCGGGGTGGTCGCCGCCGCGGATCTGGTCGACGGCGTGGATCAGGAGGGGTTCGAGCACGGCCAGGCCGTCCCGGACCCCGCCGGTGGAGCCCGGCAGGTTCACGATCAGCGTCCCGCCCGCGACACCCGCGAGTCCGCGCGAGAGCACCGCCGTGGGCACCTTGTCCCGGCCGAACGCCCTGATGGCCTCGGCGATGCCGGGGATCTCGCGGTCGAGCACCTCACGGGTGGCCTCGGGCGTGCGGTCGGTGGGCGAGACGCCCGTGCCACCGGTCGTGACGATGACGTCGAACCCCTCCGCGACACCGGCGCGCAGCGCGGCTGCCACCGGGTCCCCGTCGGGGACGACCCGCGGCCCGGACACCTCGAATCCGTACGAGCCGAGCCCGGCGGCGATCAGGGGACCGCCCCTGTCCTCGTAGATCCCTGCGGCGGCCCGGTTCGAGGCCGTGACGACGAGCGCGCGGTAGGTCATGCCCGGCTCCAGTCGCCCGACTTGCCGCCCGTCTTCTCCTCCACGCGCACGTCCGTGATGACCGCTCCCTTGTCGACCGCCTTGACCATGTCGATCACGGTGAGGGCCGCCACGCTGACCGCGGTGAGGGCCTCCATCTCGACGCCGGTGCGGTCGGTGGTCCGCACGGTGGCCAGGATCTCGACGGCGTCGTCCACGACCGACAGGTCAAGTCTGACACCCGACACCGACAACGGGTGGCAGAGCGGGATCAGGTCCGGCGTCCGTTTGGCGCCCATGATGCCCGCGATGCGCGCGGTGGCGAGGGCGTCGCCCTTCGGCACACCCTCGCCCCGCAGCAGTTCGATCACGCGGGGCGAGACCAGGACGCGGCCGCTGGCTCGGGCCGTGCGTGCGGTCACGTCCTTCTCGGACACGTCGACCATACGGGCGGCGCCCGCCTCGTCGATGTGGGTCAGTCGGTCCTGCGTACTCATACTGTGGCGGCGCTCCCGGTCGGGCCTGTTGTGCGCGACACGGTACCCCCAAGCCGGGGTCCTCAGCCGAGCAGGACCACGTCGACCTCGGTGCCGGGCTCCACGGACTCGACGGACTCGGGGACGACGATCAGCGCGTCCGCGTGCGCGAGAGCCGCGATGAGGTGGGACCCGGCGCCGCCGACGGGGGTCACCTCCCCGTTCTCGTACCGGCCGCGCAGGAACTGCCGGCGCCCGGCGGGCGAGGTCAGCGCCTTGTCCGCCCGCAGCACCGCCTTCGAGCCGGGGCGGTGGACGTCCTCCACACCCATCAGGGTGCGGATCGCGGGGCGCGCGAACAGCTCGAACGACACGTACGACGAGACCGGGTTGCCCGGGAGCGCGAGCAGCGGGGTGTGCTCGGGGCCGATGGAGCCGAAGCCCTGCGGCTTGCCGGGCTGCATGGCGAGCTTGCGGAACTCGATGCCGCCGCCCTCCTCGTCCTCGTCGCCGACGGAGGACAGCGCCTCCTTGACGACGTCGTACGCGCCGACGCTGACACCACCCGTGGTGACCAGCAGGTCGGCGCGGATCAGCTGGTCCTCGATGGTGGCGCGGAGCGTCTCGGCGTCGTCGGCGACCGCGCCCACCCGGTAGGCGATCGCGCCCGCGTCCCGGGCGGCGGCGCACAGCGCGAAGCTGTTCGAGTCGTAGATCTGGCCGGTGCCCAACGCCTCGTCGGGCTGGACCAGTTCGCTGCCCGTGGACAGCACGACCACACGCGGACGCGGACGCACGCACACGGTGCCGCGGCCGATCGCGGCCAGCAGCCCGATCTGGGGCGGGCCGAGGACGGTGCCCGCGGAGAGGGCGCGGTCGCCGGCCTTCACGTCGCTGCCCTCGGCGCGCACGTGCGCGCGCGCCTCGGCCTGGCGGTGGATGCGGACCTGGCCCGAGGCGGCCTCGGGCGACGCGCTGCGGGCGCGCATCCCGGAGACCGGCCCCTCGCCGAGACCGCCGTCGGTCCACTCCACCGGGACGACCGCCTCGGCGCCGGGGGGCAGCGGCGCGCCCGTCATGATGCGGGCGGCCTCCCCCGGGCCGACGTGGAGCAGCTCCGACTCGCCCGCCGCGACGTCCCCGACGACCGTGAGGACCGCCGGGTACTCCTCGCTCGCGCCCGCGACATCGGCGACCCGGACCGCGTACCCGTCCATGGAGCTGTTGTCGAACGGCGGCAGCGAGACCGGCACCGTGACGTCCTCGACCAGGACACAGCCCTGGGCGTCGAGGAGTTGCAGCTCGATGGGTTCCAGGGGGCGGACGGTCGCGAGGATGTCCTCCAGGTGCTCGGACACCGACCAGAGGTGCTCCTGGCCGGTGGCACGGGTCGCGGCGCTGCTCAAAGTGCTACATCTCCTCGGTGACGTAACTGCGGAGCCAGGTCCGGAAGTCCGGGCCCAGGTCTTCACGTTCGCACGCGAGTCTGACAATGGCACGCAGGTAGTCGCCGCGGTCGCCGGTGTCATAGCGGCGGCCCTTGAAGACGACGCCGTGCACGGGACCGCCGACCTTCTCGTCGTCGGCGAGCTGCTGGAGGGCGTCGGTGAGCTGGATCTCGCCGCCGCGGCCGGGCTCCGTCGTGCGGAGTATGTCGAAGACGTGCGGGTCGAGGACGTACCGGCCGATGATGGCGTAGTTGCTGGGGGCGTCCGCCGCGTCCGGCTTCTCGACGAGTCCCGTCACCTTGACGACGTCGCCGTCCGCGGTGCTCTCGACGGCGGCGCAGCCGTAGAGGTGGATCTGCTCGGGCTCGACCTCCATGAGCGCGATGACGCTGCCGCCGTACTGCTCGTGGACGTCGACCATGCGCTTGAGGAGCGGGTCGCGCGGGTCGATGAGGTCGTCGCCCAGGAGCACGGCGAACGGCTCGTTGCCGACGTGCGGGGCGGCGCACAGCACGGCGTGCCCGAGGCCCTTGGGGTCGCCCTGGCGCACGTAGTGCATGGTCGCGAGGTCGCTTGACTCCTGCACCTTGGCGAGCCGCCCGGCGTCGCCCTTCTTCTGAAGGGCCGATTCCAGCTCGTAGTTGCGGTCGAAGTGGTCCTCCAGCGGGCGCTTGTTGCGGCCCGTGATCATGAGGACGTCGTCGAGGCCCGCGGACGCGGCCTCCTCGACCACGTACTGGATCGCCGGCTTGTCCACGACCGGCAGCATCTCCTTGGGAGTGGCCTTGGTGGCCGGCAGGAACCGGGTGCCGAGACCTGCTGCCGGGATGACAGCCTTGCTGATCCTTGGGTGCGACTGAGTCATGCCCGACACCATATCCGGTGCCTTTGTAGTGAATCTGTGGCTCCGGTCAATTCGCTCTCATATGAGCGCATTATGAAGGGTACGGAACAAGTCTATGAGCCGCCTGGGACCCGAAGCCGAGTCTGGCAAGCGATTGTTGCGGCGGGAGCTCCTCACGGTGAGGGCCGGGTTGACGGCCGATGACGTGCGGAAGTCCGGGACCTCACTCGCGGCCCGGGCCATGGAGCTGCCCGAACTGGCCCATGCTCGCACGGTGGCGGCGTACGTGTCCGTGGGGAGTGAACCGGGCACCCGCGCGCTCCTGGACGCACTCCACGCGCGGGGCGTGCGCGTCCTGCTCCCCGCGCTCCTTGCGGACAACGACCTCGACTGGGGCGAGTACACGGGGGAGGCCTCCCTGGTCCCCGTCCGGCACGGCGGCCGCATGACCCTCCTGGAGCCCGGCGGCGGGCGGCTGGGCCCCGACGCCGTGCTGGGGGCCGACGCCGTCCTGCTGCCGGGTCTCGCCGTCGACGCGCGCGGGATGCGCCTCGGCCGCGGCGGCGGGTCGTACGACCGGGTGCTCGCGCGCCTCGACCGGGCGGGCGCCGATCCGGCGCTGGTGGTGCTGCTGTACGACACCGAGGTGGTCGACCGCGTCCCCGAGGAGCCGCACGACAGGCCGGTGCGCGCCGCGGTGACCCCGTCGGGCGTGCGCCGCTTCCCGGGCGGCCCCGCGGCGGCCTGAACCGCGGAACGGCCCTCCACGCGTGCGTGGAGGGCCGTTCCGGTGCCTGCGGGGGACGTCAGGGCTTGAGGACCAGCGTGTCCGAGGTGGCCTTGCCCACCGCGCGCTCCGAGGAGACCCACGGCAGCAGTTCGCCCTTGACCCACTTGCTCGTCTGGTCGATGTAGTGGGCGCTGTAGGCGTGGCCCGAGGCGCCGGTGAGGTTGATCCACTGGGACTTGTCGAAGTCGTCCAGGTTCACCACCATCCGCATCGACGGAACCCACACCACGGAGTAGCCGCCCGCCGCGTTCCAGCCGGTGGCGTTCACCGCCGCCTCGCCGCCGCCCATGTTGTACGGGCCCCTGTTGAGCGCGTACTTGAGGAAGCCGGGACCCGCGGTGCCCAGGGTCTGGTTCTTCAGGTAGAGCCGGTGCAGCCGGCCCCAGCTCCAGGTGTCGATGTCCTTGCCGAGCTTGGCGGTCAGCTCCCAGCGTGCGTCCTCCAGGGCCCGCGCGAACAGCTCGTCACGTGTGTCGACGGCGTCGTCGGTGCGCGTTCCGGGCGCCGACCACCAGGCGTTGTCCTCGTCGCCCAGGATCGAGCGGACGACCTCGAACCAGCGGTCGCCGCCGTCGGGCTGCGCGCTGTCCGCGTCGCGCTGGCCGCACTCGCGCACCTTGTCGTCGTCCACGTCGACCGGGCCGGTGGAGTCGGACGGCTCGACGTACAGGCACTGCCCCTTGACCCGCAGCTCCTTGGGCAGCTTGTTGCCGAAGCCGAGCTTGAGGATGTTGCGCCAGGTGGCGTTGAAGTACGCGGCGGCGGCCGAGTCGGCGTCCTGGGTGTAGTTCCAGCCCTCCAGGAGCTTCTGCGCCTCGCGGACGTCCTTGTCGGCGACGTCGATCTTCAGCAGCTGCGGCACGAGGAGCTTGGCGATCTCGCTGCTGTTGTCGAGCTGCATCTGCCGCATGTCGTCCGTCGAGACCTTGCCGCCGTTCTTGGTCTTCGACTCCAGCAGGTCGGCGATCCGCTGGCTGCGCGTTCCGTAGCCCCAGTCCGTGGTGAGCGTGTAGGGGTACTTGTCCTTGTCGACGACGGCCTGGTTCGCGGTCACGATGTAGCCGCGGTCGGGGTTGTACTCGTACGGCAGCTCGGCCTGGTCGATGTAGCCGGTCCAGCGGTACTTGGAGTCCCAGCCGGGCGACGGGAGCGAGCCGTCGCCCTTGCCGCGGGTCGGGATCCGGCCCGGCAGCTGGTAGCCGATGTTGTTCTCGGTGTCCGCGTAGATCAGGTTCTGCGAGGGCACGTCGAAGAGGGTGGCCGCCTTGCGGAAGTCCCTCCAGTCACGCGCCCTGTCCATCGCGAACACGGCGTCCATCGAGTTGCCCGGGTCCAGCGCCGTCCAGCGCAGCGCTATCGCGTAGCCGTCGCCGCGGTCGGGGGCCGCGCTGTCGACGGTGGCCTTCCGGCCGACCTTCACCAGTTCGTCGTTGCGGTCCGACAGCAGCGGCCCGTTGTTCGTCTCCCGCACGACGATGGTCTTGCTGCCGCCGCCCGCGATGTCGATGCGCTCCTTGCGGGTGGTGAAGGGCAGCACCTTGTCGTTGTACTCGTACCCGTCCCCGGTGAGCTTCTCCAGGTACAGGTCGGTGACGTCGGCGCCGGAGTTGGTCATGCCCCAGGCGATCTTCTCGTTGTGGCCGATGATCACGCCCGGCATGCCCGAGAAGGTGTAGCCGGAGACGTCGTACTGGCACTTCGCGGAGACGCTCCTGCAGTGCAGGCCCATCTGGTACCAGACCGACGGCAGCGAGGGCGACAGGTGCGGGTCGTTGGCGAGCAGCGGCTTGCCGCTGATGGTGTGCTCGCCACCGACGACCCAGGAGTTGGAGCCGATGCCGTTGCCGTTCACGCCGACGGCCTCCGGGACGTCGTCCAGCACGTCGTAGAGGCCCGAGAGCTGGCTCTCCAGACCGGAGGGCGCCTCGGCGCCACCGGTGAGACCGCTGCCGGCCGCGTCCTGCGTGCCCGCGGCGGCGCCCGTGACGCTCCCCTGCCGGTACTTGCCGGTCACGCTGTCGTACTGCCCGTCCTGGACGATCGGCTTGTTCCGGTCGTACGGGTACTGCGGGTACAGGTCGGCGATCTGCTTCGGGCCGAGGCGGCTGGTCATCAGGGACCTGTCGATCTCGTCCTGCATGTTGCCGCGCAGGTCCCAGGCCATCGCCTTGAGCCAGGCCACCGAGTCGACCGGGGTCCACTCGGTCGGCGCGTAGTCGTTGGAGAAGCCGAGCGCCGCGTACTCCAGCGAGATGTCCTCGCCGTCCTTGCCCTTCAGGTACGCGTTGACACCCTTGGCGTACGCCTGGAGGTACTTCTTCGTCTCGGCGGAGAGCGTGGTCTCGTACTCCTTCTTCGCCACCCGGTCCCAGCCGAGCGTGCGCAGGAAGGCGTCGTTCTTGACCTGGCTCTCGCCGAACATCTCGGAGAGCCTGCCGGACGTCATGTGGCGGCGGACGTCCATCTCGTAGAACCGGTCCTGCGCCTGGACGTAGCCCTGCGCCATGAACAGGTCCTCGTCGGACGAGGCGTAGATCTGCGGGATCCCGTAGCCGTCCCGCTTCACGTCCACCGGGCCGGAGAGGCCTTCGAGCGTGAGCGAACCCTTGGTCTGCGGGAAGGAGGCGCGGACCGTGCTGACGCCCCAGAAGGCCCCGAAGGCTGCGCCACCCACAATGGCCAGTACCAGGACGATCAGGACCAGACGGGCTCTGCGCCCCTTCTTCCTGCCGGACTTGCCGGGCTTGTGACCGGAAGATGCGGTGGTGTTGGGGGGCATCGCTGTCCTTGCTGTCCTCACGCGAGCGGCAGGCGGGCATGTCCATTTGACTGAGCGCTGGAGCAACCATAGGCGCAGGGCCAACTCGGCCTCGACGCGGAGTCGGGAACCCGGGCGGGCGGGGGTTCGATCTTGCACCGGCGAGCGTCAAGGAAGCGTCAAGAGTTAGGTAAGGTAATGAATTGGTTGAACCGCCGACGCGGTTCGACCGACCCCGGCCGACCCGCTCGACCCGGTCGGCGGTCGGCCTGTCCGCAGGCACCCCATCCATCGAGCACCACGGTCCGGCCGATCCGCAGCATCGATCCGGGAGAACCCGACCGCCGGAGGAAACCGGGACGATCCGGTACTCAACGGCACGCCGTATCAGACCGGTTCGCATCGGCAGGAACGATATGAACCAGGATTGACCGGCGGCAAACGGAAGAACCGATCGAAACGGTCAGACCGGTCCGCTCGGAACGGCGAGAAGGGATCAGCCCCTGACTGTCCACCACCTCAACCAGCTCCTGCTCGTCTGCTCGCTCGTCCTGCTCGTCGCGGTCGCGGCGGTACGCATCTCCTCGCGCAGCGGGCTCCCCAGCCTGCTCGTCTACCTGGGGATCGGCGTCGCCATGGGCCAGGACGGCATCGGCGCCATCCACTTCGACAACGCCGAACTGACCCAGGTCATCGGCTACGCGGCCCTCGTCGTGATCCTGGCCGAGGGCGGTCTCGGCACGAAGTGGCGGGAGGTCGAACCGGGCCTCCCGGCCGCCTCCTCGCTGGCGCTGGTCGGCGTCACGGTGAGCGTCGGCGTCACGGCGACGGCCGCCCACTACCTGATCGACCTGGAGTGGCGGCAGGCGCTGATCATCGGTGCGGTGGTGTCCTCGACCGACGCGGCGGCCGTCTTCTCCGTGCTGCGCAGAGTGCCCCTCCCCGCGCGCGTGACGGGCATCCTGGAGGCCGAGTCCGGCTTCAACGACGCCCCTGTCGTCATCCTCGTCGTCGCCTTCTCCACGGCGGGCCCGGTGGAGCACTGGTACGTGCTGCTGGGCGAGATAGCGCTGGAACTGGCCATCGGCGCGGCCGTCGGCCTCGCGGTCGGCTTCGTGGGCGCCTACGGGCTGCGGCACGTGGCCCTGCCCGCGTCCGGCCTCTACCCGATCGCGGTCATGGCCATCGCCGTCGCGGCCTACGCGGCGGGCGCGCTGGCCCACGGCAGCGGCTTCCTCGCCGTCTACCTGGCGTCGATGGTGCTGGGCAACGCGAAGCTGCCGCACTGGCCGGCGACGCGCGGCTTCGCCGACGGGCTCGGCTGGCTCGCCCAGATCGGCATGTTCGTGCTGCTCGGCCTGCTCGTCACCCCGCACGAGATGGGCGACGACATCGTGCCCGCGCTCGTCATCGGCCTGGCGCTGACCATGGTCGCGCGGCCCCTGAGCGTCGTGGTCGCCCTGCTGCCGTTCCGGATGCGCTGGCAGGAACAGGCCCTGATGTCCTGGGCCGGCCTGCGCGGCGCCGTCCCCATCATCCTGGCCACGATCCCCATGGTGAACGGCGTCGAGGACAGCCGCCGGATCTTCAACATCGTCTTCGTGCTGGTCGTCGTCTACACACTCGTCCAGGGGCCAACGCTCCCCTGGCTGGCCCGCAAGCTGCGGCTGGGCAAGTCCGCCTCGGAGGCGGCCGACCTGGGCATCGAGTCGGCACCCCTGGAACGGCTGCGCGGGCACCTGCTGTCCGTCGCGATCCCCGACGGCTCGAAGATGCACGGCGTGGAGATCAACGAGCTGCGGCTGCCCGCGGGCTCCGCGGTCACCCTGGTCGTCCGCGCCAAGGAGTCCTTCGTACCGCTCCCGACGACCGTGCTGCGCCGGGGCGACGAACTGCTCGTGGTGGCGACGGACCCGGTCCGGGACGCGGCCGAGCGGCGGCTCCGCGCGGTCGGCCAGGGCGGCAAGCTGGCGAGCTGGCTGGGCACCGACGGAGGCGGCCCGGAACGCTGAGCCCCGGCCCGTCCGGGCCCCCCGGCGCCGCCCGCCCCGCCGGGGCACGGCGCGGGGGCGGGGCGCCCGGGGCACTGGGCGGGGGGCCCGGGGCACTGGGCGGGGGGCCCGGGGCACTGGGCGGGGCGCTCGGGGAGCCGGGCGTCGGGGCTCGGGGGCACTGGGCGGGGGCGCGAGCGGTCCGGCCTGGACGGGGGTGCGAGGGCTGGGCGGCGGGCACCGGTACGCGGCCAATCCCAGGCGGCAGCCGGGAACGTGCCGACTTTCACAGGGGCACAATCCTTCGGGCCTGTATCATCAAGGCGCACGTTGATCGAACCAACTCTGCCTGACGCAGAGCTGGCGCGACCGTATGGCGGCCGCGGTGCCCTCCTCTCTGGGCGGCCCGGTATCTACCGCAGTTCCGCGCAAGAGGACAGCTCTCGGCGCCCCCGCACGGGCGCGCTACCAGGCGGCAGAAAGGCACGGGCCGTGGCATCCACGGTCACTCCGGAGTCCGCCGGGACCCCGGTTTCCGCCCGCCCTGGATACGGACAGCTGCTGCGTACACGCGGCGCCTGGACGTTTCTGCTCCCGGGCTTCGCCGCACGACAGCCGTTCGCGATGCTGACGCTGTCGATCGTGCTGCTCGTGCAGCACACCACCGGCTCGTACGGGGCAGCCGGCGCCGTGGCCGCCGTGACCGGTGTCTCCATGGCAGTGTTCGCGCCCCTCACCGGCCGTCTCGCCGACCGCCACGGCCAGCGGGCCGTCCTGGTCCCCGGCGTCCTCGTCCACGCGGTGGCCGGCCTGTCCCTGACCGCGCTGGCGCTCACGGGCGCTCCCATGTGGGCACTGTTCGCCGCCGCGGTGCCGACGGGCGCCTCGGTGCCGCAGGTCGGCCCCATGGTGCGGGCCCGCTGGGGCGCCAAGCTCCAGGGATCGCCCCTGATGCCCACCGCGGCGGCCTTCGAGTCCGTCACCGACGAGCTGACGTTCGTGTTCGGGCCCCTGCTGGCGACCGCCCTGTGCACCGCCGTGGACCCCGCCGCGGGCCTGCTCACTGAGGCCGCGCTGACCCTGGTCGGCGGTCTGCTGTTCGCGGCGCAGCGCGGCACCCAGCCGTCCGTCGCTCCGAAGGGGCACGCGCGCGTGAAGCACGCTTCCGCCCTTTCGGTGCCCGGAGTGCGCGTACTGATCGTGGCCTTCCTCGGGATCGGCGCCGTGTTCGGCGGCATGCAGGTCTCGCTCGCCGCGTTCAGCGAGTCGATCGGTGAGCCCGGCCTGAACGGCGTCCTGTACGGGACCTTCGCCGCGGGCAACATGCTGTCGGGCATCGTCTGCGGCGCGATCGCGTGGAAGGTGGCCCCGCGCCGCCGCCTCATGATCGGTTACGCGGCGCTGGCCGTGGCCGCGTCGGGCCTGTGGGCGGCGGAGTCGGTGCTCGTGCTCTCCGGAGTCGGCCTGCTGGTCGGCATGTGCATCGCGCCCGCCCTGATCACCGGCTACACGCTGGTCGAGGGACTCGTGCCGGCGGGCGCCCGCACGGAGGCCTTCACCTGGCTCACGGGCGCGGTCGCCCTCGGGCAGGCGGCGGCCGTCACGGTCGCCGGACAGCTGGAGGACCGCCTCTGGGACGGCGCCGGATTCCTCGTCCCGATGGGCGGCACACTGCTCGCCCTGGCGACACTCGTGGCCCTGCGCTCGCGGCTCGTACCGCAGGCCGTCAGCCGCACCGTCGCACGTGGCGTCGGTCACCGCGTGCCGGTGACAGTGGACTGATCCCGAGGAATACGTCACTATGGACCGTCGTTAGCACTCATTGAGTGAGAGTGCCAGGAGGAAGACAAGTGCCGACCTACCAGTACCAGTGCACCGCGTGCGGCGAGGGCCTCGAGGCGGTGCAGAAGTTCACGGACGACGCCCTGACGACGTGCCCGAGCTGCGATGGCCGCCTGAAGAAGGTGTTCTCCGCCGTCGGCATCGTCTTCAAGGGCTCCGGCTTCTACCGCAACGACAGCCGCGGCTCGTCGTCCAGCAGCAGCCCGGCCTCGACCGCGAAGTCGTCGAGCTCGACCGACACGAAGTCGTCGACTTCGTCCTCGTCGGACTCCAAGCCGTCCTCGGACTCGAAGTCGTCGTCCGCGAGCTCGTCGTCCGGCAGCACCGCCGCGTAAGGCCTTCTCGCACCGGCTCCTCTTCGTCACGGAACCCTGTCGCCCCGGGCGGCAGGGTCTTTCGTGTGTCCGCGTCCGGTTAGGGTGCGGACCATGGCGAACACGGAGAACGTCGAGATCGGCGTCATCGGCGGGTCGGGCTTCTACTCCTTCCTCGAGGACGTGACCGAGGTACGGGTGGACACCCCGTACGGGCCTCCCAGCGACTCCCTCTTCCTCGGTGAGCTGGCCGGGCGGCGGGTCGCCTTCCTGCCCCGTCACGGCCGCGGCCACCATCTGCCGCCGCACCGCATCAACTACCGCGCCAACCTGTGGGCCCTGCGTTCCGTCGGGGCGCGGCAGGTGCTCGGGCCGTGCGCCGTGGGCGGGCTGCGCCCCGAGTACGGGCCCGGGACGCTCCTGGTCCCCGACCAGTTCGTGGACCGTACGCAGTCCCGGAAGCAGTCGTACTTCGACGGGCTGCCGCTGCCCGACGGCACCGAGCCGAACGTGGTGCACGTGTCGCTCGCGGACCCCTACTGCCCCACCGGTCGCAAGGTCGCCCTGAAGGCGGCGCGCGGCTGGGACTGGGAGGCGGTGGACGGCGGGACCCTGGTGGTGGTCGAGGGGCCGCGGTTCTCGACCCGCGCGGAATCGCTCTGGTACCGGGCGCAGGGCTGGTCGGTGGTGGGCATGACGGGCCATCCCGAGGCGGCGCTCGCGCGTGAACTGGAGCTCTGCTACACGTCGATGACCCTGGTCACCGACCTGGACGCGGGTGCCGAGACCGGCCAGGGCGTCTCGCACGACGAGGTGATGCGGGTCTTCGCGGCCAACGTGGACCGGCTGCGCGAGGTGCTGTTCGACGCGGTGGCGGGACTGCCGGAGAACGCGGCGAGGGACTGCCTGTGCGCGTCGGCGCTGGGCGGGATGGATCCGGGCTTCGAACTCCCCTAGCCCGGGCGGTCGAAGAGGTCGCACGGACCTCGTCCGGTCTCCGGCCGGGCTTGGAACACCCCCTTCGGGTGAGCGAGTTGTCCACAACCGCGCGGTCGTCCACGGGCTCCGGCGGGATTCGGCACGAGGCCGCAGGCTGGGGTCGCAAGCCGAACTCCCGACCGCAGGCGGTGGTGTACCCGTGTCGCATCTCTCCTCCTTCCCGCGCCCGTTGGGCACGGACGTACCCGGCACGTGCGAGGTGCCCCACTTCGGCCCGGTGCGGGTGCGCGGCGGGCGCTACCGGCCGCGCCGGCTCGTGCGGCACCGCAGGCGGGCCGTGGCGGCCGGACTCGCGGTGACGGCGGCGGCGCTGGTCGCCGCGGGACCGAGGGGCGCGGGAGCCCGGGACACGGGACCGCCGAGGGACCGCCCGTCGGCCGGACCGGCGCCGGAAGGGCGGCCGGTCGGAAGGGTGACCGCGCCGGTGCGGATCGCCGACGGCGCGACCGTGCGGCTGCTCAGGCCGGGGGACCGGGTCGACGTCATCGCGGCGCGTCAGTCGGCGACGGGCCCGGGGGACGCGCGGGTGGTGGCCGCCGGAGCGCGGGTGACCAAGGTGCCCGAAGCGCCGGACAGCGTGTCCGAGGGCGGAGCCCTGCTCGTCCTCTCCGTGTCACGGCGGACCGCGACACGGCTGGCCGGGGCCGGCGCGACCTCACGTCTGGCGGTGACCCTGTGGCACCCCTGACCGAAATGCCCCGGCGATCACCTTCAAGTCCCTCGTTGGAGTGCCGCAATTGGACAGCGTCGCCACGCCCTGACGTAGGTTGCGGAGCTGTTGATTCCACAGTTCGCGCGTCTGAAGAGGGGCTCCGTGGTGAGCGAGAAGAAGAAGGAACCGGGCGTCTGGGAGGGCTTCAAGGCCTTCCTGATGCGTGGAAACGTCGTCGACCTGGCTGTCGCGGTCGTCATCGGCGCCGCCTTCACCAACATCGTCAACTCCCTGGTGAAGGGCGTGATCAACCCACTGGTCGGCGCCTTCGGGACCAAGGACCTCGACAGGTACAGCTCGTGTCTGAGGGAGCCCTGCAAGTTCGACGAGGCGACGGGCACCGCGACGAGCGGTATCCCCATCATGTGGGGCACCGTCCTCAGCGCGACGCTGACCTTCCTGATCACGGCGGCCGTCGTCTACTTCCTGATGGTCCTGCCGATGTCGAAGTACCTCGCCAAGCAGGCGGCCCGCCAGAAGGCGAAGGAGGGCACGCACGAGGTGATCGAGGTGACCGAGCTGGAGGTCCTGAAGGAGATCCGCGACGCCCTCGTGGCGCAGCGCGGCTCGGGGCACGACGCTCGCTAGCGGCCGCCGTCCTCCGGGCCGACGCGGTCCGGAGGGCGTGGCGGGGTCAGATGTGGTGGGGCGGCTTCTCGTCCAGGAAGCGGGCGAGGTCGGCGGCGCTGTCGCCACTGGGCCGGTCGCCCCAGCCCCGGTCGGTGTCGTCCGCGGACGGCCGGCTCAGCGGATCGTCGAAGACCAGCGCGGCCTTGGGATCGCGGGGTTCGGCGTCGGGGGCGGGGACGGGGACGGTGCTCATGCCTCCAGGGTACGGCGGCGGGGGCGCGCCGGTCCCGGGACGCCCTCCCTGCGCCGCGGGCGGGGCCCCTCCCACGCCGTCTCCCCCGCCCGTCTCCCCGTGTCCGCTCCCGCTCCCGGAACAGGCACGGTGGGCGTGCCGCCTCGTCCGTCCCGCGGACCGGTACTTCCGACGGGTTGCCGGTCTCTGGCGCGCCCCTGAACTTTCGGCCGGTTTCTGCTCTGCTTGGTCGCATGACGCCCAGTCCTCCCTCCCCAGGTCCGCGCCGGTCAGCGGCCCCCGCCGCCCGTCCCCCGCTGCGCCCCATGACGGCACGCGAGCGCGACGAGGCGCACCGGGTCGCGTCACCGCTGGAGCTCTTCTTCGACCTCTGCTTCGTGGTGGCCATCGCCCAGGCCGGTGTGCAGCTGGTGCACGCCGTGGCGGAGGCGCACGCGGCCGAGGGCATCCTGTACTACGCGATGGTCTTCTTCGCCATCTGGTGGGCGTGGATGAACTTCAGCTGGTTCGCCTCGGCATACGACAACGACGACGTGCTGTACCGGGTCGTCACGCTGATCCAGATCGCGGGCGTGCTCGTGCTGGCCGCCGGGGTGTCCGAGGCCTTCGAGGACCACGACTTCCTGATCGTCTGGCTGGGCTACGTGATCATGCGCCTGGCGCTGACGATCCAGTGGGCGCGGGTGGCCCGGACCACCGAGGGCGCCGAGCGGCGGACCGCGCTGCGCTATGTGGGCGGGGTGCTGCTCTGCCAGGCCGGCTGGCTGGGGCTGCTGCTCCTGCCGGGTTCGGTCACGCCGTGGCTGTTCCTGGTGCTGGCGATCGCCGAGATGAGTGTGCCGCTCTACGCGGAGAAGGACTTCAACACCTCCTGGCACCCCCGCCACATCTCTGAGCGGTACGGCCTGTTCACCATCATCGTGCTGGGCGAGGCGATCGCCGCGGCCACGATCGCCGTGAAGTCGGGCATCGACGAGAACGACGCGCTGGGCGAGCTGGTCCCCATCGCCGCCGGCGGGCTGCTGATCGTCTTCTCGGCGTGGTGGATCTACTTCGTGGTCCCGATCCACGCCCATCTCCGGACCAACAGGCAGTCGTTCCTGTGGGGTTACGGCCACTACCTGATCTTCGCCTCGGCCGCGGCGATCGGCGCGGGTCTGGAGGTCGTGGTGGAGCAGACGGTCGGCAAGGCGCACATCTCCACCCTGTCCGCGTCCGCCGCGGTGACCCTGCCGACGGCCCTGTACCTGCTGACGGTCTGGGTGCTGCACGCCCGCTACTTCAAGACGGGCACGACCCAGCAACTCGTCCTGCCCAGTACGGCCCTCGCGGTGATCCTCTGCACGTTCCTGGGCCACTGGGCGGTGCTCGCGGCGGGGACCGTCACGGCGCTCTCCGTGGCGGCCGGGGTGGTCCTCGGCGCCCGGACCGACTCGCGGGGGAAAGCGGACGCCCCGGCCGTGTGAGACACCACCAGACTGGGCGTATGACAGTTGACGCTCTGACAGATGTGGCCGGACTGCGCGTGGGACACGCCACGCGGGTCGGCGACGGTTGGCTCACGGGCACCACGGTCGTCCTCGCCCCGGAGGGCGGCGCGGTCGCGGCCGTGGACGTGCGCGGGGGCGGGCCCGGCACCAAGGAGACCGACGCACTGGATCCACGCAACGTGGTGCGCGGGGTCGAGGCGATCGTCCTGACCGGGGGCAGCGCGTTCGGGCTCGACTCGGCCACCGGCGTGATGGCCTGGCTGGAGGAGAGGGGCCGCGGTGTGCGGGTCGGGCCCGACCCGCTTCATGTGGTGCCGGTCGTTCCGGCCGCGTGCGTCTTCGACCTGGGCCGCGGCGGCGACTTCCGGGCCCGGCCGGACGCCGGGACGGGCCGCGAGGCGGTGGAGGCGGCCGCGGCCGACCCGGTGGGCGCGCCCGTGCCGGAGGGATGCGTGGGCGCCGGCACGGGAGCGGCGGTCGGGATGATGAAGGGCGGGGTCGGCACCGCGAGCACGGTCCTCGACTCGGGCGTCACGGTGGCGGCCCTGGTCGTGGCCAACGCGGCGGGGTCGGTGGTGGAGCCGGGGACGGGGGCGCTGTACGGCGAGCTGGTCCAGGGCCTCCTGGCCCGCCCGTCCGAGGAGGTGCACGCAGCGGCGCGGGCCGGACTCGCGGAGGCGGCGGAGAGGAACACCGTCCCCCCGCTGAACACCACGCTCGCGGTGGTCGCGACGGACGCCGACCTGTCGAAGGCTCAGGCCCAGAAGCTGGCGGGGACGGCCCACGACGGCATCGCTCGGGCCGTCCGGCCGGTGCATCTGCTCCACGACGGCGACACGGTGTTCGCCCTCGCGACAGGTGCGCGCCCGCTGCCGGCCGACGACCCCCTCGCGCTGAACGAGGTCCTCGCGGCGGGCGCCGACCTGGTGACGCGCGCGATCGTCCGGGCGGTGCGGGCGGCCGGGTCGGTGGAGGGACCGGGCGGGGTGTGGCGGTCGTACTCGGAGCTCTACGGGCAGGCGTAGAAGGGCGGTTGGGAGGCCGTTCGGCGATGGGGCGAGCGCGTCGGCGCCCCTGTCGAGGGCTTCCCGGCACTCGGGGCGGGCCGGTTCACGGGAGCGTTGCCGGCCGGTCCACGGAAGCGCTGCCCCGTGTCGGCGCTGCCCGTCCGAGCCGATTGTCCCGACTCTGTCACGTGATGGTGCCCATGCCGGATCGGTGGGAACCCGGGCGACCGGTGTTCCCCTCCTTCCCCGTGGATCCTTCTTCACGGAAACGAGCAGACCCCTCCCGAGCAAGAGGAATTGGAGCAACTCGTGACGACGCCGGACACAGCAGCTGGACGCGCACTGATGACCTGCGCCGCCCTGATGGTCGGCGCGCTGACCCTCACCGCGTGCGGCGGCGACGCCGGCGCGGACACCAACGGCACCGACGACGGCCGAGGGGGCGGCTCCGGGGCGGCGAGGATCGTCATTTCCGCGAAGAACGGCTCGACGGGCGCCTCGATCAACTCGACCGGGGTGAAGGTCAGCGACGGAAGGCTGACCGAGGTCAGGATGACGGAGTCGGACACCGGCACCGCCGTGCCGGGGGCGATCGCGGCGGACGGAAAGAAGTGGAAGCCGAAGGAGCAGTTGGAGCGGGGGACGAAGTACCGGATATCGGCGACCGCGAAGGGTGACGGCGGCAGGACGGCCCAGGCCGACTCCAGCTTCACGACGGTGTCCACGGACAACAGCTTCATAGGCACGTACACGCCCGACAACGGCACGACGGTGGGCGTCGGAATGCCGGTGTCGTTCAGGTTCGACAAGGCCATCAGCGACAGGAAGGCCGTGCAGTCGCACATCCGGGTCACGTCGAGCAGCGGCCAGAAGGTGGTCGGCCACTGGTTCGGCACGCAGCGGCTGGACTTCAGGCCGGAGACGTACTGGAAGGCGGGCTCCAAGGTCACCACGCGGATCGACCTGGACGGGGTCGAGGGCGCGGACGGCGTGCACGGCGTCCAGAAGAAGACGGTCACCTTCACCGTCGGCCGTTCCCAGGTCTCCACGGTGGACGCCGGCACGCAGACGATGACGGTCGTGCGCGACGGGAAGACCGTCAGGACGGTGCCGATCTCGGCGGGCAGCGCGGACAGCGCGACGTACAACGGGCAGATGGTGATCTCGGAGAAGTTCAGGAAGACGCGGATGAACGGTTCTACGGTCGGCTACGGCGGGGAGTACGACATCGCCGACGTACCCAACGCGATGCGACTGACGACGTCCGGGACGTTCATTCACGGCAACTACTGGTACAACAAGGGCAATCCGCCCTTCGGGAAGCAGGGCACGAGCCACGGATGCGTCGGGCTCGCCGACGTGCGGGGCGCGCAGGCCGACACGGACGCCAAGTGGTTCTTCGACTCCTCCCTCGTCGGGGACGTGGTGACGGTCAGGAACTCCCCCGACAAGACGGTGGCCCCGGACAACGGGCTGAGCGGCTGGAACATGGAGTGGAGCGCATGGACCGCCGGAAGTGCCCTCTGACCAAAGGGTTTTGACCCATCGCCGGGCCGCGCGGGAACATCTCGCACGGCCCCGGCGTTCTCGCAGCGTACGTTTTCTCGGTTCCCGGACATGATGTCCGGCCAAGGGGCTACGGTATGCACCCACAAGGTGACATGCAGCAACGCCGGGAGATGCCTTGAGCGTTCCGTACGAGACGGCAGCGTACGAGCCACCCGAGTCGCCCGAGTCTCCTGAGGAGCATCTCGCGCGACTCCTCGGTCGCGCCCTGAACTCCTTCGAGCTCCCGGACGAGACCATACGGCGGCTCGACCGCTCCCTGGCCCATGACAGCTCGCTGCACTCCGCGCACCACAGCGCGGGCCTGCACCGCGAGACGTACCGACACACCTGGCTGCTGGCCGATGGGAGCGCGCTCACGCTGTGGGAGCTCGTCCACAACACGGCGGCGGACGGTGAGACACAGCACGAGGTGTACGTGGACGAGGAGGAGTTGCGCACCGCGACCGCGCGCCTGCCGCTTCCGCCCGAGGCTCCCGATTTCGAGATCCCCGTGCTCGTGAGACTGTCCCCCGCCCCCACCCCGCGCAACGGCGGGACCCTGTGGTCGAGCGGCACCGAGCGCCCCGGCAAGCACGTGCCGGACGACTCCGCGGACCACGGCCGGCGGCTGCTGCGGCGCGCGGAGAACACGGACAGGCCCGGCGAGGAGACGGCCGGACTGCTGCGGACGGCTCTCGCGCACCAGATCACCCAGGCGTTCGGTCGGCCGTGCCGGGCAGGTGAGCGGGGACTGAGCTTCTCGCTCTACGAGCACGCGTTCCTGCTCAGCGACGGCCGCGAGCTGTCGCTGTGGGAGGTGGAGCACACGCTCACGCCCGACGGGCGGCACATGTGCGAGGTGTACCCCTCGGAGGAGGACGCCCGGGAGGCCATGGAGCGGCGGGCGGCGAACCTCCGCTGACGGTCCGGCGGTTCATTGCCGCCACGCGGCGTACGGGCGCCGAGCCCCCGCACCGGCGACGGCCCCGGCGGGGGCACGACGCCCGTACGCCTCGGCCGGGGAGACCTTCCCGGCCGAGGCGTACGCGATCGAGGACTCGCGGTGGACCACCGGCCTCCGCACCCCGCCCACCACCCACCGCCCACCGCCCACCGCCCACCGCCCACCGCCCACCGCCCACGGTGATGGCCAAGTCCTGGTGACGGTCAGGCCGCGGTGACGGTCAGGCCGCGACCGGCTCCTTGCTCTGCGACGCGGACTGCGTGCCGGGGGCCGCGCCGGTTCCGCCCCCGGGTGCCTGGGCGCGCATGCCCTTGAGGAGGACGACGAGGCCGGCCGTGACCGCCGTACCGGCAGCGATCGCGAAGAGGTACAGGAACGGCTTGCCGATCAGGAACGTGACCCAGATGCCGCCGTGCGGGGCGCGCAGCGTGGACCCGAAGGCCATCGCCAGGGCGCCGGTGACCGCGCCGCCCGCCATCGAGGCGGGGATGACCCGGAGCGGGTCCGCGGCCGCGAACGGGATGGCGCCCTCGGAGATGAAGGAGGCTCCGAGGACCCAGGCGGCCTTGCCGTTCTCCTGCTCCGCCGGGGTGAAGAGCTTCCTGCGGACGGTGGTCGCCAGCGCCATGCCCAGCGGCGGGACCATGCCCGCGGCCATCACGGCCGCCATGATCTTCATCGCCGAGTCGCTCGGGTCCTGTACGGCGATGCCGGCGGTGGCGAAGGCGTACGCGACCTTGTTGACCGGGCCGCCCAGGTCGAAGCACATCATCAGGCCGAGCAGGACGCCGAGCAGGATCGCGTTCGTGCCGGAGAGGCCGCCCAGCCAGTCCGTCATGGCGTCCTGGGCCTCGGCTATGGGTTTGCCGATCACGATCAGCATGAGGAAGCCGACGACCATCGACGAGATCAGCGGGATCACGACCACCGGCATGATGCCGCGCAGCACGGGCGGGATCCTGACCCGCTGGATGGCGAGCACCACCGCGCCGGCCAGCAGACCGGCGACGAGGCCGCCGAGGAAGCCGGCGTTGATGTTGAACGAGATCATGCCGCCGACGAAGCCCGGCACGAGTCCCGGCCGGTCCGCCATGCCGTACGCGATGTATCCGGCGAGTACGGGGATCAGGAAGCCGAAGGCGACACCGCCGATCTGGAACAGCAGCGCGCCCCAGCTGTCGACCTGGCCCCAGTCGAAGTGCTCGGTGACGGGCTTGGCCTCGTTGATCCGGTAGCCGCCGATCGCGAACCCGAGGGCGATCAGCAGGCCGCCCGCGGCCACGAAGGGAACCATGTAACTCACGCCGGTCATCAACCACTTGCGCAGTCGCGTGCCGTAGCCGTCGCCGGGCTCGCCCGCCCGGTCGACCGGGGTACCGCCGGGGCGGGCCGCCGCCGTGCTCTCGCCGCGCTCGGCCTTGCCGCGCACCTCGGCGATCAGGTCGGCGGGCCGGTTGATGCCCGCCTTCACCCCGACGTCCACGGTCGGCTTCCCGGCGAAGCGGTCCTTCTCGCGCACGGGGACGTCGTGGGCGAAGATCACGCCGTCCGCCGCCGCGATGACGGCCGGGTCGAGCCGGTTGAAGCCCGCAGAACCCTGCGTCTCGACGACGACCTCGACGCCGTCGGCCTCACGGCCCGCGTTCTCCAGCGACTCCGCCGCCATGTAGGTGTGCGCGATACCCGTGGGACAGGACGTGACGGCGACGATCCGGAACGGCCGCCCGGCCTCCGGCTCACCCGCCCCGGCACGCGCGGCCGCTGCGGACTCCGCGGCGACCACGCCGTCCGTACGCTCCTCGGCGGGGACCGGCGCCGGGGCCGGGACCGCGCCCACGGTCCCGCCCTCGCCGCCCGGGCTTTCCGCGTCCCGCACCTCGCCCGCGGCCTCGCTCGTCGGCGCGGCGTCGCCGCGTATCAGTGCCGCCGCGCCCTCGGGACCGGTCACCGACCGCAGCGCGGAGGTGAAGTCGGCGTTCATCAACTGCCGGGCGAGCGACGAGAGGATGGTGAGGTGGGCGTCGTCGGCACCGGCCGGGGCCGCGATGAGGAAGACCAGGTCGGCGGGGCCGTCCGGCGCGCCGAAGTCGATCCCGGCCGTGCTGCGGCCGAAGGCCAGCGTCGGCTCGGTGACGTGCTCACTGCGGCAGTGCGGGATGCCTATGCCACCGTCGAGGCCGGTGGGCATCTGGGCCTCCCGGGCGGCCACGTCGGCGAGGAAGCCCTCCAGGTCGGTCACCCGGCCCAGGGAGACCATGCGCTCGGCGAGGGCACGGGCCGCCGCTTCCTTCGTATCGGCGGACAGGTCGAGATCGACCAGGTCCGCGGTGATCATCTCGCTCATCGCGGGCTCCTTCGCACGCGTATCGCCCGGGAAGGGCTGTGGGCGGGGGTGGGGACGGGGGTGGGGGTGGGGACGGGGGTGGGGACGGGGGTGGGGAGGGGGACTGGCATGGGGACGGGAACGGCAACCGGCATGGGGTCCGACATGGCGCGGCCGGAGGGACGGGCGACCGCTGGGACCTCGGTCGCGTCACCGGGCGTGCCGGACGAACGGTGGTGCGGGCCTGTCGGGCCTGTCGGACGTCTCGGGCAGGGGTGACCCGAAGCGTGACGTGACGGCTGCCGCGTCACGAAACCGGCTCCGTCAGCACACGGTCCACGGGGACCGCGGACGTGACGGTCACCTCGTCCGGATCGAGGTCCGCCGGCCGCGGCATCACGCTGCCCGGCAACTGGACGGCCGCGGCCCCGTGCGCCACCGCCGAGGCGAGCGCGCCCGGCCCTTCGCCCCCGGCGACCAGGAACCCGGCGAGCGAGGCGTCGCCCGCGCCGACATTGCTCCGTACGACGCCGACACGTGCGCTCGCGAACCACACGCCCCCCTCGCTGACGAGCAGTTGCCCGTCCGCGCCCAGGGAGGCGAGCACCGCTCGCGCGCCGAGGCCGCGCAGTTCCTCGGCCGCCTTGACCGCGTCGCCGACCGTGGCGAGCGGGCGGCCCACCGCCCCGGCCAGTTCCTCGGCGTTCGGCTTGACGACGTCGGGGCCCTCCCGCAGGGCCGCGAGGAGCGCCGGCCCCGAGGTGTCCAGCGCGATCCGGGCGCCCGCCCGGTGGGAGCGGGCGACCAGTTCGGCGTACCAGGTGGGGGCGAGCCCGCGCGGGAGGCTGCCGCAGCAGGCGATCCAGTCGGCGTCGGCGGACCGGACGCGCACGGCCTCCAGGAGTGACTCCTGCTCCGCGGCGCTGAGTTCGGGCCCGGGTGCGTTGATCTTCGTCAGCACACCGTCCGCCTCGGCCAGCGCGATGTTCGAGCGGGTCGCTCCCGCGACCGCGACCGGCGCCACCTCGATGCCCTGCGCGTCGAGCAGGTCGGCGACGAGCGCGCCCGGTGCCCCGCCGAGCGGCAGCACGGCCACGGTGCGCCGGCCCGCGGCGGCCACCGCCCGCGAGACGTTGACGCCCTTGCCGCCCGGGTCCATGCGCTCCCCGGTGGCGCGGATGACCTCGCCGCGGTCGAGCGCGGGCACCTCGTAGGTGCGGTCCAGGGACGGGTTGGGGGTGACGGTCAGGATCATGCGCGCACCACTTCCGTGCCGCCGCGCTCGATGGCGGTGGCGTCCTCGGGGCTCAGTCCCGTGTCCGTGATCAGCAGGTCCACCTCGCCGAGGTCCCCGAAGCGCGCGAAGTGCTCCTGACCGTGTTTGGCCGAGTCCGCGAGCAGCACGACCCGCCGCGCGGCGGCGACGGCCGCGCGCTTCACGGCGGCCTCCGCGAGGTCGGGGGTCGTCAGGCCGTACCCGGCGGAGAAGCCGTTCGCGGCGAGCAGGACGAGGTCCGCGCGGATCTCGCCGTACGCCCGCAGCGCCCAGGCGTCCACGGCGGCGCGCGTACGGTGCCTGACGCGGCCGCCGATGAGATGGAGCTGGATGCCGGGGTGGTCGGCGAGGCGGGCCGCGATCGGCAGGCTGTGCGTCACGACGGTGAGCGTCGCCTCCGGCGGGAGGGCCGCCGCGAGGCGGGCCGTCGTGGTGCCCGCGTCGAGGATCATCGTCCCCTGGTCCGGCAGTTCGGCCAGGGCCGCCTTCGCTATGCGGTCCTTCTGGTCCGCCGCCGTGGTCTCCCGTTCGGCGAGGTCCGGCTCGAAGTCGAGGCGCCCGGCCGGCAGCGCGCCGCCGTGGACCCGGCGCAGCAGCCCCGCCCGGTCGAGGGCCTTCAGGTCCCGCCGGATCGTCTCCGCCGTGACCTGGAACTGCTCCGAGAGGGACACCACGTCCACACGTCCGCCGTCACGTGCGAGCCGGAGGATCTCCTGCTGCCGCTCGGGTGCGTACATGCCCGTTCGCCTCCACCTGTGTCCGAACCTGTGGTTTCAGTGGGAGGCTACGCCCGCGTTTTCGCAAAGTAAACAGGCTCGGGCATTCATATGGGCATGAACGGACATCGGGGCGATGGAGTGGGCAGGAGGCGGGCGGCACGCGTCGGGGCCCGGCCCCCGAAGGGACCGGGCCCCCGACGTGTCGGATCCGGTGAACCGGCGCGGTCAGCCGACGAGTTCGGCCTTCGCGGCGGACCCGTCGCCGTCGGCCCCGGAAGCCCTGCCCGCAGGCTCGGCTCCCGTGGACCCGGCACCGGCGTCGGCCCCGGCGCCGGAGGTCCCGCCCTCGAAGGACTCCGCGTCGGCGGCCGCCTCCGCCCCCTCCACGTGCTGGGCGGGCCGCCCGGGCAGGGCGAACATCAGCAGGAAGATGGCAGCCATCACCACGGCGACCCAGACCAGCGCGTACTGGAAGGCGTCGACGAACGCGGGTCCCACCTCGGCGGGGCGCAGGTGCTCCGAGATGGTGCCGAAGAAGACGACGGACACCAGTCCGAGACCCAGGGCATTGCCCATCTGCTGAACGGTGTTGATCAGGCCGGACGCCGAACCGGCGTGCTCCCGCGGCACCTCGGAGAGGACCGCGTCCGTCAGCGGCGCCACGATCAGGCCCATGCCCACACCCATCACGACCAGCGGGAGCACCATCTGCCAGGAGGTGATCCCCATGCCGTACCTCTCCGCCTCCCAGATGTAGAGCAGTACGCCGAGCCCCATGGTGAGCGCGCCCGCCTGGAGCACCTTGCGTCCGAACCTCGGCACGAGCTGCTGCACGGAGAGCCCGGCCGCCGTCGAGACCGCGAGCGAGAACGGGACACCCGTCAGACCCGCCCGCAGCGGACTCCAGCCGAGGCCGTACTGCATGTAGAGGGTCCAGACCAGGAAGAAGATGCCGAGGGCCACTCCGAAGACCGTCTGGACCGCGATGCCCGCCGCGAAGCTCTTCACCTTGAACAGGGAGAGCTCGACGAGCGGCGACCCGTCCCGCGCCGCCTTCCTCTTCTCGTACGCGACCAGGGCCCCGAACACCAGCACGGCGCAGCCCATCGAGACGTACCCCCACACCGGCCAGTCCAGCTCACGGCCGCGGGTGAGCGGGTAGAGCAGCATCAGCAGGCCCAGCGTCACGAGCGCGACGCCCACGAGGTCGAGGCGCAGGGCGCGCGGGGCCTTGGACTCGGTGATGAAGCGGCGGCCGAGGATCAGGCCGGCGATGCCGACGGGCAGGTTGATGAGGAAGATCGGCCGCCACTCCAGGCCGAACAGGTTCCACTCGGTGAGCAGCGCGCCCAGCAGGGGCCCGCTGACCGCGCCCAGCCCCACGATCGCGCCGAACAGGCCGAAGACCTTGCCCCGCTCGTGCGCGGGGAAGGTGGCGTGCACGATCGACAGGACCTGGGGAACCATCAGCGCGGCCATCGCCCCCTGGAGGATGCGGGAGGCGACCAGCATGTCGGGGTTCACCGCGAATCCGCACAGCGCGGACGCGAGGGTGAACCCGCCGATGCCGACGAGGAACAGCCGCTTGCGGCCGTGGATGTCGCCGAGCCGGCCGCCGGTGATCAGACCGGCGGCGAACGCGAGCGCGTACCCCGCGGTGATCCACTGGACGTGGCTGAAGGACGCGCCGGAGTCCCGCTGGATCGACGGGATCGCGACATTGACGATCGTGACGTCGACCAGGTCCATGAAGGCCGCGGTCATCACGATGGCGAGCGCGAACCAGCGCCGCCGGTCGGTCCCCGGCCCCGGGGTCGTGGGAGTGCTGCTGGAAGAGGTCATGGAAGGACCGTAGAGGCCAAGTAGGACAGTTACCGTCCTAGATGTGCGGCAGTCTTGGCGCATGACGACACGGGAACGGACAAGGGCACTGAACCGGGACCGGACGACGGCCCGGGCACGGAGGCGGAACCGCGCGCCGCGGCCGGCGGGAGGCGCGTCATGAGTACGGACACCCCGGCACGGCTGCTTCAGCTCCTCTCCCTCCTCCAGACCCCGCGCGAATGGCCGGGCGGGGAGCTGGCGGACCGGCTCGGCGTCTCGCGGCGGACGGTCCGGCGGGACGTCGACCGGCTGCGTGAGCTGGGCTATCCGGTGCAGGCGACGATGGGCGCGGACGGCGGGTACCGGCTGGTCGCGGGAAAGGCGATGCCGCCGCTGGTCCTGGACGACGAGGAGGCGGTGGCCATCGCGGTGGGCCTGCGGGCGGGTGCCGGCCACGCCGTCGAGGGGGTGGACGAGGCCTCCGTACGGGCGCTGGCCAAGCTCGAACAGGTCCTGCCCGGTCGGCTGCGTCATCGCGTCGCCACCCTCCAGGCGGCCACCACTCCTCTGACCAGCGGTGACGGGGCGAGCATCGCCCCGGAGACGCTGACCGTGATCGCCTCGACGATCGCGGGCCGGGAAGGCCTGCGGTTCGCGTACCGCGCCAGGGACGGGGCGGAGAGCCGCCGCCGGACCGAGCCGTACCGCCTCGTCTCGACCGAGCGCCGCTGGTACCTCGTGGCGTACGACCTCGACCGCGACGACTGGCGGACGTTCCGCGTCGACCGGGTGTCGGACCCCTTCGCGACCGGCGCCCGCTTCACCCCGCGCGAGCTGCCGACGGGCGATGCGGCCGAGTTCCTGCGGCAGTCGATGCAACGGCGGCAGGACACCTACGAGTTCGAGGTGACCTTCTCGGCCCCGGCGGAGGTCGTCGCGGCCCGGCTCCCGGCGTGGCTCGGGACGCCTCAGCCGGTCGACGAGCACAGCTGCCGGCTGCGTGCCGCGGCGGGCGGACCGATGGAGTGGCTGGCTGTACGACTCGCCATGATGGACTGCGAGTTCACGGTCCACGAGCCGCCCGGACTCGTCGGGTACGTGAGGGACCTCGGAGGCCGGCTGAGCCGGGCGGCCGGCGCGTAGCCCGGGGCCCGTCGAGGGGCCTCGCGGAGATCGGCGGCAGGTGCCCCCGTGGCAGAATGTGCCACCCGGGTCACCCCGGGGTTCAGGTTCGGGGTGGCCCGGCACTCACGTCCGAGGCGGGCACGGCGGTCCTGCCCGCGAAGGTCCGGCCCCGGCACCTCTGCCCGGCGGCACCTCCACCCGGATCACGCTCCGGCACCAGGACTCCCCCGGTCCCGGGACCCTCCCCGACCCCTCGCCCCCCGGCTCGCGCGAGCCGCACCGAGACCCGGCACCCTCGGCCGCCAAGACCCCGGCAACCTCCGTCCGGCCCCGGCAACCCCCGTCCGGCCGCGGCAGCCTCCGGCCGAACCACGGCAGCCGCACCCGGCCACCGGCACGAACACGGGCCCAGGCACCGGCCCGAACTCGGGCCCTCGCACGAACACAGGCACAGGCGCCAGCACCGACGCAGGCGCCGACACAGCCACAGGCACGGGCAGCCACACCCCGCCCGACTCCACGGCGTCCCGCTCTCGTCCGAAGCGTGTCCCGCCCCCTCGCGGAGAACCCACCGGCGACGGGGACAGGCGACGCGGAACGGGGGGACCGGGAACGCGGAAATGAAGCCGGGCCCCGGCGCCAGGGGGGGAGGCGCCGGAGCCCGGCTCCGGGAGAGTCGGACTCCGGCGCCAGGGGGGGGAGGCGCCGGGGTCCGGCTCTGGGAGAGTCCCGGCGCCGGGGGGGAGTGCGTCGGGACTCGGCTCTGTGGGCCGCCCTGGAGTCTTGTGCCCCGGGGCGGATGTGTTGAAGCGACTGTAAACGGACTTCTGTGCGACCGCGTTCGAACCCTTGCGCGGCCCTGCCGCGAGGGCCTGGCCGACAGGGGACCGGTACGCGGCCGGGTGGGCCGCGCCGGGGCTGCGCTGGACCGTCTGCCCGGCCCCGACGAAGCCAATCCTCCCGGACGCGAACATCTTCCGCGCGCTCACCAGGCGCGATTGCGCCCAAACGGCGGGAGCAGGTCGCCCGCCCGCGCTAACGCAAGCGGCCGTCCGTGCGCCCCCGGGCGGCAGCCCGCCCGCCGGAACGCGCCGCCCGGCCCGGTCCGCAACCGTCCCGCGCACCACGCCCGCCCTGCCGGGCGGCGGCCGAAGAACCACTGCTGCCGGGCCGGACACGGGGTCCGGCCGGCGGCCGCGGCGATCGCGGTCGCCCCTCGGGCGGCCCGGCCCGGGGACTACGCCGCGGCGTCGAACCCCGTGTCGCGGGCCAGCTTCTTCAGTTCGAGCAACGCGTGCTTCTCGATCTGGCGGATCCGCTCGCGGGTCAGGCCGTGCTCCTTGCCGACCTCGGTGAGCGTGCGCTCCCGGCCGTCCTCGATGCCGTACCGCATCTTGATGATGGACGCGGTGCGCTGGTCGAGCCTGCCGATCAGGTCGTCGAGCTCCTCGCTGCGCAGCAGCGTGAGCACGGACTGCTCGGGCGACACGGCCGAGGTGTCCTCCAGGAGGTCACCGAACTGGGTCTCGCCCTCGTCGTCCACCGCCATGTTCAGCGAGACCGGGTCGCGGGCCCAGTCGAGGACGTCGACGACGCGCTCCGGGGTCGAGGCCAGCTCGGCGGCGATCTCCGCGGGCTCCGGCTCACGGCCGTGCTCACGGTTGAACTCGCGCTGCACCCGCCGGATCCGGCCCAGCTCCTCCACGAGGTGGACGGGCAGCCGGATGGTGCGGGACTGGTCGGCTATGGAGCGGGTGATGGCCTGGCGAATCCACCAGGTCGCGTACGTGGAGAACTTGAAGCCCTTGCGGTAGTCGAACTTCTCGACCGCGCGGACCAGGCCGGCGTTCCCCTCCTGGATCAGGTCCAGCAGCGGCAGACCGCTGCGGGGGTAGCGGCGGGCGACCGCGACGACCAGGCGGAGGTTCGACCGGATGAACACGTCCTTGGCCTGCTCGGAGGCCGCGACCAGCGTTTCGAGCTCCTCGCGGGACGCCTTCACCTCGGTGTCGGCCACCTCGCCGTCGAGGATGTGCTGGGCGTAGACGCCCGCCTCGATGGTCTGGGACAGCTCGACTTCCTTGGCGGCGTCGAGCAGCGGTGTGCGTGCGATCTCGTCGAGATACATGCCGACCAGGTCGCGGTCGGCGATCTCGCCGCCTACGACGCGAACACTGCGTGCCGCGTCGGTCTCGCCGGAGGCGGACTTACGACGGGCGACGGCACGGGTTGCCATGCGTGCTCCCTTGCGATGGTGGGCTTGCGGTCCTGGTGGTGGCTCGGACACCTTCTCGGGTGCCCTGCATCCGATGGAAACAACGACTGGAATCCGGACAGAATTCCCAACCCGACCCTCTACTTTTCTGATCTTGCAGTACCCTGTGCCGCCACCAAGGGAGGACGGATGCCGGCGGAACCCACTGAGGTGCAGGTCAGACCGGGGGTCGAGGCCGACCTCGCTGCCCTCACGGACATCTACAACCACTACGTGCAGTCGACACCGATCACCTTCGACACGGTGGCGTTCACCCCGGAGGAGCGCCGGCCCTGGCTGCTCTCCCACCCTGAAGACGGCCCGCACCGCCTGAAGGTTGCCGTGGCCGCGGACTCACAGGCGATTCTGGGCTACGCCACGTCGAGCGCGTTCCGCGCGAAGCCCGCGTACGGGACCTCGGTGGAGGTGACCGTGTACCTGGCCCCGGACGCGGGCGGGCGCGGTGTCGGCACCCTTCTCTACAAGGCCCTGTTCGAGGCTCTCGCGGAGGAGGACCTCCATCGCGCGTACGCCGGGATCGCCCAGCCCAACGAGGCCTCCGTACGGCTGCACGAGCGCTTCGGCTTCCGGCACCTCGGCACGTACCGGGAGGTCGGCCGGAAGTTCGGCCGGTACTGGGACGTCGCCTGGTACGAGAAGGACCTCTGAGAGCCGGGCACCGCGGGCCCGGTCCTCATGGCCGGTGAGGCCCGGGAGCGGCCAGGGAGCGGGAGCGGGCCCAGAGCGGCGGCCCCGGTGCCGGAGAGGCGCCGCGCGGCGCGTCCCGGTCCGTGGCGGATGCCCGCGCGGGCAGGGGTGAAACCTCCCGGGCGGCCCGCTCCGTCCGCCGGGGAGGCCCACCGGACCGTTTCAGCCGAACTGCACGGACCTCTTCGCGAGGCCCATCCAGAACCCGTCGATCACCGAGCGCTGGGCGTCGAGCCCGCCGGACGCCTCCGCCGCGCCCATCGTGACGAACAGCGGGGCGAAGTGCTCCGTGCGCGGATGGGCGAGCTGCCCCGCCGGGGACTTGTGGAGGAAGTCCAGGAGTGCGTCCACGTCGGCGGAGTCGAGCGCCTCGTGGCCCCACGCGTCGAACTCCGCCGACCAAGAGGGGATTCCGCCCTGCCGGAGCGCCGCGAGGTTGTGGGTGAAGAAGCCCGAGCCGATGATCAGCACGCCCTCGTCGCGCAGCGGGGCGAGCCTGCGGCCGATGTCCATCAGGCGTACGGGGTCCAGCGTGGGCATCGAGACCTGGAGGACGGGGATGTCGGCCTCCGGGAACATCTCCACCAGCGGGACGTACGCGCCGTGGTCCAGGCCCCGGTCCGGGATGTCCTGCACCGGCATGCCGGGGGCGCGCAGCAGCTTGCGGACGGAGTCCGCGAGACCGGGGGCTCCGGGGGCGTCGTAGCGCACGCGGTAGTAGTGCTCGGGGAAGCCCCAGAAGTCGTGGACGAGGGGGACGGGCTCGGTCGCCGACAGGGCGAGCGGGGCCTCCTCCCAGTGCGCGGAGACCATGAGGACGGCCTTCGGGCGGGGCAGGTCCGCGGACCAGGCGGCGAGCTGGCCGGGCCAGACCGGGTCGTCGGCCAGCGGCGGGGCGCCGTGGGAGAGGTAGAGGGCGGGCATGCGCTCCGCGACGGCGTGTTCCTCGGCGGTGGCGGACATGGCGGCGGCTCCCTCTCTGGACGGATCCCGGCTGCTCGACTCGATCACATTGCTTGAACTCTCAAGCTCTTGGTCGAGAGACTACCCCCGACTTGTTTAAATTTCAAGAAGAAGCCTCGTACAGTGGGGGCATGAACACGGCATCCGCTGACGAGCCGCGCTGGCTCAGCGACGAGGAACAGCGCACCTGGCGCGCCTACATGCACGCCACCACTCTCCTCGAGGACCACCTCGACCGCCAGCTTCAGCGTGACGCGGGCATGCCGCACATCTACTACGGCCTGCTCGTCCAGCTCGACGAGGCTCCGCACCGCCGGCTGCGGATGACCGAGCTGGCGATGCACGCGAAGATCACCCGGTCCCGGCTCTCGCACGCCGTCGCCCGGCTGGAGGGGAACGGCTGGGTACGGCGCGAGGACTGCCCCTCGGACAAGCGCGGCCAGTTCGCCGTCCTCACGGACGAGGGGCGCGAGGAGCTGAGGCGTACCGCCCCCGGCCATGTCGCCGCCGTCCGCCAGGCCTTCTTCGACCGGCTCACCCCCGAGCAGCACAAGGCCCTCGGCGAGGCCATGCGGCTCATCGCCGAGGGCCTCGAACCCGAGGGCGCGGGCGCGGACCTGCCCTGGCTGCGCTGACCACTCCCCGCTCCCCACTCCCCGCTCGCCGCTCCCCGGGCTGCGGGCTGCGGGCTGCGGGCTGCGGGCATGGAACCGCCCCGGCTCCACCGCTCGGAGAGCCGGGGCAGTTCCCGGATTCGTGCGTACGAGGGCGTCCCCACCCCCGCGTACGCACGAGGGCCAGTGGGTGGCCCCGCGTGGTCCCGGTCGCGTCAGTGGGCGATGACCGGGATCTTCACCTCGTCCTGCGCCTCGTCGCCCGCGCCGGAGGTCGACGACATGTCGGGCCGGCCGGTGTTGACGAAGGTGAAGGCGATCAGCGCGGCCACGCCGAGGATGCCGACGGCGAACCAGATCGCGTTGGTGAAGCCGTGGACCAGGCCCTCCATCTGGACGAGCTGCTGCTGGGCCTTCGAGCCCGCCCCGCCCAGGTGGTCCTTCAGGTAGGCCGTGGTGGCCGACGCGGCGATCGTGTTCAGCAGGGCCGTACCGATGGCACCGCCGACCTGCTGCGAGGTGTTGACCATCGCCGAGGCGACACCCGCGTCACGCGGCTCGATGCCGTGGGTGGCGAGGGACATCGCGGGCATGAACGCGGTACCCATGCCGAGGCCGAGCAGGAGCTGCGCCGGCAGGAGCAGGCCCGCGTACGAGGAGCCGATCTCCAGCTGGGTCAGGAGCAGCATGCCGATGCCCGCGACCAGGAAGCCCGGGCCCATCAGCAGGCGCGGCGCGACGCGGGTCATCAGGCGGGCGCCGATCTGGGTGGAGCCCACGATCATGCCCACGATCATCGGCAGGAAGGCGAAGCCGGTCTTGACCGGCGAGTAGCCCTGCACGATCTGGAGGTAGTAGGTCAGGAAGAGGAACAGGCCGAACATCGCGATGATCGCGAGACCCAGCGAGAGGTAGACACCGGCACGGTTGCGCTCGGTGACGACGCGCAGCGGCAGCAGCGGCGCCTTGACCTTCGACTCGGTGAACACGAAGGCCGCGAGCAGCACGGCCGAGGCCACGAACAGGCCGATCGTCATCGAGTCGTCCCAGCCGTTGGACTCGGCGCGCGTGAAGCCGTAGACCAGCGAGACGAGACCGAGGGTGGACAGGACGACACCGGGGATGTCGAGCGGCGAGCGGTTGCGGCCGGCCGGCTCACGGATCACGAAGTACGCGCCCGCGGCGGCGACGATCGCGAACGGGATGTTCACGAAGAACGTCCAGCGCCAGTTGAGGTACTCGGTGAGGAAGCCGCCGAGGATCAGGCCCACGGCGCCGCCGCCGCCGGCGATCGCGCCGTAGATGCCGAACGCCTTGGCGCGCTCCTTGGCGTCGGTGAACATCACCGCGAGCAGGGAGAGCGCGGCGGGCGCCAGCAGCGCGCCGAAGGCGCCCTGGAGGGCACGCGCGCCGAGCAGCATGGCCTCGCCCGTCGCGGCGCCGCCGAGGGCGGAGGCGGCCGCGAAGCCGATCAGGCCGGTGACGAAGGTGCGCTTGCGGCCCCAGATGTCGGCGATCCGGCCGCCGAAGAGGAGGAGCCCGCCGAAGGCGAGGGCGTAGGCCGTGATGACCCACTGCCGGTTGCCGTCGGAGATCCCGAGGTCCTGCTGGGCCGAGGGCAGCGCGATGTTCACGATGGTCGCGTCGAGCACGACCATGAGCTGGGCCAGCGCGATGAAGACGAGCGCCTTCCAGCGGTTGGCGTCGGGGGCCGGTGCCTTGGCGGCACTGGCCTGGAGTGTTTCGGACATGGGGATACCCACTTCGGTACTTCGAATCGGCAAAAGGCAGTGAAGAGCCGCGGCGCGTCGTCGCTGACGGCCGTGAGAGGTGGCGCGCGCCCGCCCCGTGCGGGCCGCGCGTGCGCGGGTTGTGTCGTCGTCGGTGCGGGGACCCGCGGAGGACGCGGAACCGGGCGCGGTCAGTCGGTCAGGCTTGTCGCAGGTCCTCCATGGTCGCGGCCGTGCCGGGCAGTTCGGAGCGGGCGGGTGCCCGCAGGCCGTCCAGGAACAGCTGCAGGTGGCGGTGTACGAAACGGTCGATGTTCAGGCAGGCGATACCGGGCAGCGGCCGGGTGAGCTGGCTGACGGCGACCATCAGGTCCCCGACGGCCACGTCGGTGCGGAGCTGGCCGGCCGCACGGGCCCGCTCCATGAGCTCCTCGACCAGGGCCTCGACACGCTCACGCGACGCGACCAGTTCCGGGTGGCTCTGGTCGAAGGCCTCGGAGAGCATCGGGCACAGGGCGCCGATCCGCTCCTCGGCCGACATGTGCACGAACCGGGAGAGGGTCTCGAAGGCGTCACCGGTCTCCGCGAGCATCAGCTCTATCTGCTCGGACACGCGGTCCATGACCGAGCACACGACCTCGCGCTGGAGGGAGTGCCGGTCGGGGAAGTTGCGGTACAGCGTGGCGTTGCCGACACCGGCCCGTCGGGCGATCTCGTCGAGCGGCGCGTCGGCACCGAACTCCACGAACATCTCCCGTCCGGCGGCGACGATCCGCTCCCGGTTGCGCAGGGCGTCGGCCCGCGGTCGGGGCGTCCTGTGCTGCGCGGGGGTGGCGGTCTCCACGGCGTACTCCTTCGGAATCGGATCGGATCTGCCCGGGGTCGGTCGGATCCCGGGCGGCGACAGGGGCCTGGTGGGATCCCGGTCGGTCCGGCGTCACGATCCGGGGAGCCTCTCCCCGTTTCATCCGGACACCTGGCTAAACGGGGAAGCGATCCCCGGTTATTTCCCCGATTCGATGTGACCTGAGTCACATCACTCCCGGGGCGGAATTTCGATCGCCCCGGATCGGGTTCCGGGCGGGCGCGCGGGTGCCCCGGCGGGCGGCGGGGCGGGGTGCCGGGCGGGGGCCCGACCTCGGCGTGAGCCGGATTCGCGGGCACGCGTGCCCGGCGGCAGCACGCCGGGACTCATGGGCGTGCCCCGGACTGGGGCGGGGCCCGGACCCATGCGCGCGGTCCGGACCTCTGCGGGCCCTGGACGCATGGACGCCCCCCGGACCACGACGTGCCCGGAACCACAGGTGTCCCCGGACTCGGGCGGGCCCCGGACTCACAGGCACGCCCGGACCACGACCCGCACCGGACCCACAGGCACGCCCGGACCACGACCGGCACCGGACCCACAGGCACGCCCGGACCACGACCGGCACCCGGACCCAGCGGCACGCCCCGCGACGGGCCCCGGGCCCGAAGGCGCCCCCCGACGACGGCCCCCGATTCACAGGCGTGCCCCCGCCCAAGGCGTGGCCCCGAGCGGGTCCGGCGTGGCCCGCGCCCCCGCCCGGGACTCCCACGATCGGGCTCTCCCAGCGCGCGCCGCGGCATCCGGCGTCACAGGGTGATCGGACAGGGTGCAGCCCGAAACGGCCGGCTGCCTGGAGCGAAAGGCCCCTGAATGCAGCCGACCAGCCGTCGGATACGCCCGCGCCGCCGGGCCGCAGCCCTCGCCTCGGTCACCGTCCTCACCCTGGCGGTCAGCACCTCGGCGGGATCTGGGCACCTGACGGCGGGCTCGTCCACGGCGGCCGGGCCCATAGCGCCCACCCGGGCCTCCCCGCTGGGCGCATGCATGATCAGCGGCGCGATGGGGGTGCAGATGTCGGAAGGCGTCCCCACCTCCGCCGGCTACGCGCGCTCCACCGGTACCGTCCGGGCACTGAACCTGATGATCGACTTCTCCGACGCGACCGGCGAGGGCGACGCGCTCGACCGCTACGGCGAGTTCTTCCCGCAGACCACCGACTGGTTCCGCACCAGCTCGTACGGCCGTCTCGACTACCGCCCCGAGGCCCCGATCGGGGACTGGCTGCGCATGCCCAAACCCTTCAAGGCGTACGGCATAGAACGGGGCGCGCCCTTCGACCCCGGCTACCGCGAGCTGGTCCAGGACATCGTGGCCGCCGCCGACCCTGCCGTGGACTTCCGCAGGTACGACCTGCTGAACATCCTGATCACCCCGAACGCCGGCCCCTCCGCCCTGGACACGGTGCTCTCCGTGACGTTCGCCGGAAACACCGAGGCACCGGTCGCGGACGGCGTGCCCGTCGCCAACGCCTCGTTCGTCTACAGCCGCCAGGACGACGGCTCCGGCTCGTACGCGGAGACCGGCTACCGCGTGCTCCCCCACGAGAACGGCCATGTCTTCGGGCTGCCCGACCTGTACACCCAGGACGGCGGCGGCGCCGTCGGGCACTGGGACATCATGAGCGAGGACTGGGGGGCGGACAACGATCTGCTGGGCTGGCACAAGTGGAAGCTCGGCTGGCTGGACGACTCCCAGGTCGGCTGCGCGGCCGACCCCGGCACGACCGAGCACGTCCTGACTCCGCTGGCCGAGCCCGGCACCGGCGCGAAGCTGGTCTTCGTCCCCGTGGACGCCACCACCGGCTACGCCGTCGAGCTGCGCACCAGGGCGGGCAACGACGAGGCGGTCTGCAAGCCGGGCGTGCTCGTCTACAAGGTCGACGCGACCGTCGACACCGGCCGCGGCCCGGTCACCGTCGTCGACTCCACCAGGGACAGCGGCGGCTGCACCCGAAGCCCGAACGTCCACGCGGAGCTGTCCGACGCGCCCTTCTCCCCCGGCCAGTACTTCAAGGACCTGGAATCCGGTATCCGGATCACGGTCGCGGGCGCGGACGCCGCCGGGAACCACCGGGTGTACGTCACCCGGGGCTGACGCGTTGCGGCCGGCCGCGGCGGCCCAACTACGGTGGTCCGGACACCGTCACGGAGAACCCATGCGATCGACAGACCCGACAGACCACACGCCGGCGCCCGGCACCCCCGGCGCGACCGCCCCCGCCGAAGCCGTGGCCCCGCTGATGCGCGGGATCACCGTGCTGCGCCGGCTCACCGAGGCGGGCGGGACGTCGAGTCTCAGCGCCCTGGAGAAGACCACCGGGCTCGCCCGGTCCACCGTGGACCGCATCGCCGCGACGCTCGCCCGCATGGGATACGTACGCCTCGACGGCCGGGACGCCGTACTCACGCCGCGGCTCATGGAGCTGGGCAACGCGTACCTGGCGGCCCTGCGGCTGCCCCGGCTGCTGGACGCGCGCGCCGACGCCCTCGCGGACGAGCTGGACGAGTCGGTGTCCCTCGCCGTCGCGGACCGGGACGGAATCCGCTTCATCCACCAGGCGACACGGCGGCGCGCGATGTCCCTGAGCTTCCGGATCGGCGACCTCCTGCCGGCCGAACGGACCGCGCCCGGGCCGCTGTTCGCGACGGAGTGGACGCCCGGGGACTGGGACCGCTGGCGCGAGCGCCGCGCCGCCGACCCGCGGGACCTCGGCTTTCCGGCGGTACCGCCGCGCGAACACCCCTCCGGTGACGAGCAGTTCGAGGAGTGGACACGGGAGGCGGCCTCCCGGGGCTGGACGCTCGACGACCAGTTGATCGAGCCGGGACTCGTCGCCCTCTCCGCCCCCGTACGGGACCGCGAGGGGCATGTCGCCTGCGTGGTGAGCGTGGTGAGCCACACCAGCCGGCACACCGCCGACTCCCTGCGGGACTCCCTGCTGCCGCGTCTCGGCGCGACCGTGCGCGCCATGGAGCGCGACCTGCGCGAGGCCCGGGCCGCGCCGCCCGCCGCGCCGGCCGGACTCGCGGCCTGGACCGGGGCGTCGAAGCAGGAACTGGGGCGGGAGTTCATCGAGTCGCTGGCCCGCGGTCTGACGGTGATCACCTCGTTCGGCGAGGGCAGGGCCGACCTGACGCTGACCGAGGTCGCGCAGGCCACGGGGCTGGCGCGCGCGACGGCCCGGCGCGCGCTGATCACCCTGGAGCACCTGGGCTACGTCACGGCCCACGGACGCACCTTCGCCCTGACACCCCGCGTGCTGGCCCTCGGCTTCCCTCCCCTGTCCCGTACGACGCTTCCGCAGATCGCCGCGCCGCATCTCGCCGAACTCGCGGACCGGCTGCACGATTCGGCGTCCCTCGCGGTGCTCACGGCCGACGAGATCCAGTACACGGCCCGGGTCGCGACCAGCCGGATCATGAGCGTCAACATCACCGTCGGCACCAGGCTGCCGGCCCACCCGACCTCGCTGGGCCGGGTGCTGCTCGCGGACCTCCCGCCGGCCGCCCGCCATCTGCCGGAGCTGCGCGCCCTGACACCGCGCACGGTCACGGACCCGGCCGCGCTCACGAAGGTCCTGGACGACGTGCGGCGGTCCGGGTACGCCCTGGTGGACGGCGAGTTGGAGGAGGGACTGCGGTCGATCGCGGTCCCGGTCCGCGACCGTACGGGCAGGGCCGTGGCGGCCGTCAACGTCGCCATGCACAGCACGCGCCGGACGCTGGAGGAGTGCGTCGGCGAGGTCCTGCCCGAACTGTCCGCCACGGCGGGCCGGATCGAGGCGGACCTGCGGGTGGCGGGCCGGTTCACCCGCGTACCGGTCGCCTGAGCCCGCACGGGTGTCCGTGCCGGTGCCGGTACCGCTGTCTGGACCGGTGCCGGTGTCCGTCCCGGTGTCAGTTCCGTCGACCGTGCCGGAGCCGGCGCACCAGGCTGGGGCGTCGGGCGTCGAACTCCCAGCCGGGCACGAGGTGTCGCATCGCCGCGGCGTCGTCCCGCGCGCCCAGGGCCTTGCGCCGGTACAGCTCGTTGGCCGCGAGCAGGCGGTCCATGTCCAGTTCCACGCCGAGGCCCGGCGCGTCCGGGACCGCGATCTCCCCGCCGACGATCCGCGGCGGGTCGACCGTGAGGCGCTCCAGTCCCTCCTGCCAGATCCAGTGGGTGTCCAGCGCGTTGTACGCGCCCGGTGCCGCCGCCCCGCAGTGCGTGACCATGGCGAGCGAGATGTCGAAGTGGTTGTTGGAGTGGCAACCCCAGGTCAGGCCCATCGAGTTGCAGAGCTGGGCGACGCGTACCGAGCCCTGCATGGTCCAGAAGTGCGGGTCGGCCAGCGGGATGGAGACCGACTGGAGGGCCAGCGCGTGCGTCAACTGCCGCCAGTCGGTGGCGACCATGTTCGTCGCCGTGGGGAGCCCCGTGGCCCGGCGGAACTCCGCCAGGATCTCGCGTCCCGAGTAGCCCTCCTCGGCGCCGCAGGGGTCCTCGGCGTAGGCGAGGGTGCCGACCAGCGGCGTACAGAGCTCGACGGCCTCGCGCAGCGACCAGGCGCCGTTCGGGTCGAGTGTGATCCTCGCGTCGGGGAAGCGGTCCTTGAGCGCGCGGACGGCCAGGACCTCCTCGGCTCCGGCGAGGACCCCGCCCTTCAGCTTGAAGTCCTGGAATCCGTAGAGGTCGTGGGCGGCCTCGGCCTGGCGGACGATCGCCTCGGGTGTCAGCGCCTCCTCGTGCCGGACCCGGTACCAGTCGGTCGTCGCGTCGGGCTCGCGGACGTACTCCAGGTCGGTGCGGTCGGGGTCGCCGACGTGGAAGAGGTAGCCCAGCACCCGTACGGAGTCGCGCTGCCGGCCGTCGCCGAGCAGCGCCGCGACGGGGACGCCGAGGTGCCGGCCGAGCAGGTCGAGGAGCGCGGACTCGACGGCCGTGACGGCGTGCACGGTGGTCCGCAGGTCGAAGGTCTGGACGCCGCGCCCTCCCGCGTCGCGGTCGGCGAAACGCTCGCCGATCTCGCGCAGCACACGCTTGTAGTCACCCAGTTCCGCTCCGACGACCAGGGGTTCGGCGTCCCTCAGCGTCCGGGTGATCCGCTCCCCGCCGGGCACCTCCCCCAGCCCCGTACGGCCCTCGGAGTCCTTGAGGACGACGACGTTGCGGGTGAAGTAGGGGCCGTGGGCGCCGGAGAGGTTCAGTGCCATGCAGTCCCGTCCGGCGACCGGGTAGACGGCGAACTCGGTGACGGTCGGCCGACTGGGGCTCATGCGTGTCGACATCCTTGGTCGGTGGGGGTGACGGGGGCCTGCGGCCACAGGGCGAGGACGTACGAGGCGCTGATCCTGCCATGAGCATGGTCCCCATATGCAGATGTTGTCCATGTATAGGAATCGAGGCTAGGTGGATGAACCCGAAGGGGTCAATGGGCCGGACGGGGCGGATCTACGATGTGGCCCATGCCGGAGAGCGAAGGGGCCCGGAGTGCGGGGGCCCGTGGGACATCGAGGGGCCGCGGCCGCACGCCGGGGTCCCGGAGCGGGACGCCGGGCGGACACGGCGCGGCGTCGGGGGTCCGGGACGAAACGTCCGGGGTCCGGAGCGTGAAGTCCGCGTCGCGTACGGTCGCGCTGCTCGAACTGCTGGCCGCACGGGGCGACCGCCCGGCCCGCCTGGACGAGCTCGCGGAGGAACTGGGCGTACCGCGCAGCAGCATGTACCAGTTGCTGCAGACGCTGGTGGACTGCGGCTGGGTGCGTTCCGACACGACCGGGTCCCTGTACGGGATCGGGATCCGCGCCCTGCTCACCGGCACGAGCTACCTCGACAGCGACCCGCACGTCCGCACGGTCCGCCCGTATCTGGACGAGGCCTCCGACGCACTCGGCGAGACGATCCACCTGGCACGCCTCGACGGCCCGGACGTCGTCTACCTCGCGACGCGCGAGTCCCACGAGTACCTGCGCACCATCAGCCGGGTCGGCCGGCGGATCCCCGCCCACGCGGGAGCCCTCGGCAAGGCGCTGCTCGCCGAACGCGACGACGCCGAACTCCCTTTGCCGGACGACCCGTTGGAGAGGTTCACGCCGAACACGCACACCGGGCGCGCCACGCTGATCGCGGACCTCGCGGACGTACGTGCGCGCGGCTACTCCATCGACCGCGAGGAGACGGTGACCGGCGTGGCGGGCTTCGGATTCGCCCTGCGGTACGGCAGCCCGGCCACGGACGCCATCAGCTGCTCGGTCCCGGTGACCCGCCTCGACGCGGCCCACGAGGAACGGGTCGTCGCCGTGATGCGGGAGGTACGCGCGAAGATCGAGGGCGTTCTGGCACCGGCCCCGGGCGCCCCGGACTGGCGCTGACGCCGGGGGTCCGGGAGTGGGGTGGGGCTTCCGGATGGGGGTTCCGGGTGCGGGTGGGGGCGTGGTGGGCCGGCCTTCCGTGGATCGGGGCGGGCTGCGCGCTGCGGGTGGGGGCGCGGGTCGCGGTGAGCCGACTCTCCTTGCGTCGGGCTGCGGGGCAACCAGGTCCGGGAGGGGTGGGGCGGGGTCCCGTGGAGCGCCCGCGTGCGGCACGTGCACACGGCTGGGCCCGGCCCACCACCGGCCCACCACCGATCCGGTACCCTGTGGATCGAGCAACCTGGCAGGGGCTGCGTCATGCCGCGGGAACCCCGGCACGACCGCAACACCCGGCCGGCACGCTCAAGGCACTGCCTTCGTAGCTCAGGGGATAGAGCACCGCTCTCCTAAAGCGGGTGTCGCAGGTTCGAATCCTGCCGGGGGCACATGGGAAAAGGCCCCGGACCGATCATGGTCCGGGGCCTTTGACATCTACTTCTGACATCAACGCGGGCGGTTATTCACGACCGGGCCGCCGTTTCCTGAGCAGCCGATCCATGTGGCTCATGGCCTCGCGCTGGGTGTCCTGCACGACGTGCGTGTACACGTCCATGGTGATGCTGATCTGTGAGTGCCCAAGGATCTCCATCACGACGCGGGGCGCGACTCCAGCGGCCGTGAGCAGGGTGGCGGTGCCGTGCCGAGCGTCATGCAGCCGGATCACGCGAAGGCCGGCGGACTCGGCGACTCGGGTGAAGGAGCGGTAGACGTTCCGTGGCTCGACCTGGCGGCCGGTGCGGGTGGTGAAGACGTAGCCCGACTCGTGCCACTGCTCCCCCGCCCTGCTCTGTGCCGCCGACTGCCGCATCCGGTGCCAGCGCAACGGGGCGATGCAGAGAGCGGGCAACGGGACGACCCGGCGACGGCGGCTCTTGGGATCGTCGTCGTAGAGGACGCCGCGACGGCGCTGGGTCTGCTGCCGGACGTAGAGGACCCGGTTGTCGAGATCGAGGTCCGACCACCGGAGGCCGATGATCTCGCCCCGCCGGAGCCCCATGGCGATGGCGAGCACGAAGGCCGCGTAGAGCGGATCTCGGCGGGAGACCGCAAGGAAGTCCAGCGTCTCGTCCAGCGTCCAGGGGTTCAACTCCCTGTTGTCCGTGCGCGGCGGCTCTACGAGCTTGGCGACGTTACGTGCGATCAGCTCCTCGCGGCAGGCCGAGGACAGAGCGGAACGCAGCACGCGGTGAGACTCCTTGGCCGTTGCCGCGGTGGTCTCCTTCTCCATCCGAACGAGAAAGCGACGGACGTCCGCGACTCCGAAGGATTCGAGCCGCTTCGAACCGAGCAGCGGCACGAGGTAGAGCCGAACGTGCGCCTCGTACTTGTCGTACGTGCTGAGCTTCCGCCGGGGCCTGATCACGTTCTCCAGCCAGTACGGCAGCCACTCCGAGAGCTTGGCCGACCGGGTGGGCACGGGCACGCCCTGGTCAACCTTGGCGAGCAGCTCACGCCGTTTGGTGTCGCACTCTGCCCACGTCTTGCCGTAGGCGAACTTGCGGGCCCGAGTGCCGTCCGGTTGGAGGACGTAGACGGCGCACTGAAAGCGTCCGTCCTTGCGCTTGGTGATCGTGCCCGCCCCGTTGGGGTTGCGCTTGCGCTGTCCGGCCATCAGGCGGCCTCCTCGATCTGGCCGAGGATGAAGTCCCGTACAGCGTCGGCGGGGATACGGCGCACGCCATCGATCTTTATCGATATCAGGCGGTGCGAGCGGATCAGGTCGTAGACCTTCGAGCGTCCGAGCTTGAGCCGTGCCATGACGTCGGGCACGGTCAGCAGCTCAGTGGTGGCGGTGGTCATGCTGCAGCTCCTTCCGGGGCGAGTTGGTCGCGTAGGGCTTCGCGGGCGGTCTCGCGGTTGTGCTGGAGGTCGCGGGCGATGGTGGCGGCGAGGGCCGATTCGCCGGGGGTGTGGCCGTGGCCGGCGTACTGCCAGTCGGCCAGGACGAGGACGGTGTCCGGCTCTCGGTCCTCGAGGCCGAGGGCTACGCGTTCCTGCGTGGCACGGAAGTCGGCGCGGGCCTGGCGGAGTTCGCCGAGGGTGGTGGAGTAGCGGCGCGACTTGGAGGAGAAGTGGCCGCGAAAGCCGAGCATGTGAGCCCAAGCCCACAGGCGCCGGTCGGGGTAGAGCGGATCGAGGTGCTTGCACGCCTCGATGAGGCGGCGGGTGTGGTCGGGGATCTGGTGGCGGTCGAGTTCGGAGAGTTCGCCGATGCGCCGGTCGAGGCTGCCGGTGTTCTCTGCCGCCTTGGTCGCGTACTTGGCGACGTAGGAGGCGACGGCCTGCTCGGTGATGTCGGAGGCGTCCCCGAACGCCTTCACGGGGCGCACGTCGAGCTGCGTTCCCCATCGGAAGGTGCGGGCGGGTTCGTCCTGGACAGCCGGGACGGAGACCGAGGTGTAGGAGTGCGCCGCGGCGGCGTGGATCGCGTCGGTGAGAAGGCTGGCGCTTGCCCAAGAGGGTGGCGGGGTGTCCGGTCCGTCCGGTCCGTCGAGGCGGATCACGGCGTGGAAGTGCAGCGCGCCGCGCTTTTGGAACTCGGCGACCTTGCCGTACGACACCCGCACGTGGGCGGGCAGTTCACTCCGGGTGAGGCCGGCACGGGCGGCGATCTCGCGGCGGAGTCGAGTGGTGAAGCGCTGCCAGAGGTCGCCCGCATGGTTGTTGAAGAGGACCGCTCCCGAGTAGTCGTAGGTGGCCGGGTCGAGTGCCGTTCCGAGGGTGGGGTCGTCGGCGGGGTGGCGGGTGCCGCAGCGGCAGATGCCTCGGTCGGGGCGGTTGTGGACGGGGCCGAAGGACGGGGCGGTGAGCGTGGCGAAGACCCTGGGGTGATCGCGGACGGTGGAGGGGATGTCGCGGCGATCGTCGCCCGCCAGGCCCGCGCGGATCAGGTGGTAGGTGTCGCCCGCGTACGTCCAGGCGCAGGAGGGGCAGCGGGAGGCCCGGCGGTTGCCGCATGCGAGCCGGAGCCGTCCGCCGGGCTCGGATTCGGTGGAGTAGTGGTGGAGAGTCTCGCCGGTTGTCTTGTCTTTGCTGAGGGTCCAGCCGGTGAGGTGGATGGGGTCGGCGCAGCCGCCGGTGCGGCGGATCTGCTCGTGCCAGCGGTCGAAGTCGTCGGCCGAAGCCACCCTCAGCAGGTCGCCGAGGGTGACCGGGTCGAGCTGAGTTGCGAGGTTCAACGGCGCCATCCCCGCTTCTGAGGGGTGCTGGCGTTGCTGCTGGACGCCTCGTTGGAGGAGCGGCCGGCGCGGATGGCCTGCGCGGTCCGGTCCTTGTCGTGCAGGTTGTGTGCCCTGACGATCTTCTTCAGGCGGTCGTAGTCGCCGTCGATCGGGTCCGGCGGAATGCGGTCGACTCCTCGGCTCCAGTTGCGGGGCATCAGACGCTCACCGCCTGTCGCGCGGCGGGGCGGGCGGTGGTGCCGGTGCCGTGGCAGGCCGGGCAGTGGGCGGTGATGGTCCGCAGGTGTCCACGACGGTCGCGGCCGCCGAGGGTGACGGCGGCGGAGGCGAAGCCGTCGCAGTCGGGGCAGATCCGGGACCGGGCTCGGGTGCGGTGAGTCATGCTGGGAGTTCCTTTCGATTGCGGTTGGAAGGGGCCGGACCGTCCGGGCGGCGGCGATGCTTGGCGGCTTGTGCGTCGCCCGGAGGCCGGTCAGGCGGAGGCGGGGCGTTGCCCGCGGCGGGTGGCGCGTCCCTTGGCCGCGTACATGGCGGCATCGGCAGCCGCCAGGGCGGCGGGGAGCGTTCGGGTGGGCAGGTCGGCAAGGCGGCACGAGCCCAACGAGGCGGCCAGCGGCAGCTTCTGCCCGGCGTGGAGGAAGGGCCGGTGCAGATCGCGGCTCAGGTCCCCCAGCTGGGGCCCGGCGAGGGGATCGACGACGGCGACGAACTCGTCACCTCCGAGCCGTCCAGCGATGCCGTGCCGCCCGCACCAGTTGGCGAGGCGGGCACCAGTCGCGGCGAGGGCGGAGTCCCCGGCGGCGTGGCCGTAGGAGTCGTTGAGGGTCTTGAAGCCGTCCAGGTCGACCAGGACGACGAGTGCGTCCGAGTGCCGGCGGATGAAGCGGATGGTGTGGGCGGTCCATCCGGCTCGGGTGTGCAGGCCGGTGAGCGGGTCGCGGCGGGCGGCGGCGAGGCGGTGGGCGAGGAGCCCGGAGTGGGTGGCCCAGCCGACTAACGGCAGGACGGCGGCGAGCGCTTGGGTGTCCACGGTTCTCCTTCTGCGGCGGTTGGAAGGGGTGCGTGGGCCGTCCGGACGGCGGCGATGCTTGGCGGCTTGTGGCGCCGTCCGGAGGCCGGTCAGCGGCGCCTGTTCTCGGAGGTGATCAGCGAGCGGATGACCAGCGCGCAGATGGCGACGGACGCACCCGTGATGGCGATGGCGAGGAGCATGGAGACCAGGACGGTGCCGACGACCAGGACCACGGCCGTCCCTCCACCGACGGGGGCGATCACGGCGCCGGGGGTGAGCTGGACAGTCGGCCGGGCCGATGTCGGCGCCGGCGTGGAGGCGGGGGCGGCCTGGATGATGGTGGTCGGCTCGACGGCGGCGGGCGGGGCGAGCTGGCCGGTGGGCTGGGGCATGGTCGGGACCTTGGGGCGGAACATGGTGGATCTCCTTTCGAGTGCTGCTACTTGACGGCGGTGTCGATGACGGGGGCCAGCAGGCTGTCGGCGAGGAGGTAGCCGCCGAGGAGGAGGACGGCGACGAGCCACCAGGGCGGGCGGATGAGCTTGACGCCGAGCGAGCCGACGACGATCAGGGCGAGCCAGAGCGGAACCTGCACGGGTGTCTCCTCAGCGGGCGGGGCAGCGGTGGGTGCGGGCGGCGAGCTGGGCGGCGGTCTGGCTGGAGTAGTCGGCGGACCAGCCGCAGTGGTCGTTGGTGCACACGGCGGCGTGCTTGGTGTGGCCGTGGCGGTCGCGGTGGGTGCCGATCTGCACGGGGCCGATCCGCATCAGGGAGTGGAAGTTGTCACGGGCAGGCATGGCGGTTCTCCTCTCAGGTCAGGCCAGTTGGGCGGCGATGGCGTCGGCGAGCTGGGGCGGGACGCCGAGGCGTGCGCGCAGGGTCTCGGTGTCGATCGGGGATCCGGTGCGGGTGTGGTGGTCGGCGGCGAGCTTGCGGGCGTGGTCGACCAGCGCGGCCGGGACAGGCGGAGGCGGTGAAGCCGGGGCAGCGGGGGCGAGCGCCGGGGTGTCCTCGACCGCGGGGAGAGGAGCCGGTTCGGGCTCCGGGGCGGGGGCGGATTCCTGCTCCACTTCCGGCGCCGGAACCGGTGATGCGGGTGCCGGCCGAAGGGGCTCGGGATCCTCGGACGGGTGGGAGTGGGCGAGGAGGGTGCCGCCGAGGAAGGCGAGCGCGGGCCATCCGGCGATGCCGAATTGCAGCCAGGCCGGGGGATGAGCGAGGTCGAGGAACCCGGCGGTGGCGACGTTCGCGCCGAGCGAGGCCACCAGGGCGATGAGGAACCAGCACCAGGCCAGCCGCGACGGACCGTCCGAGCGGAGCCGACGCCAGGCAGCGACGAGGAGCAGGTCGACGCTGATCGGGTAGGCCCAGGCCTTCCAGCCGTCCTGCCCGGCGGCATCGGCCAGGTCGTGGAGATGGGCGAAGGACAGGGCACCGGCGATGACGGCCTGGACGAGGACGGCGTCGACGCGGAACGCAGGGCGAGCCATCACGCCCTACCGGGGAAGTCGGGGCCGCCGGCGGGGTCGTAGCCCGGCGGGAACATGCCGGGCGGCGGCTCGGGCAGCGATGCGGCCAGGCACGGGCCGATGGTGTCGATGAACGCGTCGTCGGCACCGGGCATGTCCGCGTAGAGGGCCAGTGCTCCGAGCATCAGCACGGTGCGGTGGAAGTCCTCGATGTGTTCGCACATGGGGATCGGTCTCCCTTCAGGCATGGAGGGGGTAGGGACCTGGCGCGAGACGGTCACGCCGGCCGAGGAGCGGGAGGTGTCAGGCGGTCACGGGAGCGGTCTTGGCGAGCGGCTCGGAGGCCGGGACCAGGGACCCGACGACGGGCCGGAAGGGCGCGAGTGCGGGGACGTCCGGGGTGCGGTCGGCGTACCGGTTGCAGATGTTCACGGCTTGGCGCAGTGAGGTGTGCGGGGCGCGGATACGGGCCCAGCCGCCGGAGGAGTCGCCGGTCACGGCGATGCCGGGGGCTTCGGTGGGGATCTGGATGGCGGCGAGGACAGCGTCGGGGGCGATGTCGCCGAAGGCCATGTTGGCGGAGGATTCGTCGTTGACGCGGTGGGCGGTGCGGCCGGTGAGCTGGGCCCGCAGCATCGTGATGCCCTTGCCGAGTTCGGAGCCGAAGCGCTGCCCGCAGATCTCCAGGTAGATGCCGGCGGCACGGCCGAGCTGGGCGAGGCGGACCAGGGCGGTGATGATGCGGTCCCGGCGCTTCTCCTCGTCCTTGGACGCGAACAGGGCCAGTTCGGCGACCTCGTCCACCAGGACCACGATCGGGACCGGGCGCAGGTGGTCGGGGAGGTCCCAGATGTCCGAGGCGATCTCCGCGTCCGGGACGTTCACCGTGATCCGCTGCTCAGCCCGGATCAGTTGGTAGACGTCTCCCATGTGAATGACGAGGGCTTCGAGGAGGTCGAGGGCGGCGTCCGGGTTGTCGGCGAGCGCGGAGAACCGGCGGGCCAGCGGAAAGAGTTCGACGCCCTGTTTGCAGTCGATGCCGACCAGCGCGACGTCCAGAGGGGCCAGCCCGACGACCAGGTTGCGCTGGAAGACGGACTTCCCGGACTCCGTGGCCCCGAGGATCAGACCGTGCGGGACGGCTCGGTAGTCGCGGTAGTGCACGGACCCGTCCTCACGCAGGGCGACCGGGACGCGCATCGGCGCCGGATCGGTCCTGGCAGGCATGTGAACCCGCTTGAGGACGTCGTAGCCCGTCATCCGCACCTCGACCACACCCGAGCGCAGCTCACGTGAGGTCACGCCGTACATGGCGAAGGAGTGGCGCAGCCGGTCCGTGGCGGCTGAGACGTCGAAAGCGTCCTGTCCGGGGCGGAGTTTGAGACGGAGGACCAGGCCGGTCCTGGTGGGGCGCAGACGCAGGATGCGCGGGGCGCGGGACTCCGGAACGGGCCGGTTGGCGATGCGGGCGAGGGCCAGGCGCCAGCGCGAGGGCGGGACGGTCAGCCTGCACGCGTCCATCACCGAGGTGTAGTTGACCAGCACCCGCCCGATGGCGAAGGCGGCGCCGAAGGCCAGCCAGTACCAGGCGGGGCGCCGCCACCGCAGGATCACTGCGGCAGCGACGACCAGCACCAGCGCGACGGTTAAGACCTTCATGATCAGGCCGCCTTGGACGCCGAGCCAGCGGCGGCGACCGAGGTGACGGCGACCGCGCGGAAGGCGATCCCGTGCCGCTTCTGGCCGTTGAACTCGTTCTCCCACGCCGAGGCGACCAGGCCCGTCAGCGCGACGGGAGTGCCCATGGCCAGGTCCTCGGAGACGCCCGGCGCCGGAACGGTGAGCTTGAGGATCTCCACCTCGTCCGGCGTGGAGAACATGACCTCCACCGTCATCAGGGTGACGCCGTCCTTGTCGAGGGCGATCTCACCGGTTCGGCGGTCCTTGACCTTCGGCTGCGGAGCCTTGGCGACCATCACGGTCGCGTTCGTGGTGTCGACGGGAATCTGACGCACAGCGATTCACTCCTCTATAGAGGCTGGACTCCGTCACTCATGTACATGAGTGACATGAAGAAGAGTGCATGACTCCTATGCATGAGTCAACCCGCCGCGATGAAGAACTCGCGACGGGCTGTGGGGAGTTGAGGACGCGTCAGTCGACGGCTGGGATTCGATACTCGAAAACGAACTGGTCAGCGGCCATGAGCGTGTCGCAGACCTCGACCACGCGGCCCTCGGTCGTACGGGCCTCACGGATCAGGTGGATGACCGGGGCGCCGGGGCTGAGAGCCAGCTCCGAGGACTCCGCCTTTGAGGCCGGCCGCCCTTGCAGGGTCTCGACGAACTCCTCGAACTCGTGCCCGTGGTCTTCGAGTCGGGCGTAGATGCCGCCACCGCCGGGGTTCTCGGCGAACAGCTCGGGAATGTCCTTCACAACGTCCCACGGGAGATACGACGTCGCCGTCTCGACGGGCGTGCCGTTGCGGAAGTAGAGCCGTCGCCGGGCGAGCACCTGAGTGCCGGCGGGGACGCCCAACCGCTCCGCGGCATCCTCCGGGGCCTCCATTGGGCCGATGTAGAGGACGCTCACCTTGGCCGTGGCGCCGGACTGCGCGGACTCGGCGAGATAGGCGGCCTTGCCACCCTGCCGGAGGGAGCGCCGGAAGCGGTCGGAGGACCGATGGCGCACCGGCGGTCGGTCCTTCACGATCGAGCCCTTGCCGTGCCGTGTCTCGACCAGCCCGCTCGCACGCACCTCGACCATGGCCTTACGGATCGTGCCGCCTGACACGCCATAGCGGTCGACCAGCTCGGACTCACTGGGCACCATGTCGCCTGGCGCCAGGACACCGGCCCGGATCTGCTGCACGATTTCGTCGGCGATCTGTACGTAGCGAGGTACGGACCGCTCACCTCCTACTGCTGTTCCCATAGTCCTTCTCTTCCTCCTATGCTCCTGCACATGAGTAACAGTGCCCAGGAAGGCGAGTCAACGCCGCTCCACTCCGTGTCCGTGGCCGGAGTGGTCATCGGCGAGGACGGCCGACTCCTGGCGATCCGCCGCGCGGACAACGGCACTTGGGAACTTCCCGGCGGCGTACTCGAACTCGACGAGACCCCCGAGGCCGGCGTGGCCCGCGAGGTCTTCGAGGAGACGGGCATTCACGTCGAGGTGGACCAGCTCACCGGGGTCTACAAGAACACCACCCGGGGCATCGTCGCCCTGGTCTTCCGCTGCAAGCCCTCCGGGGGCACGGAACGCACGTCCAGCGAATCAACCGCGGTCGACTGGCTCACGCCCGAAGAGATCAGCGAGCGCATGGCCGAGGTCTTCGCGATCCGACTCCTGGACGCCTTGGACGGCAACGGGCCTCACGTGCGGAGCCACGACGGTAGGCGTCTGCTCTCAGAGCACGCGTGAAGAACAGCCTGCCGGTGACGAACGAGGGCGACATCGACCTCTGCCTCTTCATCGAACCGTATTGCGAGGACTACTGGATGAAGCCGGGGGAGGCGCTCACGGTCCGTTCTGAGGTGGAGGGGATCGACGTCTGGTTCGACACCTCTATCTCGAAGGGCTGCGTCACTGTGTGGCTCTACGAGGATGGTGATCCGCACAAGATCGTGGGCGACTACGCAGTCCTCGATGCGAGCGGCAATCACCTGGAGTCTGGACATCAGAGGCCCCGCGGCCAGCGCTGGTCGGCGGCTGGGCCCATCATCGACTGACGCTGAAGCCGTTGCGGGGTAGCCCCTAGGCGCACCGTCAGGCACCAGTTGGGCCGGCCTTGAGGCTTCAAGGGATAGAACTTTCTCTACTTCATCAAGCCCCGGCTGCGCTCCGCTCCGCCGGGCGGGCTCCCGGCTCCGCTCGGGGCGCCGCTCCTGCCTTCGGCCCGCTCCGCCCCGGCTGCGCCGACGCCCGCCCACAGGTGGATAGGCCCGGAGGTCATGAGTCGAGAACCCGACGTTCATGGCCCACGGTCACGACGATGCCTCCGGCGGGGGATCGGCCGGCACCGGGATGGAGGGGGCGCCGTCCCCGGCCGCGGGCACATCGTGGCGAGCGTGGTGGGCTCCCATCCCGTCCACCGTCGACCCAGGCAGAGCCGAGCAGTCGCGGCCCAGGGCGTCAAGGTCGTTCGTACAGTGGCGCGCTCCACCTTGACGCCCTGAACCACGCCCGCTCCACGGTGTGTGGGTCGACGGCGGACGGGATGGGAGCTGGGGTAGGTGCGTGGTTGAGCTGGTCAGGCGAGGGACGCCCGGATCCGATCGATGGCGCGCAGAACCTCATCTCTGTTCTTCGCGCTCTTGATCCAGGTTGGTAGCCGCGCGACGAGCGTCATCTTTTTTACTTGCGCATCCCATGGGGCTCGCTCACGCAACGGTGCCTGTACGAACTTCCGGATCAGTTCCAGGTGTTCCGGGTTGTAGGCCCACAGCCAGCCGTGTCGCACCTCTGTCTGCAACCACAACGGCAGACCAAAGTAAGGATCTGTCGCTTCGCCTCGCCCTCGGAAGAGGCGGAACCCTCCCCCAGCAGCCTCTCGTGACAGACCGCACGCCCTACAGACGAGACGGCGGCGCGCGAACACGGAAGGAACCTCGTCCTCAGCCGCCGACGCCACCGGGGCAACGTGCGCAATCCCAGCGCACTTCGGACAGCTCACGAGCACATGATCAATGAAGTGGTACTTCGTGTGCCGGGCATCTCGGAACCGCTGTGGCGAGAGCATGACGCCAGTATGCGATCCCCCTGCCTGATCATGCTCATGCACGGAAGAACCGTGCCCCTTCCGTGCCCGATCAGGCAGGGAATCGCGGGGAACCACGGTCGCTCGCAGCGAGCGGGGAAGGAGGGAGCCCCCGACCGATTCGCCCGGTCAGGGGCCATTCACCTGCGGTGGGTGTGGGATTTGAACCCACGGTGACTCGCGCCACGACGGTTTTCAAGACCGTGTACAGGACACGGCTTGCCGACGCAGCCCCCACGCCCTGAACCGAACATCCCGAACCTGCCGACGCCGATGGACACCACGGTCGACAGAATTGACAGCACGCCGGCGAAGGTCACGTCACCGCCTCTGTTTGCCAACGACACCAGGAACGCGATCGCCACGAGGGTCGCGCCGGTCACGGCAAGCAAGACTGCCACCTCGGACCACCACATCGGCCGTGTCGGTTGAGTCGTCATGGCGCAGTTGTATCTGACGCCTTCTCTGCCGTATAGCAGCGAGGTACAGCAACCATCGCGACCGGACCCAACCGTCAACAGTCCCGCGTGACCGTCTGACCAGCCGAGCAGACCTCAGCGGCCGTCCCGCCCATAGTTCGGCAGCCAGGAGGCGCGGCGCAGTCTGGGTCATGTCACTTGGTAGACGTGTGGGCACTGGTACGCCCGCAGTCTGGACTGGACTCCTGCCTCCGCCCCGCTCAACCCGACCGGCACCCTTGCAATGCTCAAAGCATGCAGCCAGTTGATGCCGGAGGAGCGGTACGTCGTGACCGAGGGCTCCACGCTTGTCCCCACCTTCCGGGTCAAGGTCTTGGGGTGGCGAACGGTCAACCCCCTCGGCTGACCTGAGATTCCTCAAAACGATTCCCTCGGTGGCAAGTCTCGGATATAAGTGACTTGTCGTACCCGCCAGCCGCAGACGAATCAACGGAGCGCCAATGACTGAAATCACTCAAGAGGAGGCTATTAACGCCCTCAAGAGAGTCGTCGCCATCGACGCATGGACGGAAAATCACCTAATTCTAGAAACACCGATTCAAGTCGATTCGAAAACTCAGGCGACGCGGTTTGATATTTCAGATCTACGGGCGGCAGTAAGCGGTCTCAACGGGGCATCAAGAGACAATTGCGCCCAGATCAAATGGCCTAACCGTTGCGAGCTTTTGATCGTAAGGAATAGCTCAATTGGACCAGCAGGCATTCTTCCCCGCGATCTGGAAGAGTTGACCTCATCCAACGATACCGGCCTACGGTATTCCATCGGAGATCCGTCCCTCGAGTTCTCCCTCAACCTCCTCCTCAACGATAACGATGCACCACCACGGAGGGGTGCACTCTACATCCAGACGGCCCGCCGGAGGCTGCGCAATAGGACAAGCTATGGATTCTACGAAGCCAATACATCCGCTGATGAGTTCTCTCTCACTCAAGCAGTCTCCGAGGCAATGCCGTTCATGACTCTCCGAATTGAGTCAACACAGGCACGACCAGATTTCAAAGACGTAGCGGAGGCATTCCTGTTTCAGCTCGCCTTCAACTACGACCTCTCATTCCGGGTAGCACCGAACGCGGATCACCTGACGGGTGCAGGGCGAGTACGCAGACGCGGACGAGCTCAAGAAGCCGCAATGGATGCACCGAGAATGACCTACAACTCGGACTTGGTACATCACTACCAGCTAGCCGTTTCGGCCGAAAGCCCCATGCTGCAATATCTTTCGTACTATCACATTGCCGAACATTTCTTCGAGAAGGTTTTTAATGATGACTTCGCCGAGCAGGTGCGGAGGAAGATCGCAGATCCGGCCTTTTCACTGAAACGCACAAAAGATATTCAAGGCGTGATTAAGCTAGTCACCTCTAATCAGCGAAAAGTGCGCGATGAAGGCGGCGTTGACGAGCAGCGCGCACTAGCATTGACATTGGAGAAATTTGTCGAAACTGACCGCCTACTCGATGACTTGAGGACACACGATGCAAGCTTGATTGACTACTATAAGGAGAATTCTCCATCATTCTCGGAGAATGTTACTGTGGATCTCGAAGCCAGCCGAGAAACTGAAATGAAGGCCGCCCTGGCAAAGCGCATCTACCAGACGCGAAACTCTCTAGTCCACGCCAAGGACGGCGCTCGGCCGAAATATTCTCCTTTCATCGATGACGATGAACTTTCCAAAGAAATTCCTCTTGTGCGCTTTTGCGCTGAACAAGTAATCATTGCGCACGGGAAAGTAATGTGATGCTCCAAAACGTCCCGAATCAGCGCAGAACGTATTCATCAAAAGTGGCCCATCAGCTCAGGTGAGGGGACGCGGGATCAAAGCCGAGTACGCTTCCAAGTAACTTCGGGACGAAGAAATCACTCAGTTAGGGTGCGTCTCATGATCAACGGCGCTCCGGCCTGTCCAGAGTGCCACCAGCCTATGAAGTCAGGCAGTCTGGTGCTCTCCAAGCGAGAGGACGACGGCCGACGGACCTGCTGGGCGTTGTGGCGGTGCGCGGACCGGCCGGACGATCCGTTGGAGGTCTGCACAGTTCCGAAACTGTTTCGCTGACATCCAACTCTGACATCAACAGGGCCGGACAGCGGCGAACAGCAGCGCCCCCGGACGACCGTCGGACCAGCCGTCGACGGCCCCAGGGGCGGGTGTAGATCGAACTCCTAAAGCGGGTGTCGCAGGTTCGAATCCTGCCGGGGGCACACGGCCAAGGGCCAGTTCAGAGGGGCGATCCTCTCGAACTGGCCCTTTCGTATGGTCCCGGCCGTGCCACTCCCGTGCACCCCGAAGCGGGCGTCGCCGGTTCGAGTCCCGCTCGGGGCACACCGTTATGGGCCGGTCCCGGAGGGTTGATCCTCCGGGACCGGCCCTTCGCCGTGACCGCGGCCGTGCCTCACGCGTGCCGCGACGCCACCGGCGTCCGCCTCTCGTCGCGCCGTCAGCCCATGGCCGGACGCGGTTCGCTGCCGTGCAGTCGGCGGGCGAGGCGGCCGAGCAGGACTGCGTTGATCAGGCCGGACAGGGTGACTCCGATGAGCAGGATCAGGGAGCCCAGCCAGGGAAGGGCGGAGTAGTACTCCGCGGGTCCCGCGAGCAGCAGGGCGAGAGGGCTGAACGGCGCCGTGGCCATGACCGGCCAGATCGCGGCGAATCCCGCGTCCTGCTGCACATACGCGGCGTACAGGAAGAACCCCAGCGCTGCGGCGACCACGGCGAGGTAGCCGCGCGCGAGCCAGTTGTCCAGCGCCGGCGCCAGCACGCCCCGAAGCCCGCGCGGGCCGTCCTGCTCGGCCATCACCCGTCTCGGAGGGGTCTCCGTGCCCGGTCGGGATGCGGATGCGGCGGGCGTCCGGGGTGTGGCCGGGCGGGTGGTGACGGCGCCGAGTACGCAGGCGTTCACCAGCGCGCACACCGCGAGCCACAGGCCCACCGCGCCGAGAGCGAGGAAGTCGGCCGCACCCTCCACGGTGGACCCGGGATCGAGGGGGAGGAACAGCGCCACGGTGCACAGGGGTGCCGTCAGCAGCAGCGGCACCGCGGCGAAGGGGCTGTCCGGGAAGAGGAACATGGCCACGAGGGAGACACCGAAGACGACCAGGTAGCTCCGCGCGAGCCAACTGTCCCGGGCGAGCACAGCAAGTCGACGCAGACGGTGCGGTTGGGAAGTGCTGGGCATCGGGCTTCCTTCGGATCGGTCCGGCTGTTGACGACCACACTGGACCGCGGGGAAACACTCGATCATGAGTACCCGTACTCAATGGCAGAACCACAAGACCACAGGGCTACTCACACCCGGTGCCCCACCCGGATTCCGGGGTGCCGGTGCTGTTCGCTGAGCCGCAGGGCCGCAGGGCCGCAGGGCCGCAGGGCCGCTGCCCGGTCCGCCCCCGGACGAAGCCGGGAGCGGACCGGACGCAACGGGCAGACCGGGTGGAGCGGGCGGACCGGTGGAGCGCAGGCTGGAGCGGCGGCGTCCTCAGCCGGCGCTGGCGGTGCGGATGTCCGTGACGTCGCCCGACACCGGCTCCAGTTCCACGACGAGGTCGGTCCTCACCGTCGGCGACTCCCCGCCGCCGAAGGTCAGTGTGACGACGACCTCCAGGCCGTTGCCGCCCTCGCTCACCGTCCACCGCACCGGGACGTTCTGGGCGCGCAGGACACCGTCCGCCCCGTTCGCCCTCTCCCACAGCGCCAGCCGCTTGGCGAAAGCCGGCGTCAGGTAGCGCGCACGCAGCGCCTTGGCGAGTGCGGTGTCCGGGCCCTCGGCGGCGTCCTTCGCGTCCACGTACGCGCCGTAGAAGTCGGCCACCCGGGTCACCGGGTCGCCGTTGAAGCCGCTGACCGACCGGGGCGCGGCGGCCGCCTTCGCGTACGCCTTGCCGGGGGCCGGGACGGCGGCCTGTGCCAGTGCCTGTGTCGACACGCTGAGACCGACGGCCAGGAGGAGACCGGCGGCGACGGCCGCCCGGCGACCCGGACGACGGCGTGCGTGGGTGTTGCTGCTCATGTCGTGTCTTCTTTCTTGGAGGACGCCTGAGGCCGCCGAAGGGCGGTGCAGGACGGCGCAGGACGGCGCAGGACGTACTTGCGTCGGGCACTCGGGCACAGGGATGCCCGGTACGCAGGTGGGGGGGTGGAGTCGTCACCAGGTGCGGCCGGGGCCCCGGTCCCGCCCCGGCCGGTGCGACACCCACAGCTTCGAGCGCACCGGGAACCCGTCGCAACCAACCCCGGTCGACCCGCAACGACGCAACCGTCCCACCCGCTCCGACCTGCGCGAACGTGCACTGCCTGGGACGCGGTACCGGGACGCCGTACCGGAACGCGGGGACGGCCTCGTGGCGTTCCCGGCCGTCCTCCGGACGTCGACGGTTGCCTCCGGGGCCGCCGTCGTGCGGCGGCGTCACGGATACGTAGAGTGCGGCCATGGCGGTCATGGATGTGCGCAACGACTCCACCGGATGGCTCACGCTGTGGCTCGAACCGCTGGGGGAGGACCGGTGGTTGAAGCCGGGCGAGAGGCTCCGCGTCCGGTCCGACTACCGCGGCGACGACCTGGCCTTCTCCGTCGATCTGTGGACCGACGAGGAGGACCGGGCGGCCGGCATCGAGAACATCGCCGTCTGGATCGAGGCCGGCGACTGCTACGCCGAGGTCACCGACGCCGCCGGCGATGTCGTCGAGTGCGGCCACCAACGCCCGGTGGAGATCAGCAGGAAGTGGGCGGCGTCGCGCGAGGAGGCACGCCGGCGCATCGATTCCCGAACGGCTCCGGAGAGCTCCTGAACCGTCCGCGACCGTGAGTGGTCCGGAAGCCGGAAACCCGGGGGCCCGGAGGTACGGAGTCCCGGCCTCGGGCGCCTCCCCTCCCGAAGTCGTCCCGGTGCCACCCCCGGAGTCAACTCGAAGTCATCCCGAAACGCATCCCAGGCTTCCCTGTTTCCGCAGGTCGCCGGGGGTGGGATGTTCCATCGTTGCAGGTTGGCCGATGCGTCTTGTCCCGTGCCGACGAGGCGTCAGAAGCTGTGGCTGTCGCACCGGCTGAGACGGCCGAACGCCCCGGCAGGGCCACGACCGGCCCGGCACACGCCTCGCTCAGCGGGGCCGAAGCGCCGGTGCGCACGACCTCGTACCGATCAGAGAAGGAACACCCGGATGAACGTGAAGTCCCTTGTGAGCAGCCGTGCGGCCCTGTCCGCGGGCATCCTCCTGGCTCTCGGATGCGGTGTCTCGGCGCAGGCGTCCAGCACCGAACCGCAGTCCGGCACGACACCGCGAGCGACCACCACCGCACCGCAGGCGGCCGGCACGGCACCGCGGGCGACCACCACCGCACCGAAGGCATCCGCGACGGCACCGCAGGCGACCAGGACCGCACCGAAGGCGGCAGCCACCTCACCGAGGACGGCCGGCTCGACGGCCGCCGTCCCCGCCTGCACCCAGGAGGTCCTCGGTGTGTCCGCCGTGAAGGAGCCCGCGGACAGCGTGGACGCCAGGCACCTCCTCCTCACCGTCCAGAACGCCGGCGACAAGAAGTGCAAGCTCTACCGCTACCCCCTCGTGCGGCTCGGCGACGGCCGCACCACGGCCCCCGTGATCGAGGAGAGCGACCCGGACCCGGGGGTGCCCGTCACCCTCGCCCCGGGTGAGGAGGCCTACGCCGGTCTGCTCGTCAACGGGCCCATGGACGAGTACGAGGCGAAGAGCATCACCCTCACCCTCCAGGGCCGCAGGCCCGGCAGCAACGCGGGCGGGCCGATCGACGTCCCCATGCCCGTCGAGACGTTGTACGCCAACGACTTCCAGCGGGTCACCTACTGGACGACCGCTCCCGGCTACGCACTGGACTTCATCATGTCGAAGTGACGCGGCCGTATCGGGACCCTGCCGGGCGGCCGTCGGCGGTACGGCTCCTCGGTGCGTCAACCCTCGTCGGATTCCGCCGCGTTGTCGGAGTTCGCGGTCATGGGGATCCAGCCGCGGGGGTCGCGGTACCAGTAGTGCGGCAGCCCTTCGATGCTCGTGGTGCGGAACGGGCGGCCGTGGTCGTCGATGCGCACCGTGCCGGTCCGGCCCTGCGAGGACCAGTCGAGTTCGAGGTACCAGTCGCAGGTGCAGGACTCGGTGCGCGCGGAGACCAGCAGTACCTCCGGCTCGCTCAGGGACACCCGGTAGGGGAAGTCGACCGCGGTGTCCGCCCGCCCCGGGTCGTTGCCGGCCACCGAACGGGCCAGGGTCCGGCGCGCGTCGAGGTCCACGGCGAAGTGGCGGGGGACGAGGGGGGCGCCGCAGCCCTCGTACGTGGAGTAGGCGATGCCCCGGCGGACGGCGGGGGTGGTGCGGTTGACCACGCGCACGTGCAGGGCCTCCAGTACGACCGCCGCGGAGCCGCGTCCCTGGACCGAGACGCGAAGGTCGGTGGTGCGCCCGTGCACCGCCTGCTGGGAGGCGGCCCACGCCTCGGCGTCCGCCGGGGCCGGCGGCGGCGGGACCTCCTTCGGCGACTTGGCGATGACGTAGTCGTGGTCGCATTCGAGTTGCCAGAGCTGGGAGTTGGAGGTCCAGGTGAGCGGGGTCCGCGGCGGGGCCGTACCGGCGCCGGTGCCGTCCTCCCCGCGGCGGTCGGCGTCGCGCCCGTCGGACGCCGAGGGTTTGGGTACGGCACGGGCGGAGGCCGACGGATCGTGGCTCGGGGAGGGTCCGGCGAGGGGTCTGCCGCCTTCGTCCCCGGCCGGCGCGGAGTTGTGCGGCGCGGTGCGGGCGGAGGCCGACGGTTCGCCGCCGGACGGGGGTCCGGCGGCGGAGGTGACGAGACCCGCGAGCGCGACGGCGAGCGCTGCCGCCAGCGCGACGGATCGCGCGGGCCGTCGTCGGGGGTGCCAGCACCGGGGCTGCCGCTCGGCCGGCGGGGCGGGCTCCGGAGGCTCGCCCACCGGACCGCTCCGGCTCGTCGACGCGTCCGGTGCCGAGGCGCCCGAAGTGGTGCCCGAGGCGTCCTGCGGCGCCGCTGCCCGCACGGCGTCGGACGGGCGGGGCCGCTGCCGTGCGGCGACCGCCAGGATCCACCGGCGGTGCAACTCGCCGCGCTCCTCGGCGGTGGCTCCGCAGAGGACGGCGAACCGCTCGATCCGGGTGAAGTCCAGCGGTACGGACTCTCCGGCGCAGTAGCGGTGCAGCGTGGAGGCGTTCATGCCCAGCCGGTGGCCGAGCGCCGCGTAGCTGCGGTCCGTCCGCTGCTTCAGACGTGCCAGCAGTAGGGCGAACTCCGCCACTTCGTCGTCGATTGCGTCCATGCGGTGCGTACTCGCATCCATCCGTCGGCCCGTGCTGCCCATTCCCGGTCCGGGACACCGTCCCGACCACTCCCCCGTATCTGCACGTCAGCGGGACCGGGGTTGGTTCCAGGAACACGGCCCCACCGCGCTCACCCGCAGCGCCTCGGGCGAGCGCGGGTCGTGGCGCTAGGGTGTGGGCCTCGATCGCCACGGCGGGCCGCTCCGCCGACTCCGGAGGTACCCCATGTTCGCGTCGGTGCACTGGCGTTGCCATCTGCGCGTCGGCGACCGGCACAAGGCCGAGCGGCTGGTGGGGCGCGTGGAGGCCCTCCTGGGGCATCCCATGGAGATCACCGGTTACGAGCGCTACTGGAAGCTCCCCGGACTCGCCGAGGTCCAGCTGGTGTCGCCGCTGAACCGCTCGGACCCGGCCGACGCGCTCCTGGCGACGCTGGAGTCCGCGTGGGCGATCGGCACGGGCTGGAGTGTCGGTCCCGGAAGCGGGGACCGCCGCGAGTTCGAGGGGATCGCGGCGATCACGTCCTCCGGAAGGTTCACGGTCCCCGGGATCGAGTGGATGACCTTCTCGATCGGCGACGACTCGACCGGGACGGGCCTCGGGCGTACGTCGGTGCCCGGTCGGGCGAGTTGACTGCGGGGCCGGGCCTTTCGGGGTGCCGGCTGCCGACCTCGGCGTGGGGCGATCTCACCCGCCGGGCGCACCCGGCGGTCGTGCCCGGCCGCGGATGCCCGGTTGTCAGAGCCCGGTGAGAGCGTGTCCGGCATGGAGATGCACACGGTCCCCGGTACAGGGGACGACGAGCACGCCGTCATCGCCCGCTTCCGCCTCGCGCGCGACGGTTTCGGTGACGCCGGTCAGCGTGCCCTGGTCCACAGGGCCGGGCGGGCGATGTCGACCGCCGTCGAGGACGCCGGTGTCGGTGAGTTCGACGGCGACGAGTTCGGAGGGGGCGAAGTCGTGCTGTACGCCTACGGACCCGATGCCGACGCACTCTTCGCGGTCATGGAGCCGGTGCTGCGCGGCCTGCCCTTCAGGCCCGCGCACGTCGTCCTCCGACGCGGTGACGGCGACAGCGGCAAGGGCAGCGGCGGCGAGACACGGGTCGACCTGTAGTCGCCCCTCCCCCGCGTCGCTCGTGCGCCGCACCGACCGGTCGCGGGCCCCGGCGACCAGCGGACTGCGCAGGACAACTCGGTGGCCCCGGGGCCGCTCCCGCCCCGGGGCCACCCGACCTGCAGGAATCAACCGGTTCCGCAGGAAGCGGCGTTGAGGGTGAAGGCGGCCGGAGCCGTGTTGGTGGCGCCCTTCGCCGCCGTGAAGCCGACCGCGACGGACCCCTCGGCGGGGATCCTCGACGTGTACGACGCGGCGGCCACCGTCACCGAGGCGCCGTTCTGCGCGGGTGTCCCTCCCCACATGTTGCTGACGGTCTGCCCGTCGGGGAAGGCGAAGCCCAGGGTCCAGCCGCTGACGGCCGAAGTACCGGTGTTGCGGATGGTGATCTCGCCCTGGAATCCGCCCGGCCACTCGTTGACGACCCGGTAGCCCACGGAGCAGCCGGTGCCGGGGGTGCCGGACTCGTCCGTGGTGACGTCCACCGTGGCCGAGCGGGCCGAGCGGTTGCCCGCCGCGTCGCGTGCGTACACCGCGAACGTGTACGCGGTCCCGGCGGCGAGGCCGGTCACCGTGACGGTGCTCGCGGTGGAGGCGGCGACGGTGGTCTCGGAGCCGCCGCTGACCCGGACGACGTCGTAGCCCGTGACGCCGACATTGTCGGTGGCCGCGCTCCAGTTCAGCGCGACGGACGTGCTCGACACGGCGGACGCGGTCGGGGCCCCCGGTGCCGTCGGGGCCTGCGTGTCGGCCCCGGAGCCTCCGAAGACCGCCGCCTCACGGGAGGTCTGGGCGATGCCGTCGGCCCCGTTGAAGATGCGCCGGCCCCACGAGCTGAGCGCGTTGGGGTCGAAGTCGACCGCCAGGTCCAGGACGGGGTCGGTGTTGCCGCTCCACGACCAGGCGAGGTAGCCGAGCCCGAGCCGCCGGGCCTCGGACATCATCGTGTTCTCGTCCGGGTCGCCGTACTGGTCCGCCGGTCCTCCGAACTCGCCTATCAGGAGCGGTAGTCCGGCGGAGACGAAGGCGTTGAGGTAGTCGGTGATCTCCTGGGCGGTGTCGAAGACGCTGTACATGTGGATGGAGAAGATCAGGTTGCCGGTGGGGTCGGCGTCGTGGACGGCCCGGGCGTTGGCGCGCATCACGCCCTGCCAGTCCTGGCCCCAGTTCGGCGCGTCCACCATGATCGTGTGCTGGAGGCCCGCGTTGCGCAGCTTCTGGACGGCGGCCGTCGTGGGGGCCGTCCAACCCGCGGGATTCGTGTTCCCCCAGGGCTCGTTGCCGATGTTGACGATCACGTAGTCCTCTTGGCCCGCCAGGACGTCCTTGAGGCTGATCCAGTAGTCCGCCGCGTGGTCGAGTGTGCCCGCCGCCGACTCCTCGCCGTACCCGGTGGTGTCGTGCACCTCCAGGACGCAGATGAGGCGGTTCGCCTTGCACCGGGTGATGACGGCGGCCACGTCGGCGGGGCTGTTCCGTGTCCAGCGGTGGCCGTCGGAGAGGACGACGCGGACGGTGTTGGCGCCGAGCGCCTTGACGTCGGCCAGCGACTGGGTCTCGCCCGGGTACCAGGTGTGGGCGTGGTTGACGCCGCGCATCACGAAGTCGCTCCCGTCGGCCTCCACCAGACGGCCGTCCTCTATGTGCAGACCGGCGGCGAGCGCACCGGGCGGCCCGGCCGGGTCCGGCGTCCGCGCCGCCGCGGCACTCGACGCCCCGCCACTCGCCGCCCCGCCACTCCCGATCGCGGTGCTCGCCCCCGGGACACGCACGGACGGGACCCGCGCCTCGGGGAGCCGGGCGGACGTGACCTGCGTGGACACCCGCGCGGACGCCTGCGGCCGTGCCGAGGCCCGCGCCTGTGCCGTACCCGCGCCGAGGACACCCAGGACCACGAGCCACACGAGCACGGCCGCCCCGCCGAGCGGCCCACGGCCCCGCCCGACCCGGGTGCCGCCCCCCGCCGCACGGGGCCCGCCACCACCCCTCGCCTCCCGTGACCCGCCCGGTGACCCGCCGCGAGCCGCACCGCGCGGCGCGCCTCGCGACCCGCTCCGGGCAGGGCCCCGGGAAGCGCCCCGCGCCGCGCTTCCCGTCGCGATCCGGGGCGCACCCGGTGTCGTACTCGCCGTCGCACCCCGGGACGCACCCGGTGTCGCACCCCGTGTCGTACTCGCCGTCGTACCCCGGGACGCACCCGGTGCCGTGCCGGTCGACGTGCTTCTCGTCGTGCCTCGCGTCGTGCTTCTCGCTGTCCTCACTGCGACTCCAGAGAGTGGGGGCCAAGAAACCTGGGCATCGGAAGAAACGTGGGAGCGCTCCCATCAATGCACTACGTCAGGGACACGTCAAGTCATCACGCGCGGCCGCCGGTCCGCCGCCGCGTCCGGCGGGAAACGTCACGACGGTGCCACAACCGGCCCCGCGGGGCCGCACAAAGCCCGTATCGGCGTGCATACCGTGCGAAGATCCGGTCACTTCGACCGTGTCGCACCGATCCGGTCGTCCGGGCCGTGCGCATCGGTCCGGTGACGTCACCACGACCCATGGGGGGCCTGTCATGGCGCTGTTCGGAAACGCCCACACGATCGACCCGGCGAAGGCCGCGCAGGACTACGCGCGCCTGATCGGCCACGGCGAGCAGGTGCACGCCGCGTACATGCTGATACGCGACACCATCCTGTTCACCGACCGCCGCCTCCTGCTGGTCGACAAGCAGGGCATCACCGGCAAGAAGGTGGAGTACCACTCCGTCCCGTACCGCAGCATCACCCACTTCGCCGTCGAGACCGCGGGCACCTTCGACCTCGACGCCGAGCTGAAGATCTGGGTCTCCGGCTCGTCGACGCCGATCCAGAAGACCTTCACCAAGGGCGTGGACATCTACGAGGTCCAGGCGATCCTCACCCAGTTCGTGGCCCGCTAGCCCCGACCGCGCGGGACCACCGCGCACCGGACGCGGGGAGGGTGGCGCGGGGTCCTGCCGGGCCCGGGCCGCCGCCCCTCCCCGGAGCGACCGGAGTTAGCATCCGTTTATGACTACTGACAACGCCGGCACCTCTGCCGCCTCTGTTCTCGACGTCGACATCGATGCCCTGCAGGGCGGTTCCGCGGACCTCGGCCAGTACAAGGGTCAGGCCGTACTGATCGTCAACGTCGCCTCCAAGTGCGGGCTCACGCCCCAGTACGCGGGCCTGGAGCGGCTGCACGAGCGGTACGCCGCACAGGGCTTCACCGTGCTCGGTGTGCCCTGCAACCAGTTCCTGGGCCAGGAGCCCGGCACGTCCGAGGAGATCGCGGAGTTCTGCTCGGCCACGTACGGCGTGACGTTCCCGATGACCGGGAAGGTCGACGTGAACGGGGAGGACCGGCACGCGCTCTACGAGCGGCTGACCGGCTTCGCCGACGGCGAGGGGCACAGCGGTGACATCCGCTGGAACTTCGAGAAGTTCCTGATCGGCCGGGACGGCACCGTGGCCGCCCGCTTCTCGCCGCAGACCGAGCCGGAGTCGGCCGAGGTCGTGGCCGCCGTGGAGGCGCAGCTCGGCTGAGCGGAGGAACGGCCGCGCAGGCCGTTGACCTTGCCCCTGGGGCAGGGACCACCGTCCCCGTCACCGGGCGGCAGTCGCCCGGTGACGGAGGATGAGCCCGTGCAACCCGTGCAACCCGTCCCGCCCCGGACGCCGCCGGCCGACGGCCTGCTCACGATCGGCGCGTTCGCCGCCCGTGCCCGGCTCTCGCCGAAGGCTCTGCGGCTGTACGACCGTCTGGGTCTGCTGGTGCCCGCGCACGTGGACGCGGTGACCGGCTACCGCTACTACCTGGCGGCCCAGACGGAACGTGCCCGCCTGGTCTTCCTGCTGCGCCGGCTCGACATGCCGCTGGCGCGGATCGCGGAGGTCGTCGAGGCGGCCGGGTCCGGCGACGGCCCCGGCGGGGAACCCGGGACCGGTGGCTGGCCGGAAGCAGGCGGGCTGCCGGGGACCGGTGGTCGGCCGGGGGACGGCGGCGGGCTTCGGGCCGCCGAGCTGCTCGCCGCGTACTGGGCCGAGGTCGAGGAACGTCTCGCCGGGCAGCGCACGCTCGCGCACCACCTCCGTGATCGGCTTTCCGGAAGGAGTTCCGAGTTGAACACACGGTTCGAGGTCCACACCGTGGACGTGCCCGAGCAGTGGCTCGTCACGGAGAAGCGGCACACCCTGGCGGACGAGCTTCCCGTCTGGATCCCCGCGTCGCTGGGGAGGCTGGAGGCGGCCGCGCGGGAGTGCGGCGGGACGACGGACTCGCCGTTCGTCGTCTACCACTCCGAGGTCTCCGAGGAGAGCGACGGCCCGGTCGAGTGCTGCGTGCCCGTCGCCGACGCCGCGGCCGCGCGCGCCTGGGCGGCCGGTAAAGCACGCACGTGGGGCGCGGCGGCACGGGTCGAGCCCGCGCGAAGGCTCGCGTACACCCGTATCACCAAGGCGCAGGTCGCCCATCCGCAGATCCTGTCGGCGTTCGAGGCCGTGGAGGCGTGGATGGAGCGCGAGGGGCTGGAGTACGCGGGGCCCTGCCGCGAGATCTACTTCGCGGACTGGGACGCTGCCGGGCCGGAGGACCCGGTGTGCGACGTGGCGTTCCCGATCACGGCACCGGCACCGGAGTCGCCCGCAGCGGCCCAGTAGTCGCTCTCGGCGCCCCGAGGACCACCGGTCGGGACCGTCCCCGGGGACGGTCCCGACCGTGGGACCGCGGACGAGCGGGGGTTGCGGCGGACGCGCTCAGCGGAGTTCCTCGGGGCACGGCGTGCCCCGGGGAAGCTGGTAGGGCGCCGCCAGCCGGTACGTGCCGGCCTCCGGGGCCAGCAGCTCCGTCCACTGGTCGCCCTGCGCGTCCTCCTCGGTCTCCAGCAGGCAGCCGTTGACGTTCTCGTACGTCTTCGGCGTGCCGTCCTCGCGCTTCTTGGACTCGTCCGTCTCCTGGGGAGGCTTCACGCCCTTGCCCTCGGCGTCGACGAGCCCCAGCCACGGTGAGTAGGGGACGCGGATGAGGACCCGCCCCGGGCGCTTGACCTCGATCGTCAGCTCACCCTGCTCGGCGCGGTCGACGACGGCGGGCGGGTCGGCCATCGGCATCGGGTCGGTGACCTCGAAGAGCTGCCAGTTGGCGTCGCCCCACACCTGCTTCAGATAGGGCATTCCGCGCTGCACCAGCTCCCGCTCCCGCTCTCCGCCGTCCCCGTCGGGCTCGCCCTTGGGGACGACGACGTAGTGGACGGCCCAGCGCTGGAGCCACTCGTGGTAGTTCGCGGAGTTCAGGGTGTCGTCGTAGAAGAGGGGGTTGCGCTCCATGTCCGCCTGCCGGTTCCAGCCGCGGGCGAGGTTGACGTACGGGGCGAGGGCGGACGCCTCGCGGTGGGAGCGGGCCGGTACGACCTCGACGCGGCCCTTCTCGGCGCCGACCACCTGGAGCTGGTTGACGAGCGGCGCCAGTTCGCGGGCCCAGGAGGCGACGGGCGTGGTGTGCACGACGTCGTCCACGGCCTTGAAGCCGATCCAGACGTTCAGGCCGATGAAGGTGACGATGATCGCGTACCACTTGCGCGACGCCGGCACCGTGAAGGGCAGCGCCGCGATCAGCGCGACGCCCGCGAAGAGCATCGCGAGACGGCTGATGTTGGAGCCGATCTGCGAGCTGATCAGCCAGACGAGGAGGACCGCGAGCCCGTACACCGCCGCCGTGATGCGGACGGTCTTCCACTCCCTGGGGACGAGGAAGTAGACGAACACCGAGTACAGGAGCGGCAGCAGGGTCGAGGCGAACAGCATCGGCTGGGTGCCGGAGAAGGGGAACAGCCAGGCGGACACCCCGACCACCGCGGCCGGCGCGAGGCCCAGCGCGTACGCGCCCGGCCGGCGCTTCTGCAGGAAGAGCGCCACCGCGACGAACCCGACGAAGAGCCCGGCGACGGGGGACGCGGCGGTCGCGAGCGCCGCGAGGGGGGCGGCGCACAGGGCCTTGGCCCAGCGTTTGTAGCGCCAGCGGTACGGCCAGCAGAAGACGACGGCCGTCGCGCCGAGCCCGAAGAGCATGCCGAGGCCGAAGGTCACCCGTCCCGACACCGCGTTGCACAGGAGCGCGAAGACGCCCGCGAGGGCGGGCCACACGGGGTTCCGCACGGCACGGCTGCGCATCAGGACCAGCGTGAGCAGCCCGGCTGAGGCCGTCCCCGCGATCATCATCGTCGTCCGCACGCCGAACACGGACATGAGGTACGGGGACACCACGCTGTACGACACGGGGTGCATGCCGCCGTACCAGGCGAGGTTGTACGCGGAGTCCGGGTGCCGCCCGACGAACTCGGCCCAGGCGTCCTGGGCCGCGAGATCGCCACCGCTGTTCGCGAACGTGAAGAACCAGATGATGTGGAGGACGCCCGAGAGGGCGGTGGCCAGGGTCGCCGGGTGCCGCAGGAAGCGGCTCAGCCTGGTGGAGTCCCCGCCGCCGGCCCCGGAGTCGGACCCGGCATCGGCACCGGCACCGGCACCGGCATCGGGTGCCGTCCCCGCGTCGGCGTCGGTTCCGGCTTCGACCTCACCGTCGACATCGGCTCGGGCAGCCGCATCGGCATCGGCATCGGTGGAGGTGTCTCCGCCCGGGGCCCCGGTACCGCCGGTGCCCTCGACGTGTCGTGTGCGCACTCCTATTCGCGGGCCGGCCTCTTGGCCCGGCTCGGCGTCATCGGCGTGCGTCGGCTCCGCTGTCGCCACGTGAAGGCACTCCCGTGTCCCGTTGTTCCACTCTCGGCCGTGCCCCGCGGCGGGCGACCTGCCCCAATTCTCGCGACGCTAGCACGCACCCCGCCGAAGAGCGCCCGAGTGGCTCTCCGTCGGCGGGGTGCGGCCGGTTCGTCGGACTTGGGAGTGTACGTCCGCGTCAGAGGATCCGCGTCACCTTGGTGCCGTAGCCCGGTTCGGTGAGGTCCGACTGCAGTGCCACCGGGACCTCGACCGCGTCTCCCGTCGTACCGCCACCGACGCTCAGCGTGCCGACCACGGTTCCCGCCTTCGCCTCGTGCGGGATCTTCGTGCCGTCCTCGCCCAGCTTCAGCCTCACGGTCTGCCCGGCCCAGCCCACCGCGGAGACGTCCTTCGTGGCGACCACCGGCGTCCTGCCGCCGAGCCCGTCGTCCACGTACCCGACGACGTCACCCTTCTTGAGGATCTTCCGCGAGGTCAGCGCCTCCTGGGCGGCGATCATCGCCTCCTTGCTGACCGCGTTGACCGTGTCGATGATCGGCGGCGTGTGCTGGCCGAGGATCGCGCCGACGACGATCACGTTCTCGCCGCCCACCTCCTGGGTGGCGGCGAACAGCAGGTTGCCGCCGGCCTTGGTGGTGGAGCCGGTCTTGATGCCGATGGCGTTGTTGTAAGGCACGAGGCGGTTGTAGTTGTCCCACTTCTTGCCGGACGGGTCCACCCAGCTCGGCAGCTTGGTGATGTCCACCAGCGCCTTCATCCGCACCAGCTCGTTGCCGAGCTTCACCTGGTCCTCGGCGGTGGAGACCGTGGTCTCCTTCAGCCCCGAGGGGTCGGTGTACGTCGTGTTCTTCATCCCCAGGTCCTCGGCGGCCGCGTTCATCTTGTCGACGAACGCGTCCTCGGAACCACCGCTGTCCCAACGGGCCAGCAGCCGGGCGATGTTGTTCGCGGAGGGGATCATGATGGCCGCCAGGGCGTCCTTCTCCGTGAGGGTGTCGCCCTCCTTGACGGTGTTGAGCGTCGACTCGCCGTCCTTGTCGTAGCCGCCCTCCGTCTCGGCCTTCGCGTCGACGGGGATCGACTCGCCGTCCTCACCCGCCTTCAGCGGGTGCTCCTTGAGGATCACGTACGCCGTCATGGCCTTGGCGACCGAGCCGATCGCGACCGGCTTCTGCTCGCCGAACGTGTCGACGGTCCCGATGCCGTTGACGTCCATCCAGCCCTGGCCCTCGTCGGGCCACGGCAGGGACGCCTTGTCGCCCTCGAAGCGGTACGACTCGTCGGCAGTCAGCGTCAGCTCGGGCGTCGGCAGCGGACGGACGGCCTGCGCGACCGCGAACACCACGACGAGCAGCAGGACGAGGGGCGTCCAGATCTTGACCCGCCGCAGCAGCGTGCGCACCGGCGTCTGCGCGGGCGGCGGAGTGTTGGTCAGCTCCGCCAGCAGGTCCAACGGCGGCTTCGGCGGCAGCGGTTGCTGCGTCGTCCGCTCGGGGCCGATCTGCGGGACGACGGCCGTCTCGGCAGCCGCGGGCACGGGCCCCCGGGCAGCGGGGGCCGCCGTCGGAGACGCCTGTTCGTCGAGCGGCTTGAGCGCCACGAATTTGCTTGTGCGTTCAGCGACGGGCTCGTCGGAGGGCTTGGCCGTCGGCGCGGCCGGCGGCTCGGACCGGGGCTTCTCGGCCGTCCGGCCCCCGGCCTCGGCGCCGGTCCTCGCGTCGGACCCGGCGCGACCCGCGGCGGGCCGGGCGTCGCCCAGCTTGAGCATCGTCGTGGGCTGGTCCACGGCGGGCGGGCGCACCTTGAAGACGGCGGTGGGCTGGTCGACACGGGGCTTCCCCGCCGTCGCGCCGTCGGTCTCGTCGGCCTCGTCGGCCTCGGGGCCGGCGTCCGGCTCGTCGGCGGAGGGCTTCGCGTGCGAATCGGCTCCGGCGCCGGGCCTGCCCCCGGTCGCCGCACCGGTCTCCCGCGCGGCTCCGCCCTCGGACCCGTCCGGTGCGTCCGGCTCCTCGGAGCGGGCACCACCGGCGGGCTCGGAGTCCGAGCCCTCGTCGCCGACGGCAGCGGAGTCTGCACCGGTACCGGTGCCTGTGCCCGTGCCTGTGCCTGTGCCTGTGTCCGACACGGACCCTGTCCCGGCGTCGGATTCGGCATCGGTGTCGGCATCGGAGTCGGTATCGGCACCGGACGCGGAGTCGGACTTCGAGGCGGCCGGAGCCGCGTCCGCGTCCCCTTCGGCGTCACCGGGACCGTCCTCGGCGGTCGCGGCGGTCGCGGTGCCCTCCGCGTTCCCGGCGCTCCCGCCCTCCGCGGAGGAGTCCTCGGCGTCGGCACCCGGGACCGAGTCGGTACCTGAGTCGCCATCGATGTCGGCGTCGGCACCGGAGTCGGCCTCCGCGTCCGCGTCGCGCGCCGCACCGGAGCCCTCCGCGGCCTCTCCCGCGGCCTCTCCCGTGTCCGCGGCGTCAGGGGCGGGCGCCGCTTCGGAATCGCCGTCACCGGCGCCCGAGGTCCCCTCGGGGGCCTCCCCGCCCGTTCCGGAGACCCACGCGGCCACCGCTTCGCGCAGCCGCGCGTCACCCGCGACGGGGCCCTCGCCCGAGTCGGACCGGTCGGTCCCGTCCGCCGGTTCGGCGGGCTCCGGGGCCTCCGGGCCGTCGGCGGGTCCGGCGGGCTCCGCAGAACCGTCACTCCCCCGGGAACGCCCTTCGCCCGACACCCGGGCCTCCGCGGAACCCCGCGTGGAGCCCTCGGCTCCCTTCGCGGGGCCCGTCGTGGCGCCCTTGGTGGAGAACACGGCCGTCGCCGTGTCCGTCCGGGAAGCCGCCGTCACGGTCTCCCGTGCCACCGCGAGCCTCGGATCCGGAACCGGAGCCGTACTCCCCGACGCCGGTTCCGCCGACGACTCGTGCTGCTTCGACCTGTCGGGGGACTCGCCCGCCACCGATGCCTCCTCCGTGCGCCACACACCGTGCGCCCAACCGAACCATGAACCCGTCAACCCGTGCACGCGGGGCCCGACAACGCGTGTCCGAACCATGTACCAGTGTCCTGTGTGCGGGCTTACCCCCCTCGGTAGACGAGAACGACATACCTGCCGGTTCCACTACGAACCGGTCACGCACTCTCGACAGACCAATGTGAGAGGGGTCACCCTGTCATTCATCCACGCGGGGAGGCATGGATGGGCAGGAGCCGCAGAACTATTCCGGAGGAGCTTCTGCTGCTGGCGTTGGACCCGACCACGGGTACCACCGCGCAGCCGCAGTCGCTCGACCTCGGTCTGGCCGGAGCGCAGCTAGTGGAGCTGGCGCTGGCCGGACGGATAGCCCCAGACGGGGATCGTATCGCCGTGGTGGTACCACGGCCGACCGGAGATCCGACTTTGGACTGTGCGCTGGAGCTACTCCGCAGGCGGGGTGCACCGGTACGCGCTGTGAACTGGATCGGCGGGCCCCGGCTGGGGCTGCGCCAGACATATCTCTCGCATCTGGAGCGGTGCGGCATGGTGCATGCCGTGGCGGGCCAGATGTGCGGGGTGCTTCCGACGACTCGCTATCAGGCGACGGACACGGAGATCAGCCGGGAGATCAGGGCCCGGCTGGACAGTGCGATCCGCACCGGCGTACCGCCGGACCCGCGGACCGCCGCACTGGCCGCGCTGGCGCACGCCGTCGGCCTGGGCAAGCACCTCTACCCGGGGAACGAAGGGCGTTCGTCGCGCTCCCGCCTCCGGGACCTGATCAGGCACGACCCCATGGGCGGTCTCGTGGCGCACGCCGTGATGGACGTCCAGAACGGCGTGGCCGCGCAGCCGCGCCGCAGCCCGGCACCGGTCGGCCGTCAGGCCGCCCCCGGAGCCAGGCCGGCACCGGAGCCCGCCAGGGGCGTTCCGATGCAACCGCGCCGCGGTTCGATGGCGCGCGCCGTGGCCCACTGAGCGGCCGGTCCACGGCATTCGCACCAGCACGACCGCAGCAGCACCGGCACCAAGCACGTCAGCGCCGTACCGCCAGTCCCACGACCCGGTCCGGGAGCCGCTGGGCGCGCGGGGCGGCGGGCCGTACGTCCGGACGACGACGCGGCCCGCCGCCCCGCGCCGCCACGTCGTCGTGGGCTCTCACGGGAGCTCCGCACCAGGTGGCGTGAGGTGGTGTCACCCGGCGTGCGCGCACGTCACATCCGCTGTTTCCCAGCGGTGGCGAGCACCTTGGTGGCAATCTGCTCAACAGCAGATACGCAAAGTACAGGCAGCACGCAGCCGGAGGTGCACGTCCCGTGGCGTCCAGTGTCAATCCCACCGTCAGGCGGCGCCGGCTGGGCCAGGAGCTGCGCCGGCTCCGCGAGCTCAAGGGCATGACGGCCGAAGAGGTGGCGGAGCGCCTGCTCGTCTCGCAGTCGAAGATCAGCCGTCTGGAGAACGGGCGCCGCAGCATCAGCCAGCGTGACGTCCGGGACCTGTGCGGGGTGTACGAGGTCGAGGACGTCCGTATCGTCGACTCGCTGATGCAGATGGCCAAGGACTCGCGTCAGCAGGGCTGGTGGCACTCCTTCGGCGACATCCCGTACAGCGTCTACATCGGTCTGGAGACGGACGCGGCGAGCCTGCGCGTGTACGACCCCCTGGTCGTCCCGGGCCTGCTGCAGACCCGGCCGTACGCGGAGTCCCTGATCGCGGGCGCGCTGCCCGAGGCGGCGGCCGTCGACATCGACAAGCGCGTCCAGGTGCGCCTGCGCCGACAGGAACGTATCTCCGACCCGGAGAACCCGCTGCGGCTGTGGGCCGTCCTGGACGAGGCCGCGCTGCGCCGGACCGTGGGCAACAAGCAGGTGATGATCGAGCAGTTGGAGCATCTCGTCGAGATGTCGCACGTGCCGCACGTGACGGTCCAGGTGATCCCGTTCTCGATGGGCGCCCACCCGGGCGTCAGCGGCCAGTACGCGATCCTTAAGTTCCCCGACGCCGCCGACTCCAGCGTGGTCTACATCGAGGGCGTCACCAGCGACCTGTACCTGGAGAAGGCGAACGACGTCCAGAAGTACAGCGTCATGTACGAGCACCTGCGGGCGCAGGCACTGAACGCGGACCAGTCCCGGGAGTTCATCGCGGACGTCGCGAAGGACTACGCGCGCTGAGGAGCCCGTCCCGGGTCGCCGGCACCCCGGGACGATCGGGGAGCCAGGGGAGCAAGGGGAGCGCGAGGGGCCGGAGGAGCCGGAGGGGCACGACAGGCCGAATTCGACTGCCCCGGCGAGGGAATGCGGAACCATACACCCTCGCCACCTTCCGGCGGAAGACTCCACCGGTATATGCCATCCAGTCGGGTGAATAGTCGCTTCGCGAACCGATGTTGGCGAGTAGCGTCGATCACGCCAAGACGAAACAAGCTTGGCGCAAACCGAACTGTGGGTTCCGGAAGGAACCCGCAACGCGGTGACAGCAACTCAGCAACTGGCTACCGGAGCGAACATGGCAATCAAGCAGGGCGCCACGGATGCGTGGACCAAGTCCTCGTACTCCCAAGGAAACGGCGCATGCGTCGAGGTCAAGTCCCCCGTCCTGACGGCGATCGCCGTCCGCGACTCCAAGGTCCACGAGGGCCCCACGCTCGCCTTCCCGGCGGAGTCGTGGAACGCCTTCGTGTCAGAGGTGAGCCGGGGCACCGTCTGACCCCACGGATGCCTCGGGCAGTAAGAGCGTCGACAACCGCTGTCCACAACTTCACAAGCACCATGTATGAGCCCTCTCGACTGGCCCGCCGTCCCGGCCGAGGGGGCTCGGCGCGTTCCCGCCGCCCGGACATGCCCGACGAGTGACTCCAAAGGGTGGCCGGCCGCCTCACTGTTCACATTCCGTTCCGGCCCTCAACCGACCGTTCCCGTTCGATTACAGTGCTGAGCTGTCATCCGTTCGAACGGATTCGGAACCGGAGCTCTGGAGGCCACGGTGGGTGCGACGACCGGTGCCGTCTGGGGCCGTGCCGAGCAGCAGGACTTCCGCAGCCGGGTGCGCGGCACCCTGCTCGGCGCGGCCGTCGGAGACGCGCTCGGCTCGCCCGTGCGCGGCCTCGGCATGGAGCAGATCCGTGCGGCGCACGGGGCGGAGGGCATCGGCGAGCCGGCCTTCGGGCACGGCAGGCGCGGAGCCGTCTCGCACCTCACGCAGCTCACGCTGTTCTCCCTGGACGGGCTGATCAGGGCCCAGGTCCGCCGGGACACGGGCGCCTGGCACCCGCCGACGGACCTGCACCGGGCGTATCTGCGCTGGGCCTCGACCCAGCGCGACTGGGGGCCCGACGAGCGCCGCAAGGAGGACGGCTGGCTGGCTCGCGAGGAGTGGCTGTACGCGCGCCGCGACCCCGCCCGCTCCTGCCTGACCGGCCTCGGCGACGAGACGATGGGCACTCCGGAGGCGCCCAAGAACCCCGACGACCCGGGAGCCGAGGCGGCGGCCCGGTCCGCGCCCTTCGGGCTGCTGGTCGGCTGGGAGCCCGAACTGGTCATGCAGCTCGCCGTCGAGTGCGCGGCACAGACCCACGGCCATCCCACGGCGTGCCTCTCCGCGGGCGCCCACGCGGTCGTCGTGCACGGCCTGGCGCGCGGCGAGAGCCTGGACACGGCGGTCCAGCGGGCCCTGCAGCTCCTGGCCCCCCGCCCGGGGCAGCAGCCCGTCGCCGAGGCGCTGCAGCGGGCCCTGGGAGCCGTACGGCAGGGTCTGCCGTCACCGGCGCGGGTGGAGGACCTGGCCGGCGCCGGGACGGCGGACGGGCTGCTCTCGGTGGCCGTGTACTGCGCCTTGGTCGGCGAGGACACCCGGCACGGGCTGCGCCTGTCGGTGAACCACGGCGGGGACTCGGCCGTCACCGGCGCCCTGACGGGCGCGCTGCTCGGGGCCCTGCACGGCGAGACGGCGCTCCCGCCGTCGTGGCTCGCCGAGCTGGAGGGCCGCCCGACCATGCTGGTGCTCGCGGACGACTTCGCGATGGAGATGACGCAGGGCCCGGCCCTGCACGGCCCGGCGGGTTCCTCGCCGGGGTGGCTGGCCCGCTATCCGCGGGGCTACGCCGCGCTGCCGGGCGGGGCGCCGGTCCCCGCCCTCTGAGCTCGGCGGGGCGCGGCGGTTCCCGCGCGCACGACGGGGGCGGCCGCTCGTGGGGAGCGGCCGCCCTCGTCGCCGTTCGGTGTCGGCACCCCGGTGCGGGGTCCGGCCCTCGTCCCGGGGTTCAGTCCTTGGCCGGTGCTCCGACGACGTCGTCCGCGGGGCCGGCCGGAGCCGGGACGGCCGCCGAGGCGGAGCCCCCGTCGTCCGAGTTGATCGTCGCGATGAGCGCGTCCCGTTCCGGGGTGTCCTCCGGCCTGACGTACCCGATGAGGACGTACAGGACGAGGGAGACCGCGAGCGGGATCGACACCTGGTACTGGAGCGGGACCCCGCCGTCGACGTTCCAGCTGATCGGGTAGTTGACCAGCCAGAAGGTCAGCAGGCCGACGCCCCAGCTGATCAGCGCGGCCGTGGGACCGCTCTTGCGGAACCAGGGCAGCAGGCCGAGCATCAGCGGGATCGCGATCGGACCCATCAGGCCGGCGACCCACTTGATGACGACGGTGATGATGTCGCCGAAGAAGTCGGAGTTGACCTGCGTCGCGATGGCCATCGACAGGCCGAGGAAGAGCAGCGTGGCCCAGCGGGCGGCCAGCAGACCCATCCGGGTGTCCCATTCGCGGGCCTTGCGTGAGACGGCGGGCATGATGTCGCGGGTCACGACCGCCGCGATGGCGTTGGCGTCGGACGAGCACATCGCCATCGTGTGGGAGAAGAACCCGACGATGACCAGGCCCAGCAGCCCGTGCGGCAGCAGGTGTTCGGCCATCAGCGCGTACGAGTCGGCCGGCACGTCCGTCTTGACGATGAGCGGGGCGACCCACATGGGGAAGAACAGCACCAGCGGCCAGACGAGCCACAGCGAGGCGGACAGGGCGCCCGAGCGGGTGGCGGACTTCGCGGAGTCCGTGGCCATGTAGCGCTGGGCCTGGTTCCACATGCCGCCGTTGTACTCGAAGGTCTTGATGAACAGGTACGCGATCAGGAAGACCATCATGTACGGGCCGGCCAGCGGTTTGGTGTGGCCCTCCAGCGCGGGCTCGTCCCAGACGCTCCACAGGGTGCTGAAGCCGTTCAGTTCGGCCATCACGGCGACCAGCATCGCGATGCCGGCGACGAACTGGATGATGAACTGGCCGAGTTCGGTCAGCGCGTCCGCCCAGAGGCCGCCCACCGTGCAGTAGACGGCGGTGACGGCGCCGGTGATCAGGATGCCCATGTTGAGCGAGACGCCCGTGAAGACGGACAGCAGGGTGGCGATGGCGGCCCACTTGGCGCCCACGTCCACGATCTTCAGCAGGACGCCCGACCAGGCGAGTGCCTGCTGGGTGGGCAGGTTGTAGCGGTTCTTCAGGTACTCCAGCGGCGAGGCCACGTGGAGTCGTGAGCGGACCCGGTTCAGCCGGGGCGCGAAGAGTCGGGCGCCGATCGCGATGCCGATCGCGATCGGGAAGGACCAGGTGACGTAGGACGTCACCCCGTACGTGTAGGCGATGGCTGCGTAGCCCGTGAACATCACCGCGCTGTAGCCGGACATGTGGTGCGAGATGCCCGACAGCCACCACGGCATCTTTCCGCCTGCCGTGAAGAAGTCGCTGACGTCGCCCACGCGTTTGTGGGACCAGACACCGATCGCGACCATCACACCGAAGTAGCCGATGAGCACGGCCCAGTCGAGACCGTTCATGTGCCCCCTCCCAGGGTCGTGAAGCGCCCGCTCATCGTGGGTTCGACGGCATGGCCGCGACAACAGCCGTGTTGGTCAAGAGGAGGTAAAATAGTTCTGCTTACTGACCTCGGTTCACGTCCCTGAACGCACGCAGAATCGGCTATCGCATCAGCTCACCCGCGTTGACCAGCAAGGACTGTCCGGTGATCGCCCGCGCGCGGTCCGAGGCGAGGAACACCGCGGCGTCCGCCACGTCTCCGTCCGTGGCCAGCTCCGGCAGGGCCATCCGGCTCGTCAGCCGCTCCAGCACCTCGGCCTCCGGCACGCCCTCCGTGTGCGCGGTGAACTGCACGAACGCCTCCACCGGCGGCCCCCACATCCAGCCCGGCAGCACGGTGTTGACCCGGACGCGATGCGGTCCCAGCTCCCGCGCCAGTGAGTACATCGCGCTGGTGAGCGCGCCCTTCGAGGCCGCGTAGGCCGCCTGCCGGACCTGGCTCGGCGCGGCCACCGAGGACTGCGTACCGATGATCACCACCGAGCCGCCGCGCTCCTTGAGGGCCGGCAGGCAGGCCCGCGTCATCCGCAGGGTGCCCAGCAGGTTCACGTCCAGCACCGCCTGCCAGGTGGCGAAGTCCGCGTCCTCCAGGCCGCCGAAGACGCTGTCCCAGGCGGCCACGTGGACCACGGCGTCGATCCGCCCGAAGCGCTCCCCGGCCAGCGCGGCCAGCGCCTCGCACTGGCCCTCGTCGGTGATGTCCGTGGCGCGGTAGGCGGTGTGCGCGCCTTCCGGGTCGATCTCCCCGGCCGACTTCGCGAGGTTCGCCTCGGTGCGCGCGCCGAGCACGGCGTTCCCCCCGTCGCTCACGACCGCCGCCGCGACCCGGTGGCCGAGGCCGGCGCCGACCCCCGAGACGACGACGGTCTTGCCCTGGAGCAGTGACATGAGGGGCCTCCCCGGATCTGGCGCATTGTCTGACGGGGCGTCAGAGTATGGGCGACCGGCGGAGGAAGGAAGGGAAGAGCCATGTCCGAGGACACGCGAGACGGCACCCGCGCCGAGGAGTACGCGCGGCTGGCCGCGGTCGGCCCGTACGGAGTCCGCCCGGGCCACGCCCTGATCACCATGGTGGAGCCGCATCCGGGCCACGAGTACGCGTACAACCGCTGGTACGAGGACGACCACTACTACGCCGGGGCGATGGCGATGCCGTGGATGTTCGCGGGCCGCCGCTGGGTCGCGACCCGGGACCTCCAACTCCTGCGCTACCCGGAGAAGTCGGCCGTCGCCCAGCCCGTCACCGCCGGCTGCTACCTGTCCACCTACTGGGTCACCGACGGCCGCTACGACGAGCACATGAAGTGGACCGTGGGCATCAACAGGCGCCTGAACAGGGACGGCAGGGTCTACCAGGACCGCACGCACGTCTTCACGGCGTTCCAGGACCACGAGGCGACGGTCTACCGGGACGGCGCCGCCGGTCCGCGCGACTTCCACGCGCTCGACCATCCGTACGCGGGCCTCGTGGTCGAGGTCGTCGACGCCGAGTCCCCGTCCGCGCGCGACGAACTGCTGGAGTGGCTGCGCTCGCGTCACCTGCCCCGGCTGCTGTCCGGCTCGTCCGCGGCCATGGTCACGGTGTTCCGTCCGACCCCGCTCCCCGGCGACCGCATGACGTACGTGAAGCAGGTCGAGGGCGTCGACACCCGGCTGACCCTGCTGTGGTTCCTGGAGGCCGACCCGCGCGGGTGCTGGGACCCCGGGTTCACCGCCCTGGACACCGCGGTGGCCGAAACGGGCCTGGGCCGGGTCGAGTTGGTGGCCCCGTTCATTCCGACGGTGCCGGGGACGGACCGGTACGTCGACCGGCTGCGCTGAGCCGGGAGAGCAGCGGGGCCAGCGCCCCGCCCGCCCGGCCGGAGCGCCACGGGGCCAGCTCGTCGACCACGTCCGCCAGCCGGACGAGGGCCCCTGCCGAGGCGGCGGCCGGCCCGTCCGGACCGGCGGCCCGCCCGACGTCCGCCAGCGCCTCGTCCGGCAGCCCCAGTTCGAACAGGGCCCGCGCCCGCACGCAGAGCGCCTCCGGCGAGCGGGGGTCCAGTTCGAGGGCCAGGTCCAGCTCCCGGCGGGCGTCGGCGTACCGGCCCAGGCCGCACAGCGCCCGGCCGCGCAGGGTGCGGATGCCGGCGTCACCGGGGCGCAGCTCCACGGCCCGGCTCGCGTCGGCCAGCGCCCGCGCGGGGTCGCCCAGGCGGCTGTGCAGGTCCGATCGCTGGCACAGCGCCCACGGGTAGCCGGGGTTGAGGGCCAGCGCCCGGTCGAGGTCGGCGAGGGCCGGGCCGGGACGGCCCAGCTCCCGGTGGGAGACCCCGCGGCTCGCGTACGCCGAGGCGTACCCGGCGTCCAGGCCGACCGCGTGGTCGTAGTCCGCGACGGCGTCCTCGTGGCGGCCCGCTCCCCGCAGGGCGTCACCCCGCTCGCAGGCCATCCAGGCCGACTCGGGCTTCAGCGCGACGGCCCGGTCCAGGTCCGCGAGTTGCAGCCGGGGCTGGCCGAGGGCCCGCCGCACCCGGGCCCGGCGGGCCAGGGCCCAGGCGTAGTCGGGGTTGATCTCCAGCGCCCGGTTCAGGTCGGCGAGCGCCTCCTCGTACCGTCCGAGGCGGCTGTACGTGGCGCCCCGGGACGCCCAGGCGAAGTCCCGGGCAGGATCGAGCTCGATCCCCCGGTCCAGGTCGGCGACGGCCTGCGCGTGGTGGCCGAGGATCCGGTGGTACTCGCCGCGCAGGGAGATCGTCCGCGCGTCGTCCGGCGCGAGTTCGTGCGCCCGGTCCAGATCGCGGACCGCGGCCGTGTGGTCGCCGGACTCGGCGTGGGCCAGCGCCCTGGCACAGCGGGCACGCGCGAGCCCGGGGTCGAGCGCGACGGCCTGGTCGAGTTCCGCCAGCGCCCGCTCGTACGCGCCGCCGTCCCGCAGCGCGTCGCCGCGGACCGTCCGGGCTGCGGCCCGGCCGGATGCGTCGAGTTCGGCACGGCTCAGCAGGCGTCCGAGGACCTCGACCACCCCGCCGTCCGCGAGGGCGGCCAGCAGTTCGCGCCCCCAGTCCGCCACCGCCGGCGCGTCCGTGTCCTGTCCCGCGTCGGCCAGGACCTGGGCCCAGCGCAGGGCGGGCATGTCGCCCCGGCCGCAGGCGTCGACGAGGTCCCGCAGGACGACGGGCAGCGCGGACCGGGGCGCGGCGCACAGCAGGTGGTAGGACTCGGCCAGCCGCAGGGCCCGCCACGCCTCGTCGGCCCACGTCCCGTCGGCCCCCGCGGCCGCCTCCGCCTCCTCGCGCCACCGGCCGAACTCCGCCGCGAGGCGGCTGTGCCGCCGCGCCCAGCCGCGTGGTGAGTGGTGCCGCTGGAGCCTGAGCATGGGCGCCCGTACGACGTCGTGGTACTGGACGCGGTCCCCGCGGTCGCTCACGAAGGGCAGCCCCCGCAGCCAGGCGAAGAGGCCGGCCGCCTCCTCCTCCCCGCAGTCGACGACCGCCCTGAACACGTCCGCGTCCAGCCGCCGGGGCAGCGCGCAGGCGAGTGCCGTCGCCCTGCGCACGGGGTCGGGCTCCCACTTCAGGAAGCGTTCGACGGCGGTGGAGCTGGGGTCGCCGACGTCGGCCGGGTCGGCGGGGCGGCTCTCGGCCAGGGTCGAGACGAGCACCGGGAGGCCGCCGCTGAGCCGGAGCACCTCGTCCACCACGGGCTCCGCGACGACACCCCGGTCGGCGAGCAGTCCGCGCGCCTCCGTCTCCGTGAAGGGGCCCAGCGGCATGTCCACCACGAAGTCCGCGAGGCCGCCCCAGCGGCCCGGGTCGGCGGGGTGCTGCCCCGCGGTCACCACGACGACGTTGCCGGGCAGCGCGCCGCCGTAGCGGTCCCCGGTCGTCACCTGGCGCAGCCACGCGTCGAGGAAGGCGCCCGTCCGCTCGTACGTGTCGAGGAACAGCACGATCCACGGCACGGTCGCGGCGGCCTCGGCGAGTTCGCGCAGCAGCACGGGCGTGAGCACGCTCTCCGGTGAGAGCACCAGCTGCACGTCGTCCTGGCTGCGCAGCCGCGCGCTGAGGCCCGCCCGCACCCGGTCCGCGCCCTCGGCGAGCCGCTCGGGGTCGACGATCTGGGTGAGGGCTCCGGCGCCCGGCAGGAGCCCGATGCCGGCGAGTCCGGCCCGGGCCGCCAGCACGCTCGCCGTCGACGGGCCGTCCTGGTCCGGCTCCTGGGTGGCGACGGACGCCGCCTCGGCCTCGTGGCGGCGCTCCCGGTGCGTGACCAGCATCCGGTCCAGGTCCCTGAAGCGGTGGCCCTGCCGGCCGAGGTGGGCGCTGATCACCGCCATCGCCTCCGGGACGCTGCCGGCGGCCTCGTCGACGTAGACCGTGTGGGCGCCGCACTCCTGGGCGACCTGCTCCAGCTCCCGTACGAGGAAGGTCTTGCCGACGCCCGCGTTGCCGTGGACGTGGAACAGGAACCGGTGGCGTTCGTCGCGGGGCGACAGGCCGAGGTTGTGCCGGAACGCGGCGCGTTCGGCTCCGCGGCCGACGAAGCCCGCCCGGGTGCGCCGACGGATCAGGTCGGCCATCGACGGCAACGGTTCGTCACGACCCATGCGTGCTCCGCCCTCCCTCGCTCCCCGGCCACGCCCGCACCATTCTGACGCAGGCGCGCCGTTCGCGTCCGGGTGTCCCCGGGCCGGGCAACACGCCTTCTCCGTATGGGGTTTCGGGGCGGGGCGGCCGCGGGTGCCGGTGGCCGCCGCGCACCCGGCACGGCGACCGGGCGGGGCACGCGGAGCGCCGCGTGCCGGGCGCCGGGCGGGCGCCGCGCACAAGGCGGGCGGGGCGGTCCCGCGCCTCGGCCGCGCCTTCCGGCGGAACGGTCCCGCGCCTCGACCGGACTCCGGCGGAGAGGTCGCGCCTCAGCGGCCCTGCGGCGGAGCGGTCCGCGGGCCCCGGGCGGCACGCAGCAGCCCGATGACCTCCTCGTGGACCGCACGGCCCCCGGGTCGGCTCGACGCGTGGTCGCGCGCGCAGGCCAGGGCCTGGCGCGTCGGGGCCGCGCCCCGGGCCAGGAGGTGGCGGACCGTGCCGGGCCGGCCGAAGCAGGCCGCCCACCCCAGAGCCGTCCGGCCCCTCAGGGTGATCTCCGGGGCGGCCCCACGGTCCAGCAGCAGGTCCACCGTCGCGGGGTGGCCCTCCGGGGTGGCGGTCGCCGCCAGGACCAGGGCGGGTTGACCCATCCGGTCCGGGGTGTCGGGGTGGACCCCCGCGTCGAGCAGGGCGCCGACCACCCCGGTGCGGCCGAGCATCGCCGCGAGGCACAGCGGGGACGTCTCGCCGTACTCGCCCACGCGCCGCGCCGTGTCGGCGCCCGCGCCGACGAGCAGGCGGACGACATCGGCGCGGTCCTTCCGCACGGCGGACTCGAGCGGCGTCCGCCCCTCGGCGTCCGGCACGTCCGGTCGCGCGCCCCGGGCCAGGAGCCGGGCCACGAGGAACGCGTCGCCGCTCTCCGCCGCCCGTACCAGTCGCTCCCCCGCGTCCATCCGGCGATCATGCCACCGTCCCGTGCGCGCCCGGGTCGCGGGAGGCGGGGCCGCGACTCCCGCGCGTGGCTGTGCCGTCCCGGCCGCCCGGGAACGGATGATGGCCGCACATCGGACCGGCAGGACAGGAAGAGGGTGGACCGTCGTGAGGATCGCGGTGGCCGGCGGGACCGGTCTCGTCGGCCGGCACGTCGTACGGGAGCTGGCGACGGCGGGTCACGAACCCGTGGTGCTGTCCCGGTCGAGGGGTGTGGACCTGGTGACGGGGTCGGGGCTCGACGCGGCCCTGGCCGGCGCGGACGCCGTCGTCGACGTCAGCAACGTGACGACCGTCGGCGCCAAGAAGTCCGTGTCGTTCTTCGGGAGCGCCGGCCGCAACCTGCTGGACGCGGGCGCCCGGGCGGGCGTACGGCACCACGTGGCCCTGTCGATCGTGGGGGTCGACCGCGTGGGGCTGGGCTACTACCGGGGGAAGCTGCGCCAGGAGGAGCTGCTGGCGGCCGGGCCGACCCCCTGGACCGTCCTGCGGGCCACGCAGTTCCACGAGTTCGTGGGGCAGACCGTCGACCAGGTGCCCGGCCCGCTCGCGGTGGTGCCGCGCACGCGCACCCGGCCGATCGCGGCCCGCGAGGTGGCGCGGCACCTGGTGGAACTCGTCGTCGCGCCGCCGCGCGGCAGGGCGCCGGAGCTCGCCGGGCCCCGCGAGGAGCAGCTCGTCGACCTGGCGCGGGACCTGCTGCGGGCACGGGGCAGCCGGCGGCTGCTGGTGCCGCTGACGCTGCCCGGCGCCGCGGGGCGGGCCATGCGCGGCGACGGCCTGCTGCCGCTGGAGTCCGGGCCGCGCGGCGATCAGACCTTCGACGCGTGGCTCGCCGAGAACGTCGTGCGCGGGGCATGACCGCCGGTGCCCGTGCCGCCCGGCGTACGGCAGACGGCAGACGGCAGACGGCAGACGGCGTACGGCGTACGGCGTACGGCAGACGGCAGACGGCAGCACCACGCGGCAGCGCGGCAGCGCGGCAGCGCGCGGGCCTACTTGACGACCGTGACCGGTGTCCCCGCCGTGCCGAACTTCCAGACGGCGTCGCCGTCCGCCACCTTCATCCGGACACCGCCGGTCCGCACGCCGTCGGCGGGCGGCGGCGGGGAGGAGCCGTCCACGGCGTTGGAGAAGGCGATGTTCACGCCGGAGACGACGGTGAAGTAGACGATGTGCTCGATCTTCACGCCGTCGCTGCCCTCGACCACCGCGCCGTTGCGGGTGGACACCTTGTAGGTGCCGGGCTGCGGGCTCACCGTTCCCGGCCACACCGCGAAGGTGCGCCGGGTCGCGTCGCTCGCGTCGACCAGCCACACGCGTCGCTGCGCCAGGGAGTAGACGATCCGCCGCCCGGTGCCGGAGCCGTCTGGGACCGCGGCGGGCCGCGGCTCGCGGGGCTCGGCGGAGGGCTTGGCACTCGCCGAGGCGGAGGGTTCCGGGTCGGGGGAGGCGGTCGGCCGCGGTCCGTCCGTGGCCCGGCCGGCCAGCACGGCCACCACCACCAGAGCCGCCACGGTCAGACCGGTGACCCAGGCCCACGAGGGAAGCCGTCGGGCAGGCACGGGCACGCAACTCCTCAGCTCTGATTCACCCCGTCGGAGGGTCGGATCATCCTACTCCGACGGGTCCCACGGCCGTCCCCCCGGCCACTCCCGGCCCTCGCGTCACGGCCGCCGCGGTCCGCGGCCGCGGCCGGCCGCCCCGCGCGGGCGTCACTCCAGCACGGGGAGAAGCGCCGGCAGATGCCCGTCCGAAGCCGCCGCCGCCCGCTGCCGCTCCTGCGGCACCTCCCCGTACAGGGTGGTCCGGGGCCGCGCCGGACGGCCCGCCGCCCCGGCCACCGCGATGAGGTCCTTGACCGACTTGTAGGAGCCGTAGCCCGACCCGGCCATCCGGGAGATGGTCTCCTCCATCAGCGTGCCGCCGACGTCGTTGGCGCCGGAGCGCAGCATCTCCGCGGCACCCTCCGTGCCCAGCTTCACCCAGCTCGTCTGGATGTTGGGGATGTGCGGGTGCAGCAGGAGGCGGGCCATCGCGGTGACCGCCCGGTTGTCGCGGATCGTGGGGCCCGGCCGGGCGATGCCCGCGAGGTAGACCGGCGCGTTGGTGTGGATGAACGGCAGGGTGACGAACTCGGTGAAGCCGCCGGTGCGCTGCTGGATGCCGGACAGCGTCCGCAGATGGCCGAGCCAGTGCCGGGGCTGGTCCACGTGCCCGTACATCATCGTGGACGAGGACCGCAGGCCCAGCTCGTGCGCGGTCGTCACGACCTCGATCCAGGTGGCGGCGGGCAGCTTGCCCTTGGTCAGCACCCAGCGGACCTCGTCGTCGAGGATCTCGGCGGCGGTGCCGGGGATGGAGTCGAGGCCCGCCTCCTTGGCGGCGGTCAGCCACTCCCGGATCGACAGGCCCGTGCGGGTCGCGCCGTTGACGACCTCCATCGGCGAGAAGGCGTGCACGTGCATGCCGGGGACGCGCTCCTTGACCGCCTTCGCGATGTCGAAGTAGGCGGTGCCGGGCAGGTCGGGGTGGATGCCGCCCTGCATGCACACCTCGACCGCCCCGAGCTGCCAGGCCTGTTCGGCGCGGTCGGCGACCTGGTCGAGGGAGAGCGTGTAGGCGTCCGCGTCGGTGCGGCGCTGCGCGAAGGCGCAGAAACGGCAGCCGGTGTAGCAGACGTTGGTGAAGTTGATGTTCCGCGTGACGATGTACGTGACGTCGTCGCCCACGGCGGCACGGCGGACGTCGTCGGCGATGCCGCACAGCGCGTCCAGCGCCGGGCCGTCCGCGTGCAGCAGCGCGAGCGCCTCGTCGTCGGTCAGCCTCGTCGGGTCGTCGGCGGCGGTCGCGAGCGCGGCCCGCACGTCGGTGTCGATCCGCGAGGGCACCATGCCGGGGGCCGCGGCCTCCCGCAGCGCGTCCCAGTCGCCGTAGACGTGGTCGTAGTCGCCGCGCCGGTCCCCGGTGCGGCCCTCGGTGTCGATCGAGGCGTGCAGGTCCGTGCGCCCCGAGGAGGTGAACGCCTCCTCGGGCTCCTGCCACGGGTGCCCCTCCACGACGGCGTCGGCCCGCGCGAGGCCCGTCTCCGGGTCGGCCAGCGCCCGCACGTGCGGCAGCAGCCGGGGGTCCAGCCACGGCTCGCCCCGCTGCACGAACTCCGGGTAGGTGCACAGGCGTTCACGCAGTTCGAAGCCGGCCTGGGCCGACTGCTCGCGCAGCAGCTCGATCTGCGGCCAGGGCCGCTCGGGGTTGACGTGGTCGATGGTCAGCGGCGACACCCCGCCCCAGTCGTCGACACCGGCGCCGATCAGCCGCCCGTACTCCGAGTCCACGAGGTTGGGCGGCGCCTGGAGGCAGGCGGACGGGCCCATGATGTGCCGGGCGACGGCGACCGTCGCGACCAGCTCGTCCAGCTCCGCGTCCGGCATCGCGCGCATCGCGGTGTCGGGCTTGGCGCGGAAGTTCTGGATGATCAGTTCCTGGATGCCGTGGTAGGCCCGGGAGATCCGGCGCAGCGCGAACAGCGAGTCGGCGCGCTCCTCGTACGTCTCGCCGATGCCGATGAGGATGCCGCTGGTGAAGGGCACCGAGGAGCGCCCGGCGTCCTCCAGGACCCGCAGCCGCACGGCGGGCTCCTTGTCCGGGGAGCCGTGGTGGGGGCCGCCCGGCTCCGACCAGAGGCGGCGGGCGGTGGTCTCCAGCATCATGCCCATGCTCGGCGCGACGGGCTTGAGCCGCTGGAAGTCGGTCCAGGACATCACGCCCGGGTTGAGATGGGGCAGCAGGCCGGTCTCCTCCAGGATGCGGACGGAGACGGCCCGTACGTACGCGATCGTGTCGTCGTAGCCGTGCGCGTCGAGCCATTCGCGGGCCTCGGGCCAGCGCTCCTCGGGCTTGTCGCCGAGGGTGATGAGGGCTTCCTTGCAGCCCAGGGCGGCGCCCTTGCGCGCGATGTCGAGGACTTCGTCGGGGGACATGAACATCCCGTGGCCGGCCCGGCGCAGTTTGCCGGGGACCGTGACGAAGGTGCAGTAGTGGCACTTGTCCCGGCACAGCCGGGTGAGGGGGATGAAGACGCTCTTCGAGTACGTGATCACGCCCGGCCGTCCCGCGGCGGCCAGGCCCGCGTCGCGCACGCGGGCGGCGGAGGCGGCCAGGTCGCCCAGGTCGTCGCCCCGCGCCTGGAGGAGGACGGCGGCCTCGGTGACGTCGAGGGCCACACCGTCACGGGCTCGTTTGAGGGCGCGGCGCATCGCGTTGGCGGTGGGTGTCCCGGGGCGTGCGTTGTCGGCGCTGCTCGTCATCCGTCGAGAATACGTACGGCGCGGCGGGGCCCGCCGGAGAGTGTGTCGGGGGCCACAGTCCGGCGGGCCGCGCGGCGGGCCGCGGGCCCCCCGGGCGGACCCGCGACGGTCCGCCGCGGGACGCCGATTCCCTTCCCGTGGAACGCGGTTCACGACGCACCACAGGGTTGCGACCTGCCGCCGACCCGCCGCCGCGCGCCGGGAGCAGCACACATGCGCGAGGGCGGCCACGGCAGCGGCGGACGTGTCCCGTCCGTGACCGGGGCGGGCGCCGCGCCTACCTTGGGAGGCGTGAGCTTCACGAGCGGCGCGGACGCGCCCGCCGGATCCGAGAGCCGTATCGTGCGCGGCACCCTGCCGCCCGGTTCGCCGGACTTCGTGTACCTGCCGGTCGACGTCCCCGCCGGGGTACGGGAGATCAGGGTCGCGTACACGTACGAGCGGCCGTCCGTCCCGGCGGGCACCGCGGGCAACGCGCTGGACATCGGCCTCTTCGACCAGCGCGGCACCGCGCTCGGCGGCAGGGGCTTCCGGGGCTGGTCGGGCGGGGCGCGGTCGGAGTTCTTCGTCCGCGCGGACGACGCGACGCCCGGCTACCTGGCGGGGCCGGTCGGCGAGGGCACCTGGCACATCGCGCTCGGCCCTTTCACGGTGGCTCCGCAGGGGCTCGCGTACGAGGTCACCGTGACGCTGGCCTACGGGGAGCCGGGCACGCCCGTGCGGCCCGTGTATCCGCCCGAGCGGGCGAGGGGCCGCGGCCGGGACTGGTACCGGGGCGACTGCCATCTGCACTCCTGGCACTCCGACGGGCGCCGCACCCCGGCCGAGATCGCCGCCCTCGCACGGGCCGCGGGCCTGGACTTCATCAACAGTTCGGAGCACAACACCCACGCGGCGCACGCGCACTGGGCGGCGGAGGCTGGCGACGACCTGCTGATCCTGCTGGGCGAGGAGGTCACCACGCGCAACGGGCACGTGGTGGCCCTGGGCACGGACCCCGGCACGTTCGTGGACTGGCGTTACCGGGCCCGCGACAACCGCTTCGGCCGGTTCGCGCGGCAGATCCGCCGGGCCGGGGGTCTCGTGGTCCCCGCCCACCCGTACGCCACCTGCGTCGGCTGCAACTGGAAGTTCGGGTTCGCGGAGGCGGACGCGATCGAGGTGTGGAACGGCTCGTTCGGGCCCGACGACGAGATGGCGCTCGCCGACTGGGACAGCGCGCTCGCCGCCTCCGTACGGGACGGCCGGGGCTGGACACCGGCGATCGGCGGCAGCGACGCCCATCGCGACCCCGACCCCGTCGGCACCCCGCAGACCGTCGTCCTCGCCGACGACCTGACCCGCCGGGCGATCCTGGAGGGCGTCCGCGCGGGCCGCTCGTACATCGCGGAGTCCGCGGCCGTGGTGCTGTCGTTCACCGCGACCGGGCCCAGGGGTGAACGCGCGTTCGTCGGGGGCCGGTTGCGGGTGGCGGAGGACGCCCCGGTGACGGTCCGTCTGGAGGTCTCGGGCGCGCCCCGCTGCACGGTCCGACTGGTCACCGACCAGGGCGTGCTGCACACCGCCGGGCTCCCCGGGTCCGGCTCGGGGACGGTGGAGTGGCGTACGACGGCCCGTCACGCGGCGTACGTACGGGCCGAGGTGCGGCACCGGGCGGCGGCCGGGCCGCTGCCGGGCGCCGCGGTCGCGCTCACCAACCCGGTCTTCCTGGGCGCCTAGGACATGACCGCGCGCGGGGCCCTCCTCCCCCGGGCGGGCCGCGGATACGGTGGCTGCCGGACTCCACGGCCCGCCCGGGCGGAGGAGGCGGAGGAGGGGGTCGGCGGGATGCCGCGTCACCACGAGGCCAAGTTCCGTGCCGTCACGTCGTTCCAGCGGCGGGTGCTCAATCCGCTGGTCCGGCGGCTGCCGTGGCAGACCCTGCTGGAGACCACCGGCCGGACGTCGGGCCTCGCCCGGCGCACCCCGGTCGGCGGGCGGCGCGTCGGCGGCACGTTCTGGCTGGTCTCCGAGTACGGCGACAAGTCGCAGTACGTGCGCAACATCCTGGCCGACCCGGCGGTGCGCGTGCGGATCGGCGGGCGCTGGCACCACGGGACCGCCCATCCGCTGCCCGAGGACGACGCGCGGGCCCGGCTCGGGTCGCTGCCCCGGCTGAACAGCTCGGCCGTGCGGCTGTTCGGGACGCGGCTGCTGACCGTACGGGTCGATCTGACCGACTGAGCCGGGCGTCAGTCGCGCGGCGCGTTCGAGGGGCGGTCCGGCCTCGGCGAGCAGGGCGTCCTCGGCACGGGTGAGGACGGGCGAGGGGGACTGCCGCAGCAGGGCGTCGAGCCGGGCCGCGGTGGCCGGGACGCGCGTCCCGTCCCCGCCGGCGCCGGCGGTGTCCGTAACCGCGGTGTCCGTTCCCGCGGAGTCCCGTCCAGAGCCCGCCGGACCCCCGGCTTCCGCACCCTGCCCTGTCCGGCGGCCCACTGCGGGTCCGCGGTGAGGATGCGGTGGGACTCCAGCGCGGCGGCCGGGGGCGCGCGCATCGCGGGGGAGTTCATCAGGTGGTACAGGTTCGGGTTCCGCAGGGCGAACTCGACGTGGGTCTCCCAGCCCTCGCGGAGGTCCCGTACCGGGTCGGTGCCGGAGGGCCGGTCCCGCTCGGTCGCGAGTACTCGTCCCAGCCGTGGTCGACGACCGCCGACAGGAGCCCCTCCGCCCCGCTCTCCCGGGTGCGCGTCAGCCCGGCCACACGATCGACTGGAGCTCCGAGTACGCGTGCAGGGCGTACGAGCCCACGTCCCGGCCCACCCCGCTCTGCTTGAAGCCGCCGAACGGGGCCTCCATGTTGCGGCCGACCGTGTTGACGCCGACCCCGCCCGCCCGCAGCCGCCGGGCCACCCTGAAGGCGCGGGCCACGTCGGCGGACCAGACGTAGTCGATGAGCCCGTAGTCGCTGTCGTTGGCCAGCGCGACCGCCTCCTCCTCGTCGTCGAAGGGCAGGACCACGACGACCGGACCGAAGATCTCCTCCCGGACCACCCGCATGTCGGGGGTGCAGTCGGCGAGGAGGGTGGGGGCCACGTAGAAGCCGCGGTCGAGCGGCGGACGCCCGCCGCCCGCGACCACCCGGGCGCCCTCCTTGCGGCCCAGCTCCACGTACGCCTCGATCCGGTCCCGGTGCGCCGCCGAGATCACCGGGCCGACGACGGTGTCCTCGGCCCGCGGGTCGCCCACGGTCAGGTGCCCCATGTAGTCGGCGAGTCGTGCCACGAGCGGGTCGTGGACCGCCCGTTGCACGAGCACCCGGGTCGGAGCGGTGCAGATCTGCCCGCTGTAGAACGAGAACGTCGTACCGATCCCCCGGACCGCCGACCCCAGGTCCGCGTCCTCGAAGACGACCGCCGCGCCCTTGCCGCCCAACTCCATGAGCTGGCGTTTCATCCCGCGCCCGCAGACCTCCGCGATCCGCCGTCCCACGGCGGTCGAACCCGTGAAGCTGACCATGTCCACGTCGTCCGAGTCGACGGCGGCCTCGCCGACCTCGGCCCGGGAACCGCTGACGACGTTCACCACGCCGGGCGGCACGCCCGCCTCCTCCAGGGCCCGGGCCATCCGGTACACGGACAGCGGATCCTGCGGGGCCGGCTTCACCACGACCGTGTTGCCCATCGCGAGCGCGGGAGCGATCTTCCCGGCCGGATTGGCCCACGGGTTGTTGTACGACGTGATGCACGAGACCACGCCCACCGGCTGGCGCAAGGCCAGCGCGCCCATCACGGCCGCGCCCCCGAACGGGCCCGCCTCGTTGATCTGCGGGGGCAGCGCCTGCTCGACGGGCTCCACGCGCGCGTAGCGGCGGAACCGCGCGGCCGCCACGCCCACCTGCATCCCGCGGGCGGTCGCCGTGGTGGCCCCGCTCTCGGCCCGGGCCAGCTCGGCGTGCGGCACGAGGTCGCGCAGGATCAGCCCGGCGGCCCGGCGCAGGATGCCGGCGCGTTCCTCGGGGGCCGTGCGGGACCAGCCCGGGAAGGCCGCCCGGGCCGCCGCGGCCGCCTCGTGCACCTGGGCCCGCGAGGCCTCGGGAGCCGGTCCGACGACCTCCTCGGTGGCCGGGTCGACCACGTCGTAGTGCCCGCCGTCCGGCTCCACCCACGAGCCGCCGATGAACAGCCGACGCCCGTCCGTCATTTCGTGCTCACCGTGCGCGTGTCACGGCCCGAGCGCAGGACCGTCCCGGGCACCGCCCCGGTCACCACGTCGCCCCGGATGACCTCGACGCCGTTGACCCACACGGCCGTGACGCCGATCGCCTTCGAGTCGAGCCGCGGGCTGTCCCCGGGCAGGTCGTGCACCAGGACGGCCTTGTCCGCGTCGATCCGCTCCGGGTCGAAGAGCACCAGGTCCGCGTGGAATCCCTCCGCCACCCGTCCGCGGCCGCGCAGCCCGAAGAGCCGGGCCGGGTCGTCCGTCAGCATCCGCACGGCCTGCTCCAGCGGCACCAGCTTCCTGCCGCGCAGGCAGTCGCCGAGGAACCGGGTCGTGTAGGGCGCCCCGCACATCCGGTCCAGATGCGCGCCGGCGTCGGAACCGCCGAGCAGTACGTCCTCGTGCCGCCACGTCTCCTGCCGCAGGGCCCAGGAGCCGGGGTCGTTGTCCGTGGGCATGGGCCACAGGACGGTCCGCAGGCGGTCGTTGACGCAGATGTCCACCAGGCAGGCGAAGGGCTCCTGGCCGCGCTCGGCCGCGATGTCCCGTACGACCCGTCCGGTCAGCCCCTCGTTCTCCGGGCTGTACGTGTCCCCGATGACGTAGCGGCCGAAGTCGGCCAGCCGCCGGAAGACGCCCGCCTCCTTGGAGCCGGCGCGCCGCAGCATCTCGGACCGCACCTCGGGGTCCTGGAGCCTCGCCATGCGCTCGGGCACGGGAAGGCCCAGCACCTCGCCCCAGCCGGGGATGAGGTTCAGGGCGCAGAAGGTGCCCAGGGACATGTTCATCGGCGTGAGGATCGGCATGGTCAGGGCGACGACGCGGCCGCCGGCGGCGCGGGCCCGCTCACTGGCCGCCAGCTGGCGGGGCACACGCTCCGGGACGGCCGCGTCGATGGTCAGGACGTTCCAGTTCAGCGGGCGTCCCGCCGCCGCGCTCATCTCCACGAACAGGTCGATCTCGTCGTCGCTGAACTGGTCGAGGCAGCCGGCCACGATGGCCTCGATCTGGGTCCCCTCGTGCTCCCCCACCGCCTGCGAGAGCGCGAGCAGTTCGGCGGGGCGCGCGTGCCGCGAGGCGACCGGCCTGCCGTCGCCGTCGGAGTGCGTGGACGACTGGGTGGTGGAGAAGCCCCAGGCACCCGCCTCCATCGCCTCGTGGAACAGCTCCAGCATCCTGTCGAGTTGCGCGGGCGACGGCTGCCCGCCGACCGCGTCCGGGCCCATCACGTACCGCCGCAGTGCGCAATGGCCCACCATGAAGCCCGCGTTGACGGCGATGCGGCCCTCCAGCGCGTCCAGGTACTCCCCGAACGAGTGCCAGCTCCAGGGCGCCCCCTCCTCCAGCGCGACGAGCGACATCCCCTCGACCTTGGACATCATCCGCCGCGTGTAGTCGGCGTCCTCGGGCCGCTCCGGGTTCAGGGGCGCGAGGGTGAAGCCGCAGTTGCCGCCCGCGACCGTCGTCACGCCGTGGTTGAGCGACGGCGTCGCGTACGGGTCCCAGAAGAGCTGGGCGTCGTAGTGCGTGTGGGGGTCGACGAAGCCGGGGGCGAGCACGAGCCCGGCCGCGTCCTCGCTCGTGCGCGCGGCCTCGGTGACGGACCCGATCACGGCGATGCGCCCGTCCCGTATCCCCACGTCGGCGGTGCGGGAGGGGCCGCCGGTCCCGTCCACGACGGTCGCCCCTCTGATCAGATGGTCGAGCACGACGACACCCTCTCTCGTATGTCTCGCAGAGCCTCTTGTCCTGCCGAACCGCCCGACTGCCGGACCACCGAACCGCCCGACTGCCGGGCCACCGGACCACCGGACCACCGGACCACCGGACCACCGGGCCACCGGGCCACCGGGCCACCGGGCCACCGGGCCACCGGGCCACCGGGAGAGCGTCCCTCCGCCCGGCCCCGGGTCCGCGTCCCGCCGGGGGCCGCTCCCCCGCGTCACTCCGAGCCGGGCCGCGGGCCGCCGGCCCCCCGCACCCCGCCGGGGCTCAGCCCGTCCGGCGGAAGCGGGTGGTGCGGTGGACCGGGTCCGTGTCGATCTTCGGGATCACGTGCTCGCCGATGAGCCGGATCGTCTGGAGCGTCTCCTCCTTCGGGACGCCGACCGGCAGCCCGAAGCTCAGCTGGTCCGCCCCGGCCTGCTCCCACCGCTTGCACTGGGTGAGCACCTCGCCCGGGTCGCCGCAGATCAACAGCTCCTCGGCGATGAGGAGTTCGATGAACTCCTCGTTGTACTCGGGCAGCGTCTCGGGCCACACGGGGAAGCCCTCGGGCCGCGGGAAGGTGTCGTGGTAGCGGAAGACGAGGGAGGGCAGGTAATGCAGGCTGCCCCCGACCGCGATCCGTACCGCCTCCTCGTGCGTCGGCGCGCAGATGGCGGTCGTGGTCACCATCACGTTGTCGTTGACGAAGGCGCCGACCGGCTCCGCCTCGACGACGGCCGTCTTGTACTGCTCCAGGACCCACTCCATGTCGGAGACCTTCTGCACGCTGAAGCCGAGCACCCCGAGCCCCTTGCGGGCCGCCATCGCGTACGAGGGCGGCGACCCGGCGGCGTACCACATCGCCGGGTGGGCCTTCCCGTACGGCTTGGGCAGGACCTTGCGCGGCGGGAGCTGCCAGTGCTTGCCCTGGAACCCGACGTACTCCTCCTGGAGCCACATCTTCGGGAACTCGGCGATGGTCTCCTCCCAGATCTCCTTCGTGTGGTTCATGTCCGTGATGCCCGGCAGGAAGCCGAGGATCTCGTGCGAGCCGGCCCCGCGCCCGCTGCCGAACTCGAAGCGGCCCTCGGAGAGGTGGTCGAGCATCGCGACCTTCTCGGCGACCTTCACCGGATGGTTGACCTGGGCCAGCGGGTTGAAGATGCCGGAGCCGAGGTGGATCCGCTCGGTGGCGTGCGCGAGGTACCCGAGGAAGACGTCGTTGGCGGAGAGGTGCGAGTACTCGTCCAGGAAGTGGTGCTCGGACGCCCAGGCGTACTTGAAGCCCGAGGCGTCCGCCTGGATGACGTACTCGGTCTCCTCCATCAGCGCCTTGTGCTCGGCGAGCGGGTCGGTCTCGGCGCGCTTGCCCACGTATCCCTGTACGAAGAGCCCGAATTCCACGGAGGTTCACCGTCCCCACGAATCGATATCTGACGTACCGTCAGATTCATTGAGCCGACTGTTCCACCGCCCGCCGGGAGCGTCAATAGCTGACGAGCAGTCAGATGACGGTCCCGGTTTCAGAGCACGGCGACCCCCGCCAGCCACCCTCCGTCGATCACGAACGGCTGCCCGGTGATGTACGAGGAGTCGTCGCAGCTGAGGAAGAGCACGAGCCGCGCGACCTCCTCGGGCCTGCCGATCCGGCCGAGCGGCACGAGCTTGCGGTAGAAGGCGTCCAGGGCCCTGGAGCCGCGCTCGGCGTCCACCGAGGGGTCCAGGAGCGCCGGGTTGGACATGGCGGTGTCGATGGCGCCCGGGCACACCGCGTTGACCCGCACCCCCCGGTCCGCCAGCTCCAGGGCCGCCACCCGGGTCAGCCCCAGCACGGCGTGCTTGGTCGCCGCGTACGCGCCGACGGCCGCCATGCCGGTCAGGCCCGTGTACGAGGCGGTGTTGACGACCGTCCCGCCGCCGGCCTCCGCGATGCGCGGCCCGGCTGCCCTGATCCCGAGGAAGCAGCCGACCTGGTTCACCTGCACGACCTGCATGAACTCGTCGAGAGGGGTGTCGACGAGGGCGTTGAACCGCAGGATGCCCGCGTTGTTGACCAGGCCGTCGATCCTCCCGTACGCCTCCTCGGCGGCGGCGACGGCGGCCGCCCAGTCGTCCTCGCTCCGTACGTCCAGGTGGACGTACCGGGCCCGGGGGCCCAGCTCCTTGGCCAGCGCCTCGCCCTGGTCGTCGAGCACGTCGCCCAGGACGACCTCGGCGCCCTCCTCGACGAAGAGCCGCGCCTCCTGCTCGCCCTGCCCGCGCGCCGCGCCGGTGATGAGGACGACACGTCCGTCCAGCTTGCCCATACGGCTCTCCCTAGAGGTGCGGCGCCACGTCGGTGCCGAACGCCGTCATCTGGTCGATGAGTTCGCCGCGGCTCCGGGACCGGAACCGCACCTGGATCTGGTGCACGCCCATCGCGCCGTACTCCCGCAGGGACTCGGCCAGTTCGTCCGGGCCCCCGCTGAGCGTGCGGCGTCCCACGGACCACTGCGGGCGCCCCACGTAGAGCGGCTCGGTGATCGCGCCGACGGTCAGCGGGTCGCCGACGCCGGCCTCCTCCCTGAGCCGGCGGACGGTGGCTATCTGCTCGGGCAGCCGCTCGCGGGGGTCGCCCTGCGGCAGCCATCCGTCCCCCTTCACGGCGGCCCTGCGGACGGCCGCGGGCGAGGACCCGCCGACCCAGACCGGCACCCGTTCCTGCGCGGGCCTGGGCCGCTGCCCGAGTCCCTCGAAGTCGTACAGCTTCCCGTGGTGGACGGGGTACTCGTCGGGGCCCAGCGCGGCGCGCAGCGCGTCGACGCACTCGTCGAGGACCGCTCCCCGCCGCTCGAAGTCGACACCCAGCGCCTCGAACTCCTCCCGCACGTGGCCCGCGCCGACGCCGAGGACGAGCCGGCCGCCGCTGAGGTGGTCCAGCGTCGCGTACTGCTTGGCCGTGAGGAGCGGATGCCGCAGACCGACGACCGCGACATGGCTGAGCAGCCGCACCCGCTCGGTGATCCCGGCGAGGAAGGCGAGGGTGGCGACCGGGTCGTACCAGACGGTGCTCATGGCCGGGGCGAGCCGCCGCGGGATGCCCACGTGGTCGCAGCTCGCGAGGTAGGCGAAGCCGAGGCGGTCGGCGGCCCCGGCGATCGCGGCGAGGTCGCCCGGGCCCGCGTCCGCCTCCCACTCCTCGGTGTACAGGGTGCTCTGGGACTGGACGGGGAGCTGCATCCCGTACTCCAGTCGCCCTTCCGGCAGGACCTGCATCAGCGGCTCCCCTTGTCTGACGATCCGTCATATTCGTGAGCGGGCACCCATCGTGCTGACCGACGCACCGTCGTACAAGGGGTGCGTGTACGCGCGTCCGGCGACCGGGCGGGAGGCGTGCGCGTCCGGCGACCGGGCCGGGGCCTCAGGGGGCCCAGAGCCCGTCCTCGGTGAGCCCCAGCAGTTCGATGGCGTTGCGCCGCACGATCCGGTCCACCACGTCCGGGTCGAGGTGGCCCATCTGCGCCTCGCCGACCTCGCGCGACTTGGGCCAGGTCGAGTCGGAGTGCGGGTAGTCCGTCTCGTAGAGCACGTTCCCCGCGCCGATGGCGTCCAGGTTCCGCAGACCGAAGGCGTCGTCGAAGAAGCAGCCGTACACGTGCTCGGTGAAGAGTTCGGAGGGCGGCCGGTGGACCTTGTCGGCCACACCGCCCCAGCCGCGGTTCTCCTCCCACACCACGTCGGCCCGTTCGAGGATGTAGGGGATCCAGCCGATCTGGCCCTCCGCGTACATCACCCTGAGGTTCGGGAAGCGCTCGAACTTGCCGCTCATCAGCCAGTCGACCATGGAGAAGCAGCAGTTGGCGAAGGTGATGGTGGAGCCCACCGCGGGCGGTGCGTCCGCCGAGGTCGAGGGCATGCGGCTGCTCGACCCGATGTGCATGGCGATGACGGTGCCGGTCTCGTCGCAGGCGGCGAGGAAGGGGTCCCAGTAGTCCGTGTGCACGGAGGGCAGCCCGAGGTGCGGAGGTATCTCGGAGAAGGCCACGGCCCGCACCCCGCGGGCCGCGTTGCGCCGCACCTCGCGCGCCGCCAGTTCCGCGTCCCACAGCGGGATGAGGGTGAGCGGGATCAGCCGGCCCCGGGCCTCGGGCCCGCACCACTCCTCCACCATCCAGTCGTTGTAGGCGCGCACCGACAGCAGCCCCAGCTCGCGGTCCGACGCCTCGGTGAAGGTCTGGCCGCAGAAGCGCGGGAAGGTGGGGAAGCACAGGGCCGACTGGACGTGGTTGACGTCCATGTCCGCGAGACGCTGCGGGACGTCGTACGACCCCGGGCGCATCTGCTCGTACGTGATGACTTCGAGCCTGATCTCGTCGCGGTCGTAGCCGACCGCGGTGTCGAGCCGGGTGAGCGGCCGGTGCAGGTCCTCGTAGACCCACCAGTCGCCGATGGGCCCCTCGTCGCCGGGGGCACCCATGACCGGTGCGAACTTTCCGCCCAGGAAGGTCATTTCCTTGAGCGGGGCACGGACGATGCGCGGCCCCCGGTCCCGGTACCGGGACGGGAGCCGGTCCTGCCAGACGGTGGGGGGCTCCACCGTGTGGTCGTCCACCGAGATGATCTGCGGGAAGGTCTCCATGCGTTGTACGGTAGCGCTGATCTGACGGTCCGTCAGCTCTCTGGCGGGGGCCCGCGGGACGGGCTTCGGGGCGGCCCCGCGGACGTGGGGACCCCGTGCGGGTTCCGTGCGGGGCCGCGCGACTTGGCACCGCCGCCTGTGACGGCTGTCTCCCACGGCTGACGCATCCGCCATGAACAAGGCAAACTGGCCTGGTTGTCATGACGGTTCGGCAGGGGGACAGCGATGGACGGTGTACCGCGAGTACCGGAGCAGCGGCATGCCGAGGAGTCGGTGACGCTCCGCTTCGGCGTGCTCGGCCCGGTGCGCGCCTGGCGCGGGGCGGAGCTCCTGCCCACCGGCTCCCCCCAGCAGCGCGCGCTGCTGGCCGCGCTGCTGCTCCGGGAGGGCCGCACGGCCACGGCGTCCGAGCTGATCGACGCCCTGTGGGGCGACGAGCCGCCGTCCCAGGCACTGGCGGCGGTCCGCACCTACGCGTCGCGGCTGCGCAAGGTGCTGGACCCCGGGGTCCTGGTCAGCGAGTCCGGCGGGTACGCGATCAGGTCCCTCGGGGAGGGGGCCCTGGACGTCGCGCTGGCCCAGGAGCTGGCGGCCGACGCCGAGAAGGCAAAGGGCTCGGGCGACCTGTGTCTCGCCCGTTCCCTGCTCAACAGGGCGCTCGGCCTGTGGGACGGCGAGCCGCTGGCGAGCGTCCCGGGCCCCTACGCGGAGACCCAGCGGGCCCGGCTCGACGAGTGGCGGCTCCAACTGCTGGAGTCGCGCCTGGACATGGACCTCGAACAGGGCTGCCACGCCGAGGCCGTCTCGGAGCTGACGGCGCTGACCGCGGCGCACCCCCTGCGGGAGCGGCTGCGCGAACTGCTGATGCTCGCGCTGTACCGCTCGGGCCGGCAGGCGGAGGCCCTGGCGGTGTACGCCGACACACGGCGCCTGCTCGCCGACGAGCTGGGCGTGGACCCGCGCCCCGGCCTGAAGGAGCTCCAGCAGCGGATCCTGCGGGCCGACCCGGGGCTGGCCGAACCGTCCGCCCCCGTCGCGGAGCCCGCCGCCGCGCCCGTGCGGCCCGCGCAACTCCCCGCGACCGTGCCCGACTTCACCGGACGCTCCTCCTTCGTCTCCGAACTGGGCGACGTGCTCGCCTCCGCGGACGGACGGGTCATGGCGGTCTCCGCGCTGGCCGGCATCGGCGGCGTGGGCAAGACGACGCTCGCGGTGCACGTGGCGCACCGGGCCCGCGGGGCGTTCCCCGACGGGCAGTTGTACGTGGACCTCCAGGGCGCCGGAGCCCGGGCGGCTGAGCCCGAGACCGTGCTGGGCGCCTTCCTGCGCGCCCTGGGCACCGCGGACTCGGCGATCCCGGACTCCCTGGAGGAGCGGGCCGCGCTCTTCCGCTCGATGCTCGACGGCCGCCGGGTGCTGGTCCTGCTCGACAACGCGCGGGACGCCGCCCAGGTACGGCCCCTGCTGCCCGGCACCGAGGGCTGCGCCGCGCTGATCACGTCCCGGGTCCGGATGGTGGACCTGGCCGGGGCGCACCTCGTCGACCTCGACGTGATGTCCCCGGAGGAGGCGCTCCAGCTCTTTACGAAGATCGTCGGCGGGGAGCGGGTCGCGTCGGAGCGGGAGGCCGCCCTCGACGTGGTCGCGGCCTGCGGCTTCCTGCCGCTGGCGATCCGTATCGCGGCCTCGCGGCTCGCGGCCCGGCGGACCTGGACGGTCTCGGTGCTGGCGGCGAAGCTGGCGGACGAGCGGCGGCGCCTGGACGAGCTCCAGGCGGGCGACCTGGCGGTGAAGGCCACGTTCGAGCTGGGCTACGGGCAGTTGGAGCCCGCGCAGGCCCGCGCGTTCCGGCTGCTCGGGCTGGCCGACGGGCCGGACATGTCGCTGGCCGCGGCGTCGGCCGTGCTGGACCTCCCGGAGACGGCGGCCGAGGACCTGCTGGAGTCCCTCGTGGACACCTCGCTGCTGGAGTCCGCCGCGCCCGGCCGCTACCGCTACCACGACCTGGTCCGCCTCTACGCGCGTGCGTGCGCGGAGCGGGACGAGCACCCGCCGAGCGAGCGGGGCGCGGCGCTGTCGCGGCTGCTGGACTTCTACCTGGCCACGGCTGCGGAGGTGTACGCGATCGAGCGTCCGGGCGACCGCCTGGTCGCCGCCCTCGAGCACACGGAGCACCCGGGGCTCACGTTCGCCGAGGGGTCCGCCGCGCTGGACTGGCTCTACACGGAGGCGGCCCCCCTGCTGGCCTCCGTACGGCAGTCCGCGGGCACGGAGCGGCTGCGGCGTGCGGTCGACCTGCTGTGGGCGGCCAAGGACCTCACCGAGTCGGGTGCCGACTCCCACCAGTACGAGGCGACCGCCAGGGCGATGTGCGAGGCCACCCGGGCGTCGGGGGACGTGCGGGCGGAGGGCAGGGCCCGGACGATCCTGACCGACGTCCTGCTGGTCTCGGGCCGCATCCAGCAGGCGGCCGAGGAGGCACGGGTCGCCATGGAGCTGGCCGGTTCCGCCCGGGACGCCACCGCCATCAGCTGGGTCGCCAACAACCGCGGGCTCATCTGCCTCCACCAGGGGCGGTACGCGGACGGCAAGCCGTTCTTCGACCAGGCCATCGAAGGGCTGCGGGCGGCGGGCAACCGGCCCTTCGAGGCGACCAGCCTGTGCAACCTCTCCCGCGCCCACCTGGGCATGGGGAACATCGCCACGGCCGTGGAGTTCGCCCAGCACGGGGTCGCGATCCACGCGGAGTTCGGCCGGACCGTGCGCCTCGCCAACAGCCACTACGCGGTGGGCATGGCCCTGCACAGGGCCGGCCGGCACGCCGAGGCGCTCGGCCACTACAACGAGGCCCTGGGCATCCTCAGGGACCACCGGCAGCGCCTGTGGGAGGGCACGACCCACTTCCGCATCGCCGAGGTGCACCTGTCCGCCCGCCGGCCCGCCCAGGCCGCCCAGCACGCCGAACAGGCCCTCGCGCTCAGGTGCATCGGCGGCGACCGGATGCGGGGCAACGTCCTGACGCTCCTCGGGAGGGCGCTCACCGTACTGGGGCAGGTGGACCGGGCCAGGGCCTGCTGGCGCGAGGCGCTCAACCTGTACGAGCAGAGCGCGGCCGTGGAGGCCGACGAGGTGCGGGCGCTGCTCGCGCCGGCCACGGCGGCCTGAGCGCAGGGTCCGCGCGCCCGGCCTCCCACCGGGCTCCCGGCGGGCTCCCGGCCGGACCTCCCGCAGCGCCTCCCCCCGGGTCCACCGCCGGACCCCGCGGCGCCTCCCCCCGCGCCTTCCACCGGCGGGGGCACCGGCGTTCAGCATTCGTTTATCGGCGACCGGCACTCTCTACCTGTCACACCGTCGCGTCGGGGGGCAGACGGTCTGACTTGGGGCCCGACCGACTAGTCTGCGGCTCCGAACGCCCGTCCGGCGGCCCTCGGGGGAGCTTCCGGACGGGCGTTTCTTCACTCGTCACCACTGCGGAGGAAGTCAAAGCCCATGAGCGACAAGAAGCACGACACGGACGCTGCGCTGCCGAACGGCTCGGTCACGGACGAAGAGATCACCACGCTCGACAACCCGATGCCCGCCCCGCCGTCGGGCAAGGACGTCGTCACCAAGGACAACCCGATGCCGACACCGCCCGCGCCGCCGGCCGGCAACGGCGTCACGACCATGGACAACCCGATGCCGGCTCCGCCGTCGGGCAAGGACGTCACCACGATGGACAACCCGATGCCGGCCCCGCCCGCGCTGGGCCTGGACAACAAGTAGACCTTCCGTCCCGACGGGGATCGGCCGCGGTGGCACCGAGGGGGAGCCACCGCGGCCGAGGCGTGCCCGGACCCGCCGGCGCCCCGGCTGCGCCCCGCCGACGGCCCGGCGGCCCACGGGCTCACCGTCCCCGCAGCTCGCCCTTCACCACCTTGCCGCTCGCGTTGCGCGGGAGTCCGGTGACGAACTCCACGGCACGCGGGACCTTGTAGTTGGCCATCTCGCGGCGGGACCAGGCGATCAGGTCGTCCGCGGTCAGCGGGCTGTCCGGGCGGCGCACGACGTAGGCCTTGCCCACCTCGCCGAGCCGGGCGTCCGGCACGCCGACCACCGCCACGTCCGCCACGTCCGGGTGCAGGCCGAGGAGCTGCTCTATCTCCGCCGGGTACGCGTTGAAGCCGCCGACGATGAACATGTCCTTGATCCGGTCCGTGATCCGCAGGTTGCCCGCGGCGTCCAGGACGCCCACGTCCCCCGTGCGGAGCCAGCCGCCGGGGGCCAGCACCTCGGCCGTGGCGGCCTCGTCCTCGTAGTAGCCGCTCATCACGTTGAAGCCGCGGACCAGCACCTCGCCCGGCGTGCCCGGCGCCGACGCGTTCCCCCGCGCGTCCGCCACCCGTACCTCCGTGCCGGGGATGGCGCGCCCCGACGTCCGGGCGATGACGCCCGCCTCGTCCCCCCGGCGGCACATGGTGACGATGCCGCTGGCCTCGGAGAGCCCGTACGCCGTGAGGACCGTCTCGATCCCGAGCTGCGACTTCAGCCGTTCCACCAGCCGCAGCGGCACGACGGCCGCTCCCGTCACCACGAGCCGCAGCGCCGAGAGGTCGTACGTGTCCCGCGCCGGATGGTCCAGCAGGGACTGGTGGAGCGTCGGCGGCCCCGGGAGCACCGAGATGCGCTCCGAGGCCACGTTGGCGAGGACGGTGTCCACGGTGAACACCGGCTGCGGGACCATCGTCGCGCCGCGCATCAGGCAGGCGATCACCCCGGCCTTGTAGCCGAAGGTGTGGAAGAAGGGGTTCACGATCAGGTAGCGGTCGTCGCGGCGCAGCCCGGCCAGGTCGCTCCACACCTCGTAGGCGCGCAGCGTCTGCGCGTGGGTGATCACGGCGCCCTTGGGGCGGCCGGTCGTGCCCGAGGTGAAGACGATGTCCGAGGGGTCGCCCGAGCGGACGGCCGCGGCCCGCTGCCACACCTCGCCCGCGTCGACGGTGTCCCCGCTCGCCAGGAAGTCCTTCCAGGTGCGGAAGTCGGCGGGCGCGTCGTCGGACAGCACGACCACCTGCTCCAGGTCCGGGAGGCCGGGCAGGGGGCCCGTCCCGTCGCCCTGCCCGGCGGCCCGGCGCAGCGACGCCACGTACGACGTGCCCAGGAACGTACCAGTCACGAACAGCAGCCTGACGCGGCTGCGGGACAGCACGTAGGCCGCCTCCGCGCCCTTGAAGCGGGTGTTCAGCGGGACGAGGACGGCGCCCGCGGAGACCGCGCCGAGCGCCGACACGATCCAGTCCACGGTGTTGGGCGCCCACACGGCCACCCGGTCGCCGGGGGCCACGCCGGCCGCGACGCACGCGGCGGCCGCGCGCTCCACCCGGGCTCCCAGCTCGGCGTAGGTGACGCGCGCACGGCCCTCGACGACCGCCTCGGCGTCGCCGTACCGGGCGGCGGCGTCCCGCACCAGCCCGGGGATGGTGCCCCACTCCAAGTCACCGCGCACAGCGGGCCTCCCCACGGTCGACACACCACTAGCTGACTACCCGTCAGATTAGCTGTAGCCTGACGGCCTGTCAGCCACAGCCGCCTGGCCGTCACACGGAGGTGCGCGCACATGGCACGGACCCTGCCGGGAAGAACCGCCTCTGGCATCCCCCCGGGCATCCCCTCGGGAATCAAGGACGCGACCGCCGTCGTCGGGATCGGCCGGACCCCCTTCGCGAAGCAACTGCCCGGCAGCGAGAAGGAGCTGGCCTGCCGGGCGATCCTCGCCGCCCTGGACGACGCCGGGATCTCCCCCGGAGAGGTCGACGCCCTCGCCTCCTACACGATGGAGGAGACCGACGAGGTCGAGGTCGCGAAGTCCGTGGGCCTCGGCGACCTCACCTTCTTCAGCAAGGTGGGCTACGGCGGCGGCGGTTCGTGCGCCACCGTCGCGCACCTCGCCGCCGCCGTCGCCACCGGGCAGGCGACGGTCGGGGTCGCCTGGCGGTCGCGCAAGCGCGGCTCGGGCCCGCGTCCCTGGCGGAACACCGCCGTCCAACTGCCCACGCCCGCCCAGTGGACCCGCCCGTTCGGCCTGCTGCGGCCCGTCGACGAGATCGCCATGCTCACCCGCCGGTACATGCACGAGTACGGCACGACCCGGGACCACCTGTTCAACGTCGCCCTCGCCTGCCGGAACCGGGCCAACCAGAACCCGGCCGCGATGATGTACGAACGGCCGTTGACCCGCGAGATGTACATGACCTCGCGGTGGATCAGCGAACCGCTGTGCCTGTACGACAACTGCCTGGAGACGGACGGCGCGCTGGCCTGCGTCGTGGTGTCCGCCGCCCGCGCGGTCGACTGCCGGCAGCGGCCCGTCTACGTCCACTCCGCGGCCCAGGGCCTGCCCGCCCAGCACCACGGCATGGTCAACTACTGGAACGACGACCCGCTCACCGGGCCCGCCTGGACCGCGGCCCGGCACCTGTGGAAGCACGCCGACTTCACACCCGAGGACGTCGACGTGGCGCAGATCTACGACGCGTTCACGCCGCTCATACCGCTCTCCCTGGAGGGCTACGGCTTCTGCGGACGGGGCGAGGGCGGCGCGTTCACCGAGGGGGGCGCGCTGGAGATCGGCGGACGCCTCCCGATCAACACCGCCGGCGGCGGGCTCAGCGAGGCGTACGTGCACGGCTTCAACCTGATCACCGAGGGCGTGGAGCAGTTGCGCGGCACCAGCACGGCCCAGGTCCCCGGGGCGGCCACCTGCCTGGTCACGGCCGGCGAGGGTGTACCCACCTCCGCCCTGCTGCTGAGGAGTTGAGACGACATGCTGACACCGGTCGTGGACGACGACGGGGCACCCTTCTGGGAGTACGCCGCCCGGGGCGAACTGCGCGTGCAGGCCTGCGGCGGCTGCGGCGAGCTGCGCTTCCCGCCCCGCCCCTGCTGCCCCCGCTGCCAGTCCTTCGACGGCGAGTGGCGCAGGATGAGCGGCCGGGGCCGGATCTGGTCCTACGTCGTCCCGCATCCGCCGCTGCTGCCCGACTACGCCGAGCGGGCCCCGTACGGCGTCGTCGTGGTCGAGCTGGCGGAGGCGCCCCGCATCCGGCTCGTCGGATACCTGGTCGGCGCTCCGGGGGCGGGGCTGGGCTCGGTGCCACCGGACCGCATGCGGATCGGGGCCAGGGTGCAGGTGGTCTTCGGCGGCGCCGACGGGGCGCTTCCGCAGTGGATGCCGGAGCGCCCGTGACCCTGCGGACGGAGGTCGACAGGGGGACGGGAGTCGCCGTGCTCACCCTGGACCGGCCCGAGAAGCTCAACGCCCTCGATCTCGCCACGGCCGACGGACTGAAGGCCGCCTGGCAGGAGTTCCGGTACGACGACACCGTCCGGGCGATCGTCCTCACCGGAGCCGGCGGGCGGGCGTTCTGCACGGGCCTGGACCGGAGCGCCGACGTGCCGCAGCCCGGCTCGCCCTACATGGTGGACGACCCGCTCGCCGCGGTCGGCCCCAAGGCGGGCGGCCTGTGGAAGCCCGTGATCGCCGCGGTGAACGGCATGGCCTGCGGCGGCGCCTTCTACCTGCTCGGCGAGTCCGAGTTCGTGGTGGCCGACGAGAGCGCCACCTTCTTCGACCCGCACACCACCTACGGCATGGTGAGCGCCTACGAGTCGGTCTACCTGGCGCAGCGGATGCCGCCGGGCGAGGTCGCGCGGATGGCGCTGATGGGCACCGCCGAACGGATCTCGGCACGGCGGGCGTACGAGGTCGGGCTGGTCTCCGAGGTCACCCCGCCGGGCGAGGCGGTCACGGCCGCCGTGCGGTGCGCGGACGTCATCGCCTCCTGCCCGACGGAGGCCGTGCAGGGCACCGTGCGGGCGGTGTGGGCGGCACGGGAGGCGGCGCTGACGGCGGCCCTGTCGTACGCCCCGCACCTCGTGTCGCTCGGCAATCTGCCGGCCGAGCGGCAGGCGGGGCTCTTCGGCGCCCGCCGTCCGGGGTTCCGCACGCGCTGAACGGGTGTCCGGAAGGCCCGTGCGGGGCCGGCCGCCGGGCCCCGCGCGTCCGCCGGACGCACCCGGGCGGCCGCCTCCCGCGGAGCGTGTGCACCGCGTGGCGGGCCCGCCCGGCCGGGCGTAGCGTCGGGAGCGGGAGCGGGGAGAGCGGGCCCGCGCGCCGTGCGGAGCGTCCTCGGGCCGGCGCCGCTCCCGCCGGGACGACGGCCGCCGTACGGAGCCCTTCCGTGACTGGTGCGACGGCCGTCACGGACGTCGGCCCCACGACCGTGGGCCGTCGCCGCGAGCGGTGCGCGGACGTCCTGCACCCCCGTCCGGCTTCTCCCGCCGCGGCGGGTGCGGTGATGACCACGCCGGCCGGCCCGCCGTTCCGGTCGCGAGCACCGGCGGATCCGGCCGGCGTGGTCATCACCGCACCCGCCGCGCCACTGACGGCGACCGCGGGGCCCGACCGGGGCGGCTGCGCGTCGCCGCCCGCCGCCGCGCACGCCTGGGCCGCCGTCCCGCGGCGCCCCCGCCTTTCCGCGGCCCCGCCCCCGTACGTGCCGCGGCCGGGCTCCACGCCCCGGCAGGGGGCGCGCCCGCGGGGTCACGTCCTCGCCGTGCCCGTGCCCTTCTCGGCGTCCAGCGCGTACACGCAGCGGTCCTTGCTGCACGCGTACACCACGCCGTCCTTGACCACCGGAGCACCGGTGATCTCGCCGCCGGTGGCGAGCTTCCAGCGCAGGCGGCCGTCGTCGGCCTTCAGCGTGTAGAGCAGGTGGTCGGTGGAGCCGAAGTGGATCCGCCCGTCGGCGACGGCGGGCGCCCCGACGATGTCGCCGCCCGCCTGGAAGCGCCACTTCGGCGTGCCCGTGACGGCGTCCAGCGTGTAGAGCCCCTTGCCGCTGCCCACGTGCACGTGCCCGGCCGACACGAGGACCGGGTCGACGGAGGAGCGGGACTCGGTGGCGATGCGCCAGCGGTCGCGGCCGTCGGTGGCGTCGAGGGCGTACACCGTGCCGAGGTAGTCGGCGAGGTACACCCCGCCGCCGGTGACGGCCGGGCCCGGGGCGAACGTGGGCGGGCCGAGGAAGACGGCCGGAGCCTCGAAGTGCCAGCGGACGTGCCCGCCCGCGATGTCGACGGCGAGGACCCGGGTGCCCGCGGACACGTACACGTACCCGTCCTCGGCCGGGGTCAGCCGCACCGGGACGCCGCCGCAGGACGCGGCGTCGCCGATCGGGTAGGACCAGCGCTCGTCGCCGGTGCGGGCGTCGAGGGCGCGCAGCCGGGCGTCCTTCCAGACGTAGACCGTGCCCTCGTGGACGACCGGTCCCGCCTCGGGCGACTCGAAGTCGGTCTGGGCGCCGGTGATCTCCCAGAGCCTGCGGCCGTTGGCGGCCTCCCAGGCCTGTACGCCGCCGCCGCGGGTGCCCGTCACGACGGTGCCGCGGTCGGCCTTGAGGGAGTACACCCAGGCATCGGTCTGGATGCGCCACAGATCGGTTCCCTCGCGGGCGTCCAGGGCGAAGAGGGTGGGCCCGTCGGAGGCGTGCACACGGCCGTCGGAGACCGCCATCGACCAGGCGACGTCCCGTGTCTTGAAGCGCCGGCGGCCGGTCGCCACGTCCAGGGCGTGCACCTCGAACGAGGTGACGTAGACGAGGTCCCCCGCCACCGCGGGCGTACCCCACACGTCGTTCGACATGCGGAAGCGCCACGGGCGCCAGGACGAGCCCGCGTCCGGGCCGGGCGCGGGCGAGGGCACCGGGACGGGTCCCGCGGCGTCGGCGCCGTTGACGCCGGGGCGCGGCCGGGACCAGGAGGCGGCGAGTCCCGCCTCCGGCGGGGGAGCCTTCACCGCGGCGGCGCGGGCGTCCGCGACGCGCGGCCCCGGCCCGATCGGGACCTGGGCGCCCGCGAGGCGGACGGGACCCGCGTCCGGGGCCCCGCCGTGCCGTCCGGCGCCCGCGCCGACCGGCACGGGCGGGGCGTGCGGGGGCGGCGGCGGGACCACGGGCACGCCGCGTCCGCCGCTGCGTCCGGAGGGGGGCCTGGGGGCCGGGCGTCCGCCGCGGCGCGTCTCGATGAGGCCCACGGCCCGCTCGGGCAGCCAGGCCGAGGCCGTGCCGCTGTCGTCGGAGCCGGAGCCGAAGAGGTGGGGGGCGAGCTGGGCCTGGAGGTCGGCGGGGTTGGGACGGGCCGGCGCCTCCATCTGCATACAGGACTCGATCAGCGGCCGCAGCTCGTCGGGGAGCCCTTCGAGGTCGGGGCCCTCCCTGAGCAGCATGAACACGGTCTCGACCGGGTTGGCGCCGTGGAAGGGCGCGTGTCCCGTGGCCGCGAACACGAGCATCGAGCCGAGCGAGAAGACGTCGCTCGCGCCCGTCACGCTGCGGGAGTCCTTGGCCTGCTCGGGTGACATGTAGGCGGGGGTGCCGACGGCGACGTTGGTCATCGTCAGACGTGTGTTCGAAACCCCGGAGGCGATGCCGAAGTCGATGACGCGCGGTCCGTCCTCGACGACGAGCACGTTGGACGGCTTCAGGTCGCGGTGGACGAGGCCGGCGCCGTGGATCGACTGCAGCGCCTCGGCGACACCCGCAGCGAGCCAGCGGACCGCCTGGGCCGGCAGCGGCCCGCACTCGGTCACTATTTCCTCGAGGGAAGGCGCGGGGACGTAGGCGGTGGCCAGCCAGGGCACGGCCGCCCGCGGGTCGGCGTCCACGACGGCCGCGGTGTAGAAGCCGGACACCGCCCGGGCCGCCTCGACCTCGCGCGTGAAGCGGACCCGGAAGAGCTGGTCCTCGGCGAGTTCCGTCCTGACCGTCTTGATCGCCACCCGACGGCCCGAGGCCGAACGCGCGAGATAGACCAGCCCCATGCCGCCGGCACCCAGCCGTCCCAGCACCTCGAACGGCCCGATCCGCCGCGGATCGTGCTGTGTCAGCTGATCCACCACTTGCCTGCCACCTCCCCGTACGCGGCCGCGCAACCCAGCCACCGCTCCAGCCACTGCGCAGCGTCTCACCACCGAACCGGTCCGGTGGCACGCACCCCGATTGTTCCTGGCCCGGGCCCCGGTTGCGAACCAGGTGACGAATCGGGATGTCTTTCGACATACCCCGGCAAAACTGATGGTCCTGCCTTGGTTTTCAACGCCACCCGGTGCTTTTCTGCGGCTTTCGGAGCCCCGGACCCGCGTTTGCGCGCGGGTGCGCCGCGAATTTCAGCGCTGGAAGAGGGCGAAGGACGCCCCCTGGTTGTCGGTGACGACCGCCACATGCCCGTACGAGGTGTCGAAGGGCGGCGCCTGGACCCGGCCGCCGAGGCGCACCACCGTGCCGAGGGCGGCCTCGCAGTCCTCCACCCCGAAGTGGACGAGGAAGTGCGGCGGCATCTCCGCGAAGAAGACGTCGGAGACATGGGCCCGGCCGAAGTCCCGGGTGGTTCCGGGCCCGAAGAGGGCGTCGTGGAAGAGGGTGCTGTAGAAGGCGTCGGCGACGGCGGTGTCCCGCGCGTACAACTCCACCCAGCAGAAGGAGCCGCGGCCGTGCCGGACGCCGAATCCGGGGAGTTCGGCGCCCTGCCACAGCCCGAAGACCGCGCCCTCGGGGTCGGTGGCGAGCGCCGTCGTGCCGTAGTCGCCCAGTGGAACGGGTGCCGTGATCACCTGACCGCCCGCCTCCCTGACGCGGCCGACCAGTGCCGCGGCGTCCGGGGTGGCGAAGTGGACCGTCCACACGGTGGGCATCCGGCCGTCCCGCTTGGGGGCGAGGGAGGCCACGGGCTTCCCGTCGAGGTCCGCCCGCACGGAGCCCCCGTAGGGGCCCTGGGCCGCCCCGGTGGGCGCGAAGGGCTCGAAGGTCCAGCCGAAGAGTTCACCGTAGAAGCGCTTGCCCGCCTCCACGTCCGGAAGCTGGGCGTCCACCCAGCAGGGGACACCCTCGACGAAAGCGGAAGACGCATCGGATCCGGCCATGCGGCCAAGCTAACGGCCTTCCGCACATCCCGCAGAGCGGGCCGCACCCCCTCCCACCAGCGCGGGGCACCCCATTTGCAGTCGGCCGAATCGCGCTCCGATCACCCCTCGGTAAGCTGACGGCATGACAGGACAAGTGCGTACCGTCGACGGCCGCGTGGCCGGTCGGCGCGGGCAGGCGACGCGGCAGAAGCTGCTCGACTGCCTCAGCGAGATGCTCAGCTCCTCGCCCTACCGCGACGTCAAAGTCATCGACGTCGCGCGGAAGGCAGGCACTTCACCGGCGACCTTCTACCAGTACTTCCCGGACGTCGAGGGCGCCGTCCTGGAGATCGCCGAGCACATGGCCGCGGAGGGCGCCGGGTTGACCGAACTCCTCGAGGGCCGCTCCTGGGTGGGCAAGGCCGGCTGGCAGACCGCGCAGGAACTCGTCGACGGTTTCCTGGAGTTCTGGCGCAGGAACGACGCCATCCTGCGCGTCGTCGACCTGGGCGCGGCCGAGGGCGACAAGCGCTTCTACAAGATCCGCATGAAGATCCTGAACTCCGTGAACAACTCCCTCACGGACTCGGTCAAGGAGCTCCAGGCGAAGGGCAAGGTGGACAAGGACGTCAGTCCGGCGGCGATGGCCGGTTCCCTCGTCGCGATGCTCGCGGCCGTGGCCTCGCACCAGAAGGGCTTCCAGTCCTGGGGTGTGAAGCAGGCCGAACTCAAGCCCAATCTCGCGCTGTTGGTGTACCTCGGCGTGACGGGCAGGAAGCCCACGAAGTAACCGCCGGACGCCTGGCTCCCGTTCGGACGCGCGTCCTGTCACGCGGGCGGCACACCCTCCGCGGTGCGCCGCCCGCCGCGTCCCCCGGAGGGCCCGCGGCCCCGGAGGGCCCGCACCCCGGAGCCGCCCGCCCGCGGCCCGGTGGGGCCGGGCGGGGCCGCCCCGTCAGCGTCGGACGATCCTGAAGAGCCGGATCTCCCGCTCCACCCGGGCCTGGTACGTCGCGTACGGCGGCCAGAAGCCCAGCAGCGCCTGCCAGGCCGCGGCCCGCTCCGCACCCTCCAGCAGCCGGGCCGTGACCGGGATGTCCTCGCCCCGCCAGCTGATCTCCGCGTCCGGACGGGCCAGCAGATTGGCGGTCCAGGCCGGATGGTCCGTGCGCCCGAAGTTGGAGCCGACGAGGAGCCAGCTCTCCGGCGGCGCCTTCGCCGCACCGCCCCCCGCGCCCGTCTCCGGCATGCAGGCGAGAGGAGTGCGCCGCGGCAGACCGCTGCGCGCGCCCGTCGCGGTCAGGACGACCCCCGGCAGCAGTTGCGCGCTGAGCAGGACCCTGCCCTGGGTCAGCCGGTGCACCGCGCGGTCCATCGCGGGGACCACATGGGGCGCGACCTTCGCGAACGCACGGGTCGAGGAGACCTTCTGCACGAGTCCGGCCCCGGGAATCCTGCGGACGTGCGGGGACCCGGCGGGCCCGTCCCGTCGGTCGGGGGTCACACCGCCACCTCCCCGCCGTCGAACAGCCCCGCGGTGTCCGCCGCCCGGGCCCTCAGCCGGTGCACCGGCCCGAAGAGCAGCTCGTCGCCCGCCGCACGCTTGAAGTACAGATGCGTCTCGTGCTCCCACGTGAAGCCGATCCCGCCGTGCAGCTGGACGGCCTCGGCGGCGGTGGCCCGCAGCGTCTCCAGCGCCTGCGCGAGGGCCAGCCCTCCGGCGCGCCCGCCGCCGGACGCGGTGGCCCAGGCCGCGTAGTACGCGGCGGACCGCGCGGCCTGGACCTGCACGTAGCGGTCGGCCAGCCGGTGCTTGACCGCCTGGAAGGAACCGATCGCGCGGCCGAACTGCTCGCGCCGGCCCACGTGTTCGACGGTCCGCTCCAGGACGCGGTCGGCGGCGCCGACGGCCTCGGCGGCGAGGACCGCGGCCGCCGAGTCGCCGACGGCCGCGAGGGCCCGTGCCACCTCGGCGGACTCGTCGTCGCCCAGCAGTTCCGCCGCTACGTCCCGCACTTGGACACGGGCGCGCGGCCGGGTCGCGTCGAGGGCGGTCTGCCGGGTCCGGGTACCGCCGTCCCGCAGGAGGAAGAGCAGGGTCCGCGACCGGGCGAACCCTCCCGTGTGGGCGGCCACGAGCAGCAGTCCCGCGCTGTGCCCGTCGAGCACCTGGTCCACCTCGCCGTACAGCCGCCATCCGCCGTCGGCCCGGCGGGCCTGCACACCGCCCGCGCGGCCGCCGCCCGCCCAGTCCCCCCGGTTGTCGCCGCTCAGTCCGAGGGCGGTGGCGAGAGCCGCTCCCGGCACCGCGAGAGCGGCCGTCAGCTCTCCCGAGGCGATGCGGGGCAGCAGTTCGGCGCGCTGCGCCCCGGTGCCCAGGGCCAGCAGCAGCGGCGCGCTCAGCACGGCCGACGCGAGGAACGGCGAGGGGGCCAGGGCCCGCCCCAGCTCCTCGGCCGCCAGCGCGCTCTCGGTGACCGAGCAGCCCGCGCCTCCGTGGGACTCCGGCAGGGCGAGCCCGGGCAGGCCGAGCTGTCGCGACAGGGTCTCCCAGAGCGCGGGGTCGTGCCCGGCCGCACTGTCCACGGCGGCACCCACCTCCCGGGGGCCGCAGCGCCTGAGGAGCAGTTCCCGGAGCGTGCGGCGGATCTCGTCCTGTTCCGCGGTGAAGGCGGCGTCCATCGGCGGGCTCCTCCCCCCGGGCCGACCGTGCGGTCCGGATCTGACGGGCCGTCATGTTAGGGCGGCGACCAGCAGATGCACAGGGGTTGGACGCCTCCCGCACTCCTCCGTATCTGATGTACCGTCAGATTTCATGACTCCAGGGACTCCGTCGAAGCGCAGGGTGGCCGTCGTGGGCGTCTCCCTCTCCGACTGCGGCCGGGTGGACGGGGCGACGCCGTACGCCCTGCACGCCCAGGCGGCCCGCCGCGCCCTCGCGGACTCGGGCCTCGACCGGTCCGTGGTCGACGGATTCGGCTCGGCGGGCCTCGGCACGCTCGCGCCCGCCGAGGTCGCCGAGTACCTCGGCCTGCGCCCCACCTGGGTCGACTCCACCTCCGTCGGCGGCTCGACCTGGGAGGTGATGGCGGCGCACGCGGCGGACGCCATCGCCGCGGGACACGCGAACGCGGTCCTGCTGGTGTACGGGTCCACCGCCCGCGCCGACATCCGGGCGGGCCGCCGCACGGGCGACCTGTCGTTCGGCGCCCGCGGCCCCCTCCAGTTCGAGGTCCCGTACGGTCACACGCTGATCGCCAAGTACGCCATGGCCGCGCGCCGCCACATGCACGAATACGGCACCACCGTCGAACAGTTGGCGTCGGTGGCGGTGCAGGCGCGGGCGAACGCGGCGCTCAACCCGGACGCCATGTACCGGGATTTGATCACCGTCGACGACGTGCTCTCGGGCCCGATGATCGCGGACCCGTTCACCAGGCTGCACTGCTGCATACGCTCGGACGGCGGGGCCGCGGTCCTGCTGGCGGCGGAGGAGTACGTGCGCGACTGCCGCACAGGGCCCGTCTGGGTGCTGGGCACCGGGGAGCACGTCTCGCACACCACCATGTCCGAATGGCCCGACTTCACGGTGTCGCCGGCGGCGGTGAGCGGCCGCACCGCCTTCGAGCGGGCCGGGGTCCGGCCGCACGAGGTGGACCTGGCGGAGATCTACGACGCCTTCACCTACATGACCCTGGTGACGCTGGAGGACCTCGGCTTCTGCGCGAAGGGCGAGGGCGGCGCGTTCGTGGGCAAGGACCGGCTGACCGTGGCGGGCGGCGGACTCCCGGTGAACACCGACGGAGGCGGCCTGTCCGCCCATCACCCGGGCATGCGCGGGCTGTTCCTCCTGGTGGAGGCGGTACGGCAGCTCCGCGGGGAGGCCGGTGAACGGCAGGTGCGCAGAGCCGGCGGCGGGCTGCCCGAACTGGCGGTGGCCTCCGCGACGGGCGGCTGGTTCTGCTCCTCGGGCACGGTGGTGCTCGGGCGGGGCTGAGCGGCGGACCCCGGGAGCCGCGGGCCTCCGGGGGCCGGTGGTGGCCGGTGGTGGCCGTCGGGCCGGTGCCCCACGGTCGGTGCCCCGCGGGGCCGGTGGTGGCCGACGGGCGGGGTACCCCCGGAGCCGGTGGCGGCCGGGGCACCCCGAGGAGGCGGCACCCCGAGGAGGGGACGCTCCGCGGGAGGCGCCCGTCCCGGTACCGGCGCCCTCACTCCCCGGACTCGGGCAGGTGGGCCCTGGCCTCCTCGTAGCCCGCGTCACCGGGCGCGTCGGCCGGACCGTACACGAGGTTGAGCACACCGGTGGTGAACGCCTCCGAGGAGACGAGCTTCAGCGGGACCGGCTCCTCGCCCTCGTCGAACAGCCGCATGCCCTTGCGCACGGCGATCGGGTGCACCAGCAGGTGCAGCTCGTCCAGCAGTCCGGCGGCGAGGAGCTGCCGGACCACCGAGACCGAGCCGCTCAGGGCGATCGTGCCGCCCTCCTCGTCCTTCAGGGCGGTGACGGCGTCGACGAGGTCGCCCTGGAGCTGCTCGGAGTTGCGCCAGGTGAACTCCAGCTTGCGGTGCGACAGGACGATCTTCCGCGCGTCGCCCAGGGTCTTGGCGAAGCCCGCGTCCTCGCCGCCGGCCTCCTCGCGCTCAGGCCAGGCGCCCGCGAAGCTGTCGTACGTCCTGCGGCCGAACAGCATCGTGTCGGCCTCGCCGAGACTCGCGCCGACGGCGGCGCCCATCTCGTCGTTGAAGTACGGGAAGTGCCACTGGTCGGGCGCCTCGACGACGCCGTCGAGCGAGATGAACAGGCCGGCGATGATCTTCCTCATGATGTGCCTCCGCGATGGTGTCGGTGCCCGGTGTCGTCGGATTGGACGGCAGGGCCCGCCGAAACTCATCGGCGACGCCACGGCGATCCGCCCCGGCCCCCCGGACGGAGTCGGGGACGGGGTCGGAAACAGGGTCGGGCCGCTTACCCGGCGGAGGCGGTCGCGAGGGGTGCCGGGGCGAGGGCGACCGGGGCGAGGGGCACCCGGCCGTGCGGCGGACGGACCGCGGCGCGGTACGGCCTGCGCGGCCCGTCCGGGACCGCCCCGGCCTCGCGGCACCGGCCCGTCCGGCGCCCCGCGACCCGCGTCCCGGCCGTCAGCCGTGCCGGAGCCGCCCGCCCGGCGGAGGCGCCGCCGGGGTGCCGGCGCCCGCCGGGCCCGCACGCCGGACCCCCGCCCAAGCCGTGGGACGCAGGGCGGGAGGGTGGGAAAAGCACAGGGCGGGAGGGTGGGAAAAGCACAGGGCGGGACGGCGGGAGGGAAGTCGGGCGGGGCGACCGGGACACCGGCGCGCGGGGCCCCGTACGGACCGCAGCGGGGCCGGAGCCGCGCGGCCGGCCGGGTCCGTGGGCCGGTCGGGACGCGCCGACCGGCACGGAGGGCGACGCGCACACGGAGGCGAGCACGGGGACGCGCGGGGAGGCGGGCACGGGGACGCGCGGGAGTGTCCCGGTGCCGGGGCCGGGGAGCCCGGCGGCAAGGTCCCGTGCCCCTGTCGCGGCGGCACCGTCACGGTCGCCCGCGAACACGAACATCCGCAGCACCAGGAACCGTCCGGTCCCCGCGAGCCCGGCCGCGCCGAGGTAGACGGCCTGCTCCGTGAGCGCGCCCGGCGAGGACCGCACCAGGTGCAGCGCCAGCATCGCGAGGGAGGTGACCGCGTACGCGGCGGTGGCCGAGCCGGCGGACTGCCAGTGGCGCCGCCAACCGGCACGGCGTCCGGTCCCGAAGGTGAAGAGCGCGTGCAGCTCAGTGCACAGCGCGGTCGAGGCGACGGTGACCAGGGCGTTCGCCGCGGACCAGGGCATCAGCCCGGCCAGCAGTGCCACCGCCGCGCCGGACAGGACCCCGACACCGCCGCCGCAGACCACGAACCGGACGAAGGAGGCGAGCGGCCCCGGCGCGGCCGTGCCCGGCGCCACGGGCCCGGACTCCGTCCTCGGCTCCGGCGCGGGCTGCGGCTTCATGGGGCAATTCCCTTCCGGCGGGCGGTCGTCGGACCCTTGTCCGACCTGCCCCAAGCCTGCCGCCGCCCGCGTGCGCCCACGAGAGAGCCCGCACCCGGATCGATGGTGGAGCTGTCCCCACCCCCGGCCGGGGGACCGCGCCCGCACGGTCCGCGCCGGGGCGTCCCGCAGGCCCCGCACCACCCGGGCGCGGGTCGGGAATCCGCTGTACCCGACCCGGAATACACGGCGGGGCGGGAGGCGCTGACACCGGTGAAGCCGGAACATGTGAACAGGCACCGCCCGCACCCGTCCGCACCCCCGGAGGAGTCCGCATGGCCCTGTCCCGTGATGAGCGAGAGAAGTTCCTGGCACAACCGCACGTCGCCGCCTTCTCGGTGGACGGCGGGGCGGGACGCGCGCCGCTGACGGTGCCGATCTGGTACCAGTACGAGGCCGACGGGACCGTTTGGGTCATGACCGGGCGCGACTCGCGCAAGAACCGGCTGATCGAGGCGGCGGGCCGGTTCTCCCTGATGGTCGACCGGCTCGAACCCACGATCCGGTACGTGTCCGTCGAGGGGCCGGTGCTGGAGAGCGTTCCCGCGACCCGCGAGCAGTTGGTGGAGATCTCGGCGCGCTACCTGCCGGCCGACAAGGTCGACGCGTACGTCGACGTCGCGTGGAAGGAGCACGGCGCGCAGGTCGTCGTCCGGATGCGCCCCGAGCACTGGTTGTCGGCCGACCTCGGTTCCCTCTGAGCGGTCGCGCGGGGCGGCGGGCCGGCCGTTGCCGGCCCGCGTGACAATCGGGGCATGAGTGCCGACGCCTCCCCCGAATTCGAGCGGCTGCTGAGGTCCCAGCGCGTCTGGGACACCGAGCTGCCCCCGTTCGCCCCGGACACCGCCCCCGCCGGGCCGCTGCCGCTGTTCGAGCAGTGGTTCGCGGAGGCGGTGGCCGCCGGGCAGCCCGAACCGCACACGATGTCCCTGGCCACCGCCGGCGCGGACGGCCTGCCCGACGTGCGGACCGTGATGCTGCACGGCGCCGACCGGCAGGGCTGGCACTTCGCCTCGCACGCGGGCAGCCGCAAGGGGCGGCAGCTCGCGGAACGCCCGTACGCGGCCCTCGGCTTCTACTGGCCCGTGCAGGGACGCCAGGTCAGGGTGCGCGGCCGGGTGTCCACCGCGCCGCCCGAGGTCGCGCACGCCGATCTGCACGCGCGTTCCACCGGGGCGCTCGCGTCCGCCCTGGTGGGCCGCCAGAGCGAGGTACTGGACTCCACGCCGGAGCTGGCGCGCGCCTCCGAGGCCGCGTGGGACCGGGCCGCCCGCGAACCGGACGCGCCCGCGCCGTCGTGGACGGTGTACGTACTGGACGCGGACGAGGTCGAGTTCTTCCAGGGCGACGCCCGCCGGCGGCACGTACGGCTCGACTACCGCCGGGACGGGGAGGCCTGGACCCGGCGGCTGCTGTGGCCGTAGCCGGCGTCCCGGCCGGGTCCGCGCGCGGACCCGGCCGTCTAGAGCCCCGCGGGGAGGGCGGGTTCGGGGTCCGTGGCCAGGCGCGCGTGCAGGTGCACGTCCCGGAACTCGTCCTGCCGCCCGGCCTCGAACATCGCGCCCCGCAGGGTTCCCTCGTACGGGAAACCGCACCGCTCGGCGATCCGGCACGACGCGTCGTGGCCGAGGGCATGACCCAACTCGACCCGATGCAGGCCTAGTTCCTCGAAGGCCCAGCGGACGGCCAAGGCGAGCGCGTGCGTGGCCACATGGCGTCCGCGCGCCTCGGGCAGGGTCCAGTACCCGACGCGGGCGACGCGTACGACGTGGTCGATGTCGTTGACCCCGACGTGCCCGAGCGTCGTGCCGCTGTCGGCATCGGTGACACGGAAGGAGAAGCCAGTCCCGTCCTCGCCGGCCTTCACCCGGGCCGCCAGCGACTCCCGGGCGGCGTCCAGGTCGTCGACCGGTTTGAGCGGGGTGTTCCACCGCTGGAACTCCGGGTCGGCGTAGCCGCGCAGCCACGCGTCCAGGTCCGCGGCGGCCGCGGCGTCCCACGGACGCAGGCGCAGACCCCGCCCCTCGAGTTCGGGGAAGGGCGCGGGCCGGGACTCGTGGAGGTCGTTCATCGGGCCATTGAACATCGGACCGCCGCGACGCGCCGCAGGGGGTCTCCCCGGTCGGCGGCCGGGCGCGGCGGGACCGGGCTGCGCACGGCCCGGTCCGCCCGGGGCTGGTCCCGGGAAGCTGCGGAACGGCCCGGGGCCGTCAGGAGGGTGCGGGCCGGAACACGGGGACGGCGGGGACCTGCCCGTGCCGCCCGCCTTCACCGCCCCCGCCGCGCGCCCCGCGTCCGGCGTACTCGTCGCTGCCGCCGCGCCCGTCGCTCCCGGTGCCCGCGCCCTGCGGGCCGTCCGGGGCGTCCGGGTCCACGCGGCGGAAGGCGACCAGCAGGTCCATCCCGACCCGCAGGGCCTCCGCCGGGCAGTCCACCACCTCGGTCATCATGCGCGGGCCCTCCGCGAGGTCCACGACGGCCGCGGTGTACGGCGTCCGCGACCCGAAGGGCGGCAGGTCGTTCCGGTGGACGACGGACCAGGTGTAGAGGGTCGCCCGGCCGCTCGCCCGCTCCCATGCCACGTCCTCGCTCCAGCAGCGCGGGCAGAACTCCCGCGGGTAGTGGTGGGCGCGCCCGCAGTCGCCGCACCGCCGGAGGAGCAGGTGCCCCTCGGCCGCCGCGGCCCAGTACGGACGGGTGAACGCGTCCGCCTCCGGCAGGTCGGCCCGGGCGCCCGGTGCCGCGCCGCCCATCAGAACCACCCGAGGGCGCCGTCGAGGGACCATGTCTGCCACGACATCGCGAACAGGGCCACCAGGGAGATCAGCGCCATCATGGCGTTCTGCCCCTGCTCGGCCCAGTCGTGGATCATCAGCACGAGGTACAGCAGGTTGAGCAGCAGCCCGCAGGCCAGGGCCACCGGGGTCAGGAAGCCGAAAACGAGGCCCAGGCCCAGGGCGAGTTCCGCGTACACCACGACGTACGCCATCGCCCTCGGCCTCGGCGCGACGACGGCGTCGAAGCCGCGGCGCACGGCACTCCACCGGTGCTTCGCCGCGACGTCCGCCGCCCAGGCGATCCCGGTGCCGCGCTCGAACCAGCCCTTCCTGTCCTTGTGCCGCCAGCTCTCCAGCCACCACAGCCCGAGGCCGATGCGGAGCACGGCGACCCACTCCGCCCCGGTGAGCCAGATCGTGTCCATGGCCTCACACACCCTCCGCAGCACCACATCTGACGGTACGTCAGTTCAGCGCACGGGGCGCGGTCGCGCAAGAGGCCCGTACCGCCGCCGGCCGGAGTGCGCGCCGTCCGCCGCGGATGCCCCGCGCCCGCGGCGCGCCCGGAACACCCGCGCACCGCCCTCGCGCGGGCGGCCTACGACACGGGGCCCACACGACACCCCTGCAGGCGTGATCAATTCGCAACCGATTCCGGGCTTGACTGAGACCCATCAAATGACGGCGCGCATACGCTCGGGCTCATGGCCGACTCTCCCGACCCGACAGCTTCCGCGACCGCGCCCGCACCCGCGCCGCAGGACCGCCCCGTGTACGTCATCGGCGGCGGCCCCGGCGGCCTCGCGGCGGCGTACGCGCTGCGCGCCCGGGGGGTCCGGGCCGTCGTCCTCGAGAAGTCCGACCGGGTCGGGGCCTCCTGGCGGGGGCACTACGACCGGCTGCACCTGCACACCACGCGGCGGCTCTCCGGGCTGCCCGGACTGCCGATGCCGCGCGCCTTCGGGCGCTGGGTCTCGCGCGACAACGTGGTGCGGTACCTGGAGAAGTACGCCGAGCACCACGAGCTGGAGATCGTCACGGGTGTCGAGGTCTCCCGCGTGGAGCGCTCGGCCGACGGCGGCGGCTGGCTGCTGCACGCCACCGGCGGCCGCGAGCTGGCCGGCAGCGCGGTCGTCGTCGCCACGGGGTACAACCACACCCCGCGCCTGCCGGAGTGGCCGGGCCGCGAGGCGTACCGGGGCGAACTGCTGCACGCCGGCGAGTACCGCAACCCGGCCCCCTACGTCGGCCGGGACGTCCTCGTCGTCGGCGTCGGCAACACCGGCGCCGAGATCGCCGTCGACCTCGTCGAGGGCGGGGCCGCGCGCGTACGGCTGTCGGTGCGGACCGCTCCGCACATCGTGCGGCGTTCGACGGCCGGCTGGGCGGCGCAGTTCACCGGCATCGCCTGCCGCCGACTGCCGGTCGGGCTCGTCGACCGGATGGCCCGCCCGCTGGCCAGGATCAGCGTGCCGGACCTGTCGGCCCAGGGGCTGCCCCGGCCGGCCACCGGCCTCTACTCGCGGGTGACCGAGGGAGCCATCCCCGTGCAGGACGTCGGACTCGTCGACGCCGTCCGCAAGGGACGGGTCGAGATCGTGTCCGCCGTCGACGGCTTCGAGGACGGCAAGGTCGCCCTCGCGAACGGCGACCGCGTGGACCCCGACGCCGTGATCGCCGCGACCGGTTACCGGCGCGCGCTGGAGGACGTCGTGGGCCACCTCGGAGTCCTGGACGGCCGCGGACGCCCGGTCGTGCACGGCGCCCGCACCCCGAAGGACGCCCCGGGCCTGTACTTCACCGGTTTCACCAACCCCATCAGCGGCATGTTCCGCGAACTGGCCCTCGACGCCGAGAAGATAGCGAAGGCCGTGGCACGCGACGCGGACCGCAGGCTCCCGTCCCGCCTGCCGCGCTGACCGGACCCGCACCCGCACGCACAGGCGCGACGGACCGGCCGCGCACATCCGGCCGGTCCCCTGCGCGCCCCCGACCCCACGCCCCCGGCACGCGCCCGCACGAGAATCGGGCCGTACGGCACCGCACGTCCCGGTACGGCGACGGGGCGCACCGGGCCGCCGGTGGACGGGCGGCCCCGTCCGGGCGTTCCCCTGGGCGCCGCCGCGGGTACCACTCCTGTGCCCGCCCCGAGTTCTTTGCGTGCACACCAGTTCCTGACGCGGCGTCAGTTCAGTAATCTGACAGTGCGTCAGTTATTGGCAGCCAATCAGGAGCGGGCGGACCGATGCTTGGATCAACCCACGGCACCCTCACCACCGACTCCCGCCGGGCCCGCGTCATCGCCTGCGGTGAGCAACCGGCTCCTGCCGTGCACGGCAGGCCCGCCGAAGCCGACGACCTCGACGTCAGCGGGCGGCCGCTGTACGCCACCGTCCCCGATCTGGACCGCTTCTTCCGCCCCGAATCGGTGGCCGTCGTCGGCGCCTCGGACGCCGAGGGACGGCCCAACACCGGCATCACCCGGCAGTTGCTCGCCTGGGCCGAACGCGTGGGCGCCCGCATCCATCCGGTGCACCCGACCAGGGAGGCCGTCTTCGGCATCCCCTGCGTCGCCTCCGTGGCCGACCTCCCCGAGCAGGTCGACCTGGCCGTGCTGCTGGTCGCCGACCCGCTGCCCGTGGTCGAGGAACTCGCCGAGTCCAAGGTGAGGTTCGCGGTGGCGTTCGCCTCGGGGTTCGCCGAGACGGGGGTGCGGGGGGCCGCCGCGCAGGCCCGGCTCGCCGCCGCGGTGGAGCGCTCGGGGCTGCGGCTGCTGGGGCCGAACACGAACCTGAACGCCTTCGAGGAGTTCCGCGAGGACCTGCCGGGCCCGGCCATCGCCCTGATCACCCAGTCCGGCCACCAGGGCCGGCCGGTCTTCACCATGCAGGAACTGGGCGTACGCCTCTCGCACTGGGCCCCCACCGGCAACGAGGCCGACCTGGAGACCGCCGACTTCATCTCCTACTTCGCCGAGCGGCCCGAGGTCGGTGCCATCGCCTGCTACGTGGAAGGGCTGAAGGACGGCCGGTCCTTCCTGCTCGCGGCGGACCGGGCCGCCCGGCGCGGGGTGCCGGTCGTCGCCGTCAAGGTCGGCCGCACGGAGACCGGCGCCCGGACGGCCGCCTCCCACACGGGCAAGCTCACCGGGGCCGACGCGGTCGTGGACGCGGCGATGCGGCAGTACGGCGTGATCCGCGTCGACGGACTCGACGAACTCCAGGACACGGCGGCCCTGCTGGCCCGGGCGCGGCCCCCCGCCGCGGACGGTGTCGTCGTCTACTCGATCTCCGGCGGCACGGGCGCGCACTTCTCGGACCTCGCGACCGAGGCCGGGCTGCGGCTGCCCCGGCTGTCGGACGCCAAGCAGGCCGAACTGCACCAGTGGATACCGGAGTACCTGGACGTCGCCAACCCCGTCGACAACGGCGGCCACCCGGTCGGCGACTGGCGCGGGCGCAGGATCATCGACGCGATCCTCGCGGACCCCTCGGTCGGCGTGCTGATCTGCCCCATCACGGGCCCCTTCCCGCCGATGAGCGACCGGCTGGCGCAGGACCTGGTGGACGCGGCGGAGCGGACGGACAAACTGGTGTGCGTGGTCTGGGGGTCGCCGCTCGGCACGGAGTCCGCGTACCGCGACACCCTGCTCGGCTCCTCGCGGGTCGCCACGTTCCGCACCTTCGCGAACTGCATCACGGCGGTGCGCGCCCACCTGGACCACGCCCGGTTCACCGCCGGCTACCGCTCCCCCTTCGACGAGGCGCCGCGCACGGCCTCGCCGTCCTACCGCAAGGCCGAGGCCCTGATGCGGCCGGGCAGGCAGCTCAGCGAGCACGCGGCGAAGCAACTGCTGCGCGCGTACGGGATCCGGGTGCCGCGCGAGCAGTTGGTGACCAGCGCGGCGGCGTCCGTCCGCGCGGCGGGACTCGTCGGCTACCCCGTCGTGATGAAGGCCTCCGGCGCGCAGCTCGCCCACAAGACGGAACTCGGCCTGGTGAGGGTCGGCCTCACCTCCGCCAGCCAGGTCAGGGACACCTACCGGGAGTTGACCGACATCGCCCGCTACGAGGACGTGCGGCTGGACGGCGTCCTGGTGTGCCAGATGGTCGAGCCCGGCGTCGAGATGGTCGTGGGCGTCACGCACGACGCGCTGTTCGGACCCACCGTGACGGTCGGCCTGGGCGGAGTCCTCGTCGAGGTGCTGCGGGACACGGCCGTACGGGTGCCCCCGTTCGGCGAGGACCAGGCGCGCGGCATGCTCGACGAACTGCGCGGGCGCGCCCTCCTCGACGGTGTGCGCCGCCGGCCCCCGGCCGACCTGGACGCCCTCGTGGAGGTCGTGCTCCGGGTGCAGCGCATGGCCCTCGAACTCGACGGCGAACTCGCCGAGCTGGACATCAACCCGCTGATGGTGCTCCCCCGGGGTCAGGGGGCGGTCGCCCTGGACGCCCTGGCGGTGTGCCGCTGACCCGCGTGTGCCGTCCGGCGGCGGGGCGGGGTCCGACCCGCGCGACCCGCCTCCGGGCGCCCGGGCCCGAACGCCTCCCGCGCCCCGAGGGCGCGGCCGACCGCACGAAACGGAGCCCTCCCGTGCCCGACACCCCGGACCCGCAGCCCCCGGTGCTCCACACCGTGGACGGCAACGTCTCCTGGATCACCCTGAACCGCCCCGAGGCCATGAACGCGCTGACTCCGGGCCAGCGGGACCACCTGATCGAACTCTTCGACGCGGCCTCCGCCGACCACGGCGTGCGTGCCGTCGTGCTCACGGCGACGGGACGCGGCTTCTGCGCCGGCGCGGACCTGCGGGGCGGCCCGGAAGCGGGCGAGCGCGTCGCCGGGGACGTCGCCCGGCTCGTCCGCCTCGGCGCACAGCGCCTGATCACCGCCGTCCTCGACTGCGAGAAGCCGGTGGTCGCCGCCGTCAACGGCACGGCGGCGGGCATCGGCGCCCATCTCGCGTACGCCTGCGACCTGGTCCTCGCGGCAGACTCGGCGAGGTTCATCGAGGTGTTCGTCCGCCGGGGGCTGGTCCCGGACGGCGGAGGCGCCTATCTGCTGCCCCGGCTGGTCGGTCCGCGGCGGGCGAAGGAGCTGATGTTCTTCGGCGACGCGCTGACCGCCGCGGACGCGGAACGCCTGGGGCTCGTCAACCGCGTCGTACCGGACGACGAGTTGGAGAAGACGGCCCGCTCCTGGGCCGAGCGTCTCGCCGCCGGCCCGACCCGTTCCCTCGCCCTCACCAAGCAGCTCGTGAACGCGTCCCTGGACACCGACCGCGCCACCGCCCTGGCCGCCGAGGCCGCCGCGCAGGAGATCACCATGACGACGGCGGACGCGCGGGACGGGGTGCGGGCCTTCGTCGAACGCCGGGCACCCGGATTCCACGGCCGCTGAACCGCGCTCCCGGCGGGTCCGGCCGGCTCAGCGCCGGGTCAGCGTCCGCAGGTCCCCCGCGTCGGGGTCGCCGAACAGGACGAACAGTTCGGGACTCCCCCGCGTGCCGCCGATCGTCCAGAACGTGTCGTCGCCGCACGGCCCCGCGGGTTCGAGGAGGACCCCGTCCCGTTCCTCGGGACCCTCTACCAGGTACGAGTCGTACTCGCCGTCGCGGTCCAGGCGCCAGGTCCCCTCGCCGTCGCACCGCACGAAGTCGCGCCCGGGGGACTCCGCCCCGGTCTGCGAAGGAAGGTTCTCGAACCGCGCCCGGCCGTCCGCGCCCAGGCGCAGCACGGCCCCGCCCCCGCCCCGCCACTCGGCCGTGAGCCGGTGCTCGGACAGGGTGGGCGGCTCGTACATCCGGAGGACCCCGGTGGCGTACCCCGCCCAGGTGACGGGGACCGCGAGGACGGCCGCGGCGAGGGTGACGAGCGGCGAGCGGAACCAGACGCCCCAGGCGCTCAGGGCCCGCCCGGGTGTCGGCGCGCGCCTGCGGACGTGGACCACTCCGAGCGCGGCCAGGGCGGCCGAGCACCCGAGCAGCAGCACCCACACCGGGTGGGGAACACCGGTGACCGCCGCCGCCGGAACCGCCCAGAACGCGCCGAGGCCCATGACCGGCAGGAGCCGCCACAGCCACTCGGGCCCGCGGAACCGCCGGGCGAGGAAGTGTCCCGCGCCGACCGCGGGCAGGGTGTGCGCGACGGCCTGGACCAGTCCCAGGAAGGCGAAGACGGGGGGCGAGAAGACCATCACGCACAAGTAGCCGAGGGCGGCGAGCCCGCCGCCGTAGCCGATCCCGTACGAGTCGCCGCTGTCGGAAACCACCGACAGGAGGACGTACGTGACGACGGGCAGCTGCGCCGCTCCGACGGCGGCGGCCGCGTTGACGTCGGCCCCGCTCCACCCGGCACCGCCCCGCGGGCGTCCCTCCGTGCCCACCGGTCCCGTGTCCACCCACCCCATGGCCCGCAACATACTCCGGGGCCCGCGGGGCCTTCGAAGCAGGTCCCGGCCACCCCTTCCCATCTGACGACCCGTCAGCTTCAATGGCGGTGTGATGGGACACGCAGGGATGGCCGCCGCGGCCGTCCGCTACCTGAGGTCGGCCGGGGCCCCGGAAGCCGGGGGCACCGTCGAACCGCTGCCGCGCCCGGACCTGCGGGCGGTGGGCGACGACGAACGCGCCCCGGTCGACCCGCTCGAGTTCCGGCGCGTCCTCGGGCACTTCGCGACGGGCGTGACGGTCGTGACGGCCCCCGCGGTGGAATCCGGGAACGCCCGTGACGGCGGCACGTTCCCCGCCGGACCCGCGGGTTTCGCCTGCCAGTCCTTCTGCTCCCTGTCCCTCGATCCGCCGCTGATCGCGTTCATGGTCGCCCGTACGTCCACCACCTGGCCGCGCATCGCCCGCGCCGGCGTCTTCTGCGTGAACGTCCTGGGCGCGCACCAGGGGGACCTGTGCCGGGGGTTCGCGGTCAGCGGTTCGGACAAGTTCGCCGGCGTCGCCCACGAACCGTCCCCCGTCTCCGGCTCACCGCGGCTCGCGGGGGCCACCGCCTGGATCGACTGCGCGATCCACGCCGTCCACACGGGCGGCGACCATCTGATCGTGGTGGGCCGGGTGGAGGCCTTCGGCGCCTCCGGCGGCGACGACGCGCCCCTGCTGTTCCACCGGGGGCGGTTCGGCCGCTTCACGGGCTGACCGCCGGCCGCGAGGACACCCGGCCGCGCGGGTGTCGGCCGGTCCGTGGAGCGGCCGGGCACCGGCCGCCCCCATCAACGGGACCCCACGTCCGTACCAGGGAAGGGCCGCCCCCGGAAACGACGGTTCCCCCTGCCGGCCGGGCCCGTTCGACGGGCGGCCCGCCCGTCGGGATCGGGTCAGGCCGCGGTCGGCACGTTTCGCGGCACGGGGCGCCGCCGGATCACCAGCGCCATCAGCGCCGCCGCGGCGCACAGCGCGCCGGACGCGTACCACATCACGTCGTACGAGCCGAAGGCGTCGCGTGCGACGCCGCCGAGGAAGGCCACCAGGGCCGCGCCGATCTGGTGCGAGGCGAGGACCCAGCCGAAGACGATGGCGCTGTCCTCGCCGTACTGCTCCCGGCACAGCGCCAGCGTGGGCGGGACCGTGGCCACCCAGTCGAGGCCGTAGAAGACGATGAAGAAGATCATCGGCGGGCGTACGTCGGGCGCGAGCAGCATCGGCAGGAACAGCAGCGAGACCCCGCGCAGGGCGTAGTACACGGCGAGCAGCCGGCGCGCCTCGAAGCGGTCCGTGAACCAGCCCGAGGCGATCGTGCCGACGACGTCGAAGACCCCGATGACCGCGAGGAGCGAGGCGGCCGCCGTGATCGGCATGCCGTGGTCGTGGGCGGCCGGCACGAAGTGGGTCTGGATCAGGCCGTTCGTGGAGGCCCCGCAGATCGCGAACGTGCCGGCCAGCAGCCAGAACGGGCCGGTACGGGCCGCCGACAGCAGCACCTTCACCGCCCGGCGCGCGGCACCGGGAACGGGCGCCGGCTTCTCGACGAACTCGGCGGACCCGTAGGGCTTCAGGCCCACGTCCGCAGGGTGGTCGCGCAGCAGCAGCCAGACGAACGGGACGACGGCCAGCGCGGCGAGGGAGACCGTCACCGCGGCCGGACGCCAGTCGTGCTCGGAGACGATCCAGGAGAGCAGGGGCAGGAAGACGAGCTGGCCGGAGGCCGAGGCCGCCGTGAGGATGCCCGTGACCAGGCCGCGCCGCTCGGTGAACCAGCGGTTGGTGACGGTCGCGGCGAACGCCAGCGCCATCGAGCCGGAACCGAGGCCGACCAGCAGCCCCCAGCAGAGCAGGAGCTGCCACGCGGACGTCATCCACACCGTCGCGCCCGCGCCGAGCGAGATCACCACCAGGGCCAGCGCGACGACCCGGCGGATGCCGAACCGGTCCATCAGCGCGGCGGCGAACGGTGCCGTGAGCCCGTACAGCGCGAGGTTGACCGAGACGGCGAGGCCGATCGTGCCCCGCGACCAGTCGAACTCCTCGTGCAGCGGGTCGATCAGCAGACCCGGCAGGGAGCGGAAGGCCGCGGCTCCGACGATCGTCACGAAGGTCACGGCCGCCACGAACCAGGCCCGGTGCACTCGGACACGGCGCCGCCCGGCCTGCGGCTCCCGGACGTCCTGCGGCTCCCGGACGTCCTCCGGCTCCCGGACGTCCTGCGGCTCCCGCGCGCTGCTCGCGTCCCGGACGGCTCCCGGGGCCTCCGCAGCCTCCGCGTCCGGCACGGTCCCCGGGTCCTGTGCGGCTCCCGCGTCGGACGCGGCGTGGTTTGTCTGTGTCACGTCATAGAGCTTCCGGCCTGCGACGCTCCGGAACGAGTGGCCAGCAGGACAGCATTCGCTAGGATCGGGCCATGGCCTCGAACGCACCGTCCCGCGGACACCGCGTCGTCGTACTCGCCCTGGACGGAATCCTCCCCTTCGAGCTGGGCATCCCGCAGCGCATCTTCGGCCTGGCCCGCGACTCCGAGGGCCGCAGGCTGTACGAGGTGGTCACCTGCTCGATCCGGCCACCGGGCCCGGTGGCCACGGACGCCGACTTCGCCGTGCTCGTCGCGAACGGCCCGGAGGCACTGGCGACCGCCGACACGGTCGTCGTCCCGGCCTCGTACGAACTCGGCCCCGTCCACGACGAGGGCGTGCTCACCGACGAACTGGCCGCCGCGCTCGCCCACATCAGGCCCGGCACCCGGCTCGTCGCCATCTGCACGGGCGGCTACGTGCTCGCCGCCGCGGGTCGCCTCGACGGCCGTCCGGCCACCACGCACTGGGCCTCCGCCGAGCACTTCCAGCGGCTCTTCCCCAAGGTGCGGGTCGACGCGGACGTACTGTTCGTGGACGACGGCGACCTCCTCACCTCGGCCGGTGTCGCCGCCGGCATCGACCTGTGCCTGCACATCGTGCGGCGCGACCACGGCACCGCCGTCGCGAACGACGTGGCCCGGCGCACCGTCGTGCCCCCGCACCGCGACGGCGGCCAGGCGCAGTACATCCACCGTCCGGTCCCCGAGCCCCGGGCGGCCACCACGACGGCCGCCCGCGCCTGGGCACTGGGCCGGCTGCACGAGCCGATCCAGCTGCGGGACATGGCCGAGCAGGAGTCGATGTCGGTCCGCACCTTCACCCGGCGCTTCCGCGAGGAGGCCGGCGTCAGCCCCGGTCAGTGGATCACCCAGCAGCGCGTCGAACGCGCCCGCCACCTCCTGGAGTCCACCGGCTCCTCCATCGACCAGGTCGCCCGGGACTCGGGCTTCGGCACGGCCCAGTCGATGCGCCAGCATCTGCAGGCGGCACTCGGGGTCACGCCGAGCGCGTACCGCCGGACGTTCCGCTCGGACGGCATCGGATCGGACGGCATCGGATCGGACGGCGCCGGAGCGGACGGCGTCCGGTCAGCCGTCGACCGCTGAGCCCTGTTCGACCGCCGGCCGCGGCACCCCGGCCGAGCGCTCCTCCACCGCCGCCCGCGCCCCCGACGCCTCCCCGGTCGACGGCTTCTCGTCCGGCACCCGCTCCCCCGGCGCCCATCGCTGCGAGGTCCGTCGCCGCTCGCCCCACGCGCCGATCAGCGCCAGCGTCATCGTGAGCCCGACGCCGGCGAGGACCGCCGTGGACGGCGCGACGACCTGGAGCATGGCGCCCGCGAACGACCCCGTCACCGCGTAACCGGCGCCCACGGCCGCGTACATGACCGAGTAGCCCGCGGCCAGCGCGCTCGCCGGGAGGGCCTCGCGCAGAGAGAGGTTCCGGGTGAGCATCACACAGGCCTGGAGGACACCCGCGGCGACCAGGGCCCCGGCCATCCAGGCGGTGTCGGGTATCAGCGCGACCAGGGCCACACAGGCCGAGACCCCGGTCATCAGCACCAGGCCGCGCGTGTGCAGCCGCCCGGGCCAGGTGCGCAGCCCGTAGACGAACGCCCCGACCACCGAGCCCAGGGAGAACCCGGCGAGCAGCGGCCCCGCCCAGCCGACCCCCGTGCCGCGCTGCTCCAGGAGCGCGGGCAGCACGAGTTCGGCGAGGGCGAGCAGGGAGAGGCTGGCGGCACCCGTCACGTACACCGGCCAGGCCCGGGCCATGATGCGTGCCATGGACGCGCCGCCGCGGTCGGTCTCGTCCGCGGGCCGGCCCACCGGCAGCGCCCACAGCCCGCCGACCGAGGCCGCCATCAGCGCGGCGGCCAGCAGCAGCGGCACCCGGGGGGCGACTCCGAGCGCGAGACCGGTGACGACGGCCGGGGACAGGGCCCATATCCCGGAGTTCAGCACCGACTCGAACGACAGGGCCTGCGTGACGGACCGCTCGGGGACCAGACCCGTCAGCAGGGCGCGCATCGCTCCCGGCGCGGCCGCGGGGGCCGCGCCCGCGAGGAACGCGAACGCGCCCAGGACCAGCGGGTGCGCGTGCGGCAGCGCGCCGAGCCCCGCGAAGCCCGCCGCCCCCGCCACCAGACCTGCGGCGAGCTGGGGCCTGACCCGCTCGGGACGCATCCGCATCCCGAGCAGCGGTGCGCCCACGATCTCACCGATCACGTACACCGCCGCGAGGACCGCGCCCAGCGTGTAGCCGCCGGGGCGCTCCCGCACGAGGAACACCACGGCGAGGGGTGCCAGGGCCACCGGCAACCGGGCACCGACGGCCGTCAACGACCAGGTCAGCACCTGCTTGGACGCGACATCGCGATACGTCATGCCGACGACATTATGGGAAGCCGCGGACAACGCCCCAGCGGGTTTCCCGACCTGTGGACAACTCCCGGCCGCCCGCCGACGCCCCCGCGCACCGGGCGCCCTCGCGCCCCCGTTCACCCCAGCACCCGGTCACCCCGCACCCGCACCGGCACCCGCACCGGCACCGGCACCGGCACCGGCACCGGCACCGGCACCCGCACGCTCAGAACATCAGCACCGCCCGCGCGACCCTTCCCGCGTGCGCGTCCGCCGCGGCCTTCTCGAAGTCCTCGACGGGATACGTCTGCGTCACCAGTTCGTCGAGCAGCAGCCGCCCCTCGCGGTACAGCTCCGCGTACAGCGCGATGTCCCGCTGCGGCCGGGAGGACCCGTACCGGCACCCCAGGATCGACTTGTCCAGGTACATCGACGAGACCAGGAAGGACGCCTCGGCGGTCGAGGGCGGCACCCCCAGCAGCACCGCCTGCCCGTGGCGGTCGAGCAGGTCGATCGCCTGCCGGACGAGTTCCACCCGCCCCACGCACTCGAAGACGTGGTCCGCGCCGGTCCGCAGGATGTCCCGTACGCCCTCCGAGGACGTGAGGAAGTGGCTCGCCCCGAACCGCCGCGCCGCCGCCTCCTTGGCCGGGTTGGCGTCCACCGCGACGACCGTCGAGGCGCCCGCGAGCCGCGCTCCCTGGATCACGTTGAGCCCGATCCCGCCGGTGCCGATGACGACGACGCTCTCCCCGCGGTCCACCCGCGCACGGTTCAGCACGGCGCCGACCCCGGTCAGCACCCCGCAGCCGATCAGCGCGGCGGAGGCCATCGGGATGTCCTCGGGGATGCGTACCGCCTGCACGGCCTTGACGACCGTGCGCTCCGCGAACGCCGAGTTGGACGCGAACTGGTACAGCGGCCGCCCCTCGCGCGAGAAGGGCCGCCCCGGCCGCCCGATGGCCGTGCGGCACATGGTCGGACGCCCCCGGTCGCAGTCCGCGCAGGCGCCGCAGTTCGCCAGCGTGGACAGGGCCACGTGGTCCCCCGGCCCGACGTGGGCGACTCCCGCGCCGACCGCCTCGACCACCCCCGCGCCCTCGTGGCCGAGCACCACGGGGACCGGGAACGGAATGGTCCCGTCCACCACCGAGAGGTCGCTGTGGCACAGTCCGGCCGCCGCGACCGCCACCAGTACCTCGCCGGGGCCCGGGTCCCGGACCTCCAGGTCGTCCACCACCCGGGTCTGCCTGCCGTCGAAGACCACACCCCGCATCGCGCCCACCTCAGCCCTTCGGTTCTCTGGGAAGGCCGAGCACCCGCTCGGCGATGATCGTGCGCTGGATCTCGTCGGAGCCGCCGTAGACGGTGTCGGCCCGGCTGAAGAGGAACAGGTGCTGGAACGGGTCCAGTTCGTACGGGGCCGCCGGCGTCCAGTCCGCGGGGCCGACCGCCGCCCCCGCCCCCCGCACCCGCACGGCCAGTTCGCCGAGACTCTGGTGCCAGCGGCCCCACAGCAGCTTGGCCACGCTGGGGGCGCCCGTGTCCGCCGGGCCGCCGAGTGTGCGCAGCGCGTTCCACCGCATGACGCGCAGTTCCGCCCACTGGCGCACCAGGCCCTCCCGGACGACCGGGTCCTCGGCCGCGCCGGTCTCCACGGCCGCCGCGACCACCCGCCCGAGTTCCGCCGCGAAGCCGATCTGCTGGGCGAGGGTGGAGACGCCCCGCTCGAAGCCGAGCAGGCTCATGGCGACCCGCCAGCCGTCGCCCTCGCCTCCGACGACGTGCTCCACGCGCGCGTGCGCCCCGTCGAAGAAGACCTCGTTGAAGTCGCTGGTGCCCGTCATCTGGCGGATCGGACGGACGTCGATCCGGCCCGGCTGGTCCATCGGGACGAGCAGGAGGCTCAGTCCGTGGTGGCGGGCCGAACCGGCCCCGGTGCGGGCGAGCACGAAGCACCAGTCCGCCTCGTGGGCGAGCGACGTCCAGATCTTCTGCCCGCTGATCCGGTACGCGTCGCCGTCCCGCACCGCCGCCGTGCGGACACCGGCGAGGTCGGAGCCCGCCCCGGGTTCGCTGTAGCCCTGGCACCACAACTCGTCACCGGCGGCGATCGGCGGCAGGAAACGGGACTTCTGCTCCGTACTGCCGTGGGCCAGGAGCGTGGGGGCCAGCAGGTTCTCGCCGATGTGCCCGCAGCGCGCCGGCGCCCCGGAGCGCGCGTACTCCTCGGCCCAGACCACCTGCCTGGTGAGTCCGACCGGCCGGTTGCCGTAGCCGCCCTCCGACCAGCCGAGGCCCGTCCAGCCGGCCTTTCCGAGCGTGCGCTCCCATTCCCTGCGGTTCCCGGCGGCCGGCACGTGCTCGGCCAGCCACTCCCGCGCCTGCGCCCGGAACTCCTCGTCCCCCGACGTGAACCCGAACTCCATGTCGTCTCCGTCCACCACCGCGCCCGTAGGTCCGCGGACCGGCGCACGGCCGACCGCCCCCTCCCGCACCCGCCGGACCGCCGCGACGGCGCACGGCGACCCCGTCCCCCGCCCCGTCGTGGCGGCCCGGTGTCCACGCCTCCCTCACGGAGGAGTGCACCACCGTCCGCCCCCGGGGCGGGGGTTCACGCGCTCACGTGCCGCCCGCCGACCGGGCGCGCGCCGCCCGCTCCATCGCGGCCACCTGCTCAAGCAGTGGCATCGGATCGGTTCCGACGGTCCCGGGCAGGAAGTCCGCGATGCGCTCCGGCGTCCAGGAGCCCTCCGCGTACCCGGCGCGCAGTTCCCTCGGCTGGGCCCACACCGCGATCTTCGGGCCCGCGATCGTGTAGACCTGCCCGGTGATCCGCTCCGCGCGGGCCCGCTCCGACAGCAGGTAGACCACCAGCGCTGCCACGTCCTCGGGTTCGCCGATCTCCTTGAGCTCCATGGGCACGTTGGCCGACATGCGGGTACGGGCGACCGGCGCGACGGCGTTCGCCGTGACCCCGTACTTGTGCAGGCCGAGCGCCGCGCTGCGCACGAGCGAGATGATCCCGCCCTTCGCCGCGCTGTAGTTGGCCTGCGAGACGGACCCCTGGTGGTTGCCGCTGGTGAAGCCGACCAGGGTTCCGGTGCCCTGCCTGCGCATGACCGCCGAGGCGGCCCGGAACACCGTGAACGTCCCCTTGAGATGGGTGGCGAGGACCGGGTCCCACTCCTGCTCGGTCATGTTGAACAGCATCCGCTCGCGCAGGATGCCCGCCACGCACACGACCCCGTCGAGCCGCCCGTACGCCTCCAGGGCCGTGTCGACGACCCGCAGGCCGCCCTCCATCGTCGAGATGTCGTCGGCGACCGCGACCGCCTCCCCGCCGGCCGCGCCGATCTCCTTGACCACGGCGTCGGCCACCGAACTGGTCGGCTGCGCGCCCTCGATCGAGACGCCGTAGTCGTTGACGACGACCCGCGCCCCCTCGGCGGCGGCCGCCAGCGCGACGGCCCGTCCGATGCCCCGGCCAGCCCCGGTCACGGCGACGACCTTGTCTGCCAAGAAGTTCCCCACGCCCCGGCCCCTTCCCGCAGTTTCTGACGGTCCGTTAGATTCTCCTTGGATTCTACGACCCGCCGGATACCTGGAGACAAGCCCCGGGGAGGACCCGTGTCACTGCCGGACGAGTTCCACGAGATCGCCAAGCGCGTGAACAACTGGGGGCGTTGGGGCGCCGACGACGAGATCGGCACACTGAACCTGATCACCGACGAGGTGGTGCGGGAGGCGGCCGCGACCGTCCGCCACGGCCGCCGTGTCCCGCTGGCGCTGCCGCTGCGGCAGGACGGCGTGCAGACCGGGATGATCCCGGGGCGGGTCAACCCCCTGCACACGATGGTGCAGATCAACCAGGAACTGTTCGGCCCCGGCACGGTGGCGTGCAGCGACGACGCCGTGACGATGGGCCTGCAGGCCGCCACCCACTGGGACGCGCTGCCCCACGTGTCGCACTCGGGCCGGATCTACAACGGCCGACCGGCCACCACCGTCACGGCGCACGGGGGCGCGCAGTTCGCCGGCATCGACAAGCCACGGCACATCGTGTCGCGCGGCATCCTCCTGGACGTGGCCCGCGCGCTCGGCAGGGACCGCCTGGACAGCGGCCACGCGGTGACCCCGGAGGACCTGGAGGCGGCCGAGGAACTGGCGGGCGCGACGGTCCGCCCCGGCGACGTCGTCCTCGTCCGGACCGGCCAGGTCCAGCTCCATCTGGCGGGGGACAACCACGCGTACGCGTTCCCGTCGCCCGGCCTGTCCGTGCGGACCCCGGAGTGGTTCCACGCGCGCGATGCAGCGGCGGTCGCGAACGACACGCTCACCTTCGAGATCTTCCCGCCGGAGATCGAGGACCTGTGGCTGCCCGTGCACGCCCTCGACCTCGTCGAGATGGGCATGCTCCAGGGCCAGAACTGGAACCTCGAAGAGTTGTCCACAGCCTGTGGAGAACTTGGCCGCCATACGTTCCTGCTGTCGGCGATGCCCGAACCGTTCACCGGCGGCACGGGCACCCCGGTGGCACCCGTCGCGATCCTCTGACGCCGCGAGGGGCGCAAAGGGCGCGAAAGGGGCGTGAGGACGGAGTCCGGCGCCCCCGGGGACGGTGGTCGGGCGACGCACTCCCACGGGACCGCGGGCACTGACGGTCGGGTGGCGGCGCGGCGCTGCGCGCCCCGAGCACGGCATCGCGCGCCGCCATCCGGCTCCGGCGCGCCCGTCCCGCTCCTGCCCCCCGGGCGGCGGCGCCGAATCGCGACCCGCCCTCGCCGAGGGCTCCCGTCACCGGAGCCCTCGCCGTCCCCTCGCGGCGACTCGCTGCCACAAGCGTGATCAAACGGACAGGCCGCGTCAACACCCGTTCGGGGATTAGCGGCTTTCACACCTTTTGCGACCGGACCGGTGGAAGCACACCCCGGCGCACCGGGCGCCCGGAATCGCGGCGCCGTGCACCAACGCCCCACTCGGAGAGCCGGGGTCGGGCGCCGGACGGGAGCCGACGGGTCGGCACCCGGCAGTCGACGAACCCGACGGAGGGCAGGGCGGCCGGAGCGAGAAGGCGAGGCGCACACGGATCGGAGGGCGGCCGGACCAGGGACGCACGGAAGCGGAGACGGACAGGACCGGAGACACGCAAGGCCGGAGACGCGCAGGACCGGAGACGGACAGGACCGGAGGACGTACGAAGCCGCGGACCGGACCGCGGACCGGAGTGCATCACGGCCGGGCTGGACCGGACCGCGGACCGGCGCCGACCGCGGCCGGGCAGGACCGCGGGACGGGCGGGGCCGGGCGCCACGCGCCGTGCGGGCGCACGGAACGGGGGCCGCCCGCCGCTCGGGAGCAGTGGGGGCCGACGGCGCTCAGACGGCCTCGTACGCCAGATCCCCGTACGCGGACGGAGCCGTGTCCCGGGCGGCCGCCGCGGTGTTGCCGGCCGAACATCGGTCCACCTCGCACCAGATGCGCTTGCCCGCGCCCTCGGAGGTCCAGCCCCAGCGGTCGGCGAGCCCGTCGACGAGGGCGAGGCCCCGGCCGTTGGTCTCGTCGCCGTCCGCGCACCGCGGCCGCGGCGGCCTGGCGCTGCCGTCGACGACCTCCATGCGGACGGTGGCGACGGACTCCCCCGGGTGCCGGACCCCGGCCACCAGCACGGGCAGCGTCAGACGCAGCACGGCCGGCCGGCCGGTGTGCACGACGGCGTTGGTGACCAGCTCGGAGACCAGCAGGATCAGCGTCTCGGCGAGCGGTTCATCGGCTTGTATCCCCGACCCGGCCAGTCGGGAACGGGCCCATCGCCGGGCACGCCCCACTTCTGCGGGGTCGGGCCGGATCTCCAGCTGCACTTGAAGCACCTGCACCGCTCACACCATCCGAACCGGCGGACACATCGCCTCGCGCCTCGCAAGCGCCACGATCGTGGTCAGAGAAGGGTTCACGGAACGTGATCCCCATGAGAGACAGCATGGTTGACGTACAGTCACCCCAACAAGCGCTTCGGGCATATTCCAGCGCGAAGGAGTACGCGTGCGGCATACTGTGCGACGCTCGCATCGGGGAGTCGAACAGGCGGGCCCGGACCTTCGTCCCGCCCCGCGAGCGGCGCGCATCGCCGGATCCGGGGCTGCCCCGGGGGCAACACCGTGATGGCCCGGCCTCAGAACCACTCGCATCCCACACAAGGTACCGGAGCGGGGCGCCGACTCCAGGCCGTGACGAGTCACGCGTAGGACACAACCCGATATCAACGCTCGGTAATTCCGGTATGCCACGTTCCGTGACATCCGCCCGCGTGGTCCCTTTTCCGGATGCCACGATCGGCGACAGTCCGCCGTGGTCCGTTCAGTCCGGAACTCCCGCCGGGGCGGCCGCCGCGTCCGCCGCGAGGGCCTCCTCCGCCTCGGCCGCGCTCCGACCGCGACGGGCCCGCAACCAGGCCCGTTTGAGGTGGAGGTGCACTTCCGACTCCCATGTGAAACCCATGCCCCCGTGCACCTGGAGGCAGTCGCGGGCACCCTGTTCCGCGGCCTCGTCGGCCAGCAGCCCGGCCGCCGCGATGTCGAGCGGATCGGCCGTGACGGCGGCCGCGTAGACCGCGACCCGGGCCAACTCCGACCGCACCAGCATCTCCGAGCACAGGTGTTTCACCGCCTGGAAGGCCCCGATCGGCTGCCCGAACTGCTCACGGGTCCGGGCGTGTTGCACCGCGAGATCGAGGGTGCGGCCCGCCGAGCCGAGCTGCTCGGCGGCGCTCAGCAGGGCGGCCACGGGGTCGGCGGGAACGGCCCGGGGCAGCCGGTGCAGCGGAGTCAGCGGGTCCGCCGACCGCATCGCCACGGCTCCCGCCACGTCCCCGCGTACGACGTCCGCCGCGTCCATCCACTCGACGAGTGCGCCGTCCGCGGCCGCGACGACACATTCGCCGGTGGCCGCCCCGGGCACCTCGCCGGCCGCCAGGTGCGTGGCCACGAGGGGGCCGGGCAGCAGGGCCCTGCCCGCCTCCTCGAAGACCAACACCGCTTCGGCCAGCCCGAGTCCGACCCCGCCCGCAGCCTCCGGGAGGCGCAGCGCGAAGAAGCCCGCGTCCCCCAGGTCCCGCCACAGCCCGCGGTCGAGCGCGGGCGGCGTCTCGCGGCCCTCCGGGGTGCGGGGCCGGTCCGCGGCGGCCCGCAGCCGCTCCCGCCCGAAGCGGCGGCCGAGCAGCTCCCGCATGCCCCGGCGCAACGCTCGCTGGTCGTCGGTGAGTTGGAAGTCCATCCCTTCACCGGCCCTTCGGGAGGCCGAGGATGCGCTCGGCCACGATGTTCCGCTGGATCTGCGAGGTGCCGGCCGCGATGGTGTAGGAGAGGGACGACAGCCGGTCCAGGGTCCATTCGGCCGACAGTTCGAGAGCCGCCGCGCCCAGTACCTCGGCGGCGGCGTCGTACAGCGACTGGCGGGCCTGGGAGTACCTCAGCTTGAAGACCGAGCCGCCCACGCCCGGGACCCCGCCGGTCCGCGCCGACTCGCTGACGTTCCACTGCGTGAGCCGCCACAGCGCGCGGAACTCGGCGTTGAGGCGCCCGAGCCGCCGGCGCAGCACGGCGTCGTCCCAGCGCCCGTTCTCCCGGGCGGCGCGGGCGAGCTCCCCGAGCACGCGGCGGCAGGCCACCACCTCGCCCACGAAGGCGGTGCCGCGCTCGAAGGAGAGGGTCACCATGGTCACGCGCCAGCCGTCGTTCTCGGCGCCGACCCGGTTGGCGACGGGCACGCGAACGTCGTCGAGGAAGACCTCGGCGAACTCCGTCGACCCCGCGAGCGTGCGCAGGGGGCGCACCGTGATCCCCGGGGCGTCCATCGGCATCGCGAGCCAGGAGATCCCCTTGTGCCTGGGCGCCTCCGCGTCGGTCCGCACCAGCAGTTCGCACCAGTCGGCGACCTCCGCGTGGGAGGTCCAGATCTTGGACCCGCTCACCACGTAGTCGTCGCCGTCGCGCCGTGCGCGGGTGCGCAGCGCCGCGAGGTCGGAACCGGCGCCGGGCTCGCTGAACCCCTGGCACCAGACCTCCTCGCCCCTGAGCACGGGCGGCAGCCAGCGGGCGCGCTGCGCGGCGGTCCCCTCGGCGGCGATGGTGGGCCCGGCGTGCAGCAGTCCGACGAAGTTGGCGCCCACGTAGGGGGCGCCCGCCCGCTCCGTCTCCTCCAGGAAGATCAGGTGCTGGGTCGGGGTGGCCCCGCGGCCCCCCGCGTCCACGGGCCAGTGCAGTCCCGCGTACCCGGCGTCGTGCAGCATCCGCTGCCAGCCGAGGTCGTACGCGCGGCGGCCGGGCCAGTCGTCCGGGGACGGTCGCGGCGGCAGCGCGGGAAGCGCGCGGGCGAGCCACCGCCGCAGCCGGGCCCGGAACTCCTCCTCCTCGGCCGTGTACGTGAGGTCCATGCGCCGGCTACTTGTCCAGGTCCAGGTCCAGCATGCGGATGGCGTTGCCGCGCATCAGCTTGTAGACGGTCTCGTCGTCGAGGCCCTTCACGTGGTCGAGGGCGACCTCCTTGGTGTGCGGGAAGGTCGAGTCGACGTGCGGGTAGTCGGTCTCGAAGGTCGCGTTGTCCCTGCCCACCACGTCGAGGGACGCGACCCCGTGCTTGTCGCGGAAGAAGCAGCAGAAGATCTGCCGGTAGTAGTACGTGGAGGGCGGCTCGGGGATCAGGTCCCGCACGCCGCCCCAGGCGCGGTGCTCCGCCCAGACGTCGTCGGCGCGTTCCAGGGCGTACGGTATCCAGCCCATCTGCCCCTCGGAGTAGGCGAGTTTGAGGGTCGGGAACTTCACCAGCACACCGCTGAAGAGGAAGTCCATCATCGACGCCATCGCGTTGTTGAAGGACAGCGAGGCCTGGACGGCGGGCGGCGCGTCGGGGGAGGCGGCGGGCATCTGGCTGCTCGACCCGATGTGCATGTTGACGACCGTTCCGGTCTCCTGGCAGACGGCGAAGAACGGGTCCCAGTAGCCGGAGTGGATGGACGGCAGACCCAGGTGGGTGGGTATCTCGGAGAAGGTCACCGCCCGTACGCCGCGGGCCGCGTTGCGCCTGATCTCGGCGACCGCGAGCCCGATGTCCCAGAGCGGGATGATGCACAGCGGGATGAGCCGGCCGCCGCTGTCGCCGCACCACTCCTCGACCATGAAGTCGTTGTAGGCGCGCACGCAGGCCAGCGCGACCTCCTTGTCGTGCGCCTCGGCGAACGTCTGACCGCAGAAGCGCGGGAACGTGGGGAAGCAGAGCGAGCCCTCCACGTGGTTGGCGTCCATGTCCTTCAGGCGCTCGGCCGGGTCCCAGCATCCCGGGCGCATCTCCGCGCGGGTGATGCCCTCCAGGGTCATCTCGTCCCGGTCGAACCCGACGGCGGCGATGTTCCGCTTGTACGGGAACTTCAGGTCCTCGTAGATCCACCAGTCGGTGGGCGGCCCGTCCGGGTCCATCGTGATGCGGTACTTGCCGGCCACGTAGGCGAGTTCGCCGATCCCCGCGGTCAGCGGCCGGGGCCCGCGGTCGCGGTACTTCCTCGGCAGCCAGGTGTCGAAGAGGTGCGCGGGCTCGATCACATGGTCGTCGACGCTGATGATCCGAGGCAGTTCGGTCATGAGTCCGGCCCTCTCCCGACATATCTGATGACCCGTCAGAAAGCAGGCTAGCCCCGCACCCCTGGACCGACAAGGCGCCGAGCCCTACGCTCTCCAGCTGATCTGACAACCCGTCAGTTACGCATGGGCGGGCCGAAGGCGCCCGCCCTGCCGCGACCGCGGGCCGAGCCGCAAAGGAGGGTGTCATGACCGACACCGCGCACGCGCTGGGCACCTCCCGCACCTTCTGGGAACTCGTCGAACGGCGCGCCGCCCTCACTCCCGATCGCCCCGTCCTGCTCCAGGAGGACCGCACCCTCACCTTCGAGGAGCTGCGTTCGGGCGCGGAGCGCGCGGCGGCCGGCCTCCACGGACTCGGTGTGCGGCCCGGCGGCGTCGTCGCGTGGCAGCTCCCCACCCGGATCGAGACGGTCCTGCTCGCGATGGCCCTCGCGCGCCTCGGCGCGGTCCAGTCGCCGGTGATCCCCTTCTACCGGGACCGCGAGGTCTCCTTCGCCCTCCGCGAGTCCGGAGCCGCGCACTTCGCCGTCCCGGGCGTCTGGCGCGGCTTCGACCACACGGCCATGGCGCGCGACATCGGTGCGCCGGGCGTCTTCGAGGCGTACGACACGCTCCCCGCGGGCGATCCGTCGGTGCTGCCCCCGCCACCCGCGAACGGCACGGACGTGCGCTGGATCCACTGGACCTCCGGGACGACCTCGGACCCCAAGGGCGTTCTGCACACGGACCGTTCACTGATCGCGGGCGGCTCGTGCCTGGCGCACGCGCTGCACCTGTCGGCCGACGACATCGGCTCGATCGCCTTCCCCTTCGCGCACATCGGCGGACCCGACTACCTGGTCATGCTGCTGCTGTACGGGTTCCCCGCGGTCCTGTTGGAGAAGTTCGCGCTGCCCGAATCGCTGGAGGACTACCGCAAGCACGGGGTGACGGTGGCGGGCGGTTCGACGGCCTTCTACTCGATGTTCCTCGCCGAGCAGCGCAAGCGGCCGCAGTCCCGGCTCATTCCGTCGCTGCGCCTGCTGGCGGGCGGCGGGGCGCCCAAGCCGCCCGAGGTCCACCACGCCGTCGTGGCCGAGATGGGGGTGCGGCTGACCCACGGATACGGCATGACCGAGGTCCCGATGATCACGATGGGCTCGCCGGACGACACGGAGGAGAACCTCGCGACGACGGAGGGCCGGCCGCCCGAGGGCATGGAGATACGGATCGTGGACGGCGAGGTGCGGCTGCGCGGGGAGGCGGTGTGCCGCGGCTACCTGGACGCCGAGCAGAGCGCGCGGGCCTTCGACGAGGACGGGTTCCTGATCACCGGGGACCTGGGGCACCTCACCGGGAGCGGGCACCTCGTCCTGACCGGCCGCCTGAAGGACGTCATCATCCGCAAGGGCGAGAACATCTCGGCGAAGGAGGTCGAGGACCTGCTGCACGGGCATCCGGACGTCGGGGACGTGGCCGTCATCGGCCTGCCGGACGCCGAGCGCGGTGAGCGGGTCTGCGCCGTCGTCGAACAGCCGGAGGGGGCGGGCGAGCTGAGCCTGTCCGCCGTCACGTCGTACCTGCGCGCGGAAGGGCTGTCCGTGCACAAGCTGCCGGAGCAGCTTGAGGTGGTGGACGCCCTTCCGCGCGGCGAGACCCTGCGGAAGGTCCTCAAGTACAAGCTGCGGGAGCGCTACTCGGGCACGGTGAAGTAGAGCGCGAACGCCTTCACGATCTCCGGCTCGCCGATCCTGCCGTCGGCGTCCGTGTCGAGCGTCCCGGCCGCGGCGGCGGCGACGTCATCGGGCGCGCCGAGCGCCTTGAGGGCACGCACCGTCTCCTCGACGGTCGCCGCTCCGTCCCCGTCGCCGTCCGCCACGGCGAGTGCCGCGTCGAGGAAGGGGCGGGCGATCTCGGCGAAGCGGTCCGGGTTGTCCCGCAGCCGCTTGACCGCGCCGTTGACGAACTCCTCGCGGGTGATCCGCTGGTCGCCGTCGCGGTCCGCTATGCCGGCCATGCCCTGCCAGAAGGCCTCGGCCCCGCTGTAGAGGGCCTGCCCCTTGTCGCAGCGGGCCGTCGTGCCGAACTCGGCGAGCAGCGCCTTCGTCGCCGCGTTGAAGTCCGCGCGGTCGATGTAGCCGTTGCCGTCCTGGTCGAAAGTGGCGAACCGGGCGGCGATCCTTCGCTCGTACTCGGTGCTGACCATGTCTGTTCGGACCGCCTTACTTCACGTGGGTACGTCTGGGACGGAGCGTACGACGACCGGGCCCATCGGGGAGCGGAAAACGACGCTTGTGCCAAGACCGGGGGAATTCCGCGACAACGGCGTCGCGGGGTTACGGGATGATCTTCCCCGCACGTGACGGGAATCACGCCGAGAGCGAGCTCGACCCGTCGTCGACGGCGGACTCCACGTCGGGGTACACGTCGAACAGGCGACGCACGCCGAGGGCGCCGAGGACCCGGTTGACGTGGGAGCCGTCCACCGCGCCCTGCGCGGGAAGGATCAAGCGGAGGCGGCCCTGGCAGGAGCGCATCAGGCGCCTGGTCGCGATCAGGACCCCGACGCCGCTGGAGTCGCAGAACAGGACTCCGGACAGGTCGAGGACGACGTCGTGCCGCCCGTCGGCCACCGCGTCGTGCACCCGTTGCCGCAGCACCGGGGAGGTCACGAGGTCCATCTCGCCCGACACCCCGAGCACGGCCCAGCCGCCGTGCTCGCCGTCGGTCACCCTGAGCGTCACGCGCCTGCCCCTCGCTCGACTCGGCCGGATCCGGTCCGCCCGGCGATGCCGGACCCCGAAACGGAAGCGGAAGCGACTCCTTCGCTTCCCTGGTGCGTGGCTGCCCCGCCTCCGCTCCATGAAACACGGGATGCCCGATCGAAGCGTGCCCCAGATGGGCTGTTTCGGTCGAGAGCGATCGACTTCGAGCAGGCCTGATCAAGCCAACTCCGGGTAGGAGCACGCCCATCGTGAGGAGTCGCGCGCACAGCGTGACCGGGGCCCTACCATCCGGAGCCCCGCCGGGGGCGCGCATTGCCACAAAGGGGCGTGCGTCACCGGAAGTGCCGACTACATTCAGGAGGAGGCCGGAGAGCAGAATCCGGTGGACACAGGGACAGGCGCAGCGTTCGAGAGGGCTGAGGGAGCCGCATGGCCAGGAGGGACGCGCCGCCCCGCTGGGACCGCAAGATGCAGCAGCGGCTCGCGCGCGGGGAGGCGGCCGCACTCGGTGAGCTCTACGACCGGTTCGCTTCGCTCGTGCACGGACTCGCCCACCGCGTGCTCGGGGACGAGCACGCGGCCGACGGCATCACGCGTGAGGTCTTCGCCCACGTCTGGGAGAACCCCGAGGCCTACGACCCCAAGCAGGGCCCACTGCGCTCCTGGGTGGCCACGCTGACGCACCGGCTCGCCGTGCAGCGGCTGCGCGCCAACGAGACGGCGGCGCTCGCCCGCGACGGCCGGGGCAGCACGGAGGAACTGGAGCACCGGGTCCGCCGCGCCTCGGTGGCGGCCCGCGCGGACTACATCGTGACGTCGATGCCCACACCGCTGCGCGCCGCCCTCGAACTCGCCTACTTCCAGCGCCGGGACTACCGCCAGACCGCCGCCGACCTCGGCGTGACCGAGGACGAGGCGCGCCGCCGCCTGCGCCTCGGCCTGCAACTCCTGTCCACGGCCCACGACACCGGCCCCTCCGCCGCCGGGACACAGCCGGGCTACGGGGGTGGCCGATGAGCGGCACGAACCGCTTCGATCCGTACGACGGGCACGACGGGCACGACGCGCACGGGGCCGAGCAGAACGACTGGATCGGCGGAGTCGGCGGAGTCGGCGGAGTCGGCGGAGTCGGCGATGACAACGAAGTCGACGGCCCCGGGAAGCACGGGCACGGCGAACACGACCGGTCCGACGGGCACGGCGCGCACGACGGGCACGAGGACTACGAGAAGCGGCGGTTGGACGACCGGCGGGGAGCCCGGCCCGAGGACCCGGACCGCGGGACCGGCCGGGACCCCGGGCGCGACGGCGGCCCGGCGGATCCGCCGCCCCCGGACGCCGCGGCCGGACGGAGCGCCGGTGAGCCCGCGCGCATACCGAAGCCCCGCTCCTCCGTCGAGGACACCGGACTCCCCCTGCCCGAGCCCGCTCCCGCCCCGCTGGTCCTGGAGCACCGGGTCCTGAAGGCCCTGCTGGGCGCCTGGGCCCTGGCGGCCTGCTCCCCCGAGGAGGCGACGGCCGTCGAGGACCACCTCGGCGGCTGCGGCGCGTGCGCCGACGAGGCCCTGCGCCTGCGGGACGCGGTCGGCCTGCTGCACCCGCCGGAGAGCCTCGACCTGGATCCGACCCTGCGGACCCGTGTCCTGGCCGGCTGCCTGGACCGCCGTCCGCCGCGCATCCCGGTCCCGGAGTGGGCGGCCCCGTACGACGCGGAGTCCGCCCGGCTGGACGCCCTGCTCCAGGACATCGGCGACGCGGAGTGGCACGCGCCGGTGCGTCTGCGCTGGTTCGAGGGCGACCGGCCCGCGAGCCGCCGCACCACGGTCGCCGGCGTGATCGCCCATCTGCTGACCGTGGACGGCCTGGTCGCACTGGCCCTCGGTCTGGACGACCCCCTGGACGCCCCGGCGAAGTCCCCCGGTCCGGCCGACCGTACGGAGGCGTTCTGGCAGGCCTCGCGCTTCCCGCCCACGCGGTCCGTACGGGGCCCGTGGCGCGAGCAGGCCCACAACCTGGTCCGTACGGTGGCGTTCGCGGGCGGCGGCTCCGGCCGGCTGCCCGTGTCGTACGGAGGGTTCGAACTGCCCCTGCGGGACGCCATGCTGGACCGGGCCTTCGAGTGCTGGGTCCACGCGGGCGACATCGCGGAGGCCGTGGACTACCCGTACGAGCCGCCCTCGCCCCGCAACCTGCACGCGATGATCGACCTCGGCGCCCGGATGCTGCCCACCGCGCTGGCCGCACGCCGGCAGGCGGGTCTCGCGGTTCCCGGGCAGACCCGTCACCTGGTCCCGGCCGGGGCGCCGGGCCGCAGCCTCCGGCTGGAGATCGAGGGTCTCGGAGGCGGAGAGTGGCTGATTCCGCTCGACTCGCCGGGCGCCCTGGCCTCCCCCGACCGCGAGGTGGCCCATGTGGCCCTGGACGGCGTCGAGTTCTGCCAGCTCGCGGCGGGGCACGTCTCCCCCGAGGAGGCGGCGGCCGGACAGCTCGGGGACCGCGACGCGATCAGGGACGTCCTGTTCGCGGCGGCCTCGCTGAGCAGGATGTGACCCCCGCGGGCGGCCACCCGCCCGAGCGGACCCGTTCGGCGCGCGCCGAGGAGCGCGGCACCCCGGGGCGGTGGTGGCGGCGCGGGCGGTGGTGGCGGCGCGGGCGGTGGTGGCCGCGCGGGCGGTGGTGGCGGCGCGGGCGGGCCGCGGCGGGCACCGGCGTCAGTCGAAGACGACCGTCCGCCGGCCGTTGAGCAGGATCCGCCGCTCCGCGTGCCACTTCACGGCCCGCGCGAGCGCCTGGCACTCGACGTCACGCCCCACGGCGACGAGCTGCTCGGGGGTGACCTGGTGGCCCACCCGCTCGACCTCCTGCTCGATGATCGGCCCCTCGTCGAGGTCGGCCGTCACGTAGTGCGCGGTGGCGCCGATCAGCTTCACGCCCCGGACGTGCGCCTGGTGGTACGGCTTCGCGCCCTTGAAGCTCGGCAGGAAGGAGTGGTGGATGTTGATGATCCGGCCGTTCAGCTGCTTGCAGAGGTCGTCCGAGAGGACCTGCATGTACCGGGCGAGCACCACGAGTTCGACGCCCTGCTCCCGCACCAGTTCGAGCAACTGCTCCTCGGCCTGCGCCTTGTTGTCCTTGGTGACCGGGATGTGGTGGAACGGCACGTCGTACGACGCCACGAGTTCGGCGAACTCCGTGTGGTTGGACACCACCGCCGCGATCTCCACGGGCAGGGCCCCGATCCGCGCCCGGAACAGCAGGTCGTTCAGGCAGTGCCCGAACTTGCTGACCATGAGCACGACCCGCATCCGGTCGTCGGCGCGGTGGATCTGCCAGTCCATGCGGAACGAGTCGCCGATGGCCGCGAAACTGGCCCGCAGCTTCTCCACCGTGACGGGCGGTTCGGCCGAGAAGTGGACCCGCATGAAGAACAGTCCCGTGTCGTGGTCACCGAACTGCTGGCTGTCCTCGATGTTGCAGCCGGTCATGAAGAGGTAACTCGACACGGCGTGCACGATGCCCTGCTTGTCGGGGCAGGACAGCGTGAGGACGTACTGCTCGGGCGCGGACTGCTCGTTCATGCACGCCAGGGTCCCATATCCGCGCCCCCGTCCGGGCAGGCGTCCACCCCTTGAGGACACGGCCCGCGCCCGCCGGGACGGCTCCGCCCGCGTCGCGGCGGGCAGCCCCGGGACGGCGCGGCAGGAGCCCCGCGCAAGCCCTAGGCGGTCCGGGTCATGATCCTCAGCACTTCGAGCGTGCGCGGCGGGGCGTCGGGGTCGTCCCCGTCGCTCACCGCCATCCGCACATGGGCGTCCCGGGCGGCCCGTACGGCCTCCGGCCAGCCCTGGTGCTCCAGGTAGGCGGGGACGGCGGCGTCCGGGCCGACCTGGTGCATGATCCGCAGCACCCGCAGCACGGCGGTGTCGACGAGCGCCGCCTCCTGGGAGTCGCGGAAGATCGTCCCGACGTACTTCTCCGCGGACCAGTTGTCGAGCCAGGTGTCCTCGACCAGGCGGTAGACGGCGTCGGTCACGTCCCCGTACCCGTCCACCCCCGCGAGCCAGATACCCCGCTGGAACTCCGTGTCCGAGAGCATGTGCAGCGCGGAGCGCACATTGCTGCGCCAGCGCCACCACGGCATGTCATTCAGTGGCATGCCGCCCATGGTGGATGAGCGACGCCTGTGACGGGAAGAGTTCTCCGAACCTTGCACGGTCATCGATCGTACGTTCCTCGTCGGATCGCCCCGCATCGCACCCCGGTGTTCACCCGGCCGTCACCGGGCGTTGACCGAGGGTCACACCGGTCGTAGTGATGTGACGGAATCGTGCATGCCCATGACCGGTAGGCGACACACCCGCACCTTCCTTCCCGCCCACCTCCGCACCGCCGGGACCAGAGCGCTCTCGGCGGGCGCACTGGCGGCGTGCGTGTCCATGGCCGCCGGCTGCGGTGTCGTCCCCGGCACCACGGGGGGTTCCGGGGACGGCACCATCACGGTCATGACCTGGGCGCCCGAGAAGACCCGCGCGACCAACAAGCCCGGCATGCCCGCGATGGCCCGGGCCTACGCGCGCTGGATCAACGCCAACGGCGGCATCAACGGCCACAAGCTCAAGGTCCTGACCTGCAACGACCACAACGACACGGTGTCCGCCGCCCAGTGCGCCCGGCGCGCGGTCGAGGCGGACGTCGTCGCGGTGGTCGGCTCGTACAGCCAGCACGGCCGGTCCTTCCTCTCCCCGCTGGAGTCGGCCGGCATCCCCTACCTGGGGGGCTACGGCGTCACCGACGACGAGTTCACCAGCCCCCTCTCCTACCCCGTGAACGGCGGCCAGCCCTCCCTCATGGCCGGCCTCGGCCAGCAGCTCGCCAAGTCCTGCGGCGCCGTCACCCTGGTGCGCCCCGACACGATCGCCGGCGACGAGATGCCCCTCCTGCTGGACTCCGGGCTGAGCGCGGGCGGCCACCCGGGCGCGGCCGACCAGCGGGCCGCCGAGGACGCCACGGAGTACGCGGGGCACGCCGACCGGGCTCTGCGGCAGGTGTCGGCCGACCCGTCGCGGGCCGGCTGCGTGGTGCCCGCGCTCGGGGACCGCACCGACACGTTCATGGACTCGTTCCGCCGTGTCCGCGAGGAGTACCCGGACGTCCGCACGGCCTCCGTGCTGGGCAGCGTCGACCAGTCGGTGATCGACGCCGCCGGACGGACGTACGAGGGCTCGTACGTCACCGGCTGGTACCCGGCGTCGAACGACAAGCGGTGGAAGCCGATGCGCGACGTCATCCGCGAGGAGGCCTTCGGCGACAACCGGATCGACGCGGCGGATCCCGGCGTGCAGACGACCTGGGTGGCCTACACGGCCCTCAGGGAGGCCGTCGAGTCCCTGGGCGACGGCGAGGTGTCCTCGCGCACCCTGCGGCGCACGCTCGACGACGGCCTGCGGATCGAGACCGGCGGCCTGACGCCGACGCTCAACTGGAACTTCGAGGACATGCTCGGGGCGAAGGGCTTCCCCCGGCTGGTCAACTCCGACGTGACCTTCCAGCAGGTGCGGGGCGGTCGCCTGGTCACGGCCCGCAAGGGGTTCGTGAACGTCTCGAAGGTCCTGGAGAACTCGGACACGGCCTGACCGCGGCGTCCCGGTCGGGAGCGCCTTCGGTCCGGAGCGCCTTCGGTCCGGTGCTCCGGACCCGGTGCTACGGACCCGGCCGCGCGAGCCGGCACCCGATCACGGCGCTCCCGCGCTCAGACGCCGGTCCGCCGCGGTCCGGTCGGCGACATGGTCCGGCCGGATCCCGGTCCGCGCGCCACGGGGCCCGGAGCGCCGGCCCGGGATCCCCGGTCACGGGGCCCGGTCACGGGGCCCGGTCACGGGGCCCGGGGTGGCCGTCAGAGCTGGCCGGGCTGGCGTTCCGTCAGGCCGTAGGTGCTCGCGACGGAGTTCCACAGCTTCGCGGCCTTGCCCTTCTGCGCCGTCGCGGTGACGCTCTCCCGGTTGCCCGCCGCGGTCTGGCCGGTGGTGCGGGCCTGGCCCTTGCGGCAGCCCTTCCGGTCCGCGACCTGGTCCGCCCACGCCGCGTAGTGCGTGTCCGCCGAGGCGGAGGCCTTCCACGCGCTGTTGAGCGACGCGGTGAGCTGGGCGTGGTCGGGGAGCTTGTCGACGGACAGGGCCGCGAGCCGGGTCACCAGGCCGTTGCGCTGCTTGGCCGCGTTGCGCAGGTCGGTGGCCGCCTGGCCGAGGTTGCTGCACTTGCGCACGTTCTCGACCGCCCTGACCACGGAGTCGCGGCTGTTGCCGCTGTCCGCCAGGAGCTTGTCGAGGGCCACCGCCTGCGCCTTCGCGGGATCGGCGGACTCCGGCGAACCCGACTCGGCCGACGACGCGTCCGTGGCCGGCGCGGTCGCCCCGACCGGCCTGCTGTCGTCGTCGCCACCGTCACCGCCGCCGCTGAGCAGGGCGCCCGCTCCGATGCCGAGCACGGCTATGCCCACACCGACGGCCGCGATGAGCGGCACGCGGGAACGGGAGCCTCCGCGGCCTCCGCCGTCCGCCGGGCCCCGGCGCGCGCCGTGCCCGTCGGGGGCGCCCGGGCCGCCGGGACGGGCCGGGGCGGGGCCGTGCCCGGGAGCGGCGGCCTGCCTGCCCCTCGGCTGGTCGAACCCCGGCTGCTGCCGGGTGGGGCCCGCGGCGTCCGAACGGAAAAGGTTGTCGAACTCGGCCGGCGGCTGCTGCTGCCGCTCCTCCGTGACGCCCGGGCGCATGGCGTAGGGCTCGGCGCCGGGCTGCCCCGGTACCGGGGCCATGAACTGCGTGGGCTGGGCGTCCGGGTCCGCGGACCCGGGCAGCGGACCCGCGCCGTTCCCGCCGGGTATCGCCCCGGAACCGTCCTGCGGCACCCGGCCGAGGTACTGGGTGGACTCGCCGGGGGCCGCAGCCGGCATGCCGTCGGCGGGCCGCTCGGGCGGCAGCGCGCCCGGTCCCACCGGAGGCAGGAACTGCGTGGCGCCCTCGTCCACGGGGGACGCCGGGACCGGCGGCAGGAACTGGGTCGCGCCCTCGTCCACGGGGGGCGCCTGCGGCGCGCCAGGGGAACCGTAGGCGTCCGCCGCACCGGCGGTGCCGTATCCGTGCCCGGTCGCGCCCCCGGCCCCGTACGGGCCCGCCTGTCCGTTGTCCTGCGCTGTGTACTGCGGGGCCTGCGGGGCCTGCGGGGCCTGGCCGCCCCAGGCCTGGGGCTGCGCGCCCCAGGCGGGCTGCTGCGCGTTCGGGTCGGGGGCTCCGGCCCCCCATTCGCCCGCGGGCGCCCATCCCTGCCCCGGCTCCGGGGAGCCCTGCGGGGTGGGTCCGGGGCCCCAGGGCCGGTCCCATGCCTGGCCGCCGGCCGGGGTCGTGCGATCGCCCGCCTGCCCGGGCAGGAGGGGTTCGCCGCCGTCGGACGGCAGCACGATGCCTTCGCGCGCGGGCCGCGGCGAGGGCTCGTCGCCCTGTCCGTTGTGCGTCACCGGGACTCCTACTAATGGGGGAGGTTCGGAATCGTCGGTTCACGCTACCGGGTCGCACGGACCCGGTGCCACGCAGCACCGGGCCCGACCCGGTGCCCGCGGCCACGAGTAACGCTTCCGCCTCCGGGGACGCTGTTCATGCCTCCTTTCCCGATGTACGCCCCGTTTCCCGGACGTTCACCCTCTGTTGCCCCTAAGCGGCGGCCTGGAGCTCCATGCGCGCCCCGAACTCCCGCACCACGGGCTCGTCCCGGTACGGTTCGAGCCGCTGCTGGAAGTCGTCCAGGTACTCCGCGCCCCGGTTCGACCGCAGCGTGCCGAGCAGTTCGACCGCGCGCAGCCCCGTGTGGCAGGCCTGCTCGACCTCGCGCTGCTGCACCTGGGCGGTGGCCAGGAGCACATATCCGATGGCCCGCCGGCGGGCGCGCGTCTCGGGATGCCCGGCGAGGGACTCCTGCGCGCACCGCGCGGCCGCCTCGGACTGCCCGAGGTCCCGGTGGCAGTGCGCCAACTCGTCGGCCAGATAGGCCTCGTCGAAGTGCGCGATCCACTGCGGGTCGTCCCCCGACTCCGGATCGGCCTGCTCCAGCGCCGTCACCGCGCGGCCGGACGCGACCTGTGCGGCGCGCGCGTCGCCCATCAGCGCGTGCCCCCGCGCCTCCGCCGCGTGGAACATCGACTCCGCGCGCGGTGTGACCCGCCCGCGCGCCCCCTCCTGCGCGGCCCGCGCCAACTGGGCGATCTCGCGCGGGTTCCCGAGCTGGGCGGCCAGGTGGCTCATGGACGCGGCGAGCACGTAGCCGCCGTACCCGCGGTCGCCCGCCGCCTGCGCGAGCCGCAGCGCCTGGATGTAGTACCGCTGGGCCAGGCCCGGTTGCCCGGTGTCGACCGCCATGTAGCCCGCCAGTTCCGTCAACCGGGCCACGGTCGCGAACAGTTCCCGGCCGACCGCCTCCCGGTACGAGCCGGCCAGCAGCCCGGAGACGACGCTGTTCAGGTAGTGCACGACGACGGGCCGTACGTGACCGCTGCCGTACTGGTGGTCGAGGTCGACCAGGGCCCGGGTCATCGCCCGGACCGCCGCCACGTCGGACAGCCCCACGCGCGGCCCCGCCGAACGGGACACCTGCGCGTCCGGCGTGGAGATCAGCCAGTCCCGGCTCGGTTCGACGAGCGCCGAGGAGGCGACCGACGAGCCGGACAGGAAGTCCCGCCGTCCGACGTCACTGCGCCACAGCTCGCAGACCTGCTCGATCGCCCCGAGGACGGTCGGCGAGAACTGCAGGCCCACTCCGGAGGCGAGGTTCTTGCCGTTCGCCATGCCGATCTCGTCGATCGTGACGGTGCGCCCCAGCTTGCGCCCCAGCGCCTCGGCGATGATCGCCGGAGCCCGCCCGCGCGGCTGCTGGCCGCGCAGCCAGCGCGCCACGGACGTCTTGTCGTAACGCAGGTCGAGACCGTGCTCCGCGCCGCACATGTTGACCCGGCGGGCCAGTCCCGCGTTCGAACAGCCCGCTTCCTGGATGAGCGCCTGCAGTCGTTCGTTCGGCTGCCGCGCGACGAGCGGCCTTGCGGCCATGGCGTACCCCCTGTGGCTGCGGTGCCTGCCCGCGCACCGAGTTGACGAGTCCTCAGCGGCCGCACCCGCGCCCCCGCGTCCGTGCGGAGGAACGAAAGGATCCGGCCTCGAAGATCAATGCCCCGCGGACATACCGAAGATGCGAGACATGCGAGGATTGCCGGAGTAAAGGCTGTCGCCCACCCCACCGATGGCTACCCACACCCCGCTGCCGCTGCCCGTGCGCGCCCCCACACATGCATCCATGCGCCCCATGTGTGGAATCGATGCTCCTCCCCCGCGCGCGGGTGAGCCCGTAACCCGAGGTGGACGCGGGAGTTGAGTGGGCGTGGAAGAGACGATCGCAGGCACCGAGACCGCCCAGATCCCGAAGCAGCGTGGCGAATCGCTGCAGGACACCGCCGTGCGCTACGCCGAGGAGCGCCATTGGGACGTGTTCCCCGGCACGTGGCTGGAAGCCGTCGACGGGGTGCAGCGCTGTTCGTGCGGCGATCCCGCGTGCGCCGTACCCGGCGCGCACCCGGCGCGCGAGGACTGGGCGACGCAGGCCACGGGGAGTGCGACCGTCGCTCGCAGGCTGTGGGCGAAACAGCCGTCCGCGTCCATCCTGCTGCCCACGGGCCGCACCTTCGACGCGATCGACGTCCCCGAGACGGCCGGCTTCCTCGCGCTCGCCCGGATGCACCGCATGGAGCTGACGCTCGGGCCCGTCACGTGCACCCCGGACCGGCGCATGCAGTTCTTCGTGCTGCCGGGCGCCGGGGCGAAGGTGCCCGACCTGGTGCGCAAGCTGGGGTGGCCACTCGCCTCCCTGGATCTGGAGGTGCTCGGCGAGGGGACGTACGTGGCCGCGCCGCCCACGCGCTACGGGGCGCACGGGGCGGTGCAGTGGGCCTGCCGGCCCACTCCCGCGAACCGGTGGCTGCCGGACGCGGAGGAGCTGATCTCGCCGCTCGCCTACGCCTGCGGCCGGGACGCGCGGCGCTGACGCCCCGGCGGACGCGGGCCGCGGTGCCCGCCTCGCGCCCATGCCGTTCGGTGCCGTGGGGCCCCTGAAGCCCGGGAGCCGCGGCCCCCGGGGCACGGGGTTCCGCTCCGGGCCGGGCGTACCGGTTCCCGCGCTCCCTGCGCCCCGTATCGTGCTCAGGCATGGCGGAAGGAGTACGGGTGGGTGCTGTGGCCGTGCGCGTGCAGGGGCTCTGGAAGCGGTTCGGGGGGCAGGTGGCCGTCGCCGGGATCGATCTGGAGCTGCCCGCGGGGCAGTTCATCGGGCTCGTCGGCCCCAACGGGGCGGGGAAGACGACCACGCTGTCGATGGTGACCGGACTGCTGCGGCCCGACCACGGGACCGTCGAGGTGGTCGGGCACGACGTGTGGCACGACCCCGCGGAGGTCAAGGCGCGGATCGGCGTGCTGCCCGAGGGGCTGCGCCTCTTCGACCGGCTCTCGGGCCGTGAACTGCTCGCCTACACCGGCAGGTTGCGCGGACTCCCGGGCGCCGAGGTCGACAAGCGGGCCACGCAGCTCCTCGACGTGCTCGACCTCGCCGGCGCCCAGCACAAACTGGTCGTCGACTACTCGACGGGCATGCGCAAGAAGATCGGCCTGGCGGCCGCCCTGCTGCACAACCCCGAAGTGCTCTTCCTCGACGAGCCGTTCGAGGGGGTCGACCCGGTCTCCGCGCAGACGATCCGCGGGGTCCTGGAGCGGTACACCGCCTCGGGCGCGACCGTCGTCTTCTCCTCCCACGTGATGGAACTCGTCGAGTCGCTCTGCGACTGGGTCGCCGTGATGGCGGCGGGCCGCATCCGCGCACAGGGCCCGCTCGCCGAGGTCCGCGGCACCGCGCCCTCCCTCCAGCAGGCGTTCCTCGAACTCGTCGGGGCGGGCGACCGCGCGAGCGGCACCGACCTCGACTGGCTGGGCGGCGGGGCCCGATGAGCGAAGGGCCCGCGGCACCCGTCCCGATGTCGCCCCTCCCGATGTCGCCCGTCCCCTCGGCGTCGGTCACCCCCGTGTTCGTACGGCTGAAGCTGTCCCTGCTGCGCAACGGGCTGCGGCGGTCGTCCGGGCGGCGGGCCGCGTACGTGGCCTCGCTCGTCGTCGTGCTGCTGTTCGCCGCGCTCCAGCTCCTCGGGCTGATCGCGCTGCGCGGCAACGCGCACGCGGTGAACGTGACGGTCCTGCTCACCGCGGTGCTCGGGCTCGGCTGGGCCGTGATGCCGCTGTTCTTCCCCGGCGGCGACGAGACGCTCGACGCGACCCGTCTGGTGATGCTGCCGCTGCGCCCGCGCCCCCTGGTGCGCGCGCTGCTGGTGGCCTCACTGGTGGGCATAGGGCCCCTGTTCACGCTGTGCCTGCTCGTGGGTTCGGTGGTCTCGACGGCGCACGGTGCCGCCGCGTACGCCACCGGCGTGGTCGCGGTCGCGCTCTCCCTCCTCCTGTGCGTGGCCCTCGCGCGTGCCGTAGCGACCGCCAACCTCCGGCTGCTGACCAGCCGGAAGGGACGTGACCTGGCGGTCCTGAGCGGCCTGGTGATCGCCGTGGGCGCGCAGCTCGTGAACTTCGGCGCGCAGCGCCTGGGTTCGTCCAGCCTGTCCGCGCTGGACCCGGTGGTGGACGTGCTGCGCTGGGTGCCGCCCGCGTCGGCCCTCGGCGCGGTGGACTCCGTGAGCGGGGGCGCGTACGCCACGGCCGCCGCCCAGCTCGCGCTCACCGCCGGGGCGCTGGCCGCGCTGCTGTCCTCCTGGCGGCGGAGCCTGACCCGGCTGATGACCTCGCCGGACGGTTCGACGATCCAGGCCGCCGCTTCCGGGCGCGACGCGGGCAGCCGGTCGTCGGGGCTCGGCGGACTGCTGCCGGCCGGGCGCACCGGCACGGTCATGGAACGCAGCCTGCGGTACGTGTGGCGGGACCCGAAGACGAAGGCCGCCTGGGCGACCTCGCTGGCCATCGGCCTGATCGTGCCGGTGTTCAACGCACTGCAGGGGACCGGCTCGATCTACTTCGCCTGCTTCGCCGCGGGCATGCTCGGCATCCAGATGTACAACCAGTTCGGCCAGGACACGTCCGCGTTCTGGATGGTCGCGATGACGATCTCGTCCACGGCCGACGCGTACGCCGAACTGCGCGCGCGGGCCCTGGCGCTGCTGGTGGTCACCCTTCCGTACGCGACGCTGGTGACCGTCCTGACGACGGCGCTGCTCGGCGACTGGGCCGCCCTGCCCGAGGCGCTGGGCCTGTCCTTCGCGCTGCTCGGCGCGATGCTGGCGACCGGCGCCTGGTCCTCGGCGCGCTTCCCGTACTCGATCCCGCAGGAGGGCCACAAGAACGTGGCTCCCGGGCAGGCCGGCCTGGCCTGGATCTCCATCTTCGGCGGCATGGTGGCGGCGGCCCTGCTCTGCGCGCCCGTCATCGCGCTCACCGTGTGGCTGAACGTCTCGCCGGACGGCGGGAGCCGGACGTGGCTGCTGCTGCCGGTCGGGACCGCGTACGGCGCGCTGGTCACCTTCGCGGGGCTGCGGCTCGCCGCGCCGCGGACCGCGCGGCGGCTTCCCGAGATCCTCGCGGCGGTCAGCAAGGGGTGACGCCGGCGGGGCTCAGGACGTGAGCACGCCGTCGAGGAACGGTTCGACGGCGGCACGCCACGCGTCGGGCCGGTCGTAGTGCACGAGATGGCCCGCGTCGGCGACCTCCGCGTACTTGCCGCGGGGCAGGACCCTGACCATCTCCTGGGACTCGGCCCTGCCCAGTTCGCCGTCGAGGCCGCGGACGACGAGTGCCGGGCAGCGGACCTGCGCCAGCTCCTCCCAGTGCGCGTCGTACACCCAGGTCTCCCGGGACTTGAGCATCTGCCCCGGGTCGAAGACGGGGCGCCAGCCGTCCTCCGACTCGGCCATCACCTCCGCGTAGAACTCGCCGCGCGCCGGATTGGGCCGCTCCACCCAGGGGTCGTCCTCGCCGAACCACTTCCGTACGTCCGCGAGCGTGGCGAACGGGACGGGCCACGCCTTGAACCAGTCCGTCCACTCGCGCTGCGAGGCCGCGCCGAGCGCGGAGGCCCGCATGTCGCAGATGATCAGGCCGTGCACGAGGTCGGGGCGCTTGGCCGCCAGCTGCCAGGCCGTCAGGGCGCCCATCGCATGGCCGATCAGGACGGCCGGTGCGAGCCCGAGCTGTTCGAGGGCGGCCTCGGCGTCCTCCACGTACGCGCCGCGGGTGTACTCCGTCGCCGGCGGCTTGTCGCTCTGGCCGTGTCCGCGCTGGTCTAGCGCGACGGCGCGGTGCCGCTCGGAGAGCCAGCGGGCGGTGGACGCCCAGTGCGAGGCGCGTCCCATGAGTCCGTGCAGTAACAGCACTCCGGGCGCCGGCTCGCTCTCCCCGGTCCTGGGCTTGGGAGGATCGGCGAACTCCCAGGCGGCCAGGCGAACGCCACCCGCACCGGTCACGTCGATGCGCCGCACCATACGTTGGCACCCCCCTTGATCCGATCGGCCGGTTCGACCCGCTGAGCCGGCCGGCTCGCTCGTACCGCTCGTCGTACCGCTGCTCCTGCTGGTTGCTCCTGCGCCATCCGTAGCGCGTTCATCACCCACACGCTATCGAATGAGCTTTCGAGAATGGGGTCTGCGGCGGCAACACCCCTCGTTCGAGTGACCTCGCTCAAGGATTGATCGCCGCCGCCGAGGGGAGATCTTCAACGGGAGGCGGGCCGCTCGGGGAAAACGGTCCGCAGGGGTCGACCCTGGGAGCTCGGGGCTCCGGGTCGGAACAGGGGAGGACAGGCCCCGGCGCCTCAGGGCGCCGGGGCCCTCCTCACGTCTGCGGCACATCCTCCCGCCCCCTCCCCGACCGCGCGCCGGCGCCGCTGCCGCCGCGGTCAAGAGCCCTCAGGTCATATGCCTCTCGCGACAGCCTTGCACGCAAACGGCTCGGCCGCTGCAATTCCGCGCACTGAATCTTCGTTTCCCGGGGAACGCGGAGGTGGGGCAACTGGGATGGATGTGACGGGAGTTGACGTCGTGAGCCGGTCGCGCGACGAGAGCGCCGGGGGCGCTCCCGAAGCGCGTGCGCCGTCCCGCACGCGCGGCGCACGACCGGTCCCGCTCAGGGGCACGAAAGGACCGTGCGACCGGTTCCGCTCAGAGGCACGAAAGGACCGTGCGACCGGTTCCGCCGCCCCCTCCGGCGCCCTCCCGGGCGCCTTCCGGGAATCCCAGGCTCCTTCCAGGGGCTCCCCGGCACGCCGACCGCGTCCGGGTGCCGCCCTGCCGGTGCCCCGGCACCGGCAGCGTGCGTCCTACCTCTTGGCGACGAACACGTGGGACGCGACCTCGGACTCGAGCTCCGCCGCCTCGCCGCCGCTGCCCACCAGCACACCGCCGGGCGACTCCGTCACACTGACCACGGAGCCGGGCTGCACGCCCGCCCGCCGCAGCGTGTACATGAGCTGCGCGTCCGTCTGGATCGGCTCGCCGATGCGGCGGACGACGACCGTCTTGCCGTCCAGCCCGGGGTCGAGGTCCGCCAGCGAGACCATGCCCTCGTCGAGGAACGGGTCCGCGCCGTCCTTCTCGCCCAGCTCCTCAAGACCCGGGATCGGGTTGCCGTACGGCGACTCCGTGGGGTGGCGCAGCAGTTCGAGCACACGCCGCTCGACCGCCTCGCTCATCACGTGCTCCCAGCGGCACGCCTCGGCGTGCACCTGCTCCCACTCCAGTCCGATCACGTCGACGAGCAGGCACTCGGCGAGGCGGTGCTTGCGCATGACGCGCGTCGCCAGCCGGCGCCCTTCCTCGGTGAGCTCCAGGTGCCGGTCGCTGGCGACCGCCACCAGGCCGTCGCGCTCCATCCGCGCCACCGTCTGGCTGACCGTCGGCCCGCTCTGGTCGAGCCGCTCGGCGATCCGGGCGCGCATGGGGACCACACCTTCCTCCTCCAGCTCGAGGATGGTGCGGAGATACATCTCCGTGGTGTCGATCAGTCCGGACATACGTGCCCCTCGATTAGCTCTGCCGGAGGCTGAGTGGCTCACCGGCGTGTGCGCTGGCCCTGGCACCAATTCTGACGCATCCCACCGACAACCGTGCCGCGCCGGTGAAACCACGTCATGACGACCGTCCGCACGGCCCGCGCGAACCGGCCCCGGGCTGGGCGGGCGCGGGCTCCCGCGGACCCGCCGGGCGCCCCCCGGGCCGTATTGACAGGGCACTGGTCCAGACCGCAACGTGATCCGCGACACAGGCCGCCGAGGGTGCCGGACCGTGGTGCGCCGCGTATACGACGAGAGGTTTCGCCGATGAGCGACAGCAAGCTGGCCGGGCAGTTCTTCGACGCCGCGATCGGCCTGCTGCAGCGGGTCCGCGACGAGGAGGCCGGGGCGATCGAGGCGGCCGGGACGATCGTCGCGGACGCCGTCGCGGGCGGCGGCCGGCTGTTCGCCTTCGGTGCCGGGCACTCCTCGCTGGCCGCGCAGGACCTGGTCTACCGGGCGGGCGGCCTCGCGCTGATGAACCTGCTCGCCGTCCCGGGAGCCGTGGGCGTGGACGTCATGCCCGCCACCCTGGGGTCGGCCCTGGAGCGGGTCGACGGCCTCGCGGGCGCCGTGCTCGACAGCGCCCCGGTCCGGGCGGGCGACGTCCTGGTGATCGTCTCCCTCTCCGGACGCAACACCCTGCCCGTCGAGATGGCGACGCACGCCCGCGCGCTGGGCCTCAAGGTCATCGGGGTCACCTCGGTCGCGTACGCCACCGGGACCACCTCGCGGAACCCGTCGGGGACGTTCCTCAAGGACCACTGCGACGTCGTCCTCGACTCGAAGATCGCGCTCGGCGACGCGGAACTCACCCTCGACAGCATCCCGGCGCCCTTCGCCCCCGCGTCCACGGTCGTCACCTCGGCGCTCCTCCAGGCCGTCATGGCCACGGCGGCGGGCACGCTGGCGGAGCGCGGGATCGAGCCGCCGATGCTGCGCTCGGGGAACGTCGACGGCGGCCTCGAATGGAACGCGCGCGTCTTCGAGGAGTACGCGGACCGGATCTTCTACCGGCGCTGAGCCCGCCGCCCGGCGGCTCCGGCCGCAACCACCGCCGCCACTGCTGCGGCCGCCGTCGGCACCGGCCCCCCGTCGCCGCTGCCGCGGCCGGTCGCCGCAGTCCCGCCCGCCGGGGGGCGCCGGCGGGCCGTCAGCCCGGCCGCTCCAGGGTCTCGGCCAGGTCCAGGGCCGTCGCGATCCGCACCGCGACGTCCTCCGCGTACATCGCGTCGGCCCGCTCGAACCGGGCCCGGCTCGCTCCGCGCAGGAACGTGACGACGCCCAGGGTCCGGCCCCGGCTGCGCAGGACGGCGCACAGGGCGTGCACGGAGTCGGCCGGCCACTGGCGGGCGAGGGCCCACTCACGGGTGCGTTCGGAGTGGGCCGACCCCGCCGAGGCCCGTACGGAACCGATCCGCTCGGCGCACTGGAGCGCCGGGTGCCCCTGCGTGTACCGCACCGGCAGGCCCGCGCGGTAGCCGGGCAGGCCCGGGCCCGGCGCCCCCGACGGTGTGGCGGCGGCGCGGACGAACCGCGGGGGCCCCTCGCCGTCGGGCCGGGCCGCCCCCGCCACCCGGTCGATCAGGGCGTGGTCGGCGAAACCGGCCAGCGCGAACTCCAGGTGGACGGAGGCCGCCTCCCCCGGGTCCTCGCACTCGGCCGCGGCGCGCGCGGCCCGGTGCAGCTGGTTGCTCCTGAACCGCAGCAGCGCCGCCTCCTGCTCGGCCTGCTTGCTCTCGGTCACATCCTGGAAGAGCCACCCCACGCCCAGCGGTACGGGCTCCTCCGTGAGGGGCGAGGCCAGCCGCAGGAAGCCGCTGCGCCAGCAGCGCCGCTGCTCGCCCTCCGCCGTGCGCACGGCCACCCACATCTCGGCGGGCGCCGGCGGCGCGCCCTCGGCGAGCACATGGGTCAGCGCGCTCTCCAGCTCCTCCACACCCTGCGCGAGCAGCTCGCCGAGCGGGCGGCCCAGGACGGCCGTGCGGCCCGTCCCGAGGGCGCGTGCCGCGTGGGCGTTGACGACGGCGGGCCGCAGGTCCGCGTCGACGAGCACGACACCCCACGAGGCGTCGTCGAAGAGCGCCTCGCTGAGCGCGATCGAACGCTCCAGGTCGATCTGCGCGTGCACCTCGCTGAAGGCGCAGTACACCCCGGCGGGCTTGCCTCCGGGTCCCGGCACGGCCGCCGACTGGGTGCGTACGAGCACCCGGCCGCCCTCCTTGGTCAGCAGCGCGAACTCGTGCACCTGCCGCCCCGGGGCCCGCATCGCGGACAGCAGTCTGCCCTCGACCTCCCCGGCGTCCGCGCTCCGGACGGCCCAGTCGGCGAAGCCGCGCCGTCCCACCGCCTCGGCGGCGGTCCAGCCGAGGATCCGCTCGGCCTCGCGGTTCCAGTGCGTCACCACTCCGTCGGCGTCGAACGCGCACAGCGCGGCGTCCATCCCGTCGAGCAGAGCGGCGAGCAGATCGGCCCCGTCCCGCTCGGGCTCCTGCGGCCCGAGTTCGTCCGTGGTCCCACTACGCCGGGAAGCACTCACCTGGCACCCCCTGCAGGCCGTGTCGGCGTGTCCAGCGCGGCGCGTCCGCGCGTCTCTTCACTCACTACGAATCACTCACTGGGAATCATTCAACTCGAACGTGACGCAGCCCACATCGGGTTCCCGCAAGATTGGGGAAATCGTTGTGCGCGGCGCTCCGACCTCGTGCTCCGGCCTTCCGGGGAGCCTGCCCGCGGGACCCGCGGACCCACGCGCGCGCCCCGGCCGTCAAGGTCTCGGAAAATCCCTTGAGCGCCTCCGCCGGGTTTCCTAGGCTGTGGTGCACACACGAAGGGAGGTGGTTCGGCAGATGTACACATACCGGACGCGTGAGGTGACTGCGGGCTAGCGGCCCGCCACCACACCGAGTGCGGTGCCGGACCAGCGCGCGAGACCTGCGCGCAGCCGGCCCAATCCCAGCAGTCACCCGACCCGCGAGTTCGCCGGTACGTCCGGCCGGCTCCCTCCCCGGAGGGATCCCGAGCTCGCGGGTCGTCTGCGTGCGGAGGCCGGCCGTGCGCCGCCTCCCGGGCCGCCGCCTCCTCGCGCCCCGCCCCCGCCGGCCGTCCGCCGTGCTTCTCGGGTCCGGTGATCCGGGCCACAGGCAGGTGGCGCTTTCCGCAGTACGCTGGCCGCATGGTTCCCCTCGTTCGACGCCGGCACGTGGACTACGTGCGTGTCACGAGCACGGGCTGTCGGCGCTCCGCCTGACCTCGGCCCCGCTCCATCCCATCCGGCACCCGCGGCCCCCGCCCCACCCCGGCGGCAGCGCGGGACCCGTACCCACGCGGACGCACACCATGACGAACACGTCGACGAATCCGTCGTACCAGCAGCTCCCGATCATCGACCTCTCCGCCGCCGGGCGCGGCCCGCAGGCCCGTGCCCTGCTGCACGCGCAGTTGCACAGCGCCGCCCACGACGTGGGGTTCTTCCAGCTCGTCGGGCACGGGGTGAGCGAGGCCGAGACCTCCGCCCTGCTCGACGTGACGCACCGCTTCTTCGCGCTCCCGGAGGCCGACCGGCTCGCGCTCGACAACGTCAACTCGCCCCACTTCCGCGGCTACACGCGCACCGGGGACGAGCGCACCGGCGGCAGCCGGGACTGGCGCGACCAGCTCGACATAGGCGCCGAGCGGCCCGCCCGGGTCCCGCTGCCCGGTGAGCCCGCGTACTGGTGGCTGCAGGGGCCGAACCAGTGGCCCGCCGCGCTGCCCGAGCTGCGGACCGCCGCGCTGGGCTGGATCGACCGGCTGAGTTCCGTCGCCGCCCGGCTGCTGCGCGAGCTGCTCGCCGCGATCGGCGCGCCCGCGGACTTCTACGACCCCGTCTTCGGGGAGCGGGCCCACCCGCATCTGAAGCTGGTCCGCTACCCGGGCAGCTCCGGGGACGGTGCGGACCAGGGCGTCGGGGCGCACAAGGACTACGGGTTCCTGACGCTGCTGCTGCAGGACCGGGTGGGCGGGCTCCAGGTGCAGCGGGCGGACGGGCTGTTCCACGACGTCCCGCCGGTGTCCGGCGCCTTCGTGGTGAACCTCGGCGAACTGCTCGAAGTGGCGACGAACGGCTACCTCCTCGCCACCAACCACCGGGTCGTCAGCCCGCCCGGCGCCACCGAGCGCTTCTCCGTGCCGTTCTTCTACAACCCGCGGCTCGACGCCCGCACGGATCCGCTGCCGTTCCCGTACGCGACCGCGGCCCCCGGCGTGACCGGCGATCCGGCCAATCCGCTCTTCGCCGAGTACGGCCGCAACGAGCTGAAGGGCAAGCTCCGGGCCCACCCGCTGGTCGCGGCCCGGCACCACGCGGAGCTGCTGGTCCCCGCGTGAGGACGTGCGGCCGGGCCCGGCGCACGCACCGGGCCCGGCGGCTGCACGCTCAGTGCGCGATGTCCTCGTAGCCGGCGATCTCGCGCGGGTTGCGCGTACCGGGGCCGACATAACGCGCGGACGGCCGGACGAGGCGTCCGGTGCGCTTCTGCTCCAGGATGTGCGCGGACCAGCCCGCGGTGCGCGCGCAGGTGAACATCGAGGTGAACATGTGGGCCGGCACCTCGGCGAAGTCGAGGACGATGGCGGCCCAGAACTCGACGTTCGTCGCCAGGACGCGGTCGGGGCGGCGGGCGTGCAGCTCGGCGAGCGCGGCCTTCTCCAGTGCCTCGGCGATCTCGAAACGGGGTGCGCCGAGCTCCCGGGCGGTGCGGCGCAGCACGCGCGCCCGCGGGTCCTCGGCCCGGTACACGCGGTGGCCGAAGCCCATCAGCCGCTCGCCCTTGTCCAGGGCCTGCCTGACGTACGCGTCGGCGTCGCCCGTGCGCTCGATCTCCTCGATCATGCCGAGGACCCGGGAGGGGGCGCCGCCGTGCAGCGGGCCGGACATCGCGCCGACCGCGCCGGAGAGGGCCGCGGCCACGTCCGCGCCCGTGGACGCGATGACGCGGGCCGTGAAGGTGGACGCGTTCATTCCGTGCTCGGCCGCCGACGTCCAGTAGGCGTCGACCGCCGCCACGTGCTTGGGGTCCGGCTCGCCGCGCCAGCGGATCATGAAGCGCTCGACGACGGACTGCGCCTTGTCGATCTCCCGCTGCGGGACCATCGGCAGGCCCTGGCCGCGGGCGGACTGGGCGACGTACGAGAGGGCCATGACCGCGGCGCGGGCGAGGTCCGCGCGGGCCTGCCGCTCGTCGATGTCGAGAAGCGGCTTGAGGCCCCAGACGGGGGCCAGCATGGCGAGGGCGGACTGCACGTCCACCCTGATGTCGCCGGAGTGGACCGGGATCGGGAAGGGCTCGGCGGGTGGCAGGCCCGGATTGAAGGCCCCGTCGACGAGGAGCCCCCAGACGTTGCCGAAGGAGACGTGGCCGACCAGATCCTCGATGTCGACGCCCCGGTACCGCAGGGCGCCGCCCTCCTTGTCCGGTTCGGCGATCTCCGTCTCGAAAGCGATGACTCCCTCGAGCCCGGGTACGAAGTCGGACATCAGGCGGCTCCTCATGATGTGTACGACAGATGACGTTGTGGGGTTCGGGGCATGCGGGGGTTCCTATGACCATATGCCCGTATCGTGGATGATCGTCCGGTTCCGCGGTCGCTCATGGACTCGCGGTCCGTGCGTCACCTCGGTGATGCCCCGTGCGGATGGCGGTCACCCAACCGTTTCGGAAGCAGGACGATATCCCTTGGTGCCACCTTTGGGGAGAGTGCGCGGCACTCAGTGCCACTCAGTGATGAACCCCACGCCGTCGGCCACCCCCTGAGATACGGCAGGATGGCCGCGTGACCGACCGTGACCCCGTCCTCGACCCGGCGTTGATGCGTGAGCACTACCGGGCCGAGGGACTCGACGAGACCGAGCTGGCCGACCACCCCATGGAGCAGTTCGCGCACTGGTTCGCCCAGGCCGCGGCGGAGGACGCGGTCTACGAGGCCAACGCCATGGTCGTGTCCACGGCCGACGCCGAGGGGCGGCCCGGCTCCCGCACGGTGCTCCTGAAGCAGTTCGACGAGCGCGGTTTCGTCTTCTTCACGAACTACGGCTCCCGCAAGGCCCGCGACCTGGCCGCCAACCCGTACGTGTCCCTGCTCTTCCCGTGGCACCCGATGACCCGGCAGGTCGTCGTCACCGGCACCGCGCGGCGCACCGGACGCGACGAGACGGCCGCGTACTTCCGCACGCGCCCGCACGGCTCGCAGCTCGGGGCCTGGGCCAGCACGCAGTCCGAGGTGGTCGCCTCCCGCGCCGTGCTGGACGCCTCGTACGCCGAACTGGCCGCGCGCCACCCCGAGGGCGAGCAGGTCCCGGTGCCGCCGCACTGGGGCGGTTTCCGGGTCGCCCCGCAGACCGTCGAGTTCTGGCAGGGCCGGCAGAACCGGCTGCACGACCGGTTGCGGTACGTGGCGCGCGAGGACGGCTCGTGGCGGGTGGAGCGGCTCAGCCCCTGAGCCCGCGCCCACCGGGTGGGACGGCCCGGTTCCACCGCCGGCACGGTCCCGCCGCGGTGGACGCGCCGGGTGCCTGGGACGGGGCTGACGCGGCGGGGCACGGCTGACTCCGCGGACACGGCTGACGCGCCGGGCGCGGGGTCAGTCCAGCGTGGTGTCCAGGATGGCCGCCCACTGGGCGACCACCCGGTCGCGGCGTCCCGCGTCGTCCGTGAGGAGGTTCGCGAGACCGAGGCCGCGTGCCATGTCGAGGAAGCCCTGCACGGTCTCGCGCACCCCGGGGCGGGACTCGTCGGCGCGCAGCAGCTCGACGGCGATGCGGTGGGTCTCGCGGCCCACCCGGCCCTCCAGCTCGGTGACGCGGGAGTGCAGGTGCGCCTCGTTGGAGGCCGCGACCCACAGGTGCAGCGCGGCGCGGAAGAGCGGCCCGGTGAACAGGTCGACCAGGGCGGACACGACGGCCCGCCGGTCCCCCGCGCCCTCGGGGAACAGGGCTCGCAGGGCGGTGGAGCGCTCCTCGGCGACGTACTCGACGGCCGCCGTGAAGAGGTCCTCGCGGGTCGGGAAGTGGTGCTGGGCGGCGCCCCGGGAGACACCGGCCCGCTCGGCGACGACGGAGACCGTGGAGCCCGCCCAGCCGTGCTCGGCCAGGCAGGCCACGGCCGCCTCCAGCAGACGCTGCCGGGTGGCCCGGCTGCGGTCCTGCTTGGGCACGCGCTCGGCGGCCTGCGCGCCGTTCACAGCACCCATGAGGCATCCCGTCGTTCGAGGAAGGCGGTCATTCCCTCGCGGGCCTGCGCGGAGGAGAACAGCCGGGCCGAGAGCGCGGTCAGATCGGCCGCCTCCCGGTCGAAGGTGTCCAGCACCTTAGCCGTGAGCAGCCGTTTCGTCTCGGCCAGGGCCTCCGGGGAGGATCTGCGCAACCCGTCGAGAACGGGTTCGAGCACGTCGTCGGCGTCCTCGCCCGCGGCCGTCACCAGTCCGATCCTGGCGGCCTCGGCGGCCCCGAACCTCTCCCCGGTGAGGTAGTGGCGGGCCACCGCCCGCGGGTCGAGCCGCGGCAGCAGCGGGAGCGAGATCACGGCGGGCGCCACCCCGATGCGCACCTCCGTGAAGGCGAAGGTGGCCGCGTCGGAGGCCACCGCGATGTCGCAGGCCCCGAGCAGTCCCAGGCCGCCCGCGCGCACATGGCCGGTGACGCGGGCGACGACGGGCCGGGGCAGCTCCACGATCTGCCGCAGAAGCGCGACCAGGGAGTCCGGGTGCGGCGGATCGCGCAGGTCAGCGCCCGCGCTGAAGGTGTTGCCGGTGTGGGTGAGGACGACGGCGCGCACGTCGCCGTCCTCGCCGCACTCCGTGAGCGCTTCCGCCAGGTCCCCGACGAGCCGGGCCGACAGGGCGTTGCGCCGTTCGGGCGCGTCGAGCGCGAGAGTGGTGATCCCGCGCTCGTGCGACCGCCGCACCGTGGTCATGCCCGCTCCCTCAGTTCCCGCCGGAGGATCTTCCCGGAGGCGGCCCTCGGCACCCCTTCGACGAAGACGACCTTGCGGACCTTCTTGTACGGGGCGACGCGCCCCGCGACGTACTCCATGATCTCCTCCTCGCCGAGGCCGCCCGCCGACGGCTGGCGCACCACGTAGGCGTGCGGCCGCTCGTTGTGGTCGGCGTCGTAGACGCCGATGACGGCGGCGTCGGCGATGCCCGGGTGCGTCAGCAGCAGCGCCTCCAGCTCGGCGGGCGCCACCTGGTAGCCCTTGTACTTGATGAGTTCCTTGACCCGGTCGACCACGTACAGCCAGCCGTCGGCATCGACGTGGCCGACATCCCCGGTGTGCAGCCAGCCGTCCCCGTCGATCATCTCCGCGGTGGCCTCGGGGCGTCCCAGGTAGCCCTTCATGACCTGCGGTCCGCGGACGACGATCTCGCCGCTCTCGCCGACGCCGACGTCCTTGCCCGGGTCGTCCAGGGAGACGATGCGCATCTCCGTGCAGGCGATGAGCTTCCCGACGCTGCCGGGGGGCGGGTTCGGCGCGCCGAGGGGCACGACGTGCGTCCCGGGCGACAGCTCCGTCATGCCGTAGGCCTGGCCGACCGGCGGCAGTCCCAGGCGCCGGGAGCAGGCCGCCGCCAGTTCGGCGTCCAGCGGCGCGGCGGCGCTGATGACGTACTGCAGGGACGACAGGTCGTACCCCTCGACGGCCGGGTGCTTGGCCAGGGCGAGGACGATCGGCGGCGCCACGTACAGGCCGGTGATGCGGTGCTTCTCGATCGCCGCGAGGAACGTGTCCAGGTCGAAGCGGGGCAGCACGACCACGGTGGCGCCCTGCCGCAGGGGGGCGTTCATGAGGGCGGTCAGCCCGTAGATGTGGAAGAACGGCAGGACGGCCAGGATGCGGTCGCCCGGCCCCATCGGCATGGTGGGCGCCAGCTGCGCCAGGTTGGTGGCGATCGACCGGTGGGTGAGCATGACGCCCTTGGGGACCCCGGTCGTGCCGGAGGAGTACGGGAGCGCGGCCACGTCCTCGGCGGGGTCGATGTCGACCTGCGGTTCCGGTGCCGTGGAGCCCAGCATGTCGAGCAGCGACCGGTGCCCCGGCGCCTGGTCGCAGACGAATATCTCCCGTACGCCGCCCGCCAGTTCGGCCGCGGTGCGCGCGGTCTCCAGGAGGGGCGAGACGGTGATGATCCACTCGGCGGAGCTGTCCCTGAGCTGCTTGGCGAACTCCTCGGCGGTGGCGAGCGGGTGCACGGTCGTGACCGAGGCCCCGGCTCGCGTGGCGGCGAAGAAGGCCGCCGGGAAGGCGACCGTGTTGGGGCTGTGCAGGGCCACCACGTCGCCCTTGCGGACGCCGAGGTCGGCCAGCGCGGCGGCGATCCGCCGGTGGAACGTGTCGAGCTGGGCGTAGGTGAGGGTCGTTCCGTCCACGCCGTCGACGAGGGCGGGTGCGTCGCCCCGGGCGGCGGCACCGCCCAGCACCGCTTCGTGGATGGGTTCTTCGACGGCGGGAACGTCTTCGTACTCGCTGCGGAACACCATGTCGGGCCCTTTCCAGGAGTCGAACCGGAGGTCTGCCGGAAGCTGTACGGGAGATAGTGCCTAGTAGGACTTCGGCAGGCCCAGGGTCTGGTGCGACACATAGTTGAGGATCATCTCCCGGCTGACGGGCGCGATCCGGGCCACGCGGGACGCCGTGATGAGCGAGGCGAGGCCGAACTCGCCGGTCAGGCCGTTGCCGCCGAGGGTGTGCACCGACTGGTCGACGGCCTTCACGCAGGCCTCGGCGGCCGCGTACTTGGCCATGTTGGCGGCCTCCCCGGCGCCCACGTCGTCGCCCGCGTCGTACAGGAGGGCCGCCTTCTGCATCATGAGCCGGGCCAGCTCCAGGTCGATGTGCGCCTGGGCGAGAGGGTGCGCGACGGCCTGGTGGGCTCCGATGGGCTCCTTCCAGACGGTGCGCTCGCGGGCGTAGGCGATCGCCGTGGAGAGCGCGTAGCGGCCCATGCCGATCGCGAAGGCGGCCGTCATGATGCGCTCGGGGTTGAGGCCCGCGAAGAGCTGGAGCAGACCGGCGTCCTCGTCGCCGACGAGTGCCTCGGCGGGCAGCCGCACATCGTCCAGGGTGAGCTCGAACTGCTTCTCCGCACTGTGCAGTTCCATGTCGATGACCCGTCGCCCGAAGCCCTCGGTGTCGCGCGGGACGATGAACAGGCAGGGCTTGAGGCGGCCGGTGCGGGCGTCCTCCGCGCGGCCCACGATCAGGGTGGCGTCGGCGATGTCCACCCCGGAGATGAACACCTTGCGGCCGGTGAGCAGCCAGTCCGAGCCGTCCCTGCGCGCGGTGGTCGTGATGCGGTGGCTGTTGGAGCCGGCGTCGGGTTCGGTGATGCCGAAGGCCATGGTGCGGCTGCCGTCGGCCAGGCCGGGGAGCCAGGTCCGCTTCTGCTCCGGCGTGCCGAACCGGGCGATCACGGTGCCGCAGATCGCGGGTGACACCACCATCATCAGCAGGGGGCAGCCGGCGGCGCCCAACTCCTCCAGCACGATGGACAGTTCGGCGATGCCGCCGCCCCCGCCCCCGTACTCCTCCGGGAGGTTGACGCCGAGGTAGCCCAGCTTCGCCGCCTCGGACCAGAGTTCGTCCGGGTGGCCGCCGTCCGCGACGACCTTGGCGAGGTAGGCGCGGCCGTACCGCCTGCCCAGGGCGGACACGGCGGCCCTGAGGTCCTTGTGCTCGTCGGTTTCCAGGACGGTGCTCATGCGGGCTCCTCGGGAGAGGGAAAGGGTGCCGTCGGGAGGGTGCGGGTGCGGGCCGTGCGAGTCGGTGCGGGTCAGAGGCCGTGCGGGGTGCGGGTCGTACAAGTCCGTGCGGGGTGCGGGTCGGTGCGGGGTGCGGGTCGGTGCGGGGTGCGGGTCGGTGCGGGGTGCGGGTCGTGCGGGTCAGAAGCCGTGCGGGGTGCGGGTCGGTGCGGGTGCGGGCCGTGCGGGTCGACCGGGTGCCGGTACGGGTGGGCGGGGCCGTCGCCCGTGCGGGTGCCCGGGTGGGGCCGTCGGGCGGTACGGCCCCCGTCCGGACCGTGCGGGCGGCACGGCCCGGCCCCCTACACCGGTTCCGGCGCCTCCTCGTGCTCGACCACGGCGAGCAGCGTCCCCACGTCGACCTGCCGGCCGGGGACCGCGTGCAGGGCCGTGAGGGTGCCGGTGGCGGGAGCGGAGATCCGGTGCTCCATCTTCATCGCCTCCAGCCAGATCAGCGGGTCCCCCGCCCGTACGGAGACCCCGGCGGCCAGTCCGTCGGCGACACGGACGACGGTTCCGGGCATCGGCGCGAGCAGGGAGCCGGGCGCGTGGTCGGCCTCCGGCTCGGGGAAGCGCGGCAGGGCGGTGAGCGCGGTGGCGTTCACATGGACCCGGTCGCCGTAGCGGTGGACCTCGAACGTCCGCCGCAGGCCGTCGACTTCGAGGACGACCTGTCCGGCCGCCGCGCGCACCACGCGGACGCCCTCGGCGGCGAGACCGTCCCGGGTGTGCCGGTAGTGGACCTCGTGCTCCGTGCCGTCGGCGTCCGTCCGGTAGCGCTTGGACTGCGGCCCGGAGGGCACGTTGCGCCAGCCGCCGAAGCGGGAGCGGCCCTGCGCGTCCGCGAGCGCCGCGGCCAGCGGGGCGTACGGGTCCGGCGCCGGTGCCGTGAGCCCGGACAGGTGCCGGCCGTAGAAGCCGGTGTCCATCCGCGCCGAGGTGAACTCCTCGTGGCGCAGGGAGCGTACGAGGAGGTCCCGGTTGGTGACGGGCCCGTGCACCTCGGCCCGTTCCAGCGCCCCGGCGAGTTTCCGCAGGGCCTCCGCCCGGGTGGGCGCGTGGGCGACGGCCTTCGCCAGCATGGCGTCGTAGTGGACGCCGATCTCGTCGCCGTCCGCGTACCCGGTGTCCAGCCGGACGCCGGGCACGGACAGCCGGTGCAGGACTCCGGTCTGCGGGGCCCAGTCGCGGGCCGGGTCCTCGGCGTACAGGCGCGCCTCGACCGCGTGCCCGGTAGGCCGCGGCGGCCCGCCCTCCAGGGCGGCCCCCTCGGCCACGCGCAGTTGCAGGGCGACCAGGTCGATCCCGAACACCGCCTCCGTCACCGGGTGTTCGACCTGGAGGCGGGTGTTCATCTCCAGGAAGTGGAGCCGGTCCCCGCGGACCAGGAACTCGACGGTGCCGGCGCCCGTGTAGGAGATCGCCCGGGCGGCGGCCGTCGCCGCGTCGAACAGCCGCTGCTCGACACCGGGCGCGAGGCCGGGCGCGGGGGCCTCCTCGACGACCTTCTGGTGGCGGCGCTGGAGCGAGCAGTCGCGGGTCCCGCACGCCCAGACCGTGCCGTGCGTGTCGGCGAGGACCTGCACCTCGACGTGGCGGCCGCGCTCGACGTACGGCTCGACGAACACGGACCCGTCCCCGAAGGCGCTCAGCGCCTCGACCGAGGCGGCCCGCAACTCATCCCGCAGGGCGGCCCGTTCGCGGACGACCCGCATCCCGCGCCCGCCGCCGCCCGCGGACGCCTTCACCAGTACGGGCAGGTCGTCCTCGGTCACCGCGTCGGGGTCGAGCGGGGCCAGCAGCGGGACGCCGGCGGCGGCCATCAGCTCCTTGGCGCGGGTCTTGGAGGCCATGGCGTCGATCGCCTCCGGGGAGGGGCCGACCCAGACCAGGCCCGCGTCGAGCACGGCTCGGGCGAAGTCGGCGTTCTCCGAGAGGAAGCCGTACCCGGGGTGCACGGCGTCCGCGCCCGCCGCGAGCGCGGCCTTCACGATCAGGTCGCCGCGCAGGTACGTCTCGGCGGGCGACGCGCCCGGGAGGCGTACCGCCGTGTCGGCGGTGCGCGTGTGCAGGGCGTCCCGGTCGGCGTCCGAGTGCACGGCGACGGTACGGATGCCCAGTTCACGGCAGGTCCGGAAGACCCGGCAGGCGATCTCACCGCGGTTGGCGACGAGCAGGGACGTAATCACGTGGGGGAACCTCACATCCGGAAGACGCCGAAGCCGCCGCGGGCGCCCTCGTAGGGGGCGGTGTGGATCGCGGACAGGCAGAGGCCGAGGACGGTGCGGGTGTCGCGCGGGTCGATGACCCCGTCGTCGTACAGCCGCCCGGACAGGAACATGGGCAGGGACTCCGACTCGATCTGCTGCTCCACCATCGCGCGCAGGGCGGCGTCGGCGTCGTCGTCGTACGGCTGCCCCTTCGCGGTCGCGGACTGCCGGGCGACGATCGACAGGACTCCCGCGAGCTGCTGGGGGCCCATGACGGCCGACTTGGCGCTCGGCCAGGCGAACAGGAACCGCGGGTCGTAGGCGCGCCCGCACATCCCGTAGTGGCCGGCTCCGTAGGACGCGCCCATCAGCACGGACAGGTGCGGGACCCGCGAGTTGCTCACTGCGTTGATCATCATCGCGCCGTGCTTGATGATGCCGCCCTGCTCGTACTCCTTGCCGACCATGTACCCGGTGGTGTTGTGCAGGAAGACCAGGGGGATGTCGCGCTGGTTGGCGAGCTGGATGAACTGCGCGGCCTTCTGGGACTCCTCGCTGAAGAGCACGCCCCGCGCGTTGGCGAGGATGCCCACGGGATAGCCGTGCAGGGTGGCCCAGCCGGTGGTGAGGCTCGTCCCGTACAGGGGCTTGAACTCGTCGAAGTCGGAGGCGTCGACGATCCGGGCGACGACCTCGCGGGGGTCGAAGGGGGTGCGCAGGTCCCCCGGGACGATGCCGAGGAGTTCGTCCGCGTCGTACTTGGGCGGGGCGGCCGGGCCGGGATCGCCGTACGCCTTGCGGTGGTTGAGACGGGCGACCACGCGCCTGGCCTGCCGCAGGGCGTCCCGTTCGTCCCCTGCGAAGTGGTCGGCGAGGCCCGACACGCGGGCGTGCATCTCGGCGCCGCCCAGGGACTCGTCGTCGCTCTCCTCGCCGGTGGCCATCTTCACCAGCGGCGGCCCGCCGAGGAAGACCTTCGCCCGCTCCTTGACCATGATCACGTGGTCGGACATGCCGGGGACGTACGCGCCGCCCGCCGTGGAGTTCCCGAAGACGACCGCCACGGTGGGGATGCCGGCCGCGGACAGCCGGGTGAGGTCGCGGAAGATCGCTCCCCCCGGGATGAAGATCTCCTTCTGGGAGGGCAGATCGGCGCCGCCCGACTCGACGAGGCTGATGCAGGGCAGCCGGTTGGCGTACGCGATCTCGTTCGCCCGCAGGGCCTTCCTCAGGCTCCAGGGGTTGCTGGCGCCGCCGCGCACGGTCGGGTCGTTCGCCGTGACGAGGCACTCCACGCCCTCGACGACGCCGATCCCGGTGACGAGCGAGGCACCGACCGCGAAGTCGCTGCCCCAGGCGGCGAGCGGCGACAGTTCGAGGAACGGGGTGTCGGGGTCGAGGAGCAGCTCGATCCGTTCCCGGGCGGTCAGTTTGCCGCGGGCCCGGTGCCGGGCGACGTACTTCTCGCCGCCGCCCGCGAGAGCCTTCGCGTGCTCGGTGTCGAGGCCGGCCAGCTTGGCGAGCATCGCCTCGCGGTGCTCGGCGTACTCGGGCGCGGCGGTGTCCAGCGCGGACGCCAGGACCGTCACAGCAGTACCTCCGGGATGTCGAGGTGGCGGGAGCGCAGCCATTCGCCGAGGGCCTTGGCCTGCGGGTCGAAGCGGTGCTGCGCGGCGACGCCCTCGCCGAGGACGCCCTCGACGACGAAGTTGAGGGCGCGCAGGCCGGGCAGTACGTGGCGGACGACGGGCAGTGCGGCGCTCTCGGGGATCAGGGCCCTGAACCGCTCGGTGGTCAGTTCGTGGGCGAGCCAGCGCCAGGCCTCGTCGCCGCGCACCCACACCCCGACGTTGGCGTTCCCGCCCTTGTCGCCGCTGCGGGCGCCGGCGACCAGGCCGAGTGGCGCCCGCCGGGTCGGCCCCGGCGGCAGCGGCTCGGGCAGCGGCGGCTCGTCCACCGGCTCCAGTACGCGGGTGGCGGCCCCCGGTGCCACCGCGAGCCGGCTGCCGTCGGGCAGTACCGCCTCGTGGCCGACCTCGTCCCGGGGCACGTACACGTCCTCGAAGACCCCGTAGGGCGCTCCCTTCCCCGGGGGCGCCAGCACATGGAATCCGGGGTAGCTGGCGAGGGCGAGTTCGACGGCGGCCGCCCCGAGGGCGCGGCCCACGGTGTCCTGGTCGGGGTCCCGCACGACGAGCCGCAGCAGGGCGCTGGCGGTCTCCTCGGTGGCGGCGTCGGGGTGGTCGGTGCGGGCGAGGTCCCAGCGGACCTCGGCGGGCGGGGCCTTGGCGGCCGTGAGCGCCGTGTCCATCTGGGACCGCACGTACGCGGCCTTCCGCTCGATGTCGAGGCCGGTCAGGACGAAGACGACCTCGTTGCGGAAGCCGCCGAGCCGGTTGAGGCCGACCTTGAGAGTGGGCGGCGGGGCCTCTCCGCGGACCCCGTCGATCCGCACCCGGTCGGGGCCCTGGCGGGTGAGCCGGACGGTGTCGAGGCGCGCGGTGACGTCCGGGCCCGCGTACCGGGCTCCGGCGGTCTCGTACAGCAGTTGGGCGGTGACCGTGCCGGTGTCGACGAGGCCGCCGGTGCCGTCGTGCTTGGTGATGACGCTGCTGCCGTCCTCGTGCAGTTCGGCGACGGGGAAGCCGGGGTGGCGCAGCAGCGCCGGGTCGTGCTCGGCGAAGAAGGCGTAGTTGCCGCCGGTCGCCTGGGCGCCGCACTCCAGGACGTGGCCCGCGACGACGGCACCCGCGAGACGGTCGTACGCGTCCGGCGCCCAGCCGAAGTGCGCGGCGGCGGGTCCGGTGACCAGTGCGGCGTCGGTGACCCGGCCGGTGACCACGATGTCCGCGCCCGCGCGCAGGCAGGCCGCGATGCCGCCGCCGCCGAGGTAGGCGTTCGCGGTGAGGCTCCCGGGGTGCCGCTGCCGCAGGTCGTCGCCCTCGACGTGGGCGACGCGTACGGGGACCCCCAGGCGGTCGGCCAGGTCGCGGACGGCGGCGGCGAGCCCGGCCGGATTGAGGCCGCCGGCGTTGGTGACGACCTTCACGCCCTTGTCGTGGGCGAGGCCGAGGCACTCCTCCAGCTGGCGCAGGAAGGTCCTGGCGTAACCGTGCTCCGGGTTCCTCAGCCGGTCCCTGCCGAGGATCAGCATGGTCAGCTCGGCGAGGTAGTCGCCGGTCAGGACGTCCAGGGGGCCGCCGGTGAGCATCTCGCGCAGGGCGTCGAAGCGGTCGCCGTAGAAGCCCGAGGCGTTGCCGATCCGCAGCGGGGCCCCGGGCCCGCCGGGGCCGGTGGGCGAAGTGGCCGCGGGGTCCGTCGCGGGGCCGGTCACCGCGCGTCCCCCTTCGGGGCGCGGCCCGCGCCGGGCGGGCCGGCGAAGGCCTGGGCGATGTCGAGCCAGCGGTCCGCGTCGGGCCCCTCGGCCCGTACGGCGAGGTCGGCGCGGTGCACGCGCCGGGTGACCAGGAGGCAGAAGTCGAGGGCGGGGCCGGTGACCCGCTGGGCGGCGTCCTCGGGCCCGTACGTCCACAGTCCGCCCGAGGGTCCGGCGAGTTCGACGCGGAACTCCTCCTCCGGCGCGCCCAGGCCCCGTACCGCGAAGGCGAAGTTCCGTGCCCGCACGCCGATGCGCGCGACGTGCCGCAGCCGGTCCGTGGGCGTCCGCGTCACTCCCAGGGTGTCGGCGACGTCCTGGCCGTGCGCCCAGGTCTCCATGAGCCGGCCCGTCGCCACGGAGGCGGCCGACATGGGCGGCCCGTACCAGGGGAACCGTGTTCCGGCGGGCGCCGCGCGCAGCGCCTCCTCCAGCGCCTCGCGCCCCTGCCGCCACTCGGCGAGCAGCCGGTCGGGCGGCAGCGCTGCCCCCTCCTCGGCGCCCTGGTCCACGAAGCCGTCGGGCGAGGCGAGCGCCTTCTCGACCTCCTTGGCGAAGGCGTCGGCGTCGGTGACCGCGAGCAGGGCGGACCGGTCGGTCCAGGCGAGATGCGCGATCTGGTGGGCGACGCTCCAGCCCGGAGCCGGGGTGGCGAGCGCCCAGCGCTCCTCCTCCAACCCGCTCACCAGCAGGTCGAGTTCCGCACTCTCCTGGTGCAGATCATCGATCACGAACGACGGCTCGGACACGATGCGCTCCCCTGTGGGCACGACGATGTGCCCCGGAGCATGACAGCGCCCGAAGAAACAAGCAAGCATGCTTGCATTGAATTTTCCCCGGGCGGTCCTGGAGGGGATCGGGCGTCCCTACCCGGCGGTCCTGGAGGGGAGCGGCCGTCCCTACCCGGCGGTCCGGGAGGAGATCGGGCGCCCCTACCCGGCGGTCCGGGAGGGGAAGGGCCGTCCCTTCCCCGGCGGTCCGGGAGGGGAGGCACCGTCCCTTCCCCGGCGGTCCGGGAGGGGAGGCACCGTCCCTTCCCCGGCGGTCCGGGAGGGGAGGCACCGTCCCTTCCCCGGCGGTCCGGGAGGGGAGCGGCCGTCCGGACGTCCGCACGGGGCCGGCGGGTCAGCCGACGCCCTTCGCCCTCCCCCGGCCCACCTGGGTCCGCACCGCGCCCACGCTCGCCCCGATGACGAGCGCTGTCGCGAGGGCCTCCGTCACGCTCAGCGTCTGGCTCAGCACCAGGAATCCGGCGAGCGAGGCGATGGCGGGCTCCAGGCTCATCATCACGGCGAAGGTGGACGCGGGCATGCGGCGCAGGGCGAGGAGTTCGAGCGTGTACGGCAGCACGGAGGACAGGACGGCCACGGCCGCGCCCAGGGCGAGCGTGGTCGGTTCCAGGAGCTTGCCGCCGGACTCGACGACACCCAGCGGCAGGAACAGCACGGCGGCGACCACCATGGCCAGGGCCAGCCCGTCGGCCTGCGGGAAACGGCGGCCCGTCCGGGCGCTGAAGACGATGTACGCGGCCCACATGGCGCCCGCGCCCAGGGCGAAGGCCACACCGGCGGGGTCGAGGCTGCCGAAGCCGCCGCCGCCGAGGAGGAAGACACCGCAGAGGGCGAGCCCCGCCCAGACGAGGTTGACGGCACGGCGGGAGGCCAGCACCGACAGGACCAGCGGGCCGAGCACCTCCAGGGTGACGGCGGGGCCGAGCGGGATACGGGCGACGGACTGGTAGAAGAGGCCGTTCATCGCGGCCATCGTGACGCCGAAGACGACGACGGTGCCCCAGTCGACCCGGGAGTGGCCGCGCAGCCGGGGCCGGCAGATCACCATCAGCACGATCGCGGCGACCGCGAGCCGCAGCGTCACGACTCCGAGCGCCCCGGCACGCGGCATCAGGCTCACGGCCAGGGCTCCGCCGAACTGGACGGAGACCCCGCCGGCGAGCACGAGGCCCACGGGACCGAGGGCGCGCAATCCCCCGGGGGCGTCCGCGGGGGCCGGTTCCGCCCCGGGTCCTGCCTCGGGTCCCGGCAGCGCTGCCGGTCCGGCGACGACGCCGGCGGGGTCGGCGACCGACGGGGACCGGTCGGTGCTGGGGATGTTCACGGGTCCGTCCAGGAAGTTCGGGTCGCGGGCCACCGCCCGCCGTTCGTTCGTACCGTCCATCATGATGCACTTGCCAGTCCAGAGTAATGGACTGGCGTCAGGGCTGTGAACCCATTTTGCAGCTTACTTCGAGCCCGGAGGGCGGGCAGTCCGGGCGGCGCGGCGCTCACCCGTGGCCGCCGCCCGCCGGGTCCCGGAGGGCGCGGTAGGCCGCCCCGGACACCGGCTCCGCCCTCCCTCGGCGCCGGCCGCGCGAGACGGTCACCCCGGGCCGCGGGCTCCCTGTGCCCCAGGGCGCCGGCCGCGGGCGGCGGCGATCAGCCCGTGTCCCGGGGCACCTCCCGGGCTCCCGGGCGGTCACGTCCGGTCGGCGGTGCCGCTCGGGGGCGGCGCGGGCAGGGCTTCGGCCAGTACCTCCGCCAGATGGCGGCCGCGTACGCCGCCCAGTTGTTCCAGTTGCGTGCGGCAGGAGAAGCCGTCCGCCAGGACGACCGTCCCCGGGGCCGCCTCCCGGACCGCGGGCAGCAGCCGCTCCTCGGCGCACGCCAGCGAGACGTCGTAGTGCCCCCGCTCGAAGCCGAAGTTGCCCGCCAGCCCGCAGCAGCCGCCCGACAGCGCGCCGGTGAGACCCGCCGCCGCCCGCAGCCGGCGGTCCGCGTCGTCGCCGAGCACCGCGTGCTGGTGGCAGTGGGTCTGGCCGGCCACCGGGCGGTCGACCCGCGGCGGGACCCAGTCCGGCGCCTGCCGCTCCAGCGCCTCGGCGAACGTCACGACCGAGTCCGCGAGGCGCCGGGCGCGCGGATCGTCGTGGAGGAGTTCGGGCAGGTCCGTGCGCAGGGCGGCGGCGCAGCTCGGCTCCAGGACGACCAGCGGGGTGTCCGGGTGGGCCTCCATGAGGTCCAGGGTGCGCCGGAGCACCGTACGGGCGCGGTCGAGCTGGCCCGTGGAGACGTACGTCAGCCCGCAGCACACGCCCTCCGGCGGCAGGACGACCCGGCGGCCCGCGTCCTCCAGCACCCGGACGGCGGCCCGGCCCACCTGCGGCGAGAGGTGTTCGGTGAAGGTGTCGGGGAGCAGGAGCGTCGCGGGCCGCCCCGGCGCGTCCTCGGCCGCCGCCCACCGTCGCCGGAACCACCGCCTGAACGTCTCCTCGGCGACCCTTGGGATCTCCCGCTCGCGCGCGATCCCGCCGAGCCGCTTCGCCGCGCGTGCCGACGGCCCGCCCGAGGAGAGGAGGTTGAGGAGCCGGGCGGCCCCGAGGCGGGCGACCGCCCGCAGCCACACCGGCAGCCACCCCATCGCGTAGTGGGCCGCGGGCCGGCGGCGCCCCGCGTAGTGGTGGTGCAGGAACTCCGCCTTGTAGGTGGCCATGTCGACGCCGACAGGGCAGTCGGACCGGCACCCCTTGCAGGACAGGCAGAGGTCCAGCGCGTCGCGGACCTCCGTGGACGCCCAGCCGTCCGTGACCACCTCGCCGGCGAGCATCTCGTGCAGCAGCCGCGCCCGTCCGCGGGTGGAGTGCTCCTCCTCGCCGGTCGCCCGGAAGGACGGGCACATCACGCCGGAGTCCGGACCCGCCGCCGTACGGCACTTGGCCACGCCCACGCATCTGCGCACCGCCGCCGAGAAGTCCCCGCCGTCCTGCGGATAGCCGAAGGCCACGTCGACGGGCTCGCGGGGGAGCACGGCGAAGCGGAGGTTCTCGTCGAGGTCGGCGGGCCGTACGAGCACGCCCGGGTTGAGCAGGCCGTCCGGGTCCCAGACGTCCTTCACCCGCTCGAAGAGGGCGACCGTCCGCTCCCCGTACATCCTCGGCAGCAGTTCGGCCCGGGCCTGCCCGTCCCCGTGCTCGCCCGACAGCGAGCCCCCGTGGGAGACGACGAGGTCGGCGAGGTCCTCCGAGAAGCGGCGGAAGCGCGCGACGCCCTCGCGGGTCAGGAGGTCGAAGTCGATGCGTACGTGGACGCAGCCGTCCCCGAAGTGCCCGTACGGCGTGCCGCGCAGTCCGTGCGAGGCCGTCAGCGCCCTGAAGTCCCGCAGATACGGCCCCAGTCGGGCCGGCGGCACCGCGCAGTCCTCCCAGCCGGGCCAGGCCTCGGTGCCGTCCGGCATCCGGGTCGCCGTGCCGCTCGCGTCCTCGCGGATGCGCCACAGGGCCCGCCGGCCGGCCGGATCGGTCACCACGAGGGCGTCCACGACGTCGGCGGCGCGCACGACGGCGTCCGCACGCGCGCGTGCCTCCCCCGGCGTCCCGCCGCCCGTCTCGACGAACAGCCAGGCACCGCCCCGGGGGAGCCCGGCGCCGGGCGGCACGAGGTCGGCCGCCATGCCCTCGACCGTCAGCGGCCCGTACGGCAGCAGTCCGTGCGCGGCCGAGGCGGCCGCGCTCTCGTCGGGGTACGCCAGCACGGCCAGCGCCCGTGCGCGCGGGGCCTCGACCAGCCTTACGACGGCCTCCGTCAGGACGCCCAGGGTCCCCTCGGAGCCGCAGAACGAGCGGGCGACGTCGGCTCCCCGCTCGGGCAGGAGGGCGTCCAGCGCGTACCCGGAGATCCGGCGCGGCAGGTCGGGGAAGCCGGTGCGCAGCCGCTCCGACTCACCCTCCACCAGGGCCCTGAGCCCGTCCGGGGCGCCCGCCCAGGACCGGCCGAGGACCAGGGCGTCCCCCCGCGCGGTGAGGACGGACAGCTCCCGGACGTTGTCGGCGGTCGTGCCCCAGGCCACGGAGTGCGATCCGCAGGAGTTGTTGCCGATCATTCCGCCGAGCGTGCAGCGGCCGTGGGTCGAGGGGTCGGGGCCGAAGCGCAGTCCGTGCGGGGCGGCGGCCTCCTGGAGCCGGTCCAGGACGACGCCCGGCTGCACCACCGCCGTGAGGGTCCCGGGGTCCAGCGAGACGATCCGGTTCATGTGGCGCGTGAAGTCCAGCACCACCCCGGTACCGGTCGCCTGTCCCGCGATCGAGGTCCCGCCGCCGCGTGCCACGACCGGCACGCCGAACCGGGAGCAGACGGACAGTGCCGCCGCGACGTCCTCGGCGTCCCCCGGCGCGACCACTCCGAGCGGTACGCGCCGGTAGTTGGAGGCGTCCATGGTGGTCAGCGCGCGTGCGCCGGCGTCGAAGGCGACGTCCCCGCGCACGGCCTGCTCCAGCGCGTCCCGAAGTTCCCGGAGATCCCTCATGTCCCCCAGGATGCCCGGCTGCCGGGGCCGCAGATCGTTCCGAAACCGCATGAGACACCGTCAAGATTGCGGCCAATTCGCAGAACTGGAAGCAGAACCTTCCCATCCCGATCAGGAACTCTCATATAGTGAGCTGGATTTGAGCTTCCGGTGTCGCTCTCGCCCAGGACCGATCGAGGACCCCATTTCATGACCGCGCCCATCCCCCCCGCGCGCCCTGCGACAGACCGGCCGTCCCTCGCACCATCCAGAGGCGATCGACCCGGCCTGCGCGCGGTGGCACCCGCCGTGATCGCCACCGCCGTACCCGCCGCACTCGCCGTCGTCGCCACGGTCGCCCTGGCCGACGGCACGGCCCGCGCCCCCCTCGCCTGGGGCCTGGGCGCCGCCGCGCTCCTGCTGTGCGCGGCCGTCGCCGCGGCGAGCCGGGCCACCGTGACGGCACGGCTGCTGCGCCGCCGCCTGGACTCGGTGACCAACGACACCGGGCGGCTGCTCCAGGAGCGCGCCCGGCTGACCGGCGAGACCAGCCGCGAACGCACGCGCCTCACCGACGAGTTCGCGGCGGAGCGCACCCGACTCACCGAGGAGTTCGCCGCCGAACGCGCCCGCCTGACGGAGGAGTTCGCCGTAGAGCGGACACTCCTCACGGACGGGTTCGCCGCCGAGCGGACCCTCCTGGACGAGCGGAACACCCGGGACACCGCCCGGCTGACCACCGAACTCGCCCAGGAACGCGCCCGGCTCGGCACCCAGAACGCCCGGCAGGCCGCGGAACTGCGGCGGGCCAGGAGCGACCGCGCCGCCGCCGTCTCGGCCGCCGCCAACGCGGCCGGCCGGATGCAGGCCCTGGCCACCGGCATGCTCGCCGACCTGCGCGCCATGGAGGACAAGCACTCCGACGAGGAGGTCCTCGCCGACCTGCTCCACCTGGACCACCGCACCGCCCAGGCGGGCCGCCTCGCCGACTCCGTCGCCGTCCTCGCCGGCGCGCGCTCGGGCCGCCGCTGGGCGCGCCCCATCGTCATGGAGTCGATCCTGCGCGGCGCCATGGGCCGCATCGCCGGCTACCAGCGTGTCCGCGTCCACTCGGCCAGCGAGGCCGCCGTCGCCGGACACGCCGCCGAGGGCGTGATGCACGCGCTCGCCGAGATCCTCGACAACGCCGCGAACTTCTCGCCGCCGACCGCCGAGGTCCACGTGTACGTCGAGGAGGTACCGGCCGGCGTCATCGTCTCCGTGGAGGACAGCGGCCTGGTGATGGGCGAGGTGCAGCTGCGCCGCGCCGAGAGCGCCGTCTCCGGCGAGGGCGCCGACCTCGGCGGCCTCTCCGGCACCCGGCTGGGCCTCGCGGTCGTCGGCCGGCTGGCCCGCAAGTACGGCCTGCGGGTGTCGTTCCGCCCCTCGGCACGCGGCGGCACGGGCGTCCTGGTCCTCGTGCCGCAGGACATCCTCTCGGACTCGTCGGGCGCCGAGACCCCGGTCGCCCCCGAGCCGCCCGCCCTGCCGGCACCCGAGCCGCGGGAGACGCACAGCGCCACCCGGGCGCTGCCCGACCCCGAGCCGGAACCCGTGCGCGCGCACGAATTCGCGTCCCACGACGACGAGTCCGCGGGCAACCTGCCCAAGCGCAGCCGCGGCCGCACCCTCGCCGAGGCCGAACGGGGCCGCTCCCGGACGGCAGCGGCCCCCGAGGCCCGCTCCGACGCCGACGACAAGTACCGGGGCGCCCGCTTCGGCAGCTTCCGGCAGGCCGTCCGCCGCACCCCGTCCGACGGGGCCGGCGACGACACCCCTCCCGGCGACGCCCCGCGGGAGCGCGCCCACACCGGATCCGCGCAGGACTCCGGGCCCGAACCGTCCCCCCACGCCACTTCGCACCTGGAAGGCGACCCCACTTCATGACCGGCACCACCGCCACCGCCGACGAGAAGCTCACCTGGCTCATCGAGAGCCTGCTGGAGCGCACACCAGGCGCCCGGCACGCGCTCGTGCTCTCCCGGGACGGCCTGAAGCTGTGCCGGACCCCGGAGCTCTCCGTCGACCAGGCCGACCAGCTCGCCGCCATCGCCGCAGGCATCCAGTCGCTCTCCCACGGGGCGTCCGTGGAGTTCGGGGACGGCAGCGGCGGCGTCCGGTCCGCGATGGCCGAGTTCTACGGCGGGGTCCTGTTCATCGTCGAGGCGGGCGAGGGAGCCCATCTGGCCGTGGTGACCGGCGAGGACGCCGACGCCGGCCTCGTCGGACACAACATGAGCGAGCTCGTGGAACAGCTCGGCAGCCATCTGCGCGCGCTGCCGCGCACCTCATGAGCCGCCCGGGCAGGGACGACGCGCCCGACCGGCTGTACACCCTCACCGGAGGGCGCAGCCGGTCCGCCCCCGACACCCCCTTCGACCTGGTGACCCTGGTCGTGGCCGAGTGCGACCCGGTGCCCGGCATGCAGTCCGAGCACACCGCGATCCTGCGGCTGTGCGCACGGCCGACGGCCGTCGTCGAGGTCGCCGCCGAACTGGGGCTGCCCGTGAGCATCACCCGGATCCTGCTCTCCGACCTCCTCGCCGCGGGCCGCGTCAGCGCCCGCCACCCGCGCAAGGCCGTGCACAACGGCATCCCCGATCCCGACATCCTGGAGCAGGTGCTCGTTGGACTCCGCAACCTCTGACGCGAGAGCCCCACTGGGGGCCACCGCCGACAACGGTCTGAAGATCGTCGTGGTCGGCGGATTCGGCGTCGGCAAGACGACCATGGTCCGCTCGGTCAGCGAGATACGTCCCCTCAACACCGAGGAGACGATGACGCAGGCCGGCGAGTCGGTCGACGACATCAGCGAGGTCCGCGGCAAGACCGCGACCACGGTCGCCTTCGACTTCGGCCGCATCAGCCTCGACACCCGCAACGTGCTCTACCTCTTCGGCGCACCGGGTCAGGAGCGCTTCTGGTTCCTGTGGGACCGGCTGTTCTCCGGCACGCTCGGCGCGGTCGTGCTCGTCGACACCCGCCGCATCGACGACTCCTGGTACGCCATCGACCGCCTCGAACACCACGGCACGCCGTTCATCGTGGCCTGCAACGACTTCGGCGGCCATCCGCACACCCCGCAGCAGATCCGCGAGGCCCTGGACCTGGACCCGCACGTCCCGCTGGTGGACTGCGACGCCCGGTCCCGCGAGTCGAGCAAGCGCGTCCTGATCACGCTGGTCGAGCACATCCAGAGCCTGTACGCCGCAAAGGGCGCCGGTGGCGCCGAAGCGGCCGAACCCGTCGAGGAGTTGATCCGGTGACCGCCGAACCCGTGCCCCTCAGCGGACCCCGGTTCCAGTCCGACCCCGGCGACCTCTACCGGGAGATGCGGCGCGAACACGGCTCCGTGGTGCCGGTGCTGCTCGACGGCGACGTGCCCGCGTGGCTCGTCCTCGGCTACCGCGAACTGCACCAGGTCACCGGCGACCCCGTGCTGTTCAGCCGCGACTCCGAGCTGTGGAGCCAGTGGCCGAGCATCCCCGACGACTGGCCGATGCTGCCGATGATCGGCCGCAGGCAGCCCTCCATCCTCTACACCGTCGGCGAGCGCCACCGCGAGCGCGCCGCGATGATCGGCAACGCCCTCGAAGCCGTCGACCCGTTCGAACTGCGCGGCCACGCCGAGCGGTTCGCCGACGAGCTGATCGACACGATCTGCACCAAGGGCGGCGCGGACATCATCGGGGACTACGCGACGCTGCTCCCCGTACGCGTCCTGGCGACGCTCTACGGCTTCTCCGACGAGCAGGGCCCCGGCCTCGTCACCGCGCTCAACGACATGATCAACGGGCGCGAGAACGCGATCGCCGGTCAGCAGCACCTCGGCTCGGCCATGGCCGAGCTGATCGCCCTGCGCAAGGCGGAGCCCGCCGAGGACGTGGTCAGCCGGATGCTCGCCGACCCCGGCGGCTTCACGGACGAGGAGATCACACAGGACCTCATGGTGATGATGGCGGCCGGGCACCAGCCCACCGCCGACTGGATCGGCAACTCGCTGCGCCTGATGCTGACGGACGACCGCTTCGCGGCCTCCCTGTTCGGCGGCCGGCACAGCGTCGCCGAAGCCATGAACGAGGTGCTGTGGGAGGACACGCCCACGCAGAACGTGGCCGGGCGCTGGGCCTCCCGCGACACCCAGCTCGGCGGCCGGCGCGTGCGGGCGGGCGACCTGCTGCTGCTCGGCCTCCAGGGCGCCAACAACGACCCGCAGGTACGCACCCACGGCTCCGAGTTCACCGGCGGCAACAGCGCGCACTTCTCCTTCGGCCACGGCGAGCACCGCTGCCCGTTCCCGGCCCAGGAGGTCGCCGAGGTCGTCGCGCGGACCGGCATCGAGGTCGTCCTCGACCGGCTGCCCGACATCGATCTGGCCGTGCCCGCAGACACGTTGGAGCGCAGGCCCTCCCCGTGGCTGCGCGGACTCACGGCACTGCCGGTGAACTTCACGCCGACCCCCTCCGTGGGCGGCTCCCTCTGAACCCGCCGTGGGGGG
>NZ_BMWD01000003.1:225574-325517 GCF_014651055.1 Streptomyces fructofermentans
CCCCACGACGCACCACCAGCCCCCCGCGCGACGTACGAACCCCCGACCTTGTGACCCTGGAGGCCTGCGCCCATGACCACTGAGACGCGCCCTGAAGAACGCATAGTTCTCGACCCCTTCGTCGGCGACCTGGACGGCGAGAGCGCCCGGCTGCGCGCGGCGGGCCCGCTCGCCCCGGTCGAACTGCCGGGCGGGGTGCCGGTGTGGGCGGTGACGCGGCACGCCGAGGCGAAGCAGCTGCTCACCGACCCCCGGCTGGTGAAGGACATCGAGGTGTGGGGTGCCTGGCGGCGCGGCGAGATCCCGCCGGACTGGCCGCTCATCGGGCTGGCCAACCCCGGGCGCTCGATGCTCACCGTGGACGGCGCGGACCACCGGCGGATGCGCACCCTCGTCGCGCAGGCGCTCACGCCGCGCCGGGTGGAGCAGATGCGGGAGCGGATCACCAAGCTGACGAACGGGCTGCTCGACGCGCTGGAGGAGCAGGCGCGCGACGGGGTCGTGGACCTCAAGGCGGCGTTCGCGTACCCCCTGCCGATGTACGTCGTCGCCGACCTGATGGGCATCGACGAGTCCCGGCTGCCCCGCCTGAAGGAGCTGTTCGAGAAGTTCTTCTCGACCCAGACCCCGCCGGCGGAGGTCATCGCCACGCTCACCGAGCTGGCCGGGATCATGGCGGAGACCGTCGCCTCGAAGAGGGAGGCCCCCGGCGACGACCTCACGAGCGCGCTGATCCTCGCCTCCGAGGGCGGCGACCGGCTCACCGACCAGGAGATCGTCTCGACCCTCCAGCTCATGGTCGCGGCCGGGCACGAGACGACGATCTCGCTGATCGTCAACGCCGTCGTCAACCTGTCCGCGCACGCGGGGCAGCGCGACCTCGTCCTGTCCGGCGAGGCCGACTGGTCGTCCGTCGTCGAGGAGACCCTGCGCTGGTCCACGCCCACCTCGCACGTGCTGATCCGGTTCGCGACGGAGGACGTGCAGGTCGGAGACCGCGTGCTGCCCGCGGGGGACGCGCTGATCGTCTCGTACGCCGCGATCGGCCGTGACGAGGCGGCCCACGGGCCGTCGGCCGGGGATTTCGACATCACCCGGCGCGTCGAGAACCGCCACATCTCCTTCGGCCACGGCCCCCACGTCTGCCCGGGTGCCGCCCTGTCGCGGCTGGAGGCCGGCGTGGCGCTCCCCGCGCTCTACGCCCGCTTCCCCGACCTGGACCTCGCGGTGCCCGCCTCGGAGCTCCGCAACAAGCCGGTGGTGACGCAGAACGACCTGTTCGAGCTGCCGGTGCGCCTCACCTCTCCCTGACGGACCGTCGGACGTCCCGCTCCGCTCCCGGGCCCGGGGGCCGGAGCGGGAGGTCCCGGGGCGAACGGCCCCGCTCCGCCCCGTTCGACCCCCGCCCCGTCTCATCCGACGGACGACGTTTCGCCGAGGTTTCCCGGAACGGATACGCTCCCGTCCGTGGCTGATATCGAGATCCCCGCTGACATCAAGCCCGCCGACGGACGTTTCGGCGCGGGCCCCTCCAAGGTGCGTACGGAGTCGCTGACCGCGCTCGCCGCCACCGGAACGTCCCTGATGGGCACGTCCCACCGCCAGGCCCCGGTCAAGAACCTGGTGGGCCGGGTCCGCCAGGGAGTGAGCGACCTCTTCTCGCTCCCCGAGGGCTACGAGGTCGTCCTCGGCAACGGCGGCTCCACCGCGTTCTGGGACATCGCGACCCACGGACTGATCGAGAACAAGTCGCAGCACCTCACGTTCGGCGAGTTCTCGTCGAAGTTCGCCAAGGCCGCCAAGCTGGCGCCCTGGCTCGCGGACCCGGACGTCATCTCCTCCGAGCCGGGCACGCACCCGGAGGCGGCGGCCCTGGCCGGCGTGGACGTCTACGCGCTCACCCACAACGAGACCTCCACCGGTGTGGCGGCCCCGGTCAAGCGGGTCGCGGGCGCCGACGAGGGAGCCCTGGTCCTCGTGGACGCCACCTCCGGCGCCGGCGGCCTCCCGGTCGACATCGCGGAGACGGACGTCTACTACTTCGCCCCGCAGAAGTCGTTCGCCGCCGACGGCGGCCTGTGGATCGGCATCTTCTCCCCGGCCGCCGTCGAGCGCGCCGAGCGCGTGCACGCGAGCGGCCGGCACGTGCCGGAGTTCTTCAGCCTGCCCACGGCGATCGACAACTCCCGCAAGAACCAGACGTACAACACCCCCGCGCTCGCCACCCTCTTCCTGCTGAACGACCAGCTGGAGTGGCTGAACGGCCAGGGCGGCCTCGACTGGTCCGTGGCCCGCACCGCGGCCTCGGCCCGGAACCTGTACGGCTGGGCCGAGGACGTCAAGTACGCCGACCCGTTCGTCACCGACCCGGCCAAGCGCTCCCAGGTCATCGGCACGATCGACTTCGCGGACGAGGTCGACGCGGCCGCCGTCGCCAAGGTCCTGCGGGCCAACGGCATCGTGGACACCGAGCCCTACCGCAAGCTCGGCCGCAACCAGTTGCGCGTCGCGATGTTCCCGGCGATCGACCCGGCGGACATCGAGGCGCTCACGAAGTGCGTCGACTACGTGATCGAGAAGCTCTAGTACGACCCGCTCGTACGGCGAGGGGCGCCCGGCATCCGCCGGGCGCCCCTCGCGCGTTGTTCACGGGGCGGCGCGTGTCCTCACGAGGCCGTGCACGCCACCTCGGGCGGTGTCCCGCCCCCCGGCGCGCCGCCGAACCCGAGGGCGGCCGAACCGCCGGTCGCCACGGCCCCGTTGTGGGCGGCGTTCGTGGCGACGACCGTCCCGCCGCTCTGCGTGTACGACGCGTTCCACATGCTCGTCACCCGCTGGGACCCGGTCCAGGTCCAGGTGACCTTCCAGGAGGTGAGGGGCACCGGGCCGGTGTTGGTCACCCGCACCTCGGCGTTGAAGCCGCCGCCCCAGTCGCTGGCGACCGTGTAGACGGCGGCGCAGGCCGCCGCGCCGCCTCCTCCGCCGCCGTCCGCGGGGAAGCCCGGGGCCTTCACGCTCGCGAGATGGCCGTCCTTCACGGTGTCGACGGTCGTCCAGTCGTCCTTCAGGATGCCGCCGGTGTCACCGGAGTTGGGGTTCCAGGACCAGAAGGTCCAGTGGAAGGCGTCCGCCCCGTGGGTTGCGGTGGGCCGCAGGTAGGAGACCAGAGCGGCCAGCCATCCCTGGTCGACGGTCGACCGGAGGGTCGTGCCGAACTCGCCGATCCACACCGGCGCGATGTCCTGCTTGAAGATGTAGCCCCAGTACTTGTCCCAGACACCCGGCATGTTGGCGGGGAACGAGGGGTCGCTGAACCAGCTCTGCTGGGCGACGCTCGTGGCGTAGTCGTGGGCCGAGTAGACGACCCGGTTCGGCACGTCCAGTTGCACCGGGTACCGGGCGACCCCCATCAGGTTGCCGCCCCACCAGCCCGACACCCCCTCGAAGGTCTGCACGCCCTCCACGAGGACCAGCAGCTCGGGGTTGACGGACAGGACCGCGTTGCCGGCGCGCTGGGCGGCCAGCCGCCAGTCCCTCGCCGTGTCGCCGCAGCCCCAGCAGGCCGGGTCGTGCGGTTCGTTGTGCAGGTCGATGCCGACGACCGTCGGATCGTCACGGTAACGGGCCGCCAGGGCCTTGAGGTTGGCGATCCACGTCGACTCCGGGACGGCCTGGGTGTACCAGAGCGCGGACTGGCCCGCCGCGTCCGGGCGGTGCCGGTCGAGGACGACCTTCAGTCCGTCGCGGCCGGCGTGCGCCACGATCCTGTCCATGATCTGGAGCGGCGACAGGCCTTGCAGGTCGGCGTTCCTCCCGCCGGAGAAGTCGATGCCGTTCGCCACCGCGCCGCTCTTGAGGATGTCGTCGCTGTAGGGCAGCCGGATCGTGTTGTACCCGAGCGACCTCATCTGGTCGATCATGCTCTTGTAGTCGCGCGCCCAGAGCCCGTGCACGGCGTTGTCGGACGTCTCGAACCCGAACCAGTTGATGCCCGCGATCCGTACCGCCTGCCCGGCCTCGTCCCGGATCTGCCGTCCGTCGGTGTGCCAGTGGCCGGCCCCGGGGACGGCGGCCGCCGGGTCCGCGTGCACGGCCTGGACGCCGGCCAGCGGCAACAGGAGCGCCGCGGCGGCGGCACCCAGCGCTCTACGCAAGCTGCGGAACATGTCGCTGCTTCCTCTCGGGAGGCGCGGGCCCGGAAAGGGTGGGAGCGCTCCCACCGCACCACGCATCCCCATGGAAGGCACTTTCCGTGGACACGTCAAGAAGTCGTGCGGCATCCGGGGCCGTCAAGCCCCGGACACCGCACGTTCCAAGCCGTGTTCACCTGCTGAGCCGCTGGAACCTCCGTACGGCCAGCGGCGCGAAGAACGCCGTCAGCGCGATCGGCCAGAGCCCCGCCATCAGCAGCGCGTGCTGCTCGACCCAGGAGTCGCCGCCGCCCACCGGCGTGCCGAACAGCTCGCGGGTCGCGGCGGCCGTCGAGGAGATCGGGTTCCAGGCGGCCACCGCCCCCAGCCAGTCCGGCATGAGCTGCGGCGCGACGAAGATGCTGGAGATCATCGTGAGCGGGAAGGCGACCGCGAACAGGCCCCCCGCCGCCTCCGGGTTGGGCACCATCAGCCCCAGCCAGACACCGAGCCAGATGAGCGAGAACCGCAGCCACAGCAGCAGGGCGAAGGCCGCCAGGAAGCCGAGGCCGCCGTCGGGCCGCCAGCCCATCGCGAGGGCGGTGAGCATCAGGATGCCCAACTCGGCGCAGGCGACGATGAGATCGGTGACCCCGCGCCCGGCGACGACGGCCGACGGCGCCATCGGCATGGAGCGGAAGCGGTCGATGACGCCCTTCGTGGAGTCGTACACGACGACCGTCGCGGTGTTGATGAAGCCGAAGGCCATGGTCATCACGAACATGCCCGGCATCAGGAAGTCCCGGTAGTCGCCGCCGCCAGGCACCTTCATCGCGCTGCCGAAGACGTATCCGTACAGCAGTACGGAGAGAATGGGGAAGCCCAACTGCCAGGCAATGTTGACCGGTTGGCGCTGGTAGTGGGTGAGGCCGCGCCGGACGACGTTCCAGCAGTCGGCGACCACCCAGTACGCGCGGCCGTGCTCCTCGGGCCCGCCCGCCTCCAGTGCGCTCATGCCACCGCCTCCTTCACGCCCGCGTCCGCGGTGACGTCCGTGCGGTGTCCGGTCAGGCGCAGGAACACGTCGTCGAGGCTCGGCCTGCGCAGCCCGATGTCCTCCACGCGCACCCCTTCGTCCTGGAGGGTCCGCGCCACCTCGGTGAGTGCCGCGACCCGCTCCGCCACCGGCGCGTGCACCCTCAGCTCCGCCTCGTCCCTCGCGGGTTCACCGCCCGTGACCCGGGCGACGACCTCCGCCGCCCGCACGAGGTCGGCCCGTTCGGCGACGACGACCTCGATCCGGTCCCCGCCCACCGTGTCCTTCAGCCCGTCCGGGGTGTCGTCCGCGATGGCGCGCCCCTGGTCGATCACGGTGATGTGGGACGCCAGCCGATCGGCCTCCTCCAGGTACTGCGTCGTCAGCAGCACGGTCGTGCCGCCGCTCACGAGCGCCCGCACGGAGTCCCACACCTCTCCCCGGCCGCGGGGGTCGAGCCCCGTCGTCGGCTCGTCCAGGAAGAGCACGCTCGGGGTGAGGATCATCGACGCCGCGAGGTCGAGGCGCCGCCGCATGCCGCCGCTGTACTGGCCGACCCCCTTGTCGGCCGCGCCGGCCAGGTCGAACTGCTCCAGGAGTTCGGCCGCCCGCGACCGCGCCCGGCGCCCGCCCAGATGGAACAGCCGCCCGAACATCTCCAGGTTCTGCCGGCCGGTCAGCACCTCGTCCACGGCCGCGTACTGCCCGGTGAGCCCGATCCGCGCACGCACCTCCCGGGGCCGCCGGGCCACGTCCAGGCCCGCCACCCGGGCGCTCCCCCCGTCCAGCCGCACCAGCGTGGACAGGATCCGGACGGCCGTGGTCTTGCCCGCGCCGTTCGGTCCGAGCAGTCCGTGCACCGTGCCCTCCCGCACGGCGAGGTCGAAGCCGTCCAGCGCGCGCTTCTCCCCGTACCTCTTCTCCAGCCCCTCGGCACGCACCGCGTAATCGCCCACCGCACTCCTCCACCCCTGAGAACACCCCTGAGCACACCTTTGGGCACGCCCGCCCGAGCCGGAACTGGGTACGGCGTACTCTAAATAGAGTACGCCGTACCCAGTTCGGGTCCAAGGGATATTCTGAGGTCCATGAAAAGCGGCTCGGGCGGCTCGGAGACCAGCGGCAGCGGAGACATCGTCCGCACGCTCCACCTGCTGTGGGACACCGGAAGGCGGCCGAGCCGCGGCCCCAAGCCGGGACTGACGGTCGACCGGATCGTGGAAGCCGCGGTCCGGGTCGCGGACGCGGAGGGGCTGGAGGCCGTCTCGATGCGGCGGCTCTCCACGGAACTGGGCACCGGCACGATGTCCCTGTACCGGTACGTGCCGGGCAAGGGCGAACTGCTCGACCTGATGCTGGACCGCGTGCAGCGCACGGGCGAGGACCTGTCCGTCTTCGGCGACGACTGGCGCTCGGCCCTGGAGGCCCTGGGCCGCGAGACCCTGACCCTGTACCGGCGCCACCCGTGGCTGCTGAAGGTCAACCAGTCCCGCCCGGTGCTCGGCCCCAGCGCCATCGACGGCATGGAGAAGGTCGTCTCGCGCATCCGGCCCATGGGCCTGCGCGACGCCGAACTCGTCTCGGTCGTCACCCTGATCGACTCGTACGTCGTCGGAGCCGCCCGCACCCAGCTGTACGCGCGGGAGGCCGAGCACAGGACCGGCCTGACGGACGCGGAGTTCTGGGCCGCCCAGGCCCCGCTCCTGGGGGAGATCATGGCGAGCGGCCGCTACCCCGTGATGGCCTCGCTCTCCGAGGACGCCTTCGGCGCCGACTTCGACCACTTCGGGTTCGGGCTGGAGCGCATCCTGGACGGCCTGGAGGTCCTCGTCGACCGCCGCGCCCGCGGCGGGTCCTGAGCACAAGCGGATCGGCGGTCCGCCCGGTCGGCCCGGGCCGGGACGCCTCTTCCGCCGGCGACGGTCCCGGCCGACCCGTCAGCCGGTCCGTCGGCGAGTTCGTCAGTCAGACCGTCAGTCCCGGCGCAGCAGCCGCTTGAGTCCGTAGACGACCGCCAGGGCCGCCGCGAGGACGAGCGCGCCCATGGTGAAGTCCGTGTCGGGACCGCCGCCGGCACCGTCGCCGTCGTCCCCGGCGGCCGAACCGCCGTCGCCCGAAGGGGACTTGCCGTCCTTCCCGCCACGGCCCGGCACACTGCCCGGCTCGACCTCGCTGCCGGCGCCCTCGCTCCCGTAGAGCAGCGTCGATCCGTCGGGCGTGTACGCCATGGACTCGCCCTGGCCCTGGAACGGCACGCTCAGCCGTCCCTGCCGCTCGGGACTGCCGTCGTTCCACTCGTACGCGAGGCCGCCCAGGTAGCCGCGTACCGCGAGCTGCCGGCCGTCGGGCGAGAACGCCCCGTCGGTGACCCAGAGGTCGATGTCCTTGATGCGCTTGAACGTGTTGGTGCCGGCGGCGGAGAGCTCGGCGGGGCCCTCGTAGAGGCCGCCCCCCTCCTCGTTCTTGGAGACGATGTAGACCCGGCCCGTCTTCGGGTGCACCATGAGCGCCTCGGCGTCCCGCGGCCCGTCCGCGTACTTCACGTCGTACTGCGTGGCCCGCACGGTCTGGTCCCTCAGCTGCTTCGGCTCGGGCAGCTCGTAGATCCACACGTGGTCCCAGGTGCCGCCGAGGTTGTCACCGATGTCGCCGACGTAGAGGTGGCCGTCGGGCCCCATCGAGATGGCCTCCACGTCCCGGGGGCTGCCCACACCGGACATGGTGATCGTCGCGACCGTCCCGCCGGTGCGGCTGTCCACGGCGTAGAGGAAGGCGCCGTCGTCGCTGTCGTTGTGCGTCCAGTAGACGCCCGGGTGGGCGCGCGAGGCGACGAGGCCGCTGGATTCGGTGATCCGCGGGTCCTTGACCGGGAATCCCTCCGACCCGTCATCGGCGGCGACGGCGGGCACGGCGAGCACCACGGCGAGGATGGCTCCGGCAAGGGGAACGAACGAGCGACGCATGGCCCAAGACTGCCATCCCCGCGGCCGGTTCACCGGGCGTGTCCGGCTTCACACGGCCGGTCCACCGGGCGTGTCCGGCTTCACACCCCGGCTCCCGCCGTGATCGACGATGATGAGCGGATGCTCAGGTTCATGCCCGTAGGCGATTCCATGACGATCGGGAGCGCGGGCGAACACACGTGGCGCTACCGGATGTGGCAGCACCTGCGCGCGACGTACGACGGGCCGTTCGGGATCGTCGGGCCCCGCGAGACGCTCCACGACAAGGCCACGGACTCCGCCGACTCGTACGAGTACGCCGATCCGGACTTCCCGCGCGGCCACCTCGCGGGCTGGGGCGAGGGCTGGCACCACCTGACCCCGCTGATCTCCGACGCCGTCCGCGCCAGCCGGGCCGACGTGCTCCTCGTCTCCCTCGGCCTGATCGACCTCGGCTTCTACACGAACGCCGTCCAGACCGCCGAGAACGTCCGCGCGTTCGTCGCCGGGGCCCGCGGCGCGAACCCGCGCGTGGCCGCCGTGTTCCTGCCGGTGATCCCGAACACCCGAGCCGAGTCGGACGTGCCCTTCGCGGCGGAGGTCGTCCGGTTCAACGAGCTGCTCGCGAAGACGGTCGCCGACCTCGACGAGCAGTCCTCCCCGCTCCTGATGGCCTCGGTGCCGGACTCGTACGACATCCGCCTCGACACGTACGACGGCACCCACCCGAACGCCTCGGGCGAGCACAAGCTGGCCGCCGCGTTCGCCGACGCGATGCACCAGGCCTGGGACGTGGGCGAGCCGTACACGGCCTGACCGACGACCGGCGTCCGCCGCGGGGTGTTGCCTGGAGCGCACTCCACGCAGTTGGCTGTGGGCCATGGAGTACACGCAGCTCGGACGCACAGGTCTCAAGGTCAGCCGCCTCGTTCTCGGGACGATGAACTTCGGTCCGCAGACCGACGAGCCGGACAGTCACGCGATCATGGACGCGGCACTGGACGCGGGGGTGAACTACTTCGACACGGCGAACGTCTACGGGTGGGGCGAGAACAAGGGCCGCACCGAGAGCATCATCGGGAACTGGTTCGCGAAGGGCGGCGAGCGGCGCGACAAGGTCGTGCTCGCCACCAAGGTCTACGGCAACATGGCCGCCGACGGCGACGCCTGGCCCAACCACGACAAGCTGTCCGCCCTCAACATCCGCCGGGCGGTCGACGCCAGCCTCAAGCGGCTGCGGACGGACCGCATCGACATCTACCAGTTCCACCACATCGACCGCCGGACGCCGTTCGAGGAGATCTGGCAGGCCGTCGACGTGCTCGTCCAGCAGGGCAAGATCCTCTACGCCGGATCCAGCAACTTCCCCGGCTACAAGATCGCCCAGGCCAACGAGATCGCGGCCCGCCGCCACGGCACCATCGGCCTCGTGAGCGAGCAGTGCCTCTACAACCTCGCCGAGCGCCGCGCCGAGATGGAGGTCATCCCGGCAGCGCAGGAGTACGGGCTCGGCGTGATCCCCTGGTCCCCGCTGCACGGCGGGCTGCTCGGCGGCGTCATCAGGAAGGACGCCTCGGGCGGCCGCAGGGCGAGCGGGCGCTCCGCCGACGCCCTCGCGAACACCGCGGTCCGCGCCCAGATCCAGTCGTACGAGGACCTGCTGGAGAAGCACGGTCTGGAACCGGGCGAGGTCGCCCTCGCGTGGCTGCTGACCCGGCCCGGGGTGACGGGCCCGATCGTCGGTCCGCGCACGGCGGAGCAGCTCGGCTCGGCGCTGCGCGCGGTCGAACTGGAGCTGGGCGAGGAGTTGCTGAGCGGCCTGGACGAGATCTTCCCGGGGCCGGGGCGGTCGCCGGAGGCCTTCGCCTGGTAGCCCGTCCTCCGGGCGGCGCACCGCGTCGCACGCGGGCCGTCGGGGACGGCGCGACCGGCCGCGGCGGCCGGCGGGCTCAGTTCCCGACGGCGGCCGCCAGGGCCACGACGACGAACATCAGCACGAGTACACCGGCCATGATCCGGTTGCGGGTCTTCGGGTCCACGCCGTCGAGCGTAACCGGCGCTACTCGCCGGCCGCGCCGAGGGGCCACCGGGCGAGCGTCTCGTAGCGGGGCTGCTCGCCCGGGACGCCCGACCTGGGCAGCCGGCTGAGCACCAGGCTCAGCTCGGCGACGGTCCAGGTCCGTCCCGTGAAGCCGTCCAGCGAGGCGACGTACGGGGCGAGGTCCGCCGCCGCACGGCCGCGGGCCAGGGTGAGGTGCGGCCGGTAGCGGTGGCCATCCTCGCCGGGCAGGCCGGCCCTGCGGCCCGCCGCCTCCGCGCGCCCGGCCAGCAGCCGCAGCGCGTGCACGTCTCCGGCGGCGCCCACCCACAGCGCCCGGTCGCCGAAGCGTCCGCCGCCGCGCAGGGCGAGCGGGAAGGGCCCGGTCCGCCGGGCCGCCCGCTCCAGCCGGGCCGACAGGTCGGGCACGGCCTCGTCCGGCACCTCGCCGTAGAACGCCATCGTGAAGTGCCAGCCGGGCCGGCCCGTCCAGCGGAGGTCCCCGGCGCCCGGCAGCTCCCGCAGCGCCTCGGCGGCCGAGGCGAGTTCCGCGGCGGCTTCCGGCGGCGGGAGCACGGCGGCGAAGAGTCTCATGGCGCCATCCTCCCGGAGAGCGGCCCCGACGGGCCGGACGGGCTCGACCGGCTCCGGTCGGGCCGGCCGCCTACACCGCCCTCGCCAGCTCCCGCTCGCGCGGCACGAAGCTGACCCTCGGGTGTCCGCGGTGCCAGCCCACCGACAGCCGCAGGCCGCCGACGCGGGCCAGGGCCAGGCCGACCGTGATCGCGGCCGCCGCCGCGACCGCCCCGCCCATGGCGAAGCCGACCCGGGGGCCGTACGCGTCGGTGATCCAGCCGACGACCGGCGCGCCCAGCGGTGTTCCGCCCATGAAGACCATCATGAACAGGGCCATGACGCGGCCCCGCATGGCCGGGTCGGTGCCCATCTGCACGGCCGTGTTGGCGGTGACGTTGACGGTCAGGCCGAAGATCCCGATCGGGACCATGAGCAGGGCGAACATCCAGTACGAGGGCGCCAGGGCGGCCAGCACCTCCAGCACGCCGAAGGCCACGGCCGCCCCGATCAGGACCCGCAGTCTGGCCGTGCCGCGCCGGGCGGCGAGCAGTGCGCCCGCGACCGAGCCGACCGCCATCAGGGTGTTGAGGAGGCTGTACCCGCCGGCGCCCTCGTGGAAGACGTCGTCGGCGTAGGCCGAGAGCCACACCGGGAAGTTGAAGCCGAAGGTGCCGATGAAGCCGACCAGGACGATCGGCCAGATCAGCTCGGGGCGGCCGGCGACGTAGCGCAGTCCCTCGCGGAGCTGGCCCTTGCCGCGCGGGGTCCGCTCGACCTGGGTCAGCTCGCGTGAGCGCATCAGGAGCAGCCCGGCGACGGGCGCGACGAACGAGAGGCCGTTGAGCAGGAACGCCCAGCCGGTGCCAACTCCGGTGATGAGCAGGCCCGCGACGGCGGGGCCGACCAGACGCGCGGACTGGAAGTTGGCGGAGTTGAGGCTGACCGCGTTCTGCAGTTGGCCGGGGCCGACCATCTCGGCGACGAAGGACTGCCGGGCCGGGTTGTCCACCACGGTGGCGAGGCCGACGGCGAAGGCGGCGACGTAGACGTGCCAGACCTCGACGTGCCCGGAGAGGGTCAGGAAGGCGAGGGCGAGGCCGGTGACGCCCATGGCGGTCTGGGTGGTCAGCAGGGTGGGGCGCTTCGGCAGACGGTCCACGAGGACGCCGCCGTACAGGCCGAAGAGGAGCATCGGCAGGAACTGGAGCGCCGTGGTGAAGCCGACGGCCGCGGAGGACCCGGTGAGGCTGAGCACCAGCCAGTCCTGGGCGATGCGCTGCATCCAGGTGCCGGTGTTGGAGACGACCTGGCCGAGGAAGAACAGGCGGTAGTTCCTGATCCTCAGCGAGCTGAACATGGAGGAGCGGGGTTCGGTGGCGGACGGGGAGTCGTGGGTGGCTGGTGCGGGGGCGGAGTCTGCTCCGGATCCCGTACTCAAAAGGGCTCGCCTCCTTCGGCGGACGGTGTTCGGGGTGTGGGTGCCGCTCCGGCGGGGCCGTGCTCGTGGGTGTTCGTGGGTGTTCGCGGTGTTCGTGGGGTGGCACGGTCGCCGGTGGTCACAGGTGCGCGAGCTTCTCCAGGACGGGGGCGGCCTCGCGCAGCTTCGCCCACTCGTCCTCGTCGAGACCGTCGACCATGGAGGCCAGCCACGCGTTCCGCCGGCGGCGGCTCTCGGCGAGCATGGCCTCGGCCTGCTCGGTCTGCGTGACGACCTTCTGGCGGCGGTCCTCGGGGTGGGGGTCCAGCCTGACCAGGCCCTTGGCCTCCAGGAGCGCCACGATGCGGGTCATCGAGGGCGGCTGCACGTGCTCCTTGCGGGCGAGTTCGCCCGGGGTGGCCGTGCCGCAGCGGGCGAGGGTGCCGAGCACCGACATCTCGGTGGGGCTCAGCGACTCGTCGACCCGCTGGTGCTTGAGCCGGCGGGACAGGCGCATCACGGCGGACCGCAGGGAGTTCACGGCGGCGGCGTCGTCGCCATGGGTGAGGTCAGGCATGTTCTTTAGAGTAACTCATTACTCTCCCTAAAGACCACTCGGGGGGCGCCGCCCGAGCGGCCCTCGAGGCGGCTTCCGGGCCACCCCGAGCCGCCTTCGAGGACGCGGGACGGAACGGGCCGCGGAAGGGCACGGGCCGAGGGGCGTCCGGCGCGCTGACGTCCGGGGCTCGGGGCTGCGGGGCCGGCGGAGGCCGTCGGGGCCCGACGGGGACCGGCGGCCGGGTGGGGACCACCGGGAGCGGACGCGTGCCCGCGACTCCGGGCCGCGAATCCCCCACTCCCGCATTCATCACCCATATGAGTGAGACGGGCGCGGAAAGTGAACCGCGGCGCGGTCGGACGGCGACTCTCGTAAGCATGGGGACCAGCGTGCTCAGCCTGCGGATAGACGGGGAGCTGCTAGACCGGCTCCGCGACCATGCGGCCAAAAGGGGAATGAGCGTCCAGGACTATGTCGTCCGGACGCTCATTCGGGATGACTTCGACGAGCGGTTCCAGACCGCGGTCGACGAGACGGAGAAGTTCTACGGCGTGACGTGAGCCGTCGGCCGCGTCACGTCAGACCCAGCGCCGGCATCAGGTAGTAGAAGCCGAACACCGCCGCCACGACGTACATCGCGACCGGCACCTCACGCCCGCGGCCGACCGCGAGGCGCAGCACGACGAACGTGATGAAGCCCATGCCGATGCCGTTGGTGATCGAGTACGTGAACGGCATCATCGTCATGGTCACGAACGCCGGGATGGCGATCGTGTAGTCGCTCCAGTCGATCTGGCGGATCGAGCCGGACATGATCAGGAAGCCGACCGCGAGCAGGGCGGGCGTGGCGGCCTGCGACGGGACCATCGTGGCGACGGGCGTCAGGAACAGGGCGACGCCGAAGAGCCCGCCGGTGACGACGTTCGCGAAGCCGGTGCGCGCCCCCTCGCCGACCCCGGCCGTGGACTCCACGAAGCAGGTGGTGGCCGAGGACGAGGTCGCGCCGCCCGCCGCGACGGCGATGCCGTCGACGAAGAGCACCTTGTTGATGCCGGGCATGTTGCCCGCGGCGTCCGTCAGCCTGGCCTCGTCGCCGATGCCCATGATCGTGCCCATCGCGTCGAAGAAGCACGACAGCAGCACGGTGAAGACGAAGAGCACGCCGGTCAGCACGCCGACCTTGCCGAAGCCGCCGAAGAGGCTGACCTCGCCGACGAGCCCGAAGTCGGGGCTGGCCACCGGGTTGCCGGGCCACTTCGGGGTGGTCAGGCCCCAGGAGGGCACCGTGGCGACCGCGTTGATGACGACGGCCAGGACCGTCATGGCGACGATCGAGATGAGGATGGCGCCGGGCACCTTGCGCACGATCAGCGCGAGCGTGAGGAGCGTGCCGAGCACGAAGACCAGGACGGGCCACCCGGTGAGGTGCCCGCCCGTGCCGAGCTGGAGCGGCACGGTCGTCTGGGCGACGTCGGGGATGCGCGAGACGAAGCCCGAGTCCACGAGGCCGATCAGCATGATGAACAGGCCGATGCCGATCGCGATGCCCTTGCGCAGGCCGAGCGGGACGGCGTTCATCACGCGCTCGCGCAGTCCGGTGGCCACCAGGAGCATCACCACGAAGCCGGCGAGCACCACCATGCCCATGGCGTCGGGCCAGGACATCCGCGGGGCGAGCTGGAGGGCGACGACGGTGTTCACGCCGAGACCGGCGGCGAGCGCGATCGGCACATTGCCGATGACGCCCATCAGGAGCGTGGTGAACGCGGCGGTCAGCGCGGTCGCGGTGACCAGCTGCCCGTTGTCGAGCTGGTGCCCGTACATGTCCTTCGCGCTGCCCAGGATGATCGGGTTCAGCACGATGATGTAGGCCATCGCGAAGAAGGTGGCGAAACCACCGCGGATCTCGCGCGGCAGGGTGCTGCCGCGCTCGGAGATCTTGAAGTGGCGGTCGAGGACGCCGTGGACGGACCGGGGGTCCGGCTGCTCCGGCGAGGAGGCCTTGGCGGGGGCCGAGGTGGGCATGCGGGGACCTCAAACGTGCGAGGGAAGCGGGGGAAGTGATCGAGCCTCGCCACCGTCCGGCCACCTGAGGACTCCCCGAGGGGTTCCTTTGGTGTTTCATACGAACAGAAGTGGCCAGAACCGGGCAGTTTCAGTATGAACATATGAGGTCCAAATCGCTATCTCCGCGCGTAGACCGTTGGGGCGCCCGGCTCCCCAGCCGGCCCGAGAGCCGGCGTCCGCGGCCTCGTAAGCTGTGCACATGGCGAAGTGGACCCCCAAGCACGAGGCACCCGAACCCCTGGAGGGTCCCGTGGTCGCCACCATCACCGGCGGCACGATCCTCTGGTTCGTCCTCTTCCTGGCGCAGCTGCCCTTCTACGGCTGGTTCGACGACCACGGCCACCTGTGGTGGCTGTGGACCTGTCTGGCCGGCGCGGGCCTCGGCCTGATCGGCATCTGGTACGTCCGCGGCCGGGACGCGGCGATCGCACGCGACAGGGCCGCCGCGGCGGCCTCCGCCTCCGGCACCGCCGGCCCCGCGGCGCAGTAGGGGTTCCGCGGGCGCGTCTCCACCCACGGCAGGAGCCCGGGTCCTCCGCTGGTCGGATGTTTGCCGCACTCGGCGGGTGAAGGCCCGAATCCACCCGTAACGTCGGATGCATGACGCACATCGACGCGGGTGCCGAACTCGACCCTGTGCATCCCGTCCCGGTACCGGGAGGCCCCCCGCGGGCGAGGGGTCTCACCGCGGCCGAGGTGTCGGTGCGCGTCGCGCGGGGCGAGGTCAACGACATCCCGGTCCGCAGCAGCCGCTCCATGACGGACATCGTCCGCGCGAACGTCTTCACCCGGTTCAACGCGATCATCGGCGTGCTCTGGCTGATCATGATGTTCGTCGCGCCGTTCCAGGACAGCCTGTTCGGCTACGTGATCATCGCGAACACCGGGATCGGCATCGTCCAGGAACTGCGCGCGAAGAAGACCCTGGACTCGCTGGCCGTGATCGGCGAGGTCCGGCCGACCGTGCGCAGGGACGGGACGGCGACCGAGGTCGGCACCTCCGCGATCGTGCTGGGGGACCTGATCGAGATCGGGCCCGGTGACAAGGTCGTCGTGGACGGCGAGTGCGCCGAGGCCGACGGCCTGGAGATCGACGAGTCGCTGCTCACCGGCGAGGCGGACCCGGTCGTCAAACAGCCCGGGGACCCGGTCATGTCGGGCAGCTTCGTGGTGGCGGGCGGCGGCGCCTTCACCGCGACGAAGGTGGGCCGCGAGGCGTACGCCGCCCAGCTCGCCGAGGAGGCGAGCCGTTTCACCCTGGTCCACTCCGAGCTGCGCACGGGCATCTCCACGATCCTCAAGTACGTGACCTGGATGCTGATCCCGGCCGCCGTGGGACTGGCCGTCACCCAGCTCGTCAGCAAGGACAACGACTTCAAGGACTCGATCGCGCGGGCCGTCGGCGGCATCGTGCCCATGGTCCCCGAGGGCCTGGTCCTGCTGACCTCCGTCGCCTTCGCGATCGGTGTCGTCCGCCTTGGCCGGAAACAGTGCCTCGTCCAGGAGCTGCCGGCGATCGAGGGCCTGGCCCGGGTCGACACGGTCTGCCTCGACAAGACGGGCACCCTCACCGAGGGCGGCATGGACGTCACCGGGCTGCGCCCGCTGGAGGGCGCGGACGAGGCGTACCTGCGCCGGGTCCTGGGCGCTCTCGGCTCCTCGGACCCCCGCCCCAACGCCTCGCTCGAGGCGATCATCGGCAGCTACCCGGCCCCCGGGGACTGGCGCACCACCGGGGCGCTGCCCTTCTCCTCCGCGCGCAAGTACAGCGGGGCCTCCTTCGAGGAGGGCGACGGCACGTCGAGTACCTGGCTGCTGGGCGCCCCGGACGTGCTGCTGCCCGAGGGGGACCCCGCGCTCGCCGGGACCGAGCAGCTGAACGAGCAGGGGCTGCGCGTGCTGCTGCTGGCCCGGGCGGCCCGGGACCTCGACGACCCACGGGTGCACGAGGGCGCCGGGCCCGTCGCGCTCGTCGTCCTCGAACAGCGGCTGCGCCCGGACGCCGCGGACACCCTGCGCTACTTCGCCGAGCAGGACGTGCGGGCCAAGGTGATCTCCGGCGACAACGCCGTGTCGGTCGGCGCGGTCGCCGCCAAGCTCGGCCTGCCCGGTGCGGGCGCGACCGTCGACGCGCGCCGGCTGCCGGCCGAGCGGGAGGAGATGGCGAAGGCGCTCGACGAGGGCACGGTCTTCGGCCGGGTCACCCCGCAGCAGAAGCGCGACATGGTGGGCGCCCTCCAGTCGCGCGGCCACACCGTGGCCATGACCGGCGACGGCGTGAACGACGTGCTCGCCCTCAAGGACGCCGACATCGGTGTGGCGATGGGTTCGGGCTCGGAGGCGACCCGGGCGGTGGCGCAGATCGTGCTGCTGAACAACAGCTTCGCGACGCTGCCCTCGGTGGTCGCCGAGGGCCGCCGGGTCATCGGCAACATCACGCGGGTCGCGACGCTGTTCCTGGTCAAGACGGTGTACTCGGTGCTGCTGGCGGTGCTCGTCGTGTGCTGGCAGGTGGAGTACCCGTTCCTGCCGCGGCACCTGACCCTGCTGTCGACCCTGACGATCGGCGTCCCGGCGTTCTTCCTCGCCCTCGCGCCCAACAGGGAGCGGGCCAGACCGCACTTCGTGCGCCGGGTCATGCGGTACTCGATCCCCGGCGGGGTCGTGGCGGCGGTGGCCACCTTCGTCACCTACCTGGTCGCCCGTCACCACTACACGGGAGAGGGGTCGCTGGAGGCGGAGACGAGTGCCGCGACGCTGACGCTCTTCCTGGTCTCCATGTGGGTGCTGGCCATCGTCGCCCGCCCCTACACGTGGTGGCGGATCTGCCTCGTCGCGGCGATGGGGCTCGGGTTCCTGATCGTGCTCGTGGTGCCGTGGCTCCAGGACTTCTTCGCGCTGAGGCTGGTGGGGACGACCATGCCGTGGACCGCGGTGGGGATCGCCGCGGTGGGGGCGGTGACGCTGGAGTTCGTGTGGCGGTGGGTGGACCGGCACATCCGGGAGTGAGCGCTCCGCCGGGTTGGGCGGGGGCCTCCGGGTGCGGGTGCGGGTGGGGGTGCGGGTGCGCCGGGGCTTGGCACGCCGTTCCCCGCGCCCCCCCTCGGGGTGAGCGCGTGCCCGGCGCGGGCCCCCGCTCTCGGCTACTCGCGCCCCTCTCGGGGTGGCGCGTCCCCGACGGGGGGCCGTCGCTTCTGGCTACTCGCGCAGTTCCCCGCGCCCCCCTTGGGGTCGGCGCGTGCCCGGCGGGGGCCGTCGCTTCTGGTTACTCGCGCCGTTCCCCGCGCCCCCCTTGGGGTCGGCGCGTGCCCGGCGGGGCCCGCTCTCGGTTGCTCGCGCCCTCTCGGGGTGGGCGCGTGCCCGGCTTCGGGTGGAAGGGCGGCGGCCCCGCGCTCCTGGGTGGGGTGCGGGGCCGTCGGACTGGTTGGTGCCGGTACTACTGCACGTCGACGAAGTCGCCCGCGGCGCTGACCGCCGGCGTGGTCGAGGTGCCCGCGAAGCTGTAGCGGAAGTAGCCGTCGGCGGCGGCCTTGACCGTGGTCTTCAGGGCACCCGTGGAGCTGGAGGTGACCGTCTTGACGGTCACGTAGCTGGTCGTGCCCTTCTTCTTGAACTGGAGCTTCACCGGCTGGACGGTGTAGCCCGCGTACTTGTGCGTCTCCCAGTTGGCGCGGGTCAGGGCACCGGTGACCGTGATGGTCTTGCCCTTCTTGACCGGCTCCGGGGAGGCGTTCACGGTCAGCTTCGAGTAGCGCTGGACCGAGACCTTGCCGAAGCCGCCCTGGTCGCCGAGGAGCGAGCCGTCGTTGGCGTCGACGGCCAGCGCGCCCACGGTCCAGGAACCGGCGTCCGAGTTCAGCAGCTCGTCGTCACCGGGGAAGATGTCGACGTCGCCCGCGCAGCTCGCGGTGGTCGCCGAGGTGGGGGTGCAGTCGGCCTGCTCGACGCCCAGGAGCCAGTTGTCCGGTTCGTCGAAGGAGCCCTTGTAGATGTAGGCGCCGGTGAGGAAGTCGTCGAGCGCGACGTCGGCGCTGTGCGTCACGGTGAACGTCGACGGGACGGCGACGTGCTTCGTGATGCCGACAGGGATGGCCTTGCCGTTGTTCACCTTGACGTCGGAGAAGGTGATCTCCGCCGCGGCGGCGGCACGGACCGCGGCCTTGGCGGAACCCGCCTTGGACACGGCCGCGGCGCGCAGCTTGCCGGCGTCCGCCCAGGAGACGGCGGAGTTGTCGGCCTGCGCTGCCGGAACAGCGAGGGCGGAAAGGGCCAGGGCGCCGGTGACGGCGGCCACGGTGGCACGTATGCGCATGCGTTCCCCTGTGTGGAGAGGGACCGCGACGGTGGTCGTCTTCACGTCGCGGCCCGAGTGATGGGGAGCCTGTTGACTCAAGTGATCAGATCTACAGGAGAGGCCAATGGTTGTACGCCGAGTGAAGATTTTGCGTACACGTGACCAAGGTCGTCACCGACCGGGCCCCGGGCGCCGTTCCAGGCACCCGGCGGACCCCCGCGAACACCTGGCCGGCGCCCCGCCGACCCCTCAGTCGAACCAGCGGTCCCGCTCCAACTCCGCCGTCCTGGAAGGGTCCTCCAGGAGCGCGGCGACCTCGAAGCGGCGCGGCCACTGACCGGTCGCCCACGCGAGGCCCGCGGCGACGCCCTCCAGGGTGGCGGCGTGCAGCACGCCGTCGCGGGGCCGGCGCCAGTCGAGTTCGGTACCGCCGACGAACAGTTCCTCGTGCTCCACGTACGTCGTGGGCGTCGAGGGCCCCAGCAGCGCCCGCACGGACTCCGGCACCTCGTGCTCGGCGCCCTCGCTCGTCACCTCGCCCGCGACGGACTCGCTCAGCCTCCGCACCTGGAACAGCTCGGCGAGGTCGCCGGCCAGCGCGGGCCGTACCGGCAGCAGGGGCACGCCCTCGGTGAACGGCAGCAGGTCCGGCGAGTCCACCACCACGGCGTCGGCCGCGTCCACCACGACCACCCGGCCGTCCACCACGGCCCGCAGGTCGTCCGGCAGGGTGACCTGCTCCGGGTCCAGCTCGGCCAGCGCCCCGTACAGGGCGTGCAGTTGGGCGGCCGAGACCTCGCGGTCGGGGTCGGCGAGCCGGTCGAGCAGCTCGGCGGCGCCACCGGGCTCGGCGAGCAGGGCGGCCACCGACGTGCGCACCCCGAGAGCCCGCAGCACCTGCTCGTCGTCGAAGCCCGCGGCGTCGGCGGGGTCGTACAGGCCGTGCAGGAGCGGGTCGCCGCCGTCGGCCCGCAGTCCGGCCGGGCGCCGGCCGCCGAGGACCGGATGGCCCCGCAGCCACCAGGCGGTGTACGGGCGGACGGTCTCGTGCGTCCCGTCCGGCAGCAGCAGCCGGACGGGCTGGGTGAGGGCGTCCCGCAGCGGCGGCCGGGAGAGCAGGGCCAGCGCCTGGGGCCACCGCTCGTCGTCCACCAGGTCGAGGTCCCGTACGGCGACGATCTCGGTGGCGACGGGCGGCACCGGCGATTCCGGCAGCCGGTCGAGGACGTCCTCGCACCACACGTCGACCGCGTCCAGCAGCCCGGCGTCGTCGGGCTCGGCGAAGTCGCCGTCGCGCGGCTCCAGTTCGTCCGGGTCAAGGACGACGTCGGTGGCGCGTACGAGGGCGAAGCCGGCCAGCACCCCGCAGGCCGCGAGCGGCTGCTCGCCCCAGCGTTCGGCCAGTTCGGCGTCCACGAAGGCGAGTTCGTCCTCCCTGATGACCTGGGCGAAGTCACTGCCGGGCAGCACCAGTTCACCGGCCGGGACGAGTTCGCCCTCGTCGTCGGGGAGGGCGAGGGCGCCGAGCCAGGCCTCTTCGCCGGGTTCGAGCGCGGCGTCGCGGACGAGCCCGAGGACGGTGTCGGCCAGTTCCTCGGCGTCGGGGGTGTCCTGCTCCCAGGCTCCGCCGTCGTCGTCCAGGGAGGCCGCGACGGCCGCGCGCACCTGCGGGGTGGTGAGGACGGCGCGCGGGGTGGCGGGCAGGGCGCCCAGCTTCTCCAGGAGCGGATGGACGGCGTCCGGGTGGGCGACCTTCAGGCCGAGGCGCGCGAGGGCGTCGGGTGCGGTCCGCACCCCGCCGTCCGTCGGCAGCAGGACCTGCCGGGGGCCGATCGTGGTCCGCCCGTCGGCGAGCGGCACCGGGAGCCCGGAGAGCCGGTCGGGGTCGAGCCCGGCCAGGCTGTCGTAGAGCCGGCGCCACCACTGGGGGTCCTTCTCCAGCCCGGCCAGCCGGTCGACGGCCTCCGTCAGGGGTACGCGTGCCACGCCCAGCGTCCGCAGCTCCGCACGTCGTTCGAGGCCGGCGGGCAGCAGGCTGGGCAGGACCTCGGCGAGGACCTGCACGGTCTCGGCGCCCGCGCCCTCCACCACCTCGGCGTCGCGGGGGCGCAGCGCCTCGGGCAGGTCCGCGTCCTCGCCGGGGTCGACCGCGGGCGGCAGGAAGGCCGTACGCGGCAGCCGGTCGAGGATCGCCCGCCGCAGGGCGCCGTCCAGCTCGCCCTTGCCGAGCGGGCCCGGCACGAGTCCGATGATCCCGGGGGTCACCGGACGCCAGCCGGCGAGCAGTTCCGTGTACGCGTCGGCCGCGCGCTCCACCAGGAAGTCGGTGAGCGGGCCCGGCGCCGCGTGCCGGCGGGTGGTGTCGAGCGGCAGGGAGGCGATGAGCAGCGCGGGCACGCCGATCGCCTCGTCGCTGGGGGTCGGCGCGTGCACGACGGGGCTGGTGCGGGGTGCGGCCGGGGTGCCGTCCGCGTCCACCGGAACGGCCCAGGTGACCGACCAGTGAGGGCGCAGCCGCTCCTCGACGGGCCGGTCCGCGAGCAGCGCGGCGTCCAGCGGCCCGTGGGCGGAGACCGTGCGCCAGCGGGTCGTGCCGTCCCGTGAGTCCTCGACGGCCAGGCCGTCGCCCTCCGGGTCGGCGAGCCGCCGGATCGTACGGACGTCGCCGTCGCCGGTCTCGACGACGACCTCGTCGAGGCCGGGCAGCGCGAGCAGCAGCGCGTCGTCGATCCCGTCGAGCAGCCGCTCGGCGAGGCTCTCGGCCGCCGGGTCCCGCAGCGGCAGGACCACGACCGTGTCGTACGGGTCCGGGGCGCTGCCCTCGGCGGCGAAGGGCAGCCGCAGCAGCGGGACGTGACCCTCGCGGCGGCGGAGTTCGCCGCCGAGGCCGGGGCTGTGCCGGGCGATGTCCGTGGCGTGTTCGCGGGCCTCGGCGAGCGACCAGCGGACGCCGCCGTGCCGTCCCAGCAGGGCGGGCTCGTCCGTCACGGCGAGCACGGCCGCGAAGCCGACGCCGAAGCGGCCGACCGTGCCGTCGTGGGCGTCCCGCTTGGCGGAGGCCCGCAGCGTGGAGAGCGACTCGACGCCGGTCGCGTCGAGCGGGGCGCCGGTGTTGGCGGCGGCGAGGACGCCGTCGCGGAGGGTGAGCCTGAGGCGTCCGGGGACGCCGGCCCGGGCCGCGGCGTCGGCGGCGTTCTGCGCGAGTTCGACCACCAGCCGGTCCCGGTAGCCGCCGAGGACGAGGTCCTCCTCGGCGTTGGCGTCCTCACGGAACCGCGCCGGGCTCGTCGCCCAGGCGTCGAGCACCCCGCGTCGCAGTCGTGCCGTTCCGAAGGGGTCCGCGCCCTCGGCCGCCGGCCGCACGAACTTGCTCACGGTTCACTCTCCCTCTCGCGTTGTACGTCCGCACGCGGTGGCCCGGTCGCCGCAAGAAGGTACCGCGCGGGGTGGGGTGCGCATGCCCGGCCGGCAGCGGGGCATGCGGCCGCGCGCCGACGGGTGCGGGACGGCCGGGACGAACAGGGCCGGCCGAGGACCGGCGGGACCGGCCGGACGGGTCGCGGGGACGGCCGGACGGGGCGCGGGTCGGTGGGGAGCGCGGGACCGACGGCGCGCGCCGCTTCGGCCCGCGGCGGGCGAACCGGGCCCGCTCCGTACCGCGCGGGCCTCAGGAGTGGCCGAACTCCGACGACTCCTCGTCCGCGGTGAGCGGCACGGAACCCGAGTCCGGCGAGGGCCGCAGCGGGAAGGGGTCCACCCGGGTCTCGTCGACCACCGGCTCGGCGGGACGCGGCGGTTTCGGCACGACGGCGGCCTCGGAGTGCCCTCCGCAGCCGTAGGACAGGGAGACCACGCGTCCGTCCGCGGGGGAGAACTCGTTCGCGCAGACGCCGAAGGCCTGGCCGAGCGATCCGCCGATGGGGTTGAGGAAACCGCAGCTCACGCAGGTGGCGGGGGCGGCCTGGGCCATCGCCGACTTGGGCCCGTAGGTCTCCTCCCAGCGGTCGGCCGCGACGTGCAGCCCGTACCGGGACAGCACACGGGCCCGCCGCATGCCGAGTTCCTCGGCGACGGAGGTGATCGAGCCGCGGGTGGGCACGGCCGGCGGGATCAGCGGCTGCGCGGCCGCGGTGTCGTCCGCGTCGGCGGGCTCCTCGGCGAACGAGTTCGGCGCGGGCTCGTCCTCGCCGGAGTAGCCGGGCTCCAGCCGCAGGTCCTCGGCGTCCGTGGGGAGCAGGTCGCCCGGGCCCATGTCCCCGGGCCGCAGGCGCTCGCTCCACGGCACCCACTCGGGGGCGAGCAGCGCGTCCGTGCCGGGCAGCAGCACGGTCTCGTCGAGCGTGACGACCTTCGCCCGGGAGGCCCGGGCCACGGTCACCGCCCAGCGCCACCCCCGGTAGCCCATCTCCTTGCACTCGAAGAAGTGCGTGACGACGCGGTCCCCTTCGCTGACCATCCCCGCGTGCTCCCCGACGACGCCGGGCGCTGCGGCCTCCTCGGCGGCGGCCCGGGCGAGGCCGACTGCCTCGGCGCACAGACGGTCGGGGGTCCGGCTTCGCGTTGTCGCGCTCACAGGTATCGCTTCTCTCCTACGCCGTCTCACGGGTGCGCCATCCCTCGACGGGGTGCGGACGGAGCGGACCAGGGGGCCGCGTCGACGTCCGCGCCCGATCGCACTCGGGCGCGCCTACGTCATCCATTCTGCGGGATGGCCGAGAGGCGCGCGGCCGAGAACAACTGCCGCGGGCGCGTTACGCACGCTACCGTCTTGTCGGCGCTGGGCCTACACCGCGGTCTCTTCGCGACCGCGCGGCGTGGCTCCGCCGGCCCACTCTTTCGGGCCCCGGGCGGCGGCTCACGACGTCCACTCAGCCCCTATACGCGCGGTAACCGCACTACGTTCGCCCTTCTCGGGGCACTATGACGTAGTGGCAGCCGCAAGGTCGCCCCACGGTGCCACCGGGATCGGTGGTGCCGGGGCGGGACGGACAGGCGGATCGGGCCCGGTGCGCGGGGCCGTCCGTTCCGTCGGGCGTGCCCTGCGTCTGCCGTTCACCGGGACGGCCAAGGGCATCAGGAAGGCGACGCACGCGCACGGCGCTGGCGAGTCGGGCCTCGGCAAGCTGATCGAACTGCACGGAGTGAACGGCGCCGGTGACGTGATGATCACCGTGGCGCTCGCCTCGACGGTGTTCTTCTCGGTCCCCACGGACGAGGCGCGCGGCCGGGTCGCGCTCTACCTCGCGATCACGATGGCGCCCTTCACGCTGCTCGCCCCCGTGATCGGGCCGCTGCTGGACCGTCTGCCGCACGGCCGCAGGGCCGCCATGGCGGGCGCGATGCTGGCCCGCGCGTTCCTGGCCCTGCTGCTGTCGGGCGCGGTCGTCACGGGCGGCATCGAGCTGTACCCCGCCGCGCTCGGCGTCCTGGTGGCGTCGAAGGCATACGGCGTGGTCAGGAGCGCCGTGGTGCCCCGGCTCCTGCCACCCACGTTCTCGCTGGTCAAGGCGAATTCGCGGGTGACTCTGGGCGGGCTCCTGGCCACCGGTGTGGCCGCTCCGATCGGGGCGGGGCTCCAGGCACTCGGGCCGCGGTATCCGCTCTACGGCGCCTTCGTGATCTTCGTGGCGGGCACGATCCTGTCGTTCTCGCTGCCCCGGAAGGTGGACTCGGCGAAGGGCGAGGACACGGCCCTGCTGGCCGCGGACGAGAAGCACCTGCACGGGCCGCACCTGAAGCCGCCCAAGCGGCCTGGGCTGCGCACGGTCGGCACGGCGGTCACCCACGCGCTGGCCGCGAACGCCTCGCTGCGCTGCCTTTCCGGGTTCCTGATCTTCTTCCTGGCGTTCCTGCTGCGCGAGCATCCGCTGGCGGGCGCCAGCGCGGCGGTCTCGCTGGGCATCGTGGGCGTCTCCGCGGGCGTGGGGAACGCGCTGGGCACGGCGGTCGGCGCGGCCCTGCGGTCCCGGGCCCCGGAGCTGATCATCGTGACGGTGGTCGCGGCGGTGCTCGCCGTGGCCATCACCGCAGCGGTGTTCTTCGGCGTGGTCCTGGTGGCGGTGCTCGCGGCGTTCGCCGGGTTCGCGCAGGCGCTGTCCAAGCTGTCGCTGGACGCCCTGATCCAGCGGGACGTGCCCGAGCTGGTGCGGACCTCGGCGTTCGCGCGCTCGGAGACGCTGCTCCAGATGGCCTGGGTGTTCGGCGGGGCGATCGGCATCGCGCTGCCGCTCAACGGCACGCTGGGGCTCTCGGTGGCCGCCGCGATCATCGCGATCGGCTGGCTCTCGACGGTCCGCGGGCTGCTCGGCGCGGCGCGGCAGGGCGGCCGCCGACAGGCCCGTGTGGCGTGATCCGGGGCGCGGCGCGCCGCGTAGCGCACCCGCGTAGCCGGGCTGCGGGACGCGCCCGATAGCCTTCGGGCATGAGCTCCCAGCGTCCCCTTGCGCGCCGCCGCCGCGCCGTCGCCGCCGCCGGCGCCGTTTCCGCCGGACTTCTCGTCCTGTCCGCCTGTGACAAGCCGACGCCGATGGCCACCGTCACGGTCGGTTCGCACTCGGTCAGCACCGAGGCCGAGTGCTACAACGACGGCGAGAAGATCAGCCGCGAGGAAGCGACGAAGTGCGCCCTCAAGAAGGCCTCCGACACGATCAGCGTCCCGCAGGGCGAGACGCTGCGGATCGGTGTCGACCCGGAGATCGCGGACGAGGGCTGGGCCCTGTGGCTCAACGGCCAGCAGGTCACGTCCCCGTTCAAGAAGACGTACTACGCCTTCGAGGGCGTCGACCTCTTCGCCGACCAGCAGGGCCAGGCCGCCCCGAAGACGATCTACATCAGCGTCGTCCAGCAGGACAAGGCCGGCGCGTACCGGGGCGTGTGGAACTTCAAGCTCGAGAACGCCGACGCCTGAGCCGGGCGGTCGGTCCCGAATGCGCGTCCTCGTAGCCACCGCGGTCCCCGCCGAGCGGGACGCGGTGGCCGCGGCCTTCCCGGCGCCGGCGCGCGAGCGCGTGGCCCCCGGCGTGGTCCTGCGGAGTGTGGCGCTGCCCGGCGCGCCGGGTCCGGCGCGCTCCGGGGACGGCCCCTTCGCGGCCGACCTGCTCGCCGCGGGGGTGGGTCCCGCCGCCGCGGCCGCCTCGGCGGGTGCCGCGCTCGCCGCCGCCTCGCTCGGCGGAGCCCCGTACGACCTGGTCGTCTGCGCCGGGATCGGCGGCGGGTTCCCGCCCGACGCGCCGGTCGGCTCGCTCGTGGTGGCCGACCGGATCACCGCCGCGGACCTCGGCGCCGAGACCGCCGACGGCTTCGTCCCGGTCACCGAACTGGGGTTCGGGGTCGTCACGCACGTCCCGCCCGCGTCACTCGTACGGGAGGCCGCGGCCGCCACGGGAGCGCTCACCGGGGCCGTCCTCACCGTCAGCACCGTGACCGGCAGCGCCGGGCGCGCCGCCGAACTGCGCAGGCGGCATCCGGAGGCGCTCGTGGAGGCGATGGAGGGCTTCGGGGTCGCGGAGGCCGCCGCCGCGCACGGCGTGCCCGTACTGGAGGTCCGTGCCGTGTCCAACCCCGTCGGCCCCCGCGACCGCGCCGCCTGGCGGATCGGCGAGGCCCTCGCCGTACTCACCGGGGCGTTCGGGAAGCTGGCACCCGTACTGGAGAGTTGGAACCGACATGACCGCACCCACTGACCCGCTGAAGATCGCCTACTCCCCCTGCCCGAACGACACCTTCGTCTTCGACGCCTGGGCGCACGGCCGCATCGCCGGCGCGCCCGCGCTGGACGTGACGTTCGCGGACATCGACATCACCAACGGCATGGCCGAACGCGGTGAGTTCGACGTCCTGAAGGTCTCGTACGCCGTGCTGCCGTACGTGCTCGACGAGTACGCGCTGCTGCCCTGCGGGGGCGCTCTCGGGCGCGGCTGCGGCCCGCTGGTCCTCACCCGGGAGCCGGGCACCGACCTCACCGGGCGCACGGTCGCCGTGCCGAGCGAGCGGTCGACGGCGTACCTGCTGTTCAGGCTGTGGGCCGCGGACACCGTGCCGGGCGGGGTCGGCGAGGTCGTCGTGCTGCCGTTCCACGAGATCATGCCCGCCGTACGGGACGGGAAGGTGGACGCGGGACTCGTCATCCACGAGGCCCGCTTCACCTACCGCGACTACGGACTGCACAAGCTGGCCGACATGGGCGAGCACTGGGAGGCCACCACCGGGCTGCCCATCCCGCTCGGCGCGATCATCGCCAAGCGGTCCCTGGGCGCCGAGGCGCTGCGCGGGCTGGCCTCCGCCGCCCGCGCCTCGGTCCGCGCGGCCTGGGACGACCCGTCGGCGTCGCGCGCCTACGTCCTCGACCACGCCCAGGAGATGGACCCCGCGGTGGCCGACCAGCACATCGGCCTGTACGTCAACGAGTTCACGGCCGACCTCGGCGAGGACGGCTACGCCGCGGTCCGCGGACTGCTCGCCCGCGCGGCGGCGGAGGGGCTGGTCCCCGCGCTCGCCCCGGACGCGCTGGCCTTCCCCTGAGACCTCGCGCGGTGTGCCCGTGCCGGCCGGGGGCCACCGCTGCCGGTGCCCCCGGTCCGGGCGCGTCCGCGCGTGCCCGCCCGGTCAGACGTCCAACTGGTCGGCGACGGCACGGAGCAGGCCGGCGATCTGCTTCCCGGACGCCTTGTCCGGGTAGCGGCCCTTCTCCAGCATGGGCGTGATGTTCTCCAGGAGGGTCGTCAGGTCCTGGACGATGGAGGCCAGTTCGTCCGGCTTGCGGCGCTGTGCGGCCGCGACGGAGGGCGTGGGGTCCAGGATCGTCACGGAGAGGGCCTGGTCGCCGCGCTGACCGGCGACCACTCCGAACTCCACGCGCTGGCCCGGCTTGAGAGCTTCGACTCCGGCGGGCAGGACCGAGGAATGGACGAAGACGTCGCCGCCGTCGTCACGGGAGAGAAAGCCGAAGCCCTTCTCGCTGTTGAACCACTTGACCTTGCCAGTCGGCAAAGCACACACCCACTTCCGCTACACAAGGCCAACCGTTTGAACCAGCCTACCGGGGCTCTCCCCACTCGTTCACCTGAGAAAACGGAGAAGGCCCACCCCTGATGGGGAGTGGGCTCAAAGTGTCTGCAGGGACGGCCGGTCGAGGTCCCGGACGCGCCTGGCACGGCAGGCTCCGGGGGCCGCCGGCGCCTCCGCCGCGCCGCCAACGCCGCCGTGTCTACCCGCGAGTTGGCTGCCGGGGTGTTCCGATGCGCCAGCGAAGCGCCGGACGCGGCGGGAATCGCCCGCGGCCCGCCCGGGTTTCCGCGGCTTTACCGGCTTTCCCGGCTTTCCGCACGGGCGGCATCCGAGAAATGCCCTTGTCCGGTTTCCCGCAAGGGACTTCGGAGCGCTCTCCGCCGTATTCGCCCGGCGGGCAGCCGTTTCCACCCGTTTCCCGGCGCCCCGGCCGGGCACCGCCCCGCGGGAGCGTCCGCGCCGACCCGCCCCGTGCGCACGCGGTACTGACCGGACCTGCCCCGCCGTGCCGCCGTCCTGCCAGGCGCCGGGGCGCACGCCGCACCCCGGGCCTTCCCCGCCGTCCCGTCGTCCGGCAGGCACCGGGACGCCGGGCCCACGCACCGGGGTGCCGGGCCCACGCGCCCCGCGCCTCCCGGACGCCCGGCACCCCGCAACCCCACCGGCGCCCGGCACCCGCCTCCGGAGGCGGCGCCGGACCGTCCCGCCCCGCCGGGAACTACGCTGAGGGGGTGCGTGACGAAACCCAAGCGAATTCCCCCGCCACCGGGGACGGCCTGATCCGTGCCGGTGCGATCGTCTTCTTCCTCGGCGCCCTGGCCACACTGGTCACCGTGGCCCCGATGCTGCTCGGGACGACGCCCTTCCCGACCTACATGTTCGGCCTGAGCATGCTCATGGGTGTCGGATTCCTGATCGCAGGGGCGGGGGTGCTGCGGTCGATCGCCGCGGGACGCCGCCACGCCCGCGGGGCGCAGAGCGGCTGACCCGGCCCGCCGCCGGGGCTCCCCTCCCGCGGGGCCCCGTCAGACGCCCGGCCGGGCTCCGGACGCCCGCTCCCGGTGGCCCGCCAGCCACGCGGGGAACTCCGTGAGGTCGGCGAGCACCACGTCCGCGCCCGCCGCGCGCAGTTCCCGCTCGTCGCAGGGTCCGGTGGCCACCGCCACGGACAGCGCGCCCGCCGTACGCGCGCCGCGCACGTCCCCGGTGTGGTCGCCCACGTACACGTCCGCCCCGTGCGCCCGCAGCGCCTCCGCCTTGCCCTCGGCCCACAGGTCGCCGACCAGGGCGTCGGCCTCGATGCCCAGGTGGTCGAGGTGGAGCCTGGCGCTCGGCTCGTACTTGGCGGTGACGACGATCGCCCGCCCGCCGACGGCACGCACCGCCGCCAGCGCCTCGCGCGCGCCGGACATCGCCGGCGTGGGGACGATGGCGTGGGAGGGGTACATCTCCCGGTAGACGGCCGCCACGGCCTCGACCTCCTCGGCCGGGAACCAGTTGGCCAGCTCCTCCGTGAGGGGCGGCCCGAGCCGTGTCACGACCAGGTCGGCGTCTATGTACGTGCCCGTCCTCGCGGACAGCTCCCGGTAGCAGGCCCGGATGCCGGGCCGGGAGTCGATCAGGGTCATGTCGAGGTCGAAGCCGACGGTCGGCGGGAGCGAAGTCATACGGGTCATTCTGCCCGCCGGGCCGGACCGTGATCGACGGGAGTCCCGCGCCCTACCTCGGCCGCTGCGACCTCCACACCAGGTACAGCGCGGAGGCGACGGCGGCGCCCCTGAGCACCCACGGCCAGGTCTCCGCGACCGCGTCGCTCATCGCGCCCTCCGCGACGGGCGCGCCCCAGCGGCCCTCCGCACGGCCCCACAGCCAGGTGACACCGGCGGCGGCGACCAGCCCGGGAACGCCGAGCACCGCCCACTTCGACTCGGTGGGGCTGAGCCGCCGCGACAGGTAGGCGATGAGCCAGCCGAGGCCGAGCAGGACGAGGTTGCCGACGACCGCGCCGGCCACCAGGAGCGCGGCGGCCAGCAGCAGGAGCGGGTTGGACCAGCCGCCGCCGACGGGCCTCAGCCGCGGAAGGAACCGGCCGCGGCGCCTGCCGGGATCGACGGGCCCGTCCTGCTCGACGACGGGCACCGCGGGCCTCGCCCCGGCCGCCGGCGCCTTCGGCGCGGTCCCCGGCCCGTTCCCGTCCGGCTCCTCCGGCGGCGGCCGGAGCAGCTCGGGGATCTCCACGCCGCCCACGAAGCCCGGCACGGCGTCCGTCGTCCCGAAGGGGCTGCGCTCCACCCGCCACCAGTCGGTCTGGGACGACCCGAGTTCGTCCGTACCGGCGAGGTGCGGCGGGGAGGGCGCCCCGCCGGACTCCGCGGGCGTCTCCGGCTCAGCGGGGCGCGGCTTCGGGACGGCGCGGCGCAGCAGGCCGGACCGGGGCGCGGGCTCCTTGTCCCGCTGCGGGGGCAGGGCGGCGCCGGACCGGGCCCGCCGGTCGTGTTCCGCGCCGCCGGCCCCGTCGCGGCCCGCCTCCAGGACCACCGTCTCGGGGCTGCCGAGCCGGTCCAGGATGCGGCGGACCGCGGCCGGGCTGTCGGCCGCCGTCCTCGCCCGCCGCCGGTCGATCTCGCCCCGCAGCTCCGACACGAGCCGCATCCGGGTGCCGGACGGCAGCTGCCGCTGCTGGGCCAGGTCGCCCACCCGGCTCAGATAGTCGAATACGAGCTGGTCGCTCTCGATCCCCACGAAGTCCCCTCCGGGGCGCCCGTGTTGCAAATCCCCGCGCGACCGACGGTATCGCGCCGGGCACCCGCGGCGGCCCCGGGGACGGTTCCGGCTCGCACCGAGAGGGCCGGTGGCGGGGAACCACCCGCTACCGTGGATCGGATGAGCGTCCAGGAGCAGTCACCCGAGGATCCCGCGGCGGCCACCGGCGCCTCGGGAGCCCACCCGCGTTCGCTCGCGGAGGACCTGCGGGCGCGCGACGACGCCTCCCTGGCCGCGCTCCTGCGGGCCCGGCCCGACCTCGTCACCCCGGTACCCACCGACCTCACCCAGCTCGCCACCCGGGCCGGCACCCGCGCCTCGGTGGTCCGCGCGCTGGAGCGGCTCGACCGGTTCGCCCTCCAGACGGCGGAGGCGCTGGCCGTGGCCCCCGAACCGGCCCCGTACGGCACGCTCCTCGCCCTGCTGGCCGGGGACGAGGGCGATCCCGCGGTCGTCCGGGCCTTCCCCGGCGCGCTGGCGGTGCTGCGCGAACAGGCCCTGGTCTGGGGTCCCGACGACCGGCTCCGGCTGGTCCGCACGGCCCGCGAACTGCTGGCGCCCGTGCCCCAGCACCCCTCGCCGACGGGTCTCGGCCCGACGGTCGCCGAAGCCACCGCCGGCATGTCGCCCGGCCGCGTCCAGGAGCTCCTGACGGCCGCCGGGCTGCCCACCACCCACGACGCGGTGTCGGCGGTGGCGGCCCTGACCGACCTGTTCACGGACCGCGTCCGGATGGCCGCCCTGCTCGACACGGCGCCGCCCGACGCGCTGGACGTCCTGTCCCGGCTGGTCTGGGGGCCGCCGTACGGGCAGGTGAACGCCGATCCCGCGCCCCGGCTGCGCTGGCTCCTGGACCGCGGGCTGCTGCTGCCGACCGCGCCCGGCACCGTGGTCCTGCCCCGCGAGGCCGCCCTGCACCTGCGCGCGGGGCGTGCGCACCGGACGACAGAGCCGCTGCCGCCGGCCGTCGAACCCGCCTCCGTCCACCGTCCGCAGGTCGTCGACGCCGCCGCGGGCGGTCAGGCGTACACCGCTCTCGCCACCGTCGAGGAACTCCTCAAGGACTGGGACGAGGGCGGCCCGACCGTGCTGCGCGCGGGCGGCCTGAGCGTGCGGGACCTGAAGCGCACGGCGGTGGCCCTGGACCTGCCGGAGCCGGTCGCCGCGTTCTGGGTCGAACTCGCCTACGCGGCGGGCCTGCTGGCCTCGGACGGGGAGACCGACGAGCGGTACGCGGCGACCCCGGCCCACGACGAGTGGCTGGAGCTGCCCGCCGCCGAGCGCTGGACCCGGCTGGCCACGGCCTGGCTGGGCGCCACGCGCACCGCGGGGCTGGTCGGCGGCCGCGACAGCAAGGAGCGCACCCTGTCGGCGCTGGGCCCCGGACTGGACCGCTCGGCGGCTCCCGAGGTCCGCCACCGCGTACTGGCACTCCTCGGCGCGCTTCCCGAGGGCACCTCCGCCTCCCCCGACTCCATCGTCGCCCGCCTCCGATGGGAGCGCGCCCTGCGCGGCGCGGCCTCCTCGGACGACCTGCGGTCCAGGCTGGCCGGGTGGACGCTGGCCGAGGCGGAGTACCTGGGCGTCACCGGCCGGGGGGCGCTGTCGGCCCACGGCCGGGCCCTGCTCGGCATCGCGGCGGAGCCCCCGTCCGGCCCCGGCGCGCCCGAGGGGCCGGGCGACAAGCTCCCCGTCCCGCACCGCCACCACGCGCCGCCGCCCCCCGCGGAGCCCAGGACGCCCGCCGAGGCGGCAGCGGACGCCGTGCGGGCCGGCCGTCTGCTCGCCCCGTTCCTGCCCGAGCCGCTCGACCACGTGCTGCTCCAGGCGGACCTGACGGCGGTCGCCCCCGGTCCGCTGGAACGCCCGCTGGCGGACACGCTGGGTGTCCTCGCGGACGTGGAGTCCAAGGGCGGCGCGACGGTCTACCGCTTCACGCCGGGGTCCGTGCGACGGGCCCTGGACGCGGGACGCTCGGCGTCGGACCTGCACGCGTTCCTCGCCGCGCACTCGCGTACGCCGGTGCCGCAGCCGCTCGCCTACCTGATCGACGACGTGGCCCGCAGGCACGGCCATCTGCGGATCGGCGCGGCCTCCGCGTACGTGCGCTGCGACGACGACTCGCTCCTCAACGAGATCCTCGCCGACAAGCGGTCGGCCGGCCTGCGCCTGCGCCGCCTGGCGCCGACGGTGCTGGCCGCCCAGGCCGACCCCGCCGCGCTCCTCGAAGGGCTGCGCGCGATGGGGTTCGCACCGGCCGCCGAGTCCGCCGAGGGCGATGTGCTGATCACCCGCGCGCACGCCCACCGCACACCGCCGCGTACGGCCCCCGAGCCGGTCCCCGACGGCCCGCCGGCGCCGGACGGCACGCTGCTGGGCGCCGCGATCCGCGCGATCCGCGCCGGTGACCTTGCCTCCACGGCCCCGCACAAGGCGTCCTCGGCACCGGCCGGCAACGGGGCGCTGCCGCGCACGAGCTCCGCCGAGACGCTGGCCACCGTGCAGGCCGCCGTCCTCACCGGCGGCACCCTCTGGATCGGTTACGTCAACGCCGAGGGCTCGGCCAGCCAGCGGGTCATCGCGCCGATCCGTGTGGAGGGCGGCTTCGTCACGGCGTACGACCACACGGCCGACGAGGTCCGGACGTATCCCCTGCACCGGATCACGGGCGTCGCGGAGCTGGCCGACGATCCCGCCTGACCGGGCCCGCTCCGGCCGGGTCTCCCCCGGGCGCCGGGGGGCGCGGCCCGTTCACCGCTGCGGGGTCCCGCGATCAGGCACACTGGACGTTTGGCCGTGCACACCGCACAGCTGTGCAGAAGGGGACGCACGCGTGAATGGTCCACTCATCGTCCAGTCCGACAAGACCCTGCTCCTGGAAGTCGACCACGAGCTGGCCGGCGAGTGCCGCCGCGCCATCGCGCCCTTCGCCGAGCTGGAGCGGGCACCGGAGCACATCCACACCTACCGGGTGACGCCCCTGGGTCTGTGGAACGCGCGCGCAGCCGGGCACGACGCCGAGCAGGTCGTGGACGCGCTCGTGCTCTACAGCCGGTACCCGGTGCCGCACGCGCTGCTGGTCGACATCGCCGAGACGATGGACCGCTACGGGCGGCTCACGCTGTCCAAGCACCCCGCGCACGGCCTGGTGCTCACCACCACGGACCGGCCGGTGCTGGAGGAGATCCTGCGCTCGAAGCGGATCGCCCCGCTCGTCGGGGCGCGGATCGACGCCGACACGGTGGCCGTGCACCCCTCGGAGCGCGGCCAGATCAAGCAGACGCTGCTGAAGCTGGGCTGGCCCGCCGAGGACCTCGCCGGCTACGTGGACGGCGAGGCGCATCCCATCGGGCTGGCCGAGGACGGCTGGGCGCTGCGGCCGTACCAGAGGCAGGCCGTGGAGAACTTCTGGCACGGCGGGTCCGGGGTCGTGGTCCTGCCCTGCGGCGCGGGCAAGACACTCGTCGGCGCCGGCGCGATGGCCGAGGCCAAGGCCACCACCCTCATCCTCGTCACCAACACAGTCTCGGCCCGCCAGTGGAAGCACGAACTGGTGAAGCGGACCTCGCTGACCGAGGAGGAGATCGGCGAGTACAGCGGTACGCGCAAGGAGATCCGTCCGGTCACCATCGCGACGTACCAGGTGCTGACGACGCGGCGGAAGGGTGTGTACCCGCACCTGGAGCTGTTCGACTCGCGGGACTGGGGCCTGATCGTCTACGACGAGGTGCACCTGCTGCCCGCGCCCGTCTTCAAGTTCACGGCCGACCTCCAGGCCCGGCGGCGGCTCGGTCTGACGGCCACGCTGGTGCGCGAGGACGGCCGGGAGTCCGACGTCTTCTCGCTGATCGGCCCGAAGCGCTTCGACGCTCCCTGGAAGGAGATCGAGGCGCAGGGCTACATCGCGCCGGCCGACTGCGTCGAGGTGCGGGTGAACCTCACCGAGTCCGAGCGGCTCGCCTACGCGACGGCGGAGACCGAGGAGAAGTACCGCTTCTGCGCGACGACGGCGACCAAGCGGAAGGTCACCGAGGCGCTCGTACGGAAGTTCCAGGGGCAGCAGATCCTCGTGATCGGCCAGTACATCGACCAGCTCGACGAACTGGGCGAGCACCTGGACGCGCCGGTCATCAAGGGCGAGACGCCGAACTCGCAGCGCGAGAAGCTCTTCGAGTCGTTCCGGCAGGGCGAGATCAGCGTCCTGGTGGTCTCCAAGGTGGCGAACTTCTCCATCGACCTGCCGGAGGCCACGGTCGCGATCCAGGTCTCGGGCACCTTCGGCTCGCGCCAGGAGGAGGCCCAGCGCCTCGGCCGGGTGCTGCGCCCGAAGGCCGACGGCCACCAGGCCCACTTCTACTCGGTCGTGGCCCGCGACACGATCGACCAGGACTTCGCGGCCCACCGGCAGCGCTTCCTGGCGGAGCAGGGCTACGCGTACCGGATCGTGGACGCGGACGAGCTCCTGACGGAGAGCTGACCGGCGCGACCCGGCACGGCACACGCAGGTGGAGCTGCGGGGCCTGCGGGACCGGGCGATGACACCGGGGCGTGCACTCGGGAGGGCCGGGGCTCGCGTACTGGCGCGGGGACACCGGCGCGCGCACTCGGGAGGCGGGGTGCGCCCACTCGACCGGGCGGGAGCGCGGGGCGGGCCCGGCGGGGCGGTGGCGAACGGACTGCCGTGAGGGACCGGACGGCTCGGGGCCCGGCGGCTCGCGACCGGCGGGTCCGGGGCCGGGCGGGGCCGGGACCGGCGGGTCGGGTTTCGGGTGGGTCCGGGGCGGGGTCGGGCCGGGGAGGGGCGCGTCCGGCCGTCGGCCGGCGGGCTCCCGACGCCGACGGCTACCGACGGCGTACGCCCGCCTCCTCGCCGTACTCACCGAGGAGCACCACGTTGACGGCCGTGCCCGCGAACACCTTGACGGCACGCAGGACGTCGCCGAGCCGGTGCCGGTGGCTTCCCTGGAGAGCGGTCGCTCCGGACGGCTGACCGGGACGGACATGGGCCGGGGTGAAGGTCGCTGCACTCATGTCTCCATGGTCCGTCGCCGGGGCCCCCGCCACATCGGTCCAGGGTCCCGACCTCGGCGGTCCCCCCGTACGACTCCCGGCCGAGCCGTCCCCCGCGGGGAGGGCTCCGGCGTCACCGGTCCCCTAGGGGACGGGTGCGGGGACCGCCGCCCGCGCGGCGCGGACCGTTCGAAATCGGTTGGCCCCCGGCCCCGCCGCTCGCCTACAATCTCCGCTCTTGCCCGCCTCCCGTCGTGGAGCGCCGCCGTCCGGACGGAAACCGGCCGGCCCACCGCCACCCAGCAGGCCCGATCGGGCCCGAGCACGTCGCAGGTTCCCGGAGGCAAACCCGTGTCCACCCCGCCCGACTCCGCCGTGTCCGACGGCCCCCTCTCCCGTGAGCGCTCCCATCTCGCCGGTTCCCGCGCGGCCCTGCGTGCCATGCGCGAGGACGTCGAGTCGCTCGACATCCGGGACGTCACCGCGAACTGGGTCAACGCGGAAGTCCTCGCCCGGCAGATCGACGACCGCATCAAGGCCCTGGCCGACCTCTCCCACACCCCGCTCTTCTTCGGCCGCCTCGACTACCTGCACGCGGTGGGCGCCGACCTGGCCGAGGGTGCACGGGGCGAGCGCTTCTACATCGGGCGCCGCCACGTGCACGACGCGAACGGCGACCCCATGGTCATCGACTGGCGCGCGCCCGTGTCCCAGCCGTTCTACCGGGCCTCGAGGAAGACCCCCATGGACGTCGCGCTGCGCCGCCGCTTCGGATACACGGGCGGCGACCTCACGGCGTACGAGGACGAGCACCTCTCCGACCCGGCCGAGGCCGAGGCCACCAGCAAGCTGCTCCAGCAGGAGATCGAGCGCCCCCGCGTGGGCCCGATGCGCGACATCGTGGCGACGATCCAGCCCGAGCAGGACGAGATCGTACGGTCCGGTCTGGGCGGCACGGTCTGCGTGCAGGGAGGGCCGGGCACCGGGAAGACGGCCGTCGGCCTGCACCGCGTCGCGTATCTGCTGTACGCCCACCGCGACCGGCTCGCCCGCACCGGCACCCTGGTCATCGGGCCGAACGCGTCCTTCCTGCACTACATCGAGCAGGTTCTGCCCGCGCTCGGCGAGTTGGACGTCCGGCAGGCGACGGTCGACGACCTGGTCGCGCATGTGGAGGTCCGCGGCACGGACGACGCGGCGGCCGCGGTGGTCAAGGGCGACGCGCGGATGGCCGAGGTGCTGCGCCGGGCCGTCCGCGCGCACGTGACCCTGCCGACCGAGCCCGTCGTGGTCGTGCGCGGCTCGCGGCGCTGGCGCGTACCGGCCCATGAACTGGAGTCCATCGTCCGGGAGTTGCTGGACCGGGACATCCGGTACGGCGCGGCCCGCGAGGCCCTCCCGCAGCGGATCGCGCACACCGTGCTGGTGCAGATGGAACGCTCCGGCGAGGCGCCGGACGACCGGGTGCAGGACGCCGTCGCCCGGAACACGGCGGTGAAGGCCGCCGTCAAGGCGATCTGGCCGCCCGTCGACCCCGCGCGGCTGGTCCTGCGGCTGCTCTCCGACGCGGAGTACCTGGCCGGGCACGCCGAGGGGATCCTCACCGACGACGAGCAGCGGACGATCCTCCGGACCAGGCCGGGGCGCTCGCCGAAGACCGCCGCGTGGTCGGCCGCGGACGCCGTACTGATCGACGAGGCCACGGATCTCGTCCAGCGCACGCACTCGCTCGGGCACGTGGTGCTCGACGAGGCCCAGGACCTCTCCCCGATGCAGTACCGGGCGGTGGGCCGGCGCTGCACGACCGGTTCGGCGACCGTGCTCGGCGACCTGGCGCAGGGCACGACGCCCTGGGCGACCCGGAGCTGGGAGGAGGCCCTTCGCCATCTCGGCAAGCGGGAGGCCGTCGTGGAGGAGCTGACGGCGGGTTTCCGTGTGCCGACGGACGTCATCGCGTACGCCTCGCGGCTCCTGCCCCACATCGCGCCCGGCCTCACCCCGGTGGCCTCGGTCCGCGAGAACCCGGGGTTCTTCGAGGTCCGCGAGGCCGCCGGACCCTCCGGGACCACGGCCCCCGGCACCGGGGGCCCGGCCGATGTCGTGGCCGCCTGCGAGGAGTTGCTGCGCAACGAGGGGTCCGTGGGCCTGATCGCGGCCGACGCGCGCGTGCCGCTGCTGGCCGGCGCGCTGGAGGCGGCGGGCCTGTCCCACCTCGCTCCCGGCGAGGAGACCACCCTCGCGACCAGGCTGACCCTGGTGCCCGCCTCCCTGGCCAAGGGCCTGGAGTACGACTACGTGGTGCTGGACGAGCCGCAGGCCGTGGTGGACGGCGAACCGGACGAACGCACCGGCCTGCGCCGCCTGTACGTGGCGCTGACCCGGGCGGTCTCGGGCCTGATCGTGACGCACGCGGCGCCCCTGCCGGCCCAGCTCTCCGAGGCGGCCGCCGTCCGGTAGCGCCGACCGGGCGCACCGTGCGGGGCACCCGGCCCTGCGGCGGCCCGCCCGGTCCCCTGCATCCCCTGCATCCCCGACGGCCCGGCGCGCGGCGCCGGACGCGGGGCGCCGCACGGTGGAGGGCCGCCCTCGTGCCGGGTGGGTCCGGGCGGTCCGGCACCGGCGGCGCTGCGGGGTGCCGAAGCCGCCGCCGTGCGTGCGCCGGGGATCACGGGACGGCTCTCAGGAGGCGTCCACGGCGGCCCGCCACTCGCGCACGGCCTGCGCCGAGACCGGCCCGTGCCAGCCGCCGGGGCGGGCCGCTCCGCCGATGTGGAAGGCGTCGACACCGGCCGCCCTCAGCCGCGGCAGGTGGTCGAGGCGGAGCCCGCCGCCCACGAGGAGCCGCGGCTCGTAGCCGGGTTCGCCGCGCCTGGCCGCCTCCGCGAGCAGTGTCGGCAGGCCCTCGTCCACACCGGCCGCCGAGCCCGCGGTGAGGTACGTGTCCAGGCCGGGCAGGTCGGAGAGCCGCTTGCGCGACGCGTCACGGTCCGCGGCCCGGTCGATCGCGCGGTGGAACGTCCAGCGGCAGCCGTCCAGTTCGGCGAGCACCGCCTCCAGCGCGACCAGGTCGGGCTCGCCCGTCCCGTCCAGGAACCCGAGCACGAACTCGTCGGCCCCCGCGGCCCGCAGTTCGCGCGCCGTCCGCACGAGCAGCCGGACGTCCCCGGCGGCGAAGCCGTCCGCCAGACGCAGCATCACGCGCAGCGGGATGCCGACGGCGGCCCTGATCCCGGCGAAGGTCTCGACCGGCGGGGTGAGTCCGTCGGCGGCCATGTCGGTGACCAGCTCCAGCCGGTCCGCGCCTCCGGCCTCGGCGGCGACCGCGTCCTCGGCGTCGAGGGCGATCACCTCCAGGACTGCACGCTTGCTCATAGGACCTCTTCCGTCGGCGACTACAGGTCTAGTCCAATCGACAGCCTACGCGCAGAACGATCGACAGCCACGGGTATCACGATTCGCATCCGGTGCGTCACCTTCCGTCCCCGGCGGGGGCGGCGGGCGGCGGGACGACGGGTTCCGGAGGGAGGACCAGCGGGCCCGGCGGACGGAAGGGGACGGGTCCGGGGGACGGAACGGGACGGGTCCGGGGGACGGAACGGGACGGGTCCGGGGGACGGAACGGGACAGCGCGGTACGGGGCAGGACCGAGGGCGCGCGGCGGTGGCGCCGGGCGGGACGGGAGGCGCGGCGAGGAGCCGGAAGGGGGGCGGGACAGGGCTCGGCCCCGGGCCCTGCCGGTGTCCGGCACGGCCCGGGGCCACTCGCGGCGACCGCGGTCAGCCGTAGAGGTTGAGTTCGGCCTCGGCCGCACCCGCCAGTTCGTACCGGGTCGCCGTCAGCGGCCGCCCCGCGAAGAGGCGTACGAGGGTCGCCGTGCCGCCCAGGTACCGGGCGGGCGGCCGCTCGCCGGACGGCGCGCCCAGCAGCAGGGGCTCGTCCACGTCGTCCAGGTCGGCGTGCAGGGCGACGAAGCCCCGCTCCCGGGTGATCCGCGCCAGCAGGTCCAGGGCGAGCCCCGCGTGGGGACCCGCGTACGCCCCGGGCTCGCCCCACGCGTCCCGCACGTCCCCGGCATGCACCCACTCCCCCAGCCCGACCCCGTCCAGCGCACCTCCGGCCGCGGCGATCACCGGGCCCGCCCCGGTCATGCCCCGCTCCAGTTCGTCGAGGATGTCCGCGGTGGACCAGCCGTCCCGCTCGGCGATGTCCCGGGCGTTGACCGCCGGACCGAACACGCCGTCCTCGTACCGTTTCTCCACCACCCGCGCCAGGACGGTCGAGCAGTGCGCGACGACGTGCCGCACGGTCCACCCCGGGCAGCAGGACCTGACCGCGAAGTCCTCCTCGGGCCGCCCTCTCAGGAGCGGCAGCAGCGCGTCCCGCTCGGCGGCCAGCAGCTTCCCCGGCAGTTCCGGGTCCCGTACGTCGTGCGTCTCGGCAGCAGTCATGGGCCCACGCTAGGACGGGCGGCGGAGCATCGACAGGGGACAGGCGGAGAATGGCCCCCATGGCCGACCTCGACGCCCTGCGCACCCGCTGGCACGACACCCTCGAACGCGCCCGCGGGACCGGCGCCCCGGACCCCGCGCCGTACGCCGACGACCTGCTGGCCCGCTGGTCGGAGCCGCAGCGCCGCTACCACACGACCGACCACCTCGCCGCGGTCCTGGACCGGGTCGACGTACTGGAGCGGTACGCGGACGACCCGGACCTGGTCCGCCTCGCGGCGTGGTTCCACGACGCGGTCTACCTCCCCGACCGCTCCGAGAACGAGGAGCGCTCCGCACGGCTCGCCGAGCGCGCCCTGCCCGAGGCCGGACTCACCCCCGCCGCGACGGCCGAGGTCGCCCGGCTGGTCCGCCTGACCGTGACGCACGCGCCGGGCGACGAGGACGCGAACGGCCAGGTCCTGTGCGACGCGGACCTCGCGATCCTCGCTGCACCCCCGGCCGCGTACGCCGCCTACGCGGCCGCCGTCCGCGAGGAGTACGCCTTCGTGCCGCCGGACGCCTTCCGCGAGGGGCGCGCGGCGGTGCTGCGCTCGCTGGCCGACCTGCCCCGGCTGTTCCGTACCCCGTACGGGGAGCGCGAGTGGGAGGGCCCGGCACGGCGCAATCTGGCGGCCGAGCTCGCCGGGACGGCGCGATGAGCGGCCCCCGGCGGAATGGCGCCGCCGTGCGCGCGGTTGGCACCTGACATGCCCGTCCCGCAGCGCACCCGCATGCCCCTGGCCGTCTACGTGCTCGGGCTCTCCGTCTTCGCGCTCGGCACCAGCGAGTTCATGCTGTCCGGGCTGCTGCCGGCCGTCGCCGACGACATGGACGTGTCGATCCCGCGGGCGGGCCTGCTCATATCGGCCTTCGCGATCGGCATGGTGGTGGGCGCGCCCCTGCTGGCCGTGGCCACGCTGCGGCTGCCCAGGCGCACGACTCTGATCTCGCTCATCGCCGTGTTCGGGCTGGGCCAGATCGCGGGCGCCCTGGCCCCGAACTACGCGGTGCTCTTCGCCTCCCGCGTGGTGAGCGCGCTGGCCTGCGCCGGGTTCTGGGCGGTCGGCGCCGCTGTGGCCGTCGCGATGGTGCCGGTGAACGCGCGGGCCCGCGCTCTCGCCGTCATGATCGGCGGCCTGTCGATCGCGAACGTGCTCGGGGTGCCTGCGGGCGCCTTCCTGGGCGAGAGCCTGGGCTGGCGGTCGGCGTTCTGGGCGGTCGGCGCCGCCTCGGCGATCGCGCTCGTCGGAGTGGCCACGCTGATCCCGCGCATCCCGCTCCCCGCGGAGAAGCCCCGTCTCGCGCGGGAGATCCGCATCTACCGGGACCGGCAGGTCTGGCTCTCCATCTCACTGATCGCGTTCGCCGCGGGCGGCGTCTTCTGCGCGTTCAGCTACCTCGCGCCCCTGCTCACGGACGTGGCCGGTCTCGACAGGAGCTGGGTTCCCGCGGTGCTCGGCCTGTTCGGCGTCGGCGCGCTCGTCGGCACCACGGTCGGCGGCCGGATCGCCGACGCGCACCTGTTCGGGGTGCTGCTCAGCGGCATCGCGGCCTCCACCGTCCTGCTCCTCGCGCTGGCGCTGCTCGGCCGGTACGCGATCGCCGCCGTCGCCCTGTCCTTCCTGCTCGGCGTCTCCGCCTTCTACACGGCCCCGGCCCTGAACGCCCGGATGTTCAACGTCGCCGGGCAGGCCCCCACGCTGGCGGGCGCCACCACCACGGCCGCCTTCAACCTCGGCAACACGGGCGGCCCCTGGCTGGGCGGCCTGGTCATCGACGCGGGGCTCGGCTACGCGTCCCCGGCGTGGGCCGGGGCGGCCCTCATGGTGGGGGCGGCCGCGGCGACGGCGGTCTCGCTGCGCCTGCACCGGCGCGCGTCGTCCCGGGTGGTCCTGGGTGCCACCGTCGAGACGTCCGACGAACCGATTAATGCGTTTCGTTCCACGAACTGATCACCTATCCTCGCGGCCATGCGAGACATGGGCGGGGATCAGGTGGAGCAGGCCGTGGCGGGGGCGCTCGTGCCGCTGCGGGCGGCGGAGGGGCGCGACTGGGAGGTCGACGCGGGCCGTCTCGAATGGAGTTGCCGCCGGACGGCCGAGCACATCGCCTCGGACCTGATCGCCTACGCGGCCCAGCTCGCGGGGCGCCCCGCCGACCGGTACGTACCGTTCGACATCACCTTCGAGGACTGCGAGGGCCCCGCCGACGTGCTGGACGTCGTCGAGGCGACCGGCGCCCTGCTCGCCGCCGCCGTCCGCGCAGCCCCGCGCGAGGCGCGCGCCTTCCACCCGTACCCCTTCCGCAGCGCGAACCGCGAGGGCTTCGCCGCGATGGGGGTCGCCGAGGTGCTGCTGCACACGCACGACATCGCCGAGGGCCTGGGGCTGTCGTACGAGCCTCCGGCCGAGCTCTGCGAGGACGTGCTCACCCGGATCTTCCCGCACGTGCGGCCCGGCCCCGGACACTGGCGGACCCTGCTGTGGGCCACCGGCCGGGGCGACCTCCCGGACCGCGCGCCCCAGGACGACTGGCGCTGGAGCAACAACCTCGTCGTCCCGGCGGAGCGGCTCACGCTCCAGGGCGTCACCCCCGCGGCCGCCGCCGACCTGAACACCGGCGGGACCGGCGGCTTCGAGTGGATCGGGGGCGGCCCGTTCGAGGGGACGCGGGACGCCGCGGGCATGCTGGTCAAGGCGTACGAGGCGGGGGTGCACCGCCCCGAGTTCGGCGTCTTCGTCCTGGTGCGCCGCGAGGACGGCCGCGCGGTCGGCGGCATGGGATTCCACGGCGCCCCGGACGACGAGGGCCGCGCCGAGGTCGGCTACGACCTCGCGGAGGCGGCCCGCGGCAGCGGCTACGCCACCGAGGCCCTGAACGCCCTGTCCGCCTGGGCCCTGGCCCGCGAGGACGTCACGTCGCTCATCGCGACGGTGGACCGGGACAACTCCCCCTCCCGGGCGGTGGTCACCCGTGCCGGCTTCACCCTGTCCGGCGGGAACGAGGAGAACCACGTGTACGAGCTGCGAGGCTGAGGACGGCCCGCGGGTCACGGACCGGCGGGCTCCGCACGCCCCTTGGGCCTGCGCAGTCCGGCGGAGTGCAGCAGCCGCACCACCTCGCGGCTGCGCACCTGCACCGCGCCCGCCCGCACGGCGTCCTCGTACCGGTGCGAGGGGATGTCGTAGTGGTCCCGCTCGAAGGCCCGGCGCGGCACGCCCAGCGAGGCCGCGAACAGGTGGAGTTCGTCGTACGAGAGGTCGCTGACGAGGTGCGACCACATCCGGCCGTGCCCCGGCCAGTCGGGCGGGTCGATGTACACGGTCACGACGAGGGCGCCCCACCGGAGCCGCCCGCCGCCGCGCCGAGCGCGCCGACCGGTGCCACCTTCACCCCGGCCTGGTGGCACACCCAGTGCGGGTCGGGCCCCAACTCCGGCTCCACCTCCAGGGCATGGGGATCGCCCGTACCGCAGACCGGGCACAGCGGCCACCGCCCGTACCGCTCCAGCAGCGCGTCCTGCACGTCCTGGGCCACCAGGCCCGCCACGTATTCCGTGCCGTCGGGCCACTGCTCCACCCACCACCGGCGCTGCGCGACCGACTCCTCGACCATCGACACGACGTCGGCCTCCGCGACCTCCCCCGAAGCGAGATCGGAGAGCACCAGCGCACGGGCCGCGTGCAGCGCCTGCTCCAGGGGGCTTACGGGTTGCGGGGAGGGTGAGGCGTCCATACCCTCCATTGTGCTCCGCCCCCTCGGGCACCAGGGCCCCGCGGGGGCGGCCCGCCCTTGACCCCTCACCCGCCCGAAAATATCTTTCACATGTGACCCATGAAGTGAAGGAAATTTTCGCCGGCGACAACCCGCCCGCCCCCGCCGCCCTCGCGGCGAAGGTGCGCACCCTCGCCCCGTCGATGACCCGGTCCATGCAGCGGGTCGCCGAAGCCGTCGCGGGCGACCCGGCGGGCTGCGCGGCCCTCACGGTCACCGGCCTCGCCGAGCTGACCGGCACCAGCGAGGCGACCGTGGTGCGCACGGCCCGCCTGCTCGGCTACCCCGGCTACCGGGACCTCCGCCTCGCGCTGGCCGGACTCGCCGCCCACCAGCAGTCCGGCCGCGCCCCCGCGGTGACGGCGGACATCGCGGTGGACGACCCCATCGCCGACGTGGTCGCCAAGCTCGCGTACGACGAGCAGCAGACGCTCGCCGACACCGCGGCCGGACTGGACACGGTCCAGCTCGGGGCCGCGGTCGGCGCCCTCGCCGCCGCCCGCCGCATCGACGTGTACGGCGTCGGCGCCTCCGGACTGGTCGCCCAGGACCTCACGCAGAAGCTGCTGCGCATCGGACTCATAGCCCACGCTCACAGCGACCCGCACCTGGCCGTCACCAACGCGGTCCAGCTCCGCGCCAAGGACGTGGCCGTCTCGATCACGCACTCGGGATCGACGGGTGACGTCATCGAGCCGCTGCGGGTCGCCTTCGAGCACGGGGCCACGACGGTCGCGATCACCGGCCGCCCCAACAGCCCCGTCACCCAGTACGCGGACCACGTGCTCACGACGTCCACGGCCCGCGAGAGCGAGCTCCGGCCGGCCGCGATGTCCTCCCGTACGAGTCAGCTCCTCGTCGTGGACTGCCTGTTCGTCGGTGTGGCCCAGCGGACGTACGAGACCGCGGCCCCCGCGCTGTCCGCCTCGTACGAGGCGCTGGCGCACCGGCACAGTCCGCGCAGCACCCAGCGCTAGGGCGGACACGGCCCGACAGCGCGCCCGCCCGGAACCGCACGCCCGGCGACCGACCGCCCAGTCCCAGAAAGAGCCGTCGTACATGACCTCAAGCGCCGACGCGACCGACTCCTCCGCCGCCGGTCCCTCAGCCGGTCCTTCCGCCGCCCCCTCCACAGGGCCTTCCGCCGGTCCGGCAGCGCGGTCCGGAACCTCCGGTCACCGCGACCTGCGGGCCGAATTGGACACACTGACCACCGAGGCCTTCCGGCCCGAGCTCTCCGGGATCGACCGGCTGCCCACCCCGGAGATCGCGCGGCTCATGAACGGCGAGGACGCGGGCGTCCCCGCGGCCGTCGCCGCGCAGCTCCCGTCGATCGCCGCCGCGATCGACGCGATCGCGGAACGGATGGCCGCGGGCGGCCGCCTCGTCTACGCGGGCGCCGGCACCGCCGGACGCCTCGGCGTGCTCGACGCGTCCGAGTGCCCGCCCACCTTCAACACGGACCCCTCCGTGGTGGTCGGCCTGGTCGCGGGCGGCCCGTCGGCGATGACGACGTCGGTCGAGGGCGCGGAGGACTCCGCGGACCTGGCCGTCGCGGACCTCTCCGCCCTGAAGCTCACGGCGGCCGACACGGTGGTCGGTGTCTCCGCCTCGGGCCGCACCCCCTACGCGATCGGCGCCGTGGAGCACGCCCGCGGGCTCGGCGCCCTCACCGTGGGCCTGTCGTGCAACGCCGGCAGCGCGCTCGCGGCGGCGGCCGACCACGGCATCGAGGTCGTCGTGGGCCCCGAACTGCTCACCGGCTCCACCCGTCTGAAGGCGGGCACGGCCCAGAAGCTCGTACTCAACATGATCTCGACGATCACGATGATCCGGCTGGGCAAGACGTACGGGAACCTGATGGTCGACGTCCGCGCCTCCAACGAGAAGCTGAGGGCCCGTTCCCGCCGGATCGTCTCGCTCGCCACGGGGGCCTCCGACGAGGAGGTCGAGACGGCGCTCGCCGCGACGGACGGCGAGGTGAAGAACGCGATCCTCGTCCTCCTGGGCGGCCTCGACGGCCCCACCGCGGCCCGCCTTCTGGAGGAGAGCGGCGGCCACCTGCGAGCCGCGCTGGCGGCGGCCCCCCGCTGACGGACCGCCGGCGGACCGGCAGTCAGACCGACGGGCCCGCTCGGCGGGTGCGCGGACCGAGCGGGCCGGTACTCCCTCGGCCTCGGCGCCCGGACTCCCGGCGCGCGCACGGGTCCGACGGACGGGCGGGCCGACGGACCCGTGGACCGGCGGGCGCGCCCGGACCGACGGACCCGCCGACCAGCGGTCCGGCCGGACGGGCCGGACGGGCCGGACCGGACTGTCGGTGCCGCATGGGACGCTGGGTGGGCCGAACAGTGAAGGGATACGAGCCACCGTGAACCACGCGCAATCGACCGCCCTGGGCCGCGCCCTGCGGGTGCTGGGGGAGCACGGGGACGCGCTGTCCTCCGACACGCCCGACGCGAAGCTGCACGAGGTGAAGGCGGACCTCAAGCGGGCCCTGGACCTGCTGGAGGAGACCGTCACCACCGCCGCGCCCACCACGCGCTGCCCGGAGCACCCCACGGGCCCCGTCGACGAGGACGCCCCCGACCGGTGCCTGCTCTGCGAGACGCGCCGCCGCGTCGCCCGCAGGTCCAAGGTCAACGACTCGTTCCCGCAGGGGCGCCCCGACGCCGCCGACGGGAGCGGGCAGCGCGCCGGGTCCCGGTACGGTGTCCGGGCCGACCGCCCGCAGCCCCAGCAGCGATGGCTGCCCGAGATGTGGACGGGCCAGATCTGGCAGCTGTGCGGCACGCCCCGGCGCGACAAGCAGGACGCCGAGCTGTACCTCGCCGCTCAGCGCCGGGGCCCGCGGGCGGGCATGGCCTACCGGCTGGTCCACGAGTTCACGGACTACGAGGTGCTGCGCATCTGGGGCACACCCGTGAAGGTCGACATCGAGCCCATGGGAAACCTGTAGTCCGGGCGGGACGTCCGGGGCGCGGCGCCCGCCCCGCCGCACCATCACCGCACCGCCGGTGCCCGGACCGGCCCGGCTCAGGGAGCGGGTCGAGCCGGACCGGGTCGCCGGTCAGCTCAGGGAGCGCAGCGCCGCCGGGTCGTACGCCGACAGCTCGTCGAAGCGCTCGCCGAGCACCTTCGCCGCCCACTGCGGGTCCTGGAGCAGCGCGCGACCGACGGCCACCAGGTCGAACTCCTCGGCCTCGAGCCGGTCCAGCAGGTCGTCGATCCCCTTGAGCGGAGCGCCCTCGCCCTGGAACGCCTTGACGAAGTCGCCGTCCAGACCGACCGAGCCCACGGTGATCGCGGGCCTGCCGGTGAGCTTCTTCGTCCAGCCCGCGAGGTTGAGGTCCGAGCCGTCGAACTCGGGACGCCAGTAACGGCGGGTGGAGGCGTGGAAGGCGTCCACCCCGGCCTCGGCCAGCGGCACCAGCAGGGCCTCCAGCTCCTGCGGACTCTCCGCCAGGCGCGCCCCGTACACCTCCTGCTTCCACTGCGAGTAGCGCAGGACGACGGGGAACTCCGGCGAGACCGCGGCCCGTACCGCGGCGACCGTCTCCGCCGCGAACCGCGTCCGCGCGACGAGGTCCCCGCCGTACGCGTCCGTGCGGCGGTTGGTGCCCGCCCACAGGAACTGGTCGATCAGGTAGCCGTGCGCGCCGTGCAGCTCGACCCCGTCGAAGCCGATCCGCTCGGCCGCGGCGGCGGCCTCGGCGAACGCGGCGATCACGTCGTCGAGGTCGGACCGCGTCATCGCCCTGCCGAGGCCCTCGGTGCCGTCGAGCCGCAGCCCGGACGGTCCGACCGCGGGGGCGTCGGCGTACGGCGGCTGCCCGGCGGACCGCACCATGCCTATGTGCCACAGCTGCGGCATGATCGTGCCCCCGGCCGCGTGCACCGCGTCGGCGACCGCGGCCCATCCGGCGAGCTGCTCCGTGCCGTGGAAGCGCGGGATGCGGTCGCTCTGCCCCGCCGACTCGTGGCCCACGTAGGTGCCCTCGGTGACGATCAGGCCGACGCCCGCGGCGGCCCGGCGGGCGTAGTACGACACCACGTCCTCGCCGGGGACGCCGCCCGGCGAGAACTGCCGGGTCATCGGCGCCATCACGATGCGGTTCGGAACGGTCAGGCCGTTGATCCGGACCGGCCGGGACAGGAGGCGGGCGGTGCGGGAGGCGGAGGCGGTGGCGGTCACGTGGGGGGCTCCTCGGGTCGGCGGTGGGACATCCTCGGCCGCGCATGCCAACTGGTATGTGCACATGCATTGACCGTGCTCCGACGCTAACCCAGACCTCCGCCCCATGACCGCGCCCTCCCCCGCCCACTTCTGTGATCCGGGCCACTCGGGCCGGCGGTCCGTGATCCGGACCACTCCCGTCCGGCCGGCCCGGCCCCGGACATGCCCGAGGGCGGCACCCCTGGGAGTGGGGTGCCGCCCTCGGTCGCGTACTGCGACGAACCGCCGATCCGCAGGGGATCAGAAGTCCATGTCACCGCCCGGCATGCCGCCGCCGGCCGGCGCGGACGCCTTCTCCGGCTTGTCGGCGATGACGGCCTCGGTGGTGAGGAACAGCGCGGCGATGGAGGCGGCGTTCTGCAGGGCGGAGCGCGTGACCTTCGCCGGGTCGATGATGCCTTCGGCGATCATGTCGACGTACTCACCGGTCGCGGCGTTCAGGCCGTGGCCGACGGGCAGGTTGCGCACCTTCTCGACGATGACGCCACCCTCGAGACCACCGTTGACGGCGATCTGCTTGAGCGGGGCCTCCAGCGCGAGCTTCACGGCGTTGGCGCCGGTCGCCTCGTCACCGGTGAGCTCGAGCTTCTCGAAGACCGAGGAAGCCTGGAGCAGGGCCACGCCGCCACCGGCGACGATGCCCTCCTCGACGGCCGCCTTCGCGTTGCGAACGGCGTCCTCGATGCGGTGCTTGCGCTCCTTGAGCTCGACCTCGGTGGCGGCACCGGCCTTGATGACGGCCACGCCGCCGGCCAGCTTCGCCAGGCGCTCCTGGAGCTTCTCGCGGTCGTAGTCCGAGTCCGAGTTCTCGATCTCGGCACGGATCTGGTTGACCCGGCCGGCGACCTGGTCGGCGGAGCCGGAGCCGTCGACGATCGTGGTCTCGTCCTTGGTGATGACGACCTTGCGGGCGCGGCCCAGCAGGTCCAGACCCGCGTTCTCCAGCTTGAGGCCGACCTCCTCGGAGATGACCTCGCCGCCCGTGAGGATGGCGATGTCGCCGAGCATGGCCTTGCGGCGGTCACCGAAGCCCGGGGCCTTGACGGCGACGGACTTGAAGGTGCCACGGATCTTGTTGACGACCAGGGTCGACAGCGCCTCGCCCTCGACGTCCTCGGCGATGATCAGCAGCGGCTTGCCGCCCTGCATGACCTTCTCGAGGAGCGGGAGCAGGTCCTTGACGTTCGCGATCTTGGAGTTCGCGATCAGGATGTACGGGTCGTCGAGGACGGCCTCCATACGCTCCATGTCGGTGGCGAAGTACGCCGAGATGTAGCCCTTGTCGAAGCGCATGCCCTCGGTGAGTTCCAGCTCCAGACCGAAGGTCTGGGACTCCTCGACGGTGATGACGCCTTCCTTGCCGACCTTGTCCATCGCCTCGGCGATGAGCTCGCCGATCTGGGTGTCGGCGGCGGAGATGGAGGCCGTCGAAGCGATCTGCTCCTTGGTCTCGACATCCTTCGCCTGCTCGAGCAGGGCACCGGAGACGGCCTCGACGGCCTTCTCGATACCGCGCTTCAGAGCCATCGGGTTGGCGCCGGCGGCGACGTTGCGAAGGCCCTCGCGGACCAGCGCCTGGGCGAGAACGGTCGCGGTGGTCGTTCCGTCACCGGCGACGTCGTCCGTCTTCTTGGCGACTTCCTTGACCAGCTCGGCGCCGATCTTCTCGTACGGGTCCTCGAGCTCGATCTCCTTGGCGATGGAGACACCATCGTTGGTGATCGTGGGCGCGCCCCACTTCTTCTCGAGGACGACGTTGCGGCCCTTGGGGCCGAGGGTGACCTTGACGGCGTCGGCGAGCTGGTTCATCCCGCGCTCGAGACCGCGCCGTGCCTCCTCGTCGAACGCGATGATCTTGGCCATGTGAAGTGGTCCTCCCGGACAGGGGGTGGATTTCTCCGGACCGCGCTGGCGCCCGCGACGGACGGCCTGCCTGCCTCGTGGTTCCTTGCCCCACCCGGCCTGCGGGCCTCACCGACCCGGTCCTCGTTGTCACTCTCACCTTCAGAGTGCTAACGCCAATGATTAGCACTCGACCCATGCGAGTGCAAGCGGCTCGGGGTGATCCGCAGGTGGGAGCCGGGGTGCGGAAGGGGGCTCCGGGGAGACGCGGGGCGCGGAACCCCGGAACCGCGGGGGTACCGAGCCGCGCGAGTTCCCGGGCACGGGCCCGGGAACCGATGACAGCGCTCGGACAAGTACGCGAGCGCGAGCGCGGACACAGGCGCGGGCACGGACACGGGCACGGGCACGGGCACGGAAACGGACGCGAGCGCAGGCGCAGGCGCGGAGACAGGCAAGGGTGCGGGCGCCGGCCGGAGGAGCGGGAGCGCGCGCGGGCGTGCGGGCCTGCGGACACGCGGTCATGCCGAAGGGCCCGCACCCGGTGGGGTGCGAGCCCTTCGGAAGAAGAACGTCGCTGCAGTAAGTCGGCGCGTGCTTCAGCCGGTCGCCAGTCGGACCATGTCCGCCTGCGGCCCCTTCTGACCCTGCGAGATCTCGAAATCGACCCGCTGGCCCTCTTCCAGGGTGCGGTAGCCGTCCATCTGAATCGCGCTGTAGTGGACGAATACATCCGCACCACCGTCGACCGCGATGAAGCCGTACCCCTTCTCCGCGTTGAACCACTTGACGGTGCCCTGAGCCATGCCTAACTCCCCTATTACTGGCCCTTGCACAGATCCACACTTCGCGGATCCGGGTCAGACCTCACCCCCCAACGGTTGGGGGTGTGCGCCGGAACGCGTCGACCGCGGCTGAATGTATCTGTCCAACTGCCGTCTGCAACAGGTCAATCCGACGAGAATTCCGGGCACGACCGATCGGAAATATGTGAAGGATTCCCGAAGATTCAGGGCAAGTCGGGCCCCGTAAATGCCTTAAACGGCTCAAAAAGGCGGGGCACTTTGGCTGCTTCTTGTCGGCTTCGGGCGGGAACTCATATCGGTTCATCAGGCGGAGCGAAGCAGCTTCCCCAACTGTACCCCGCTCAACCATGCAGAATTGCCCCCTCCGTTTCTCTCACGGAGAGGGCAATTCGATGAACTCAGCGTATTCGGCGTTACCGACGGTAGCGATCAGCGGCCGAAAGGCCGGTTCAGCCGCCGGCGACGGCCGGGATGATCGACACGCCCGCGCCGTCCGGCGTCGCCGTCTCCAGCCCCTGCTCGAAGCGCACGTCGTCGTCGTTCACGTACACGTTGACGAAGCGGCGCAGCTTGCCCTGGTCGTCCAGGACTCGGGCGGCGATCCCGGTGTGGTTCTTCTCCAGGTCGGCGATGACCTCGGCGAGGGTCCCGCCCTCGGCCGCCACCTCGGCCCTGCCAGCGGTGTAGGTGCGCAGGATGGTGGGGATGCGGACGTTGACGCTCATGGGGACCTCCGTCGGGTCTGGTTCGTGGGTGCGCCCCGTGCGGGGCCGATGGGGGAGCTGCGGACCGGCCCCACCGGCCCGCAGCCCGGAAGGACCGCAAGGACCGCTAGGAACCGAGCCCGGCTTCCCGGAAGGAGTCGAGGCTCGGTCGGATGGTCGCGGTGAGCCCGGTGTCGGAGGCCACCGCGTCCAGGGTCTTGAGGCCGTCGCCGGTGTTGAGGACGACGGTCGTCAGGGACGGGTCCAGCAGGCCGTTCTCGATCAGCTTCCTCGTCACGCCGACGGTCACACCGCCCGCGGTCTCCGCGAAGATGCCCTCGGTGCGCGCGAGCAGCTTGATCGCGTCGACGATCTGCTCGTCGTTCACGTCCTCCACGGCACCGCCGGTGCGGCGCGCGATGTCCAGCACGTACGGGCCGTCCGCCGGGTTCCCGATGGCGAGCGACTTGGCGATGGTGTCCGGCTTCTGCGGCCGTACGACGTCGTGCCCCGCCTTGTAGGCGACGGACACCGGCGAGCAGCCCTCGGCCTGGGCGCCGAAGATCTTGTAGGGCCTGTCCTCGACGAGCCCGAGCTCGATCAGCTCCTTGAGGCCCTTGTCGATCTTGGTGAGCTGGGAGCCGGAGGCGATGGGCACGACGAGCTGGTCGGGCAGCCGCCAGCCGAGCTGCTCGCAGATCTCGTACGCGAGGGTCTTGGAGCCCTCCGCGTAGTACGGGCGGAGGTTGACGTTGACGAAGCCCCAGCCCTCGCCCGCCGGGTCGCCGATCAGTTCGGAGCAGAAGCGGTTCACGTCGTCGTAGTTGCCCTCGATGCCGACGAGCTCGCCGCCGTAGACCGCGGCCATGACGACCTTGCCCTGCTCCAGGTCGTGCGGGATGAAGACGCAGGACCGCAGGCCCGCGCGGGCGGCGGCGGCGCCGACGGCGCCGGCCAGGTTGCCCGTGGAGGAGCAGGACAGGGTCGTGAAGCCGAAGGCGCGCGCCGCTTCGAGGGCCTGCGCGACGACACGGTCCTTGAAGGAGTGCGTCGGGTTCCCGGAGTCGTCCTTCACGTACAGGCCGCCGGTGACTCCCAGCTCGCGGGCCAGGTTGTCGGCCTGCACGAGCTTGGTCCAGCCGGGGTTGATGTTGGGCTTGTCGGCCACGTCCGCGGGGACGGGCAGCAGCGGCGCGTAGCGCCAGATGTTCGCCGGTCCCGCCTCGATGCGCTTGCGGAGTTCCTCGGTGTCGTAGGCCGAGAAGTCGTACGCGATCTCCAGCGGGCCGAAACACTCCTCGCAGGCGAAGACCGGGCCGAGCGGCACGCGGTGGCCGCACTCGCGGCAGGAGAGCGCCGCCGCGGGGCCGAGGTCGACGGAGGGCGCCGAATCGGGGGAGGTCACGGTGTTCGTGGTACTTGCAACTGTCTGCGCAGCCATGGAGGCGAGGCCCTTTCTCCTCATCTTCCTCACGACGCACTTCGCCGTGAGACGGATTTGGCACCTTCCCTAGCCGGGAGCCTCGCTGGCTGATCGGCAATGATCAGAACGAGACCGGCTGGAGGGTTGCCGGGGCTTCAACGGGCCGTGTCCCTCTGCCCCTCTGGATGAGCGGTATTCGGTTGTCAGTATTTGGTTGTCTGCTCAACGACCCCCGACATGCGATGGTCATCAGCGTTGTTCAAGACTGTAACCGAAGGCCTGGATGGTGGAGAGAGCCGTCCGAACCGCGAGATGACAGCGACCCCCCTTCGCTGCCGCGGCGGGCACACGCATCCCAATGATCGCAAGGGAGAGCCGCACGTGCTGGAAGACGTCGAGCGCTGGCTGAGCACGCGCTCCTGGTCCGTCGAGGACCGCCCGCTCAAGAAGCTCATCGCCGCGAAGCGGTCCACCGGCTCCACGGTGAGCGTCGTACTGCCCGCTCTCGACGAGGAGGAGACCGTCGGCGAGATCGTCTCCGTGATCCGCCGTGAGCTGATGACCGCCAAGGTGCCGCTCGTGGACGAGGTCGTGGTCGTCGACTCGGGCTCGACGGACCGCACCTCCGAGGTCGCCGCCGACGCGGGCGCCCGCGTGGTGCACCGGGACGAGATCCTTCCCCGGATACCCGCCGTCCCCGGCAAGGGCGAGGTGCTGTGGCGCTCGCTCCTCGTCACCCGCGGGGACGTCGTGGCCTTCGTCGACGCGGACCTGAAGGAGTTCTCGGCCGACTTCGTCACCGGGATCGTGGGACCGCTGCTCACCGACCCCGGCGTGGACCTGGTGAAGGCGATGTACGACCGCCCGCTCGGCTCGGCCGCGGGCCAGGGCGGCCGGGTGACCGAGCTGATGGCCCGTCCGCTGCTGAACATGCACTGGCCCCAACTGGCCGGCTTCGTCCAGCCCCTGGGCGGGGAGTACGCGGCCCGCCGCTCGCTCCTGGAGCAGCTGCCGTTCCCCGTCGGGTACGGCGTGGAGCTGGGCATGCTCGTCGACGCCCTGCACCTGGTCGGCCTGGACGCCCTGGCCCAGGTCGACGTCGGGGTCCGCAGGCACCGACACCAGGACGGGCAGGCGCTGGGCCGCATGTCCGCCGCGATCTACCGCACCGCCCAGCTCCGGCTGGCCCGCGGGCATCTGATCCGGCCCAGGATCACCCAGTTCGAGCGGGGCGAGCGGGGCTTCGAGCCGCGCACGTACTCCGTGGACGTGGAGGAGCGGCCGCCGATGGCGGAGATCGAGGAGTACGCGCGGCGCAGGGCCGCTTAGGGCCGGGCCGCGGGGCCGCGCGGCGGGTCGGCCACGCACCCCCGGCGGGCCCGGCCCGCACCGGCCGTACCGGACTCCGGCCTGCTGTATACGGCCGATAGGAACGTTTGAGCGCATGGAGGCCGGGCTAGATTCCGAGGCATGGCTTCCACCCAAGGCGCCCCGATCCTCGTCGCCTCCAACCGCGGCCCCGTCTCCTACGCGCTCGACGACTCCGGCGGACTGAGCGCGCGGCGCGGCGGGGGCGGACTGGTCTCCGGGCTCTCCGCGATCGGGCCCGAGGCGGGTGCGCTGTGGGTCTGCTCGGCCCTCGGGGACGGGGACCGCGAGGCGGTGAGGCGCGGGGTCGCGGAGCCCGGGGTGCGGATGCTGGACGTCGACGCGCAGGTCCACGCGGACGCGTACAACGGGATCGCGAACTCGGTGCTGTGGTTCGTCCACCACATGCTCTACCAGACGCCCCTGGAGCCGGTCTTCGACGCCGGGTTCCGCCGGCAGTGGGCCTCGTACGAGACGTACAACCACGCGTTCGCGCAGGCGCTCGCCGAGGAGGCCGCCGAGGGTGCCGCGGTCCTCGTACAGGACTACCACCTGGCGCTCGTGCCGCGGATGCTCAGGGAGCTCCGCCCCGATCTGCGCATCGGGCACTTCTCGCACACCCCGTGGGCGCCGCCGGACTACTTCCGGCTGCTCCCCGACGACATCGCGGCCCAGCTCCTGGGCGGCATCCTCGGCGCGGACCGGGCCGCGTTCCTCACTCGGCGCTGGGCGGACGCGTTCACCGACTGCTGCCACGCCGTGCTGGGGCCCGGCATCCCCTCCGGGACGCGGATCGGGGTGCACGGCCTCGGGGCGGACGCGGACTTCCTGCGCGAGCGCTCGCACCGGGCGGACGTCGACGAGCGGATGGCGGCGCTGCGGGAGCAGATCGGCGAGGGCCGCAGGGCGATCGTGCGGGTGGACCGCACTGAGCTGTCCAAGAACATCGTCCGCGGGATGCTGGCGTTCCGTCAGCTCCTCGACGACGAGCCCGAGTGGCGCGGACGCGTCGTGCACGTGGCGTTCGCCTACCCGTCCCGGCAGGACCTCGCCGTCTACCGCGCGTACACGGCCGAGGTGCGGCGGGTCGCCGAGGAGATCAACTCCCGCTACGGCACCGAGGACTGGACCCCCGTCGTGCTGCACGTCGAGGACGACTTCGCCCGCTCGCTCGCCGCGTACCGGCTGGCGGACGTGGCCCTCGTCAACCCGATCCGGGACGGCATGAACCTGGTCGCCAAGGAGGTCCCGGTCGTCTCCGACGACGGCTGCGTCCTGGTGCTGTCCCGGGAGGCGGGCGCGTACGAGGAGTTGGGCGACGACGCGCTCACGGTGAACCCGTACGACGTCTCCGGCACCGCCCGCGCCCTGCACCGGGCGCTGACGATGCCCCTGGACGAGCGGGCGGAGCGGACGAAGCGGCTCGCCGCGGCGGCCACCGCGCTGCCGCCGGCCCAGTGGTTCCTGGACCAGCTGCGGGCGCTCGATCAGCCGAGCTGAGCCGCCAGCGCCTCCAGCACGCGGACGACTCCGGCGGGGCCGTCGACCACGAGGTCGGCGCGGTCGGCCAGTTCGGCCACCTCCGAGCTGCCGCTGCAGACGAGCAGGCCGGGCACGCCGTCGGAGCGGAGCTTGTCGACGGCGGCGAAGGCCGGCAGGTCGCCCAGGTCGTCGCCGCAGTACAGGACGGAGCCTGCGGCGGCCTCGCGGACGTACTCGCCGAGGGCGACGCCCTTGTCCATGCCCGACGGGCGCAGCTCCAGGACCATCCGGCCCGGCTCGACGATCAGGCCGTGGCGGGAGGCGAGTTCCGCGAGGGGCGCGCGCAGGGCCTCGAAGGCGGCCTGGGGGTCCTGGGCCCGGCGCGTGTGGACCGCGACGGCTCTGCCCTTCTCCTCGATCCAGGCGCCCCGCCAGGCGCCCAGGTCGTCGAGGAAGCCGGGGAGCTCGGCGCGGACGGCGGCGACCCCGGGGTGCGGGGCGGGAGCCTGGACGGTGCCCGTGACGGCGTCCCAGCGCTCGGCGCCGTAGTGGCCGAGGACCACGAGGTGCTCCAGCCCGGGGACGCCGGCGAAGCCGCCGTGCCGGACCGCGACCCCGGCGGGCCGTCCGGTGACGACGGCCACGGACGCCACCTTCGGCGCGAGGGCCGCCAGCGCGGGCACGGCGCCCGGGTGGGCGCGGGCCTGTTCCGGGTCGGGGACGATCGGGGCGAGCGTGCCGTCGAAGTCGAAGGCGAGGACGGCCCTCCCGGGCCGGGCGAGGATGGCGTCGAGGCCGTCACGGCCCGCCTGGGTCACGGGACGCGGCATCGACGGTGAGTCGGAGTGACTGGCCATGCCGCGACCCTATCCGCATCACCCGTGCGGGCCGCGGCGGAAGAGCGGGAAAGCCCGCTCAGCCCTCGCGCTCGGCCCGCCGGACCTCGCGCACGCGCCGCAGCCGGTTGACCGTCACCGGGTCGTGGGCCAGGGCGCGGGGTGCGTCCAGCAGGGCGTTGAGCAGCTGGTAGTAGCGGACGGGCGCGAGTCCCAGCTCCTCGCGGACCGCGCGCTCCTTGGCGCCCGGCGTGGGCCATCCCCGGCGCTCCAGCGCGAGGACGCTCCGCTCCAGCGGTGTCAGCTCCTCGTCGTCCATGTCCGCACGGTAGCGCGTGCCGCCGACAGCGGGGCCGGCCCGGCGGGCGCTACCGCCCGCTGTCCGCCGCTTCGGCCGCCCGCTGCAGCTGCCCGAGTACGGCCGCCGGGCTGCCCTGGGGGCTCACGGCCTTGCCCACGCGCTGCTTGATCTCCGCGCTGACCGTGGCCCAGGACGTCTTGTCCACCGGGTACAGCTCGGAGTTGGGCAGTTCCTTCAGGAAGCCCTGGAGGTCGGCGTCGTCCTTGTCGGCCGCCATGGCGTCGGACGCGGACGTGGTCACGGGCAGCAGGTCGTACGCGTGCGAGAAGGCCAGCACGTTCTTCTCGCTGTACACGTAGTCGAGGAACTCGCCGATCTCCTTCGCGTGCCCGTTCTTCTTGAACGCCATCATCCAGTCGGCGACGCCCATGGTGGCCTTGGAGCGCCCGTTGATCCCGGGCACCGGCACCATGCCGAACTTCACGCCCTTCGCGGCGGCGGCCCGCATCAGCGTGGGGTGCCCGTTGAGCATCCCGACCTCGCCGCGGGCGAACGCCGCGAAGGCCTTGGCGCGGTCGAGCTTCGCGGGGGCGACCGGTCCGGTGAGGCCCTTCTCGACCAGCTCCTCCTTCAGCCAGGTGAAGGTGTCGACGTTGTGCTCGGAGTCGAGCGCGTAGGAGCCGACCGTGTCGGTGTAGCCGTCGCCGCCGCTCAGCAGCCACATCATGGTCTCGGCCTGGGCCTCCTCGGGCCCCAGCGGCAGCGCGTACGGGTACTTCACGCCGCGCGCCTTGAGCGCCTGCGCGTCGGCGGCGAGCTGGCCCCAGCTCTGCGGCGGCGTGAGGCCGGCGTCCGCGAAGAGCTTCTTGTTGTAGAAGAGCAGCCGCGTCGAGGAGGCGAACGGCATCCCGTACTGGGTCCGGTCGACCTCGCCCGCCTCGGCGAGCTGCGGCACGAAGTCGGCCTGGGTCTCGATGGAGAGCAGGTCCCCGACCCGGTAGAGGTCGCCCTCCGCCGCGTAGTCGGCGTACGTGCCGATCTGCGCCATGTCGGGCGGGGTCCCCCGGTCGACCATCCTCTTGACCTCGGCGTCGACGTCGTTCCACGAGTGGACGTCGACCTCGACCGTGACGCCGGGGTGCTTCGCCTCGTACGCCGCGGCCAGGGCGTCCCAGTACTTCTGGGAGCTGTTCGCCCTCGAGTCCCCGTAGTCGGCGGCCACGAGCCTGAGCGTGACGTCCTCCGGCTCGTCGGAGCCGCCGCAGCCGCCGAGGGTGGCCGTCATGCCCAGCGCGGAAACCGCCGCTATCAGACCTGTCACTCTCCGCTGCACCGCTGCCGTCCCCAACCCTGTCGTCGCGTCCGTGGATTCGCTCGTGCGATCCAAGGATTTCGATTAGCAATTTCGCTGTAAGGTCTACACCACGTAAGTGGACTAGACCTCTCGTGGGGTAAGGGGCGACACTGTACTCCGTGAGACATGTCATCGCCCTGGACGTGGGCGGCACCGGGATGAAGGCCGCCCTCGTGGGGGCGGACGGCGAGCTGCTGCACCAGGCCCGCCGCGCCACCGGCCGCGAGCGCGGCCCGGACTCCGTGGTGGAGTCGGTCCTCGACTTCGCGGCGGACCTGCGCGCGCACGGCGAGCGGCACTTCGGCGCACCCGCCGCGGCCGCCGGCGTCGCGGTGCCCGGCATCGTCGACTCCGACCGCGGGATCGCGGCCTACTCGGCCAACCTCGGCTGGCGCGACGTACCCCTGCGGGACCTGCTCGGCGAACGCCTGCACGGAGTCCCGGTGGCCCTCGGCCACGACGTGCGCACCGGCGGGCTCGCCGAGGGCCGCATCGGTGCGGGCCGGGGCTCCGACCGCTTCCTCTTCGTACCGCTCGGCACCGGCATCGCGGGTGCGATCGGCATCGAGGGCCGCGTGGAGGCGGGCGCGCACGGCTTCGCGGGCGAGATCGGCCACATCGTCGTACGCCGCGACGGGGTGCCCTGTCCCTGCGGACAGCGCGGCTGCCTGGAGCGGTACGCGTCAGCCGCCGCGGTCGGCGAGGCCTGGGCCGCCGCGTCCGGCGACCCCGACGCGGACGCCGCCGGCTGCGCGAAGGCCGTCGGCTCCGGGGACCCCCGGGCACAAGCCGTGTGGCAGGAGGCCGTCGACGCGCTCGCCGACGGGCTCGTCACCGCTCTCACTCTGCTGGACCCCCGCACCCTCATCATCGGTGGCGGTCTCGCCGAGGCGGGGGAAACCTTGTTCACACCCCTGCGCGCCGCCGTCGGGCGACGCCTCACGTTCCAGAAACCGCCGTCCGTCGTCCCCGCGGTCCTGGGGGACACGGCCGGCTGCCGGGGTGCCGGGCTGCTCGCCTGGGACCTGCTGTCCACCACACCCACCGCCCCCTCGGAGGTAACCGCCTGATGGCCACTAGCAACGTGCTCGCCGGTGCCAGGGTGGTACTGCCCACCGGGGTCGTGGACGGCGGCCGGGTGATCGTCGACGGCACGCGGATCGCCGGGAGCGCTCCCGCGGACGCCCCCTCGACCGATCTCTCCGGACACTGGCTGGTCCCCGGCTTCGTCGACATGCACAACCACGGCGGCGGCGGCGCGTCCTTCACCTCGGGATCGGTCGACGAGGTCCTCCGGGGCATCGGAACCCACCGGGCGCACGGCACGACGACCCTCGTCGCCTCGACCGTGACCGGCGACATGGACGGCCTCGCGCAGCGCGCCGGGCTGCTGTCCGAACTGGCCGAGCAGGGCGACATCGCGGGCATCCACTTCGAGGGCCCCTTCATCTCGCCGTGCCGCAAGGGCGCCCACTCGGAGGAACTGCTGCGCGACCCCGACCCGGCGGAGGTGCGCAAACTGATCGACGCGGCCCGCGGCCGGGCCAGCATGGTCACGCTCGCCACCGAACTGCCGGGCGGCATCGACTCCGTACGCCTGCTCGTCGAGCACGGCGTGATCGCGGCGATCGGCCACACGGACGCGACGTACGAGCAGACGGTGGAGGCGATCGACGCGGGGGCGACCGTGGCCACGCACCTCTTCAACGCGATGCCCGTGCTCGGCCACCGCACCCCGGGCCCGATCGCGGCCCTGCTGGAGGACGAGCGGATCACGGTCGAGCTGATCAACGACGGCACCCATCTGCACCCCGCCTCCCTCCAGTTGGCCTTCCACCACGCGGGCGGCGACCGTGTGGCGTTCATCACGGACGCCATGGACGCGGCGGGCTTCGGCGACGGCCGGTACATGCTCGGCCCGCTGGAGGTCGAGGTCAGCGAGGGAGTGGCACGACTGGTGGACGGCGGCTCGATCGCCGGGTCGACACTCACCCTGGACCGGGCGTTCAAGCGGGCGGTGACCGTGGACCGGCTGCCCGTCGAGGACGTCGTCGCGGCGGTCTCGGCCAATCCGGCCCGGCTGCTGGGCCTGTACGACCGGGTGGGCTCCCTGGAGCCGGGCAAGGACGCGGACCTCGTGGTCCTCGACGCCGCGTTCGAGGTCAAGGGCGTGATGCGCCGGGGCGAATGGCTCGTCGAACCTCCGGCGATTGCGCCCCAACTGCGCTGATTGCTCCAGTTGTTGCCTGCGGTGGTCGGCCAGGGGGACTGGGCCGACCACCGTTGCGTTTGACATGATCGGGCCTCCGGACAGACAAGCGCGTTCTCATCGGGGGAGGTCGGCCCGGGTGATCCTCACGGTCACGCTGAACACCGCTCTCGACATCACGTACCGCGTGCGAGGGCTGCGCCCGCACGCCTCGCACCGGGTCACCGAGGTACTCGAACGGCCCGGCGGCAAGGGCCTCAACGTGGCCCGGGTGCTGGCGGCCCTCGGCCACCGGGTGACCGCCACCGGCTTCGCGGGCGGGGTGACGGGGCGGGCCCTCCAGGACCAGCTCACGGGCACCGCGGGTGTCGTGGACGCGCTGGTCCCGGTGGCGGGGACGAGCCGCCGCACGATCGCCGTGGTCGACACCGCCACCGGTGCCACCACGCACCTCAACGAGCCCGGCCCGGCGATAGCCCCCGCCGAGTGGTCGGCCTTCCGCGAGGCGTACGAGGACCTGCTGCGCTCCTGCTCCGCGGTGGCCCTGTGCGGAAGCCTGCCGCCCGGGGTGCCGGTCGGCGCGTACGCCGGACTCGTCCGCACGGCCCGCTCCGCCCAGGTCCCGGTACTGCTCGACACCAGCGGCGAACCGCTGCGCCGCGGGGTCGCCGCACGCCCCGACATCGTCAAGCCGAACGCCGTGGAACTCGCCGAACTCACCGGCGCCCACGAGCCCGCGCAGGCCACCCGGGACGCCCGCCGCCGCGGCGCCCACGCGGTCGTGGCCTCACTGGGCGCCGAGGGGCTGCTCGCCCGGACGCCCGAGGGGCACTGGCGCGCGTCACCGCCCCGGCCCGTGCGCGGCAACCCGGCCGGCGCCGGCGACTCCGCGGTGGCGGGCCTGCTGTCGGGCCTGGTCGAGGACCTGCCGTGGCCGGACCGCCTGGCCCGCGCCGTGGCCCTGTCCACCGCGACCGTACTGGCCCCGGTGGCGGGCGAGTTCGACCGCGCGGTGTACGAGGACCTGCTGGGGAAGGTCTCGGTGACGGGCGAGGACGTCGCCGCCTGAGAGCGGTCCGCGTACGGCCCCTCGCGGGACCCGGAGCGGGCTCCGGGGGCGGGACCCGGGGCGGACGACGAACGGGACACGGCGTTCCCGCCGTGTCCCGGAAGTACCGCGGCTCCGGCCGCGGGCGGCGCTAGCCCTTGAGCTTGCTGAGCGAGAGCTGGTCGAGCACCGCGTCGCACTTGTTGCCGTCGGCGCAGGCGATCTCGATGATGTTGGTCCCCTTGGTGAGGTTGACCGGCGCCCAGGTCGTCTGCCAGCCCTTCTCCCAGTCGCCCTTCGGGGCCTGCGCCTCGGGGATGAAGTTCTTCATGTTCAGCGGGGCGGTGTTCGGCTTGCTGTTGACCACGACGGTCGCGTTGGCGTCGACCCCCGGGATGCCGTACCGCACGTCCAGCCGGTACGACCCGGCCTTCGCGATGCCGTCGACGGTCCACACGACCTTGGCGCCGACCTGGTTGAAGCCCGTCACATAGACACCGCCGGCCGCGTCCGCGCCCTTGAACTGCGTGTCCGTGACCGTGCCGCCCTCCAGGCGCAGGGCCTTGGCGTCGATCTTCGGCAGCTCGGCCTCCTCCTCGGCGCCCTTGGTCGCCGACCTGCTCGGCTCGGCGCTCTCGGAGGCCTGCGGGGTCGAGCCCGCCGTGTCGCCGCTCTTGTCGTCGTCCGAGTCACCGCCGAGCATGGCGATGCCGATCCCGATGACGACCGCGGCCACCACGGCGACCGCGCCGATCAGCAGCCCCTTGGTGTTGGGGCCGCGACCCCGGCCGCCGCCCCCGCCGGAGCCGCTGTCGGGCATCGGCTGGTACGTCGTGGGCGCGCCCGCGGAGTAGCTGTCGGCCGTGGTGTGGTTCACGGCCGGCTGGCCGTACGTGCCCTGCTGCTGGGGCACCTGCTGCCCGTACTGGGCGGTCGGGGCGGCGGACTGCTGGCCGTACTGGCGCTCGCCGACGGGCCGCACCCGGTTGACCGAGCCCGGGTAGCCGTAGCCACCGCCGCCGGAGGGCGGCTGGGCGCCATTGGCCTGACCGTCGGCGTACAGGTAGCCGAACGGGTCGTCGTCCTCGGGCGTGCTCGCGCCGTTGCTGCCGGGCGTCATCCCTTGGTCTCCTCGGGTGCGGTTCAGATGCGGTACGGGGGAACGAAAGGCGAGCCTACCCGCTCCCGCTGCCCCAAACGGGTGACTCGGATCGCACCGCTTCCCTGACCTGCGGATCAGCCCGCGCGCCGGTGTGCTTTGGGACGAGACCGTTTCTCTACGTACATCCGCTCGTCGGCCGACTGCAGGACTTCGTCCGCCGTCATGCCGCAGTGCGCCCAGCCGATGCCGAAGCTCGCGCCGACCCGCACCGCCCGGCCGTCGACCCGGATCGGCTGGATGATCTCGCTGCGCAGCCGCACCGCGAGATCCTGCGCGTCGGCCCGGCCGAGCCCGTCGGCGAGCACCACGAACTCGTCCCCGCCGAGCCGCGCGACCGTGTCGCCGTCCCGCACCGCGCCGCCGAGCCGCCTGGCCACCTCGATCAGCACCGCGTCGCCCGCGTTGTGGCCGAAGCGGTCGTTGATCGACTTGAAGCCGTCGAGGTCGCAGAAGAGGACCGCGAGGCCCTTGGTCCCGTCGTCCGTCTGCCCCTCGGGGGCGACGGTGTGCACATGGTGGTCGTAGCCGTCGAACGCGCCGGGGAACGGCCGGTGGTCGAAGCCGTGCCCGTTCGCGTCGTACCCGGCACCCGCCGCGCGCTCGGCCACCACCTGCCCGTACGCCGCGTCGATGGTGTCCACCACACCGGGCTCCGCCGGCGTGGGCCGCGCGCACAGCCGGGCGCCGAGACGGGCCCGCAGCTCGGCGGAGTTGGGCAGGCCGGTGAGCGAGTCGTGCGAGGCGCGGTGGGCGAGCTGGAGCTCGCGGCGCTTGCGCTCCTCTATGTCCTCGACGTGGGTGAGCAGGAAGCGCGGCCCGTCGGCGGCGTCCGCGACCACGCTGTTGCGCAGCGACACCCAGACGTACGTGCCGTCGCGGCGGCAGAGCCTCAGCTCGGCCCGGCCGCCCTCGGCGGAGGTCCGGAGCAGGGTGCCTATGTCCTCGGGGTGGACGAGGTCGGAGAAGGAGTAGCGGCGCATCGAGGACGCGAGCCGGCCCAGCAGGCGGCAGAGCGCGTCGTTCGTCCGCAGGATCCGCCCGTGCTGGTCGCCGCCCATCTCGGCGATGGCCATGCCGGAGGGCGCGTACTCGAAGGCCTGACGGAAGCTTTCCTCACTGGCGCGCAGAGCCTGCTGCTCCCGCTCCAGGCGGACCAGCGCGCGCTGCATGTTGGCCCTGAGCCGGGCGTTGCTGATCGCGATCGCGGCCTGGAAGGCGTACATCTGGAGCGCCTCTCGGCCCCACGCGCCGGGCTTGCGTCCGTTGCGCGGCCGGTCCACGGACAGGACGCCTATCAGCTCGCCGTAGGAGGTCCCCGGCACGCCCGGGGTGTACATCGGGGCGAAGAGGCGGTCGGCGGGGTGCCACTCGTCCTCGAAGCGCGGCTCGGGCCCGTCGGTGTACCACTGCGGGACGTCGTCCTCGTCGAGGACCCAGCCCTCGGTGTGGGGAATGAAGCGCAGGTCGCCCCACGACTCTCCCATGCCGAGCCGGCGGTCCCAGGAGTCGCGCGAGCCGACGCGTCCGGTGATGAGCGCCTCGGCGGCGGAGTTCCCGGCGAAGGCGGCGACCACGAGATCACCGTCGGGGCGTACGAGGTTCACGCAGGCGAGTTCGTAGCCGAGTCCGTTCACGACGCCGTCGGCGACGGTCTGCAGCGTGTCCGCCAGGCTGCGGGCCGTGTTCATGTCGGCCATGACCTGATGAAGCTGCCGCAGGGTCGCAAGACGGACGTACGGCTCCGACTCGGTCTCCATGCTCGCTCTCCCCGAGACCTCGACAGCAGACTCCAGAGTTATCCAGGCTTCTCGTCGCCACTCATCGCTTGATGATCACTCATCGGCCACGTCCACTGATCCGTGCATCGACCGGCCTGCCGATCCGCGCACCGATCCACTTCTGATCCACAACTGATCCACTACTGATCGCCTACTGGTTGCAGCGTCCCCGCCACTGAATCACAGCGCGCTGCCCACCCGGTACACAGGGTCAACAAATTCTGCCACCTGTGACTCAAGTCACAAGCGAAGATGAACAATTGAGTAGAGTTTCTGTGTTTTCGCGATGCGTTTACTGAACGCAAATTTGTGGGAGATGTGCGACCTCCTCGTAAGGGCACCGCGGGCGCCGCGGTGTGGGACCCTTCCGGGCGCCACGGGGTTCCTCCATCGGTCCTAGGACCCGGGCAAGACGTTGGACCGATGCGGCGCACGGAGGCGGGAGAATAGCGTCTTCCCGTGCTGAACACCCACCCTGCCGCTCCCCCCGCCCCACCCGTGCATGCTGATGGGGTGAGCAACGACGAGTTCCGCGCCGCCATGTCCCGGCTGACCGCGGGCGTGGCCCTGGTGACCGCGCACGAGGCGCAGCCCGATCCGGATGGGCCGAGCGGCGAGGACGTCGGCATGACGGCGACCTCCTTCATGTCCGTCTCGCTGGACCCGCCCCTCGTCCTGGTCAGCCTCCGCGAGGGCTCCCGCATGGACGACCTGCTCGCCGAACAGCCCCTGTGGGCCGTGTCCGTGCTCTCGGAGCACCAGCGCACCACGGCGGGGCGCTTCGCCATGAAGGGCCGCATCTCCGACCGCCTCCTCTTCGACGACCTCTCGTACGAACGCGGGACGGCGTCCGGCGCGCCCCTGCTGGAGGGCGCCCTCGCCACCCTGGAGTGCCGCACCGAGCAGCGGGTGCCCGCGGGGGACCACACGCTGGTCATCGGGCGGGTGCTGACGGCTTCGGCCCCGGCCGCCCCGGACGGCCCGCTGACGTACTTCCGCGGCCGCTACCGGCACTTGGCGTAGCGCCGGACCCGCGGAGGGGGTGATGTCCGTCACCGGTCCGGACCCTCTCGCCGGGGCGCGCACGCCGGTCCCGCGGGCGTCTCCGTTCGGGCCCCGGGCTGCCCGTTCGCGACGGCCGGCCGTGTACGACTGTGAAGGCGCGCGGGCACTCTGGACGCCGGCCGCGCGGACTGCGGGCAGCGCGGAGGAGCTCCGGAGGCCGCCGAGCCCCCGGGTTCCGCCGAGGCCACCGCGGCCACCGAGGCCGCCGCGGTCACCGGGGCATCGCTCGCCGGGCACCCCGGACAGGGCGGCCCGGCGGTCCCCCGCGACACCCGTCCCATTCGGCCGCGGCGCACTTCCCTCGCGGCGGCTCGGAATTACTCGGGAAGCCCGTTCCGGTCGCTGCTCCGCACGCCTTCGCGACGCGTTTCGTACGCACCTTCCCGGACGCCTTCGGCTTTTCCCGGGCCTTTTCTCACGGCGTCGGAATTCATCTCCCGCAACCGCCCGCTCCCCCGCACTTCTCCTTCTCCGCGCTTCTCCGGTCCCTTCGACAGGACACCCGCCGCCCCGCCCTGCCCCGAGCCGTTTCGGTGAGTTGACGAACCGCAAAGGGCAAACACGCGCGACGGGCAGGCGAGTTGAACATGGCCCGCGGGACAACGGGTCCTGGCGCATCGCCCCGGGCCCGGAGTCCGGGCGCCGCGTGACGGCCGGTCACACGAACCCCGGCACCACCGACGCCCGGCGAAGCACGGGGCGCCCTGGGCAGAACCGGGGACGGAGGGGGGACGGGACGGGAGGGGACGTGAGGGGAACGGGAAAGGGGGAAGGCGCACGGGCGGGCCACCGCTCAGGCGCCGCGGGCAAGGCACGGCGGTGTCCGCCCGGCAACGGCTGGCGAGGTACTGCGGTTGCCGCTCGGCGCGGCTGGCGGGATACGGCGTCGTCAACGGCAACGGCTGGCGGGGTACGGCGGTTGCCGCTCAGGCGCGACGGGCAGAATACGGCGGCTGCCGCCCCGCGCGGCGGGGCCGGAGCGGGACCCGAACCGGTTCGGACACCAGGACAACTACGGGCCCAAGGACGGAACCGGGCGACCGGGGAGACGCTGACCGGGAGGCGCACCCGCACCCTCTCGCGCATGCCCCGCATCGACACCGGCACCGCGCGGCGCGCACCCGCACCCCGCCCCGTAGGGACACAGGCACCGCGGACTGAGGCCCCGTACCGGCGGGCCGGCCGCCGGGCGTGGTCAGCCCCAGTCGCGGCCGGAGCGCCCCCGCTTCGTGTCGCCCCGCTGCTTCTTCTCGCGCAGCCTGCGCTCGTTGATCCCGCGGGGTATCCGGGTGGCGCGGCGGGGCCGGGGCGGCGGCGCGCTGGCCTCGGCGAGCAGAGCGGCCAGCCGGACGGCCGCCGTCTCGCGGTTGCGCCACTGGGAGCGGTGCTCGGAGGCGCGCACGCTGACGACGCCGTCGACGAGCCGGTCCGCCAGCCGCGCCAGGGCCCGCTCCTTCCAGACCGGCGGCAGTGCCTCCGTGCCCGCCAGGTCGAACCGCAGCTCGACCCTGGAGTCCGTGGTGTTGACGTGCTGCCCGCCCGGCCCCGAGGAGCGCGAGAAACGCCACATGAGCTCGGCCTCGGGCAGGGAGACGGAGCCGCGGACGACATAGGGACCGGACATGGCTCCATGGTCGCCTGCCCGAACGCTCCGCGTCACCCTCTTTTCGGCGCGCCGTCGCGGCTTCCGGGGCCCGGGTAAAGAAAGTAAAGGGGTGCGGAACCCTGAGGACCCCCCGCGGCGTTCATAGGGGTGACGGTAGCTTCGTCCCGTACGAAGCCCGGCACGCAGCCAGGCCGCACGGCACGGCAGTACACGCACCACACGCACGGCACCGCACGTCAAAACGAGGGAAGGACTCCCAACAATGGCTGTAAGCCTGTCCAAGGGTGGCAACGTCTCGCTCACCAAGGAGGCTCCGGGCCTGACCGCCGTCACGGTGGGCCTCGGCTGGGACGTCCGCAGCACCACCGGCACCGACTTCGACCTGGACGCCTCGGCCATCGCCGTCAACACCCAGGGCAAGGTCTACTCGGACGGCCACTTCGTCTTCTTCAACAACAAGCAGACGCCGGACCAGACGATCGTCCACACCGGTGACAACCGCACGGGCGAGGGCGCCGGCGACGACGAGGCGATCAACGTCAACCTGGCGGGTCTCCCGGCCGACATCGACAAGATCGTCTTCCCGGTCTCGATCTACGACGCGGAGACCCGCTCGCAGAACTTCGGCCAGGTCCGCAACGCGTACATCCGCATCGTGAACCAGGCGGGCGGCACCGAGATCGCCCGCTACGACCTCTCGGAGGACGCGGCCACGGAGACGGCCATGGTCTTCGGCGAGCTGTACCGCAACGGCGCGGAGTGGAAGTTCCGCGCCGTGGGCCAGGGCTACGCGTCCGGCCTCGCCGGCATCGCCCAGGACTTCGGCGTCAGCGTCTGACCCGAAGGCCGACGGAAACCCGAGGAGCCCCCGGTCCGGCACGTCCGGACCGGGGGCTCTCCGTTCGCGCGGCCCGCCGCCCCGCCCGCAGGAGCGGCCCGGCGGGGCCCCGCTGCCCCGCGGGCCCGGCGCCCCGCCCGCGATCCGGCCCGCCCGGTGATCACCCGGAGGGCTAACCTGCCCCGCGTGATCCTCGAACCCGTCGCCCTCACGCCCGACCGCGACCTCCCCGGCCCGGTGCTCACCGAACTCGCCGAGCTGTACGCCTCGAACCACGCGTACCACGCGCTCAGCGGCGACTTCCCCGACCCGTACGACATCCGGGCCGAACAGGTCGCCGTGGCGCTGGCGGACGAGGTGCGCAACCCGGATGTGGAGATCCTGCTCGCCCGGAGTTCCGGCCGGCTCGTCGGAGTGGCGATCACGCTCGCCCACCACCCGGACCCGGCCGACCCCGACCCGTGGATCGGGCTGCTGATCGTCGACGCGAACCGGCAGCGCGAGGGGCACGGGCGGGCCGTCGCGACGCGTGTCGAGGACCGGTTCCGCGAGGCGGGCCGGGACGCCCTGCGGCTGGCCGTCCTCGACAACAACCCCGGTGCCCTCGCCTTCTGGACCGCCCTCGGCTACGAGGTCATCGGCCACCGGAGGGACCGGGTGCTGGACCGCCCCTGCGCGGTGCTGCGCAAGGTGCTGCGCTGAGGGCCGCCCTCCCGGCGGACGTCCTGCCCGCCGTCAGGGGCTGTCCGGCCTGCCTTTGCCGTACAGCCAGTCCCGCCAGATCTCCGAGAAGTCCTCGTCCGGCGCCAGTTTCTCCACGTACGCCGTGAAGTCGGCCGTGTCGGCGTTGCCGTACCGGTGGGCGGCGGCCCAGCCCTTGAGGAGGGACCGGAACCTGCCGTCGCCGACCTTCTGGCGGATCTTGTGGAGGACCATCGCGCCCCCCTCGTAGACCGGGGGGTCGGAGATCTGCCCGGGGCTCGGGGGCCTGCCGGGCGGGAACGCCCACACGGCGTCGCTCTCCGCCCGGCTGTCGAACCAGTCGCCCGCGTGGATCAGTTCGAAGATCTGCTGGGCGCTGTAACCGCCGTGCTCCTCCTGCCAGAGCCACTCGGCGTACGTCGCGAAGCCCTCGTTGAGCCACATGTCCCGCCACGACTCGGGCGTGACGGAGTCGCCGTACCACTGGTGGGCCAGCTCGTGGACGAGCAGGCCCAGGCTCGGGGCGCCGGGGAAGACGGGCCGGGTCTGGGTCTCCAGCGCGTATCCCGCGTCCTCCTCGCGGTCGACCACGGCACCCGTCGACGAGAAGGGGTACGGGCCGAAGGAGCGTTCCGCCCACTTCATGACCTGGGGGATGCGGGCGAGCACCGCCTTGCTCGCAGCGGCCTCCTCCGGGTCCACCGCCACGTACACCGGAAGCCCGTCCGGGGTCTTCGAACGGCGTGTCTCGAATCTGCCGACCGCCACCGTCGCCACATAGGGCGCCATCGGCCGGCCGACGTGCCAGGCGAACCTCGTACGCCCCCGCTTCGTCGTCTCGCTGCGCAACTCGCCGTTGGACACGGCTTTCAGGCCCTCGGGCACGGTGACCGTGATGTCGTAGGTCGCCTTGTCGCTCGGGTGGTGGTTGCCGGGGAACCACGCCATCGACCCGACGGGCTCGCCGAGCGCGAGGGCGCCGTCCTCCGTCCGGAGCCAGCCCTCCTCGGAACCGTCGGGGTCGGTGATCGTCACCGGCGCGCCGGAGTAGCGGACCACCGTCGTGAAGGCGGCGCCCTCGCGGATGCCGTCCCGGGGGCGGACCGTCAGCTCCTGGCCCTTCCGCTGGAAGCGGGCGGGCCGCCCCGCCACCTCCACCGACTCGACCTTCATCCCCTTGAGGTCGAGGTTGAAGGCGCCGAGGTCGTGCGTCGCCCGGGCGTCGATCCGCGCGCTGCCCGCGAGCCGGTGCGTCCGGGGGGTGTAGTCGAGGGTCAGGCCGTAGTGGCGCACGTCGTAGCCGCCGTTGCCCGCTCCGGGGAAGTACGGGTCGCCCACACCGGGCGCACCCGCCCTCCCGCGCACGTCGTCGCCCCCGTCGCCTCCGTCGCCCCCGCCGCCACCGCCGCACGCGACGAGGGAGAGCGCGAGAAGGAGGGCAACCGGGACAAGCGGCACGGAACGGGGCACGACGGTGATCCTATGGCGACGTGACACCATCACCCACGTGCTCGACATCGGCTACGCCCTCTCCGCCCGCTTCCCGGACCCCCCGCAGACCGACTACCGCCGGGCGGACGTCCGCACACTGCGGCACGACCTGTTCTGCGGGGACGTGTACCTCGCCGACACCAAGGCGGACCGGGAGGTGTCCACAGCCTGGGGATGGGTGCCGGTGCTCGACTTCGCGTGGGCGCTGTGCGACATCGTCGAGCAGCTCGACCAGGACCCGCGCGGCAGCCGCGCCTCCCGTCCGCAGCACGCCGAACTGGACTTCACCGAGTCCACCGACCGGATGCTCTTCGAGCGGCGCTTCGGCTGGGTCGACATCGAGGCGGACTGGATGCACCGCGACGAGCCCCCGCTCACCTTCTCCCACACCGAACTCCGGCGCGAGGCACGGGACTTCCTGCACGACCTGCTGGCCGATCTGACCGACATGCACGAGGGCATCCGCGAGAACCCGGCGATCTGGACGCTGGAGGCCCGCTTCCCCCGCATCCCCTGACCCGGCACCGGCACCGGCACCGGCACGACCCCGGCACGCCGTCGCAGGCGGCAGGCGGCAGGCGGCAGGCTCACACGGATCGGACCCGCCGCCACGGCCCCGGCCGGGCGCCTCCTCCGGCCCACTTCCACCGGCCCGGCGCGGTCCACCCACCGGCCCGGGTCAGCCGGCCGAGCCCGGTCGACCCTTCCGGCCCAGGTCAGCACCTCCGGCCCAGATCCGCCACCGGCCCCCCGTCCGCCCACCGGACCCGGGCATCTCAGGGCACAGGCACCCGCCCAGGACCCGACGGGACACCGCCGGCATCGCACGGCACCCGTGCGGAACCGGAACCCGTCACCCGTCACCCGTCCAGGCCCACCACCCTCACCCCCGCCTCCGCGGCGAACGCCCCCGCCAGGTCCAGGAGTTGGGCCGGGCTGATCACGGCCCCCGCCAGCCCGCCGACCCCGCGCGCGAAGTCCAGCTGGGCCGCCCGCCGAAGATCCACGTCCGTCAGCGACACCCCGTGGAAGTCGGCCCCCTTCAGCACGCAGTCCACGAACTCCACGCGCTCCAGCCGGGCGCCCCCGAAGTCCGGCTCGACCAGCACGCACCCCTCGAAGACCACGTCCTTGAGCCGGGCCTCGCGCAGGTTCAGGAAGTCGATCTTCCCGCCGCGCACGACCACCCGCTCCAGTACGGCCCCGTGGAGCTGGATGCCGCCGAGCCGCGCGTCGACCACCTCCACGTCCCGCAGGGTCGCCGAACCGAGGTCCGTCCCCACGCCGCGGAGCCCGGTGAGCACGGAGTCCAGCAGCCGGGCGTGGTGCAGCCGCGTCTCGTCCAGCGCGCACCCCGTCAGGACGCAGTCCATGAACCGCGCGCCCCCGCCGTCCTGACCCGCGAAGTCCACGTCGGCGAAGAGCAGCCCGTCGTAGTCCCCGTCCGGCTCCAACTCCCCGCCCTCGAACGGCACCGGCGGCGGCAGCCTCAGCTCCGGCCGCCGCGCCCTCCCGATGCCCGAACCCGCCTTCGTACGCGCCGCTCTGCTCGCCATGCCCCCATCCTGCACCCCGCCACCGACAGGCCCGCCGCGGCCACCGCGCCGCGCCGTGCTGCGGCGGGCCCGGAGGGCGACAGGCTCCGGCGGGCGGCAGGCTCCGGAGGGCGGCAGGCTCCGAAGGGCGGCAGGCTCCGGAGGGCGGCGGGCTCCGGCGGGAACTCCGCCGATGTCACGTTCCGCGTGCCCCGAGGAGTCTCAGGGGGTGACCGCACCCCCGACCGAGGGAGACCCGCACCCATGCACCGCATCACCGTCGTCGGCGGCGGCTTCGCCGGACTCACCGCGGCGATCGCCGCCGCCGAGGCGGGCGCCGAGGTCACCGTCCACGAGGCCCACCACACCCTCGGCGGCCGCGCGCGCACCGCCGAGGGCCCGTACCGGACGAACGAGGGCCCGCACGCCCTCTACCGGGGCGGTCCGCACTGGACCTGGCTGAAGCGGCGCGGCCTGCTCGGCGAGCTCGCCCCGCTCCCGCCGCTGGAGGCCGCCCGGCTGCGCCTGCGCCACCACGGGGTCCTGCGCCGCACCCCGCCCCTCGCGATGCTCGGCCTGCTGCGCCGTACCGCCCGGCGGGCGCCCGTGGACCAGGACTTCAGGACCTGGGCGACCGGCATCGCGGGCGAGGAGGGCGCGAACGCGGCGGCCAACTACTCGGCCGTCGCCCTGTTCCACCACGACCCGGGCGCCCTCTCTGCCGCGTTCGTGCAGGAACGCCTGCGCCGCGCCACGAGGCTGCCGCCCGAGGCGCACTACCCGCGCGGCGGCTGGGCCGCCGTCATCGACCGGATGGCCGCCCGCGCCTGGAACCTGGGCGTGCGGGTGGAGACCCTGGCGCGCGTGGACAGGCTCCCCGACGACCGCGGACCCGTCGTGGTGGCCACCTCCCTCGACGCGGCCCGCGTGCTCCTGAAGGACGACACGCTGACCTGGACGAGCGGGCGCACGGCCCTGCTCGACCTGGCCGTGCGCACCCGCCGCGGGGACGCGTTCGCCGTGTCCGACCTGGACGCGCCGGGCTGGCTGGAGCGGTTCACCGCCCAGGACCGCACCCTCGCCCCGGACGGCGAACAGCTCCTCCAGGGCCAGTTCCCGATCGCTCCCCACGAGCCCCGCGCGGACGGCGTCGCCCGCGCCGAGGAACTGCTCGACCTGGGCTTCCCGGGCTGGCGCGAGCGCGTGACGTACCGCCGCGAGGCGCTCGCGAACGGCCGTACCGGCGCCGTCGACCCGCCGGGCACGAGCTGGCGCGACCGCCCGCGGGTGGACCGCGGTGGCGGCGTGTACCTCGCGGGCGACCAGGTGGCGGCCCCGGGCGTGCTCTCCGAGGTGTCGTTCAACAGCGCGCTGGAGGCGGTCTCCCTGGCGCTGGGCGGCGGCAGGACGGCCCTTGACCTCAAGCGCGCTTGAGGTCGGAGGCTGGTGGGACACCGCCCGCGCGTCACCCGGGCGCACCACCTCCGAGGAGTGCCATGCACGCCATCCGTCTCCACGCCTTCGGCCCGGCCGGGAACCTCTCGTACGAGCGGACCGACGACCCGGTACCCGCACCCGGGCAGGTCCGCGTGGCCGTCGCCGCGGCGGGCGTGCACGTCCTCGACACCGCGATCCGGGCGGGGCACAGGGGTCCGCTGCCGGAGCTGCCGGAACTGCCCACCGTGCCGGGCCGCGAGGTGGCCGGCACGGTCGAGTCGCTCGGCGAGGGGGTCGCCCGGACGTGGCTCGGCAGGCGCGTAGTCGCCCACCTGGGCTTCCGGCCCGGCGGGTACGCGGAACTCGCCGTGACGGAGGTCGGGCGGCTGCACGACATCCCCGCGAACCTGGACTTCGCGCAGGCCGTCGCGATGATCGGCACGGGCCGCACGGCGTTGGGAATCCTCCAGTTCGCGGACCTGGACAAGGACTCGGTGGCCGTCGTCCTCGCCGCGGCGGGCGGCATCGGCACACTGCTCGTCCAGTACGCGAAGAACGCCGGCGCCACCGTGATCGGCCTCGCGGGCGGCCCGGACAAGACGGCCCGGGTCGGCGCGAACGGCGCCGATCTCGCGGTCGACTACACGGCCCCCGGCTGGTCGGACCGGGTCGGGGCCTTCCTCGGCGGCCGGCGTGCCACCGTCGTCTTCGACGGCGTGGGCGGCGCCGCGGCCCGCGAGGCCGTGCGCCTGCTCGACCCCGCCGGTGGCAGGCACCTGGTCCACGGCTGGTCGGGAGAGGGGCTGCACGACGGTTCCCCGTACCTCGTCGAGGGTGTCTCGCAGCAGGTGCTGGGTCCGGTGATGATGAGCAGGGCGGGCGGCCCCGACCCGGTGCGCACCCTGGAACTGCGGTCCCTCGCCGAGGCCGCCGCGGGACGTCTCGTGCCGGCGGTCCAGCGCTTCCCGCTCTCCGCCGCCGCCGACGCGCACCGCGCCCTGGAGTCCCGGCTCACCACCGGCAAGGTCGTCCTGGAGCCCTGACCCGCACGCGGCCCGGCCCGACCACACCCGGGCGGGCCCGGGCGCGGACCGCCGTGCCGGGGCCCGGCGCGCGTTCCGCGTCCTACCGCGTCCCGAGGTCGCGCAGAGCCCCGTCGGTGAGCCGGTACACCGTCCACTCGTCCTGCGGCCGGGCGCCCAGCGCGCGGTAGAAGTCGATCGACGGCTCGTTCCAGTCGAGCACGGACCACTCCAGGCGCTCGTACCCGCGCTCCACGCAGATCGCCGCCAACTCGGCCAGCAGCGCCTTCCCGTGCCCGCCGCCCCGCGCCTGCGGCCGCACGTACAGGTCCTCGAGGTGGATCCCGTGCACCCCGCGCCATGTGGAGAAGTTCAGGAACCACAGCGCGAACCCGACGGGCTCGCCCTCCGCCGACTCCGCGATGTGCGCGTAGGCCGCGGGCCGGTCCCCGAACAGCGCCTCGCCGAGCTGCTCCTCGGTGGCCCGCGCCTCCTCCAGCGCCTTCTCGTACTCGGCCAGTTCACGGACCATGGAGTGGATCACGGGCACATCAGCGGGAGTCGCCGTACGAATCATGCGGGCAGGCTACGACAGCGCGCCCGGCGCCGGCGCGCGACCCGGCACCGCCCGCCGCCGCGCGCCCGGCCTGCGTACGGCCCGTTCAGCGCCGCAGCAGCAGCCGCGCGAGGGCGAGTTGCGCGGCGTCCGGCGCCCACCCCTCCTCGACGTGCCACAGCGCGTTCTGCAGCACCCGGCCCAGGGTCCAGGCGCGCGCCCGCTCCCGGTCCAGGTCCAGCACCTCCGTCATCAGGTCGAAGCGCCGTTCCGGACGCCCCTCCCCGAACCGGTCCCACAGCGCGGGCAGCAGCTCGAAGCCCGGATCGCCCGCCAGCGGCTTCGGGTCGATGACGAGCCACGGCTCCCGGTCGGAGGCGAGGACGTTCCCGAAGTGCAGGTCCCAGTGCAGCAGCCGGTCGCCGGGCTCGCCCGCGACCTCCCGCAGGGCCGCCGCGCAGTCCGCCAGCAGGTGTCGCTCCTCGTCGTCGGCCAGGGCCGCGAGCGCCGACGGCAGCCTCTCGGCCATCCGCGCGACGATGTCGCCCAGCCGCCGCAGCCCCCGCGGCGCCGGCACGGCCGTGATCCGCGCCAGCAGTCCCGCGACGACGGCGGTCGCCCGCATCACGTCGTCCTCACCGGCCAACGGCCTTCGCTCGTCCAGCCGTTCCAGCAGCAGCGTGCCGCTCGCCGCGTCCTCGTCCAGCAGCCGTACGACCCCGTCGCCGGCCCAGGTCCGCAGGGCGAGCCCCTCGCCGGCCGTCTCCTCGTCGACGTCCTGGAGTTTCAGCGCGGCCCGGGTCCCGTCCGCGCGGACCACGGGCAGCACCACCGAGACGCGCCCGCTCATCGGCGGCCCCTCCCGCCGCAGTCCCCAGCGCTCCAGGAACACCTCCGAGCGCTCCAGCAACCGTGCGTACCGGACCATCCGCCCTCACTCCCATGGGTCGCCCGCCTGTCCAAGTGCGGTGAAGAGCACGGAATCCGAAGGAGACACCCGCACTGCGGAGAAGCTAACGTCCCGCGCATGAGCAGCACGGAGAACGCGGGAGACGCCAGTGACGCGCCCCGCACGACCGACGCGCCGCACACGGCCGGCCCGACCGGAACGGCGGTCCCGGCCCCCGCGCCCGCGCCGACGGCCCCGGCCCTCGGCCCGGCGCCGGGAGCCGGGAGCGCCCCCGCACCCGGCGCGGTCGTCAACGGCGGCATCTCGTTCTGGTACGCGCGAGAGGGCCTGCCCGCGCCCCGCGAACCGCTCCCCGGGGACGCGAGCGCCGATGTCGTGATCGTCGGCGGCGGCTACACCGGCCTGTGGACCGCGTACTACCTGAAGAAGGCCGCACCCTTCCTGCGGATCACGGTCCTGGAGCGGAAGTTCTGCGGCTACGGGGCCTCCGGCCGCAACGGCGGGTGGCTCTACAACGGCATCGCGGGCCGCGACCGGTACGCGCGCCTGCACGGCCACGAGGCCGCCGTACGCCTCCAGGGCGCCATGAACGACACGGTCGCCGAGGTGGTGCGGGTCGCCGCCGAGGAGGGCATCGACGCGGACGTGCACCAGGGTGGTGTCCTGGAAGTCGCCTGCACCCCGGCCCAGTTGGCCCGTCTGCGGGCCTTCCACGAAACGGAGCTCTCGTACGGCGAGAAGGACCGCGAGTTCCACGGCGCCCGCGAGACCGCCGAGCGGGTCCGGGTCGCGGACGCCGTCGGCTCCAGCTGGACCCCGCACGGCGCGCGGCTGCATCCCGCGAAGCTGGTCACGGGCCTGGCGGCGGCCGTCGAGGCACTCGGCGTCACCGTCCACGAGTCGACACCCGTGACCGGGATCAGGCCCAAGCACGCGGTCACCCCGTACGGCACGGTCCGCGCCCCCTACGTGCTGCGCTGCACGGAGGGCTTCACGGCCTCGCTGAAGGGACAGCGGCGCACCTGGCTCCCCATGAACTCCTCGATGATCGCGACCGAGCCGCTGACCGCCGAGCAGTGGGAGTCCGTCGGCTGGGAGGGCCGCGAGACCCTCGGCGACATGGCCCACGCCTACATGTACGCCCAGCGCACCGCCGACGGCCGCATCGCGCTCGGCGGCCGCGGCAGGCCGTACCGCTTCGGTTCGCGCACGGACGACGACGGGCGGACGCAGGCCGCGACCGTCGGGGCGCTGCGCGAGGTCCTGCTCCGCCGCTTCCCCCAGCTCGCCGGGGTCGGCGTGGCCCACGCGTGGTCCGGCGTCCTCGGCGTCCCCCGCGACTGGTGCGCCACGGTCGCCCTGGACCGCTCGACCGGCCTCGGCTGGGCGGGCGGCTACGTCGGGTCCGGCGTCGCCACGGCCAACCTCGCCGCCCGCACCCTCAGGGACCTGGTCCAGCGGGACTCCGGGCAGTCGGGCGCGACCGACCTCACCGCCCTGCCCTGGGTCGACCACAAGGTCCGCAAGTGGGAACCCGAGCCGCTGCGCTGGCTCGGGGTACACGGCATGTACGCGACGTATCGAGCCGCCGACCGCCGCGAAGCCACCACCCATGCCGCACAGTCGTCCCGGATCGCGCGCGTCGCCGACCGGGTCGCGGGCCGCTGAGACAGGGGAACGTCATGAGCACCGCAGTCATGGACACCGTCCGCTACTCATCCGACGGCCAGCTCCTCGACATCCATCGCGCCGCCTCGGCCGACGCCCCGACCGTCCTCCTGTGGCACGGCCGCGGCCCCGCGGAGCGGGACGTCCTCGGCGCCCTGGCCGCGTCCGTCGCCCGCCTGGGCGCCACCGTCGTCGTCCCCGACTGGCACCCGGAGGCCCCCGACGGCGGCCGGCCCCACCTCGCCGCGTCCCTCCGCTTCACCTGGGACTTCGTACGGGACCCGGCGGAGATCGTGCTCGTCGGCTGGTCCCTGGGCGGCCGGGCCGCGATGGCGACCGCGCTGCGCGCCGACCCCCCGGAGGGCTGGCGCCCGGCGGCCGTGGTCGGCATCGCCGCCCGCTACAACCAGCCCGAACCCCTGCTCGGCCTGCCCTCGCCGATGGCCGTCTGCGCCGACGCCCCGCCGCTGCCCGTCCACCTGGTGCACGGCACGGCGGACAGGGTGTGCGACTTCGCCAACGCACTGGAGTTCCGGTCCGTACTGGCCGCCTGCGGCCGGCCCGCGCCCCTCACGGAGCTGGCCACGGGCCACTCGGGCGCGGTCATGGCCGAGTACGCCCCGGAACTGGGCCGCTGCCGCCCCGCCCGCACGGGAAGCGCCCACCGCGAGGGCCTGCGCACGGCCGAGGTGATCGCCCGGGCCGCGGGCCTGCCCGCGCGCGGGGCCCGGGCCGGCGGATGACCCGGGCCTGAGCGGACGCGGACGGCGCCGGGACCCGGCCGCGTTCGGCCGGGCGGCCCCGCTCCTCGGCCCCGGCGGGCCGGGGCGGCGGCTCCCCGGCCCCGTTCCGGGGAGCCGCACACCGTACGGATCAGCAGTACAGGCGGCGCAGGTACGGCCAGCTCTGCTCGCCGATCCTGCCGTCGACCGCCAGGTTGACCCGGCACGCGCCGTTGACGGTGCTCTGGAAGAGCCTGGCCGCCGACTTGGAGTTGGAGCCGAAGATGCCGTCGACGGTGCCGGGGTTGTAGCCCTGGTACTTGAGGAGGCACTGGGCCTCCTTGCCCGCGGCGGTCACCTGCGAGGAGGAGGGCTCGACGGTGGTGCCGTTGTAGTAGCCGGCGGAGAGGCGGCCGCTCGAACTCATGGTGACGTCGCACGGGTAGGCGGCGAGCGCGTCGGCGCCCGTGCCTGCGGCGACCGCCCCGGTCGCCGTGCCGCCCACGAGCGCGGCGGAGGCGAGCAGGAGCGCGGCGTACCTGCGGGTTGCGGAGAAGGACATCGAGTTCCTTACGTGGGAACGGAGTTGTCGTGGAACCGACCGTGATCGGTGTTCGGCTCCGGACACGGGCGGACCCGGTCACCGGTTCGAACGACAGCGATGCTGGTCCGTCCTCCCCTCAAGGGGCCAGCCCTGCCGCTCAGTTGGGACATCCCGGGACGCGCGCCCCGCTGAGCTGCGGCGATGCCGCACCGGACGACGCGGCAGCGGGACGGGGGACGCCCCGGCGGACCGCGGCCCCGGCGCCCGGAGATGAAGAACACGTGAACGAGTGGCGGGTTTTCCGTACGCTGACCCTGCTCGAACCGCAGGGTGCGGTGCGTGCGAGGGGATGGGGCATGCCGCGTTGGAGGCCGCTGCCCGAGTCGCTGGCCCTGCCGGCCAGGCGGCTTGTGGTGCAGATGCGTCAGGCGAAGGACCACAGCGGGCTGAGCCTGAGCGCTTTGGCGAACAGGACCGGGTACAGCAGGTCCTCATGGGAGCGCTGCCTCAACGGCCGCGCCCTGCCGCCGCTTTGGGCGCTTGAGGCCCTGGCGGACGCCTGTGGCGGCGACCGGACGGAACTGACCGCACTGTGGGAGGTCGCCGCGTCCGCGGACGCGCCCGACACGACGGGGAGCACGGGCACACCGGCCGCTTCGGGGACCCCGCGCGCGGCGGACGCCGCCCCGCACACGGTGGACGCCCCGCACACGACGGACGCGACGGACGCCCCCGGCACGGGGGAGGCGTCGCGCACGGCCGAGGCGCCGCGGGTGGAGCACTCGCCGGGACCCGCGGAGGCCGGCGACTCCGGTGAGCCACCGGCCGGGTCGGCGGACGGGGTGGCGGACGGGTCGGCGGACGGGTCGGCGCGGTACCCGGCGGAGCCGCCCGCCTCCGGCCGGCCGGTGCGGCGGATACGGCGGGGCACAGCGGCCGTGGCGTCGGCGACGACCGCCGTCGTGCTGCTGGTCATGGCGGGGGTGCTCGCGATGGCCCAGCCGTGGGAGCAGTCGCCGGAGCCGCGCGGCACGGCGGAGCGGCCGGCCGTGCCCGTGTCGACGTACTCCGCGCGCGCCTTCCCCTGCCACTTCACCGTGCGCGAGGGCCTGTGGTACGCCGGGCACAGCACGACACTGACCGATCCGTACTCCGTCGGGACCACCGTCGAGGCCGTCGCCGAGGTGCAGTGCCTGGTCAAGAGGCACGGTTTCGACCCCGAGGGCATCGACGCGTCCTTCGGGCCGAAGACCCGGGCGGCCGTCCAGCGCTTCCAGCGCTCGCGCGGGCTGGACGACGACGGCATGGTCGGCCCCATGACCTGGCGGGCGCTCAGGGAGCCGAGTGGCTGAGCACGACCGTCCGCGCCCGGGACGCGGGCAGCGGGGCGGTGGCGCTTCCCCGCCTCCGCGGACGCCCCGTCCCCCCGTGGCGCCCGCGGAGGCACGGCCGGCACCGGGGGCGTCCCCCGCGGCCCCGGCCCCCGAGGTCCGTCGGCTCGTGGAGCGGCTGAAGGAGGCCAAGGACGCCACCGGGCTGAGTTTCGCCGCGCTGGCCGCCTCGACCGCGTACAGCAAGTCCTCATGGGAGCGCTACCTCAACGGCAAGGCGTTCCCGCCCCGGGGCGCGGTGGAGGCCCTCGCCCGGCTGGGCGGGACCGACCCCGCCGGGCTGCTCGCCCTGTGGCGGCTCGCCGACGGCGCCTGGAGCGGACGCGACGCGCGGCGCCCGGCGGATCCGCCCCGGGTCACGAAGGCGGAGCCAGAAGCGGAGACGGAGGCAAAGGCGGCACCGGGTCCGGAGCCACGCCCCGGGACGCAGACGCCCGCGGTCGCCGGCCCGAAGCCCGGCGCCGGGCACGAGGATGCCTCCGACGGGCAGCCGGCGCGCGGGAGCGCCGACCACGAGTGCGCGGGACCGGGCCTCCAGGCGGCCCCGGCGCGCGGACCGGGGCGCCGCGCCGTGGCCGTGGCCGTCGTGGCGACCGTCGCCGTGATGGCCGCGGTGTTCGGCGTGGCGACCTGGGTGCGGGCGGCCGCCGACGGGGGCGCCGAGCCGCCCGCCGGCACGCGCTCCCCGGTGCCGTGCCGGGGGAAGACCTGCACGGACCACGACTCGGAACAGGGCGAGACGGCCTGCTGGACGGACGCGGCCACGCACGCGGTGCGCACCGTACGGGGGCGCACGGTGGAGCTTCGCCACAGCCCGGTGTGCGCGGCGGTCTGGGGCCGCATACGCGACCCGCTCCCGGCGGACCGCGTATGGGTCGAGACCTCCGACGGCCGCCGGCAGTCCCGGCAGGTCTCCGTCCCCGGCCGCTCCCTCTACACGCTCATGATCGGCGTGGAACGGCCCGCCGACGCGCGCACCTGCTTCGAACTGGGCGACGGCGACTCCGGCTGCACCGGGCCGCACCGGTAGGGACCACACGCCCACCGCACACGGCGGTCCACCGGCCGCGCCCCGGCGGCCCGCCCGCTGACCGGTCTCCGCGCCTGCGCGTGCCGAGCCGCCGTACCTGCCGCCCTCCTCCGCCGGCCACGGGCGCGACGCCGCGGACCGGTGGGACGCACCGGGCGGGCGGGGCCGGCGGAGCCGGCGTCCGGGAACGGCCCGGACCGTGCGCGGTTCTCCCACCGCACACCCCCCGGGCCCGAACTCGCCCTGCGGAAGGCCGCGTTCGCCGTTCTCCGGGTTCGCACAACCCTTCGTGCGCCTCATGGGTCACAGCCCCGGAAGCACTTCCCCGCCCCTTCACCCTCCCGACCCCAGGAGTTCCCCTGTGCGTCTACGCAACCTGGCCGCCACCACAGCCGTCGCGGCGCTCACCGCCGCCGGTCTGACCCTGCCCCTCGCCGGGAGCGCGGCGGCCGCCACGACCGCGCGGTTCGACTTCAACGGCGACGGCTACGCGGACATCGCGGTCGGCATGCCCGACGCGACGGTGGACGGCAAGGCCAAGGCGGGCTACATCAGCGTGATCTACGGCGCCCCGGAGAGCCCGTCCCAGTCCATCGGCGTCATCAGCCAGGCCGAGGCCGGCATACCCGGCACACCCGAGGCGGGCGACCGCTTCGGCTCCTCCCTGGAGCCCGTCGACGTGAACGGCGACGGCGTCTTCGAACTCCTCGTCGGCGCGAGCGGCGAGTCGCTCACCTCCGACCAGCTCAAGGACGAGGGCACCATCACCGTCCTGGACGGCACGTCGTGGAACATCAAGGGCACCACGGTGGCCCGGGGCACGTCCGAGTACAGCAGCATCGGCCGCACCATCTCCGCGGGCGACTACGACGGCGACGGCGACACCGACCTCGCGTACGGCGAGAACGGCGAGGAGCACGGCGCGCTCAGGTTCCGCCCGGGCCCGCTCACGGCCGACCCGGTGACCCCCACCACCCTGCGCCGCTACGGCATGGGCGGCGCCACCCGCGACCTGGCCACCGGCGACTTCGACGGCGACGGCCGGGACGACCTCGCCGCCACCTGGCGGGGCATCGAGGACTCCAGCACCTTCATCACGCGCTGGGACGACCGGGCCGAGCCGGCCCAGTGGTACGCCGACGCCGACCGCGGCAGCTCGCTCGCCGCGGCCGACTTCGACCTGGACGGCACGGACGACCTCGCGGTCGGCCTCGTGCAGCCGAACCCCGAGTCGGAGACCACGCACTGCAAGGACCGGCTCGGCGGTGCGGTGCTCCTGCTCAAGGGCTCGAAGAGCGCGGGCTTCGGCGCCGAGAGCGAGTGCGTCACGCAGTCCAGCCCCGAGATCGGCGGAGCCGCCGAGGAGGGCGACGACTTCGGCGCCGCGCTGGCGGCCGGCGACCTGAACGGCGACAGCCGCCCCGAACTCGTGGTCGGCGTGCCCGGCGAGGACGTGGGCACCGTGAAGGACGCCGGCGGCTACGTCACCGTGAACGGCACGGAGCACGGCCTCCACGGCGGTCTGGCCCGCAGCCAGAGCACCCCGAACATGCCCGGCACCGCCGAGGCGGGCGACCGCTTCGGCGCCCAGGTGACCGTCGGCGACCACAACCGCGACGGACTGTGGGACACCGCGGTGAGCGCGCCCGGCGAGAACGCGGGAGAGCCCAGGTCCGGCGGCGTCTGGTTCGCGCCGAGCAGCGCCGTGGAGACGTACCCGCAGGGCAAGTCGCTGACCCCGTTCGGCTTCGCGCTGCCCCACGGGGCCGTCCAGTACGGAGAAGTCCTCGGCCTCTGACCGGCCACCGACCCGGCCGCCGACCGGGCCCCTGATTCGGCCCGCGGCTCCGGCTCCGAGCGGCACGGCCGCCACGCCCCACCGACGACGCCCCCGCGACCGATGGTCGCGGGGGCGTCGTCAGAGGTGGAACACGGAGCCCCCTGTCGGATTCGAACCGACGACCTTCGCTTTACAAGAGCGGCGCTCTGACCAGCTGAGCTAAGGAGGCCCGCACGCGTGCGTGCGGTGGGCGTGCACGCGGGCACGCCCGTGCAGTCTACCCACGTCCCGGTGGACGCCCGTCGAGAATTTCCTCGAACTTCATCGGCCTCCGACTACTGACAGAACGCGTGAACGCGGGGTAGCGTCCTGATGCAGTTCACTCGTGTGGACTACACCATTGCGGGATGTTCCGTAATGGCACACCACCTTTACAACGGATCGTCCGGCACGTTCCTGCCGGTGAAGGGGGCCCATCACCATGGCCACTGTCTCGTTCAACAAGGCGACCCGCATCTACCCGGGTGGCGACAAGCCCGCCGTCGACCAGCTCGAGCTCGACGTCGCGGACGGCGAGTTCCTCGTCCTCGTCGGCCCCTCCGGCTGCGGAAAGTCCACCTCCCTGCGCATGCTCGCGGGTCTCGAGGACGTCAACGGCGGATCGATCCACATCGGTGACCGCGACGTCACGCACCTGCCGCCCAAGGACCGGGACATCGCGATGGTGTTCCAGAACTACGCGCTGTACCCGCACATGACGGTCGCCGACAACATGGGCTTCGCGCTCAAGATCGCCGGCGTCAACAAGGCCGAGATCCGCCAGAAGGTCGAGGACGCGGCGAAGATCCTCGACCTCACCGAGTACCTCGGCCGCAAGCCGAAGGCCCTCTCCGGCGGCCAGCGCCAGCGTGTCGCGATGGGCCGCGCGATCGTGCGCGAGCCCCAGGTCTTCCTCATGGACGAGCCGCTGTCGAACCTCGACGCCAAGCTCCGCGTGTCGACCCGTACGCAGATCGCCTCGCTCCAGCGCCGCCTCGGCATCACCACGGTCTACGTCACCCACGACCAGGTCGAGGCCATGACGATGGGCGACCGCGTCGCGGTCCTCAAGGACGGCCTGCTCCAGCAGGTCGACTCCCCGCGCAACATGTACGACCGCCCGAAGAACCTCTTCGTCGCCGGCTTCATCGGCTCCCCCGCGATGAACCTCGTCGAGGTCCCGATCACCGACGGCGGCGTGAAGTTCGGCAACTCCGTGGTCCCGGTCAACCGCGACGCCCTCAAGGCCGCCTCCGACAAGGGCGACCGCACGGTCACGGTCGGTGTCCGTCCCGAGCACTTCGACATCGTCGAGCAGAACGGCGCCGCGGCCTCCGCCCTGACGAAGGAGACCGAGGACGCCCCGGCGGGCCTCGCCGTCTCCGTCAACGTCGTGGAGGAGCTCGGCGCCGACGGCTACGTCTACGGCAGCGCCCAGGTCGGCGACGACCTCAAGGACCTCGTCGTCCGCGTCAGCGGCCGCGCGGTCCCCGACAAGGGCGCCACGCTGCACGTCGTCCCGCGTCCGGGCGAGATCCACGTGTTCTCGACCTCGACCGGCGAGCGCCTCTCCGACTGATCCGGTCGCACGGCGAACGACCCGCAGAATTCACCCGGGTTGACGAAGAAGGCCCCGCAGGCCACTGCGGGGCCTTCTTCGTTGTCGACAAATACCCCGGCAGACCGGTCATTTCGATACGTGTGCGTCAACACCGGTCTCGGACACAGGACCTTCTCCGTCCCCCGAACTGATTACTAAATGTCGCCAAATCATCACCCCGCGCTACCCTCACTCGCGTGACGCACTCCACTAACCACTCGACGCGGCCCCGCCGCGGCCCCGCCGACCGACCGACCCGGCGCGGCCGCGGTCCGGCCCGCCGGATCGGCCGTACCCTCGCCCTCGTTCTGCCCGTCGTCCTGGTGCTCTCCGGGACGCTCGCGGTGACCCGAGTCGACTGGTCGGGGAACACCTCCTCGACCTCGGCACTCGCGGCCTCCGCCGAGAACGTCTCCCGGCGCGCCCCGTCCCGCGCTCCGCACGAGGTGCTGCGCGACAAGCTCCTGGTCGAACTCCAGGAGCGGAACCCGGGGGTGGCCCTGACGCACCTCCAGGAGGCCGTGAACGGCCGCCCGTCGCTCGCGAGGCACTGCGCCTCCATCGCCCGCGCCCTGGGCCGTGCGGCGGTCCGTGCGTACGGTCCGTCCCGCGCGCAGTCCTTCGCCCGGCCCGTCTGCGACACCTCCTTCGCCACGGGCGTCGCCGCCCAGCACAGCTGAGGGGTCGCGCGGACTCCGCCGCGGTGGGGCCGTCCCGTCACGGGCGCGGGCCGTCGCCGGTACGGCTCCGCCCCGTGAGGGCACCCGGCCCCCACCGGTCCGCGGCTCCCGGAGCCCCCGCCTCCCTGACCCCGAGGGCCGCGGGGCGCCACGTACAGTTCGCTCATGACCGATCCGAACGCCGCGTCCCGCCCCGTACAAGCCGTCGTCCTGGCAGGCGGCCAGGGCTCGCGGCTGCGTCCCTACACCGACGACCGTCCCAAGCCGATGGTCGAGATTCCCGGCACAGGAACCCCGATCATCGGCCATCAGCTGTCCTGGCTCGCCGAGGAGGGCGTCACCGACGTCGTCGTCTCGTGCGGCCATCTCGCCGACGTCCTCCAGGACTGGCTGGACTCCGCCGATCTGCCCGTCTCCGTGAAGACCGTGGTCGAGACGGAGCCCCTGGGCCGCGGCGGCGGCCTCAAGTTCGCCGCCAAGCACCTGCCCCACCCCGACCGCCCCTGGTACGCGACGAACGGCGACATCTGGACCCGCTTCTCGCTGCGTGAGATGGCGGACTTCCACACCGAGCGCGCCGCGACCGCGACGCTCGCGCTGGCCCGCCCCCGAATCCCGTGGGGCGCCGTCGAGACGGACGGCTTCGGCCACATCACGGACTTCATCGAGTCCCCGCCGACCGCGTACGAGATCAACGCGGGCGTGTACGTCTTCTCCGCCGGGTTCGCCGACCTGCTCCCCGAGCTGGGCGACCACGAGCGCTCCACGTTCCCCCGACTGGCCCGCGAACGCCGCCTGGCCGGCTATCCCATCCCCCAGGGCGCGTACTGGCGGGCCATCGACACCGCGAAGGACCTCACGGAGGCGGCGAAGGAACTGGCGGCACTCGGCCGCTGAGGCCCCCGCCCACGCCCCTCGGTCCCGAACCCCGGCACCCCGCCACGGGCACGACCGCAACCGCGACCGGCAACGGGCCTCAGGACCAAGGGACCGCAGGACACCGGCACACCGGCACACCGGGAAAGCGAAGGGCCCGGCACCTGATGGGTGCCGGGCCCTTCGACGTACGGGAGGGACCGGATCAGCCGAGGAGTCCGCCCACCAGCCCGGAGCCGCCGGAGCCGCTGCCGCCGCCCGATCCGCCGGAGGGACTGCCGCCGCCTCCGGGACCGCCCGGGGCCGTACCGCCGGTCGTGCCGCCGGAGGAGGACGGACCGGCGCTGGTGGCGGGTGCCTGCGGCGGGGCCGACTGCTGCGGCGGAGCCTGGCCGGCGGCGCCCTGGGTCTGGCTGGGCTGTCCTGCCCCGGCGCCCGCCGTGGCGGTCTCGCGCGTCGCGCCCGGAGTGGTCGCGGCGCCGGAGGGACTCGCCGTACCGGCCTCGCGGGTGGGCGGTACGGACGCCGACGGGCTCTGCTTCTCGCGGCGCTCGCCGGGCTCCTGCGGGAGCGGGGAGCCGGGCAGTTCGTTGCGCGGGGCCTCGCCCGGCCCGGGCACGACCACACGGTCGGCGTCGCGTACGGCTCCGCCGAGCAACGAGCCGATGAGCAGGGTGAGTCCGACGACGACGGTCGCGACGACGGCGCCGCGGCGCAGGACACGGCTGCGCAGGTCCCAGATCTCGGCGCGCGGACCGAGCGTGCGCCAGGCCTCGCCCGCGAGACGGCCGTCGACGGAGTAGACGGGGGCGCCCGCGATGATGAGCGGCGACCAGGCGGCGAGGTAGATGATGTCCGGCGCGTCGTAGACCGGCACGGACTTCCAGCTGACGGTCAGCAGGAGCGCCGCGGAGAGCGCCGCGCCGACGACGGCGGCGACCCGCTGCCACAGGCCGAGCACCGTGAGGACGCCGACGATCACCTGGAAGAAGGCGATGAGGAGTCCGGCGCCGATCGGGTGCTGGAGCGCGAACTCGCGCAACGGCTCAGCGAGTTCCCACGGGTGCAGCGAGTTGAGCCACTTCACCATGGAGCCGCGCTCGCCGCCGTCGAAGTAGACGGGGTCGCAGAGCTTGCCCATGCCGGCGTAGATGGAGATGAAGCCGAGGAAGACCCGCAGCGGGAGCAGGACGACGCCGAGGTTCATCCGGCGTCCGGGGTAGTACCCGTGCCGCACGGGCCCGGCGCCGTGCCGCCTGAGCGAGTCGTCGTCGTCCCGGTACGCGTCGTCGTAGGAGTCGTCGTACGAGTCGTCCTCGAACTCGCCCGCGGTGTACGGGGTTTCGTCGACCTCCTCGTAGGCGCTGCCCGCGCTGCGCATCTGCGGCAGCAAGGGCCCAGGCCGGACGCTCGGTGTCTCCACCGTGGCGTCGACGTCGAACCCCGACCCGTCGCCGACGCGCGGGATGACCTGGGTCGAACCGCCGTCGCCCACCGGGACCGCGGCGCCGTGCCGCAGGCTCGTGCTGCGTGCCGCCTGCAGCAGCCGGGTGGCGCCCGTGTCGTCGGGGGCGGACTTCCCGCTCCAGATGACGGGCGCGCGGCGGCGGGCACCCGCCGGCGCTCCGGCCGCGGGCCGCGCGGTGTCGCCGCCCGAGCTCAAGTACCGCGCGGCACGCGGCGACTGGGCCCTCGACGCGGTTTTGAGCTGCACGCGGAAGCTCGCATGATTGACGATGACCTGCGCCGGATCGCTCGGCACCTTCACCATGCTCAGCGGGGGAACGTCGTCGAATGCCGACGAGCGGTCCCCCGTGGGTGTGCGGGGTGTTCTGGTGTCCACACTCATCTAACCGAGTGACGTGTGTTTAGGACACTGCTTTGACCGGGCCGATCTGTCCGGACCCCGTCAAGATCAACGAGCCCCGGCCGGGGAGCGGGTGGGGGCGGCGGTCCGCACCGCCCCCGGCGCCCCGATGCGCCTCCGAGTTCCTCAGACGCGCCGGCGCGAGGCCTCGTACAGCACAACTCCCGCCGCCACGCCCGCGTTCAGCGACTCCGTACCGCCCGGCATCGGAATCCGCACCCGGAAGTCGCAGGTCTCGCCCACGAGTCGGGACAGGCCCTTGCCCTCGCTGCCGACGACGATGACGACGGGGCCGCCGAGGGCCTCCAGTTCACCGACCTCGACCTCGCCGTCGGCCGCGAGGCCCACCACGACGAGACCCGCCTTCTTGTACGACTCCAGCGCGCGCGTCAGATTGGCGGCGCGGGCGACGGGCGTCCGGGCGGCGGCGCCGGCCGACGTCTTCCAGGCACCGGCGGTCATGCCGGCCGCGCGCCGCTCGGGCACGACGACGCCGTGCCCGCCGAAGGCGGAGACCGACCGGACGACGGCGCCGAGGTTGCGGGGGTCCGTCACTCCGTCGAGCGCGACGATCAGCGGGTCCGCGCCCTCGTCGTACGCGGCGGCCGCGAGGTCCTCGGGGTGCGCGTACTCGTACGGCGGGACCTGCAGGACGAGGCCCTGGTGGTTGAGCCCGTTGGTCATGCGGTCCAGCTCGGGGCGCGGGGCCTCCATGAGGTGGATGCCGCCGCGCTGGCCGGCGAGCTGGAGCGCCTCGCGCACCCGCTCGTCGTTGTCGATGAACTGCTGGACGTACAGCATGGAGGCCGGGACGCCCTCGCGCAGCGCCTCCACCACCGGGTTGCGGCCGACGACCAGCTCGGACGTGGACCGGCCCCCGCGCCCCTTGGGCGTGGGCCGGCGCACGGCCTGCTTCGCCTGGGCGTTGGAGATCCGGTTCTTCTTGTGCCCCTTGCGCATCTCCGCGGGCGGGGTCGGACCCTTGCCCTCGAGCCCTCGGCGCCGCTGGCCGCCACTGCCGACCTGCGCGCCCTTCTTGCCGGACATGCGGCGGTTGTTAGCGGCCATGACCTACCTGTCTGTGTGAGTACGTGCGGATGCCCCGGGAACCCCGCGCTGCGGGCCTCCCGAACGGCTCTGTCAATGAAGTGTGCCGCCCGGAGACCCGGACGGCACAATCGATCAAGGAATCGTCAGCGCGGACCGAGGGTCCAGCGCGGTCCCTGGGCCCCGTCCTCGATGACGAGTCCCGACTGGTTGAGCTGGTCGCGGATGGCGTCGGCGGTGCCCCAGTCCTTGCGCCCGCGGGCCGCCTCGCGCTGGTCGAGCACCAGGCGCACGAGGCTGTCGACGACCCCGTGCAGGTCCTCGCCGCGGTCGGACTCGCCCGCCCAGTGCGGGTCGAGCGGGTCGAGCCCCAGCACCGCGAGCATGGCCCGGACCTCGGCGAGGCGGGCGACGGCCGCCTCCTTGTCGTCGGCGGCCAGCGCGGAGTTCCCCTGGCGGACCGTCGTGTGCACGATCGCGAGCGCCTGCGGGACGCCCAGGTCGTCGTCCATCGCCTCGGCGAAGGCCGGCGGCACCTCGGCCGCGGGCTCGACGACTCCCCCGGCCTTCTCGACCACGCGCTGGACGAAGCCCTCGATCCGCGCGAACGCGGATTCGGCCTCGCGCAGCGCCTCTTCGCTGTACTCGATGGTGGAGCGGTAGTGCGGGGTGCCCAGGTAGTAGCGCAGCACGATCGGCCGCCACGCCTTGACCATCTCGGACACCAGCACGGAGTTGCCCAGCGACTTGGACATCTTCTCGCCGCTCATGGTGACCCACGAGTTGTGCACCCAGTACTGCGCGAACTCGTCGCCGAAGCCCTTGGCCTGGGCGATCTCGTTCTCGTGGTGCGGGAAGATCAGGTCGATTCCGCCGCCGTGGATGTCGAAGGCGGGGCCCAGGTACTTGTGCGCCATGGCCGAGCACTCCAGGTGCCAGCCGGGCCGGCCGCGGCCCCAGGGCGTCTCCCAGCTCGGCTCGCCCGGCTTGACGGCCTTCCACATGGCGAAGTCCCGCGGGTCCCGCTTGCCGGTCTCGCCGTCCTCCGACGGCTGGCGCAGCTCGTCGAGGTCCTGGTTGGACAGGGAGAGGTACCCCGGCAGCGAGCGCACGTCGAAGTAGACGTTGCCCTCCGACTCGTAGGCGTGGCCGCGCTCGATGAGCCCGCGCATCATCTCGACCATCTCGGTCACATGGCCGGTCGCGCGGGGCTCGTAGGTCGGCGGCAGGCAGCCGAGAGCCGTGTAGCCGTCGTTGAAGGCCCGCTCGTTCTCGTAGCCGATCGACCACCAGGGCCTGTCCTGCTCCGCGGCCTTCCTGATGATCTTGTCGTCGATGTCGGTCACGTTCCGGACGAACGTCACGTCGTAGCCGCGGTGGTCGAACCAGCGGCGCATGATGTCGAAGTTCAGCCCGGACCGGATGTGCCCGATGTGCGGAGCCGCCTGCACGGTGGCGCCACAGAGGTAGATCGAGACGCAACCCGGCTGGAGCGGGGTGAAGTCACGGATCTGCCGGGCGCTGGTGTCGTACAGGCGAATAGTCACCACTCCAGGGTAGTGGGCGGTGGGTAGTGCCCCGCGACCCTTCTGCCGCATGGGGCACGTATTCGTGACATCCGCGGTCCGGGGCTGACACGGGGCGCGTTCTCCGCGCCCGCGCACCCCGCCGGGCCCGGCCGTCACGCGTCACCCGCCCACACCCGTCCCCGGCGGCTTGGAGGGTGAGGAGCCGTCCACCGCCCGACCGGCGCCCCTCCCCTTCCCCTTCCACTTCCATCCGGACCGGCCCGCCCCGGCCGACGCCCGTGCCCTTGGAACCGGGCCGGGGCGGGGCGGGCAGGAAGGGGCGGGACGCTCTGCCCGGCGGGCAGGCCGACCCGCCCCCCGGGTCCGTGCGGACGGAGGCCCGCGCAACCCGGACGTACGGAGCCCGGACGGACCGGGGCGCACGCGACCCGGGCGGGCGGAGCCGGGCTCAGACCGTCCGTGCCACCAGCGCGGTGGCCACCGCCATCAGTCCGTCGCCCCGGCCCGGGAACCCGAGCCCGTCCGTCGTCGCCCCGGAGACGGACACGGGAGCCCCGACCGCCTCGGAGAGGATCTTCTGCGCCTCCGCGCGCCGCTTGCCGATCTTGGGCCGGGGCCCGACGACCTGGACGGCCACGTTGCCGATGACGAAGCCCGCGTCCCGCACGATGCGGGCGGCCTCGGTCAGCAGCGTCACCCCGGACGCCCCGGCCCACTCGGGCCGCCCCGTCCCGAAGTGCTGACCCAGATCGCCGAGCCCGGCCGCGGAGAAGAGCGCGTTGCAGGCGGCGTGGGCGACGACGTCGGCGTCGGAGTGGCCGGCGAGACCGGGCCCCTCGTCCTCCCACCTCAGCCCCGCGCACCACAGCTCACGGCCCTCTTCGAAGGCGTGGATGTCGGTCCCGATGCCCACCTGCGGCAGCACCGGCACGGGACCCCGGTCCTCAGAAGCCATCGTTGAGCCTCCTGCGGGCCAGGACCGCCTCGGCGAGCACCAGGTCGAGCGGACGCGTCACCTTGAACGCCTCCTCGTGGCCGGGCACGACGACCACCGGCAGGCCGAGCTGCTCGACCATGCTCGCGTCGTCGGTGACGTTGTCCGTCACGGTCTCGTGCGCGCGCACGAGGGTGGCGTGGTCGAAGCCCTGGGGGGTCTGCACGGCACGCAGCCGGGCGCGCTCCGGGGTGGCGACGACCGGCTCGGGACCGCCCGGCACGGCGGCGGGCTCGACCTGCTTGACCGTGTCCGCCAGCGGCAGCGCGGGGACGACGGCGGGAGCGCCGTCGCGCACGGCCTCGATCACGGCGTCGACCGTGTCGACGGGCACGAGCGGGCGGGCCGCGTCGTGCACCAGCACGATGTCGATGCCGGGCGGCAGCGCGTCGAGGCCGAGCCGCACGGACTCCTGCCTGCTGTCGCCGCCCGGCACGACGACGAAGTCGGTGCGCTCGGGCAGGGCGTGCGAGTCGAGGAGCGTCTTGACCTCGGCGGCTCCGTCGGGCGGTGCCACGACGACGACGAGGCGGACGCCGCGCGACGCGGCCATGGCCCGCACCGCGTGGATCAGCATGGGGGTGCCGTTGAGTGTGCGGAGCGCTTTGGGGGCGCCCGGACCGAGGCGTACGCCCCGGCCGGCGGCCGGAATCACGGCCGCCGTACGGGCTCCCGACGGCGCGGGGCGCGAATCGTCAGACATCGGTTCCTGTCAGGTTTGTGTGCTCGGCCGACATGGGTATGGCCACAGCGTGCCGGGCGCGACGCCTTGACCGGACCCTTCCGTGACATCCGGTCGAGCCAGCTGCCCGGGCCCGGCACGCCAAGTATCGGGTTCTTGACCCCATGGAGTACCGCTCCGACGTCCGGGGACCCGGAGGTCCGTCGGACATCGACATCGCGGCCCAGGCCGGCATCGACACGCACCGGTACGCACGTGTACCGGGTACGAACATGCCGCAGCGCCCGGCGACAGAAAATACGTCATCGGGCACCGCGGCATTTCTTTGCGCCGAACCGCTCGGTCGCTCCTGATCAGGGAGCGATCAGAGCGTGACGGGCATCAGGACGCGAGGACCTCGTCGAGCAACGCCTCGGCCTTGTCCTCGTTCGTGTTCTCCGCGAGGGCGAGCTCGCTCACCAGGATCTGGCGGGCCTTGGCGAGCATGCGCTTCTCGCCGGCGGAGAGTCCACGCTCGCGCTCACGACGCCACAGGTCGCGGACTACTTCCGCCACCTTGATGACATCGCCGGAGGCGAGCTTCTCGAGATTTGCCTTGTAACGACGCGACCAGTTCGTGGGCTCCTCGGCATACGGCGCGCGCAGTACCTCGAAGACCCGGTCCAGCCCGTCCTGACCGACCACATCACGCACGCCGACGAACTCCGCATTGTCCGCTGGCACACGTACCGTCAGATCACCCTGGGCGACCTTCAGCACCAAGTAGGTCTTGTCCACGCCTTTGATCTGGCGAGTTTCGATAGCCTCGATCAGCGCGGCCCCGTGATGGGGATAGACCACGGTGTCGCCAACCTTGAACGTCATGTGACAGGTACCCCTTCCGTGGCTATCCAGGGTAACACGGAAACTGCGGGTTCTGAATGGCGTTTTCGCAGGTCAGGGCATATCTCGGGGCTTGACAATCCCGACAGGAACGTGCTGCGGAGGGGGAGCGGAGGGCGGTATTCGCAGGTCGGAGCGGCTGTCCGCGCGAGGAGAAACGCGCACGTTACAACACCCCGAACCCTCGCAGGCGTGGCCGAACGTCCGGATTTGTCGCCTTCCGCGCGTGCGCGCCCCCTCCCCCGGCCCCGCGCCCCGCGGCGGACGGGCGCCGAATCGGGAATTGATCACGGCAGGCGGAAGACCGGGCCGAAGACCGGGTTCGGGGACACGCCCGAAGTGCGACCCGAAGAGCGGTCCGAAGAGCGGCGCGAAGTCAGGACGGAACACGGCCCGAACAACGGGCAAAGATCTTCCGGAGATCGGCCGGGGGAACGACGGGAGTTCGATCCGAAGATCGATTTACGGACCGCCCCGGATTCCTTGATTCCTTGATTCCCTCCGGGAAATCCGCAGGCCCGCAGGTCCTTAACGGGGGTTCTTATGTGAATGGCGGACCAGCGCGGGGCCGAATGCGACCACCCGTGCCCGTGGGGTTCGTGGGACACGGAGGACACGAGCGGGCACCGCGAACGGAAATCACGGGGAACGGGAGCGGCCACCGCCGGGGAACGGCGGGCGAACGGCCGCGGGAGCGCCCCCGTACAGGTCGCCCCGGGACCGCGTAGAGGCGGGTCGGGTGCGGCGGGGCGGGAACGGCTCGGTAACCTAAGGCCGCTGACAGACCCTTAGGGCGGCTTTAATACGGGAGCTGCCCTGCTCCGCCCACGTTCAAGGAGTTGCCGCCGCCGTGAGCAGCAGCCTTCGACGCGGCTCCCTTGCCGCAGCCGCCATCGCGTTCTCGATCGCCTCTCTCGCCGCGTGCGGTGCCGGCAACAAGGCACAGACGCTGGAGATCGTGCCGGACAACGCCGCCACCAGCGTCGGCGACATCAAGGTCCAGAACGCCGTGGTCATCACCCAGCCCGAGCAGGAGTCCACGGGCCCCGCCGCGATCTCCGCGACCCTGTTCAACGAGGGCACCACCGCGCAGACGCTGGACTCGATCACCGTCGAGGGCGTCACGTCGCCGGTCGAGATCAAGCCCGCGAAGGGCACCGGCAAGCTGACCGTGCCCGCGGGCGGCTCCGTGGTCCTCGGCGGCAAGGACAACGCCAGCGCCGTCGTGCAGAACGGCGGCGAAGCGCTCAAGGACGGCAACGCGCAGCCGGTGACCTTCACGTTCAGCAAGACCGGCGAGGTGTCGCTGCGGGCGTTCGTCGTGCCCGCCGAGAGCTTCTTCTCCTCGTGGGGTCCCACCGAGGTCCCGAAGGCCCCGGCCACCGAGCCCGCGGCGTCGGAGCCGGCCTCCGGCGAGGCGTCCGAGTCGCCCGGCGGCTCGCCGTCCGCGACGGAGGGCACGGAAGCGGCCGGCTCCACGGCCACCTCCTCCGCGACGGCGGGCGCGACGGCCTCCGAGGACGCGGCAGCCGGTCACTGAGCCGCCCGCGCGCCGCGGTCCCGTGCGGACACGCCCGTACGGGCACCGCCAGGACGCGACGCGCAGAGGCGCCGTACAGGCACCCAGCGCACGCCGAAGGGCGGAACCCCCCGTGGGTTCCGCCCTTCGGCGTGCGCTGGGGACCTTCGGTCTACGGCTCGAACTTGTAGCCGAGGCCCCGGACCGTCACCAGGTAGCGAGGCGCCCCCGGGTCGGGCTCGATCTTGGCGCGCAGGCGCTTGACGTGGACGTCGAGGGTCTTGGTGTCGCCGACGTAGTCCGCGCCCCACACCCGGTCGATGAGCTGCATACGGGTCAGTACGCGGCCCGCGTTGCGCAGGAGCATCTCCAGGAGGTCGAACTCCTTGAGGGGCAGGTCGACCTTGGAGCCCGAGACGGTGACCACGTGGCGGTCGACGTCCATCCGGACCGGGCCGGCCTCCAGTGCGGCCGGGGTGACCTCCTCCGGCTCGCCGCGGCGGCGCAGGACGGCCCGGATGCGCGCCACCAGCTCGCGGGACGAGAAGGGCTTGGTCACGTAGTCGTCGGCTCCTATCTCCAGGCCGACGACCTTGTCGATCTCACTGTCCTTGGCGGTGACCATGATCACCGGCACGTTGGAGCGGCTGCGCAGCTGGCGGCACACCTCGGTGCCGGGCAGCCCGGGCAGCATCAGGTCGAGCAGGACGAGGTCGGCGCCATTGCGCTCGAACTCGTCGAGCCCGTCGGGCCCGGTGGTCGCGATGGCGACCTCGAAACCCTCCTTGCGGAGCATGTAGGACAGAGCGTCGCTGAAGGACTCCTCGTCCTCGACGACGAGCACACGGGTCACGGAAGGACCTCCGGGGCAGGAAACGATTCGTACGGGGATGAGACGGTGGTCGTCCCGTCGGTCCGCCCGGTCTCCTCGTCGAGGCCGGACGTGGTCTGGCGCGTGGAGCGGTCGCGTGCCGCGCCCGCCTCCGGCAGCCGCAGCGTGAAGGTGGAGCCCTGACCCTCGGAGCTCCACACGGTGACCTCCCCGGAGTGCGAGGCGGCCACGTGCTTGACGATCGCGAGCCCCAGCCCCGTACCGCCTGTGGCACGGGAACGCGCCGGGTCGACGCGGTAGAAGCGCTCGAAGATGCGCTCCTTGTCCTTGTCGGAGATGCCGATGCCCTGGTCGGTCACGGCGATCTCGATGAGGTCTCCGCCGGGCGCGGTCACCCGGCGCGCGGCTATGCCCACCCGGGTCCGGGCGGGTGAGTAGTTGACGGCGTTCTCCACCAGGTTGCCCAGGGCGGCGGCCAGCTGACCCCGGTTGCCCCAGATGCGCAACTCGGCCGTGCCGCCGGAGGCCATGGTGATCTGCTTCGCGCCGGCCTGGTGGCGGCACCGGTCGATCGCCTCGGCGACCAGTTCGTCGATGCGTACGGGCTCCGCGTCCTCCAGCGGGTCGTCGTTCTGGACCCGGGAGAGGTCGATGAGCTCCTGGACGAGGTTGGTGAGGCGCGTGGCCTCGATCTGCATCCGTCCGGCGAACCGCTCCACCGCCTCCGGGTCGTCCGAGGCCCCCATGACCGCCTCGGAGAGCAGGGAGAGTGCGCCGACCGGGGTCTTGAGCTCATGGCTGACGTTGGCGACGAAGTCGCGCCGCACGGCCTCGATGCGTCGGGCCTCCGTGAGGTCCTCCACCAGGAGCAGGACGAGCCGGGAGCCGAGGGGCGCCACGCGGGCGGAGACGGCGAGCGCCTCCCCGCGACCGGTGCCGCGCCGCGGCAGGTCCAGTTCCACCTGGCGTATCTCGCCGTCCCGGCGGGTGTCGCGGGCCATCTGGAGCATGGGCTCGACGGACATCTTCCCGCCCCGCACCAGCCCGAGGGCGTACGCGGCGGAGCTGGCCTTGACCACGGCGTCGGCCTCGTCGAGGACGACCGCGGAGGAGCGGAGCACGGAGAGCACCGTGTCGACACCCGGTGGGAGGACCGGGTCGGTGTGCAGGGAGGTACGGGTGGGGCGTTTCTGTTCCCGCTCGCTCCAGCGGAACGCCAGCACGGCGATCACGCCGGTGAGCACCCCGGCGATCGCTGCCGCTGCGGCGACAGCCGCGTTCACGTCCATGGCACCAGGTTAGGCACGCCGAACGCCCCGCTCACAGCCGTCCGAGTGTCGACTCGAACACTCGTCGCCCAGAGTTCACCCTGGAGACCACGCCGATTCACTTCGCGCGACCGGAACCGAGGGACCTCCCCTCGAAGGGGTGGGCACCGTCGCCCAGAGTTCACCTGGGGGCCAGGGACGGTTCATTCGAGGGGGCGGAAACCGACGCGTTCGGGCCGGACCGTGGGAGCGTGGGGTTCACGAGCCCCCCTTGAACCCCCGAAGCTGACGTAAGAGAGGGACATCCTGATGCGGGACGCGTACCACGAGGAACTTGACTCGATCGGCGAGGGCCTGGTCGAGATGGCCCGGCTCGTCGGGTCGGCCATCGGTCGCGCCACGACGGCGATTCTCGACTCCGACCTGAAGCTGGCGGAGAGCGTGATCGCGGGCGACGAGAGGGTCGACGAACTCCAGCACGAGCTGGAGGCACGGGCCATAGCACTGCTCGCCCGGCAGCAGCCCGTGGCCACCGATCTGCGGATCGTCGTCACCTCGCTGCGCATGTCCGCCGACCTGGAGCGCTCCGGCGACCTCGCCCAGCACGTGGCGAAGCTCGCGCGGCTGCGCTTCCCGGAGCGCGCGATCCCGCACGACCTGCACGCCACGATCCTGGAGATGGGCCAGCTCGCCCAGCGCCTGATGGCCAAGGCGGCCGAGGTCATCATCACCAAGGACGTCGACCTCGCGCTCCAGCTGGAGCAGGACGACGACGCGATGGACCTCCTGCACCGCACGCTGTTCCAGCACCTGCTGGACGACCGGTGGAAGCACGGCATCGAGACCGCCGTCGACGTGACACTGCTCGGCCGCTACTACGAGCGTTTCGCCGACCACGCGGTGTCGGTGGCCAACCGGGTCGTGTACCTGGTCACCGGGGAGCACGCGGACGAGATCCAGGCCGCGCCCCAGGTCGAAGGGGCGTAGGCGGGGGGACCGGGACTGCCGCCGCCGGCCGGGACCCCGCGGGCCCCGGCCGGCCGGACCCTCGGCCGGCCGCCTCCGAGGCGGGCCCCGCCGGGGGCGCGTACGTCACCGGCCGGGGCGTACGAGCCTCCGTGCGCCGTTGATGCGCCGGACCTGGTGGGCATGCAATGGGGGCAGGCACAAGCCTTCGAGGAGGGACCCATGGCCGAATCCCCCACCACGCCCGACCCGAACCAGGAGCGCGAGACCGAACAGCCCGCCGAGATCAAGAGCCTGCCGCTCTTCGGCGCCTGCGGCTGCGGCTCGGGCTGCGGGTGCGGGTGCCAGTCCGGCAACCCCTGCCAGTGCGGCTGACGGGGCCGGTGCGGCTCGCCCGGCCCGTTCGCCGACGGGGCCGGTGCCGCTCCTCTGCCCCGTGGTTCGCCCGTTCGGCCGAGCTGCCGACCGCGTGATCCGCAGACCGGGCGGCGGGTGACGGTCCCGGTCCGGACCGGACCACTGGCCGGCACCCGGTGAGCCGCCGGGGCGGGCGGCCCCGGCGGCTGCGAGACGGCCGGTACACCCGTGCGCGTGCCTGCTTCACGTACGCGCTCCACGTACGCCGACTCGCGTACGCACATTCCAGGTGTGGGGTGTCCGCATGCCCGCCCGGCCTCCGGCCGCGTGCGCGGGTGCTCGCCGGCGCCGTACGCCGTACGACCGCGGAAGGGCCCCGTTTCAGGTGCGGGGCCCTTCCGCATGCCCGCACGGCCCGAGCCGCCTCGGCCTCCCGGGCCGTGCGGGCGCCTCCCGGTGCGGCGCGCTCGCGGGCGCGGACCCCGGACGCGGCGGGGCGGCGGAACTCAGTACGTCCGGGCGTCCGCCCCGCAGGACTGGACGGTGTGGACGGGATGGTCGCACGCGTGCGGTCCCCCGCCCCCGCCCTGTTCGAGGGGCAGGAAGAGCGCGGGGCGGACCGTCCAGGTGACGCGCGTGTCGCCCTGGTGGACGGTGACGGAGCACGGCTGCGCGCGCAGCAGCGTCCGCCGGGTCTCCATGCGGCCCTCGTCGAGCCAGTCCCAGGCCTTCGCGGAGGCCACGGGGTCGAGCGCCGAGGCGAGGGTGCGCAGGGCGATGGCGATCCACCGGTCCGCCTGGACGGCCGAGTACGCGTCCGTGGCCGAGAGCAGGACGGCCGGTCCACCGCCGGTCGGGTCCTCCCTCCAGCATTCGCACCAGAAGCCGCGCACGAGCAGCGTCATCGGGGCGCTGCCGGGGGGAGGTTCACGAGTCATGGCACGCGTCTCTCGTCATGCAGGGCGAGTTCGGCTGTCCACCCCTGCGATCAGGTGGGCGCACGCACACGCGTGCTTGCTCTCATTCCCCTTCCGACGGCCTCCCGGATGCGCCTGCGCGCAAGCGAGTTGGCCTACACGTCCGCCGGACCCCCCGACACCGCCCGATCCTCGGGCCGCCGGACCGGGTCGTGCCGCCCGCGCCAGACCCGTACGAGAATTCCCCGGCGCGTGTCATCCGGCGGGCCGGCGACGGGAGTTTGTACGGGAGGAGAGGCGCCCTCCCCCGTACGAACGTCGGTCACATCAAGAGGAGTTGTCCGTTCATGACAGGGATGCAGAAGTACGTGGCGGCCACCGCGGTCGTGCTCGCGCTGGTCGGCGCGCCCTCGGCGGCGTACGCGGGCGCCCCGGGGAAGACGACGCCCGTCACCGCCCAGCCCGCGGCGAAGAAGGCCCCGACGGCCCGGATCGTGGCCCCCGGTGAGCACGTCGTGGACGCCGGCGGGGCCCACTTCTGGCTGACGGAGGAGGGCAAGCACTGGACGACGCCCGAGAACCCCGAACCGCAGTTCCGCAGCGTCGTCGACGGGAACATCGACCTCGGCACCCCCGGCGTGGGAGTGCAGGTGGAGCCCTCCGACGACCGTGTGCTGCTGTCCGGTGTCTACTACGGCGGCAGGGGCACCGCGTCGAGCGTCACCGTGCGGACCACGGCCGGGACCCTGCACGGCCGGCTCCTGGAGCTGGCGGGCGACCCCGGCTGGGGCGTCTGGTACGCGAGCGCCGAGCTGCCGGCGGACGGTGACGGGCTCAGCGTCCGCAGCGTCGTCGTCCGCGACACCGTGGGCAGGGTCTACTCCCGGCTGGACCTGAACTGAGCGCCCGGGCGGGGGAGCCGGACCGTCCGGGTACCGG
>NZ_BMWD01000003.1:325543-420812 GCF_014651055.1 Streptomyces fructofermentans
GCCCCCGTCCCGCCCCCCACGCATCCGACCCGAGGGACCGCAGGTCGTGCCGCACGAGTTCACCGACAACCCCCAAGTCCACGCCGAGGGCGCGGACTTCGCCGCGTACGCCACGGCGGCCTGGCCGCGCCTGGTGCGCACCGCCCACATGCTGACCGGCGACTTCCACGACGCGGAGGACCTCGTCCAGACAACGCTGGCGAAGGTGTACGCGCGTTGGCGGCGCGTACCGCGCGAGGACATCGACTTCTACGTACGCCGTTCGCTGGTCAACAACAACCTCAGCCGGACGCGCAAGAGACGGGTGGCGCAACTGCTGATGCCGTTCGTGCCCGAGCGTGCGCACCAGCGCGAGCCCGGTCACGCGGAGGCGGTCACCCAACGGGCCGCTCTGGACGCGGCGTTGGCCGCCCTGTCCGCGCGGCAGCGCGCCGTGCTCGTGCTGCGCTACTGGGAGGATCTGGGCGAGGCCGAGACGGCCCAGCTGCTCGGCTGCTCGATCGGCACCGTCAAGACCCATGCCCGGCGCGGCCTGGAGGCGCTGCGGGCCCACCCCCTGTTCACAGGCCGCAACCCCGTTTCCGGAGCCCGCCCATGAACCTCCCGTCCCGTTCCGCGCGCGCCTCGGCCGAGGCCGAGCGGCTGCGCGAGGTGTTCGCCGACGCCGCGTACGACGTCACGCCCTCCGCCGTGCCGCTGGGCGCCATCGAACGCGAGGGCAGGCGGCGCCGCCTGCGCCGCAGGACCGCCGCGCTGGTGGCCGTCTGCGGGGCGGTGCTCGTACCGCTCGCGGTGGCCGGGCTCCGCGACGCACCGGCGTCCGGCCCCGACGGGTCGGTGAACCCGGCCGCCACCGCCACCACGGGCCCGAGCCCCTCCCCCTCGGAGGCCGGCGGGAGGCTGCGTACGGTGGCGCCCGACGAGCGGGTGCGGGTGGGTGCCGGCATCGAGATCCGGCTGTCGGAGGACGGCGAGCACTGGACGGAACCGGGGTCGGCCGAGCAGTTCCGCAGTGTCGTGGACGGCAGTCTCGACATGAGCGTGCCGGGTGTCTCGCTCCGGATCTCCGACCAGGAGGACGGCCGCAGCCTGCTGTCCGGGATCTTCCACGGCCCGGGCCGTCCCGCCCGGGCCGAGGTCGCGATCGGCGCGGTCCGCATCGACGCCACCGTGCTGAGCCTCCGGGGCGACCCGGGCTGGGGCGTCTGGTACGCGCTGCCGAGACTGCCGGACACCCCGACCTCCTCCGACGCACGCCCTCCGTGGACCATCACGGTGTACGACAGCACGGGCGGCGTACTCGCCAGGCGGGAGTACCGGCCCTAGGACCGGGTCCGGTCGCGGCGGGTGGCCGGCCGGGGGCCCGGCGCGGTGAGTGGCGGATCAGGTGGACCGGGCGCGGCAGGTGGCGGACCGGGTGGACCCGGGCCTGTAAGGACCCGCGGCGCGCGGCAAGTCGCTCTCAGGACTCCGCCGGGCCCGGCAGGGGGTCGGCGGCCTCCGGGGCCGGGGCTTCGGGCGTGCTCACGTAGGGGACGGCCGCTATGCGGCGGCCGCGGGCGGCGGTTTCGACGAGGGAGCGGGCCACCCGCTCGGCGTCGTCGGGGGACAGCAGGATCTCGTCGGTCCACAGGATCGACAGCCTGACGTTGCCGTTCACCATGTTGACGCCCACTTCGACCTCGCGGCCGTTGCCCGTCACGTCGGACACGTTCAGGTCGAGGTCGCTGCTGTAGACGCCCATGGTCTGTGGACTCCGTCGGATGGTGGGTGCGGGGGGATCGGGTGGTGGGTGCGGGGTGGATCGGGTGCGCGGCGAGGGCGGCGCTCACCCTCGGCCGGGGACGGCGATTCACGCCTCCTGGGGCCTGCCGCGGCCCGTCGGCCGCGATGTTCGGGCGTGCACCGACGACGAGGCCCGGCAGCTCTGGGTCCCAAGCCGGAAGTGCGTCCGTCCGTACGGGGCTTCGGGGTGCGTCATGCCGGCAAGGATGCACCCGGTCCCGGCTCCGGACGAAGCCATTTTCGCGGCGCCTGCCCGCGTGGCAGAGCCGCCGCTCCTTGCCCCGGGCCTCGACCGCCCGGCCGCTGGAGTCGGCCGGGGCAGTGCGCACCGCAACTGACCTTCTCCGTCGGCCCTTTGCCGAGACACCGCCTCGGGCGGAGGACGAGGAAGGGGACCAGATGGGTGTGGTGAAGGATGGCCTCGGACAACTCCGGCAGCAGGGAGCGCTTCCTCCGATGACCGCACAGCCCGCACAGCCCGCACAGCCCGCACAGCCCGTGCACCTTGAGCGCAGCGGCCCCGAGACCGCCCGGGCCATGGGTGTACCGCCGTTCAAGCCCTCTCTGGTCAAAGCGGTCTTCAGCGACGTGACCCGGATGCACGTCTCCCGGTCGGCCGTGTGGGCTGCCGGGTCGGTGACGCGGACCGTGCTGACGGAGATCATCGACGGCGCGAGGAGAGCGGCGGAGGCGGAGGCACGGAAGAAGCTGGTTCCCGGGGACCTGCTCTCGGCGATCGACCGGAACGTCGAACTGGAGGTGGGGGCCGAGTGGTACGCCCACAGCCCGACGTTTCACGGCCTGACCGGTGTCGTGCACGACGCCGGGGGTGCCGTCGTGCCTCCTCGCCGGCGCGGCAGGTCGCGCAGACCGAGTGCCGTGGTCGGCGCCCACAGGTTCGAGGCCGGGGTCAGGAGACTGCTGCGGAGCCGGGGGACGACGGCTGTCCCGGCGATGGTCCGCGACCTGGACGGGATCGCGAGCGTGTTCCTGACGGACCTCGCCCGGGACGCGGCCATGGTCGTACGCGAGGGCGGGGTCAGGCGTTTCGGTACGGTCACCGCATTGCTGCCGGGCCAGCCGGTCCCGGTCCCGGTCCCGGTCCCCGAGGGTGCCGTCCGCGCCCTGTCCGCCCGCAGAGGGGACGGGCGGACCATCGGCAGGGACGACGTCCTGGCCGCCACCGCGATGCAGTTGTTCGGCGGCGACCTCCGGCGGCGGGCCCTCACCGAGGCGCGCGAGGAAACTCGGCACACGTGGGCCGGCGTCCCTCACGACAGCGCACGTCGCTGAGCGGAGTCACCGGGCAGGTCTTCCGACCGCAGAATCGCGCGGGCTGAAACTGCCGTGACCGACGCTGAATGAGACGGGGACTGAGACGGAGAGGACATGCCCCGTACGGGGGAAACACACCCTGTTCGACCTCCGCGACCCTTGCTGCGCCCCTATGTTGCGTCTCGCTCTCGCACACTCAGCCTCACCAAGGAGCCGACGCGGTATGGCGACACCTCCCGGTCAGCAGCCTGCCCAGCCATACGGGCAGCCTCCGATCATCATCATCAACAACAGCAGTTCCGCCGCGGCCTCTTCGGCGTCGGTCATTGGCGGGTCGGGCCTGAGGCGTCGGCGTCAGTCGCTGTGGGCCCACTTCTGGCTGTTCATGTTCACTGCGGGCATCGGCAACATCTTCTACGCGATGCACGTGAACCGCTGGAACCGGGATCGAGGTCTCTGACCGCAGGTGGAGAGGCGGACCCTTCCGGCTCGACGCCTTCGAGGATGGCATCCCTGTCGACGGAGCAGCCCATCGTGGCCGTGTTCCCGTGACTCCCCGGGATCGCCACCGAACGCCCGGATCACCTCGTCCTCCGTCTTCCCCGCGATCACCGAGATGGTGTAGGCGTCGGACTCGGGGGCATCGGCCCACGCGTATCGGGCGACAAACTGCGCCATCATGCATGCCGCGCCTTCTCGGGCAGGTCTCCGGCCGCAAGGCTGAGGGCCCAGAACGGTCCCAGGCCATGAAAACGCCTCCCACCCGCGCCGTATGCGCGGGTGGGAGGCATGATCGCGAAGGTTACTTCTTCTTGCCCTGGTTCTTGACCGCCTCGATCGCCGCCGCGGCCGCGTCCGGGTCGAGGTACGTGCCGCCGGGGTTCAGCGGCTTGAAGTCCGCGCCGAGTTCGTACGACAGCGGGATGCCCGTGGGGATGTTCAGGCCCGCGATGTCGGCGTCGGAGATGCCGTCGAGGTGCTTGACCAGGGCGCGCAGCGAGTTGCCGTGGGCCGCGACCAGGACCGTGCGGCCGGTCAGCAGGTCCGGGACGATGCCGTCGAACCAGTACGGGAGCATGCGGACGACGACGTCCTTGAGGCACTCCGTCTGCGGGCGCACCTCCGGCGGCAGCGCCGCGTAGCGCGGGTCGTCGAACTGCGAGTACTCGGCGTCGCGGTCGAGCGGCGGCGGCGGGGTGTCGTACGAGCGGCGCCACAGCATGAACTGCTCCTCGCCGAACTCGGCGAGGGTCTGGGCCTTGTCCTTGCCCTGGAGGGCGCCGTAGTGGCGCTCGTTCAGGCGCCAGCTTCGGTGGACGGGGATCCAGAGGCGGTCCGCGGACTCCAGGGCGAGCTGGGCGGTCCGGATCGCGCGCTTCTGGAGCGACGTGTGGACCACGTCGGGCAGCAGGCCGGCGTCCTTGAGCAGCTCACCGCCGCGGACTGCCTCCTTCTCGCCCTTCTCGTTGAGGTTGACGTCCACCCAACCGGTGAACAGGTTCTTCGCGTTCCATTCGCTCTCGCCGTGGCGGAGGAGGATCAGCTTGTACGGTGCGTCGGCCATGCGCCCGAGCGTAATCGACCCGGCAGATCCCCCGCGCGCCCGCCCGGAAGCCGGACACTTGACGGCTTCTGCTAATTGAGTGGTCTGGCGGAACCCCGGAATCGTAACGTGTGCTCACCGCTTGAGCCGCTTACATGACTCGGGTGTCGCGCCGACGGAGGCCGACAGCCGGGCCGTCCGCGTGCCCCGGCGGCCGGACAGCCACTGATCTGACACACGGGGGACCCGATGCCGCTCGACGCCCTGAGACGCGCCGGCCGAGAGACCGTCTCAGGACTCCCCCGGGAGTTCTGGTGGCTCTGGACCAGCACGCTCGTCAACCGGCTCGGCGCCTTCGTCGCCACCTTCATGGCGCTGTACCTGACCCTGGACCGCGGCTACTCCGCCTCGTACGCGGGGCTCGTCGCCTCGCTGCACGGTCTGGGCGGCGTCATCTCCTCGCTCGGCGCGGGCGTGATGACGGACCGGCTCGGCCGGCGGCCCACCCTCCTCGTGGCGCAGTCGTCGACGGCGGTCTCCGTCGCGCTGCTCGGCTTCGTGCACCACCCGGTCGCCATCGCCGGCGTCGCGTTCCTCGTCGGCATGGCCAGCAACGCCTCCCGCCCCGCGGTGCAGGCGATGATGGCCGACATCGTCCGTCCGGAGGACCGCGTACGGGCCTTCTCCCTCAACTACTGGGCGATCAACCTGGGTTTCGCCGTGTCGTCGATGGCGGCCGGGTTCATCGCCGAGTTCAGCTACCTCGCCGGGTTCCTCATCGAGGCGGGGATGACGATGATCTGCGCGATCGTGGTCTTCGCGAAGCTGCCCGAGTCGAAGCCCGAGCCGCTCGCCAAGGAGGCGGGCGAACCCGCGGTGGGCCTCGGGACCGTACTGCGGGACAGCCGTTTCATGAGCGTCGTCGGCCTGTCGTTCCTCGTCGCGCTGGTCTTCCAGCAGGGGTCGGTGGGCCTGCCGGTGGCGATGGGCGCGGCCGGATTCACCGCCGCCGACTACGGCATGGCCATCGCGGTGAACGGCGTCCTCATCGTCGTCCTCCAGATCCCGGTCACCCGTTTCATCCAGCACCGGGACCCACGACTGCTGCTGGTCGTCTCGTCGCTGCTGGCCGGGTACGGGTTCGGCCTCACCGCGTTCGCCGGTTCGGTCGGCGTCTTCGCGCTCACGGTCTGCGTCTGGACCCTCGCCGAGATCGTCAACGCGCCCACGCAGACGGGGCTCGTCGTGCGGCTCTCGCCGACGCACGGCCGCGGCCGTTACCAGGGCATGTACACGATGTCCTGGGCGGTCGCCGGCCTCGTCGCGCCCCTGATGTCCGGTGTCGTCATCGACCGGTTCGGGGCGCAGTGGCTGTGGGGGATCTGCGCGGTGGTCGGCACGGCGGCCGGTCTGGGCTACGGACTCCTGATGCGGCGGCTGCCGGACGAGGAGCCCACCACCGGCACCACCCGGACCACCGGCCCCAGCGGCCCTGCCGCGGGCACCACCCGCCGAACCAGCCCCACCAGCGGCCCCGCCGACAGCCTCCGCCCCGGCGCGACCGCACCGAACCCCGCACCCGCACCCGCACCCGCACCCGCACCCGCCACCATCTCCGAACCGGTACCGGTGCCCGCGCCCACGTCCTCCGGCGTCGCCGTCCCCGTGCCCCTGCCGATGTCCGTGCCGCCGCAGGCACCGCTCGCCCGGCCGGCCGGCCCAGGGGCCGCGGCGGCGGAGGCAGGGACTCCGAAGGGGCGCTGAGCCGACCGGACCGCACCGTTCAGGGATGCATCCGGGCCCCCTTGAGGACCTTGTCCACGGCGTTGCGCGGGCCGTGGACCGCGAGGCCCACCACGTCCAGTTCCGCGGTCGGCACGGCCCGGACCGCCGCCCGGTTGTCACGGTCGTTGCCGGTCGCGAACAGGTCCGAGGTGAAGACGGACCGGGGCAGGGCACGGGAGAGGGCGCGGTCGCGGGCGGCGGTCAGGGTCTCCTTGGAGCCCTCCAGGACCAGCACGGGCTGCCGGAACATCGGCAGGTAGCCGACGCCGTCCGCGTCCTCGTACGGCTCTCCCACGACCTCGGGGACCTCCGTGCCCAGGCCGCTCACGAGGAACGCGGTCACGTTCAGCCGCTGCCAGGGCTCGAGGTCCTCCCGCAGCAGGACGGCGATCTTGGTGTCGAAGCGAAGGGGTTCGGCGTTCATGCACCGAGACTGCCGAACCCCGTACCGCCCCGTCTTGTACGTTCTTTGCATGGTGCCCCGGTCCGACGTCGCTGCCTCTGCCACCGACGCCGACACCGACGCCGTCACCGACACCGTCACTGCCACCGTCACCGCCTGGCGGCCCCGCGTACCCGGCGTGGTGGAGGTCTTCCACGCGCACTTCACCGAGTACGCGTACCCGATGCATGTGCACGACGCCTGGACGCTGCTCATCGTGGACTCGGGAGCGGTGCGCTACGACCTCGACCGGCACCGGCACGGCACTCCGGACGACACGGTCTCGCTGCTCCCGCCTCACGTTCCGCACAACGGCTCGCCCGTCACCCCCGACGGGTTCCGCAAGCGGGTGCTGTACCTCGACCTCACCCGGCTCGACGAGAGCTACATCGGTCCGGCGGTGGACGGGCCCGACCTGGCGGACCCCGTGCTGCGCCGGCGCGTCGCGGGGCTGCACGACGCGCTGGCCGGCCCCGGCGACGAGCTGGAGGCGGAGAGCAGGCTGACGCTGATCGCCGAGCGGCTGCGCGGGCATCTGCGGCCGTCGGCGGCCGGCCCGCCGCCGCGTCCCGACCGCACGGTCGCCCACCGCCTGCGGGAACTCCTCGACGAGCGGCTGCTCGACGGCCTGACGCTGGAGGAGGCCGCGGGCGAGCTGCACGCCCACCCCGCCCACCTGGTGCGCGCGTTCAGCTCGGCCTTCGGCATCCCGCCGCACCAGTACCTGATGTCCCGCCGGGTGGACCGGGCCCGCCGCCTCCTGCTGGAGGGCGGCACCCCGGGCGAGGTGGCGGCCGGGACCGGCTTCTACGACCAGTCGCACCTGACCCGCCACTTCAAACGGCTGGTCGGGGTGTCGCCCGGGCGCTACCGCCTCAGCTCGCGCTGAGCGTCGTACAGGTTCCGGGGGCGTACGGCGTCCGTCGTGCCGTACAGCTCAAGGCGGGAGTCCAGGGGGCCGGTGAAGTCGGGTACGTCGATCTGGTCGAACTCGGTGACCTCGTTGATGCCGACGGTGGCGCTCGACGGGGCGAGGCCGTCGATCCTCACCAGGCCGGCGCGGCCGTTGGTGACGCGGATGTTCCAGTGGGTGAAGCGGGCACCGAAGAGCGGCCCGGCACTGGCGTCCCCTCCGTGGCGGCCGTCGTTGGTGACCGTGATGTCGGTGCGGACGTTCGCGAACGGCATGCCGCGGTGCGAGTCGAAGGTCCCCATGCGCATGTCGCCGCGCGACCAGACGTTGTACGAGGAGAGCCCCTCGACGTTGATGCCGTGGAGCTGGGTGCCGGCGGGGGCCGGGACCGTGCGGGCCGCGATCGTGAAGCCGTCGACGAGGTTGTCGTGCGAGCCCTCCCGGCAGAAGTAGGGGTGGTGCGCGCCGCGGCCCTCGACGCGGGTGTCCCGCAGGGTGCACGCGGAGGCGGCGACGAGTCCGAACCCGTTGTCCACATGGCGTACGACGACGTCGTCGGCCCAGCAGTCGTACGCGCACTGGAAGGTGACGCCGTTGAGACCCCGGTCGAGGAGGTGCGGGGCCTGCGGGGTCTCGACGGCCTCCAGGGTCAGTCCCTCGACGCCGGAGCCGGTCAGCGCCTCCGCGTGGGTGGTGAGCCGCGGATCCCACTCGGGGCGCACGTCGAGCGGGAGCGGACGCTCCAGGGTGACCGTCCTGCCGCGCACGCGCGCGACGCGCACGGGCCACTCGTACGGGACGTAGCTGGTCAGCTTGGTCTTGTCGTCCCAGACATAGGCGCGGGCCCCCGGGCCGTCGCCCGCCATGTGCCGCAGGAGGGTGTGGCCGGTGTCGTCGGCGAGGCGCAGCAGGACGAGCCGTCCGGGGCGCAGCCGGGAGGGGTCGGCGACCCGCACCGACCAGGAGCCGCGGGCCGCGGGTTCGACGGTCGTGAGCGTGCGCCACTCGTCGCGCCTGTTGCCCGTCCACCCCTCGAAGGGCCAGTCCTTCGCCCGGATCGCGGCCGTCAGGCTCGCGAAGCGGTCGGCGGGGCAGAGCCAGACGAGCCCTCCCGCCCACGACCACGACGACTTGTCGCCGCCGTAGCGCGAACCGTAGGGGCCGATCAGCTCGGTGAGGTCGCGGGTGGCGTACAGCTTCGTACGGTCGCTGCCGGCCCCGCGCAGGACGACGTCCGAGTGGCCGATGCGGATCAGGCCGTCGACACGGTAGGTGCCGGGAGGGATGAGCACCGTGCCACCGCCGGCCCTTCCGGCAGCGGCGATGGCACGGTTGATCGCGGGGGCGGAGTCGGCCGAGCCGTCCGCCGTGGCACCGTGGGCGCGGACGTCGGTCACGACGGGCGGGCGGGGGAAGCGGGCCGCCCCGGCCCGCCTGCCTGCCCTGCCGACGTACGGGATCTGCGGATGGGCGAACGGGGTGCGGGTGAACTCGCCCCAGAGGGCGGGTACTTCACCGGCCCGCCGGGGTGCGTCGGAGGGCGTGCGCGTCGCCGCCCCGGCCGTTCCGCCCGCCGCCGCCCCCGCCGCGACGGCTGTCGCTCCGGCGAGCAGTGCCCTCCGGGTGGGGCCCACGCCACGGTCACTCATACCGAACCGCCTTCCAAAGAGGGCAACTCCATGGATGTGAACGACGTTCAGATCTGCGTCTGCGGCGAGCATGCCACGGGGCCCCGGCGGACGGAAGGGGGTGAACGGCGGTTGCTGGTACGGACCTTGGGGTCAGTCCGTCGAACGCTTGGTCAGGTGACTGAACGCGTCCAGGTTGCGGGTCGACTCACCGCGGGACACCCGCCAGGCGTACTCCTTGCGGATCGCCGAGGCGAAACCGAGCTCCAGCAGGGTGTTGAAGCTGCCGTCGGCGGCCTCCAGCACCGAACCGAGCAGCCGGTCGACCTCGTCGGGGGTCACGGCGGCCAGCGGGAGTCTGCCGGAGACGTAGATGTCGCCGAGCGGGTCGACGGCGTAACCCACCCCGTAGAGCTTGAGGTTGCGCTCCAGGAGCCAGCGGTGCACCGCCGGCTCGTTCTCGTCCGGGTGCCGGATCACGAAGGCGTTCAGCGACAGGGAGTGCCGGCCGACGATCAGCGAGACGGTCGTCGACAGCTTGCGGGTGCCGGGCAGCTTCACCACGAAGTGCCCGGGCTCGGGGCCCTCCCACTCCAGCTCGGCGTCCTTGAGGACCTCCTCGACGACGCTCGCCGCCCGCTGCGTGTCAGCCATGGTGGGAGCGTACGCGACGGCGGTGCTCCTGCATGGCGGCCGTGTAGACGTCCGCGGTGGCCGACGCGGCCGTGTCCCAGCCGAAGGACTCGGCGTGCCGGGCGGCGGCCGCGCCCATCCGGTCCGGGAGCGCGGGGTCGTCGGCGAACCCGCGCAGCACGCGCGCGTAGTCGACGGGATCGTGGCCGGACACCAGGAAGCCGGTCTCCTCGTGGCGCACGGCGACCGGCAGGCCGCCGACCGCCGCCGCGAGCACCGGGGTGCCGGCGGCCTGCGCCTCTATGGCGACGAGCCCGAACGACTCGCTGTAGGAGGGCATGACGAGCACCGACGCGGCCCGGAACCAGTCCGCGAGCTGCTCCTGACCGACCGGCGGCCGGAACCGCACGACGTCGGCGACACCGAGCCGGGCGGCGAGCTTCTGCAGTCCCTCGGGCTTGGCGAGACCGCTGCCGCTCGGACCGCCCACCACCGGAACGATGATCTTCGAGCGGAGTTCGGGACGCTCCCCCAGGAGCACGGCGACCGCCCGCAGCAGCACGTCGGGCGCCTTGAGGGGCTGGATGCGACCCGCGAAGAGCGGTATCAGCGCGTCCTGCGGGAGCCCGAGCCGGGCACGGGCGGCGGCCCGTCCGTCGCCCGGACGGAAGCGTTCGAGGTTCACCCCGGGATGGACCACGGCGACCTTGCCCGCCTCGGCGTCGTAGTGCCGTACGAGCTCGTCGGCCTCTTCGGAGGTGTTGGCGATGAGCCGGTCGGCGGCCCGCACGATCTGCGTCTCGCCGATGACGCGGGCCGCGGGCTCGGGGGTGTCGCCGTCGGCCAGCGCGGCGTTCTTGACCTTCGCCATCGTGTGCATCGCGTGCACGAGCGGGGCGCCCCAGCGCTCGGCGGCCAGCCAGCCGACGTGGCCGGAGAGCCAGTAGTGCGAGTGCACCAGGTCGTAGTAGCCGGGGCGATGCCCGGCCCAGGCCTGCATCACGCCGTGCGTGAAGGCGCACAGCTGGGCCGGCAGGTCCTCCTTGGCGAGACCCTCGTACGGGCCCGCGTCGACGTGCCGCACCAGCACGCCGGGCGCGAGTTCGACCTTCGGCGGCAGCGCCCCGGTCGTCGACCGGGTGAAGATCTCGACCTCGATGTTGATCGCGGCCAGGCGCTGGGCCAGCTCCACGATGTAGACGTTCATGCCGCCCGCGTCGCCGGTCCCCGGCTGGTGCAGGGGCGAGGTGTGGACGGAGAGCATGGCCACGCGGCGCGGTCTGCGGTGCAGCCTGAGCCTGGAAGGGGCTGCCGGCGAGCGGCGCCCGAGCCTGCTCACGTACTGGCTCACGTGGCGTTCCTCCTTGCTGCGGACCTGCTCGGACCCGGGTGCGGGACCGTGCTGCGGGCATGCCTGACGGAGGACGTGGAACGCCCTCCAAGTTCGAGAACGCCGGAGCCCTCCGCTCCATTTCCTCTTTGCTGAATCATTACCGGTTGTCGCTCAACCGTTCGAGTGCCGATTGCGTGCCGCTCGGGACCGGCGCCTCGGTCGGCGGCCCTCGCGAGCCTCCGGCAGCGCCCCCCGCGCAACCGCCGACCGACCCTCCGACCGGGTTCCGTACGGACTCCCCGCAGCTCCGGGCAGGCGTGCTTCACGGAGGGCGAGGCGCCGCCCGCCCCGGGTCGCCCCCGGGACCCGGGCTCGCGCACCGCCGCCGCATACCCTCGTACCCATGACAGCCCGCGCAGCCTCCCGCCCCGTGGGAACGGTGACGCGCGGGACCACGAACCCGAACCGCCTGCGCCGCATGGACCGCTGGATCGCGGCCGTGCACGGCGCCGAACTGCGCCGGGTGGACGATCCGGTGGCCGTCGACCTCGGGTACGGCGCGGCCCCCTGGACGGCGCTTGAGCTGCTCCAGCGCCTGCGGACCGCGGCCCCACGCACGCGCGTGGTGGGCATCGAGATCGATCCGGCCCGCGTCGCGGCCGCGAAGCCTTACGAGCGGGAGGGGCTCGGCTTCCGGCACGGCGGGTTCGAGATCCCGCTGCACCGGCGGCCGCAGCTCATCCGCGCGGCGAACGTCCTGCGCCAGTACGACGAGGAGGCGGTCGCCGAGGTCTGGTCCCGGCTGTGCGCCCGTCTCGCCCCGGCGGGCGCGGGCTCGCGCGGCGGACTCCTCGTGGAGGGGACCTGCGACGAGATCGGGCGCCGGCACGTGTGGGTCGCGCTCGGCCCCGAGGGCCCGCGCACGGTCACCCTCGCCACCCGGCTCGGCTCCCTGGACCGCCCCTCCGACCTGGCGGAGCGCCTGCCCAAGGCCCTCATCCACCGCAACGTCCCGGGCGAACCGGTGCACGCGTTCCTGCGGGACTTCGACCGCGCCTGGGCCGCCGCCGCCCCGTACGCCTCCTACGGCGCGCGCCAGCGCTGGATCCGGGCGGTACGCGACCTGGCCGCCGACTGGCCCGTCGTGGACGGGGCCGCGCGTTGGCGGCAGGGCGAAGTGACCGTGCGGTGGGACGCGTTGGCCCCGCTGCCCCGGCCGTAGCCCGCCCGCACACGCGGCACCGCCCGCCCGCGACCGTCCCCGCCCTCACGGCCGTTCCCACCCTCACGGCCGCCCCCGCCCTCGCCCCGCGCCCACCCGCACCCCTGGCCGCACCCGCACCTCCGGCCGCACCCGCGTCGCGGGCCGCATCCGCATCCCCGGGGTCGTGGCGCACCGGGAACGATCCCGCTGAGTCGTTCGTCACATTGGCGGGGATCAGGGGCGGGATCATCGCCCGGCGGGCAGTGAGGGGAGGGAACGAGGGCCGACGGGGAGGGAGTTCCCGTCCGCCCCTGTCGCATTGCGCGCCACCGTGGCACGATCCCCGGGGCGTTCGTAAGTTACTGACGGTAAATCAGCTTGGGGGTTGGTCCATGGGAGCCGGCAAGCGGAGCCTGACCACTACGGCCATGGCCCTGGCCTGCGCGGCGACCATTCTGTCCGCTCCGGGAGTGGCGTACGCCGCCCCGAAGCCGACCCCGACACCGACCCCGGCGCCCACCCGGACACCCGTCCCGAGTCCAACGCCGGTGAGCACGAAGGACCTTGAAGAGGTCCGGACGAAACTGGACACTCTCTACCACGACGCGGCGGTCGCCACGGACGCGTACAACGCGGCCGAGGAGAAGGCCGAGCGGCAGTCCTCCCAGATCGTCGGCCTGGCCCGGGAGATCGTCGAGGGCCAGGCGCGCCTGGACAGGCTCAAGCAGCGCGCGGGGGCCGCGGCCCGGGCCCAGTACCGCGGCGGCGGGCTGCCGGACGAGGCCCATCTGGTGCTCAGCGACGACCCCCAGGAGTTCCTCGACGGCGCGGGCCGCGCCCGCCAGGGCGCGCAGGCGACCAAGGGCCTGCTCGCCGAGATGAGGCGGACCCAGGAGGACTTGGAGCAGTACGCGCGCGACGCGGCGGCCCAGTGGAAGAAGCTGGAGGCCAACCGCGAGGCGAAGGCGAAGGCGAAGAAGAAGGTCAAGAAGCAGATCGCCGCCGCCGAGGAGCTCGAGTCGCAGCTGGAGAAGGAGGAGAAGGACCGCCTGGCGAAGCTGGAGGAGCAGGCCGCGTACGAGGCGCAGACCGCCTGGCTCGGCTCCGGGGTCCTCGACGAGATCGACGGCAAGGCATCCCCCGAGGGCAAGAAGGCCGTGAAGTACGCGACGGCGCAGATCGGCAAGCCCTACGCGTGGGGGGCCGAGGGCCCGAACACCTTCGACTGCTCCGGACTGACCTCGCAGGCCTGGGCGGCCGCCGGGCGTCCCATCCCGCGCACCTCGCAGGACCAGTGGAAGCGGCTGGACCGCGTCGCCGTCGCGGACATGCGCCCCGGCGACCTCGTCATCTACAACTCCGACGCCAGCCACGTGGCCATGTACATAGGTGACGGCGCCATCGTGCACGCGCCGCGGCCGGGCCGCGACGTCACCGTCGCGGGAGCCGGCTCGATGCCGATCCTCGGAGTCGTGCGCCCCGACAAGTAGCGGCCCCGTCCGGCCCCGCGGGCCGTTCCCCAGGAGCGGCTGGGCCGGCCCACGGGGCGTGGACACCACTCCCCGCGGCGGTACGCACCGGGACGCGGGGCTTGTTCGCTCCGCGGCCGGCACCCGCGTGACCTGCCGCACGTGACGCGCGGCACGTTCCCCGTGCCGAGTGAACCTCCGGGGCGTGATGTACGTCATCCCGGGCGGGCGCACACACTGCCCAATTGCGGTACGGGATGCGGCATATGACGGCGGCTGTTTTCCGGGCGCCCCGCCGTCCGCCATTCCTTTGTGACTGCGCCTGACGCTATGGTCCCCGTCGGTGGGTCGAGGTCCCTCGGCCCGCCATGCCCTCGGGGGGAGGGAAGGAACCCAAGACGATGCCCGTACCCGTACCGCGGCAGAGAGCGATCCCCGCCGTGGAAGGTGGTCAGGCGCCCGCCGCGCCCTCAGCCGGCGGGCCTGCCCCGACCGCGCCCGGCGGCGTGCCCGGCCAGGTGCCGCACGCGGCGAGGCGCGGCGCCGGCGGCGACACCGACCACGGCGGGGCCGCCCGCAACAACGGCGGTGCCCACCCGGGCACGGCCCCGCTGACGCTGCTCGTGATCGAGGACGACCCGTCCGCCGCGCTGAGCGTGCCCGAACTGCTCGACGCGGCCGGCAAGCCCATCCGCGTACGCACCGCCCGCAACCTCACCGAGGCCGAGCGGCTGCTCACCGACGACGTGCAGTGCATCCTCCTCGACCTCGCGCTGACGACCACCGGCCGTGCGGCCGCCGAGGCCGGGCAGGACGACGAGCTGGCCACGCTCAAGCACGTGCTGCGCCTCGCCCCCCGCCACGCCGTTCTCGCGCTCACCGCGTCCGAGGACGCCGCGCGCGGTGCCGAGGCCGTGCGCGTGGGCGCCCAGGACTACCTCTTCCGGGACGAGCTGGACGGTCGCCTGCTGAGCCGGGCGATCCGGTACGCGGTGGAGAGGAAACGTTCCGACACGGCCGAGCGGCGGCTCACCGAGTCCAAGCTGCGCGCCCAGGAGAACGCCCGCCTGGAGCGCGGGCTGCTGCCCACTCCGCTGCTGGAGGGCTCCTCGCTGCGGTTCGCCGCGCGCTACCGGCCCGGCCGCTCGCGCGCGCTGCTCGGCGGCGACTTCTACGACACGGTCCGCACCCCCGACGGCACGGTGCACGCCATGATCGGCGACGTCTGCGGCCACGGCCCCGACGAGGCCGCGCTCGGCGTGGAGATGCGCATCGCCTGGCGCGCGCTGACCCTGGCGGGTCTGTGCGGCGACGAGCTGCTGTCGACGCTCCAGCAGGTGCTGGAGCACGAGCGCGACAACGACGAGATCTTCGCGACGCTCTGCACCGTCGACATCGCGCCCGACGGGCGCCGGGCGGGCCTCTGCCTGGCCGGGCACCCCTCGCCGCTGATCGCGCGCCCGGCCCGTACCCGCGCGATGGCCGGCGCGGACGGCCCGGCACCGCCGCCCGTCGCCGACCTGCTGCCGTACTTGAACAGCGGCCCCGCGCTGGGTCTGCTGCCGAACGCCCGCTGGCCGCGCCAGCAGGTGGAGCTGGGCGGCGAGTGGAGCCTGATGCTCTACACGGACGGCCTGATCGAGGGCCGCACGGGCCGGGGCAAGGAGCGGCTCGGCCAGGACGGGATGGTGGACATGGTCCGCCGCCAGCTGGCGCAGGGCCTGCGCGGCGAGGAACTGCTGCGCGCCGCCGTGAACGAGGTCAGGGACCTCAACGGCGGGGAGCTGACGGACGACGTGGCGGTCCTGCTGCTGGACCGCGTGCCGTAGCCGGACGCGGTCCGCGGCACTCCGCCGGCCGCGCGCCCGGCCGCCCGGAGGAAGCGCGGGCCGCACCGCGACGGGCCGCGCCGGACCGACGGCTCTTCCCGGGAGCGGCCGAGCCACGGGAGTGCTGCGGTCCGAGGCGGACGTCATGGGAGCGCACGCCACGAGAAGGGTGCCCCGGGCGGGCACGGACCTGAGGGACCGCCGGCCCCCGGACCGGCACCGGGAACGACACCGGGAACGGGAGCGGATCGGCCCGACGCCCCCGACCGGAACGCGTCCGGCCCCGGCGGACCGGACGAACACGGAACCCGCCCGTCCGGGCCGACCACCAATCCAGGCCGACCACCCATCCGGGCCGACCAGCCGACCGGCCGCCCGGGGCGCCCGGCTGCCCGGACAAACGCAGCGGCCGCCGATCAGGGATGGTCGGCGGCCGGACAGACGGGCGGATCCGAAACCGGCCGATACCGGCCGGGCGGACCGCGTGGATCGGGCGGACTCAGCGTCCGCCGTTGTACGGCCCGTACGGACCGTCGCTGCTGCTGCCGCCGCGGCGACCGCCTCCGCCGCCCGAGACCTGCTTGAGCGCGGGCCGGACGTCGACGAAGAACACGATCGTGGCGATGAGGCCCGCGATCTGCAGGAAGACCATCGGGACCAGCAGGTTCACGGCGACCGTGACACCCAGGATGATCAGCCAGAACATCTTGTTCTGCTTGTCCGCCGCGCGGTAGGCGTCGTCGCGGGCGAGACCGGCCAGGACCAGCGCCACCACCGCGAGCACCAGCATGGCTGTGAAGATCAGCCACATGACGCCGCCGAATGCCGTCAACAGCACTTCGCCCACCACCCGATTCGAGTCGTCGTCCCTACGCGGTCACCGTACCCGCAGAACGGGCCGGGGACTCCGATCGTGCCCGGAGTCCCCGACCCGTTCCGCTCTGGGGAACCGCTGTTCACTTGGTCGGCGGCGTGGTCTTCTTGGCGACCGGCTTGCGGGCGGCCGGGGCCTTCTTGGCCGGCGCCGGCTTCTTGGCCGGGGCATCGGTCACGACGGCGACGGGCTTCGTCTCCTTGACCGCGACCTTGACCTCGCCGGGCTCCGCCTTCGGCTCGACGGCCACGGCGATGTCCTCGATCTCCTCGGCGGCCTCGCCGCGCCAGGTGCGTACGGCCTGCTCGCCGTGCTCGGCGACCTTCTCGTACGTCTCGCGCGCCTTGACGGCGTACTCGGCGGCCACGCCGACACCGCGCAGCGCGATGTCCTGGGCGGTCTCACCGATCTTCTTGAGGTCGGTGTCGAGCGTGCCGATGATCTCGTTCACCTTGGTCTGGAGGGTCACCTGCGCCTCCTTGGCGCGGGCGGTGGCCTTCTCCTGGACGGAGTTGGGGTCGATGCCGCGCACGGCCTCGATACGGGCCGGGGCCTCGGCACGCAGCTGCTCCACGACGCCGGGCACCTTCCTGGCCTGCTGGAGGGCCAGGTCCGCGGTACCGGCGGCGAAGTAGAGCGGGGTGGGGTTGCTGAACGTCTTGCGCAGGTCGTCGGTGATCGCCATGGCGATGGTCCTCCCGGAATGTCTGTCGTGTGGATCGTGAGGGTTGTGCGTCGCGGTCCTCCGCGGCGGCCGGCCCGGCACACCGGGCCCGGACGTGCCGGGTCAGCTCGCGGAGGACTGCTGGTCGTGCGGGTCGTTCAGGTCGTGCGGACGGTTCGTGCCGTGCGGGTCGTCCGGTCCGGCGACGCCTCCGCCGACCGGTCCGGCCCTGTCAACGACGGTCGCCCCGGCATCCGTTACGGCACCGGCGTCCGTTACCTCCGAAAAGTCCTCGCCGGTCCTGATCTCGAACCCGTTCTCCTTGCGGAAGGACTCGTAGATCTGGAGCAGCACCTGCTTCTGCCGCTCGGTGAGCGTGGGGTCGGCGAGCAGCACCGCACGCGTCTCCACCTCGTCCCGGTCACGCTCGGCGTCGAGGATGCCGGCGCGGACGTACAGCGTCTCCGCGGAGATCCGCAGGGCCTTGGCGACCTGCTGCAGCACCTCCGCGCTCGGCTTGCGCAGACCGCGCTCGATCTGGCTGAGGTACGGATTGGACACCCCGGCGGCCTCGGCGAGCTGCCGCAGGCTCAGCTGCGCGCTGCGCCGCTGCTCCCGTAGGTACTCACCGAGATTTCCGACGTTGAGTGATGCCATGCCCCCACCCTGCACCACCCTTGCTAACTATTGCAAGCACCCGCTTGCAAAAGTGTGCCAGGCCACTGCCGGACGGGTTCCGGCGGTACGCGGCGCCCGTCGGGGTCGGCCGCCCGGGCCACCGGGCGCCCGTTCCGTCATACGCGACTCCGTCGTGCGTACCCCGTCGCGACACGCCCATTCCCGGAGGGGCGCAGGGGCGGGAGAACCCCGGACACTCCAGAACCCCCGTGACGGAGAGGGCGGCCGCTCGGCGGCGCGAGTCCGAAGGGGGCACGGGCACGCCGGGTTCAGACGGCCACGGCGACCGCCGCCGTGACGCCGACGGCGACGATCAGACCGCGCAGCACGGCGGGCGAGAGCCTGCGGCCCACCCGGGCGCCGAGCAGCCCGCCGACGGTCGAGCCCGCCGCGATCACCCCGACCGCGGCCCAGTCGACGTGGGCGACGGCGATGAAGACGACGGCCGCGACCCCGTTGACCAGGGCCGCGAGTACGTTCTTGACCCCGTTCAGCCGTTGCAGGTCGTCGCGGAGGAGCGAGCCCATGAGGCCCATGAGCAGCACTCCCTGGGCGGCTCCGAAGTAGCCGCCGTAGACGCCGGTCACCAGCACTCCGCACCACAGGGGCGCGCCGCCGTCTCCGCCGCGCTCGTTGCGCCGCGCCTTGAGCCGCCGGTTCAGACGGGGCTGGAGCAGTACGAGTGCGCACGCGGCCAGGATCAGTACCGGCACCGCCGCCTCGAAGGCGTCGCTCGGCAGGGTCAGCAGCAGCACCGCGCCGGTGAGCCCGCCGAGCAGCGAGGCGAGGCCGAGTCTGAGCAGCCTCGGCCGCTGCCCCCGCAGTTCCTCGCGGTAGGCGTAGGCGGCGCTCACCGAGCCGGGGACGAGCCCGACGGTGTTCGACACATTGGCCAGGACCGGCGGGAAGCCGAAGGCGAGCAGCGTGGGAAAGGTGATCAGGGTTCCGGAGCCGACCACCGCGTTGATGCCGCCGGCCGCGACAGCCGCGGCGCCGATGGCCACCGCCTCCAGTACCTGCACGTGTGGTCCTCTCCCTGGACGGTGAAGTCGAACGGTTCAGTGCCCGGGCGGTGCGGCCGCCCGGCCCACCCGGACCGCCTTACCGGCGGGCGCCCCGGCAATCCGGGCCTGCGGCAGTCCGAGCCGTCCGGCGGTCGGGCCGACCGGCGGTCGAACGGTCCCCCGACCGAACCGTGCCACACGGTCGGACGGTCCTCGGCCGGGCCGCGACCCACCCGGTCCGACAGGCAGGGTGGTCCGGCGGGTCGGCACCCGGTCCGCTCCGAGCCTCCTCCGGATGAGGCGGATCGGCCGGGTTGCCGCCCTGGGACCCGTCAAAGATCGTCCCGTTCGGCGGTAACCCAAGTCAATCCTCGGGTTTCCTTGCAGACCTCCAAGCTGTAGCTTCACTCGCCGTGACCCTCGACGACCTCCGCGTCTTCGTCGCCGTGTGCCGGAGCGGCAGCCTGAGCGGCGTGGCCCGCGACCTGTCCTGCACCCAGTCGGCGGTGAGCCAGCACGTCAAACGCCTGGAACGGGAACTCGGCCTGAGTCTCCTGGAACGGCATCCGCGCGGCGTCGTACCGACCCAGGCGGGGCAGTTGCTCCAGGCCGCGGCGGCCGGCGGGCTGGGCGACATCGACCAGGCACTGCGCCGGCTGCGGGACGTCGTGGACGGCGAGGCCGGTTCGGTGCGGATCACCACCGGCGCCACGACGGTACGGCACTTCATGTCGGACGCGATCGTGGCGTTCCGCCGCCTCCACCCCCAGGTCAGCCTGGAGTTCCGGACCGCGCACTCCAGCCGGAGCTGTTTCGACGCCCTGATCGCGGGCGGACTGGACCTGGCCTGGATCACGCTGGGTGAGCCGGTGCGGGGCATCGAGCAGCGGCCCGTGGTGGGACTGCCCTGGGTCCTGGCCGTGCACGCGGACGACCCGCTCGCCGACGAGCCCCACGTCACCATGGAGGATTTGGCGGGCATACGGCTCATCCGGCTGCCCGAGAACGCCACGTCACGCGGTCTCCTGGACGGCTGGCTCGGTTCGGCGGGCATCGGTCCGGCATCCGATACCAGCGTGGCCGACTGGGACACGGCGATCCTGCTCGCGGAACTCGGTCTCGGCCACGCGATCGTGCCCGACCTCCCGGGCGGGCACGGCCGGGACCACCCCGACCTGCGCCTGGTCCCGATCCCCGGACTGCCGCCGCTGTGGACCGGCTGGGCCGTGCGCCGCTGGGAGGCGCTGTCCCCGTCGGCCAGGGCCTTCGCCGACATGGTCGCCGCCCACTGCGGCGGCCCGCCGGCGTCGCCGCCTCCCCCCACCGGCTGAGGGACGGCCGCCGAACCCGGGCGGGACGGGCGGTTCACCAGATGATGACCCCGCCGCCGATCGCCAGTGCCCGTCCGGCCGCGTCCTCGATGTTGTCGAGCCCGCGGCTCACGTCCTCGGCGTGCTCGGCGCGCGTCCTGAGCGGTCCGGTACCCGGTGTGGACCTCATGTGATCGGCGATCGGCGCGAGTCCGGCCCGTACGAGCGCGCACTCGGCGAGGAGGTCGGAGACCTCGTCCGGCGCCACGGTGAGGTGCTCGTCGGCCAGGCGCGGCAGGAACCGGGCGCCGAGCGAGCGGACGGGCTCCGAGCCCCACACCTCGGTCCGCCACGCCTCCGGGCCGGCGGTGTCCGAGCAGCCCGGCGGGACGTCGAGCACCTCGATGCCGCCCTCCCCCACGGGCACGTACACATCGACCGACAGGCTCATGGCAGGGAGTCGACCACGGCCGGGCACCGCCGGTCCACCGGAAGGGTCCGCCCGAACCGCCCGGGCACCGCGACCGCCCGGGCACCGCGACCGCCCGAACCGCCCACGCGCCGGAAAGGCGGAAGAAGCGGAGCAGTGCGGGCGGCCCGGCGTCCGGAGGGAGGCGGAAGAAGCGGGAGAAGAAGACGGGATGCGGCGGACGCGGGCGGCGAATACGAACTCCCGGTCGCATTCCCATTGCCCAACACCCCGTATTCGCCTAGCATTTCCCCCGTGACTGCCGGGTCGGCCTTGGGCCATCAGCGAGTAGGGTTCCCGGCCTCCGAGTGAGGCCCGGGCGGGCCAGAGGGCCGCCCCCCACCATGTCGCGCACACGCGCTCGCACCGAGTGCCGTACCGTGCCGCGACCACGCGTGTCGTCTCCGCGTACCACCGCCGCGACCTCGTGTTCCCGCACGTCCAGGCCCTGTTGTGCCCCTTCGCGTCCTCCACGCCCCGCGCCCCTCCCGGGCGCGCACGCGCACGGTCGCGCCGGAAGCGCGTTCCAGCACCCGCCCCACGGCCCTCCCGGGCCCGACCGCGGGCCCACCACCCCACTCCGCCCACCGCGGGCGTCGGCGCATTCGCCCCGCGGCAATTCCCCCTGCCCGCACGCGGAAATTCCGAGTGCCCATCATTCGACGGAAAGAAGAGAATGCCCATCGATTTCAACCAGCAGGTCATCGAGGAGTTCCGCGCCAACGCGGGCCGGGTGGGCGGCCATTTCGAAGGGGCCCGGCTGCTGCTGCTCACCACCACGGGCGCCCGCTCGGGCCGGCGCCGCACCACCCCGGTCGGCTACTACCCGGACGGCGGCGAGCGCGTGCTCGTCATCGCCTCGGCCGGGGGCGCGCCGAAGCATCCGGCCTGGTTCCACAACCTCCTCGCGCACCCCCGGGTCACCGTGGAGACGGGGGTGTTCACGTACGAGGCCCGGGCGGAGGTACTGGCGGACGCGGCCAGGGACGCGGCGTTCGCCCGTGCCGTCGAGGCCGACCCCGGCTGGGCCGAGTACCAGCGGAAGACCACCCGGGTGATCCCCGTGGTCGCGCTCCACGAGATCGCGGGCGGCCCGCCGAACGTGAACGCGTCCTCGATGGGCCAGGCGGTGAAGGCCGTCCACGACGCCTTCCGGCGCGAACTCGCCCTGATCCGCGCGGAGACCGGTGACGCGGGTGCCACCCTCGGTGCCCAGCTCCGGGTGAACTGCCTGACCCTCTGCCAGGGCCTGCACAACCACCACACCGGCGAGGACACCGCCCTCTTCCCGTTCCTCTCCGACCGGCACCCCGGACTCGCCCCGGTCCTGGACCGGCTGCGCCGGGAGCACGAGCGGATCGCCGTCCTGAGCGCCGAGTTGCGGTCCGTGGTCGGTCGCGACTCCTCGGACCCCGGGGACGTACGCGACGAGGTCGAGCGGCTGACGGCCGAGCTCGAAGCACATCTGGACTACGAGGAGAAGGAGTTGATCCCGCTGCTGGACGCGCCCGCCCCGCCCCGCTGAGGGCGCTCCCGCTCGGGACGGCGGGTGCGGCGGCCCGGGGGGCCGATGAGCGGCGGCCCGGCCCGCGCGGACGGGGACGCGCGGGCCGGAAGGAGCCCGTGGGCCGGGAGGGGGCCGCCCGTCGGCACCGGCGGGGTCGCGGGCGGCGGCCTCAGTCGAACGGCAGGGGTCTCGCGTGCACCACGTCCAGCCGCGAGACCGCCCGGGTCAGCACGACGTACAGCCGATGGGCTCCCCGGGCCCCGCCCTCGACGACCGCCGCCGGCTCGACGGCGACGACATGGTCGCACTCGAGCCCCTTGGCCCCTTGCTGGGCCACTCCGGCGCGCCCCGGAAGCCCTGCGGGGCCCCGGTCGCCCGCCTCGCCCCCTCGGGCGACGCCCCCGAGGTGTCGGGGCGCCTCCTCAGGCGTACCGGGGAAGCCCCTTGCCCAGCCGGGCGAACGCGCTCTCCGCCGCTGCGAGGGCATCCTCGCGGACCGCCTCGACGCTCTCGCCCGCCGCGATGCGCCGCCAGTTCTCCAGCGCCAGGATCCGCTGCACGGCGACGATCTGCCCGGCGGCGAGCCGCGCCTCCAGATCGCCCCCGAGCGCGGCGGCGAGCGCCTCCTCCGACCGCTCCAGATAGCCGTGCAGCCGCGCGACCAGGGACGGGGTCCCGTACAGGAGCCGGTGGAAGGCGAGCACATGCGGGTTGCCGTTGAGCCCGGTCACGGGGTCGCCGCTCACGACCCCGGCGAGGAAGTGCAGGCGCAGCGCGTCGATCGGGGACTGCCCCTCCGCCCGCGCGCCGACCACCCGCGCGGCCTCGGTCTCGTGGTCGGCGAACCGGTGCAGGACCAGGTCCTCCTTGGTCGGGAAGTAGCGGAACAGCGTCGGCTTCGAGATCTCCGCCGCCGCGGCCACCTCGGCGACGGACACCTTCTCGAAGCCCTTCTCCAGGAAGAGCGCGACGGCGACGTCGGACACGTCCTGGTACATCCGCAGCTTCTTGCGCTCACGCAGCCCCATGCCCCCCGGGGCGCCGCCCGCCCGGCCCGCGCCCGGGACGCTTCCGTCACTCTTCGCGCCCTCAGCGCCTCGCGCACCCGTTTCGGCCATGCCCCGAGCCTACGCACCTTCGCCGCCCCGCCCTCCCCTTGACCTCAACCCCGCTCGAGGTCGGAGACTGCGGGCGCCGACCCCTTCTGCCTCTGGAGTTCCCTGTGCGAGCAGCCCTGGTGACGCGCTTCGGCGACCCTTCGGTCCTGGTCACGACGGACGTCCCGGACCCCGTGCCCGGCCCGGGCGAGGTCCTGATCGACGTGGCGTACACCGACACGATCTTCGTGGAGACGCAGATACGGTCCGGCTGGGGCCGCGAGTTCTTCCCCGTGACACCGCCGTACGTCCCCGGCGGCGGCGTGTCCGGAGTGGTCGCCGCCCTCGGTCCCGAGGTCCCGGCCGAGTGGCTGGGCCGCCGGGTCACGTCCTTCGTGACGGGCGGTTACGCGGAACGCGCCGTCGCGCCCGTCCCGGCCCTGACGGTCGTACCGGACGCGCTGGACCTGCTCCCGGCGGCGGCCCTGGTCCACGACGGCGTCACGGCGACCGGGCTGATCGAACTCACGGCGGTCACGGAGACGGACCGCGTCCTGGTCCTCGGCGCGTCCGGCGGCATGGGCACGCTCCTGGTGCAGCTCGCGCACGCGCGGGGCGCCCGCGTGGTGGGGGTGGCCCGGGGCGCGCGGAAGCTCGCGCTGGTCCGCGAACTGGGCGCGGACGCGGCGGTCGACGCGGACGACCCGGACTGGCCGGCCCTCGCCCGCCACGCCCTGGGCGGTCCCGACGGCTCGGCGGACGTCGTCCTGGACGGGGTCGGCGGCGAACCGGGCGCCCGCGCCTTCCCGTTGACGGCGGACGGCGGCCGCTTCTCGGCCCACGGCGCCCCGACCGGCGCCTTCAGCACCCCGGACGCGGACCGCGCAGCCGCCCGGGGCATCACGCTCCTCGGCATCGCGGACGTCCGCTTCGCCCGAGCGGACCTCGCCCGCCTGACGGCCTCGGCCCTCACGGAGGCGGCGAAGGGCGGCCTCCGGCCGGTCGTGGGCGAGGTGTTCCCCCTGGAGGACGCGGCCCGGGCCCATGCGGCGGTGGAGGAGCGGCGACTGGTGGGGAAGGTGCTGCTGAGGGGGTGAGCCGCCGCCACCGCGCGAGGGCCCGTTCGACGGCCGGCAGCGACGGCACCGCGCCGAGGCCGAGCGGTCGCGAAGCGGTCTCCAGCGCCCCGCGGACCGCGGCCGCCGCACCGGGGAGCGCCCGGCGGCCCGGCTCGGCCGGCAGGGACTGGGCCGCGCGGATCACGTCCGGGTAGACGGACTGCGCCCGCTCGAAGTCGAGGTGGACCCGCAGGTCCTCGGCCGCCCCGGCGACGGCGTCGGGGCCGGTGCGCCGCAGCGCGCGGTGCCAGGCGCCGACGACCCGGTCCCACCGGCCCTCGGGGTATCGCGTCCGCACCAGGTGGACGGCGAGGTCGTGCAGCGGATCCCCGTACGAGGCGAGCTCCCAGTCGACGCACACCAGCGCGGGGGAGCCCGAGCGCGTGACGATCACGTTGTCCCGGTGCAGGTCCGCGTGGAGCAGCCCGAACGGGCGGCGGGTCATGGCGGGCAGGCGGTCGGCGAAGCGGACCATCGCGTCCTCGGGAACACCCAGCTCCTCGAAGAGCGCCCCGAACGCGGCCCAGTTGGGCTCCCGCACCTGGCGGTCGGCACGGACCGCGAGCGTGTGCAGGAACCCCCGGCTGTCCGTGTCGTCGGCGGGCCAGTCGGGCGGCAGTGCCGGCAGCGCCTCCCGGGGAACCCGGGCCGTTCGCGCCATCAGCGCGACCAGCTCCTCGACGAAGGGCTGGGCCACGGCCGTCCCGTCCGGGCACACCGCGGAGAGGGGCACTCCTTCGACGTAGCTGTGGACGGACGTCCCGCCGCTGCTCGCGAGACACCGGGGCGCGTGTCGCGGCAGGCACCCTGCCACGGCGTCCAGTATCTCGGCCTCGTGCTGCCAGGTGCGGATGACCACGGGCACCACGTCCGGTCGTCGGATGCGTACCGTCACGTACTCCCCGGCCCCGCAGCCCAGACGCCGGGCCGACTCCTCGTCCGGCACCAGGAAGAAGTTCTGGTTGTGATGCCCCCGGCCCCCGGCTCCCCCGCACGCCGCCAGCCGGGCCAGCCCGTCGCAGAGGTCCCGGAGACTGCCGGTGTCATCCCGGCCCCGTCGCACCGCCCGCTCCCACCGGATCCGTCCTCGTACGCCGCCACCAGCGCAGCACCGCCGCCTCGATCTCGAGAGGTCCGGGCGGATCGGCCAGGCCGAGGGGCCCCGCTGCCGCGCGGAGCACGTCCCACACCTTCCAGGTGACCGCCCGGAGCCGGCGGCGGTCCAGCCGCCGTCCGGCCGGCAGGGACTGCGTCCCGCGGATGACATCGGTGAACAGGGACTGCGCCCGCTTGTAGGCGAGCAGCTTGGGCAGGTCCTCCCGCCAGCCCTCGGAGCTGCCCTCGCGCACGGCGTCGACGGTCCCTCGCCAGCGCTCGATCAGCGACCGCTCCTGGTTCTCCGGGTAGCGCATCAGGTACAGGTGCGTGGCGAGGTCGTACAACGGATCGCCGAACATCGCCAGTTCCCAGTCGATGACCCAGAGTTTCCGCTTCTCATCGATGATGAGGTTCTCTCGATGGAGGTCGGCGTGGAGAAGGCAGAACGGCCTCTCCCGCAGACCGGCGACATGCTTCCTGAGGTACTGGAAGCAATCCGGTTCGATACGGAGGTCGGCGAAAAGCCTGCCGTAGTCGGCCGAATTTGCCTCGTAGACCTTTTCCTCGGTGAAACAGACGAGGCGTTCCAGGAACCCCGCGCTGTCCCCCTCCATCGCGCGGTCCTTGTGCTCGCATTTCCGCTCCACGTGGACCTGGCCGGAGGTGATGCCCGCCAGCGCCCGGAAGACGTCGAGGATCTGCCCGAGCACCTCGTCCGGTACGGCCCCACCGGAGGGGTGGAGTTCACCCAGCGTCGCGCCCTCGACAAAGCGCTGCAGTTCGACACCACCCAGTCGAGCGACCTCGGGAATGACGTCCATGCGCGACTGCAGTTCGCCCAGCAGCAGTTCCTCGGCCTTGAAGCAGCGCCGGTCGAAATGGAGGAGCCTGTCGCGCGGCTCCCTGATCTTCCACCGTCCCTGCAGTTCGGCCCCGGCTTCCGGCGACACCGGGAAGACGTACGTCTCATGGTGGTACCCGCAAAGGGGCCCTTCGACCGCGTCCGGATCAACGCTGAGAGCGTCGGCACGACGCCGGGTCGTAGGCGATACGCGTGACATTGCCCCGTTCTTTCTGGGACCAGCCGATAGAAGGTGGGGGCACGCTATACCCGCGGTGAGTCGTAGCGTGTCAGAACCGTTTCATCCAGTCGCACCGTCGGGACGCACGGATGCCCGTCCGCCCGAGACACTCGGTGCGTCGTCGCACAATAGCGGCGAAGCCGCGCCCCACGGTGACATAGCGGACGCACCCGCAACGAAATACGCATTTGGCAAAGGAGTTCGACCGCCCGGGCCGGCCGGTCGGGCTTCCTGCCGGCGAATTCCCGACCGGCCTCAGACCGCGCGGACGACTCCGAGAACCGGTTCGAGCGAATTCACCACGCACTCGGCCCCCGCCTCTTTCAGGTGTTTCCCCTTCTCCTCGTTACGCGCGTAGCCCAGAAAGGGAACACCGGCCCTGCGGGCGGCATCGAGGTCGGTGGGGGTGTCGCCGATCATGAGCGCCTCCTCCCGGGCCGCGCCCATGGAATTCAGGGCCCGGACGAGGCAGTGCGGATTCGGCTTGAGGTCGTGCAGGTTCTGCGTCCGGCCGTAGATGTTGGGGGCGAAGCATTCGAGGAGGCCGCGGCCCGCCAGGTAACCGGCGGCGGTGCGCGGCGAGTTGTTGGTCGCGATGGCGAGCCGCGTGCCGACCGCGCTCCAGGTCCGTATCAGGGTGTCCGCGTACGCGGTCGGCCAGGCGGAGGCGACCGCCTTGAGCTCCTGCTGGGTGAGACGTCCCTCCAGCTCGGCGACCAGGTCGCTGCGCGGATGGCGGCCGTCGACCGCGTACAGGACCGCCATCGGATCGGGGTGGACGCGCTCCTCCTCGGTCAGCAGGCCGCGCAGGCCCTGCCGCCCCAGCCAGTCCACCAGTTCCTTCGCCACGGTCTCCGCCGAATGCCCCGCGAACAGCCGGCAGATCGGCCCGTCGAAGTCGAAGAGCACGAACCGCGCCCCCGTGATCAGTCTCCGCAGCAGCTCGGTCTCTTCTGTCGCGCGTTCGTTCTGCGTCGTATCAGGAGTCACTAGGAGAGTGTCAGGTCAGTGGTGATGGTTTCCCAGAGGGCGTCGAACCACTTCTGGGACTGCTCGACGAACGCGGCGTCGCGCTGGCCCGCCCGGTGCTCGAAGGAGAACAGCAGCGACTTGGAGCCCAGCGCGTCGTACATGTCGAGCTTTCCGCCGTCCCCGGTCTCCTCGCGCCTGGTGATCATGTAGTACGCGATCAGGGCCTCGGCCCCGTTGAGCAGATAGAGCTTGACGGGCGGCGTGAACGGCAGGGCCCTGAACGTGACGCGGACGTCGATGCCGTGCGAGGAGCGCAGCGCACGGAGGTTGTGGCGCAGCACGTGACCCTGCGCGTTGCGCTGCTCCAGCCAGCGCTTGTGCACCGGGTCGTCGTCGCCCTCCTGGACCTCGACGGAGATCGGGAACGCCAGGGCGATGTCCCGCGACGGCAGGAGGATGCGCACGTCGATCGACTCGGGGCGGATACGGCCCTCGTGGATCAGGCGGACCGGTTCGGCGAGGGCCAGCATCAGGGTCTCCGCCGTGAGGCAGGCCGCGTCGATCCGGACGTGCCGCGCGGCGAAGGCCTCGGCCAGCCGCGGCGCGAGCCCCACCATCGTCGGCTGGGGCTCCTCGCGCGCGGGCGCGACCTCCGCGATCCGCGGCGGGCTGCCCTTGCTGACGTTGCTGAGCAACCCGTCGTCCTGGAGCGCCCGCAGGGCCTGGCGGACCGTGCCCCGCTCCACTCCGAACTCCTCGGCGAGTTCGGCCTGGGTGGGCAGGCGGTCGCCTGCGCGCAGTTCACCCACGCGGATGCGGTCCCGCAGGATGTCGGCGATCTCCTGGGGCGAGAGCCTTCTGCTGCCGTTCACTGCCACGTTCTCCTGGGTCACGACCAAACGCTACAACTTCGCCCCATCTATGGGGAGTTGTTTGAAAGTTGTTTATGACTAGGTACCAACTGGGGATAACTTAAGCATAGTTGGTTGCCAACTTCACGAAGATGGCGGAAGTTTTGCTTCCTCTCGCGAGCAGTTGGCAGTTGGGAAGGCTCCGCGCCTCTCCAGGCCCGCCACGCACCGCCCGCACCTCCCGCTCCTGCCGCCCCGCACGACCGAAGGAGGATCCACCCATGCCCGCCATAGCCTTCCTGTCCGCCGTCTTCGTCATCGGCTTCGAGCAGTTCGTCGAGTGGCGGTACGGGCCCAGCGGCATCGTCGGCCTGCTGCTGCTCAGCATCGGGATCAAGGCGAAGAACCCCACGTGCAGCTCGATAGGTGCCGTCGTGCTCGCCCTGATGTTCGCCGGCCCGGCCCTGTGACCCGCGGAGCCCGTGCGGTCCGTACGGCCCGCAGGGCCCGCGGGACCTGCGAGGACGCCGCCGACGATCCGGTGCAGGTCCGGGAGGCCCGTCGCACCTGCCTGACCTGCCGGAACTGTCCGACCCTTGAGACCCCCCGGACCCGTGGGAGACCTCAGCCCGTGAGCACCAGCTCCGAGCTGATGGTCTCCCACAGTGCGTTGAACCACAGGTGCGACTGCTCCACGAACGTCGTGTCCCTCAGCCCGTCCCCGTGCTCGAACGGGAAGAGCGTGGACTGCGTCCCCTCCGCGTCGTACATCTCCAGGTACTCGTGGTCGATCTCCTCGCTGCGCCGGGCCAGCGTGTAGTAGGCGAAGAGCGCCTCGGACCCGTTGAGCAGGTAGAGCTTCACCGGCGGGGTGAACGGCAGCGCCCGGAACTCGATGTGCACGTCCACGTCGTGGGTGGCTCGCAGCGCCCGCAGGTTGTGCTTGAGCACCCGGCCCTGGGCGTTGCGCTGCTCGAGCCAGCGGCGCCGCAGGCGGACGCCGTCGTCGGCGGCGTCCACGGGGGCCGGGAACGCGAGGTCGATGTCGCGGGACGGCAGCAGGATGCGGACGTCGACCCTGGCTGGTTTCATTCGCCCCTCGTGGATGAGACGCAGCGGCTCCCCCAGTGCGAGGGTCAGGGAGACCGCCGTCAGGCACAGGGCGTCGATCTCCACGTGAGGGGCCCCGAAGGCCGCCGTGACGCGGGACGCGAGCGCCACCATGGTGGGCTGCGGCGCGGCTCCGGGGCCGGTCAGGGCACGCCCCACGTCCTGGGCCACCGTCGCGGGGCTCCCCTTGGACACGTTGGACAGCAGCTGCTCCGTCTGGAGGATGCGCAACGCCTGGCGCACGGCCCCCCGCTCGACGCCGAACTCGTCGGCCAACTTGGCCTGTGTGGGCATGCGCTGTCCAGGCCGCAGCTCTCCGGACCTGATCCGGCTGCGCAGCTCGTCGGCGACCTCGCGGTGTGACCTCTGTGGCCGCTGTGACCTCTTCCGCCCATTGACGGCGACGTGTTCCGGGTCCACAACCAAACACTACAACTTCCCGCCATCTTTGGGCAGTTGTCGAGAAGGTGGTTATGAGACGTGTCCAAGCGGAGATAACTTCAATGAAGTTGGTCGCCAACTTGGGCAACATGGTCAAGCTTCCCAGGGGTTGGCTGCCAGAGACGTCACGTCCGACCAGGTGGCCGGTCCCAACGGGGGTCCGCCTCCCCGTCCCGAAGGAGGGACCGCATGCCGCTCATCGCCCTCGCCGTCGCCGCCCTCGTCATCGGCTTCGAGCAGCTTCTCCAGCTGAAGTTCGGAGCGATGGGGATCATCGCCTTCGTCGCCCTGACCGTCGGCATCAAGGCCAGGAACACCATGATCGGCGGGATCGGAGCCGTGATCCTCGTCATGCTGCTCGCCCAGTCGGGCTGAACCACACCCCCGAGTCCGACTGCCGGCGCCCCGTCGTCCGGCAGTCCGGCTGACCGGGCTCCCTTCCGGAGGGGAGCCGGGAGCCCGGTCGGTCAGCACCACGCGGACCGGATCGATCGTTCGTCCGGCCCGTGCAGCGGCACCCACAACTGAATCGCTACGGATCAGCAGTCCGCGGACCGGCCCACCCGGCAGACACACCGGTCCGCGCACACCGGACACCGACCCACCGGGACACCGGGGCCCGGGGTCGCCCACCCGAAGGGAGACGAGCAGAACGGCCCGGCGGCACCCGCCGTCAGAAGATGTCCGGGCACCAGGGACGCCGGGACGTGCGCAGCAGGGCGTCGGCGGCAGAGCCGGCGCCCGCTCGTTCCTCCCGCACCCGGCCCAGCGCCGCGAGCCGCACCGCGGACTCGTCGCCCAGCCACAGGGACCCCAACTCGCCCATGTCCATGGTGAGTGCGGCGCTCTCCGTGGTCGGGGTGCAGGTGGCCCCCTGCGGGGACGCGTCGAGCCGGTACCGCCCGCCGCACAGCCCGGCCGGGTCGACGAGTTCCAGCACGAGCGAGCCCGTACCCGTGTACGTCCGCGCCTCGAGCGCCGCCACGACGTCCAGGACCCGTACCCACAGCCAGTCCGCCTGCGTGGTGATGCGGGCCGCCCGCGGATCGGGCAGCAGGTGCGGCACCAGGTCGTCGGGCGCCCGCCAGCCCGTCCGGACCTTCGTGACCCAGTCGACGGAGCACACGTACCGCCACAGGGCGCGCTCCGCGGCCGGTGTGAGCGCGATCATGTCCTTGACCCTCGCGGTGTCGTTCGGCTGCTTGGCGTCGCCCCACTGGTCGTCGACGGTGTAGGCGAGCAGCCCCTCCACCTCGCCGCGCGCGTCGCGGTACACGGCGTAGAACGGCTCGGTCCAGGAACTGCGGTCCAGCGTCAGCACGCCGGTTCTGACCTGCCACCAGCGCTCGTCGCGGTCGATCGCGCCCGGCAGGGTCCGGCGGAGCCGCTCGTGCAGCTCCGGCCCCGTCCTGCGTACGTCGTCGCCGTCGACCAGATCGATGCGCCCGCCGTCGTCCGGTCCGGCCCAGCGCCGGTCGAGCCCCGCCCTCGGCACGTCGATCGTCCACTCGGCGGCGGCCGTCGCCGCGCCGAAGCCGTAACGCCCGTAGATGGGGTACTCCGCCGCGATGAGCGTCGCCACGGTGTCGCCGCGCTCCTTGGCGGCCGCCAGGTCCTGCGCCATCATCCGCGTGAGGATGCCGCGGCGGCGGTGCGTGGAGGTGACGGTGACGTTCGAGATGGCGTCGGCCGCCACGGCGGTGCCGCCCACGGCGGTGAGCTGCTGCGGGAACGAACGGAAGGTGCCCACGCAGCGCCCGCCGTCGAACGCCCCCAGCGTGCGGGCCGGGACGAGGTACGTGCTCCGGTCCGCCACCTCGCTCTCCTTCACGCTGGGCGGTCGCAGGAAACCGGTGTTCAGCGCGCGGATCCACTCCGGGATCTCGTCCTCGGCGATCGGTCGTACGTCAATGGCGTTGCGGGGGCTCATGGAGCCACGCTAGGCACTCCGTACGGCGGGTGTCGCCCGGATTTCGCGACCGCTGCCCGCCCCGCCCCACGACCCCGCACACCACGACCCGGCACCCGTCGCCCGCACCGGCACCCGGTTCAGAACACCGCCCGGATCTCCCCGACCTCGGTCCCCCCGCCCAGCACCGGCACCGGACCCACCGCGCCCGGCACCGTGCGCACTCCCATCAGCGCGAGCCCGCGCGCCAGCACGGGGCTCAGGGCGCGCACCGCCCCGTCCTCCACCTTGAACGCCAGCGCCCGCCCGTCCGGCAGCGCGACGGCCTGCACGGCCTCGGCGCCCATCTTGGACAGCGCTCCCGGCAGCTCCCGCATCAGCCGGGTGTCGGGGCGCCGCGTTCCGGCGACGTACTCGGGATGAGCCCGCATCGCGTCGGCCACCCGCCGCTCGGCGGACCCCTCGGGGGCGAGCACCAGGGAGCGGAACGCCCGGGCCAGCCCGGTCAGGGTGATCGCGAGCAGCGGAGCCCCGCAGCCGTCCGTACCCACCGCGGCGACCCGCTCGCCCGCGGTCTGCTCGACGACGGTCAGGATCCCGTGCTGGAGGGGATGGGACGGCTCGGTGTACGACTCCGTGGGCCATCCGCGCACCACGCACGCGGCCAGCATCGCCGCGTGCTTCCCGGAGCAGTTCATCGTGACCCGCTCGCGCACACCCCCGCCCGCGAGGTACGCCTCCGCCTCCACCGGGTCGAGCGGCAGATCGGCCGGGCAGCGCAGGTCGGCCTCGGAGAGCCCGCTCTCGGCGAGCATCTTCACCACGAGATCCCGGTGGAACGGCTCACCGGAGTGGCTGGCCGCCGCCAGCGCGAGCCGTTCCCCCGCCAGGTCCAGCCCGGCGTGCAGGATGCCCGCCGCCTGCATCGGCTTGTTGGCGGACCGCGGGAAGACGGGCGCCCCGACGTCGCCGAGCGCCAGGTCCACCGAGCCGTCGGCGCCCAGGACCACCAGGCTCCCCCGGTGCCGGCTCTCGACGAATCCGGACCGTACGACCTCGGCGAGGACGGGCGGCACCGCGTCGGCGGACTCCGCGTCGGCACCGGTCAGGGCGGCGGGGCCGGGAGAGGGGGCGGGGCCGGGCCGGGAGCCGGGGCCCGGGACGAGGCGCGGTCCGGACGGGTGCCCGGGACGGGGAAGGGGTTCGGGACCGGAGGGGGACGCGGACATCGGGGTGGCCTTCCAGAGCGGGACCCGCCCGGCCGGAGCCGCCGTGTGCACCGCGGTCCCGGGCCACTGCCGCCGCGGGCCCCGGTCACCCCCGGGGCCACCGCGTCACATGAGCAGGTCGTCTACCTGTGCTTCACCCTCACGGTACCTGCGGGCGATCTCCGCGCTGCAGTCGTCCGCCGTCCGCTGGAGCTGCTGCCGCCGCCGCGAGACTTGCCGCTCGTACCGCACGAGCCGCCCCATCGCCGCGTTCAGCTCCAGGTCCGTACGGGCCCGGAGGTCGGACAGCTCGACCTCGGCGAGCATGTCGGCGGCCAGCCGCCGGTACTCCTCCCGGTGGGGGGTGCCCACGGTCACGTGCCGTGCGGACGACCTGTGGCGGGCGGGCGCGTCCGTGAGGATCTCCGACAGCCGCGCGACCACGGACGCCGCGTCGACGGCGTGCGGCGCACGCGGTCCGGCCCCGTTCTGCACGGGTCCGGTACGCCGTCCCAGCTCGGCCCGCAGGATGTCGATCCGCCCCTGGAGCAGCCGCCGCACATAGCTCAGATCGGCCTCGTCACGCTGTGCGTCCCGGCGCAGCGCGCGCAGTTCGGGCAGTCGCAGGACGTCCAGCGCCGGCTCGCGCGGGGACTCCGCGCCGGGACGCTCCAGCCGTTCAGGCATCGGGCCCGGGACCGGGCTGTCCGTCCGCTGGGTGGGCGGGCGCACGGCGGACGCGCCGCGTACCGCCGAAGGAGTCGGCGGTACCGACGGTGACGGTGATGCAGAAGACGATGACGGCGGCTCCCTCCGAATCAGTGACACGACTCCGGGTGACTGCCCCGTACTCGGTGTGCTCATGTGCCTCTACCGTCCCCTCGACCGGCGTGTGTGAGCATCGTGCCACCCCAAGTGGCCGCTATGTGACCGAGTGCCCCCGATCGGCCCCAGATGGGGGGTTAAGGATCAATAAGAAGACCCCGTACGGACGCTGCCGGGACGCACGGCATGATGGTCCGCATGCGTGCGGTGGTGCAGAGGGTGGACGGCGCGAGCGTCGTCGTCGAGGGCGAGACGGTCGGGGAGATCGAGGGCGAGGGCCTGTGCGTCCTGGTCGGGGTGACCCACGAGGACACCGCGGAGGAGGCGGCCCGGCTGGCCCGCAAACTCTGGTCGATCCGGATGCTGAGCGGCGAGCGCTCGTGCTCGGACGCCGGCGCCCCGCTCCTGGTCATCAGCCAGTTCACCCTGTACGGGGACGCGCGCAAGGGCCGCCGCCCCACGTGGAACGCGGCGGCTCCCGGCGAGGTCGCCGAACCCCTCGTGGACGAGGTGGTGGCGCAGCTCCGCTCGCTGGGCGCGACCGTGGCGACGGGCCGGTTCGGGGCGCAGATGCGCGTCTCGTTCACGAACGACGGCCCGTTCACCGTGCTCCTGGAGATGTGACCGGTCGGTGCGACGGGTCGGCGCGACCGGTCGAGGTGGCGGCGCGGGCGGCGGCCGCTAGGGCTCGACCACGACCTCCTGCGCCGCGGCCGTCGTGTCCGCCATCAGCCGGGCGTCCAGCGGCACGTTGCGCTTCACGAGCGCCAGCGCGATCGGCCCGAGCTCGTGGTGGCGCGCGGAGGTCGTGACGAAGCCGATCCGGCGCCCGTCGGGGCCGTCGTCCGCGAGGCGCAGCTCGGCGCCGTGCGGCGGCAGATGGACCTCGCTGCCGTCCAGGTGCAGGAAGACCAGCCGGCGCGGGGGCTTGCCCAGGTTCTGCACGCGGGCGACCGTCTCCTGGCCCCGGTAGCAGCCCTTCTGGAGGTGCACGGCGGTGCCGATCCAGCCCAGCTCGTGCGGAATGGTCCGGTGGTCCGTCTCGAAGGCGATCCGCGGCCGGTGGTGCTCGACGCGCAGGGCCTCGTGGGCCAGCAGCCCGACCGCGGGCCCGTACGTCGCGGTGTCCGCGGCGAACGCCTCCAGGTCACCGCGCGGCAGGAACAGGTCGCGCCCGTACGGGGTCTCGCGCACGACGGTCCCCTCGGGGGCCTGCGCGATCGAGCCGGCCGGGAGGTGCACGACGGCGAAGTCGGCGGTGCGGTCGGCCGCCTCGACGCGGTAGAAGAACTTCATCGACTCCAGGTACGCGAGCAGTGCCTCCTGGCTGCCGGGCTCCACGTGCGCCCAGGTCGTGGTCCCGTCGTCGACGAGGTACAGCGCGTGCTCGATGTGGCCGTTCGCGGAGAGGATCAGCGCCTCCGTGGCCAGGTTTGCCGGGAGGTCGCTGACGTGCTGGGTGAGCAGCAGGTGCAGCCAGGCGAGCCGGTCCTCGCCGGTGACGGTGACGACCCCCCGGTGCGAGAGGTCCACGAAACCGGTGCCGTCGGCGAGGGAGCGCTGCTCCCGGAACAGGTCGCCGTAGTGGGCGGCGACACCTTCGTCCACACCCTCGGCGGAGACGGCACCGGGCAGCGACAGGAGGGGGCTCTTCATATCCACACAGCCTACGACCGAACGGGTGCCGTTTTTATTTCCCGTCCGGACCGGACCCGCCGTCCTGTCCGTCGGCACGGTCGGCACGGTCCGCGTCGCCACCGCGGGCCGTGCAGTCCTCGCAGCGGCCGAAGATCGCGAAGTGCTTCATGTCGGTGACGAAGCCGAAGGTCTCGCGGAGCTTGGCGGCGAAGTCGGCGGCGACCTCGATGTCCGCCTCGATGACATGCGTGCAGTCACGGCAGACCAGATGGATGTGGTGGTGCCGGTCCGCGAGGTGGTAGGTGGGCGCCCCGTGCCCGAGATGCGCGTGGGACACCAGCCCGAGCTCCTCCAGGAGCTCCAGGGTCCGGTACACCGTGGAGATGTTGACCCCCGACGCCGTCCTCCTCACTTCCACGAGGATGTCGTCGGGGGTCGCGTGCTCCAGGGTGTCCACGGCTTCGAGCACGAGCTGCCGCTGCGGCGTCAGCCGGTAGCCGCGCTGCCGCAGGTCGCTCTTCCAGTCAGTGCTTCCAGTGCTCACCACACCCGAAAGTCTAGGACTACTTGAAGAAAGCGATCCCGTCGTCCGGCATGTCGTCCGGCAGGGCCTTGGCCCAGCGCTCGACGTCCTCCGGCGAGACGACCTTCTTGAGCTGCGCCGACATGTAGGGGCGCAGCTCGACCTCGGGGGTCTGCTTCTCGCCGACCCACATGAGGTCGCTCTTCACGTAGCCGTACAGGCGCTTGCCGCCGTTGTAGGGGCCCGCGGCGGCCGTCCGGGCGACGGCGTCGGTGACCAGGTCGATCTGCGGCTTCTTGTCGGCCAGCTCGCCGTACCAGATCTCGACGACACCGTCGTCGCGGACCATCACGACCTCGACCTTGCGGTCCTTGTCGATGCGCCAGAAGCCGGACTCGGACTCCAGGGGCTTCACCTTGTTGCCCTCGGAGTCGAGGACCCAGGTGTGCGAGTGGTACTCCAGGAAGTCACGCCCGTCCTGGGTGAAGCTGACTTCCTGGCCGAAGTTGCACTTCTCGTCGCCGGGGAAGTCGTGGACGCCCGCGCCGGTCCAGTTGCCCAGCAGGAAGGCGAGGGGGACGAGGTCCTTGTGCAGGTCGGACGGGATCTCGATCATGAGGTCGGCAGTTCCTTGATGGGGGTCAGCGCTGGCCCTGGTACAGCTTCTTCACGGCCAGCCCGGTGAAGGCGAGGACGCCGACACAGACCAGGACCAGCAGAGCTTCGAAGAAGTACTCAAGCACGGGGTGCTCCTCGGGTGACACGGTGATGGGCGGTACAGAGCCGGTCCCCACTCTAGTCGGGTGGGGACCGGCGCTCTCCTCGAGGTCCGCGCGCGTCAGCCCAGGAGCTGGCTCTGCAGGACGACCGTCTGCCGGAACGGCAGGCCCTCGGCGGTGCCCTTGCGGGACTGGGCGACGACCGCGATGGTGTCGCCCGCCGACAGGTACGCGAGCCTGACCTGCTCCGCCCCGTACGGCTTCACCTCGGCGTACGGGTAGCGCACGACGTCACTGACCTGGGACGCCTCGGGGAACGTCTCGTCCCGGGCGAACTCCTCGGCGCCGCGTGCCTCGTACTCCGGGTTCTCGTAGTGCGTCAGTCCGGGCGCGAACAGCTCCTCGGCGACAGCCGCCGTATTGAACTGGAGCAGGTAGATCCGCGTGTGCGTGCCGTCCGGCATGGTCCAGCCGCGGGCGGCGATGTGCCGCAGGCCGTTGTCCTTGAACGACTGCCCGAGCTCCTCGCGGTCGTCCTTCTCCGCGTACTCGGCGAGGAAGTCCTTCGTCGCCAGCCAGCCGTCCTCGCCGCGCAGGGCCTTGTCGTCCTCGGCGCCCTCGGGGGCGGGGAGGACGAGTTCGCGCAGGTCGGCGTGGTGGCTGCCCGCCTTGTTGGACTCCGCGAAGGGGCCGGGGCTGCCGGAGGGCAGCGGCGGCCTGGTGAGCCGCGGATAGTCCCAGCGTCCGTCGTGCTCGGTGGCGAGGCCCGGCAGGTCCGTGCGCTCCCGCTCCGTGACGCCGTAGGCCGCGGCCGAGCCGGCGGCCGCGAAGACCAGCACGGCGGCGGTCCAGCGCAGGACGGCGCGCAGCACCCGGCGGTCCTTCCTCGCCGGAGGCGTCCCGGGCGGGAACCCCCCGGGCACGTGCGGGCCGAAGCCGGCCTGCGGCGCGGGGTACGCCGGCACACCGGCGCCGGGCTCTGCGCCGGGCTCACCGAACACCGGCCCGGCGGGCACGGGTGCGGCGCCGGCGGGCCCACCGGCCACGGGCGCGTCCGCCACGGCTGCGGGCGCCGCAGGTGCGGGCACGGGTGCGGCGGGCGCGGTGTCGGCCACCACGGGTGCGGGCGCCACCGGCTCGGCAACCACGGGTGCGGGCGCCGCGGGCGCGGTGGCCGCGGGTTCCGTGGTGCTCGCCGTCGGGCGCTCTTCGGTTCCTTGCTCGGTCATACCGCCTCCCCCGGGTCCGTGATGCGGTCCAGCTGGGTGCGCAGGAACACCGCGACCCCCTTGGTGTCGAGTGGCTTCACGCCTGACGCGGTGGCGCTCACGAGCACGTCCCCCACGTACGCGGAGCAGAACATCAGGTCCAGCTTCTGGTCGGCGGCCTTGGGCGGCAGGAAGCACTTGGCGTTCTTGTGGCCCTTGATCGCCGGACCCTTGCGGAAGAGGTCCAGGGTGTCGAGGAACTCGCCCTGGAAGGTGGCGGCACCCTTGACCGCCGCCCTGCTCTCCATCCGGGACAGCACCACGCTGACCGTGAACCCCTCGTCGGAACCGACGTACTCGTCGGCCTTCGGACCGAGGTAGCTGCGCATGGCCATGCCCTCGATGCGCTGCTTGTCGAGCTCCCGCTCCAGCCTGCGCCGCTGCGAGCGGGGCAGGTCGCGCAAGGACTCCTTGCGCACGTCGGCCGCCTGGGCTCCGCTCATGTGCACGTCGGAGCCGTACTCGCCGAGGTCGGGGCCGCGGCCCCAGCCGTCCTCCTCGTCGTACGGCACGAGCATGGCCGCGAGACCGGTGGCGGGCGCCGGCTCGTCGTCGTCGTCCGCCGTCGTCCTCGGGAAGTCCCACACGGGCGAGCCCGCGTCACGGTCGGCCTCGTTCACCGTCACGACGGTGTAGCCGGTACCCGCGACGACCGCACCGGCGAGCAGCGCGGAACCCACCACTGCGGCGATGAGGCCGCGGCGGCGGGGCCTGTTCACGGGCCCGGGCACGGGCGCGGGAACGGGCTGGACGAACGCGGGCGCGGGAACGCCCTCGAACGGGACGCCGGGCACGGGCACGGCCGCCACCGGCTCGGGCGTGGCCACCGGCTCCGGCACGGATGCCGCCGGCTCGGGCACGGTCACCGGCTCGGCTGCCGCGGCGGGCTCGGGCGTCACCGGGGGCTGAGGCTGTTCGGGGTTCTCGTTCACAGCCGCTCCATCTGACGCTCGGCCAGGTCCATGATCTTCCCCTTGGGGATCGGCTTGGTGTCGTAGATCCAGATCTCCATGGCCACGTCGCCGCGCCAGGCGTGCGCCTCGGCGGCGTAGATCGGGAGGTATCCCGCTTCGGTCTCCGGCCGGTCGTGGACGAAGACCTGGCCGTCACCCGTGCCGGGGACGGGCCAGCTCCGGGTGCTCTTCTCCTTCTCGGCCCAGAAGCGGGCGCCCTCGACGTGGTCCGCGGCGCCGGCGTACTCCTCCTGCCGGTACTGCACCAGGCGGATGCCGACGGCGTACGTGCTGCCCACCTGCCAGCTCGTGACGGCCGCCCGCCGGTACTGCGCTTCGACGAGGTTGCTGAAGGCCTCGCCGGGCTTCTCGTACGAGTCCGCGTAGGCGGCCAGCTCCAGCCAGCCGTCGGTGCCCTCCTCGAAACCGTCCCGGGCGCCCTTCGGGCGCTTCAGGAGCAGCTCGCGCAGATCGCCCTCGGTCTTCACACGGCGGTCCTGGCGGGCCGACAGCGGCTCGGGTCCCTTGCCCTTGGCCTGCGGGACGGACCGCTGCGACAGCGAGGGCAGTTCGGTGGGCGTCCGGCCGGCCTGGACGACGTAGCCGGCGCAGGTGCCGGCGAGCAGTCCCAGCACGGCGGCCGCGGCGATCAGCAGCGTGGTGCGCCCCCGCCGGCGCGGACGCGGGACGGCCCGGCCGGCCGCGTCCTGCCCGTCGGGTGCCGCGGCGGACACGAGAGCGGCCGGCGCAACAGGCACAACAGGCACAACAGGCACGGCGTATGCAGCGGGCACAGCCGGCGCGGCAGGCACGGCAGGCACGGCAGGCACAGCGGTGTCCGCGGGCGCCACAGGGGTCGCGTGCGTCCCAGGGGTCGCCGAAGCGCCCGTGACCTCCCGGTTCTCCGGATCCTGGGGTACTTCGGGTACTTCCGAGACTTCCAAGACGTCCCCTCACAGAACGCGAAGCACGGATTCCGTATCCGCGCGCACAGGAGACCCATGGCATACACATGAGGTTGCACCGGAGTTGATCACGATTCGGACTACGATTCGGCCATGGCTAAGAAGCTCGTGATCAAAGTGACGGCCGGTGCGGACGCCCCCGAGCGCTGTTCCCAGGCGTTCACGGTGGCGGCGGTCGCGGTGGCGAGCGGGGTGGAGGTGTCGCTCTGGCTGACCGGCGAGTCCGCGTGGTTCGCCCTGCCGGGGCGCGCGGCCGGGTTCGAACTCCCGCACGCGGCGCCGCTGCCGGATCTGCTGGACTCGGTCCTGGCCGGCGGCCGGCTCACCCTGTGCACGCAGTGCGCGGCCCGCCGGGACATCACGGAGAAGGACGTGATCGAGGGCGTGCGGATCGCCGGTGCCCAGGTCTTCGTCCAGGAGGCCGTGGCCGACGGGACGCAGGCGCTCGTCTACTGATCGGCCGGCAGCCGGTCCGCGGGCAGCCACAGGCAGAAGGGGTGCCCGGCGGGGTCGAGCAGCACGCGGACGTCGTCCTGCGGCTGGTACGCGGCGAGCACCGCGCCGGCGGCGACCGCCCGGGCGGTCCCGCCCTCCAGGTCGTCGACCTCGATGTCGAGGTGCAGCATCATCTGCTGGGTTCCGGGCCCGCGGTCGGGCCAGACGGGCGGCACGTACGCGGGCTCCGTCTCGAAGGCGAGCAGGACGCCCTCGACGCCCTCGGGTGGTCCGACGAGCACCCAGTCGGGTTCGTCGCCGCGGACCTCGTACCCGAGGAGCCGGCAGTAGAAGTCGGCCAGCTCGTGCGCGTCGTGCGCGTCGAGCACGACGGTGGACACCTTGATGCGCGCCATGGGGACCGTTCTACTGGCGGCGCTTCCTGCCGTCCAGCTCGTCCCACCACTCGTCGGACTTCGCGTCGCCGGAGGGGTCGTCCCACCACCGGTCGTCGGGTCCCCTGCGGTTGGCCGTCATCGCGGCGACCGGCGGGATCACCATGGCCACCACGCACATGCCGACGGCCACGGGCACCGACCAGAGCCGTACGACTCCCCAGGCGAGCACGAACAGCCCGATGCAGGTGCCCATCATGGCGAAGTAGACGTGGCGCCTTCGCGCGTACATGCCTCCAGGGTAGAACCGATCGGCCCACCGGCACCCGGGCGAGCCGAAGGGCCGCACCCCGTACCGGAAAGCGTCCAACCCCCGGGGGTGCGGCCCTTCGGCCGTTCTTGCGGTGCCGTCAGACGGCGATGGCGACCTCGGCGAGACCGCCGGTCTGCGCGACGACCGTGCGGTCGGCCGTGCCGCCGGGAACGAGGGCGCGAACGGTCCAGGTGCCCTCGGCCGCGTAGAAGCGGAACTGTCCGGTCGCCGAGGTGGGCACCTCGGCGGTGAACTCGCCGGTCGAGTCCAGGAGGCGGACGTATCCCACCACCGGCTCGCCGTCCTTGGTCACGTGACCCTGGATGGTGGTCTCACCGGGCTTGATCGTCGAGGCGTCCGGGCCGCCGGCCTTCGCTCCACACATGTTTCGATTCCGTCCTTCAGGCCTTGGGGATTACTTGTTGGCGCCGAGCTCGATCGGCACGCCGACGAGGGAGCCGTACTCGGTCCACGAGCCGTCGTAGTTCTTGACGTTCTGGACGCCGAGCAGCTCGTGCAGGACGAACCAGGTGAGCGCGGAGCGCTCACCGATGCGGCAGTACGCGATGGTGTCCTTGGCGAGGTCGACCTGCTCGTCGGCGTACAGCTCCTTGAGCTCGTCGTCCGACTTGAAGGTGCCGTCGTCGTTGGCGTTCTTCGACCACGGGATGTTGCGCGCGGACGGGACGTGGCCCGGACGCTGCGACTGCTCCTGGGGCAGGTGGGCCGGGGCGAGCAGCTTGCCGCTGAACTCGTCGGGCGACCGCACGTCGACCAGGTTCTGCGAGCCGATCGCGGCGACGACGTCGTCACGGAAGGCGCGGATGGCGGTGTTCTGGGCCTTGGCCTTGTACGCGGTGGCGGCACGCTCGGGGACCTGCGAGCCGTCGACGAGGTCGCGGGAGTCGAGCTCCCACTTCTTGCGGCCGCCGTCGAGGAGCTTCACGTTCTCGTGCCCGTAGAGCTTGAAGTACCAGTAGGCGTAGGACGCGAACCAGTTGTTGTTGCCGCCGTAGAGCACGACGAGCGTGTCGTTGCCGATGCCCTTCGCCGACAGGAGCTTCTCGAAGCCCTCCTGGTCGATGAAGTCACGGCGGACCGGGTCCTGGAGGTCGGTGGTCCAGTCGATCCGGATCGCGTTCTTGATGTGGTTCTTCTCGTACGCGGACGTGTCCTCGTCGACCTCGACGACGGCCACGTTCGGGTCGTCCAGGTGCTCCTGGACCCAGTCGGCGTCTACCAGGACGTCGCTGCGGCTCATGCTCGTTCTCCTCCGGGGCAGTTGCGGCGGGGCGTTGCGGGGTGCGGGGTGCGGGTACGCGCTCGGCGGTCACACTGCGGGGGCGTACGCGGCACGGGGGCGCCACTCGGCAGAGAGGTCGAGGGGCCCGGCTCGCGGAAGTGCGGAGGCTTCCGCTCAGAAGGTGCGACAGAGCATGGCGGCGACGCGGCACAGGTCTACTGCCCGCCGCTTCGTGAGATCCGCCTGTCGCTTCATGGTGTCGATCGTAGGGACGGACAGGCGGGCATGTCACCGGCGTGTCGTATGTTGAGACGCGATCGTCCGCAATGTGGGATACGAGAGGGGTCGCGCCCGCTTCCGCCCGGTCCCCGCAGCACCCTTCACCCGCCCGGCCCCTTCCGCATCTGCTGTGCGGACAGGGGCGTCTCGCCCTTCGGACGGCCGAGCGGGAGAGCGACCGTCCGGACACGTCCCACGGGCCGGCCGGACGCCGTCACTCCTACCCGACGAGGTCGACGTCGGAACCCTTCACCCCGATGTCCACGCCGTCCGCGGCCGCCTCGACGCGGTCGAGCCTGATGCCGCCGGGCAGCCCGTCGATCTTCTGCTGGAAGTCGGTGATCAGGCGGACCTTGTCCTCGGCGAGCTGGACACCCAGGTTCGGCAGGGAGTCGGCCTGCACCTCCACCGTGTCGCCCTTGACGCGGACCGTGCTGAGGACGGACACCGGACGGGGCAGCTTGCGGCCGAGCACCGTGGCCTCGACCTCGACCTTGATCTTGCCGTTGCCGCCGTCGGAGAGCCCGACGACCTGGGCGGTGACGCCGCTCGTCACGTCCACGGGTTCGGCCTTCGCCGCCTTGAGGAGTTCGGCGTACGAGATCGTCGCGGTGCCGGTGGCGGATGCCGCCTTCGCGGAGCTGTAGCCGCTGGAGAACGCGACGCCGCGCATGTGGGCGGTCAGGTTGTCGATGCGGATCTTGGCCGGGGCCCCGTCGGAGGCGTCGCCCGTGCCGGCGCTCGTGTCCGCCTCGTAGTTCTTGATGCCGACCTCGACCTCGTCGAGTTCACCGCCGGCCACCTGGGTCAGGAACGGGAAGCCCTTGATCGACACGTCCGGGGTGGCGGCCAGTCCCTCGTTGGCGCGCAGCCGCTCGGCCGCCTCGTCCTCGGCGAAGCCCACGGCCACACGGTCGGCGATGACGAAGAGCCCGCCCAGCACGATGGTCACGATCAGAAGTATTCGCAGTGCTCGCATGTCTCCCTGTTCCCCCACCTCGACCGGCCTATGGCCGCGAGCGTAACCCCGTCCCGGTCCCCCACCGGGCGGCCGGGGTCGGGTTGTGGATCACCTGTGACAGGGGCGGGGCCCGGGCCGGCCGGGTACGGCCGCGACCGTGCTCGGCACGCTCTCCCGGTGACGGGGGCCGGAAAGCCCCCGGCCCGCTGCCGGAGGACCCTCGGCGGGGTCCTCCGGCAGCGGGCCGGCCGGGCGGGTCAGACCAGTGCCCGGCCCAGGAAGTAGACGGCAGGGGCGGCGGCCGCGAGCGGGAGGGCGACGCCCGCCGTCATGTGGACGAACTTCGACGGGTAGTCGTACGAGGCGACCCTGTGCCCGATCAGGGCGCAGACCCCGGCCCCCGCGCCGAGCAGGGCACCGGCCGTGCCGACACCGGTCGCGGCGCCCGCGGCTGCGCCGGCTCCGGCCGCCGCCAGCAGGGCCACGGCGACGGAGACGGGCGTGGGCAGCGGCACCGCGCGGGCGAGCACGGCCGCGGCGACCGCGATCGCGCCCACCGTCACGGCGTCCGGCTCGGCGCCCAGGTGCCCGGTCGCCACGATCGCCAGGGCCGCCGAGGCCACCGTGGCCATCAGGCCGTACATGCGCTCGTCGGGTTCGGCGCGGCTGCGGAGCTGGATGACCAGGGTCAGCAGCACCCAGACGCCGAGTGTGCCGAGGATCGCCGCGGCGGCGTTCTCCCGTCCGACCCCGAGCAGCACGACGTCGGAGGTGAGCGCGCCGGCGAAGGCGAGCGCGATGCCCTGCCGGGCGGGCCACATGCCGTTCAGGCGGAACCAGCCCGCCGCGGTCACCGCCTGGAGGATCACGAGCGGCACGGCCAGGGCGTACTCCCCGATCGCCGCCGCGCCCGCGAGCAGCAGCGCCAGGACGGCGGTCAGCGCGGCGGGCTGCGCGCCGGGCTCGATGATCGGCGAGCGTCCCTCGGCGCGGGCGCGCTGCGCGTCGGTCACGCGGGAGTTCCCGGTGAGGGTGGGCGGTCCGTAACCGGTGGCGGTCGCGGCGGGCGCGGATGCGGGTGCGGGAGCGGCGGGAGCGGCTGCCTGGCCGGACGCGTAGCCGCCGTACGCGGGTTCGGTGTGCCCGCCCTGCGCCTGGGCTCCGTGTCCCCAGCCGGCCTCGGCGGGCATCGGGCCCGCGGCGCCGTACTGGGACGCGTACGGCTGCGGGGCCCCGAAGCGGTCCCCGTGGGCCGCCTCTCCCGGACCCTGCGGACCCTGGGGTGCCTGCGAGGGCAGGTAGGCGGTGTCCGCCGCCGGTGCGACCTGGGGCTGGATCCGGGTCTCCCAGGTCTGCCCCTCCCACTGCTGGGTGTACTGCTGCTGCTCGTCCGCGTCCGCGTACTGCTGCTGCCAGCCGGCCTGCGGTTGGGCCTGCGGCTGCGGGTTCTGCTGATGCTGCTGATGCTGCTGATACGGGTCGTGGGGCTCGTGGGCCCCGTTCCCCTCGTAGTGCTGGTTGCTCATGATCCCGTCACCCTCCTGCGAACGGCGGGAGCACCTCGACCGTGCCGCCCTCGGCCAGCCGTACCGTCTCATGCCCGCGGGTACCCACCGGGTCGCCGTCGACGAGGAACGAGCATCGCCGCAGTACGCGGACGAGTTCGCCGGGGTGTCGCTCGCGTGCCGCGTCGAGCGCCTGCGCGAGGTTCTCGGCCTCGTACGGCTCCTCGGCGACGCCCGCGGCGGCCTTGGCGGCGGCCCAGTAGCGCACCGTGCCCTTTGCCATCTGGTTCCTCGATCAACGGTGTGGAAGACGGGTCTCGAACACGGCCAGGCTAGCCCGCGTGCCGCGCGGCCCATTCCCCGATGCGGGCCAGCAGCTCGTCGTCCGCGGCGTTCTCGGCGTGTCCCATCCCCCGCTCCAGCCACAGTTCACCGTGCTCCCCGGCCGCGGCGGCCAGCATCCGGGGGTGGTCCAGGGGGAAGTAGCCGTCCCGGTCGCCGTGGACGACCAGCAGCGGCGTGGGCGCGATGAGGGGGACCGACTCCACGGGCGAGGAGGGGACGGGGTCCCACCCGCGGTGGTGGATACGGGTGCGCAGGCCGTAGCGGCTGACGGCGCGGCCCGCCGGACGGGTCACCAGCCAGTGCAGACGCCGCATGGGGGCCGTGCCGCGGTAGTACCAGCGCGCGGGCGCGCTGACCGAGACGACGGCGTCCGTGTGCGCTCCCGCGAGTCCCTCGTGCTCCTGGGACCCCTCGGGCCACTCGTGCCACTCCCGCCCCGCGCGCCCCTTGGGGGCCGCCGGATGCAGGGCCGCGTGCCTGAGCGCCACCGAACCGCCCATGGAGAAGCCGACGGTGGCGATCCGGGTGTGACCGAGTTCTCGCGCCCACCGCACCGCCGCCGCGAGGTCGAGCACCTCGCGGTCGCCGACCGTGGACCGGCCGCCGGAGGCCCCGTGCCCGCGGAAGGAGAACGTGACGACGGCCGCGTACTGCGCGAAGGCGCTCGCCGCCCGTCGCACGTGCGGCCGCTCCAGGTCGCCCGTGAAGCCGTGCGCGACGACGATGGCGGTGTCGCCCGAGATGTCGGACGCCCGCGTTCCGGGCTCGTACGCCGCGTCGACGGTGACCCCGTCGACAGTGCGCAGAAATCTTCGCGCCGGCGCGGGACGCACTCTTTCCGGTGGTCTTCCTGCCGTCTCAGTCTTCGGACGGTTGAAAGATCGCGCGGCGCGACCTGCCGGACCTTGGCTCATGTGGGCTATTCTGCTGGGCAGAGGACTCGGGCAGTGAAGCCCCCGGGTCCTTTTGCGCTTTCCGGAGCGTTGTATACGAACGCTGTATACGAACACTCCGACGGAGAAGTACGAGGTGAGAGCGCAGTCGCGGCTCCCGGGGGCGCGGGAGCCGCACAGTACGAAGCAGTGCCGCAAACGTCCTCGCAGGGACCGAGGAGGAACCAGACGTTATGGGCGAGCGAACCGTGCACGACCGTATGACGACCCAGGCATGGGGAGACCCCCTGCCCGAGCGAGGCCGGGACCGCCGGGGACTGGGGGGAAGGGCCTGATGAGCTCTCTGCTGCTGCTTACCAATGCCCTTCAGCCGTCGACGGAGGTGCTTCCCGCCCTCGGCCTGCTGCTGCACAACGTGCGTGTCGCCCCCGCCGAGGGCCCCGCGCTCGTCGACACCCCGGGTGCCGACGTCATCCTGATCGACGGGCGGCGCGACCTCCCGCAGGTGCGCAGCCTGTGTCAGCTGCTGCGCTCGACGGGCCCCGGCTGCCCCCTCGTCCTCGTCGTGACGGAGGGCGGCCTCGCGGCCGTCACCGCCGACTGGGGCATCGACGACGTCCTGCTCGACACCGCCGGGCCGGCGGAGGTCGAGGCACGGCTGCGGCTGGCCATGGGCCGCCAGCAGATCGTCAACGACGACTCCCCCATGGAGATCCGCAACGGCGACCTCTCGGTGGACGAGGCGACCTACAGCGCCAAGCTCAAGGGCCGGGTCCTCGACCTGACCTTCAAGGAGTTCGAGCTGCTGAAGTACCTCGCCCAGCACCCCGGCCGCGTCTTCACCCGCGCTCAGCTCCTCCAGGAGGTCTGGGGCTACGACTACTTCGGCGGCACGCGCACCGTGGACGTGCACGTACGGCGGCTGCGGGCGAAGCTCGGTCCCGAGCACGAGTCGCTGATCGGGACCGTCCGGAACGTGGGTTATCGATTCGTTACGCCGGAGAAGGTGGACCGGGCGTCGGACGAGGCCAAGGCCAAGGCGGCCCGGCCAAAGCCGGAGGATGCGGACGAGACGGCCCCGCCGGAGACCGCGGAGGCCACGGGGGCCGCCGGAGGGTCTCAGGATGCGGTCGTACGACCTGCCCAGAGGTAGGTCCATCCGCGTAGACTCCGCGCGTGGCCAAGGTGACTCGGGATGATGTGGCGCGACTGGCGGGTACTTCCACCGCCGTCGTCAGCTATGTCATCAACAACGGACCCCGGCCGGTCGCCCCGGCCACGCGCGAGCGTGTACTCGCCGCGATCAAGGAGCTGGGGTACCGGCCCGACCGGGTCGCCCAGGCCATGGCTTCGAGGCGTACCGACCTCATAGGCCTGATCGTGCCGGACGCGCGCCAGCCCTTCTTCGGGGAGATGGCGCACGCGGTCGAACAGGCCGCGTCCGAGCGCGGGAAGATGGTGCTCGTCGGGAACTCCGACTACATCGGCGAGCGCGAGGTCCACTATCTGCGGGCCTTCCTCGGCATGCGGGTCTCGGGACTCATCCTCGTCAGCCACGCGCTGAACGATCTGGCCGCCGCGGAGATCGAGGCCTGGGACGCCCGGGTGGTGCTGCTGCACGAGCGGCCCGAGGCCATCGACGACGTGGCGGTCGTCACCGACGACATAGGGGGCGCCCAGCTCGCCACCCGCCACCTCCTGGAGCACGGGTACGAGTACGTCGCCTGTCTCGGAGGCACCGCCGAGACGCCCGCGGTCGGCGACCCCGTCTCCGACCACGTCGAGGGGTGGCGGCGTGCGATGCACGAGGCCGGGCGCTCCACCGAGGGGCGCCTCTTCGAGGCGCTCTACAACCGGTACGACGCCTACAAGGTGGGCCTGGAGCTCCTGTCCGGGCCCCATCGCCCGCCGGCGATCTTCTGCTCCACCGACGACCAGGCGATCGGTCTGATGCGGGCCGCCCGCGAACTGCGGATCGACGTGCCGGGCGAGCTGGCCGTGGCCGGGTTCGACGACATCAAGGAAGCGGCTCTGACGGATCCGCCGCTGACGACCATCGCCTCCGACCGGTCGGCGATGGCCCGGGCGGCGGTCGACCTCGTGCTCGACGACGGGTTGCGGGTCGCCGGGTCCCGCCGTGAGCGGTTGAAGCTGTTCCCTTCGCGGTTGGTCGTGCGGCACTCGTGCGGGTGTCGCTGAGCGCCGGCTCGGGCCGGTTGGGTTCGCTGGGGCGGCCGTGCGGGGGGTCGTGACGGTTCGTCCCGGCTGAGCGCCGTTCCCCGCGCCCCTGTCGGGGCTCCGCCCCCGTGTTCTCCGACCCTTCGTCCCGGCTGAGCGCGCCGTTCCCCGCGCCCCCTTCGGCTCCGCCCCCATGTTTTCTGGCCGTGCGGTTCGGTCTGCGTGGGGGCTTTATATCGGGCATACGCGGTTCTGTCGGGCTTCTCAGGGTGCACTCAGGGAGCTCTCATGCGGGGGAGTCAGAGTCTGGGACATGACCGAGAGCTTCCGCCGCAGCGGCGAGTACCCCGAGGGCGACCAGCAGCATTCCGCGTACGCGCAGGGCCACCCGCAGCAGCGGTCGCCCTACTCGGAGCAGCCCCACGCCCCCTCCGTGAACCCCGAGTGGCCTCCCCCGCCCACGCACCGGCCGTGGCAGCAGGGTGACGCCCCCACCTCGCTCCTCTCCGAGCCCGTGTCCTCGTCCTCCGCACCCGCCGCGCACCGCAGGCGTGCCAAGGGCCCGCTGGCCCTGCTGGCAGCCGTCGCCATCGCGGCCGCGGCCGTCGGCGGCGGCACCGCCTACGCGTTCCAGGAGCTGTCCGGCAACGACACCGCGGCGAGCAGCAGCACGAGCACCAACGTCGTGCCCGCCAGCAGGAAGGGCACCGTCGCCGGGGTCGCCGAGGCGGTCGGCCCGAGCATCGTCGAGATCAGCGCGACCTCCAACGCGGGTTCGTCGACCGGGTCCGGCGTCGTCATCACGACCGGCGGCGAGATCATCACCAACAACCACGTGATCTCGGGCGCCTCCGACATCAAGGTGCAGCTCAGCAACGGCAAGTCGTACGCCGCGACCGTCGTCGGCACGGACAGCGCGAAGGACCTCGCGCTGATCCGGCTGACGAACGCGCCCTCCGGCCTGAAGACCGCGACGCTCGGCGACTCCGACGGCATCCAGGTGGGCGACGAGGTCGTCGCGATCGGCTCCCCCGAGGGCCTGACCGGCACCGTCACGAGCGGCATCGTCTCCGCGCTCGACCGGGACGTCACCGTGTCCACCGACGAGAGCCGGGGCCAGGAGCAGCAGGGCGGCAGCGGCCAGTGGCCGTTCGAGTTCGGCGGCAGGGAGTTCAACGGCGACACCGGTTCGTCCACGACCACCTACAAGGCCCTCCAGACCGACGCGTCCCTCAACCCGGGCAACTCCGGCGGCGCGCTGATCGACATGAACGGCAACATCATCGGGATCAACTCCGCGATGTACTCGTCCGCCGACTCCTCCGGCTCCGGCTCCGCGGCGGGCAGCGTGGGCCTCGGCTTCGCCATCCCGATCAACACCGTCAAGGCCGACCTGGACTCCCTGCGGTCCGGCGGCTCCGACAACTGACCCCGGAGGTCCGCATGCAGGTCAAGACCGTCTCCCACTCCGTCGCGGGCACCGGCCCGGCCGCGCTCGCGCCGGCCCTCGGCATCGCGCACGAGCTGCACGCCCCGCGGTCCCGGGCGCCCGAGGTGGCACCCGCCGCCGCACGCGGCACCCGCCGCGGCGCCGCCCGGGCCCGCCGGCCCGTACGCGGCTGACCCTTTCCGGCCCGACCTGAAAACGTGCGAGGCTGAAAGCGGCCCCGATCACGTCCCACCGCACCCGAGGAACCGACCGCGATGAGCCCCTCCGACGGCGACCGTGAACCCCAGCGCATCCTGATCGTCGACGACGAGCCGGCGGTACGCGAAGCACTCCAGCGCAGCCTCGCCTTCGAGGGGTACGGCACCGAGGTCGCCGTGGACGGCGCGGACGCGCTGGAGAAGACCGTCGCGTACCGGCCCGACCTGGTGGTCCTCGACATCCAGATGCCCCGGATGGACGGCCTGACCGCGGCCCGGCGCATGCGGGGCGCGGGCACGACGACGCCGATCCTGATGCTCACCGCCCGCGACACCGTCGGCGACCGGGTCACCGGACTCGACGCGGGCGCGGACGACTACCTGGTCAAGCCCTTCGAGCTCGACGAGCTGTTCGCCCGCGTACGGGCGCTGCTGCGGCGCAGCTCGTACGCGGCCGCGTCGGTGGGCACGCCGTCGGACGACGCCCTCACCTTCGGCGACCTGCGCATGGACCTCGCCACGCGCGAGGTCACCCGGGGCGGCCGGGCCGTGGAGCTGACCCGCACGGAGTTCACGCTGCTGGAGATGTTCCTGGCCCATCCGCGCCAGGTGCTGACCCGCGAGCAGATCCTCAAGGCGGTCTGGGGCTTCGACTTCGAGCCGTCCTCGAACTCGCTGGACGTGTACGTGATGTACCTGCGCCGCAAGACCGAGGCGGGCGGGGAGCCGCGCCTCGTGCACACGGTGCGGGGTGTGGGCTACGTGCTGCGGTCGGGCGGGGCCGAGTGAACAGGTTCGTCCGCCGCTTCGGGTCCCGGCCGATCCGCTCCCGGCTCGCGCTCCTGGTCTCCACCGCCGTGGCGTTCGCGGTCGCGGCCGTCTCGGTGACGTGCTGGTTCATCGTGCAGGGCAAGCTCTACGAGCAGGCGGACGCGTCGATCGACAACGTGAGCCTCCGGCTGCGCAGCGGCGACGTGGCCGCCTTCTTCGCGAACTGCACCCAGACCACGGACGACAGTTCCAGTCAGCTCCGCCCGGCGTTCTACTACATCCAGCTGATCAAGTCGGACGGCACGACGTGCGTCAATCCCGGGTCCGCGGGCATGGTGAAGCCCACGGACGCGGACGAGGAGATCGCGGCGGACCCCGAGCCGGGCGCCTCGTCCGTCCGCAACACGACCGCCACGAACGGCGACAGCGTGCGGGTGAGGACCGTACCCGTCATGATCGGCCCGGGGCCGGACGCGGAGGCCTACCCCGATGTCGCCCTGATGGTCGGGGTCTCCCTGGAGGACACCGAGAAGACCCTCAGCGACCTCGCCCTGATCCTGCTCCTCGTCTCGGGCATCGGGGTCGTCGGAGCCGGGGCCGCGGGCCTCGCGGTGGCCCGCGCGGGGCTCCGGCCCGTCGACAGGCTCACCGAGGCCGTCGAGCACGTGGCCCTGACGGAGGACCTCTCCATCCGCATCCCCGTCGAGGAGGACAGCGAGGACGAGATCGCCCGGCTGTCCCGCTCCTTCAACTCGATGACCGCCTCCCTGGCGGGCTCCCGCGAGCTCCAGCAGCAGCTCATCGCCGACGCGGGCCACGAACTGCGCACCCCCCTCACCTCCCTCCGCACGAACATCGAACTGCTCGCCCGCAGTGAGGAGACGGGCCGGCCCCTCCCGCCGGCGGACCGCGCGGCGCTGCTCGCCTCCGTGAAGGCGCAGATGACCGAACTGGCCGCGCTGATCGGCGACCTGCAGACGCTCTCGCGGTCGGACGCGGGGACACCGGCCGACCGTGTGCAGGTCGTCGCGCTGCACGACACGGTGGAGGCGGCCCTGCGCCGCGCGCGGCTGCGCGGGCCGGAGCTGACGATCACGGCCGACGTGCACCCCTGGTTCGTCAGGGCGGAACCCGCGGCACTGGAGCGCGCGATCGTGAACGTCCTCGACAACGCGGTGAAGTTCAGCCCCGGGGGCGGCGCGGTCGAGGTCGCGCTGAGGGCCGGCGAGCTGACCGTACGGGACCACGGCCCGGGCATCCCCGCCGATGAACTCCCCCACGTCTTCGACCGGTTCTGGCGTTCCCCGTCGGCCCGCGCGCTCCCCGGTTCGGGCCTCGGCCTGTCGATCGTGGCGCGCGCGGTCCAGCAGAGCGGCGGCGAGGTGACGGTGGGCCCGGCGGACGGCGGCGGCACCGTCGCGACGGTCCGGCTGCCCGGCGCCCCGACCCCGCCGCCCGCGCTGGACGGCTCCTGACGGCGGGGGCTCAGCCCTCCTGCGACGCCGTCGGCGTCTCCTTGATGCCGTTCACGACGGCCCGCTTCAGGACGGCGCTGGTGAACACGACGGTGCCGGGCTTCAACAGGGCCTCGGTGCCGGTGTTCCGCTTCACCTGCACGACGCGCTCCCCGAGGAACACATGGGTCTTCCTGTCGAAGATCCACTCCTCGCGCTGCCCGCTGGCCTCGTCGAGGCGCGCCACCGCGACGCCGTGCCGGCCGGCCGCGTCCACCGCGTCGTCGACGACCACGACGCCCGGGATCTTCGCGGCCGTCCTGAAGAGGGCCGAGTACAGCTCGGCGGGCGGATAGCTCTCGCCGAGCAGGTCGCCGATGGTGGTGAAGGCCTGCTGGTCGGGGGTGTTGCCCATGCCCCTGGTCTCCTTGTAGATCGTGGCCAGGAGCTTGTCGGGGTCGGTCGTCAGTCCGGCGAGGTAGTCGTAGGACGGGCTGTTCAGGTCGGCCACCGGGGTGTTGCCCCGCTCGTCCGGAAGGCTGAGCGTCTCCCCCTCGGCGCTGTCGTTGACGGCCGGGTCGACGAGCCGGCCCTTCGTGCCGTCCGCCGAGCGCCAGACCTGCCGGCGGTGCGGTTCGTGGCTGGCCAGGGTGGTCGTGCCGCCGACGGTCCTGAGGAAGGTGTCGGCGGTCCTCGACTCGACGTAGACGTACTGGCCCGGCTCCACCGTCGGGTGGCCGCTCGCGGCCGCCGCGAGGGAGATCCGGTCGAGGAGCTGGGGCACGCCCTCGCTGCTCGCGGCACCGATCTCCGTGGTCAGGCCGGGCCCGGTGGCGACGCCTCCGTCCGCGACCCCGCCGCCGTCGTTCACGACCACGCCGGCGACGACCGCGGCGGCCAGGCCGGCGGCCAGCGCGGGCAGGGTCACGGCGGGGCGGGGCAGCCGGAGGCGGCGCGTGCGCGCCGGGCCGCCGGGCCGCCCGCCGTGCTCCTCCTGCTGGGACGTCTGAAGCTGCTGGATCCGGGCCATCAGGTGCTCCTTGTGGAACTGGTGACGGCCCGTCGGCAGGTCACGCGCTGTACGGGACAGGAGCTCTGCGTCCTGGTCCCCCTCGGCAGGGCTCTGCCGGGGCGTGCTCGCGTTCATCGGTTTCCTTCCTGTGCGGGCCGGATCGCGTGGGTGTGATCGCCTCTTGTCTGTCGGGCGGGGCGGGCGCCTTCCCGAATTCCGCGGACTTCTTTCCGGGAGGCGGCGGCCGGCGCGCCGGCGGGGCGGGGCGGCCGCGCACCGGGGGCGGCCTGCGCAGCGGAGAGCGCGCGCAGCTTCCTGCGGGCCCGCGAGAGCCGGGAGGCGACGGTGCCGACGGGAACGCCCAGCGCCGCCGCCGCGGCCTCGTAGTCGAGTCCCTCGCCCAGGCACAGCGCGACGACCTCGCGCTCGGGCCTGCGCAGGGCGGCCAGCGCGGTGAGCGCCGCCGCCAGGCGGCGGCCGCCGTCGACGCGGGCGGCGACCTCCTCGGCGTGGTCGGGCACCGCCGACTCGGCCGCCGCCGCGGCGCTCGCGGCCCGGCGGTACCGGCGGTTGCTGCGGTACTGGTTGCGCGCGGTGTTGGTGGCGATGCCCAGCAGCCAGGGCCGCAGGGAGCCGCCCTCCGGGTCCACCCTGGCGCGCAGCCGCCACGCCTCCATGAAGGTCGCCGCCATCACGTCCTCGGCGGTCGACCAGTCGGCCGTCAGCCGGAAGGCGTGGTTGTAGACCGCTCGCGCGTACGTGTCGAAGAGTTCGGCGAACGCGCTCGGATCACCGGCCCGTACCCGGGTTCGCATGGAAATGGTCACTCCTATGAGCTGTACGGCACCGGGGGCCGCCTTCCCGTGATCCGCGTCACATGCCGTCGCCCCCGGCGGCCGGTCCCTCCTCAGGACGCGCACAGCCGTCCGCCGGATGCCCCACAGCCCGGGCGCCTAGTGTCGCTCCCAGTCGATCGGGCCACCGCGGAAGGCGGGCGAACGGACATGAGCGAGGAACTGCACGACCACGACAGGGGTCTCGGCTTCGACCTGCCCGTGCTGCACCGGCGCGGGATGATCAGGCTGCTCGCCGGGGCGGGTCTGGTGCCGCTGGTGGGCTGCTCCGGCGACGGCGCCGGGTCCTCGGGCTCCTCCGCGCCCGCCTCCGACGGCTCGGCGGCCTCCTCCGCCGCGTCCGCCGGCTCCGGCGGGGATTGCGCGGCCGTTCCCGGCGAGACCGCGGGCCCGTACCCCGGTGACGGCTCCAACGGTGTGAACGTGCTCAAGGAGAGCGGTGTCGTACGCCGGGACATCACCTCCAGCTTCGGCTCGGCGAGCGGCACGGCCGCCGGCGTCCCGCTGACGGTCACCCTGACCGTCGTCGGGGCGGGGGCCGAGTGCGGGACGCCCGAGGAGGGGGCCGCCGTCTACCTCTGGCACTGCGACCGGGACGGCAACTACTCGCTGTACTCCGAGGGCGTCACCGGGGAGAACTACCTGCGCGGCGTCCAGGAGGCCGACGCCCGGGGGCGGGTCACGTTCACCAGCGTCTTCCCGGCCTGCTACCCCGGCCGCTGGCCGCACATCCACTTCGAGGTGTACGGGAGCCTCGCGGACGCCACCGCCGCGACCGCGATCACCGCGACCTCGCAGCTCGCCCTGCCGGAGGACGTCTGCGGCACCGTGTACGCGACGGACGGCTACGAACGCAGTGTGGAGAACCTCGCCCGCCTCTCCCTGGAGACGGACAACGTGTTCTCCGACGGGCACGACCGGCAATTGGCGAAGGTCACCGGAAGCGTCGCCGAGGGGTACACCGCGACCCTCACCGTTGCGGTGTGACCGCCCCGCGGCACCCGCGCGGGCTGCCGCGGCTCACTTGCCGACGGCCAGCCCGCCTCCGGCCACGCGGACCCTGATGCCGTCCTTCTGCACGCGCACGTCCCGCAGCCGCAGTTCGCCGCCCTCCGGGGGCTTCGGGAGGCGGAAGCCGATGGACAGGCGGTCCACCAGCGCGGGGCGGGTGAGCCGGGACAGACCGTCGAGGAGGGCCGGGTCGAAGCCGAGGCGCCTGAGGACCTCGGGGTGGTCCGCGGCGAGGTCGATGAGGTTGACCTTCATGAGCCTGCCGGCGAAGCGCTGGGAGCCGGTGAGTTCGGCGAGCCCGGTGTCGTCGCGCAGCGCTTCCCGGACCGCGGTGTCCGGTACTCCGAGGCGCTCGGCGACCGACGGCACGGACAGCAGCTCCTTGACCCTGCGCTTCTCCTTCGCGACGCGGGCGGCGGAGCCGCGGGTCAGGTGCAGGCCCTCGGACCGGCGGGTGCCCGGGCGGAAGGTGGCGAGGTCGCCGATGTCCAGGCGCATCCCGCCGACCTCGGTGGAGATGCCGCGCGGGCCGTCCCGGCGGATCCGCGCGTCGGCCCGCAGCCGCAGGTCGTGCCCGGCGACGGGCAGGGTGCCGCGCGCACGGACCTGGTCGCGGCCGTGGCCGGTGAACGTCACCTGCGAGGCGCCGAGCTCACGGTTCAGGTCGTCGAAGGAGAGCAGCACCTCGCCGTCCAGCCCCGCGATGCGGGCGCCGCGGACGGAGGTCGGGCCGCCGTCGATCCGTATGCCGGTGGCCGTGGCCGAGACCCTGGCCAGCGAGACCCGGTCGGCGGCCACGTCCGGCACGGTGACCGAGACGGAGTCGAGCCGGCCGTCGAGGACCTGGGTGACGAAGGGGAAGCCGTCGATGTCCACCTCGGGCGCCGCGCTCAGCCCCATCTGGTCCCGGAGCCTGTCGGCGGCGGTTCGCTGCGCGTACATGAGGGCCCAGCGGTCGCCGAGGGCGAGGAAGGCGGCGAGGACGAGTACCGCGATGACGGCCTTGGCGGCGAGCGGCAGGGCGGCGAGCGGGCTCCTGCGGCGTTTGCGGCGCGGCCTGCGCCGTTCGGCCCGGCGGCCGGCTCCGCGGTCGCGCCCCGAGCGGCGGCGGCCGGTGCGGCGACGGTGGTCGGGCGGCGTCCACAGCTCCTCTGCCCCGGACTCCCCGTCGGCCGCGGGCGCCGGGGGCGCCGTGTCCGCTCCGGGTCCCTCGGACGCCGAGCGGAGGAAGTCCTCCAGTGGTCCCTCGTCGAGACGGGCCGGTTCCTCGTACGGGTCGGGAGGGGAGTGTGCGGTGATGGGGTGGGGGGTACGCATCACCTGATTCGATCATGCGTACCAACCCCACCCGCAACTCATATCTGCGGTTTGCGATCAACCTCACGGTCAACTGACCTTTGCTTTCGGGTCACTTCACCGTGCGTCGAGCGCTGCTCCCGTGCGCTAGCCCACGACCGTGATCCGGTTGGCCGCCGGCGGCGCGATCGGGTTCGCGGCCGAGGAGTTGCCCAGCAGGTACTTCTCCAGGGCCGCGAGGTCGTCGTCGCCCACCAGGTCGTCGGTGCCCTGGCCGAGAGTGGTGAAGCCGTCGCCGCCGCCCGCGAGGAAGCTGTTCGTCGCGACGCGGTAGGTGGCGGCCGGGTCGATCGGGGCACCGTTCAGCCTGATCGAGTCGGTGACGACCCGGTCGGCGCCGGACTTCGTCAGGTCGAGCGTGTACGTGAGGCCCGCGGAGACCTGCAGCACCTTCGGCGCGGTCGCGTTCGTCCCGCTGACCTGCTCCTTGAGCACCTGGACGAGCTGGGCTCCGGTGAAGTTCTGCAGGTTGACCGTGTTGGCGAACGGCTGGACCGTGAAGCCCTCGGCGTAGGTCACCACACCGTCGCCCTCGGCGCCCTTGGCCGCGTAGGTGAGCGGGGCGCGGATACCGCCCGGGTTCATCAGCGCCAGGTCGGTGCCGGGGTCGAGCTCCTTGCCGTACGCGAGCTGCGCGTCGGCGATCAGGTCGCCGATCGGGGACTCCGTACCGACGTTGGAGATGTCGCCGGAGATGTAGCCGATGGGCTTGTTGCCGACCGGCGCCGCCAGCGTGTTCCACCTGGCGATCAGCGCGGTCATGTCCGCGGCCTTCGGCACGTCCCGCGTGACCACGTGGTTCGCGGAGGCGACGGAGGTCCGGGCGATGTCACCGGTGCGGCGGTCGTAGGTGAGCGTCGTGTCGGTGTAGAGCCGCCCGAAGGAAGCGGCCGAGGTGACCGTACGGGGCTTGCCCGACGGGTCGTTGATCGTGCACGCGTACGCGGCGTGGGTGTGGCCGGTGACCAGCGCGTCGACCTTCGGCGAGACGTTCTTCGCGATGTCCACGATGGGGCCGGAGATGCCGTCGCCGCCACCGGGCGAGTCGCAGTCGTAGTTGTAGGCCGCCGAGGCGGGCTGCCCGCCCTCGTGGATCAGCGCGACGACCGACTTGACGCCCTGCCTCTCCAGCTCCTTGGCGTACTTGTTGATCGTCTCGACCTCGTCCTTGAACTTCAGGCCCTTGACGCCCTCGGCGGAGACGACGCCCGGGGTGTTCTCCAGGGTCACACCGATGAAGCCGACCTTCACGCCGTTCTTCTTCCACACCCAGTAGGGCTTGAGGATCGGCTTGCCGGACTTCTCGTTGAGGACGTTCGCCGCGAGGTAGGGGAAGTCCGCGCCCTTGAAGGTCTTGCCGGCGACGTAGCAGCCGGCGACCGGGTGGCAGCCGCCCTTCTGGAGCCGGGCCAGCTCCTTGGCGCCCTCGTCGAACTCGTGGTTGCCCACGCTCGTCACGTCGAGGTCCAGCCCGTTCAGCGCCTCGATGGTGGGCTCGTCGTGGAACAGCCCGGAGATCAGCGGGGACGCGCCGACCATGTCGCCGCCGGCGGCGGTGATCGAGTACTTGTTGTTCCCGCGCGCCTGGCGGAGATGCGTCGCCAGGTACTCGACGCCACCCGCGTCGATCGTCCTGCTCGTGCCGTCCGCCTGAAGCTCGGTGACCCTGCCGGACGAGCCGGCCGGCGGCTCGAGGTTTCCGTGCAGGTCGTTGAAGGAGAGCAGCTGAACGTCCTGGTAGCGCCCCGGACGGTCGTGGCCGTGCTTCTTCGCCGTCTCGCCCGCGGAGGCCGGCATCGCGGCGACCAGGGCGCCGATGGTGGCGATGCCCGCGGCGCCGGCGAGCAGGCGGCTGCTGCGGCGTCTGCGGCGGTAGGGATGGGGTGTGGCTGACATGTGCCCCCCTGTGGGTCGGTTGAGGTCTGGGCTCCCGTCCCAGCGCAGCCTAGGGTCAACGCGCGTAGCGCGACAGGGGGTTCGGGGTTACGGACTGATTGCCGTCCGGGGCGCTCCCGGACGAAACGGACAGGTCGCTTTCCCGCCCGCCGGGCCACTTCGCCATGAACCGGACACGCCGTACCCTCGTCATCATGACCAGCGACGACACCGCACCGGCCGCCCCCGAGGCCTCGGCTTCGCTCGACCGGGCAGGTACTTCCGGCACCCGCTCCATCGAAACCCTCGCCGTGCTGCGGCCCGAGCAGGCCGACGCCGTACTCGCGCTCCTCCGGGCCGCCGCCCGCGCCGACGGGCAGCAGGCGGTGTCCGAGCAGGGCCGGCTGCAACTGCGCGGCGGCGCGCGGGAGGGCGTCCGGCACCTGCTGCTGCGGGTCCACGGCGAACTCCTCGGCTACGCGCAGTTGGAGGACACCGACCCCGTCGAGGCCCCGGCCGCCGAACTGGTCGTCCATCCGGCGTACCGCGGACACGGGCACGGCCGGGCCCTGGGCAACGCGCTGCTGGCCGAGTCCGGCAAGCGCCTGCGGGTCTGGGCCCACGGCGGCCACTCGGCGGCCCGCCACCTCGCGCAGGTCCTCGGACTCACGCTGTTCCGCGAACTGCGCCAGATGCGGCGCCCGTTGACCGGCCCCGAGCTGCCCGAGCCCGGGCTCCCCGAGGGTGTCTCCGTACGGGCCTTCGTGCCCGGCGAGGACGACGCGGCCTGGCTCGCGGTCAACTCCGAGGCCTTCGCACACCACCCCGAACAGGGCTCCCTCACCCAGCGCGACCTCGACGACCGCAAGGCCGAGCCGTGGTTCGACCCGGCCGGCTTCTTCCTCGCCTTCCGCGAGGACCGCCTCGTCGGCTTCCACTGGACCAAGGTGCACGCGGCGGAGGGACTCGGCGAGGTCTACGTCGTCGGCGTCCGCCCCGGCGCCCAGGGCGGCGGCCTCGGAAAGGCCCTCACCACGATCGGCCTCCGGTACCTGGCGGAACGCGGTGTGCCGACGGCGATGCTGTACGTCGACGCCGACAACAAGGCCGCGGTCACCGTCTACGAACGGCTCGGGTTCGTCACCCACGAGACCGACCTGATGTACCGCACGGAGTCCTAGCCGGGGCCGCGGGCGCCGGGACGGGGCGAAGGCGAAGGCGGTAGCGAAGGCCCCTACGGAGCGGTCCCACCCGAAGGGGGCCGCCCGGGCGGGGACCCGAGGACCGGCCGTAGGACCCGGGGCGTCAGGCCCCGCACACGTTGTCCCCCGGCCTCCCGGGCAACGGCACCCCGAGCAGTTCGGCGACCCGGGCCGTGGACGTTCCCGGCGCCGTCAGCTCGTCCCAGTGCGCCCGGACGTCGGCCGCCACGCGGTGGCGAGGACGCTGCAGCAGCTCCCGGACGACCGTGGTCTGCGGGGCGGAGATCAGCAGCGGCTCGGTCGGCGTGTGGACGACCGAGCCGCCCGAGACGTCGTCGTCGAGGCGGACCCGGCGCAGTTCGGCCATCGGGTCCGCGGCCGTGCCGAGGGCCAGCCACATCGTGGTGACCACGCGGCCGTCGCAGACCGACGCGCCGGTCTCCTCGTCACCCGTGACCAGCACGGAGGCGACGGCGACCGCGAACTCGGGAACCCGGGTGCCTCCCCAGCGCGCGCCGACGCTGACCTGCCCGGGAGTGCTCGCGGGGGCGAGCGCCGAGTCCTGGCCGGGGCCGCGGCGGGCCTCGACACGCTGGCGCACGGTCAGCGCGGTGTCCGCCGCGGCACCGCCCGCGAGGGCCCGCACGCGCCGCACGGTGTCCGCCCACTCGGCGGTGCGCCCGGCCCACTCGGGGAACGCGCAGTACGTCGACCCGTCGTGCCGTACGCACGTCTGGACCTTCTCGGGTGTCGCCGAGGCCGTCACCCGGGCCGCGACCAGCGCCGACGGGTCCCCGGCCGACTGCCCCACCGCACCGGTCAGGGTCAGCACGGCCGATCCGGCGGCGGCCGCCGTGAGCAGCCGCGACCGTGCGCCGCCGGCCAGTACGGCGACGCAGCAGAGCAGCAGGGTGAGGCCCAGCAGGTACAGCGCGTGCCAGCCGGCGGGCCGGCCCAGCAGGTCGGAGGGGAGCGGGTCGCCCGCGTCCTCCGGGACGACCGGCGCCAGCCAGCGCATCCAGCGCGGGCCTCCCAGGGCGGACGCGACCGTCACGCCGAGGATGTAGGAGCCCACGACCGCCGCCAGGACCGCGGCAGGCGCGAACCGCGTCAGGCGACCGATGAGCGCGCCCACGACGCCGAACAGCAGTACGGTCAGCGGTCCCACGACCAGCTCTCCGGGAGAGAGCCGGCCGACGGCACCCGGGGCGGACACCGCCCGGACCACCTCGGCCGCCACGATCAGCGCGGTGAGCAGGGCGAACGGCACGGCGGACAGCAGGTGGGCGACCGTGCGCCGCCAGGGCTCCATGGCCAGCACGCCGAACTGCTCGTCCGTACGGTGCCTGCGGGAGCGGCCCACGGCCGCGTTGACGCAGATGAGCAGTGCGAGGGCGGGGAGCGTGGGCATCGTCTGGGTGGCCCGGTCGACGTCCTGCAGGACGGGATGGGCGTCCTCCCCCTCGGGGGTCGCCAGCTTCCACACGGTGTGGGCGAGATGGGCCAGGAAGAACACGAACACCGGTATCTGGAGCATCAGTTCGCGGGCCTCGAAGCGGGCGAGGGCGAACACGGCGGCCCATCGGCGGCGTTCCGTACCGGCGACCGCGGGCACCGGCCGTACGCCGGTCCGCGTGCTCATGAGGTCGTCTCCACGACCGCGGGCGCGTCGAGGGTGAGGAGGTAGCCGTCCTCCAGGGTGGGTTCCACGAGTTCCGCGCCCCCGGGTGGGTCGCCGACGTTGCGGAAGGCGCCCGTGCCCGTGCGCCAGCAGGCCCTCGCCCCCGGGTCCCGTTCGGCGCTGCTCCACACCCGGCCCGCGGCCCGCGCGGTCAGTTCCGCCGGGGTGCCCTCGAAGCGGACGCGTCCCGCGGCCATCACGACGACGCGGTTGCAGAGCACGGCCACGTCCTCGGTCTGGTGCGTGGAGAGCAGGACCGTACGCCCCTCGCCCGCCGTGGCGATCAGCTCCCGGAACCGCATGCGCTGCTCGGGGTCGAGCCCGACGGTCGGTTCGTCCAGCACGAGGAAGCCGGGGTCCCCGACGAGCGCGGCCGCGAGCGCCACCCGCTGGCGCATGCCGCCGGACAGTCTGCGGATGCGCGTGCCGCGGACGTCCCGGAGGTCGACGGCGTCCAGCACGCGCCGCACCTCCCGGTGCCGGGCCGCGCGGTCGGTCATCTCCTTGAGGATCGCCACGTGGTCGACGAAGGCGAAGGAGGTGAAGTCCGGGTGGAAGCCCGGCGTCTGCGGCAGGTAGCCGAGCGCCCTGCGCACCTCCTGCCGCCCGGCCGGGCCCGACGGGTCGTGCCCGAGGACCGTGAGCGCCCCGCGGTCCGGGGGCAGGGCGGTGGCCAGCACGCGCAGCAGGGTCGTCTTGCCCGCCCCGTTCGGCCCGAGCAGTCCGGTCACCCCCTCGCCGAGCCGCAGGGACACGTCGTCCAGGGCCCGCACACCGCCGTGGGCGAGGCGGAGCCCGGAGGCGGAGACAGTGGGGATCATGCGGCTTTCCCGTCGTGGAAGAAGGAGTTCAGGAAACTGAAGGAGGCGCGGGAGGCGGAGGAGCGGAAGCAGGGGAAGCAGGGTCGGAGGAAGGGGCCAGGGGTCGGAGGCCGTAAGTCCGCGGTCGGGAATCCCGGGTCGAGGGCCCGGGGGCGGAGGTCCGGGAGGCGTCGGGCGCCGAGGGACCCCGTCACGCTCCGCGCCGTCCGGGGAACCGGCCCACGTCGAACCGGTCGCGCACCCCGTGCAGCAGCAGGGTCGCCAGTACCGCGACGGCGGCGGCGACCCCCTGTCCCGGCGCCGTGAACGGGGCGGGCGTCTCACCCGAGGCCTGCCGTACGGCGGCCAGCAGCAGCCCCACCCAGGCCCCCGCGACCAGCGCCGGCGCGAGGACCGGTCCGAGTCTGGGGGTCAGCGCGAGAGCCAGGGCCGTGAGGGCCAGGGCCGGGAGCAGCCAGGCCGCCGCGAGCAGTCCGTACCCCGGCAGGGCGAGGCTCGCCAGGCCGTTGAGCCCGAGGACGGCGCCGAGGACGGCCAGTGTGCGCACCATCAGGAGGCGGAATCCGTGCATCGGGGAGACGACGGCCATCTCGAACGTCGGGTCCAGCACCGGACCGTAGGACAGCGCGACCCCGGCGACCGGGAGCAGCGGGGCGAGCGCCAGGAACAGCGTCGGGGTCCCGGACCCCCGGACCGACAGGGTCGCGGCCACGGTGGTCAGCAGGACGGCGACGACCGCGACCAGCCAGGACAGCCTGAGGACGGGCGTGGCTGCCAGCAGCCGTGCCGTGTGGTCGGGTACGCCGAACCGGGTGAGCGCCGACTCCATGAACCCCGGTCTGGGCGCGTCGAGTTCGGCGTCGAGCCGTTCCCAGCCCTCGTCGAGGGCGACCGGGTCGCCCGTCTCGGCGAGCACCGCCCGGCAGCGCGCGCACGTGACGAGATGCGTGTCCGCGGACCAGAGCAGGGGAGGGGCCAGCTCGCCCCGCGCGTAGGCCCGCAGGTCGTCCGCCGCCACGTGCCAGGCCCCGCCGCTAGTGCCGCTAGTGCCGCTAGTGCCGCTCATGCCGCTCATGCCGCTCATGCCGCTCATGCCAGAGCCTCCCGGAGCTGCTTGCGGGCCCGCAGGGCCCGTGTCTTGACCGTGCCCGCCGGTATCCCGAGCAGGACGGCCGCCTCCCGGGTGGTCAGCCCGTCGACGATCGTCGCCTGCAGGACCGCCCGCAGCTCCGGCGACAGCCGGACCAGGGCGCCCGCCAGGTCCCCGTGCTCGACCCCCGAGAGCACGCGGTCCTCGGCGGACGCCTCGTCGCGGTGGCGCAGCCGCGCGAGCGCCTGCCTCAGCCGGCCGCGGGCACCGTCGCCCCGCAGCACGTCGATGAGGCGCCGCGAGCCGATCCGCCACAGCCAGCCGGCCACGTCACCCTCCTCGCGGTGGCGGGCGGTGCCCCGCCACACCGCGAGGAACGTCTCCTGCACGACGTCGTCGACCGTCCCGGCGTCCGCGCAGCGCCCCCGCAGCCGGGCCGCCAGCCATGGCGCGTACCGCCGGTACAGCTCCTCGAAGGCGCCCCGGTCGGAGTCCGCGGCGATGGCCCGCAGCAGTTCCCCGTCGCTTCTCGTTTCCCTCACGCCCCCTCATCGGACGAGCCCCGCCGATCGGTTCACGGCATCGCACGGAACCTTGGCACCCGCGATGGCTTGACATGAACTCACAGCTGCACCACCCTTTCACTACTCAATTAGTGAAAGGGTGGTTACGGGGTGGTCGAGTACCGCATCGACCGGCGCAGCGGCGTGGCCACGTACGTCCAGATCGTCCAGCAGACCAAGCAGGCCCTCCGCCTGGGCGTGCTGCGGCCGGGCGACAGGCTCCCGACGGCCCGCGAGGTCGTGGAGGCCACCGCGATCAATCCGAACACCGTGCTGAAGGCCTACCGGGAGCTGGAGCGGGAGGGCCTGGTGGAGGCCCGGCGCGGTCTCGGCACCTTCGTACGGCGCTCGCTGGGCTCCGTGCCCGCCGACCGGTCGGGACTGCGGGCGCGGCTGGCGGACTGGCTGGACGAGGCGCACGCGGAGGGCCTGGAGCGCGAGGACATGAGCGCGCTCTTCCGGGCCGCGCTGGACGAGAAGTACCCGGAGGAGCAGCGCTGAGCGGGCCGGGGGACGGCAGCGCGCGGGCACGGGGACGGCAGCGCGCGGGCCCGGGGACGGGCGATGAACGCATACGAGCACAAGCACGAGCACGCATACGAGGGGGAGCGATGAGCGAGGAGACGGCCGCGCTGAAAGCGGTCGGGCTGGGCCTGCGGTACCGGCGGAGGCGCGGCCATGTGCTGCGGGACTGCTCCTTCCGCCTGCCCGCGGGGCGCGTCTGCGCCCTGGTCGGGCCGAACGGCGCGGGCAAGTCCACCCTGCTGTCACTGGCCGCCGGACTGATCCGCCCCACCGAGGGCACCGTGCACGTCCTGGGGACGGGCCCGGCCGAGGCCCGCGAGCGCTTCGCGTACGTCGCCCAGGACAAGCCGCTGCCGCCGCAGTTGACGGTCGCCGGCACCCTGCGCCTGGGCGCCGATCTGAACCGCGCCCGCTGGGACGCGGCCGCCGCGGGGCGGATCGCCTACGCGCACCACGCCCCGGACGGCGACCGGAGCGGCTCCCTGGACCCGGGCGCCCGTATCCGCTCCCTGTCCGGCGGCCAGCGCACACGCGTCGCACTCGCCCTCGCCTTCGGCAAGCGGCCCGAACTGATGCTGCTGGACGAGCCGATGGCCGACCTCGACCCGCTGGCCCGACGCGAACTGCTCGGGGCGCTCATGGGCGAGGCCGCCGAACACGGCACGACGATCGTGCTGTCCTCGCACATCGTCACCGAACTGGACGGCGCCTGCGACCACTTGCTCCTGATGGGCGGCGGCCGCGTCAGGCTCGCCGGCGACCCGGAGGAACTGGTCGCCGCGCACACCCTGCTCACCGGGCCTGCGCGGGACCTGACGGGCCACACGGTCGTCGAGTCGCGCGGCACGGACCGGCAGCTCACCGCGCTGGTCCGGCCCGGCGGCCCGCCGGGCGACGACTGGCGGACGGCCGCGCCCTCGCTGGAGGAAGTGCTCCTGGCCCATCTGCGCAACCCCGGGGCACCGGACCTGGTCACCGAGGGGACGGTGAACCCGTGATCCCGTCCTCCCTCGTCCCGCGCGGCCCCGGCAGGTCGGTCCTGCGGCTGCACCGCGCGGCCCTGTGGACCTGGCTGTCGCTGGTCGCGGCCACGTCGGCGGCGCTGCTGTGGGCGTACGGCCCCGGCCACGAATCGGCCCTGGCCGACGCCCTCCGCCAGTGCCCGGACGGCATCGCGCTCTGCGACAGGACCAGCGGCCCCTGGATCGGCCGGTACGACACCGTCTCGGCCCTCGGCACCATCGGCGTCGCCCATCTGTCGTTCCTGGTCGCCGGCTGGGCCGGCGCGGCGCTCGTCGGCCGTGAACTGGAGAACGGCACCGCGCACCTCGCCTGGACCCAGTCCGTCTCCCCCGCCCGCTGGCTCGCCGCCGAACTCGCCGTCCCCGCGCTGTTCGTCTCGGCGGGCACGACCGTGCTGGTCCTGCTGCACCGGCTCATGCGCGACGGCGGTCGGGACCTGGCCTGGGCCTCCTGGTACGAGTACGACGTCTTCCGCGCCGACGGCCCCGTCGCCGTCGCGTACGCCCTGTGCGGTCTGGCCCTCGGCGCGCTCGCGGGGCTCGTCGTCGGCCGCGCGCTGCCCGCACTGGGCGTCGCCCTGGCGGCCCAGCTCGCCGTCGTCGTCCTGGGCAACGAGTACCGGCCGAAGCTGTGGCCGGTGGTCTCCGTGACCGGCACCGGGTCGGTGGACGTGCCGTCGGGCGCCGCCCACCTCCACCAGGGCGTGATCACGGCCGGGGGTGCCCGGCGCGCCACCTCCGTGCCGTGCGACTTCGCGGATGGCCCGAACGGCGCGAACGGCGTGCGCTGCGGCGCGGAGGACGGCGCCTCCGGCGTCTGGGCCACGTACCACCCCGAGTCCCACTTCCGGCCGCTCCAGCTCGTCGAGACGGGAGCCGTCCTCGCGGTCGCTGCGCTCGCGGTCGCCGCCGCGTTCCTGCTGCTGCGCCGGCGCACCGCCGCCGCGTCCCCGCCCGCCGCGGCCGGCCGCGCCCCCGGGTCCGTGCCCGCCGACGGGTCCGCCACCGGAGCCTCCGTATGAGCGCCGCCACCGCCGGGGACACGCCCGGAGGAGCAGCCGGGCGGAGCGCGGGAACACCACGGGCGGGGGAGGCCGGGGAAGCCGGGGGAGCCGCGGAAGCGAGGACGGCGAAGGAAGCCGCACGGGAAGGGGCCGGGAGCGACCGCTCCCCCGAGGGCGGGCGGACCGGCGGGCGGGCCCGCCCGGGAGTCGCCGTCCTGCGACTGCACCGCACGGCGCTGCTCGTGTGGGGCGGATACGTCCTGGCCGCCGTGGCCGTGCTGGTGTGGACGGTCACGGTGACCGCCGACGCCGCGCTCCGCGAACAGGCGCGCTGCGTCGGCGAGCCGGTCTGCGGCATCGCCGCCACGCTCGCGTACGGCGATCGGATCGGCATGGTCGCCACCGCCGTCTGCTACGGCTTCCTGGTCGTGGCGGCCTTCGCGGGCGGCGCGCTGTTCGGCCGTGAACTGGAGAACGGCACCGCGCACCTCGTCTGGACCCAGTCCGTCTCCCCCGCCCGCTGGCTCGCCGCCGAACTCGCCGTGGCCGCGCTGCCGCTGCTCCTCGGCAGCGCGGTGCTCGTCCTCTCCTTCCGGTGGGCCTGGTCGGCCCACCGGGAGCTGCTGGGGACCGACTGGACCTTCGCCGACGTCTTCGTGGCACGCGGCCCCGCGACGGCGGCCTACTGCCTGTGCGCCCTCGCGGTGGGCGCGCTCGCCGCGGTCGTGCTGCGCCGCGCGCTGCCCGCCCTGGGTGTCTCGGTGGCGTCGGTGCTCGCCCTGAACCTCGTCCTTGACGGGTTCCGCCCCTCCCTGTGGCCGCACGTGACCCGCACCGCCCGCACGCCGTTCGAGGTGTCCGGCTCCGCGTGGCAGATCGAGAACGGGGCCGTCGTCGGCGGGCGGCGCACCGCGGAACTCGGGCCCCACCTGTGCGACGGGACCGCCGCCGAGGTCCGGCGCTGCATGGCCGAGGGGGACATCACCGGCTACTACGCGGCCTACCATCCCCCGTCCCACTTCTGGCCGCTGCACCTGGCGGAGACCGGGATCGTGCTGGCGGTCGCCGCGCTCGCCACGGGCGCGGCCTTCCTCCTCCTCCGCCACCGAACCGCCTGACCCCGCCCCCGCCCCGCCGGGTCCACCGGGGCACCGGGTCCCCACAGCCCAAGGCCCACCTGTGTGGGGACCCGGTGCCCCGGTGCCCCGGTGGACCCAAGGACACCCGTCGGTTCCGGGCGCCGGGTCAACCGCCCGGCCGGCATGCCGCACGCCCGACCAGCCCGTCCACCCGACCCACCGGTCCCCCAGGTCGCCGGGTCAACCGCCCGCCCGGCCCGCGCCCGACCCGCCCGGCACGCCCCGCGCCCGACCCGCCCGGTCGGTCCGTGGCCACCCGTCCGGCCCGGCGGGGACCACCCGGCCGGACGGCGGGTCGTACGCCCCTTTTCGTACGCGCACCCGCTCCGCACGGGCGCGCGGATGTTCCGGGGCCGCTCTCCGATATCCCTCACGTCATGTCCCCGTAACCGTTGATTCAGACGGGCTTGCGACGCTCGCCCAATGAACCCCGCCGCGCCAGAGCCCTCGCCTCCGCCGGAGCACGAGCCCTCGCCCGTGAGGGTGAACGGGAGCCCGCAGGTCCCCCCGCGGCTCACTCCCGCTCTGTCCGACGCGCCTGTAACCCTCCGGGCGCGGAAGAATGGGTCCATGAGCCAGCCCAAAGCCCAGGCGCAGGTCCAGCACCCGCAGCCCTCCGTCGGTTCCATAGCCGCCCACCGCCCGCACACCGTGGCGGCGAACGTCTCCGACCTGGAGCCCGACCTCGACGCGGACCTCGACGGTTACGAGGATTCGGTACAGGACGGCGTCCAGCTCCCGCAGGGCCGTTTCCTCGACAGGGAGCGAAGCTGGCTGGCATTCAACGAACGCGTCCTCGAACTCGCCGAGGACCCGGACACCCCCCTCCTCGAACGGGCCAAGTTCCTGGCCATCTTCGCCAGCAACCTGGACGAGTTCTTCATGGTCCGCGTGGCCGGCCTCAAGCGGCGCATCGCGACCGGTGTGGCCACCCGGTCGGCGTCGGGACTCCAGCCCCGCGAGGTGCTGGAGATGATCTGGGCGCGCTCCCGGGAGCTCATGGCCCGGCACGCCGCCTGCTACCAGGACGACGTCGCACCCCAGCTCGCCGAGGAGGGCATCCACCTGGTCCGGTGGAGCGAGCTGTCCGAGAAGGAGCAGGCCCGCCTCTTCACCCTCTTCCGCCACCAGATCTTCCCGGTCCTGACCCCCCTCGCGGTCGACCCTGCGCACCCCTTCCCCTATATCTCCGGCCTCTCCCTGAACCTCGCGGTCGTCGTGCGGAACCCGGTCTCGGGCCACCGCCACTTCGCGCGCGTCAAGGTCCCGCCGCTGCTCTCCCGCTTCCTGGAGGCCTCCCCGAACCGCTACGTCCCCATCGAGGACGTCATCGCGGCGCACCTGGAGGAACTGTTCCCGGGCATGGAGGTCCTGGAGCACCACACGTTCCGGCTCACCCGCAACGAGGACCTGGAGGTCGAGGAGGACGACGCCGAGAACCTGCTCCAGGCCCTGGAGAAGGAACTCATGCGGCGCCGCTTCGGCCCGCCGGTGCGCCTCGAGGTCGAGGAGTCCATCGACCGGTACGTGCTCGACCTGCTGGTACGGGAGCTGAAGATCTCCGAAGCGGAGGTGTACCCGCTCCCCGGCCCCCTGGACCTCACCGGCCTCTTCGGCATCGGCGCCCTCGACCGGCCCGAGCTGAAGTACCCGAAGTTCATCGCGGGCACCCACCGGGACCTCGCCGAGGTCGAGTCGGCGTCCGCGCCCGACATCTTCGCGGCCCTGCGCGAGCGGGACGTCCTGCTGCACCACCCTTACGACTCCTTCTCCACCTCCGTGCAGGCGTTCCTGGAGCAGGCGGCGTCCGACCCGGACGTGCTGGCCATCAAGCAGACGCTGTACCGGACCTCGGGCGACTCGCCGATCGTCGACGCCCTGATCGACGCGGCCGAGTCCGGCAAGCAGGTGCTCGTACTCGTCGAGATCAAGGCGCGCTTCGACGAGCAGGCGAACATCAAGTGGGCCCGCAAGCTGGAGGAGTCGGGCTGCCACGTGGTCTACGGACTCGTCGGCCTGAAGACCCACTGCAAGCTGTCGCTGGTGGTGCGCCAGGAGGGCGAGACCCTGCGCAGGTACAGCCACGTCGGCACGGGCAACTACCACCCCAAGACGGCGAGGCTGTACGAGGACCTGGGCCTGCTGACCGCGGACCCGCAGGTCGGCGCGGACCTCTCCGACCTCTTCAACCGGCTCTCCGGCTACTCCCGCCGCGAGACGTACCGCCGTCTGCTCGTCGCGCCCAAGTCCCTGCGCGACGGCCTGATCGCCCGGGTCAACAAGGAGGTCCAGCACCACCGCGCCGGACGTCCCGCCTACGTGCGCATCAAGGTCAACTCGATGGTGGACGAGGCGCTCATCGACTCGCTCTACCGCGCCTCCCAGGCGGGCGTGCCGGTGGACATCTGGGTCCGCGGCATCTGCGCCGTCAGGCCGGGCGTCCCCGGCCTGTCCGAGAACATACGGGTGCGGTCCGTCCTCGGCCGCTTCCTCGAGCACTCCCGCGTCTTCGGCTTCGGCAACGGGGGCGAGCCCGAGGTGTGGATCGGCAGCGCCGACATGATGCACCGGAACCTGGACCGGCGCATCGAGGCCCTGGTGAGGATCACCGACCCGGCCCACCGAGCCGCCCTCAGCCGCCTGTTCGAGACAGGCATGTCCGACACCACCTCCTCCTGGCACCTGGGCCCCGACGGCGAATGGACCCGGCACGCGACCGACGCCGACGGACACGCCCTGCGCAACATCCAGGAGATGCTCATAGACGCCCGGAGGCGCCGGCGTGGCACAGCGACACCTTGACCCCACGGCGGAATCCGTGGCCGGGGACGCCCTCGCGGCCTATCTCCGCGCCCAGGCCACGGAGTTCCTCCGCGCCCTGCGCCAGCACCGCGAGACCGGCGGTGCGGTGGCGGGCGGCGCGGAGGACGCCGTGGACGCGGCGCGCGCCCTGCGCCGCTCGGCGCGCCGCATCAGCGGCACGCTGCACACGTTCCGGCCCCTGCTCGACGAGGGCTGGACCGAGGGCATGCGGCCCGAACTGGCTTGGCTTTCGGGCACGTTGGCCCGCGAGCACGCGTACGCGGCCCGGCTTGAGCGACTGCTCGCGGCGCTGCACCGACTGTCCGGCTCGACGGCCTTCCCCGCCCAGCCGGTGTCCGGGATCCGGCCGGACAAGGGCCACTTGACGCTGGGCGGGGCCAAGGCGGGCGCCCTCCTGGAACGCCAGTTGACGCTGGCCCGCACGCGCGCCCACTCGGCCGCGCTCCAGGCCATCGGCTCCTCCCGCTTCCACGCGGTCGCGGACAGCGTCGCGGTCCTCGCCAGCGAGGTCCCGCTGGCGGGGACGGCGACCGCCGCGGACCTGCGGCCCCCGGCCACCGCCGCGGAGGACCGGCTGCGCGACGCCGTGGCCGGGCTGCCCCTGGTCACGGCGGGCCACCCCTACAACGCGGAGGCCCTCGTCCACGGCCTGTCCTCGGACACCGCACCGCACCCCCAGGACTCCCCGTGGCACCAGGTCAGGCTGCTGCTCCGCCTGCACCGTTACGCCCGGGAGGTGCTGCACGGCGGCGAGGGCACGGTGGACGGGCGCCTGCTGCACGCGGGCAGGGCCCTGAACCGGCACCGCGACGCGGCGGAGGCGGCCGCGGCGGCTTCCGCCGCCGCCCGCACCCCGCGGATCGCGCCCTCCACCGCGTACGCGCTCGGAGTGCTCCACGCGGACCAGCGGCACGAGGTGGAAGCGGCGAGGTTCGCGTTCCAGCGGGCCTGGCTGAGAGAGACGGTCGGCACCCCGTGACCGGCCGCGGCCCGGAAGAGGCGAGGGGAGCACCCGTGCATCCGACGAGCGAGGAACCGGTGCTCGCGGCGGGCTGCGTCCTGTGGCGCCGCTCGCCGTTCGACGGCGCTCTGGAGCTGTGCCTGGTCCACCGCCCGAAGTACGACGACTGGTCGCACCCGAAGGGCAAGCTGAAGGCCGGCGAGGACGCCCTGGCGGGCGCGCTCCGGGAGGTCGAGGAGGAGACGGGCCGCCGCTGCGCGCCCGGCCCCCGGCTGTCGACCCAGTACTACCTGGCGAACGACCGCCCCAAGCAGGTGAGTTACTGGGCGGCGGAGGCGGCCGACGGCAGCTTCGAGCCCAACCGCGAGGTGGACCGCGTCCTGTGGCTCCCGCCGACGGCCGCCCGCCACCGCCTGACCCAGCCCCGCGACAAGGTCCTGGTCGACGAACTCCTGGCGGCCCTGCGCCACGCGTGACGCCGCCGCGCGGGACCCCGCGCGGCCCGGAGCCACCGGCCGCACCCGCCGCGTACGCGACGGCCCGGCCCGTACGTACGACAGCCCGCCCTCGCCGACGGGCCGTCACCGCCCGTCCGTCCCGGACGGGCGGCCTCGTCAGCCGGCGTCCACCGGCGGATGCCCCGCCGCGTCGGAGCGGGCCATGCTGCGGGCCCGGCGGGCCGGGCCTCTCCAGCCGCAACTGCACCGGGCAAGGCAGAACCGGCCCTGCTCGACGGTCGTCGTGCGGTGTTCCTGGGAGTCCGAGTCAGCCTGCTGCGCCACGCCACCACGGTACCGACCGCCGGTGAACACCGTCCCGGCCGTGTCGCCGCGTGACAACACCCCTCACCCGTCGTTAAGCGGAGCGACGGGAGGCCCGCGTGAGGACCGGGCCCGGCTGGGGGTAGCAGGCGATGGTGGAGCGGCAGCGAAGGCGGCGGGGCCCGGCGGTGGCCGCCGCGGCGGCGGGGCTGATGGCCTGCGCCACCGGGTGCTCGGGCAGCGGGGCCGCCGCCGAGGACCCGCGGGGCACCGAGGACGCGGTGGCGGTCCTCCGGCAGGCCCCGGCCACCCTGGTCCGCGCGGGCACGTCCAAGGCGCGTACGTCGATGGAGATGGCCACCGGAGGCACCCGGGTGACGATCCGCGGCGAGGGCGTCTACGACTACGAGGACCAGGTCGGCCGGCTGCGGGTGCTGCTCCCGCAGGACCCGTCCGGCGCGGACGAGCACCGCCCGATCACCGAGCTGCTCGCACCGGGCGCCCTCTACATGAAGAACCGCGGCGCGGGCGTCCCGGCCGACAAGTGGGTCCGCGTCGCGACCGCCACGCTCTCCGACGGGAACCTGGTCACCGGCGGCGCGACCGACCCCTTCGCCGCCGCCGAACTGCTGCGGGGCACCCGCGAGGCGGCGTACGTGGGCACGGCGTCGGTGGGCGGCACCCCCGTCCGGCACTACCGCGGGACCGCCGACCTCGCCGCCGCCGCGCGGGGAGCCTCGCAGGGCCAGCGCGCCGCACTGCGCGCGGCGGCGAAAGGGTTCGCCACGGCGACCGTGCCCTTCGACGCCTACCTCGACGACCAGGGCCGCATCCGCAAGGTCCGCCACCGGTTCAGTTTCGTGAACGACCGTCGGCAGGGCACCGTCGCGGTGGCCTCGACGACACTGCTGTACGGCTTCGGCACCCCCGTCGACGTACGGCTGCCCGACTCCGGGGACATCTTCGCCGGCCGGATCGCCGAGTAGCCGCAGCGGTCCCCCGACCCGGCCGGAATGTGCGGGGCCGGAAATGGTCCGTTGGTGCCATGCGCTGTCCGTAGGCCGCTCCCTACTCTAGGAAGTCGGTGACGGCAGGAAGAGGTGATGCACGTGGCTCCGGCGCGCGGTACGGCAGTCCAGGACCACGTGGCCCTGGCCGAGATCGAGCTGTGCGGCGACCTGATCATCGCGGCGTCCGCCGCCCGTGAGGACCGGCTGAGCGCCGACCGCATCGACGAGGTCCTCAGAGTGGCCGAGGAGCGCTTCCTGGAGGAGTACGGCGAGGAAGGCGACGAGCCCGGCTGACCGGCCCGTCTCCCGAAGCCGCGGTCCGGACCCCCGGCCCCGGAACCCCGCACCGCCCGGGGCACGGTCCACCGGCCCCGACCGGACCCGTCCCGACCTGTTCATGCCGTACGGCAACGCCCGCGCACCCGCCCCGGGCGGCACGGGCCCGCTCCCCGCCCCGGACTCCCCTGCGCGGGAACGGCGGGTGGCGGCCCGGGCGTCAGGTGCGCAGCAGCCGCCCGATGGCCTTCGTGGCCTCCTCCACCTTGGCGTCGATCTCCGCGCCGCCCTTGACGGCGGCGTCCGCGACGCAGTGGCGGAGGTGCTCCTCCAGGAGTTGCAGGGCGAAGGACTGGAGCGCCTTCGTGGAGGCGGACACCTGCGTGAGTATGTCGATGCAGTAGACGTCCTCGTCGACCATCCGCTGAAGGCCCCGGATCTGGCCCTCGATGCGCCGCAGCCGCTTGAGGTGCTCGCCCTTCTGGTGGTGGTAGCCGTGGATCCCGCGGTCGTGGTCGGTCACGATCTCCTGGGCTCCGGCCTCCTGGGACTCCTCGGAGGGAGCTGCCGCACCGGCCTCGGTGGTCGTCATCGCGTCCTCCTGCTGACTGATACCCCTACCGGGTATATGGTAACGAACTTTGCTGGGTATAGGGCCCTTGGCCGACGGCCTCGGAGGACCCCGTGCCGATCACTTTGCCCGATGGGTGACACTGGGGGGCGGCCGGTTAGCCGTGGCCGGATGATGCGCCTAGCATCAGCCTGACCGACACCGAAGCAATCCGAGGACCACACGTGCGATTTCGTCTGACCCCCAGGGAGACGAGCTTCTACGACATGTTCGCCGCGTCTGCGGACAACATCGTCACGGGCTCGAAGCTCCTGATGGAACTGCTCGGGGCGGACTCGTCCGGCCGAGCCGAGATCGCAGAGCGGATGCGGGCCGCGGAACACGCCGGTGACGACGCCACCCACGCGATCTTCCACCAGCTGAACTCCTCGTTCATCACGCCGTTCGACCGCGAGGACATCTACAACCTCGCCTCGTCCCTCGACGACATCATGGACTTCATGGAGGAGGCCGTCGACCTGGTCGTCCTCTACCAGGTGGAGGACCTGCCGAAGGGCGTCGAGCAGCAGATCGAGGTGCTGGCCCGCGCCGCCGAGCTGACCGCCGAGGCCATGCCGAGCCTGCGCACGATGAACAACCTCACCGAGTACTGGATCGAGGTCAACCGCCTGGAGAACCAGGCCGACCAGATCCACCGCAAGCTGCTGGCCACGCTCTTCAACGGCAAGTACGACGCCATCGAGGTGCTGAAGCTCAAGCAGATCGTGGATGTACTGGAAGAGGCCGCCGACGCCTTCGAGCACGTCGCCAACACGGTGGAGACCATCGCGGTCAAGGAGTCCTGACCCCTTCATGGACACCTTCGCACTGGTCGCGACCATCGGGGTCGCGCTCTTCTTCACGTACACGAACGGCTTCCACGACTCGGCCAACGCGATCGCCACCTCGGTGTCGACCCGCGCGCTGACCCCGCGGGCCGCTCTCGCGATGGCCGCGGTCATGAACCTGGCGGGCGCCTTCCTCGGCAGCGGGGTCGCCAAGACCGTCAGCGAGGGACTGATCTCGACGCCCGAGGGCTCCAAGGGGATGGGCATCCTCTTCGCGGCCCTCGTGGGCGCGATCACGTGGAACCTCATCACGTGGTACTTCGGCCTGCCGTCCTCCTCCTCGCACGCGCTGTTCGGCGGCATGGTGGGCGCGGCGCTCGCCGGCGGTACGACGGTGTACTGGTCCGGCGTCCTGGAGAAGGTCGTCATCCCCATGTTCATCTCGCCGGTGGTGGGCCTCGTGGTCGGCTACCTCGTGATGGCCGCGATCATGTGGATGTTCCGCCGCTCCAACCCCCACAAGGCCAAGCGCGGGTTCCGTATCGCCCAGACCGTGTCGGCGGCCGGCATGGCCCTCGGCCACGGCCTCCAGGACGCCCAGAAGACGATGGGCATCGTGGTGATGGCCCTGGTCATCGCGGACGTCGAGGACGCGGGCGACCCGATTCCGGTGTGGGTCAAGATCGCGTGTGCCGTCATGCTGTCGCTGGGCACGTACGCGGGCGGCTGGCGCATCATGCGGACGCTGGGCCGCAAGATCATCGAGCTGGACCCGCCGCAGGGCTTCGCGGCGGAGACCACGGGTGCGTCGATCATGTTCACGTCCGCGTTCCTGTTCCACGCGCCCATCTCCACCACCCACGTGATCACGTCGGCGATCATGGGTGTCGGTGCCACGAAGCGCGTGAACGCCGTGCGCTGGGGCGTCGCCAAGAACATCGTGCTCGGCTGGTTCATCACCATGCCGGCGGCCGCCCTGGTCGCGGCCGGCAGCTTCTGGATCGTGAACCTGGCCTTCCTGTAGGCCGTTCCACCGCCTCTCGGGCTCGGCCCCCTCCCGCTCCTATGAAGCGCGAGGGGGCCTTCCGCGTCCACGGCCCGGCCACGCACGCCGCCACGCCGCCACGCCGCCCCGGCCCGGCCCGGCCCCGGCCCGGCCCCGGCAGCACGCACCGGGCCGACTCCCGCGCCTCGGGCACCCCCCGCCGGGAAGCCCTCCGACGCTCGGGGCACCCGCCCCCGCCGAGACTCCGCCCTCCGACACCCCGCGCCTCGGGCCGACGGCCCCGCCGACACCCCCCGGAACAGCCCCCGGTCACCCGGCACCGCCTCTCCCACGTGCCCGCCTCTCCGCCGGCCTGGCGGCCCCCATCGCCTCGTACACGCGGACCAGGCACCCCCCTCCCCCACCCGCCGAACCGGCACCCCGCCCACCCGCCGGGCAGGGCGCCCCGCACAGGCGCCCCCGCCCCGCGGGCACGGACGGCGCCCCCGCCCCGCCGGCCAGGCAACGGCCCGGGAACGCCGACGGGCCCGCCCCCCGGGAACGGGGGGCGGGCCCTTGGTGGCCCCGCGGTGGCACCGCCATGCAGCACCGCGAGGGGTCTGGGAGAGGGACCGGCTCAGCCGAAGCGGCCGGAGATGTAGTCCTCGGTGGCCTGCACGGACGGGTTGGAGAAGATCCGCTCCGTGTCGTCTATCTCGATCAGCCGGCCGGGCTGCCCGACGGCGGACAGGTTGAAGAACGCCGTACGGTCGGAGACCCGCGCCGCCTGCTGCATGTTGTGCGTCACGATGACGATCGTGAAGCGCTCCTTCAGCTCACCGATCAGGTCCTCGATCGCGAGCGTGGAGATGGGGTCGAGCGCCGAGCAGGGCTCGTCCATCAGCAGCACCTGCGGCTCGACCGCGATCGCGCGCGCGATGCAGAGCCGCTGCTGCTGACCGCCGGAGAGGCCCGAACCGGGCTTGTTCAGCCGGTCCTTCACCTCGTTCCAGAGGTTGGCGCCCTTCAGCGACTTCTCGACGACGTCGCCCAGTTCGGACTTCTTGTAGGACCCGTTGAGCTTCAGCCCCGCCGCGACGTTGTCGAAGATCGACATGGTCGGGAAGGGGTTCGGACGCTGGAAGACCATGCCGATGGTGCGGCGCACCGCGACGGGGTCGACGCCCTGCCCGTAGAGGTCCTCGTCGTCGAGGAGCACCTTGCCCTCGACCCGTCCGCCGGTGGTGACCTCGTGCATACGGTTCAGCGTGCGCAGGAAGGTCGACTTGCCGCAGCCGGACGGGCCGATGAACGCCGTCACGGAACGGGGCTCGACCGTCATCGAGATGTCGTCGATCGCCTTGTGGGAGCCGTAGTAGGCGGTGAGTCCGCTTACGTCGATTCGCTTGGCCATGAGTTCACTGCTTCTTTCGCGGAGTTGAGTCCGGTCGCTGTTCGGCCGCGTCAGCGACCGGTCTTCGGGGCCTTCCAGCGGGCGATGCCGCGAGCCGCGAGATTGAGGATCATGACGATGGCGATCAGGGCCAGCGCCGCCGCCCAGGCACGGTTGTAGGCCGCCGGGCTGCCGGCGCTGTTCGCGTACTGCTCGTAGATGTAGAGCGGCAGCGAGGCCTGGGCGCCCTCGAAGGGGTTGTTGTTGATGTAGTCGGCGCCCCAGACGAGGAGCAGCACGGGCGCGGTCTCTCCCATGATGCGCGCGACGGCGAGCATGACACCCGTGGTGATGCCGCCGATCGACGTCGGCAGGACCACCTTCATGATGGTCCGCCACTTCGGGACGCCGAGGGCGAGGGAGGCCTCGCGCAGCTCGTTCGGCACGAGCTTGAGCATCTCCTCCGTCGACCGGACCACCACCGGCATCATCAGGATGGCCAGGGCGAGCGAACCGGCGAACCCGAAGGGCTGGAGGTCGAGGATGAGCATGATGCTCAGGATGAACAGGCCGGCGACGATCGACGGGATGCCCGTCATGACGTCCACGAAGAAGGTGACCGTCTTCGCGAGCCTGCCCCGCCCGTACTCGACCAGGTAGACGGCCGTGAGCACACCGATCGGCACGGCGATCAGGGTGGCGAGGGCGACCTGCTCCAGGGTGCCGATGATGGCGTGGTAGATGCCGCCGCCCGGCTCGGTGTCGGAGACCACGCCCATCGAGTGGGTGAGGAAGTAGACGTCGAAGACCTTGAGGCCGCGGCTGACCGTCTCCCAGATGAGGGAGGCCAGCGGGATGACGGCGAGGAGGAACGCGACCCACACGAGGCTGGTCGCGAGCCGGTCCTTGGCCTGCCTGCGGCCCTCCACCCGGACGGCGAGGACGTAGTTCACCAGGACGAAGAGCAGCGCGGCGATCAGCGCCCACTGGATGCTGCTGTCCAGCCCGGCGGCGGCGCTGATGCCGAGGCCGGCGCCCGTGGCGGCCAGGGCGACGGCCCAGGCGCTCCACCGGGGAAGACTGCCGCCCTTGAGGGAGCTGGGGCGCTTTTCCGTGACGGCGTGGCTCATGCGTTGGCCCCCGAGTACTCCTTGCGGCGGGCGATGATCGCGCGGGCCGCGCCGTTGACCAGCAGCGTGATGACGAACAGCACCAGGCCGGAGGCGATGAGGGCGTCCCGGCCCACCGGGGTGGCCTCACCGAACTTGCTGGCGATGTTCTGGGCGAAGGTGCCGCCGCCCGGGTCGAGCAGGCTGGCGTTGATCAGGAACGACGGCGAGAGGACCGTGGCGACGGCCATCGTCTCGCCGAGCGCGCGGCCGAGGCCGAGCATCGAGGCGGAGATCACGCCGGAGCGGCCGAAGGGCAGCACCGACATGCGGATGACCTCCCAGCGCGTGGCGCCGAGGGCCAGCGCGGCCTCCTCGATCATCTGCGGCGACTGGCGGAAGACCTCGCGGCTGACGTTGGTCACGATCGGCAGGATCATGATCGCGAGGAGGATGCCGACGGTGAACAGGGAGCGTGCCGCGCCGCCCTGCCACTCGAAGACACCGGTCCAGCCGAGGTAGTCGTCGAGCCAGCCGTAGAGGCCGTTGAGGTGCGGTACGAGGACCAGGGCGCCCCAGAGGCCGTACACGATGGAGGGGACGGCGGCGAGCAGGTCGATCACGTAGCTGATGACCCCGCCGAGCCTGCGCGGGGCGTAGTGCGTGATGAACAGCGCGATGCCGACCGAGATCGGGACCGCGATCACCATGGCGATGACCGACGAGATCACCGTGCCGTAGGCGAGGACCGCGATGCCGAACTTCGGGGGCGTGCCGTTCGCGTCCCACTCGAAGCTGGTGAGGAAGTTGGCCTCGTCCTCGGAGATCGCGAGGGCCGCTCGGTAGGTGAGGAAGCCGGCGATGGCGGCCATGATCACCAGGAGCAGGATGCCGGACCCTCGGGACAGGCCGAGGAAGACCCTGTCACCGGGACGGGTGGCACCGCGGGAAGCGCGCTTCTGCTCCAGGGACGGAGCCGGGGCGGGAGGAGGGACGGGTGCGTCTTGAGTGGATATGTCCATGGAGTTCTCCGGTCTGCGGAGCCCGGGGGTGAGGGCTCCAAGCGGCGGTGCACCGGACGGTGCGGCCCGCTCCGGGGACTCCGGGGCGAGCCGCACACTCGGGTCAGCTCAGGTTGGCAACCGTCTCGCGGACCTTGGTGATGATCTCTTCGGGCATCGGGGCGTAGCTGGCGTCCTTGAGGATCGCCTGGCCCTCCTCGCTCGCCACGTAGGTGAGGAACGACTTGGTGGCGGCGAGGGTCTCCGCCTTGTTGCCCTTCTCGCAGGCGATTTCGTACGTTACGAGAGTAATCGGGTAGGCGCCGTCGGCGGTGGGCTCGTAGTTGAGCTCCAGCGCCAGGTCGGAGCCCTCGCCGACGACCTTGGCCTCGGCGATCGCCTTGGTGGCGTTGTCGACGGTGGCCTCGACCGGCGTGGCCGCACCCGTCTTGACGTGGACGGTCTGGGCGTCCTTGGCGTACGAGAGCTCCATGTAGGAGATGGCGCCGGCGGTCTGGGTCACCTGCTGGGCGAGACCGGAGGAACCGGAGGCCGACTGGCCGCCCTTGGCCTGCCAGGCCTTGCCGCCCTCGTACTTCCAGTTGTCGGCGGCCGCGGCCTTCAGGTACTTGGTGAAGTTGTCCGTGGTGCCGGAGTCGTCCGAGCGGTGGAAGGTCTGGATCTTGGTGCCGGGCAGCTTCGCGTCGGGGTTGAGCTTCGCGATGGCCTCGTCGTCCCAGGTCTTGATCTTGTCGTCGAAGATCTTGGCCAGCGTCGGGGCGTCCAGCACGAGGCCGTCCACGCCGGGCAGGTTGTACGAGACGGCGATCGGGCCGCCGACCATCGGCAGGTCGATGGCCTGGCTGTCCTTGCAGACTTCCTTGGACTTGGCGATCTCCTCCGCGTCCAGCGGGGAGTCCGAGCCGGCGAAGGCGGTCTGGCCCTGGAGGAAGTTGGTGATGCCGGCGCCGGAACCGTTGGGGTTGTAGTTGATCCGGACGTCCTTGCACGACGCGGTGTACTGCTTCATCCAGGCGTCGATGGCGTTCTTCTGCGCGGAGGAACCCGCGGCGAGCAGTTCACCCTTCGCGTCGTCGCACTTGATCGAGCCGGCGGCCGCGCTGGGGGCGCCGCTGGCACCGCTGCCGCCGCCCGTGTCGTCGGAGCCGCACGCCGTCAGCGCCAGGGCGCCGGAGACGGCGACAGCACCGAGGGAAAGGGCGCGAAGCCGGTTCTTGCGCTGAAGCTTCACTTTCGGGGGTTCCTTCCAGAAGCCGCCGTCTGGTGGCGGCGTGCGGGGTAGTGGTGCAGCCTCCGGTCCGTCCGAGACTGCCGTCGTACTTACTGTTCATCCACCGGCACACGGGTTCGCTTCCGCTAGCGCCACGCACCGGGTAAGGCCGAAATTAGGCAGAACAGGTGAAGCCGCCGATGGCCGTGAGTGAACGGAGGGTGAACCCCTGCCGTCAGTGCGGTGAGGTCACGGAACGCTCACGGGCGGAACACGCGGAGGTACCGGCCGACGGAACCCCGCGCTTCGGATGGCGGGCGGCCACGGAGGGCGCTCACCGAGCCCTTGCACGCCCCCACATGGGCCCCGCGCGCCCCTGCACGCATCCCGCGCACCCGCCGTCCGGCCCCGGCACGCCCGGGTACGCGTCCGGCGCCCGACCCCACCGCCGCTCGCCGGATCCGGCCCGCGGGTGGCCGAAAACCGTACGCCCCTGCACCCCCACCCGCACCACGGCCTGCGGTTCCCGGCGCGCGAGCCGGGGAACCCGGCGGGCCCGGACCCCGTCTCCTCCGACGGGGCCGAAGGGGAGGACCAGATGCAGCGGCGTACGTTCATGGGCGGAGGCGCCGCGATGGCTGCCACGGCGGTCACGGCGGCGTGCGCCCCGGGCGGCGGTCCGCGACCGCACGCCGAAGGAAGCGGTACCGGCGGGAGGAGCGGCGGGGCCGGTGAGGGCACGGCGGGCGCGTCCGGTGCCGCCGCCGGGGCGGGAGGCTCCGCGGCGGCCAACTGGAAGGCCCTGGCACGGGACCTCGACGGCACACTGGTCCGCCCCGGCGAGAGCACCTGGGCGGCGGCCCGCCAGCTGTACAACACGCGCTTCGACTCGCTGAGGCCCGCCGCCGTGGCGTACGTCTCCCACGCCGACGACATCCGCACGGCCCTGTCGTACGCCCGCGCCCACGACCTCCATGTCGCCATACGCAACGGCGGCCACTCCTACGCCGGCTGGTCCTCGGGCGACGGCAGCCTGGTCGTCGACGTCTCCGAGCTGTCCCGGGTCCGCGCCTCGGGCGGCGAGGCCGTGGTCGGCGCGGGGGCCAAGCTGATCGACGTCTACCGCGCGCTGTCCGCGAAGGGCGTCACGATCCCGGCCGGCTCCTGCCCGACGGTCGGCATATCGGGGCTGACACTGGGCGGCGGCCACGGGGTGGTGTCCCGCGCCTACGGCCTGACGTGCGACAGCCTCACCCGGGCGACGCTGGTCACCGCCGACGGCAGGGAGCTGACGGTGGACGAGACCCGCGGCGACGACCTGTTCTGGGCGCTACGGGGCGCGGGCAACGGCAACTTCGGCGTCGTCACCGAACTGCGCTTCCGGACCCACCCCGCGCCGCAGGCCGTCACGGCGAACATGTCGTGGCCGTGGTCCAGGGCCGCAGCCGTCCTGACCGCCTGGCAGGAGTGGGGCCCCGACCAGCCGGACGAGATCTGGTCCGCGTGCCACCTCTCGAACACCGCGGGCGGCACGCCCACCGTCTCCGTCTCGGCCTTCTCCCTCGGCACCTACGGCGAGCTCCAGAACGCCGTCGACCGGCTCGCCGCCCGCGTCGGCGCCTCCGCGAGCGGCGTCTCCCTCAGGCGGCGCTCGTACCAGGAGTCGATGGAGGTGTACGCGGGCTGCTCGTCCTTCGCGACCGGCGCCCAGTGCCATCTGCCGGGTTCCACCCCGGGCCGCTCCCCCGAGGGCGCACTGCGCCGCGAGACCTACGCGGCCCGCTCGGACTTCTTCGACAGGTCCATCGGGGCGGCGGGCGTGCGGACGCTGCTGGCCCGCCTGGCCGGGATGCGGGGCGGCACGGGCAGTGTCGCCCTGACCGCGCTGGGCGGCGCGGTCAACCGGGTCGACCCCACCGCCACGGCCTTCGTCCACCGCCGTTCACGGATGCTGGCCCAGTACCTGGCGGCCTGGCGTCCGGGCACCTCCGGGGCGGACGCGCGGGCCTGGCTGACGGGGACTCACACGTCGATGCGGCCCCACGCCTCTGGTGCCGCGTACCAGAACTACACGGACCCGGGCCTCGCCGACTGGCGCCGGGCCTACTACGGTTCGGCGGCCCGGCGGCTGAGGACGGTGAAGGAGAAGTACGACCCCACGGGGTTCTTCACCTTCCCGCAGTCCCTCTGACTCCCGGAAGGCCCTCCGGCCGGCGGACGTCACCGGCCGCGGTCGGGCGCGGGACCGCGGGCGGGGTCGGGGTCGGGACCGAGGAGCACCGCCCGCGGGCTACGCGGTCCGGCCCGGAACCCGGAGCGGCCTCAGGCGGCCAGGTCGCGTTCCTCGGACTCGGCTCCCGCCCGGGACCCAGGCACCACGTCCTGCTCGTCGGCGGAGGTGCCCCTGGCCCGGATCAGCCATCCGGCGCGCGGCGACCGCTCGACGGCGCGGGCAACCGGCGTGAGCAGCGCGGTCGCGATCGGTGACAGCAGGAGGACGACCGCTGTTCCCAGGGCGAATCCACCGATGACGTCGGTCGGATAGTGCACGCCCATGTAGACCCGGCAGAACCCCTCGATCAGGCCGAGCGCGATTCCGAAGAGGCCGAGCTTGCGGTGTACGACGAAGAGCCCGACACCCATCGCCATGGTGAGGGTCGCGTGATCGCTCACGAACGAGAAGTCGGTCTTGCCGCCGATGAGGACTTCGAGTCCCTCGTGGTCGACGAAGGGACGGGGTCGCTCGACGAAACCCCTTATCGGCACGTTCACGAGGACGGCGACCGCGGCCGCGAGCGGCGCCCAGGCCAGCGCGGCGATCGAGGACGCGGTGTCCTCACCGCTCCGCCGCCGCAGGATCGCCCAGCACGCGAGCAGGAGCCCGATCATGGTGAGCAGGAGGCCCCACTCGCCGACGAATTCCATGACGCGGTCGAACCAGTGGGGAGCGTCCTTTGCGAGGCCGTTGATCTCGTAGAGCAGGTCGACGTCAGGGTTCGCCCCGGATTCGGCGAGTCCAGCCATGGTGCGAACGGCTCCTTCGTCGTCGTGTTCCCGACGCACCACCGGTGCGCGGCGCCATCAACCCCCGTCGTCGGCTACAGGAACAGGAACGCACAGTCCCCTTCAATAGGTTCCACCCTCCACCGAATGATCACGCAGACGTTATCGAAGAGAGACACGAACCCGCAGCTCAGGGCAGGGTTTCACACTGTGGTGGGCAATGCTTTCGCGCCATCTTCGGTGACCCGGGTCGCCCCGAAGTAATCGGGTGTGTCGATCGGGTCGAACCGGATGACGGCACCCGTCCGGGGCGCGTCGATCATGTATCCGCCGCCGACGTAGATGCCCACGTGGCGAATGGCCCGGGAGTTGGTGAGGTCGTCCGAGAAGAAGACCAGGTCGCCGGGCAGCAGTTCGTCCCGCCGGGGGTGCGGACCGGCGTTGTACTGGTCGTTGGCCACCCGGGGCAGCGTGATCCCCACATTCGCGTACGCCGCCTTGGTGAGCCCCGAGCAGTCGAAGCGTCCTCCCTGGTCAGCGGTGCCGTTCCCGCCCCACAGATAGAGCGTTCCGAGCTTCTTCTGCGCGTAGTGGATCGCCCCGGCGGCCTGTTGCGAGGGCTGCACCCGGCCGACCGGGGCCGCGAAGCTCTCCTCCAGGGTCGTGATCGTCTTCACGTAGTTCTGCGTTTCCTTGTACGGCGGAACGCCCCCGTACTTGATGACGGCGTACGCCCCCGCGTTGTACGCGGCGAGCATGTTCTCCGTCGGGTCGCCGGGGGCGTCCTTCACGTACTTCGCCAGCGTGCAGTCGTACTTGGCCGCCGACGGAATCGCGTCATTCGGATCCCATACGTCCCGGTCGCCGTCCCCGTCGCCGTCGATTCCGTGGGTCGCCCACGTTCCGGGGATGAATTGCGCTATCCCCTGCGCGGCGGCCGGGCTCTTGGCGCGGGGATTGAAGCCGCTCTCCTGGTAGAGCTGTGCGGCGAGAAGTGCGGGATTGATCGCGCTGCACAGATTGCCCCACCTCTGCACAAGCGGCTGATAGGCCGCCGGCACGGCTCCCTTGGCCAGGCCGACGGCACCCTTCCCCACGCCGTTGGCGAGGTTGCCGGCCACCATGTAGACGCCGACGACCAGCAGCAGGACGAAGCTGAGGCCCGCCCCCACGGTGGCGGTTCCCACGATCCACGCCTTACGCACCGTCAACCGCCCCTCGCCGCACGGTAGTCCGCCGAGCGCCAGTGTAGAGGCGGCCGCCCCGCCACGGAATGATCAACCGCCCGCGCCACCGCACTCGGCCCAGAGCAGCTTGCCGCCCTTCGAGGCGCCCGGTTCGCGCAGCACGTGGGCGCCCCATTCCTCGGCGCACGCCCGCACCAGCTCAAGCCCCCGGCCGCACTCGGCGTCGGGTGCGGCCCGCGCGGGCTCGGAGCCGGGGCCGAAGCCGGGCGGCACGGTGGGATCGGAGTCCCACACCCCGATCCGCAGCCGTCCGGGCCCGGCGGCCCGCAGCCTCAGGGCGTACGGCCCGCGGGTGTGCCGGTGGGCGTTCGTCAGCAGCTCGGCGGCGAGCAGTTCCGCCGTGGGGACGAGCCCGCCGAGCCCGTGCGTGGCGAGCACCGCCCGCAGGGTGGCGCGGGCGATGCCCGGTGCGCGTGGATCGTGCGGGAGTTGGAGGGCGTAGGCCCAGGACGGCGATACGGTGACCATGGGAAGTCTCCCGGTTCGGAGGGGAGTTGGGTGATGTGCGTACGAGTGCCCAGTGACCGCGGCCGCTCCGTCGAGCGGGGTGCTTCTGGGCGGGACGCCCACGCATCAACGTAGTGGTGCGGAGTAAAGTTCTTACACGGTTTCCATCAAAACCCTGATCAACCACCCGTGTGAGTGAAGTAGGGAGGCGGGGCAACCCGTGAGAAGCAATCCGACGGGTCGTCAACTACGCCTGGGCACCGAACTGCGCAAACTTCGGGAGCGCGCCGGCCTGACATCCACCCAGGCCAGCCGACTGCTGGGCGTGCAGCAGAACCAGATCAGCAACGTCGAAGCCGGCCGCGCGGGCGTCAGCGCGGACCGCGTCCGCACGCTGGCCTGCCACTACGACTGCGGGGACAAGGCCCTGGTCGAAGCGCTCACCGAGATGGCAACGGAGCGGGCGCGCGGCTGGTGGGAGGAGTACAGGGAGCGCCTGCCCGCCGTCCTGCTCGACATGGCCGAGGTCGAACACCACGCCACGCGCCTGCGCTCTGCGGTGACCGTGCACATCCCCGGCCTCTTCCAGACCACGGACTACGCTCGCGAGATCTTCCGCCAGGACGTGCCCGAGATGGCCCCGCCAGACATCGAGCACCGGGTGTCGTTCCGAGTGAAGCGCCAGGCCGTGCTCTACCGGGAGTCGCCCACACCTCACCGGGCGGTCATTCATGAGGCGGCCCTGCGGATGAAGTTCGGCGGCCCCGCGGTGACCCGCGCACAGCTCCAGCACCTGCTGGACATGGGGGAGCGGGCGCACATCACCCTTCACGTGATCCCTTTCGACGCAGGGACGTTCCCAGGCTCAGGCCAGTCCATCTACTACTCCGACGGTCCGGTGCCCCAGCTCGACACCGTGAACCTCGACCAGTCCCACGGCCCGGCGTTCCTCGACTCCGAGGCACAGCTCGACAAGTACCGCGTACTCCTCGACCGCATGGAGGCCAGCGCCCTCCCGCCGACGGAGTCGAGGGACTTCATCCACAAAGTCGTCCAGGACCTGTGAGGAGCCCAGATGCACGTGCTCACCTGGCAGAAGTCGTCCTACTGCGCTCAGGGCAACTCCTGCGTGCACGTAGCGGCGGAAGGCACCCGCACGATCCGGCTCAGGGAGAGCGGGGATCCGAGCGAGTCCATACTCGGCACCACCCCGCAGGCCTTCGGCGAGCTGGTCTCCGTACTGAAGGACAGGAGGCCGCCGCGGGCCGCGGACAGGCGGCGCGGACCGCGGATCGAGCTGGCCTTCGGCCCGGGCGACCTCGTGCTCATCAGGGAGAGCGGCGACCCCTCCACCGTGGTCACGACGACACGGGCGAAGTGGGACGTCTTCGTGCGCGGTGTGCGGGCGGGCGAGTTCGACCACTTCGTACGGGGGCGGGCGGTCGGCACCCGGTCGTGACCGCCCCCTTCCCGGGCCCCGGTACGGGCGGGCGTCGGCGGCCTCGATCCTGACACCCCGCCACATTCCGTCGGCCGCCCGCCGGATAGCCTGCGCGCAGGTCCACAGGTCCACAGGTCCGCAGTGACACTGTCCACCCGTGAGGAGACGGACGGCCCGGAGGACATCGGCACGATTGACCGGCGCACAGCGGACGGGATCGGGCTCGACGGGAGGGCGGAACCGGCGCCGGCCGCGGGAAGTGGCGTAACAGGGCTCAACGACGGAACCACACGTCAGGTTCTGGTTCGACTCCGGTTCGACTTCATTGCCCGGCGTGACCTGCCGTGATACACAGAGTGACAATACGCCTTCTCGGACCCCGTCCCCCGGGCCCGACTGGGCACCGCGAGGGCCGATGACAAGAGATTCGTACGAAACCCGCCAACCAATGACGTCAAGTCGACATACGACGGCGGCTTTGTCGGCGAGAATGAGCCTGACCTCTGCGCAGAGTGGCAGGGGATGCAGAACAACCCACTAGGGGCGGTGACTTACATGCTTTTCGCAGCCGAAAAGGGCGACATCAACACGATCATCGGCGGGATCGCCCCGGACTGGGGTCCCTTCGGCAGCCTGGGCAACGAAGCGCGGGTGATGATCGAGGTCGTGATGGCGGTCGCCATCCTCCTTTGCCTGGGTATCGCGATCTGGGGTGCGGCCAAGCAGCGCATCGGCGCGACGGCACTGCGCGACACCTTCAGCGCGGAACAGGGCAAGGGCCTCATCATCGCGGGCCTCACCGGGGTCTTCATCATCGGTTCACTCGGCACGCTCTTCACCATTGTGTACGGCATGGCCGTCTAGGTGTCCGCCCGCCCGGCGTCCCGCGCCCCGGCCGGGAGCCCGGCCGCTCCACCCACCCGTCCGTCGTGCCCACCGGCTGAGGTTGCGTTTCCCTGATGTCGAGTCACCACACCGCGCCCGCACGGGAAGCAACGCGGCTACCGTCGTACCACGCGGTCCAGCAAGAGGTTGAGGGGGCGTACGCGGCATGAGTCCCGGCGACGAGCACGGAGCACGCGGCGACGACGGCGGGTACGGGGGTACCGGCCAGACGCGCACCCGCCTCCCCGACAGTGCCGGGGACCCCTACGGCGGCGCCCGGCGCGGCGGCCGGTCGTCCTCGCGCAGCCTCGTGACCGTGGTGGGCGTCGTGGTGCTCCTGATCGCGGCCATCGCCTTCGCGAACCGCGGTGGCGACGATTCCGGATCGGGCGACACGGGCGGGGACAAGGCGGACACCTCCCCGACGGCCCCCTCCGGGGAACGCCCGGTCACGACGAAGGCAGGCGGCATCCCCTCGGGCTTCGCCCAGACCGAGCAGGGAGCGGAATCGGCGGCGGCGAACTACGCAGTGGCGATGGGTTCGACCGGCATGTTCAAGGTGGACAGCAGACACAGCATCATGGACACCATCTACACCTCCGCCGCGTCCGCGAAGCTCAAGGAGCCCATGGACGCCGCCTATTCGGCGGACTTCCTCAGCAAGCTGGGGCTCGATGCCGACGGCAACCCGCCGGAGGGCAGCACGTTCGTCTCGCGTGCCATGCCGGTTGGCACCAAGATCCGTGCGTACAGCGCGACGAGCGCCAAGGTCTCCGTCTGGTACATGGGCCTCATCGGCATGTCCGGCACCGCTTCGACCGACCCCGTCCGCTCGACGTGGAAGACCTGGACCTTCGACCTCCGGTGGGACGACAACGACTGGAAGGTCGCCGCGGACTCCCAGGTGGACGGTCCTGCCCCGGTCCCCGGCGACGACAAGGCCGCCACCTCCGATGAGATCAGCAAGGCCGTCGAAGAGTACGGAGGGTTCACGTATGCCCGTTAGCCCAAGCCGTGCGCTCAAGCTCGCCGGAGCCTTGGCAGGTGTCCAGACCGCCGCCGTGCTCCTGGCTTCTCGGGCCTACGCCGCACCGACGCCGACTCCCTCGAACGATCCCTGTGATCTCATCATCGGCGAGGCCAAGAAGTACTGCGAGCGTGAGAACGGGGACAAGAGCTCGGGGGGTGGCACCAGCGACCTGGCACCCACGGCCCTCGACCCCCTGGCCTCCCTGGCGAAGGGCTGCGCCGACGCCGCGTCCTGGACCATCGACAAGCTCAGCGAAGCGGTCAAGGACACGGCGACCGTCGACTTCACGAACCCCAAGTTCCTCCAGCAGTACGCCGTCGTCTTCGCCGCGTCCACGATCCTGACCCTCCTCCTGTGGCTGCTCGCGGTGGCCAAGCGGGCCGTCCGGGGCGTCCCCCTGGGCACGGCACTCGGCGAGGCGATCGGCTTCCTCTGGCTCACCGTCCTCGCCTCGGCCTTCACCCCGCTGATCCTCTACACCGTCGTGTCGGCCACGGACGGCGTCGCTGAGGTGCTCTCGAAAACGAGCGGCAACCAGACCGACGCGTTCTTCGGCAACTTCTCCGGCGCCCTGGACAAGGGCACGGACATCGGCGGCGGCCCGATCATGCTGATCGTGGTGTCGCTCGTGTCGATCCTCGCCGCCGGCGTCCTGTGGCTGGAGCTGGTCATCCGTGCCGCGCTCCTCTACGTGGGCGCGCTGCTCGGCACCGTCGTCTACGCGGGTCTGGTCGACAAGAACCTCTGGGGCCATGTTCGCCGCTGGGCCGGCATCATGATCGCCGTCATCCTCGTGAAGCCGGTGATCGTGATAGTGCTGGGCCTCGCGGGCGCCCTCTCCGCGGAGGACGGCCCGGACGCCTTCTCCGCCGTCGTCTCGGGGCTCGCCATCATCCTGCTGGCCATCTTCGCCAGCGCGATGATCTACCGCTTCGTACCGGGCTTCGGCGACGAGATCGCGAACGGCCGCAACAACCGCATCATGCAGGGCGCCGAGGGCAAGGCCGCGGCCGCCATCAGCTCCCCCGCGACCCTTGTCGCCCAGGGCATCAAGACCCACAGCACCCGGGCCGACAACGGCGGAGGCGGTGGGGGCGGCGGACAGCGCCCCGCCAACCCGCTGGCCGGTGGGGTGTCGGCGCACAGCACCCGCTCCTCGAACGGCGGCGGGTCCGTCCCCGCCGCCGCACCACCGCCGCGCAGCAGCCCGGTGAACACCCCCCACGCCAGCAACTCACGCAACAGCAGCAACAACCGCACGGGAGGTGAAGGGCGTTGACGACCGAGTCCCACGTGTCCCACGCGATCGCGCCCCGCCGTACGTATCTCATCGGCCGCGCAAGGCCGAACGCGATCGTCGGCCGGAACCGCGAGTCCGGCGAGATCACGCTGATCATCGCGGGCGCGTTCCTCGGCATGATGTGCGGACTGCTCGTCCCCGTGCTCTCCCTGCGCATCGTGCTGCTCATGGGCTTCCCGATGCTGGCGCTGGCTGCGGTGTACGTGCCGTACAAGCGGCGGACGTTCTACAAGTGGTTCGAGATCAACCGCAGCTTCAAGCGCAGCCTGCGGCAGGGGACCGCCTACCGCAGCAACGTCATGGAGTCCGGGACACGCCTCGACGGGCGCGAGGTCGAGATCGGCCCGCCCCCCGGCATCGGACGCATCACCTGGCTCGCCGCGCCCTTCGGGCCGGACGAGATCGCCGTGCTCCTGCACGCCGACCGCAAGACCGTCACCGCCGCGATCGAGATCGAGGGCCCCGGCGTCGGCCTGCGCGACAGCGAGGACCAGGAGGCGCTGGTCGACCGCTTCGGCACCCTGCTCAAGCACGTGGCGAACGGCGACGGCTTCGTCACCCGCATCCAGATGCTCGCCCGTACGCTCCCCGCCGACCCGGACGCGCACGCCAAGGACGTCGCCGGCCGCGGCGACGAGAAGGCCCCCGGCTGGCTCCAGCAGTCCTACGAGCAGCTCCAGTCGATGGTGTCGACGAGCAGCGAGCAGCACCGCGCCTACCTGGTCGCGTGCATGCACTACTCCCGCGAACTCGCCGCGGAGGCGCACACCATGGCGCGGGCCGCACGGCCCCAGGGCGGCAGGAGGCTCGACAAGGACGCCGGGCTCGCCGTCGTCATGGCCCGCGAGCTGACCGACATCTGCTCGCGCCTCCAGGAGGCGGACATCCGCGTCCGCCAGCCGCTCGGACAGGGCCGGCTCTCCTCGCTGGTGCACTCCATGTACGACCCGGACCACCCCATCGACCACATCCAGGCCATGACCAAGCGCAACGCCTGGCCGGCCGAGCTGGACGCCATGGAGCCCACGTACCTCCAGGCGAAGACCCGGGAGTCCTCCACCCGTGCGCCCTGGTGCCACTCCACGGCCTGGGTGAAGGAGTGGCCGATGACCCCGGTGGGCGTCAACTTCCTCGCCCCGCTGCTCGTCCACACCCCCGACGTGATCCGCACGGTCGCCGTGACGATGGACCTCGAACCCACCGAGATCGCCATCGAGCGCATGCTCACCGAGAAGACGAACGACGAGGCCGAAGCCAGCCGCCAGGCCAAGATGAACCGGACCGTCGACCCGCGCGACATCGCCTCGCACAACCGCCTCGACCAACGGGGCGAGGACCTCGCGAGCGGCGCGGCCGGCGTCAACCTGGTCGGCTACATCACCGTCTCGTCCCGCTCCCCCGAGGCACTGGCCCGGGACAAGCGCACGATAAGGGCCTCGGCAGGCAAGTCGTATCTGAAGCTGGAGTGGTGCGACCGCGAGCACCACCGGGCCTTCGTCAACACGCTCCCGTTCGCGACCGGTATCCGGAGGTAGGACTCTATGCGGGATCCGCTGTCCGTCCTCACGGAAGCCTTCACGTCCTTCCTCTTCGGCAAGGTCGAGACGACCCGGCCGCCGGTGCGCACGTCCACCGGCCAGGCCCAGGCCGTCTACCTGCCGACCGCGGCGCCGGGACTCGGCGACTCGGGCGTCATCATCGGCCGCGAGGTGTACTCCGGCAAGGGCTACATCTACGACCCGTTCCAGCTCTACGGACAGCAGCTCCCGGCACCGCACTGGCTGGTCCTCGGAGAGTCGGGCAACGGCAAGTCGGCCCTGGAGAAGACGTACGTCCTGCGGCAGTTGAGGTTCCGCGACCGCCAGGTCGTCGTCCTCGACGCGCAGGGCGAGGACGGGATGGGCGAATGGAACCTCATCGCCCAGGAGCTGGGAATAACCCCCATCCGGCTCGACCCGACAGCGGCCCTGGACATGGGCATCCGGCTCAACCCGCTCGACCCGGCGATCACAACGACCGGGCAGCTCGCGCTGCTCCGGACGATCATCGAGGTCGCCATGGGCCACGGCCTGGACGAGCGCTCCGGCTTCGCGCTGAAGGTCGCGCACGCGTTCGTGAACGAGACCGTCGTCGACCGACAGCCCGTCCTCACCGACATCGTGGAGCAGCTCCGCCACCCCGAACCGGAGTCGGCCGAGGCGATGAACGTCGCCATAGACGACGTACGGGCCTGGGGCCTGGACGTGGCCCTCGTCATCGACCGGCTGGTCGACGGCGACCTGCGGGGCATGTTCGACGGGCCTACGACGGTCGGCATCGACCTCGACGCCCCGCTGATCGTCTTCGACCTGTCCCACATCGACCGCAACTCCATCGCCATGCCGATCCTGATGGCGATCGTCGGCGTGTGGCTGGAGCACACGTGGATCCGCCCCGACCGGAAGAAGCGCATCTTCCTGGTCGAGGAGGCCTGGCACATCATCAACAGCCCCTTCGTGGCCCAGCTCTTCCAGCGGCTGCTGAAGTTCGGCCGCCGGCTCGGCCTGTCCTTCGTGGCGGTGGTGCACCACCTGTCGGACGTCGTCGACGGGGCGGCGGCCAAGGAGGCCGCGGCGATCCTGAAGATGGCCTCGACCAGGACGATCTACGCCCAGAAGGCCGACGAGGCACGGTCCACGGGCCGTGTGCTCGGCCTGCCCAGATGGGCGGTCGAGATCATCCCCACGCTCACCCCGGGCATCGCCGTGTGGGACGTCAACGGCAATGTCCAGGTGGTCAAGCACCTGATCACCGAGACGGAACGGCCCCTCGTCTTCACCGACCGCGCCATGACCGAGTCGTCCGCCGACCACCTCGCCGACGACGCGCTGCGCGCGGCCGAACGGGAGGCGGAGGAACGGGCGGCGGCGTTCATGGAACACCATCTGAGCGACCTCGACGACTCGTCCGAGTCCACGGTGGCGTAGAGGAGCGGCCGAGATGAGACCGGACGAGCGCGACCGGCACGGAGGCGAACGGGGCATCCCCGACGGGCTGTTGGTCGGGGTCCTGGCCTTCGTCCTCGGCATGACCGTGATGGTGTGGACGGCGACGGGCCTGGCCGGCCTCTTCGCCCACGGTTCCTGGCCGCCCGGCGTGACCTTCCGGCGCACGCCCCTGGCGATGCGCCAACTGATCGCGGCCCCGCACGACTTGGCGGCCGCCTGGCCGGACACGCCCGCGAGTCGGCTCTCCGGCTACGGGCTGTTCTGGGGCCTGCTCATCGGCCAGGTGATGGTGCTCCTGGTCCTCACCGTGTTCGTGCTCGGCACGGTCGCCCGGTGGCGGGCGGGGCGCGCCCGGCGCTCGGCCCTCCCGGCGTCCACGCCGGCGCCGGCAAGCCCGGCGACCGAAGCCGCCGGGTCCGCGCGGTCGCGCCGGCCGGCGCCCGAGCCGCGCACGGCCGTGGCCCGTCCCGCGGTGGAACAGGCCCCCGCGCCGAACCGGCCGCTGGAGACCGTACCCGCCGGAGCGGACGTACGCGGCGCGGGCGGACCGGACCCCCTGCGCGCCGAGGCCGCCGCCGTCACCGTCCCCACCCCGCGCGGCCCGGTCGTCCTCGGCCCGGCCGAGACCCGCCACCCGGTCGCCGTCCAGGCCATCCGGGACGCGGACGGCCCGGCCCTGGTCATCACGTCCGACACGGCACTGTGGTCGGAGACCAAGGACGCCCGGGCGAAACTGGGACCGGTCCTCCTCTACGACCCCTCCCACCTGTGCGACACCCCGGCCCGCCTGCACTGGTCCCCCTCCTCGGGCTGCGAGGACAGGGACGTCGCGAGGGCCCGGGCGGCGGCGCTCCTGGCACCGGTCCGCCCCACCGCGCGGATCGACAGGATGGTCGCGGACACGGCGGAAACGCTCCTGCGCTGCTACCTCCACGCGGCGGCCGTCGACGGACGCACCGTCCGCCACGTCCACCGCTGGGCCCAGGGCACTCAGGTCCAGGAGGCCGTACGCGCGCTGCGCACGAACCCGAGGGCCGCCTCGGGCAGCGCGGGCGAACTGGAGGCCGCCCTCACCTCCCACCCCGAACGCCGGGACATCGCGCAGGAATTGACGGCACGTGCACTCTCCTGCCTCTCCACCGTGAATGTGCGCGAGGCCTGCACACCCAATCGAACCGACACCCTCGCCCTGGATTCCTTCGTGGGCGAAGGGGGCACGCTCTATGTGGTCGGTGAACCCATCGAGGACCCGAAGGCCCGCCCCGGCGCGATGCCCCTTCTGACGGCCCTCGCCTCAAGCGTGGTCGAGCGCGGCCGGCGCATGGCCGAACGGTCATCCTCCGGTCGCCTCGACCCACCACTCACGCTCGTCCTGGACGACGTCGCCGCGGTGGCGCCCCTCCCCCAACTCCCGGAACTGCTCTCCGCGGGTACGGGAACGGACCCCGACCGCGGTCTCCCGACCCTGGCTCTCCTGCGCTCCCGGGAACAGGCCCGCTCCCGCTGGCCGCACCACGAACTCCCGGTCTGAGCCGACTAGTTCCCGACGAGGACGAACTCCAGCTCCCGGGCACCGGGATCCCCCGGCACCGGGGCGCTCTCCCCCGTGGGCACGAAGCCGAACCTCCGGTAGAACGCCTCCGCGCGTCCGTTGCGCTCGTCCACGAACAGCCGCACACGCTCGACGCCCGCGACCTCACGGGCCCACTCGACGGCATACGCGAAGAGCCGCTCGGCAAGCCCGCGTCCCCGCTCCCCGGGCCGCACGTAGACAGCGACGAGATGCCCCTGCCTCACGAGGTTCACGCCGCCGAAGGCACCTTCGCTCCCGGCCTCCTCGACCAGCACGACGACGGACCCGGCCCACCGTCCGTCGGGGGCCTCGGCGACGACCTGCTGCCGGTCCTTCACCCCTTCGGCAGCCCCGGCAGCCCGCTCCCGCCAGAAGCTGTCCGGCTGCTCGACTGCCCGCTCGTACGTCTCCAGAAAGGCCAAGTGGGCCACGGGGTCCTGGAGCGCGGCCAACCGCAGCTCCTTGGCCGCGGGCCACTCGTCGGCCCGGATCGACCGGATCGTGTACGCGGCGACGCCGCCCTCGGCGGCGGCCGGACGCTCATCAGGTTCCATGCGGGCCCACCGTAGCGGCGCTCCACGGCCCGGCCAACCGGATTTCCCACGACCGATCGAGCGGACCGCGACACGGAAAGTCGGAATGAACCCTGAACGCAGAAAAGCCCCCGCACCGAAGTGCGGGGGCTTTCCCATATAAAATTTGTTCGGCGGCG
>NZ_BMWD01000004.1:0-91993 GCF_014651055.1 Streptomyces fructofermentans
CCCAGCGGGTGCTGGGGGCCCTCCGGCGTTCGTTTCTCGCGATCCCTCGGCGGGCCGTCCACGGCGGTCGCCGCGCGACTGCCGTGGCGGGTCCGCCCCGCCTGCCCCGTCAGGGGCCAGGGACCGCCACCCGGTGCTGCTCCGCCGCGGGGGCGGAAGCGGCCCACGACGCGCACGTCCGGGGCGTGGTCCCGGACGGCACGTTCACGCGTCGTCGCGGCGCAGCGTCGGCTTGAGGTCCTTGAAGCGGCCCAGCAGGCCGTTCACGAAGGCGGGCGACTCGTCCGTGGAGAACTCCTTGGCGAGCTGCACGGCCTCGTCGAGCACCACGGCGTCCGGGGTCGCGTCGACCCAGATCAGCTCGTAGGCGCCGAGACGCAGGATGTTCCGGTCGACGACCGGCATCCTGTCGAGCGTCCAGCCGACCGAGTACTGCGAGATGAGCTCGTCGATGCGCTTCGCGTACGTCGCGTAGCCCTCGACCAGCTCCATGGTGAACTCGCTCACCGGCGGCTGCCGGGTGTCGGACCGGGAGTGCCGGATCCAGTCCGCGAGGACCGTCGGGACGTCCACGCCGCGCTGGTCGCCCTCGAAGAGGATCTGGAAGGCGCGCTTGCGGGCCGTGTTGCGGGCAGCCACGGTTAGCTGTTCACCCGGCCGAGGTAGTCGCTCGTACGGGTGTCGACCTTGATCTTCTCGCCGGTGGTGATGAAGAGCGGCACGTTGATCTGGTGGCCGGTCTCCAGGGTGGCGGGCTTGGTGCCACCGGTGGAGCGGTCGCCCTGGACGCCCGGCTCCGTCTCCTGGATGACGAGCTCGACGGCGGCGGGCAGCTCGACGAAGAGCACCTCGCCCTCGTGCTGCGCGACCGTGGCGGTGAAGCCCTCGATCAGGAAGTTGGCGGCGTCGCCGACGGACTTCTTGTCGACCATGAGCTGGTCGTAGGTGTCCATGTCCATGAAGACGAAGTACTCGCCGTCCATGTACGAGAACTGCATGTCGCGCTTGTCGATCGTGGCCGTCTCGACCTTGACGCCGGCGTTGAACGTCTTGTCGACGACCTTGCCGGAGAGCACGTTCTTCAGCTTGGTGCGCACGAAGGCCGGGCCCTTGCCGGGCTTGACGTGCTGGAACTCGACGACGGACCAGAGCTGGCCTCCGTCGAGCTTGAGCACCAGGCCGTTCTTGAGGTCGTTCGTGGAAGCCACGGTTGCGGAATCTCCTGGACTGACGTGGACGACCCGGGCGCACGCGCGCCGCTCCATGAGCTAGAGCGCGAGCAGTTCCTTGGTCGTGATGGTGAGTAGCTCGGGTCCGCCGTCCGCCTCAGGGCGCACGACGAGCGTGTCATCGATCCTGACACCGCCCCGGCCCGGGAGGTGGACCCCCGGTTCGACGGTGACCGGCACGCAAGCGTCCAGTTTACCCATGGCCGCGGGGGCAAGCTGCGGGTCCTCGTCGATTTCGAGCCCGACACCGTGCCCGGTCAGTACGGGAAGGCCTTCCGCGTACCCCGCCGAGTCGAGGACCTGGCGGGCCGCGCGGTCCACGTCACGGCAGGCCGCACCGGGTACGAGCGCCTCGCGTCCGGCGCGCTGGGCGGCGAAGACGAGGTCGTACAGCTCGATCTGCCAGGCGGCCGGCGAGGTGCCGATGACGAAGGTGCGGCCGATCTCGCAGCGGTAGCCGTGGTACGAGGCGCCCAGGCAGACGGAGAGGAAGTCGCCCTCCTCCACCCGCCGGTCGGTGGGCCGGTGGCCGCGGCGCCCGGAGTGCGGGCCCGTACCGACCGAGGTGACGAAGGCCGGGCCGTCCGCGCCGTGGTCCACGAGCCGGCGTTCGAGTTCCAGCGCGAGGTGGCGTTCGGTGCGGCCGACGAGGATCGACTCCAGGAGTTCGCCGAGCGCCTGGTCGGCGATCTCCGCGCCGATGCGCAGGCAGGACACCTCCTCCTCGTCCTTGATCACACGCAACTGCTCGACGGCCGTCCCGAGGCTGCCGATCCGCAGTCCCGGCGCCACCGAGCCGATCGCCCGGTGCCGGGCCACGGTGAGGTGGTGCTCCTCCACGGCGAGCGAGTCGGCGCCCTGCCCCTCGGCGAGGTCCGCCGCGGCCACCGCGGGGTCGCCGCCGGGACTCGGCAGCTCGTGCACGCGCAGGCCGTCGTCGGGGCGGACCTCGGCGAACGGGTTCTCGGGGGGATTCCCGCAGACCAGCAGGTCCTCGCCGCTGCCCAGCAGGAGCACCGCGCCCAGCGGCGCGACGCCCGCGAGATAGCGGACGTTGGCGGGGCGGGACACCAGCGCTGTCGCGCTGCCTCCCGCGGTACACCGCTCCCTCAGCCGCTCCCGGCGGGCCGCGTACACCTCTGACATGACCCGAGCCTACGAGCGCGGGCCGGAAACCGCCGGTTCAGCGGGGCCGACCGGGCGGCGCGACGGCCCCCGGGGGCCCCGGCAGCACCCGTTCGAAGGCCGGACCGGTACCCGCGCGGCGGGCGCCGGGGCACGTCACCACTGCGGCGGGCTCGCGATCGACCGGGCCAGCACGTCGTCCAGCACGCGTGCCGTGGTCGGCACGTCGAGCTGCGAATTGTCGATGATGGGCAGGCCCGATCCGTACCAGCCGGCCATCCGGCCGTGGATGCGGGCGACTTCCTCGTCGCTGAGGCGACGGTTCCCGGAGCGCTCGGCGTTGCGCTCCAGGACTATCTCCAGGCCGGGCAGCAGGACGACCGGCAGGAGGCCGGGACCCACGTGCCGTTTCCAGCCACCGAGGCCCACCACGGGCCGGTCGGGGAAGACAGCGTCGTCGAGGATGCAGGAGATGTTGTTCGCCAGGAAGTTGCGGGCCGCGAAGCCGCACGTGCGGCGGGCGAGGCGGTACTGCGCCTCCGAGTGGTCGTTCCACCCCGACTGCGGGTCCGCGAAGCCCGAGCGCACCCATTCGCGTACGTCGTCCAGGCTGATGTGCGCCGTGGGCACCCGGCGGTGGTCGGCCCAGAACTTGGCGACGCTGGTCTTGCCGGCGCCGGCGGGGCCGATGAGCAGCACGGCGAGCGTCGTGGACGTCGGGTCGGGCGTGCCGGTCGCGGGCGGCGCGCTCGGCATCGGGACGGGCCCGCCCGGCGGCAGCTGCACATGGCCGGTGGTGTCCGGGGCGGGCGGCTGGGGGACGTGCTGCGGGACCGCGTGGTGGGGCGCCGGCGCGTGGCCCGGGGGGTGCGGGACGGCGGGCCCGACCCCGGCTCCCGCGAAGCCCGGCGGCGGGCCCGCGGGCTGATGCGGAGGGGGACCCGGGTGGGTGCCCGGGTGGTGCGGTCCCTGGTGTTGTGCGGCCGCCGGCCAACCTGCGGCCGGTCCGTGCCCCGGCTGATGGGGCGGCGGCAGCGGAGACCCCACTGCGTGCTGCATCCGGTGCCACTCCGTCTCGTACAGGCGATGGGCCTGGCAGCGGGCACCTGCCCCGCTCCCTACCGAACGGTACCGTCCCCGGCTGTCGTTTGGTGAACGGCCGGGGACGGCCCGAAGTGCCCGTCCGCGGGCGGCACATCGGCAGGAATGCGGGTTGTCGGGACTATTCGGCCACTTCGCCGTAGGCGGCGAGGAGCACCGCCGGGTCGGGCCCCTCCAGGACGGTGGGCTTGGCCAGTCCGTCGAGGACGATGAAGCGCAGGAGGTCGCCCCGGGACTTCTTGTCGACCTTCATGTTCTCCAGGAGCTTCGGCCACTGGTCGTAGCGGTAGCTCAGCGGCAGCCCCACGGACTCCAGGATCGTGCGGTGCCGGTCGGCGGTCGCGTCGTCCAGGCGGCCGGCCACGCGGCCCAGTTCGGCCGCGAAGTGCATGCCGACGGCGACCGCGGCGCCGTGCCGCCACTCGTAGCGCTCGTTCTTCTCGATGGCGTGCGCGAGGGTGTGCCCGTAGTTGAGGATCTCGCGGAGCCCGGCCTCCTTGAGGTCGGACGAGACGACCTCGGCCTTGACCCTGATGGAGCGCTCGATCAGCTCGGCGGTGTGCGGGCCGGCCGGTGTACGGGCGGCCTGCGGGTCGGCCTCGATGAGGTCGAGGATCGCGGGGTCGGCGATGAAGCCGGCCTTGATGATCTCGGCGAGGCCGGAGACGAAGTCGTTGACCGGCAGCGAGTCGAGCGCCGCCAGGTCGCAGAGCACCCCGGCGGGCGGGTGGAACGCGCCCACGAGGTTCTTGCCCTCGGCCGTGTTGATGCCGGTCTTGCCGCCGACCGCGGCGTCCACCATGGCCAGCACGGTCGTCGGGATGGCGATCCAGCGCACCCCGCGCAGCCAGCTGGCCGCGACGAAGCCCGCCAGGTCGGTGGTCGCCCCGCCGCCCACGCCGACGATCACGTCGGTGCGGGTGAAGCCGGACTGGCCGAGCGCCTTCCAGCAGTACGCGGCGACCTCCGCGGTCTTGGCCTCCTCGGCGTTGGGCACCTGGATGGCGACGGCGTCGTAGCCCTGCCCGGCGAGGTCGGCGCGCAGCGCGTCGCCCGTCTCGGCGAGGGCTTCCGGGTGGATCACCGCGACCCGCTTGGCCCGCTCGCCCACCAACGTGCCCAGTTCGCCGAGCAGTTGGCGACCGACGAGGACCTCGTACGGCTCGCTGCCCGCTGTGCCGCCGACGTGGATCCGCGTCACTGCCTCGCTCATGCTTCCTTCAACTCCAGTGCGTCGAGGACCGCCGCGGCGACCTCTTCGGGGGTGCGGCCGTCGGTGGGCACCACGGCCTGGGCGACTTCGGTGTAGAGGTGGCGGCGGGCCTCCATGAGGTCCCGCCACTGCCGGCGCGGGTTGACCGCGAGCAGCGGCCGGGCGGTGTTGAGCCCGGTGCGCTTGACCGCCTCCTCGACGTCCATGGAGAGGTAGACGACGGTGTGTCCCGCGAGGAGCGCGCGGGTGTCCGGGTCGAGGACCGAGCCGCCGCCGAGCGCGAGGACGCCGTCGTGCTCGGCCAGCGCGCGGCCGACCGCCCGCTTCTCGATCCCGCGGAAGGCGGGCTCGCCCTCGTCCACGAAGATGTCCGCGACGGTACGGCCCTGCTCGGCCACGATGTCCTCGTCGGTGTCCCGGTAGCCGCAGCCCAGGCGCTCGGCGAGCAGCGCGCCGACGGTGGACTTGCCGACGCCCATCGGGCCGACCAGCACCACCCTCGCGGGGCTCACCGGACGACCAGGTTGTCGAGGTACGAGCGCACGTTGCGCCGTGTCTCGGGCACGCTGTCGCCGCCGAACTTCTCCGCCACCGCGTCGGCCAGGACCAGCGCGACCATCGCCTCGGCGACGATGCCCGCGGCGGGCACCGCGCACACGTCGGAGCGCTGGTGGTGCGCCTTGGCCGCCTCGCCGGTCGCCACGTCGATGGTGGCCAGTGCGCGCGGCACGGTCGCGATCGGCTTCATCGCGGCACGCACCCGCAGGAGTTCACCGGTCGTCAGACCGCCCTCGGTGCCTCCGGAGCGGCCCGAGGAGCGCGTGATGCCGTCCTCGGTCCGCACGATCTCGTCGTGCGCCTGGGAACCGGGCACCCGGGCCAGTTCGAAGCCGTCTCCGACCTCGACTCCCTTGATCGCCTGGATGCCCATGAGCGCCGCCGCCAGCCGGGCGTCCAGCCGCCGGTCCCAGTGCACGTGGGAGCCGAGCCCGACCGGCACCCCGTACGCGAGGACCTCGACCACACCGCCCAGGGTGTCGCCGTCCTTGTGGGCCTGGTCGATCTCCGCGACCATCGCCTTCGACGCGTCCGCGTCCAGGCAGCGCACCGGGTCGGCGTCCAGCCTCTCGACGTCGGCGGGGACCGGAAGGACGCCGTACGGCGCCTTCGCGGCGGCCAGCTCGACGACGTGGCTGACGATCTCGACGCCGGCCGTCTCCTTGAGGTAGGAGCGGGCCACCGCGCCGAGCGCGACGCGCGCCGCCGTCTCCCGCGCGCTCGCGCGCTCCAGGATCGGCCGGGCCTCGTCGAATCCGTACTTCTGCATCCCCGCCAGGTCGGCGTGGCCGGGGCGCGGCCGGGTCAGCGGGGCGTTGCGCGCCTGCTCGGCCAGGATCTGCGGGTCCACCGGGTCGGCGGACATGACCTGCTCCCACTTGGGCCACTCGGTGTTGCCCACCATGACCGCGATCGGGGAGCCGAGCGTGAGACCGTGCCGGACGCCGCCCAGGAAGGTGACCTCGTCGCGCTCGAACTTCATGCGTGCGCCGCGTCCATAGCCGAGGCGCCGCCGGGCCAGGTGGTCCGCCACCATCTCCGTGGTGATCGGCACGCCGGCGGGAAGTCCCTCCAGCGTCGCGACAAGTGCGGGACCGTGGGACTCCCCCGCGGTCAGCCAGCGCAACCTGCTCAACGGTGCTCCTCATGCTCGCGCCCTGGTACTGCTGCCTTTGCGTACGCGAGTCCTCGCGTACGGCGACGGCGGTACCGGGTGCGCGGCCCTGGCCCGCCACTCCCGATCCTCCCACGTCCTCGCCCGTGGCCCGGCCGCCGGTCCATCAGACGGACGCGCCGGGCACGGACGGACCGGGCCGTCAGGTCGTGGCGTCGTCCCGGCGGGCAGCCTCAGGCGCGTACGCGCCCAGGTGGTCGGCGCCGCGGCCCTGTCCGTACTGCGCGGCGGCGTGGACGGGCCGTCCCTGGCGCACCGCCCGGCGGTACTCGAGTTTGCGCTTCAGCTTGAGCCCCCAGCCCGCGAGGACGGCGAGCACCACGAGAGCGAGGACGGTGAACTGCACCCAGTCCGGCAGGAACTTGAGCACTCCCTCGAATATCTCCGACTTCCACGACGCCAGCGTCACATGCATGGATCAGCCCCCCGGCTCTCCCCGCTCCGCTCCCTGCGGAACCGAAGCGGGATCCTAGCGTCCCGCCAGCGCCTTCTCGCCCGCGGTTCGCATGGCGAGCAGCGGGGCCGGGGACAGGCCCGTCATCTGCTCCACCTGGAGGACCGCCTGGTGCACGAGCAGGTCGAGACCGCTGACGACGGCGCCGCCGTACGCGGACCAGCGCGCCGCGAGCGTCGTGGGCCACGGGTCGTACAGGACGTCGAAGAGCGTGGCGGGCCGCTCGGGAACCGCCGGGGCGAGCGCGTCGGTGGCACCCGCGGGGGTCGTCGCGACGACCAGTGGGGCGGTGAGGGCGCGCTCCGCCCGCGACCAGTCCTCGGTGCGCACCTCGATGCCGAGCCGCTCGCCCCACTGCCGCATCTGCGCGGCCCGGGCCTCGCCGCGGACGTACGCGACGACCTCGCCGGTGCAGATCCTGGCGAGCGCGGCCAGCGCGGAGGAGGCGGTGGCTCCCGCACCGAGCACGGCGGCCGAGTCGACCTGCTCGATGCCCCGCTCGCGCAGGGCGGCGACCATGCCGGGGATGTCGGTGTTGTCGCCGAGGAGGCGGCCGTCCTCGGCCCGTACGACGGTGTTCACCGTCTCGACGGAGGCCGCGGTCCCGCTGATCCCGTCCAGCAGCGGCAGGACCGCCCGCTTCAACGGCATCGTGAGCGACAGCCCGGCCCATTCGGGGCCGAGTCGCGCGATGAACTCGGGGAGTGCCGCCTCGTCGACCTCGAACCGATCGTAGGACCAGTTCTCCAGACCGAGTTCGTCGTACGCGGCGCGGTGCAGCACCGGGGAGAGCGAATGCGCGATCGGTGATCCGAGTACGGCGGCTCGGCGGGCGTCAGCCCGAACTGTCATTGAACTTTTCCTTGAGCCTCAAGAATTCGTCGTGGGTCTTGGCGAATTCGGTCTTGTTCACACCGTCCGTCGCGACGAAGTAGATCCAGCCGTCCTTCGTCGGACTCAGCGCCGCGCGCAGGGCCTTCTCACCGGGATTGCCGATCGGCCCGGGGGGCAGACCGCGCTGGGTGTAGGTGTTGTACGGGTCCTGGTTGCTGTTGATCTCGGACTCGCTGATGTCGATGTTGCTCTTGCCCGTCAGATAATTGAAGGACGAGTCGAACTGGAGCTTCTGGTTCGTCTCCGTGTTCGTGGGCTTGAGGCGGTTGTAGACGACCTCGGACATCTTGCGGAAGTCCTCGTTGGTCTTCCCCTCGGCCTGGACGAGCGAGGCCACCGTCAGGAGCTCCAGGGGACCGTCGAGGTCGAGCCCCTTGGCCTTCTTCTCCAGCCCGAACTCCTCGTACTTCTGCTTGGAGAGGTCGACCATCTCCTTGAGGACGTCCTTGGGCTTCATGCCCTTGGCCGCGGGATAGCTGGAGGGGTAGAGGAATCCTTCCAGCGGATCCTTGATCTCCTTGTTGTCGTTGGCCCAGTCGGGCAGCCCGAGCGTCGGCCATTCCTTGTCCGCGACCTTCTTGGTCGTCCCGGACTTGAGGCCGAGCCGCTTGTCGATCTTCTTGTACACCGCGGCGTTGCGCTCGCCCTCGGCGATGATCAGGTTGTCGCGGCTCTTGGGGCTGAGCATGAGTTCGACCGCGCTCGCCGCCGACATCTCCTTCTTGAGGAGATAGGTCGCGGGCTGGATCGTGTCACCTTTGGGGTTCTGGGCCTGCGCGGCCACGAAGGCGTCCACGCTCTTGACGACCCCGGCCTCCTTCAGGAGCTGGCCGATCACATAACCGGTGGCGCCCTTGGGAACCGTGATGCTGACACTCGCGCTCGTGCCGTCGCCCGCGAAATCCGGCGCCGAGCCGAAACGATTCTGATAGAACTGGTAGCCGAAATAGCCGACCCCGCCGATGCCTCCCGCGAAGACGAGGGTCACGACCAGGCAGGCGCAGCCGCTGCGGCGCTTCTTCTCGCCCTTGCCGCCTTTGCCGCTCTTCCCGCTCTTTCCGTTCTTCCCGCCCTTGCCGCGCCGGCGGCTCTGCGGGTCGTCGTCATCGTCGAACTCGTCGTCGTCCTCGTCGCCACCCGCGAAGAAGGCGTGCTCGCCCTGGTCGGGACCCGGGTCCCAGTCCGGCTGCGGTTCGGGCTCGGCACGACGGCGGCTCGGCGGCTCGGGCGGCGGGTAGGCGTCGGGCGTCCGGTAGTAGTCGGGCTGCTGCTGCCCGTACGCGGCGGCCTGGCCCCCGTACGGGTCGTTCGGATCGACGCCGTACGGAACCTGGGGCTGCTGGGGCTGCTGCTGGTTCTGGTCCCAGCCGCCGTTGTACTGCTGGCCGCCCTGGCCGCCGTACTGCTGCGGATGCTGACCGCCGTACTGCTGCTGGTGCTGGCCGCCGTACTGCTGCTGGTCCTGGGTGTACTGCTGCTGCCCCTGGGCATACTGCTGCTGCGACGGGTCGTATCCGGACTGAGGGCCGGTGCTCCAGTCGTTGTACTGCTGCTGTTGCTGCTGCGAGGGGTCGTAGTTCTGCTGCGGCTGCTGCGGGTAGTGCTGCGGCTGGCCGCCGTAGGGGGACTGGGCCGCCTGGGCCTCCTGTCCTCCCCATCCGCCGTCCCCGTACAACGGGTCCTCGGGATGCCACGGTTCGGAGCCTGGGCCCCGGCCATACTCAGTCATCGATCCCCTAGAGCCGCGAGGCGGGCGGCCGCCGGTTCATGCGGCACGGCACCCGTCCGCCTCTCTCCTGTGCGGAGGCTATTCGAACACGACCGCATCGCGCGGAACGTTACCGTACCGCGATCAGATGACCACTTCGACGCCCTCGCCGGGAGAGGTGCCCGACGCCCGTTCGGACTCCAGTGCCTGCTGGAGGATGATCACGGCCGCGACCTGGTCGATGACCGACCGGCCCTTCTTGGACTTGACCCCCGAGGCCCGCAGTCCCTGGCCGGCCGTCACCGTGGTCATCCTCTCGTCCACGAGACGCACCGGAACCGGCGCGATCCCCCGGGCGAGCACCTGGGCGAATGCGCGGACCTTGACCGCCGCGGGGCCCTCGCCCCCCTTGAGGGAACGGGGAAGCCCCACGACGACCTCGATCGGTTCGTACTCCTCGACGAGCTGCCGCAGGCGCCGCTGGGCCGCCGGGACGTCCCGGCCGGGCACGGTCTCGACCGGGGTGGCGAGGATCCCGTCGGGGTCGCACGAGGCGACCCCGATACGGGCGTCCCCGACGTCGATGGCGAGCCGGCGGCCGCGGCGCATGACCCGCTCGCCCCCGCTCACTTGGCCGACTCGGCCACGAGGCGCTCGACGGCGTCGACGGCCTCGCCGATCGCGGCGGCGTTCTGACCGCCGCCCTGGGCCACGTCCGGCTTGCCGCCACCGCCGCCACCGAGGGTCTTGGCGGCCGTACGGACCAGTTCACCGGCCTTGAGCCCGCGCTCGCGGGCGGCCTCGTTGGTCGCGATGACCGTCAGCGGCTTGCCGCCCACCGTGGTGAACAGGGCGACCACGACGGCCCGCCCGCCCTGGATGCGGCCGCGCACGTCGAGGACCAGCTTGCGCAGGTCGTCGGCGCTCGTGCCGTCCGGGACCTGGCCGGTGACGAGGGCGACACCGTGCACGTCCTTGGCGGCACCCGCGAGACCGGCGGCGGCCTGCAGGACCTTCTCCGCGCGGAACTTCTCGATCTCCTTCTCGGCGTCCTTCAGCTTGCCGAGCATGGCGGAGATCTTCTCCGGGAGCTCCTCGGGACGGCCCTTGAGCAGTTCCTGGAGCTGGGCGACGACCGTGTGCTCACGGGCGAGGAAGTTGTAGGCGTCGACACCCACCAGGGCCTCGATGCGGCGCACGCCCGAACCGATCGACGACTCGCCGAGCAGCTTCACCAGGCCCAGCTGGGCGGTGTTGTGGACGTGCGTGCCGCCGCACAGCTCCTTGGAGAAGTCGCCGATGGTGACCACGCGGACCCGCTCGCCGTACTTCTCGCCGAACTCGGCGATGGCGCCCTGCTTCTTGGCCTCGTCGATCGACATGACCTCGGCCTGGACGTCCAGGTCGCGGGCGAGTACCTCGTTGATCTTCTGCTCGACGTCCGTCATCACGGCCGTGGGCACGGCGGCCGGGGAGCCGAAGTCGAAGCGGAAGCGGCCGGGCTGGTTCTCGGAACCGGCCTGGGCGGCCGTGGGGCCGAGGGCGTCGCGCAGGGCCTGGTGGGTGAGGTGCGTGGCCGAGTGCGCCCGGGCGATGGACGTACGGCGGCGCACGTCGATGACGGCCTGGGCGCCGGCTCCGACGGTCACCTCGCCCACCTGGACGACACCCTTGTGGACGTACACGCCCGGGACCGGCTTCTGGCAGTCGCGGATCTCGATCACGGCACCGGAGTCCACCTTGATGCGACCGGTGTCGCCGATCTGGCCGCCGCCCTCGGCGTAGAACGGCGTGCGGTCGAGGACGATCTCGACCTCGTCGCCCTCGGTGGCGGCGGGCGAGGACACACCGTCGACCAGGATGCCGACGATCGTCGACTCACCCTCGGTCTGCGTGTAGCCCACGAACTCCGTCTCACCGGCGGCGTCGGCGATCTCGCGGTAGGCGCCCATGTCGGCATGGCCGGTCTTCTTGGCCCGGGCGTCGGCCTTGGCCCGCTCCCGCTGCTCCTTCATCAGGCGCCGGAAGCCGTCCTCGTCCACGGACAGGCCCTGTTCGGCGGCCATCTCCAGGGTGAGGTCGATCGGGAAGCCCCAGGTGTCGTGGAGCAGGAAGGCCTTGTCGCCGGTGAGGACCGTGCCGCCGGCGGCCTTGGTGTCCGTGACGGCGGTGTCCAGGATGTTCGTGCCGGCCTTGAGCGTCTTGAGGAAGGCGTTCTCCTCGGCGACGGCCACGGTCTCGATGCGCTTGCGGTCGGAGACGAGCTCCGGGTACTGGCGCCCCATCATGTCGATCACGACGTCGATGAGGTCCTGGACGACCGGGCCGGTGGCGCCGAGCAGGCGCATGTTGCGGATGGCGCGGCGCATGATGCGGCGCAGCACGTAGCCGCGGCCCTCGTTGCCCGGGGTGACACCGTCGCCGATGAGCATCACGGAGGTGCGCATGTGGTCGGTGACCACGCGCAGCGCGACGTCGGAGTCCTTGGCGGCGCCGTACTCGACGCCCGTGAGCGCGGTGGCCTTCCGGATGACCGCCATGGAGGTGTCGATCTCGTACATGTTCTGCACGCCCTGCAGAATCATGGCGAGGCGTTCCAGGCCGAGGCCGGTGTCGATGTTCTGGCTCGGCAGGTCACCGAGGATCTCGAAGTCCTCCTTCGAGGTGCCCTCGCCCCGCTCGTACTGCATGAAGACGAGGTTCCAGATCTCCACGTACCGCTCGTCGTTGACGGCCGGGCCGCCCTCGGCGCCGAACTCGGGACCGCGGTCGTAGTTGATCTCGGAGCACGGCCCGCAGGGGCCGGGGACGCCCATGGACCAGTAGTTGTCCTTCTTGCCGAGCCGCTGGATGCGCTCCTTGGGGACGCCGACGACCTCGTGCCAGATGCGCTCGGCCTCGTCGTCCTCCAGGTACACGGTGATCCAGAGCTTCTCGGGCTCCAGGCCGTAACCACCCTTGTCCTGGGGGCTGGTCAGCAGCTCCCAGGCGTACTTGATGGCGCCTTCCTTGAAGTAGTCCCCGAAGGAGAAGTTGCCGCACATCTGGAAGAACGTGCCGTGCCGGGTGGTCTTGCCGACCTCCTCGATGTCCGGCGTGCGGACGCACTTCTGCACGCTGGTGGCGCGGGAGAACGGCGGCTTGACCTCACCCAGGAAGTAGGGCTTGAACGGCACCATGCCGGCCGGGACCAGGAGGAGAGTCGGGTCGTCCGCGATGAGCGACGCCGAAGGGACGACGGTGTGCCCGCGCTCCTCGAAGAAGCTCAACCAGCGGCGACGAATCTCGGCCGACTCCATCAGTGGTCCTCATTCCGGTTGTGCGAGTACGTCGACCTCTCGACGTACGTCGGGTTGGTGCGGTACTTCGGGTCGTTGCGGTTCTCGATGGCTGCGACGCGGCGGGGGGCCGGGAGTTCGGGGTTCTCGTTGATCCCGAGCGCCTCGCCCAGCTCCGCCTCGCGCTGCGCCATGCCGTCGCGGACGTCGAGTGCGAAGTCCTTGAGCCGGTGGCCCGCCTCGATCGCCTTCTCGGCGGCCTGTGCGGCGAGGCTCTCGGGCGTCAGCTTCCGGAGCTTGCGGTTGACCTTGGTGGTGGCCCACACGCCGGCGGCTGCGCCCGCGGTGAACCAGAACGTACGGCGGAACATCGCTGCGTCAGTCCTTCTTCCGCTTTCCCCGTCGCGCCGACGGGACGGTGCGGCCCACGATGACGGTACGCCGCGCGGGCCTTGCGGGCACGTCCTCCCGGCGGCCGCCGAGGGCCCGGCGCACGCCGTAGCCGAACGCCGCCACCTTCACGAGCGGGCCCCCGAAGGTGGAGGCGACGGTCGTGGAGAGGGCCGACGCGTTCGACGTGACCTCCTGGACGTCCGACGCGATGGCGTCGACCCGGTCGATCTGCGTCTGCGCGGACCGAACGGCCGAGGAGGCGTCCGCGAGGAGCGGGACCGCCTGTTCGGTCACGTCCGCCACGAGCTTGGTGGTCGCCCTGAGCGTCTGGGCCAGCCTCGCGAGAGCAACCGCGAGGAAGGAGACCAGGATCGCCCAGAAGACGGCCACCAGGATTCCGGCCACCTCGCCACCGGACACTGCGCACCCGCTCCCTGGATCGTGCCTCACCATCGAAAAGTCGTCCCCCGAGCCTATCGCGCCGGGGCCGCGGCTCCGTACCGGATTACCGCCCGCCCGCGGCCGGGCCGCGGGAGCCGATTGTACGGAGTGCTCACGGATAAGTACGCTCCGTTGCCCATGCGACGTTCTCAGCGCCCCGGCAGGGGGACGGGCGGCCACCGGGCCGGAAACCTGCCCCTGGAGCTCAACGCGTTCGTGGGCCGTTCCGCCGAACTCTCGCGGTTGGGCGCGGCGCTCGGCTCGGCGCGGCTGGTGACGGTGACCGGCACGGGCGGCGTCGGCAAGTCGCGGCTGGCCGTCCGGGCCGCCGCCCGGACCCGGCCGCGCGACGGCGTGTGGCACGTGGACCTGACCGCGGTCCGCGGGGAGGAACTCGTCGAGTACGAGGTCGCCGAGGCCCTGGGGCTCACGGACCACACGTCACGGCCACCGGGCCGGGTCCTGCTCGACCACCTCCGCGAACGTCAACTCCTGCTCGTGCTCGACGGGTTCGAACACCTGGTGGACGCCTGCGCACGGATGGTGGTCGAACTGCTGCGGCAGGCGCCGGGGCTGCGGGTGCTCGCCGTGGGCAGGCGGCCCCTCGCGGTGCAGGGCGAGCGGCTGTTCCCGCTGGCGCCGTTGAGCCCGCGCGAGTCGGCCGAGTTGTTCGCCGACCGCGCGGCCGCGAGCGTGCCGGGCTTCGCGCTCCACGAGGGCAACCGTGCGGACGTGTACGAGCTGTGCCGGCGGCTCGACGGGATCCCGCTCTCCGTCGAACTCGCGGCGGGGCGGCTGCGGGCCCTGTCCCCCGCACAGTTGCTGGCCAGGCTCGACGACCGCTTCCGGCTGCTCGTCGGCGGGGCGCGGGACGTCCCTCCCCGCCACCAGGCCCTGCGGACGGCGATCGGCTGGAGCCACGAGCTGTGCACGCCCGAGGAACGGCTGCTGTGGTCGCGGCTCTCGGTGTTCGCGGGGCAGTTCGACCTGGAGGCGGTCGAGTACGTGTGCGGCGGGGACGGTCTGCGCCCCGACAACACCCTCGACGTGCTGGGCGAGTTGATCACGCAGTCGGTGGTCACCCGGGCGGAGACCCCCGCCGGGGTGCGCTACCGCATGCTGGACACGGTCCGCGCCTACGGGGCCGAGTGGCTGGCGGCGGCCGGTGACTCGGGGCGGCTGCGGCGCAGGCACCGCGACTGGTACATGGGCCTGGCGACCTGGTGCGAGCTGGACTGGTTCTCGCCCAGGCAGCGCGAGGTGGCAGCGCGCGTGGACGCGGAACTGCCGAACCTGCGGTGCGCGCTGGAGCACTGCCTGACCGAGCCGGAGGGCGGGCATCTGGGCCAGCACCTGGCGGGCACGCTGTGGTTCTACTGGGTCGGCTGCGGCCGGCTGTCGGAGGGGCGGCACTGGCTGGAGCGGAGCGTGGCCCTCGACAGCGACCACGAGCGCTCGCGCCTGAAGGCCCTGTGGGTGCTGGGATACGTGTCGGTCCTCCAGGGCGACTCGTCGACCGCGCTCGGCGTGCTCGACGAGTGCCGGCAGGCCGCGGAACGCAGCGGCAACCCCACCGCGGTCGCCTACGCCGAGCACCGCACGGGCTGTCTCGCGCTGGTCACCGACGACATGCCCCGCGCCGAGGCGCTGCTGCGCTCGGCGCTCGACCGGTACCGCGACATCGGCGAACTCAACAGCAACGTCCTGATGGGGCAGGTCGAACTGGCGATGGCACTGGCCTTCCAGGGCGATCTGCCGGGCGCGGTGCGGCTGTGCGAGGACGTGCGGCGGGTGTGCGCGGACCACGGGGAGCGCTGGTCGCTGGCCTACGCGCTCTACGTCCTGGCGTACGCGGCCTGGAGCGAGGGCGATCCGGCGAGGGCGCGCGAGCTGCTCGTCGAGTGCCTGGACATCAACCACGTCTTCCACGACCTGCTCGGCACCGTGCTGGCGGTGGAGCTCCTGGCCCTGGTCACCGTCGCGGAGGGGGACGCCGCCGAGGCCGCCGTGCTCCAGGGGTCCGCGTCCCGCATGTGGCCCTCGGTCGGCCTGCCGCTCTTCGGCTCCGCGTACTACAACGCCCCGCACGAGCAGTGCGAGGCGACGGCCCGCCGGCAGTTGGGCGACGAGCGGTACGACGAGTGCGTCAGGGCGGGGGCCCGGCTCGGCCGGCAGGCGGCCGTGGGCCGGGCCCTGGGGCGTGCCGGGCCGCGGCCGCCCGGCGCGCTGCCGCCGCCGCGGACCCCGCCGGCTCCCCCCGGAACGCACGAACCCGCCGCCTCGCCCACCCGGAAGGGCGGCGAGACGGCGGGCTGACGCGCAGGTGGTGCTACGTCCGCCGGATGATCAGCGGGCGTAGTACTCGACGACGAGCTGCTCGTCGCAGATCACCGGGATCTCCTTGCGGTTCGGCTCACGGTCCAGGCGGAAGGCCAGGGCGCGGAGGTTCACCTGGAGGTAGCGCGGGGTCTCGCCGTCGGGGGCGAAGCCGCCCTCGCGGGCGACCTGGAACAGCGGCTTCTCGCGGCTGCGCTCGCGGACCATCACGACGTCGTCGGGACGGACACGGAACGACGGCTTGTCGACCTTGCCGCCGTTGACCTCGATGTGGCCGTGGACGACCATCTGGCGGGCCTGGTAGATCGTGCGGGCGATGCCCGAACGGAGCACCAGCGCGTCGAGACGACGCTCGAGCTCGATGACCAGGGCCTCACCGGTCTTGCCCTGCGTCTTGGCGGCACGCTCGTAGGCGCGGACGAGCTGGCGCTCGGACACGTCGTACTGCGCGCGCAGACGCTGCTTCTCGAGCAGACGGACCTTGTAGTCCGAGTTCTGCTTGCGGCCGCGGCCGTGCTCGCCCGGCGGGTAGGGGCGGGCCTCGAAGTACTTGACGGCCTTCGGGGTCAGCGCGATGCCGAGGGCACGCGACTTCTTGACCTTGGGGCGGGACTGGTTCGGCATGAACCAAACACCTCATGTTTCTGATGCGAATACGGCTTCACCAGGGTTAGAGGAGGTCGCATCCGCAGCCAGGGAAAACCCCGCGGGTCCGGTCGGTCGAACCCGCTGGGCAGCCGCCCCTGGTCTGGGCACTTACGTGCAGCACGCGAGTGGCCCACCGACCGTTTCCCGGAGGTCCGGGAGGGTGGTGGGCTGCCCGCGACACCTTCGACGGTGCGCGACGCTCCTGGAATCCTCGCCCGGGGGCGGGGCTTCCGGCTGGATGTCCCGTTCTGGTGGTGCCGACCGGAGCCGGACACGGGACGCAGCGCTTCGGGGAGTCTACAGGGTGGTCAGGACCCCCCACGACCGAGGCGCTTCCTGGTCCACTCCACCGCGTCCGCGTAGCGCGCCTCCGCGCCGTGCCGGGTCGGCGTGTAGTACTCGCGGTCCTTGAGCTCCTCGGGCGCGTACTGCTGGGCGGCGATGCCCTCCGGCAGGTCGTGCGGGTACACGTACCCCTGGGCGTGGCCGAGCTTGGCCGCGCCCTTGTAGTGGCCGTCGCGCAGATGGGTCGGCACCGGGCCCGCGTGGCCCTTGCGCACGTCCTCCATCGCGGCGCCGATGGCCGTGGTCGCGGCGTTGGACTTCGGAGCCAGGGCGAGGGCGATCGTGGCGTGGCTGAGGGTGAGCGCGGCCTCGGGGAAGCCGATCATGGCGACGGCCTGGGCGGCGGCGACGGCGATCGGCAGGGCGTTCGGATCGGCCAGGCCGATGTCCTCGCTGGCGGAGATCATCAGACGGCGGGCGATGAACCGGGGGTCCTCGCCGGCCTCGATCATCCGCGCCAGGTAGTGCAGCGCGGCGTCCACGTCGGAGCCGCGGATGGACTTGATGAGGGCGCTCGCGACGTCGTAGTGCTGGTCGCCGTCGCGGTCGTACTTCACCGCGGCGCGGTCGACGGTCTCCTCCAGGGTCCGGAGGGTGATCTCCGGTTCGCCCTTGTCGAGGGCGGAGCCCGCCGCGGCCTCCAGGGCGGTCAGGGCGCGCCGGGCGTCGCCGCCGGCGATCCGCAGCAGATGCTCCTCGGTGTCCTCGGGGAGGGTGACGGCGTCCTTGAGACCGCGCTCCCCGGCGAGCGCCCGGCGCAGCAGTGCCCGCAGGTCGTCGTCGGTGAGGGGTTCGAGGGTCAGCAGGAGCGAGCGGGACAGCAGCGGGGAGATCACCGAGAAGTACGGGTTCTCGGTGGTCGCCGCGATGAGCGTCACCCAGCGGTTCTCCACGGCCGGGAGCAGCGAGTCCTGCTGGGCCTTGCTGAAGCGGTGGATCTCGTCGAGGAAGAGGACGGTCTCCTTCCCGAAGCCGCCGGAGGCGCGGCGGGCGCCCTCGATGACCGCGCGGACCTCCTTGACGCCCGCGGTGATCGCGGACAGCTCCACGAAGCGCTTGTCCGTGGCCTTGGAGACCACGTAGGCGAGGGTCGTCTTGCCGGTTCCCGGCGGGCCCCAGAGGATCACCGACGACGGGCCGGCCGGGCCGCTCCCCGTCTCACCGACGAGCCGGCGCAGGGGTGAGCCGGGCTTCAGCAGATGCTGCTGGCCCACTACTTCGTCGAGGACGCGCGGACGCATCCGCACCGCCAGGGGGCTGCTGGACGGGTCCTTCTCCTGGCGTTCTTCTGCCGCGGCGGTGAACAGGTCGGGCTCCACCGGAAAAGCCTATGTCACGCCACTGACAGTGCCGCCGGCCCCGGGGTTCCCGGGGCCGGCGGCACTGTCAGTGGCGTGGTCGGGCTCGTGCTTCAGCTCGTCCAGAAGTCCCACCAGCGCGTCAGGATCAGCATGCCGATGATCCCGATGTGCAGGACCGGCGGGACCCAGGCGAACTCGTCCAGGAAGCCCTTCACCCAGCGGGGCGCGGGCAGATGGCCGTTGCGGACGTTGTACGCGGTGGCGTACCAGAACATGAGGATCGTGGCGACCCAGGCGAGGCAGCACCACAGGCACAGCGAGTTGATGTTGTAGAGCGACTGGTACTGGAGCCAGGTGACGAACCCCACACCGAACAGGGTGCCCGCGTTGAAGGTCAGCCAGTACCAGCGGGGGAAGCGGGCGCCGGCGAGCAGGCTCACGCCGACGCACACGACGACGGCGTAGGCCACGAGCCCGAGCATCGGGTTGGGGAACCCGAAGGCGGAGGCCTGCTCGCTCTTCATGATGTTGCCGCACGAGACGACCGGGTTCAGGCTGCAGCCGGGCGTGAAGTTCGGGTCCTCCAGCAGCTTGAACTTGTCCAGAGTGATCACCCAGGACGCCAGCACGCCCGCCGCTCCCGTGATCACCAGCAGCAGGGCGAACGCGCGGCCGCCGCCCGAGGCGCGCGGGACCGCGGAGCGGGCCTGGTCGGTGGGGACGCCTTCCCTGACTGTCGTCTTGCTCATCACGCCGTTTCCGTAGCTTGAGAGGGCTTTCCGGGCACGGTCATTGTGCCGCACACGCGCGCGTGTCCACCGTTCGATGGACATAAGGAAGTACGGAGCGGGCGCCCGGAGACGCCCGCTCCGGCGGGCGGCCGGCGGCGGTGTGCGCACGTCCGGCGCGACGCGCGGCACGTCGGACGCGTCCCGGCGGCCGGTGGACGCGGGCCCTGCCGTCACCGGCCGTCCCGCCGTTTCGCCCGAAAGGGGCGGACGCTCGAACGCCGGGCGGGCCCGGGACTCCGGGCCCGCCCGGCGTTCCGGGACCGGGGGGACGAGAGGACGAGAGGGCGACAGGCCGGCAGGCCGGCAATCCGGCAGGCCGACGATCCGAAAGGCCGCCGATCCGAGCAGGGGCGACCGGGAAGCCGGGGCGGCCCGGGGCGACGCTGCCCGCCGGGACCGGGAGGACCCGGCCGGCGGACGGCGGCGCGGGCCCGCCTCAGCCCAGGCGGACCTCGAGTTCGGCCACGATCTCGTTCGCGCCGACGGCGACCTGCTCGCCGGACTCCATGTCCTTGAGCTGGACGACGCCCTCGGCGAGGTCGCGCTCACCGGCGACGACGGTGTAGCGGGCACCGCTGCGGTTGGCGTTCTTCATGGCTCCCTTGAGCCCCTTCGCGCCGAAGGAGAAGTCCGCCGCGATGCCGAGCCTGCGCAGCTCGGTGACGACACCGAACAGCACGCGCCGGGCCTCCTCGCCGAGGGGCACCGCGAACACGCTGGTGGACGCGGGGAGTTCGAGCGAGACTCCCTCGGCCTCCAGCGCGAGGACCGTGCGGTCGACCCCGAGGGCCCAGCCGACGGACGGCAGCGCGGGGCCGCCGATCATCTCGGAGAGCCCGTCGTAGCGTCCGCCCCCGCCCACGGCGGACTGCGATCCCAGGCCGTCGTGGACGAACTCGAACGTCGTGCGCGTGTAGTAGTCGAGCCCCCGGACCAGCTTCGGGTCGTCCTCGAAGGAGACGCCCGCCGCGGTGATCAGCTCGCGGACCTCCTCGTGGTACGCCTTGCACGCGTCGCACAGGTAGTCCCGCAGCAGGGGTGCGCCCACGAGCTGCTTCTGGACGTCGTCCCGCTTGTCGTCGAGGACCCGCAGGGGGTTGATGTCGGCCCGCCGCAGCGTCTCCTCGTCCAGGTCCAGTCCGTGCAGGAACTCCTGGAGCGCGGCCCGGTACACGGGACGGCACTCCTTGTCCCCCAGCGAGTTCAGCAGGATGCGGAACTCGCGCAGCCCCAGCGACCGGTACGCCTGGTCGGCGAGGATGATCAACTCGGCGTCCAGCGCGGGGTCCTCGGCACCGATCGCCTCGGCGCCCACCTGGGAGAAGTGGCGGTAGCGGCCCTTCTGGGGGCGCTCGTAGCGGTAGTACGAGCCGGAGTACCAGAGCTTGACCGGGAGGTTGCCCGCCTTGTGCAGGTTGGCCTCCAGCGCCGCGCGCAGCACGGAGGCGGTGCCCTCGGGACGCAGGGCGAGCAGGTCGCCGCCCTTGGTCTCGAAGGCGTACATCTCCTTGGTCACGATGTCGGTGGACTCGCCGACCCCGCGCGCGAACAGCTCGACGTTCTCGAAGCCGGGCGTCTCGATGTAGCCGTAGCCGGAGTTGCGCAGCGGGGCGGCGATCGCCTCACGCACCGCGAGGTACTTCGCGCTGTCCGGCGGGATCAGGTCGTACGTGCCCTTGGGGGCCTTGAAGGTGCTCACGAAGATCTCTCGTCACATTCCTCGTCGAGGAGCCCCGGGGGCTCCGCGTCCTTGGCTGCCCGCCGCCACCTGCCGCAGGTACGGGTTGGCGGCGCGCTCCTGGCCGATGGTCGTCTGGGCGCCGTGGCCCGACAGCACCACGGTCGAGTCGTCGAGCGGCAGGCACACACGGGCCAGCGAGCCGAGCATCTCGTCCATGTCACCGCCGGGCAGGTCGGTGCGTCCGATGGAGCCGGCGAACAGCAGATCCCCGGAGAAGAACACGGACGGGATCTCCGCGGTCTCGGGCATCCGGAACGTCACCGACCCCTTGGTATGCCCGGGGGCGTGCGCGACGGAGAACTCCAGGCCGGCCAGTTCGAGTGCGGTGCCGTCGGCCAGCTCGCGGACGTCGTCCGGCTCACCGACCGTCAGCTCCCCCATCAGCGGCATCCCGATGGACCGGCCGAGCGCCCGCTCCGGGTCGCTCATCATGTAGCGGTCCTCGGGGTGGATCCACGCGGGCACGTCGTGCGCGCCGCACACGGGGACGACCGAGGCCACGTGGTCGATGTGGCCGTGGGTGAGGACGACCGCCACCGGCTTGAGCCGATGCTTCGCGAGTGCCTCCTCGACGCCTTGCGCGGCCTGGTGGCCGGGGTCGATGATCACGCACTCCTCGCCTGCGGCGGGGGCGACCAGGTAGCAGTTGGTGCCCCAAGCCCCGGCGGGGAACCCGGCAATGAGCACGTTCGTCCTTCGGTCTGTCGTCAGGGGGGAATGGTCGAGCTGCGGCTCAGAGCCTACCGGCGCTGCCGGAACCACAGCGAACCCATATACGGTACGGGGCACACGCAGGCGGTCGGCTCACAAGACGCACGCGTCCCTTCCGACGTACGAGACGCATGAGGAGATAACCCGGTGGTCACCCAGGAACAGCGGCGGCGTCAGCTCGCCCGGGAGAAGTTCTTGCGGCAGCAGCAGCGGCGTACCGCCGCTCGGCGCAAGGCACACACGCGCAACGCGGTGGTCGCGTCGGTCCTCGGCGTGGTCGTCGTCGGCAGCGTGGTGTCGTACGCGACCGGGGTCTTCAAGAACGACGACAACAAGTCCGACGCGGCGGCCCAGGCCTCCCCCAGCCCCTCCGCGCCCAGCAAGGCTCCGGACCCGTGCGAGAAGCCCGCCGCGGGCAAGGTGAAGTCGCTGAGCTACAAGAAGGAGCCGGCGATCACGATCGACAAGTCGGCCTCCTACACGATGAAGCTGCAGACGACCTGCGGCGCGATAGACATCGACATGCCGGCCGCGAAGGCCCCGCACACCGTCAACTCGTTCGGCTTCCTGGCGGGCAAGGGCTACCTCGACCACACCAAGTGCCACCGTCTGACGACGAACGGCATCTACGTGCTCCAGTGCGGCGACCCGAAGGGCACCGGCATGGGCGGGCCGGGCTACACGATCCCGGACGAGAACCTCAAGGACAAGCGCCTCAAGGGCGATGTGTACCCGGCGGGCACGGTGGCGATGGCCAACCAGTACAACGCGCAGACGAAGGAAGGCCGCGACAGCGGTGGCAGCCAGTTCTTCCTGGTCTACCAGGACAGCCCGCTGCCGCCCAACTACACGCCGTTCGGCACGATTTCCGACTCGGGCATGAAGGTGCTCAAGAAGATCGCGGGCGCCGGGGAGAACACCGGGCAGGGCGACGGAGCGCCCAACGCGACGGTCGTGATCGACAAGGCGACCGTGACGAAATCCTGACCCTCCGCGGACAAACTTCGGTCGCGCGGGATGCGGACAGCCGCCCCGCCGGTCGCCTATGTTGGCCGTGACGAAACTGTGGACGATGCCCGGGGGCAAAGCAGCCCCACGCAGGCATCATGTGGAGGAGGCGCTGTGAGCAGCGACCCGTGGGGCCGCGTCGACGAGACGGGGACCGTGTACGTGCGTACGGCCGACGGCGAGCAGGTCGTCGGTTCCTGGCAGGCCGGAACCCCCGATGAGGCACTGGCCTACTTCGAGCGCAAGTACGAGGGCCTGGTCGTGGAGATCGGCCTCCTCGAACGACGAGTGAAGACCACCGACCTGTCGGCGAAGGACGCCCAGGTCGCCATCGACCACATCCGCCAGCAGGTGGACGCGCACCACGTGGTCGGCGACCTGGAGTCGCTGCGGGGCCGGCTGGACAAGCTCGTCGAGACGGTCGACGCACGCCGTGAGGAGCGCAAGGCCCAGCGGGCGAAGCAGTCCGACGAGGCGCGGCACGCCAAGGAGGCGCTGGTCGTCGAGGCGGAGGAGCTGGCGCAGTCCGAGCAGTGGCGGGCGGCCGGCGAGCGGCTGCGCGCGCTGGTGGACACGTGGAAGGGCCTGCCGCGGCTCGACCGCAAGTCCGACGACGAGCTCTGGCACCGCTTCTCGCACGCGCGCTCGGCGTTCTCCAAGCGCCGCAAGGCGCACTTCGCGTCGCTGGACGCGCAGCGCGAGGAGGCCCGCAAGACCAAGGAGAAGCTGGTCGCCGAGGCGGAGTCGCTGTCCGGCTCCGCGGACTGGGGTCCGACGGCGGCGCGCTACCGCGAGCTGATGGCGGACTGGAAGGCCGCGGGCCGGGCCCAGCGCGAGCACGAGGACGATCTGTGGAACCGCTTCCGCGGCGCCCAGGACGTCTTCTTCGCGGCCCGCAGCTCGGTCTTCGCCGAGCGGGACGCGGAGCAGTCGGAGAACCTCAAGCTCAAGGAGGAGCTGGCCGAGGAGGCCGAGAAGCTCGTCCCGGTGCAGGACCTGAAGGCGGCCAGGGCCGCCTTCCGCTCGATCAACGAGCGCTGGGAGGCCATCGGCCACGTGCCGCGTGACGCGCGCCCGAAGGTCGAGGGCCGTATGCACGCGGTGGAGCGGGCCCTCCAGGAGTCCGAGGAGGCCGAGTGGCGCCGTACCAACCCTGAGGCGCGGGCGCGTGCCGAGGGGCTGACCGGTCAGCTGCAGGCGGCCGTGGACAAGCTCCGCGGCCAGATCGAGACGGCGCGCTCCGCGGGCAACACCGCGAAGGCCGACAAGCTCCAGCGGGAGCTCGACGGCCGTCAGGCGCTGCTGGACCAGGCCCTGAAGGGCCTGCACGAGTTCGGCGGCTAGTCCGGGCCGGTTGCACGCGATGGGGCTCCCGTACGGACCGTACGGGAGCCCCGTCGCGTGCGGGTCCGGTCGGCCGGACCGCCCGGCGACTCAGGCCTCGGACGGCCTGCGGGCCGAGGTGACGCGGTAGACGTCGTAGACGCCCTCCACTCCCCTGACCGCCTTCAGGACGTGGCCCAGGTGCTTCGGGTCGCCCATCTCGAAGGTGAAGCGGGACGTGGCCACCCGGTCGCGGGACGTCTGGACGGCCGCGGACAGGATGTTGACGTGCTGGTCCGACAGGACCCTGGTGACGTCGGACAGGAGCCGGGAGCGGTCCAGTGCCTCCACCTGGATGGCGACCAGGAACACCGAGGACTGGGTGGGCGCCCACTCGACGTCGAGGATGCGCTCCGGCTCGCGGGACAGGGAGTCGACGTTCACGCAGTCGCTGCGGTGCACCGACACCCCGCTGCCGCGCGTCACGAACCCGATGATCGGGTCACCCGGGACGGGCGTGCAGCAGCGGGCCAGTTTGACCCACACGTCGTCGACGCCCTTGACCACGACGCCCGGGTCGGCGTTCGACCGGCGCTTGCGGCTGCGGCCGCGCGCGGGCGGGATGCTCTCGTCGATCTCCTCGCTGGCGGCCTCCTCGCCGCCGAGGGCCTGGACGAGCTTCTGCACGACGTTCTGCGCGGCGACATGGCCCTCGCCGATCGCCGCGTAGAGCGACGAGATGTCGGGATAGCGCATCTCGTGGGCGAGCGTGACCAGCGAGTCGCCGGTGAGGATGCGCTGGATCGGCAGGTTCTGCTTGCGCATGGCGCGCGCGATGGCGTCCTTGCCCTGCTCGATCGCCTCGTCGCGGCGCTCCTTGGAGAACCAGGCCCGGATCTTGTTGCGGGCACGCGGGGACTTCACGAATCCCAGCCAGTCGCGGGAGGGGCCCGCACCGGCCGCCTTCGAGGTGAAGACCTCCACCAGGTCGCCGTTGTCGAGGGTCGATTCGAGCGGTACGAGCCGCCCGTTGACCCGAGCTCCTATCGTGCGGTGGCCGACCTCGGTGTGGACCGCGTAGGAGAAGTCGACCGGTGTCGCCCCCGCCGGGAGCGCTATGACGTCGCCCTTCGGCGTGAACACGAAGACCTCGTTGCGCGACAGGTCGAAGCGCAGCGACTCCAGGAACTCCCCCGGGTCCTCGGTCTCCTTCTGCCAGTCGAGGAGCTGGCGCAGCCACGCCATGTCGTTGAGGTGGTCGTCCTTGCCGGTGCTCCTCGGCGCGTCCGAGCGCACCTTGGAGGCGCCGGCGACGGCCTCCTGCTTGTACTTCCAGTGCGCGGCGATGCCGTACTCGGCGCGGCGGTGCATGTCGAACGTGCGGATCTGGAGCTCGACCGGCTTGCCGTTCGGACCGATCACCGTGGTGTGCAGCGACTGGTACATGTTGAACTTGGGCATCGCGATGTAGTCCTTGAACCGGCCGGGGACCGGGTTCCATCGCGCGTGCACGGTGCCGAGCGCCGCGTAGCAGTCGCGGACGGTGTCCACGAGGACGCGGATGCCCACCAGGTCGTAGATCTCCGCGAAGTCGCGGCCGCGGACGATCATCTTCTGGTAGACGCTGTAGTAGTGCTTCGGGCGTCCGGTGACGGTCGCCTTGATGCGGGCCGCGCGCAGGTCGGACTGGACCTCGTCGGTCACTATGGCGAGGTACTCGTCGCGCTTGGGGGCGCGCTCGGCGACCAGGCGCACGATCTCGTCGTACATCTTGGGGTAGAGGATCGCGAAGGCGAGGTCCTCCAGCTCCCACTTGATGGTGTTCATGCCCAGGCGGTGGGCGAGCGGCGCGTAGATCTCCAGGGTCTCGCGCGCCTTCTTCTCCTGCTTCTCGCGCTTGAGGTAGCGCATGGTGCGCATGTTGTGCAGCCGGTCGGCGAGCTTGATGACCAGGACGCGCGGGTCCTTGGCCATCGCCACGACCATCTTGCGCACGGTCTCGGCCTGCGCGGCCTCGCCGAACTTGACCTTGTCCAGCTTGGTGACGCCGTCGACCAGCAGGGCGACCTGGTCGCCGAAGTCGGTGCGGAGGGTGTCGAGGCCGTACTCGGTGTCCTCGACGGTGTCGTGCAGGAGTCCGGCCATCAGGGTGGCCGGGTCCATGCCCAGCTCCGCCAGGATGGTCGTCACGGCGAGGGGGTGCGTGATGTACGGGTCGCCGCTCTTGCGCTTCTGTCCGCGGTGCCAGCGCTCGGCGACCTGGTAGGCGCGCTCGACCTGCCGGAGCGTGGACGTCTCGATCTTCGGGTCGTTGCTGCGCACTATCCGCAGCAGGGGCTCCAGGACCGGGTTGTACGGGTTGGAGCGCTGGACTCCGAGCCGGGCCAGCCGGGCGCGCACACGGTTGGAGGAGCCGCCGCCGGAGCGGGGCGGCTGACCTGCCGCGGGGCGGGGGGCGGGCGAGGGCGCCGCGGCGGCCGCGGTCCGCTCGGGAGCGGCCGGCCCGGGGCGTGACTGCTCAGCCGCCTTGGCGCCGGCCGCGGCCTCGGGCGACCCGTTCTTCACGGGTGGCGCGGGCGTGCCCGCGGGCGGCGCGGGCTTGTCGGGCTTGGCGGCGATGAGTGGCTGGGCCTCGTCTGGCAAGAGGGCTCCTCGTGCGCGATCCGGGTCCTCGGTCGGGTGCCGGAGATCCCATGGTAGCGAGCCCGGGCTCGCGGCTCGCCTTCGGCTGCTGGGACCACCGTCCACAGGAGAAACGCGAGAGGCGGGCTCCGGATTCCTCCGGAGCCCGCCTGCGCGGTGTCCTACGGGTCCCGGGCGGCGCCGGGCGGGCGCCGCCGAGGGTGCTCAGAGAGCGAGCAGGGCCTCCAGCGGGGCGCCGTCGAGGCTCGGCTCCAGGCGGGCGCGGCCGCCCAGGAAACCGAGCTCCATGAGTACGGCCACACCGGCGACCTCGGCGCCCGCCCGGCGGATCAGCCGGAGCGAGGCCTCGGCGGTGCCGCCGGTGGCGAGGACGTCGTCGACGACCAGGACGCGGTCTCCCGCGTTCAGGTCCTCGGCGTGCACCTCGATCTCCGCGGAGCCGTACTCAAGGTCGTACGCCTGCGACAGGGTCGCGCCGGGGAGCTTGCCCGCCTTGCGCACGGGGATGAAGCCGAGCCCGGCGCGGACGGCGACCGGAGCGCCGAGGATGAAGCCCCGGGCCTCCAGGCCGACGATCTTCGTGGCGCCGGTGCGGACGCTGATCCCGGCGAGTGCGTCGGTCAGCGCGGCGAAGGCCGCCGGGTCCGCCAGGAGCGGCGTGATGTCCTTGAACACCACGCCCGGCTCCGGATGGTCGGGGACGTCGCGGATGCAGCTGAGCAGCAGCTCCTCGACGCCGCTCATCGGCGCCTGCCCCGGGTGCCCCGGCCCCGGCCGGACGGCTGGGCGCGCTGGCCGCGCGGTCCGACGACCGCGGGAGTCGCGTCCTGCGGGTCCTCGTCCTCGTCGTACGCGTCCTCGGTGTACGGGGTCTCCAGGGACTCGCCCTTGGCGGCCGCGGCGGCCCGCTTGGCGAGCACGCGCTTGCGCAGCGCCTTGATCTGCGGCTCGCGCTCCTTGAGGTCGGCGACGAGCGGCGTGGCGATGAAGATCGAGGAGTACGCACCGGCCGCGAGGCCGACGAACAGCGACAGCGAGATGTCGTTGAGCATGCCCGCGCCGAGGACACCGCCGCCGATGAACAGCAGGCCGGCGACCGGGAGCAGGGCGACCACCGTGGTGTTGATGGAGCGCACCAGGGTGCCGTTGATCGAACGGTCGGCGATCTCGCTGTACGTCCAGCGGGTCTGTTTGGTGATGTCCTTCGTCTGCTCCTTGAGGCTGTCGAAGACGACCACCGTGTCGTAGAGCGAGTAGCCGAGGATCGTGAGCAGGCCGATCACCGTGCCCGGGGTGACTTCGAAGCCGACCAGGGCGTAGATGCCGACCGTGATGGTGATGTCGTGGATCAGGGCCACGAGGGCCGCCGCGGCCATGCGCCACTCGAACGCGATGGCCAGGTAGATCACCACGAGGACCATGAAGATCGCCAGGCCCTGCCAGGCCTTGTTGGCGACCTGGTCACCCCAACTGGGACCGACCAGGTCGGCGTTGATCTTCTCCGCGTCGACCTTCAGGTCCTCGGAGAGGGCCTGCTTGATCTGGTCCGACTTGCCGGTGTCGATGCCGGCGATCTGGATGCGCAGTCCACCGTTGCCGAGCTTCTGGACGATCGCGTCGTGGCCGGAGGCCTCTTCCGCGTACTCCTCCGCCTGGCTCACCGAGATGCTGGTCTTCTCGGTGGTGAAGACGGCGCCGCCCTGGAACTCGATGCCCATGTTCAGACCGCGCACCGTCAGGCCGAGGATGGCCGTGATGGTGATCAGGATCGAGACGGCGTACCAGATCTTGCGCTTGCCGACGAAGTCGTAGCCGATCTCGCCGCTGTGGAGCCGGGCGCCGAGGGTGCCGAGTTTCGACATCTCACGCCTCCTTCGTGTCGACGGGGGCGGACACGCGACGGGTGCGGCGCAGAGGCGGCTTGGCGCCCAGTCGCTTCGGGTCGAGGCCGGACCAGCTGTGGCCCTCCGCGAAGAACTTCTTGCGGGCGAGGATCGTCATCAGCGGCTTGGTGAAGAAGAAGACGACGACCACGTCGAGCAGGGTGGTCAGACCCAGCGTGAAGGCGAAGCCCTGGACCTTGCCGACGGTGACGACGAACAGCACCGCGGCGGCGAGGAACGACACGAAGTCGGAGACCAGGATGGTGCGCCGGGCGCGGGGCCAGGCCCGCTCGACGGCGGGACGCAGGGTGCGGCCCTCGCGGATCTCGTCCCTGATGCGTTCGAAGAACACGATGAACGAGTCCGCCGTGATGCCGATCGCGACGATCGCGCCGCAGACGGCCGGCAGGTTCAGCGCGAAGCCGATGGTCGGGCCGAGCAGCGCCATGATCACGTAGGTCATGACCGCGGAGACCAGCAGCGAGGCGATGGCGACGATCGACAGGCCGCGGTAGTAGACCACCAGGTAGATGATGACCAGGGCCAGGCCGATGGCGCCGGCGATCAGACCGGCTTCGAGCTGCTCGCCGCCGAGGGCCGCGGTGACGGTGGTGACGCTCGCCTCGGTGAAGGTGAGCGGCAGCGCGCCGTACGACAGCATGTTGGCGAGGTCCTGCGACTCCTGCTGGTCGAAGCTGCCGGAGATCTCGGCGCTGCCGCCGGTCAGTGCCTGGCTGACGTACGGGTCGGAGACGACCTCACCGTCGAGCACGATGGCGAACTGGTTCTGCGGGGCCTGGTTCTGCGCGAGCTTGCCGGTGATGCTGGCGAACTTCTTGGACCCCTTGTCCGTGAAGTCCATGGTGACTTTCCAGCCCGCGGCACCCTGGGTGTCGAACAGGGCCGAGGCCTTGTCGACGTCGGTGCCCTCGACCTCGGCCGGGCCGAGGATGTACTTCTGCCACTGCCCCGAGCCGTTCTGGCCGCAGGCGACGGTCGGGTCCTCGGCCTTGGCGCCGTCACCGGCCTTCGCGCGCTCGGTCTTCTTGGTGCAGTCGAGAGCGGTGTACTCCGCCTGGAGCTTCGCGGTCGCCGGGTCCGCGCTCGCGGACGGCGCGGGGGCGGAGGCCGAGGCGTCCGGGGCGCTCGGCGTGGGCGTGGGGTCGGCCTTCAGCGCGTCGGTGACGGCACGGCCCTGGGAGGTGGCGCTCGCCGAGGGAGTCGCGGAGGAGGACGAGGTCGCCTTGTCCTTGTCGGCTTCCTTGCCGGTGTCCTTGTCGGAACCCGTGGAGGCGCTGCTGGAGGCACTGGGCGAGGGGGTGGCCGCCGGGTCGGCGCCCGACACCTCGGTCGCCAGGACGGGGCGGAAGTAGAGCTTGGCGGTGGTGCCGACCTGGTCCCGGGCCTGCTGGGAGTTCGTCCCCTTGGGGATGTTGACGATGATGTTGCTCTCGCCCTGGGTCTGCACCTCCGCCTCGGAGACGCCCAGACCGTTGACACGGCGGTTCATGATGTCGACCGCGGTGTTCATGTTGGTCTTGTTGATCGCGTTCTTCTGACCGGGCTCGTTCTTCGCCTGGAGCGTGATGCTCGTACCGCCGGCGAGGTCGATGCCGAGTCGCGGCGTCGTGTGCCCGGACGCGAACATGCCACCGGTGAGCGCCACAATGGCGATGAGCATCAGGGCCAAGGTGCGCCCCGGCCTGCTCTGGGCGCCCTGCTTTCGGCCCTTCTTGGGTGCTGCCACCTTCTCGTTCTCCCTCTTCGTCCGCCCGGTCTCTCACGTACCTGCGCGGACGGGCATGAATTGGTGTAGGGGAACCGCGCGGAGCCGCACGTACCGGGACCGCGGTGCGCGAGCGGCGCATCGCGCGGTCACCGGTCGTGGTTACTTCGCGTCGGCCTCGCCGTCGGACTTCTTCAGCTCCGCGCCTTCGACCTTCTTCGGCTCGGCGTCGGCGGCGTCGTCCGCCACGTCCTTCTTGCCGAGGTCGATGGGCTGGTCGTCGGAAGCGGCGGCGGGCGCGTCGGTCCCGGTGAGGGAGGAGGCGTCGTCCGGCACGATCGGCGCGTCCGAGGCCGGGACGACGGACTCGTCCGACTTCAGGTCGTGCTCGACGCCGTGGACGATGCGGTTGTACTCGTCGTCGCTGAGGACGGCGCCGATGGCGTTCTTCGCGAAGAGAAGGTCGACGCCCGGGCCTGCGTCAAGGAGGACCGTGTCCTCGTTGACCTCCTTCACCGTCGCGTACATGCCACCGATCGTGCGGACGCCGGAGCCGGGCTGCATGTCGTTGCGCATCTGCGCAGCCGCTTGCTGCTTCTTCTTGGCCGACCGGGTCATCAGGAACATGGCCCCGATGAGCACGATGAACGGGAGGAGGGTCACGAGACTCACGGGTCGGAACTTCCTTCATTCGACCGCGATGGTGAGCGGCCTGATGGATGGGGGTATGTGCGTCGCCGACAACGGCGGCATCGGCGGAGTCTAAGCGAGTCCGCACTCATGGAACAACGCTCAGCATCGCACCGGGGTTCCTGAGCTCGCGAGCCTCCTCGCCGTCACGCCCCGAACAGGTCCTGTTGTCCGTTTCCACCCGCCGGCCCGGGCGGCGGGGCGAGGCCGAGATGGGTCCACGCTGCCGGTGTGGCCACCCGGCCGCGCGGCGTACGGGCCAGCAGCCCCTCGCGGACGAGGAAGGGTTCGGCGACCTCCTCGACCGTCTCGCGCTCCTCCCCCACGGCGACGGCCAGGGTGGAGAGACCGACCGGACCTCCGCCGAAGAGCTTCAGCAGGGCCTCCAGGACACCCCGGTCGAGGCGGTCCAGACCCCGGCTGTCCACTTCGTACACCGCGAGGGCGGCCTCGGCGATGTCCCGGGTGATGACGCCGTCCGCCTTGACCTGCGCGTAGTCGCGCACACGGCGCAGCAGCCGGTTGGCGATGCGCGGGGTGCCCCGGGAGCGGCCGGCGATCTCGGCGGCTCCCCCGGTGTCGATCTCCACGTCGAGCAGGTGGGCGGAGCGGTGGATGACCCGCTCCAGCTCGGGGGGCTCGTAGAACTCCATGTGGGCGGTGAAGCCGAAGCGGTCCCTCAGCGGGGGCGGCAGCAGGCCCGCGCGCGTGGTGGCGCCGACGAGGGTGAAGGGCGGGAGTTCGAGCGGGATGGCGGTGGCGCCGGGGCCCTTGCCGACGATCACGTCGACCCGGAAGTCCTCCATCGCCATGTACAGCATCTCCTCGGCGGGCCGGGACATGCGGTGGATCTCGTCGAGGAAGAGCACCTCGCCCTCCTGGAGGGAGGAGAGGATCGCGGCGAGGTCGCCCGCGTGCTGGATGGCCGGGCCACTGGTGATCCTGATGGGCGCCTCCATCTCCGCGGCGATGATCATCGACAGCGTGGTCTTGCCCAGCCCGGGGGCGCCCGAGAGCAGCACGTGGTCGGCGGTGGCGCCCCGCGCGCGTGCGGCGCGCAGGACCAGGTCGAGCTGTTCGCGGACCTTCTCCTGGCCGATGAACTCGCCGAGGTCCTTCGGGCGCAGCGCCGCCTCGACGGCCTGCTCCTCACGCTCGGCGGACGCGCCGACGAGCCGCTCGGCGGTCGCTTCGTCGGTCGTGTCGTCCCAGTTCACTGTGCCTCTCCTCGCTGTGATGCTCTGCGTCGGCCGTGTCGGCCCTGTCGGCCGCACGGGCTCTCGTGGCTCTCGTGGCTCTCGTGTCGCTCTCGTAGATCTCGTAGATCCCGTGGATCTCGTGGCTCCGGTCGATCTCGTGGATCTCCGGCCGGCTCGACCTCGTCGGCGTCCGGGGTTCCGGGGGCCGCCCCGGGATGACACAGCATGCGGTGTGCCTCGCGGTGCGGCGGGTCCGGGTCGGACCGGGCAGACCGAGTGGGGGGCCGTCGGGGCCCGCACGGGCGCGGGGCGGCGCCCGGGCGGGTCCTCTAGCGCGCTCTGTTGAGGGTCTGGAGCGCGGCCTTCAGCAGGTGGCCCACCTGGGGTGCCCCTTCGGCGGCCTCGGCCTGCGGGGCGACCGCCGCGACCGCCTCATCGGCCTCCCGTGTCGCGTACCCGAGGCCGATGAGCGCGGCGTGCAGCTGGTCGCGCCAGCCTGCCGTGACGGAGGTGCCGATCGCGGGGCCGCCGGTGCCGAGGGGCTCGCCGAGCCGGTCCTTGAGCTCCAGGAGCAGCTTCTGGGCGCCCTTCTTGCCGATGCCGGGGACGGCCATCAGGGACTTCTCGTCGGCGGTGGCCACGGCCCGGCGCAGCGCGTCGGGGCTGTGCACGGCGAGCATGGCCTGCGCCAGCCGCGGGCCGACGCCGCTCGCGGTCTGCAGCAGCTCGAAGGTCTGCCGCTCGTCCTCGTCCGCGAAGCCGTAGAGCGTCAGCGAGTCCTCGCGCACGACGAGCGAGGTGGCGAGTCTGGCCTCCCGGCCGGCCCGCAGTCCGGAGAGCGTGTTGGGCGTGCACTGGACGGCGAAGCCGATGCCGCCCACCTCGACCACCGCGGAGTCGGGGGCGAGCGCGGCGACCTGGCCGCTGACGAAGGCGATCATCGGGTGACCTTCCGTACGGAGAGCTGGGCCTGGCGGTGCGCGGCGTGCGCCTGCTGGAGGCGGTTCAGCGCCGGGGCGCGCCAGATGTGGCAGATGGCGAGGGCGAGGGCGTCCGCCGCGTCGGCGGGCTTGGGGGGCGCGTCGAGCCGCAGCAGCCGCGTGACCATGGCACCGACCTGGGCCTTGTCGGCGCGGCCGCTGCCGGTGACGGCGGCCTTGACCTCACTGGGCGTGTGCAGGGCCACGGGCAGCCCGCGCCGGGACGCGCAGAGCATGGCGACGGCGCTGGCCTGGGCGGTGCCCATCACCGTGCGCACGTTGTGCTGGCTGAACACCCGCTCCACGGCCACGAATTCGGGCCGGTACTCGTCGAGCCACTGCTCGATGCCCTGTTCGATCGCGACGAGGCGGTGTCCGATCTCCGCGTCGGCGGGCGTCCTGACGACTCCGACGCCGATCATCGTCAGGGGCCGTCCCGCGACTCCCTCGACGACCCCGACACCGCACCGCGTCAGCCCCGGGTCCACGCCCAGTACGCGCATCCCGCCCCTCCTTCGCTCACCTGTTTGTGCAGGCTATCGGCTCGCACCGACAACGCGCGGACGGGCCGACGGGAGCGTGTCCCGTCGGCCCGTCCGTGGAGACCGGTATGAGCCCGCGTCAGGCGTCGACCTTCTCCATGACCTCGTCGCTCACGTCGAAGTTGGCGAAGACGTTCTGCACGTCGTCGCTGTCCTCGAGGGCGTCGATGAGCTTGAAGATCTTCCGGGCACCCTCCTCGTCGAGCTCGACCTGCATGGTCGGGACGAAGTTGGCGTCGGCCGAGTCGTAGTCGATCCCGGCCTCCTGGAGCGCGGTGCGCACCGCGACCAGGTCCGTGGCCTCGGACAGGACCTCGAAGGACTCGCCCAGGTCGTTGACCTCCTCGGCGCCCGCGTCGAGCACCGCGCCGAGGACGTCGTCCTCCGACAGCTCGCCCTTGGGGACGATGACGACGCCCTTGCGGTGGAAGAGGTACGACACCGAGCCGGGGTCGGCCATGTTCCCGCCGTTGCGGGTCATGGCGACGCGGACGTCGGAGGCGGCCCGGTTGCGGTTGTCGGTGAGGCACTCGATCAGGACCGCGACACCGTTGGGACCGTAGCCCTCGTACATGATCGTCTCGTAGTCGGCGCCACCGGCTTCGAGACCGGCTCCGCGCTTGACCGCGGAGTCGATGTTCTTGTTCGGGACCGAGCTCTTCTTGGCCTTCTGGATGGCGTCGAACAGCGTCGGGTTTCCGGCCGGGTCGGCCCCACCGGTACGGGCCGCGACCTCGATGTTCTTGATCATCTTCGCGAAGAGCTTGCCGCGCTTGGCGTCGATCACGGCCTTCTTGTGCTTCGTCGTAGCCCATTTAGAGTGGCCGGACATCTGCCTGTCTCCTTCGCGTTACCCAACTCTTTACGAACCCCAGAGATCCTACAAGGACTCCGGCGTCCGGTACGCGCGCACCATGTCGACGAAAAGCGCGTGCACCCGGTGGTCGCCCGTCAGCTCGGGGTGGAACGAGGTGGCGAGGGCGTTGCCCTGGCGTACGGCGACGATGTGGCCGCCGTGCTCCGCGAGCACCTCGGCCCGCGCTCCCACCGACTCGACCCAGGGGGCCCGGATGAAGACGCCCTCGACGGGCTCGCCCTCGACGCCGCGCACCGCGACCGACGCCTCGAAGGACTCGTTCTGACGTCCGAAGGCGTTGCGGCGCACGATCATGTCGATGCCCCCGACCGTCTCCTGGCCCGAACGCGGGTCGAGGATCTTGTCGGCGAGCATGATCATGCCGGCGCAGCTTCCGTACACGGGCATGCCGCCCCGCACGCGCGCGCGAAGGGGCTCCATCAGGCCGAAGAGGACGGCCAGCTTGGAGATGGTGGTGGACTCGCCGCCGGGGATGACGAGTCCGTCGACCTCGGCGAGTTCCTCGGGGCGCCGCACCGGCCTGGCCACGGCGTCCGCCGCGGCCAGGGCGATGAGGTGCTCCCGTACGTCGCCCTGGAGGGCCAGGACCCCGATCACAGGAGTGCTCATACGGCTACCAGCCGCGGTTGGCGTAGCGCTCGGTCTCGGGGAGGGTGTCGCAGTTGATGCCGACCATGGCCTCGCCGAGGTTGCGCGACGCGTCCGCGATGATCTTCGGGTCGTCGAAGAAGGTGGTGGCCTTCACGATGGCGGCGGCACGCTTGGCCGGGTCGCCCGACTTGAAGATGCCGGAGCCGACGAAGACGCCCTCGGCGCCGAGCTGACGCATCAGGGCGGCGTCGGCGGGGGTGGCGACACCGCCGGCGGAGAAGAGGACGACCGGCAGCTTGCCCAGCTCGGAGACCTCCTTCACCAGCTCGTACGGGGCGCGCAGCTCCTTGGCGGCGGCGTACAGCTCGTTGTTGTCGTAGCCGCGCAGCCGGGCGATCTCGTTCTTGATCTGGCGCAGGTGGCGGACGGCCTCGACGACGTTGCCGGTGCCGGCCTCGCCCTTGGAGCGGATCATCGCCGCGCCCTCGGCGATGCGGCGCAGGGCCTCGCCGAGGTTGGTGGCACCGCAGACGAAGGGGGTCGTGAAGGCGAACTTGTCGGAGTGGTTCACCTCGTCGGCGGGCGTGAGGACCTCGGACTCGTCGATGTAGTCGACTCCGAGGGACTGCAGGACCTGGGCCTCCACGAAGTGGCCGATGCGCGACTTGGCCATCACCGGGATGGAGACCGCCTCGATGATCTCCTCGATCATGTTCGGGTCCGACATCCGGGCCACGCCGCCGTCCTTGCGGATGTCCGCGGGCACCCGCTCCAGCGCCATGACGGCGACCGCGCCGGCGTCCTCGGCGATCTTCGCCTGCTCGGCGTTGACCACGTCCATGATCACGCCGCCCTTGAGCTGCTCGGCCATGCCGCGCTTCACGCGCGCGGTGCCGGTGGCAGGGGTGTCGGTGGGCTGGGCGGTGTGGGAGAGCGTGCTGGACACGGGTTGACCTCACTGGGTGGAAGAGGGTTTCTGCAGACACCGAGGAAACGCCCGCGGACCAGTCCACAGCAAGGGCCAATGGAGAGCCGGTGGCTCATTTTCCTCCGCGGTGGCCACGTTTGCCGTGGTCAGGGAGGTGTCACCGGTGCCGCGGGGCACGTCCGCGCGGTCGCAGGCGCGCGCGTGGATCCCCCGCGCGGCGGCGACGCCCCGGTGCGTGCGCCCGACGGGCGGTCCACGCCGGGCGGATCCGCGCGTACGCCCCGCGTCCACATGTCCGTACGCGCCCGTACGCGTTCCCGGTCGCGCGGCCCGGGCCCGCGCCGACCGGGCCCCGCCGGGCCGCCGTGAAGCTCAGCGTGCGGGGGTCACGTCCCCGGGCGGTCCGCCAGGGCCGTCGGCGGCTCGTCGTCCATCTCGAAGGCGAGCGGGAACGGCGCGTGCCCGGCCAGCCGGAACCAGCGCACCGTGCGGTGCCGGCGCAGGGCCCGGGCCGCGCGTACGGCGTCGTTGTGGAAGCGCCGTGCCATCGGCACCCTGCGGACGGCACGGGCGAGTTCGCCGGCGGCGTCCTCACCGCCCGGGGCCGCCCGGACCGCCTCCATCTGCTGGGCCTCACCGAACACGGCCCGCAGCGCCTGGCTGAGGTCGCTCTCGGCGACCTCCCTGTTGTCCTCCTCGGCCTGCCTGGCCGCGTGCGCCGCCTCGTAGAGCACGATCGAGGCGGCCGGATCGAGCACCCCCGCGGTGGCCAACTCCTGCGCGACCGAGGCCCGCCGGAGCAGTTGCGCGTCGAGTGCGGCCCGCGCGGCGTCGATCCGCGAGTGCAGCCGGTCGAGGCGCCCCGCCGTCCAGCTCAGGTAGAGGCCGATCGCCACGAGGGCGACCACGATCCAGATCAGTGTGGAGGTCACGGGCGCACAGGCTACCCGTGCGCTCCGGCGCGCCGCCGCGCCCGCCCGGGCGCCCGGGCTCTCCCGCGGTCCGCCGCGACGGCCGCCGTCGCACCCGCCGTCAGCGGCCCCGGCCACGCGGCACAGGCCCGCAGCATCCGCCCGCACACCCGCCGGGAAGCCCTCTCGCCCGTACGGGCAACCGCCCTCCCGCGCACCGGAACCAGGCGGGACGACCCGTCGCACCGGCCCGCCCGGACCGCGCGCACCCGTACGGGACCAGTCCTCGCTCCGTACGGGAGCCGCCCGGGCGCACCTGGCGACGGGGCCTTTCGTCAGGGCTCCGCAAGTCCTCGGCCGACGCCGGAATCGGCCCGCGCGCGTACGGCCGGGACGGCCCGGCGCAGGGCACCCGCCGCGGACCGCGCATCTGTCCGCGCGACGGCCTCAGGGCCCGGTCGGCGGCCCGGCGGCCGGGTCGGCACCCGCGTCCAGCACCGTGAACCTCATGGAGACGATGTCCACCGGTACGGCCTCGATCCGACGGCCCGTCCGTTCCTCGATCAGCCGTGCCACCGCGAAGAGCCTGACGCGCTCCTCGGGCGTGTGGGCGGGGAAGGTCGTCCGGCCGCTCCCGGCGAGGCGTGCCCCGATCTCGGCGGCGAACACCGCACGGCAGCGCCGCTCCTCCTCGTCCGTCAGCGGTGTCGTCCCGCCCTGGCCGGGAACATCGCCGATCACGTGTATTTCCCGCACGCCGTCGCCTCTCTCAGTCCCGGGCCAGCCCGAACCGGGCCAGCAGCCCGCCCGGCTCGTCGGGTTCGTCGGCGGCGACCGCCGCGGCGCCGTCGGTGACCGTCTCGTACACCGACAGGATGTCCGCGCCCACCGTCGACCAGTCGAAGCGGCGCACGTGCGCGCTGCCCCGCTCGCGCAGCTCCGCGCGGCGCTCCGGGTCGCCGAGGAGCCGTACCGCCGCCGCGGCCAGCGCGTCCGCGTCCTCGTTGGCGAACAGTTCGCCCGCCGCGCCCTGGTCGAGGACCTGGGTGAACGCGTCGAGGTCGGAGGCGAGCACGGGCGCACCCGCCGACATGGCCTCGACCAGGATGATCCCGAAGCTCTCGCCGCCGGTGTTGGGCGCCACGTACAGGTCGACGCTGCGCAGGAACCGCGCCTTGTCCTCGTCGCTCACCATGCCGAGGAACTCGACCCGCGGACGCAGTTCCGCGGGCAGCTTCTCGACGGCCTCCACCTCGTCGCCTCGCCCGGCGACCAGGAGCCGCGTGCCGGGCCGTTCGGCGAGGATCCTCGGGAGCGCCTTCATGAGCACCGGCAGGCCCTTGCGGGGCTCGTCGATGCGTCCGACGAAGCCGATCGTCCCGCCCTGCCACTCGGGCCTGGGCTCGGCCCGCGCGAAGAAGTCGACGTCGACGCCGTTCGGGATGACGACCGCGTCGCCGCCGAGGTGCTCCACGAGCGTGCGCCGCGCGTACTCGCTCACCGCGATCCGCGCGCTGATCTTCTCCAGCGCAGGCTGGAGGATCGGGTACGCGGCGATCATCGCCCGCGAGCGCGGGTTCGAGGTGTGGAACGTGGCGACGATGGGTCCCTGCGCCGCCCAGCAGGCCAGCAGGCCGAGCGACGGCGAGGCCGGCTCGTGGATGTGGATCACGTCGAAGGTGCCGTCGTGCAGCCAGCGCCGCACCCGCGCCGCCGAGAGGAACCCGAAGTTGAGGCGGGCGACGGACCCGTTGTAGGGCACCGGGACGGCCCGGCCGGCCGAGACGACGTACGGCGGGAGCGGTGTCTCGTCGTCGGCGGGGGCGAGCACGGAGACGTGGTGCCCGAGCCCGATGAGGTGGTCGGCCAGGTCCCGGATGTGGAACTGGACTCCCCCGGGGACGTCCCAGGAGTACGGGCAGACGATGCCGATCCTCACAGCCGCTCCCCGTCGGAGGTCGCGGCCGTCCCGGCGGTCGGCGCGGTGCCGTCCGGCTCCGGACGCGGCGGCGCCTGCGCGGTGTCGGGGCGGGGCTCCAGGTCGGAGAGCCACAGGCGCTGCAGCATGTGCCAGTCCTCCGGGTGGTCGGCGATTCCGGTGGCGAAGGCGTCGGCCAGCGCCTGTGTCATGACAGACGTCTTCTCGGCCCGGGTACCCGACTCGGGTACGTCGACGGGCGGGTGGACGCGGCCCCGCATGACGGGCGACTCGTCGTACCAGAGCGTCACCGGCAGCAGGACCGCGCCGGTCTGCTGCGCGAGCAGGGCGGGGCCGGCGGGCATCCGGGTCGCGCCGCCGAAGAACGAGACCTCGACGCCGGAGGCGGACAGGTCCCGCTCGGCCACCAGGCAGATCAGCCCGCCCGCGCGCAGCCGCCGGGCCAGCGTGCCGAACGCGGTGCCGCCGCTGTGGGGCAGCACCTCCATGCCGAGCCCCTCGCGGTAGGCGACGAACCGGTCGTACAGCTTCTCCGGCTTGAGGCGCTCGGCGACCGTGGTGAACGGCGTCTCCAGCGCGGTGGTGACCCACGCCCCCGCGAGGTCCCAGTTGCCCAGGTGCGGCAGCGCGATGATGACGCCCCTGCCGGTGGCGAGGCCGTCGGTCAGGTGGTGGATGTCGGCGGGTTCGAACCCGCCCCTGATGCGGTCCTCGCTCCACGCGGGGAGCCGGAACGACTCCATCCAGTAGCGCAGGTACGACCGCATGCCCGCCCTGGACAGCTCGGAGAGCCGCTCGGGCGTCGCGTCGGGCAGCACGCGCGCGTAGTTCGACTCCAGGCGGCGTACGCCCTTACCCCGCCGCTTCCAGGCGATGTCGGCGATCGTCCGGCCCAGACGCACCGCGACGGGCTCGGGAAGCTTCTTGACGGCTCCCCAGCCCGCGGCGTACGCCATGTAGGTCAGATGGTCCTTGAGACCGCTCACGACGTGGCCTCACTGCTGCGCGAGGCGTTACCCGAGGGGGTCCCGCCGGGCTGCGCGCCCTCCGGGGCGGCGTCGGCCTCGGCGGACTCGCGGCGGACCGTGACGACGCGCTGGACCAGCGTGACGACACTTCCGACGGCCACGATCCACAGCGCGATCGGCAGCAGGACGTCGATGCCGGGCACCCCGAACGCGTGGAGGCCCGCGAGGCCCGCCGCGACGAGCGAGATGACCAGCCGCTCGGCGCGCTCGACCAGGCCGTTGACGGCGACCGGCAGCCCGATCGACTCGCCGCGGGCCTTGGTGTACGACACCACCTGGCCGCTGGCCAGGCAGAAGATGGAGACGGCGCACAGGACGTTGTCGTCGCCGCCGCCCGCGTACCAGAGTGCGAAGCCGCCGAAGATCGCGCTGTCGGCGACCCGGTCGAGCGTCGAGTCCAGGAACGCGCCCCAGCGGCTGGTGCGGCCGAGCTGGCGCGCCATGTTGCCGTCGACGAGGTCCGAGAACACGAACAGCGTGATGACGATGGTGCCCCAGAAGAACTCGCCGCGGGGGAAGAAGACCAGCGCGCCCGCCATCACTCCGGCCGTGCCCAGGAGCGTGACCGTGTCGGGGCTGACCCCCCGACGGATGAGAAACGCGGCGAACGGTGTGAGGACACGCGTGAAGAATGCACGCGCGTACTTGTTCAGCATGGCCTTCCCGAGGGTCGGTGTGGCCGCGCGGCCCCTGCTGGCCACCGGCTGGCCCATCGTAGTCACGCGTGCGCGTGTGCGACGGTCGGGCACCCGCGCCCCGTGTCACGTCCTGGTGACATCCGGGGGACGGCGGGATCGCGTCCGTTGTATGGACGCGCCGTGACGCGAGTGCAAAGCTCGAAGGCACCGCGGGCGTCGCCGGAGCCGCCCCTGCGTGCGCCTCCGCGTGTCCGCGCCCACAGTGACCTCACCGTGTACGGGAGGCAAGTCCATGGGCGACAAGGCGAACGCACACCCCGGAGCCGCCGGCAGGGCTACGGCGGCCGACCACCCCGCGTCCGTACGGAATGTGGTGCTGGTCGGCCACAGCGGATCGGGCAAGACGACTCTGGTGGAGGCTCTCGCGCTGACGGCGGGAGCGGTGAACAGGGCGGGCCGCGTGGAGGACGGCGGCACCGTCTCCGACTACGACGAGATCGAGCACCGGCAGCAGCGCTCGGTGCAGCTCTCCCTCGTACCCCTCGAGTGGGACGGGTACAAGATCAATGTTCTGGACACTCCCGGATACGCCGATTTCGTCGGCGAGCTGAGGGCCGGTCTGCGCGCCGCGGACGCGGCCCTCTTCGTCGTCTCGGCCTCGGACGGCGTCGACGGCTCGACCCGCATGGTGTGGGAGGAGTGCGCGGCGGTCGGGATGCCACGGGCCATCGTGGTCACACACCTGGAGTCGGCGAGGGCCGACTTCGAGGAGATGACCCGCATCTGCGCGGAGGCGTTCGGCGGCGACGACCCCGACGCGGTACTGCCGCTCTACCTGCCGCTGCACGGCCCGCAGGCACCCGACGGGCACGCGCCCGTCACCGGGCTGACCGGACTGCTGTCGCGGAAGCTGTTCGACTACTCGACCGGTGAGCGCAAGGAGTCCAAGCCGGGCCCCGAGCAGCTCCCGCCGATCGAGGAGGCCCGCAACCGGCTGATCGAGGGGATCATCGCCGAGAGCGAGGACGAGGGACTGATGGACCGCTACCTCGGCGGCGAGGAGATCGATTTCAAGACACTCGTGGAGGATCTGGAGCGGGCCGTCGCGCGCGGGACCTTCTTCCCGGTGCTGGCCGCCGCGCCCGCGGCGGAGGGCGCCCGCCAAGGCCTGGGCACGGTGGAACTCCTCGAACTGATCACGGGCGGCTTCCCGACCCCGCTGGAGCGCGCGGCGCCGACCGTCACCACGCCGGACGGCCGCGCCCGCGAGGTGCGGGCCTGCGATCCCGACGGGCCGCTGGTCGCCGAGGTCGTGAAGACCGCGTCCGACCCCTACGTCGGCCGGGTGTCGATGGTCCGGGTGTTCTCCGGGACGCTGCGCCCCGACGCGACGGTGCACGTGTCCGGGCACGGGCTGGCCGACCGGGGCCACGAGGACCACGACGTCGACGAGCGGGTGGGTGCCCTGTCCGCGCCGTTCGGCAAGCAGCAGCGGCCCCTGACCCACTGCATCGCGGGAGACCTGGCGTGCGTGGCCAAGCTCGTCCGCGCCGAGACGGGCGACACCCTGTCCGCCAAGGACGATCCGCTGCTCATGAAGCCGTGGGAGATGCCCGACCCGCTGCTGCCGCTCGCCATCCAGGCGCACAGCAAGGCCGACGAGGACAAGCTCTCGCAGGGGCTGGGCCGGCTGGTGGCCGAGGACCCGACGATGCGGCTGGAGCAGAACCAGGACACCCACCAGGTCGTCCTGTGGTGCCTCGGCGAGGCCCACGCGGACGTCGCCCTCGAACGGCTGCGCAGCCGGTACGGGGTCCAGGTGGACGTGGTGCCCCACAAGGTGTCCCTGCGGGAGACGTTCGCCGCGGGGGCCGCGGGGCGCGGCCGCCACGTGAAGCAGTCCGGCGGCCACGGCCAGTACGCGATCTGCGAGATCGAGGTGGAACCGCTGCCCGGCGGCTCCGGCATCGAGTTCGTGGACAAGGTCGTCGGCGGGTCCGTGCCGCGCCAGTTCATCCCCTCCGTCGAGAAGGGCGTGCGGGCCCAGGCCGCCAAGGGCGTGGTCGCGGGGTACGCGCTCATCGACGTGCGGATCACGCTGGTCGACGGCAAGGCCCACTCGGTGGACTCGTCGGACGCCGCGTTCCAGACGGCCGGCGCGCTCGCCCTGCGGGAGGCGGCGACCGACGCGCGGATCCACCTCCTGGAGCCGGTCGCCGAGGTGACGGTCCTGGTCGGCGACGAGTACGTGGGCGCCGTGATGAGCGATCTGTCGGGCCGGCGCGGCCGGGTCGTGGGCACCGAGCAGGCGGGCGGCGGCCGGACCCTCGTACGGGCCGAGGTGCCGGAGATCGAGATCGGGCGGTACGCGGTCGACCTGCGCTCGCTCTCGCACGGCACCGCGCGCTTCGGCCGCACGTACGCGCGTCACGAGCCCATGCCCGCGCAGGTGGCCGAGAGGCTCCACGCCCGGACCGCGGGCACGAGGTAGGGCTCGGCCGCGCGGGCCACCGGTATGCGGTAGGGCGCCGCCCGGTCCCCGGGTACGCGGCAGGGAGCCGCCGCGCAAACCGCGGGACGCGGTAGGGCTCCGGGCCGGGCGGCCCGGAGCCCCGTACGGCGGCGAGACCCGGCACGTCCGGGGCCACCCGGCAGTCCGGGGCAGCCGGGCGCCGACGCCGGAGCCACAAGCCGTCGGGGCCGCCAGGGGCGTCGGGGTCACGGACGGTCGGGGCAGCCAGGGCCGTCAGGGCCGGAGCGGTCGCGGTCACGGGGCCCACCGGTCCCGTACGGCCCGACCGGTCCCTGCGGTGCCGGGTGGACCCACGGCCCGCACCGACCCCCGGGGGTCTCGCCGATCCCGTGGGGCCCGACTCTCCCGTGGGGCCCGCCGATCCCGTGGGGGCCCGCGGGTCCTGCGAGGCCCACGGGTCCCGCTGCGGAGCGCGGCCCCACCGGCACCACCGGCCACGGGACCCACCGCCGCGAGCGGACCTCCACGCCGGGGCAGGGGCAAGGGCAGGGGCCTCCTCGGCGGGGCCCGCACGACGGACAACCGCGAGGCGATCCGCCCGGCGCGGCGAACCCGGCGGGCCTCCGCGCGGCGGCCGACGGGTCGACGGCCCGCCGATTCTGGCGAGTTCGGCCCTCCGGCGACAAGGACCCGGCGAACGGGCCGTACGGCACCGGGCGGCGCCGTGACCACCGGGAGCGCCTTGGCCCGTCCGCCGACACACGGCGCTCCCGGCCGATACCCTGAGTACCTGATCAAGACGATGACCTGATCAACAGGTGTGCGGAGCACGGAAGTCGGGAAAAGCCGCAGCAGCGGAGCACGGCGGCGATGGGGGCGGCAGTGGCGGACGACGCATTCGATTTCAGGCCCGGGGCACAGGTCCCGCTCTCGGGCTCCGCGGGACAGACGGCGGCGACCTTCGCGCTGGCCTCGGCGGCGTACCGGGACAGTCCCGTCGACAAGATCCTCGAGGCCAACACCGAGTGGCACGAGTCGAAGGTCGCTCCGGGCCGCGCCTGGGCGACGATCTTCAAGCCGAACCTGGGCGAGGCCTTCTCGCGCGCGGTGCAGCTGCGGATGCTGGGCGGCGGCCGGAAACCGCTCATCCAGTCGTTCGGCACCGATCCGCAGGCCGTGGTCGAGCACTGCCTCGCGGCGAACCGCATCCGCAAGGAACGCGACAGCTGGCTGACGGCCGTGATGGCGCTGACCGGCATCATCTTCCTGCCGGGCCTGATCGTCTGGCTGCTGGTCTTCCAGATCCGCCGGACGGTCGCGAAGTCCGAGGACAAGCGGGCCGGCGCCCTCGCCACCACGCTCCTGATCGGGGTGGCCGCGCTGGCGGTGCTTTTCCTGGTCAAGATGCCGTTCACCGGGTTCTGGGCCTGGTACGCCCGCGCGGCCGTCGTCGCGCCCGTGCTCGGCTGGCTCTGGGCGAAGCAGATCTGCGAGCGCACCGCGGGCGACCTGCGGGAGCGCTGGAGCAGCCTGCTGGCGGGCGGCGGCATCGGAGCCAAGATCCCCGAGGCGGTGCCGGGCAGCCCCGGCGAGACGGCGGCGGAACGGCTCCGCCAGGGCCTGGCCCGGCTCGGCGCCGAGCAGCAGTCCAACTCGGTCTTCTACGCGGGCCCCAAGGGAATCCTCGGGATGGGCACGCGCTGGGGGAGCTGGCAGCTCGCCGAGGAGCTGACGCAGGCCGATCCGGGCAAGGAGATCCACCCGTTCCGCAGCTGGGACGTGATCCGGTCGATCCACGACAAGCTGCGCATGCTGGAGCGCGGCCCGCTCAACACCGGCGGTTTCCCCGCGCCTTCGATCAAGCACTGGGTGGTCACCCCCGTCGGCGAGAACGCCAAGGCGGTGTCCAGGCCGGGCGGTACGGACGTGGACGCGTACCAGGTCAAGTCCCACGCCATACAGGAGATCTGCAACAAACAGCAGTTCGGCAGCGGTGACCGCCACTACCTGGGTGTCCAGTGGACGCTCTGGGACGGCCAGTTGGTCATCACGATGCTGATCACGGTGACCGTGCTCCACGAGACCCTCCGCATCGAGGTCACCGGCCACGCGCTGGGGCCCGTGCACTCGCTCTTCACCAGCGCGCCCGAGGCCAAGGTGAAGGAGGTCGCCAAGACCGTCAGGTTCTGGGAGACCCGTGAGCAGAAGCTGCCGCTGGTCGACGCCGACGAGGTCGTACGGCTCGCCGTGCGCGCCCCGTTCACCTGGTATCCGCCGGTCCTCGACTGGCTCGGCGGCAAGCTGGTCCTGCCGGAGCCCTTCGGTCTGCGCCATGCCTGGGCGGCCCAGCCGTGGCGGCACCGCTTCATGGCCGACGACGCCCTGCGGGCCGCGACGCCGGTGCTGCGGGTCGTGCACGCCGCCGCGATCCGTGTCCTCGACGACAACGGCGTGGACACCGAGAAGTTCGGCAACCGCTCGTCGTTCCTGAGCACGTCCGTCCAGGACGCCTCACCGAGGAAGGCCGACGTGTACGACGCCTGAGGCACTCGCGCGAGGGGGGCGCCCGCGTGGTCTCCCCCTTGCGCCCGGGCCGGGGTGCCGGGACGGGCCCGGGCCGTGCGGGCGCGCACGAGGGAGGCCCGGACGGACGGCGGGAACCCGGCCGCGGACTCAGTCGGAGGCGCTCAGGCGGAGGGCCACGCGTCCGCGAGCATCTTGCGGGTGTCGGCGAGCAGTTGGGGCAGCACCCGCGTGTGTCCGACGACCGGCATGAAGTTCGTGTCGCCGCCCCAGCGCGGGACGACGTGCTGGTGGAGGTGCGCGGCGATGCCCGCTCCCGCGACGGAACCCTGGTTCATGCCGATGTTGAAGCCGTGCGCCCCGGAGGCGGCGCGCAGGGCGGTCATCGCCTGCTGCGTCAGCGCGCCGAGTTCGGCGGTCTCCGGGACGGTGAGGTCGGTGTAGTCCGCGACGTGGCGGTAGGGCACGACCATCAGGTGCCCGCCGTTGTACGGGTACAGGTTGAGCACCGCGTAGACCTGCTCGCCGCGCTTGATGACGAGGCCGTCCTCGTCGGATTTCGCCGGGATCGAGCAGAAGGGGCAGCCGTCGTCGGCCCCGGGGCCGGTGGGCTTGTTCTCCCCCTGGATGTACGCCATGCGATGAGGCGTCCACAGGCGCTGGAACGCGTCCTGCGTCCCCACTCCGATCTGCTGCTCCGGCTCACTCGTCATGTCATGCAGCATATGGCTTCGCCCGTTCGCGGCGTGTCGCCGGGTACCGCGTCGAACGGCCCGCGGCCCCCGCCCCACCGCCGGAGGGCCGCGGCGGCAGCACTGGAGGGCCGGGCAGGTACCGCGCGACGCCATTGCCGGTGTTCCGCGGGAAGCCCGCGCCGGGGCCCGTGAGGACCGCGTCACACCCTTCCCGGACGGCCGCACAGGGCGCTCGGACCGGAGCGACCGCCGACAAGCCGACCACCGCCCCTTACGCCCCGTACCCCCGTACGCCCCGTACGCCTCATGCACCTCATACGCCCCGCACACGGCCGGGCACACCCCGTACATCTCGTGCGCCCCGCTCACCCCGTGGGCCTCGCCCTGCCCACCTGGTGCGCCCCACGCCCCGCGCCGCGCACCTCGCACCTCGCACCCCGCACCCCGCACCCCGCACCCCGCACCCGCGAACAGGGCCACCGCCCCGTACCGGCTCCGGCGGCCGGAACCCGCGGTGCCGTCCGTCTGCGGCAACGGGAAAGGCCCCCGGGAGCGTGTGCTCCCGGGGGCCCCGCCTGCCGTGCGTCAGACCTGCGTGCGCTCCTCGACGACCTTCGCGATCTTCGCGATGGCCTCGTCGAGCGGAATCCCGTTCTCCTGGGAGCCGTCGCGGTAGCGGAAGGAAACGGCACCGTTGGCCATGTCCTCGTCACCCGCGATGACCATGAACGGGACCTTCTGCTTCTGGGCGTTGCGGATCTTCTTCTGCATGCGGTCGGACGACGAGTCGACCTCGACCCGCAGGCCCTTCCGCTTCGCCTCGGCCGCGAACGCCTGGAGGTACTCCACGTGCGCGTCGCCGATTGGGATGCCGACCGCCTGGACGGGCGCCAGCCACGCCGGGAACGCGCCCGCGTAGTGCTCAAGGAGCACGGCGAAGAAGCGCTCGATGGAACCGAAGAGCGCACGGTGGATCATGACCGGCCGCTGCTTGGAGCCGTCGGGGCCGGTGTACTCCAGGTCGAAGCGCTCCGGCAGGTTGAAGTCGAGCTGCACGGTCGACATCTGCCAGGTGCGACCGATGGCGTCCTTGGTCTGGACGGAGATCTTCGGGCCGTAGAACGCGGCGCCGCCCGGGTCCGGGACCAGCGGGAGGCCCTGCTTCTCGGCCACCTGCCGCAGCGTCTCGGTGGCCTCCTCCCAGATCTCGTCCGAGCCGACGAACTTCTCCGGGTCCTTGGTGGACAGCTCCAGGTAGAAGTCGGTGAGGCCGTAGTCGCGCAGCAGGTTCAGGACGAAGGTGAGCGTCTTGTCGAGCTCGTCCGCCATCTGCTCCTTGGTGCAGTAGATGTGCGCGTCGTCCTGGGTGAAGCCCCGGGCACGGGTCAGGCCGTGCACGACGCCCGACTTCTCGTACCGGTACACGGTCCCGAACTCGAAGAGCCGCAGCGGCAGTTCACGGTACGAACGGCCGCGCGCGTCGAAGATCAGGTTGTGCATCGGGCAGTTCATGGGCTTGAGGTAGTAGTCCACGCCCTCGTCGAGCTGCATGGGCGGGTACATGCCGTCGGCGTACCAGTCCAGGTGGCCCGAGGTCTCGAAGAGCTTCCCCTTGGTCGCGTGCGGGGTGTAGACGAACTCGTACCCCTCCTCCTCGTGCCGGCGGCGCGAGTAGTCCTCCATGACCCGGCGGACGACACCGCCCTTCGGGTGGAAGACGGCGAGGCCGGAGCCGATCTGGTCCGGGATGGAGAACAGGTCCAGCTCGTTGCCCAGCCTGCGGTGGTCGCGCTTCTCGGCCTCGGCGAGGAAGTCGAGGTGCGCCTTCAGCTCCTCCTTGGAGGGCCACGCGGTGCCGTAGATGCGCTGGAGCATCGGGTTCTTCTCGCTGCCCCGCCAGTACGCGGCGGCGTTGCGCATCAGCTTGAACGCCGGGATGTTGCGGGTGGTGGGCAGGTGGGGACCGCGGCAGAGGTCCTTCCAGCACAGCTCGCCGGTCTTGGCGTCGAGGTTGTCGTAGATGGTCAGCTCGCCGCCGCCCACCTCGACGTCCGCGCCGTCGCTCGCGTCCTGCGCGGCCACGGAGCCCTTGATGCCGATGAGCTCCAGCTTGTACGGCTCGGCCGCCAGCTCCTCGCGGGCGTCCTCGTCGGTGACGACGCGGCGCGAGAAGCGCTGCCCGCGCTTCTGGATCTCCTGCATCTTCTTCTCGACGGCCTTGAGGTCCTCGGGCGTGAAGGGCCTCTCGACGTCGAAGTCGTAGTAGAAGCCGTCCTTGACCGGCGGGCCGATGCCCAGCTTGGCCTCGGGGAAGAGCTCCTGCACGGCCTGGGCCATCACGTGCGCGGTGGAGTGCCGCAGGATGTTGAGGCCGTCCTCCGAGGAGATCTCGACGGGCTCGACGGTCTCGCCGTCCCGGACCTCGTACGCGAGGTCCTTGAGCTCGCCGGCCACGCGGGCCGCCACGATGGTGCGCTGCCCGGCGAAGAGCTCGGCCGCCGTAGTGCCCGTCGTCACCACGCGCTCTTCCCGCTCGGAATCGCGTTGGATGACCACACGGACGTCTGACACCGGACTCTCCTGCCTGAAGGTGGGCGCGCCGCCACTCGCGTGCGCAGACCCGAATCGTACCGAGCCGGGGCCTCCGACCGCGAAACGGTTTGCCCGCCGGCCCGATCCCCCGGCCCCCGCAGGGCTCCGCGCGGCCCCGCACATCCCTCGGAGGGCCGCCAGGACCGCCCCGGAGGACCGTCGGACGCCTCCGGAGGAGTTCCGGGTCCCGCCGCGGCACCCCGTCGGCCGCTGCGGCCCCGCCTCGTCCACCCGTACGGCCGCCGCGCTCGGCCCCCGGCGATCCGCCGTCCCCCGCCACGGCTCGGCACCCGCCCCGCTCCGGCGGACCGGGGCGGGTGCCCGGCGGGCCGCCCGGCCGTCCCGGCGGAGGCCTCTGCTCGTACGCGGCCTCGGCGCCCCCATGCGCGCCTGGGCGCTCCGGCACGGACCGCACCCGACGGCGGCCCCGGCCTCGGCACCCGCCGCCGCACATGAGAGCCGCAGGAGCCGCCAGGGCCCCTGCCGCACATGACGGCAGGTCGCCGGTCATCGGTCGCCGGTCTCCCGTCTCCGGCCCAGGGGGTCGCCGGTGACCGGGCAGGGCCTTCCCGGCCGCGCGGGGTGGTGCGACCCCGGGGCCGCACCGCCCGAGCCCTGGCCGCCACCGCCCGTCCCGCCGTGCGCGAGCACTCCCGCCGACGGCCTCCGAGGGCCCGCGGTGCGGGCCACGGCCCATGCGTACGCCCCGCCCGACGGACCGGCGAATCCGGCGCACTTCGCCGCCGGGCCGCTGAACTGCGGATACCCGCACCTCCGTCGCCCCCTGTCCGCGTACGACGCAAACAGCCCGGGTATCACAAAAGGGGCAGGGGGCGGCGCGTCAACTGCCGAGGGTGAATGAGGAGTTGTTTGCTTATGACGTGCTGGTACGAGGGACCCCTGGCCGCGTTCGGAACCGGGACGACGGGTGCGGACGTCGAGACCGACCGGATCGTGTCGGCCGCTGTCGTCGTCCAGGACGCCCGCGGCAGCCGGCCACGCGTGCGTCGCTGGCTGGTCGATCCGGGGGTGCCGGTGCCCGAGGGGGCGACGGCACTGCACGGGCTGACGGACGACCATCTCCACCGCAACGGCCGCTGGCCGTCGCCCGTGATGGACGAGGTCGTCAGGGCGCTGGCCGAGCAGAGCGCGGCGGGGCGACCGCTCGTGGTGATGAACGCCCCCTTCGATCTGACGCTCCTGGACCGGGAGTTGCGCAGGCACCGGGCGTCCGGCCTCGACCGCTGGTTCGAGAACGCGCCGCTGCGCGTGCTCGATCCGAGCGTCCTGGACAGCCACCTGGACCGCTACCGCAAGGGCCCGCGCACACTCACCGACCTGTGTGCGCACTACGGCGTGGAGCTGCGGGGAACGCACGACGCCGCGGTCGACGCACTGGCCTCCCTCGAACTCGTACGGGCCGTCGGGAGCCGTTTCGCGACCCGCATGGAGCGGCTCTCACCGGCCGAACTGCACACCCTGCAGGCCGGCTGGCACGCGGCCCGGGCGCGCGGGCTCCAGGCCTGGTTCGCGCGCGGCGGCGCGGAGGAGTCGGGCGATCCGGCCTGGCCGATGCGCCCGGGGCTGCGGGCGGCGGCCTGAGCCGCACCGCGCGGAAGCGCACAAAAAGGCCGGTCCGTCTGGGACGGACCGGCCTTTCCCGGTGGGCGATACTGGGTTCGAACCAGTGACCTCTTCGGTGTGAACGAAGCGCTCTCCCACTGAGCTAATCGCCCGGGAACGCACCGAACAATACAGGTCTTCGTGCGGTTCCTTCAAACCGCTTCACGGCTCGCGCGCGGGGCCGCGTCGCAGTCGTCCGGCCAGCCCCCGCCGCCCCGCGCGCATCATCAGGGCGTGGTTGGCGCGGAAGGCCGGTCTGCCGGGCACGGCCAGCCGCCGCAGCAGCGGCTTGGTCACCCGTACCTCCTGGTCGTACATGGCGCGTGTCGCCGGCCCGTCGGACGTGAGGGTCCACCGGGCCCAGCCGTCCACGTCCCCGGTCATCGCGATCTCCAGGACCCCGGCCGCCGGGTCGCGGCGTGTCTCCCGTGCGGTGAGGACCAGGTCGTAGGGCAGCACGGAGCGGATCCGCAGGAGACCGGTGCGCTCGTCGATGGGCGTCACCTCCCGCACCTGGGGCCACCATTCGGGGTAGTGCTCGGCGTCGGCGAGCGCCTCGTAGACGTCGTCGAGGGGCGCGGCGATGCTCCACAGGCTGCGGAAGCGGTAGTGCGTCCAGTCCTTGCGCGTCATGCCCCGAGTCTGCCGGTCCGCGGTCCCGCCGCCCAGGACCCGGCGCGCACCCGCATGCCCGGCCCCGGACACCCCCATCGCCCCCCACCGGCCTCTCGGCTCCCACCGGCTTCCCAGCTCCCACCGGCCTTTCGGCTCCCGCCCGTGCGGTGACCAGGTCCTGATCTGAGTAGCCGCTGAGTACGCGCGCTCATGCCGCGCGGAGTGACCGGAACCACACTCGCAGGCATGACGAACATTCCACCCCCGGCCGAGGAGCTGCGCCTCCTGGACCACGAGTTGCGGCAACTGGACGCGCGCAGGTCCCAGTTGCTGGTCCGCAGGGCCTGGCTGCTCGGCGTGCTCCAGGCGGCGGCCGTGCCGGCCGCTCCCGCACCGCGCGGCCGTCGGCCGGAAGCCGGCGCCCCCGGCGTGCAGAACGTCCTGCTGGTCCTCGGCGGTGTGCTCCTGACCGTCGCGGCCGTCGCGTTCACGCTGGTCAGCTGGGGCCACCTGGGGATCACGGGGCGGGCGCTCGTGCTCGGCGCGGTCACCGCCGCCGCGCTCGCCGTGCCCGTGCCGCTGCTGGCGCGCGGCCTGCGCTCGACCGCGGAGTCCGTCGCGGGTCTGGGGCTCGCGCTCACCGCGCTGGACGCCTACGTCCTCCATGAGGTGGCCTTCCCCGAGGTGGACGGCACGGCGTACGCGGCCGCGGCGACCGCGCTGCTCGCCGTGCTGTGGGGGGCGTACGGGATCTCCTCCGGCGCCCTTCGTCTGCCCCTGCCCGCCGCGACTGCGGCGGCCCAACTGCCGCTGCTGCTCTGGGTGGCGGCCGCGGACGCGGGCGAGCACACCATCACGGCGGCGCTGCTGGTGACGGCCGCGTTCGACACCGTGGTGGCGCTCCGGGTCTCCGCGCGGTCCGTCCGTGTCGTCGCCTCCGTCGGCGCGTACGGGGCCGGAGCCCTGGGCGCCCTCGCGGCGGGCCTGCTCTCGTGGGACGCGGCAGGGCCGAGCGCCGCCGCCCGTGCGGCGGCGCTCCTCCTGCTCGCCGCGGCCGTCGCGACGGCCGCCTCGTGGGCCGGCTCCGAGCGCGGGGCGGCGCCCTGGCTCGCACTGACGGGCGGGCTGCTCACCGTGGCGGCCGCCGGCGGCGTGCTGCGCGCGGCACTGCCCGGGGCGTGGACGGTCCCGGCCTGTCTGGCGGTCGGCGTCGCGCTCCTGGCGGCGCGCTCCGAGCGGCTGCCCACTGCGGTGCGCCGAGGTCTGCGGTGGGCCTCGGGGGCCGTGCAGGCCCTGGCCGTCGTCTGGGCCCTGCCCCTGGTCACGGTGGTGGTCCTGGGTCCCGCCGCGTGGGCGGCGCGGGTGTGGTCCGGCGCTCCCGCGGACGCCCGGGAGGCGGCGGTGGCCGCCGGCTCCTGGCCCACGGGAACGGAGACGGGCCCGCTGGTCCTGGCGGCGGTCGCCGCCGTCCTGGTGCTGTCGTCGCGGGGCGCCCCGTACCGCGCCTGGGCTCTCGGCGGTGCCGCCGCCGCGGCCTGGACCGCGGTGCTCGCCGTGCCCGCGACGCTCGAACTCCCTTATGCGGCGGCCCTGTCGGCGGAGGGGGTCCTCGTGGCGGCGGCCCTCGCGTCCGCGGTGTACGCGTCGGTGTCCCGGGCCGGGCGCGCCCCGGAAGCCGAGCGGGCGGGCGGAGAGGGCGGGGCCTCCTCCCCCGGCGGCGGCCGCGTCCCGTTCCTCCTGGCGCTCCCGCGCGGCGCGGCCGTCCTGGCGGCGACCGCCACTGCCGTCGCCACCTCTGTCCACCTCGCCGTCCTGGCGCTGGCGGCCGAGACGCCGACGCTCGTCGTCCTCGCGGTGCTGACCGTCCTGTTCGCGACGGCCGGGGTCCTGCTCGGGGACGAGCCGCGCGCGATCACCGCCGCCGCGTCCCTCGCGTACGCGGCAGCGCTGGCCTGCGCCGCGGGAGGGTCCCTGGGACTGGCTCCGCACCACACGGCCCTGCTGGTCCTGGCGGTCCCCGTCGCGGCGGCGCTGCTGGCCGCACGGCTCGGGGACGGCACTCCGGGCCGGGCCGTCGAGGTCACGGGAGCGGCCGCCGCGCTGCCGGCCGTGGGCCTGGCGGTCCAGGACCCGCCGGTGCTCGCCCTGGTCCTCGCGCTGTGCGGTGTGATCGCCGCGGGCACGGCGGTCCGCCCGGACCGCCGGTGGGCCGGGCACGCGGCCGCTGCCCTGTTCGTCCTGGCCGCCTGGGTGCGGCTGGCGTCCTGGGAGGTCGGCGCCCCCGAGGCGTACACGCTGCCGGTGACCGTGCCCGCCCTCGTCGTCGGGTTCGTCCGCAGGAGGCGGGACGGCCGGGCCTCGTCCTGGACGGCGTACGGGCCCGGCCTCTCGGTGACGCTGGTGCCGAGCCTGCTCGCGGCCTGGGGCGACCCGCACTGGCTGCGGCCCCTGCTGCTGGGGGCGGGCGCGCTCGCCGTGACCCTCGTGGGCGTACGCCACCGGCTGCGGGCGCCGATCGTGATCGGCGGGGGCGTGCTCGTCCTGGTCGCCCTCCACGAACTGGCCCCGTACATCGCCCAGGTCGCCGGCGCCCTGCCCCGCTGGGTGCCCCCGGCGCTCGCCGGTCTGCTGCTGCTCGCGCTGGGTGCCACGTACGAACAGCGTCTGCGGGACGCCCGGCGGGTGCGGGACGTGCTCGGCAGGATGAACTGACGCCCTGCCGCCCCGTGTCGGGGGCCGGGCCCGCCGCCCGGCCCCCGCCGCGTGTCCTACGGCATCCTGTCTCCGACGAGCGCCAGGTTCTGGATGGCCGCCAGCCCGTACAGGGCCGTCGTGTTGGTGCTCACCCAGGACGCCTCGGTGCCGGGCACCAGGCCGGTCGGACCCTCGACCTTCCTGGTGGACCAGTCCGTCGACTCCTTGTAGTCCCAGGTGTCGGCGCTGTCGTAGAACTGCCGCCACGCCCGGGCGGCCAGGTCGTCGTCGCCCGACTGCACGGCGGCGTACGCGTCCTGGCGCGAGTGGCCCTGGAAGAGCAGCAGTGTGCCGAAATTGGACCCGTAGCGCGCTGCCTGCTCCGCCTTGGTGGCGTTGAAGTAGCGGCAGTAGTCGAGCCACGCCGCCTTGAAGGCGGGCATGTCGACCTGGTCGATGAGTTCGGCGTTCAGCTCGACCAGGCCGAACATCGCCGACAGGTGCGAGACGCCGACGACGGGCTCGTCCGCGACGGCGAACCTGCCCGTGTCCAGGTCGTACAGGGCGCTGCCCTGCACGAAGCCGTTGGGCTGGGCAGCGATGGTCTCCATCGTGGACAGGACCCTGGCCCTCGCCTTCTCCCACTTGGGCCCGCGCCGCTCCCACTCGGTGAGCCAGGCGGAGACGAGGCCGCTCCAGTCGGTGCCGAAGCCGATGGACAGGGCGTTGCGGTCGGGCTCGTAGGGCTCGGTGCGGATCTTGCGGATGGGGTCGAGCACGAGGAAGGTCTCGTCGGAGTCGACGTTGGCGTGCATGAGGTCGCCGACCCGTTCGTCCGCGGTGAGGAAGTAGTAGTAGCGCCGGTAGGTGGTGTTGGCGATGCGCTGCTGCTTGGCGCTGTCGGCGTAGTGCTGGACGCCGTGCCGGGTGCCGAGGCCGGCCCACTGGCCCAGGTGGTACACGTCGACCTCGCCCGTGTGCCGGGTCATGGCCTCGGCGAAGCGGAAGATGTCGGCGCGCCCCGATCGCATGTACGCGAACCAGAGCCACAGGTCGGGCGACAGCTCGGAGTTGTCCCAGGCGTAGCCGCCGACGTCGTAGCACCACTGGTGACGGCTGGGATCGTAGGTGTGCATGATGTCGCCGTAGTCCCAGAAGCCGTACCAACGGCGCATCTCCACCTGGTCCTTGTAGTAGGTGAAGAGGAAGTCCAGGTGGTCCTCGATCTTCGCCTTGGCGGGGGTGGAGCGGTCCGGCTCGGAGAACAGGCCGCCGAACACCCCGGACTCCACGAGGTGCTTGGGCGGGGCCGCGAGCTGCGCCGGGGTGCGCACGGCGGCCACCTGCTCGGCCATGGCCTCGGCGCTCGGCGTCGACTCGTGCGCCCAGAAGAGGAGTTCGCTGGTGCGGGCGATGCCGTAGGGGGTCCCGAATCCGGGCTCGTAGTCCTCGTACGTGATGTTGAGGCCTTCGAGCTGTTCCGGGTACGTGTCCTGGCCCATGCCGTCGTGGTAGAAGCGCAGGTCCATGGGCTGCGCCTCCGGCGACCAGAGCCAGAGGGTGACCTCCGCCTCGTCGGTCTGCGCGTCGCGGATGTCGAGCTGGGCGGGGAACTTCTCCCAGAAGTCCCTCAGGCCGAAGGCGAATCCGCCGCTCGCGCCGCCCACGTAGCCGAAGCCGCTCGCCCGCCGGCCGCCGCCCGCGCCGATCCAGCCGTGCCCCTTCCTGGTGCGCTTGCGGACCGAGAAGCCGTCCGCGGAGAGCTGCGAGAGGGTGTAGTCGCCCCACTCGGGGATGTACTGGAGGCGGGTGGTGACCCGTTGGTCCCACGTCGACGGGTCGGGCAGCCTCCGGCCCTCGAACTGGGCCGTGCGCACGGCCGCGCCCGGGTCGCGGCGCAGACCGGTGACGCCCTTGACCGCCTCGCGCAGCAGCCCGGTCCCCTCGCCGCCGATACGGATGTGCCGGTCGTACGAGGGGTCGCGCAGGGGCACCTTGAAGCGGACTCCGATGCCGCGGATGAAGTCGCCGCCCGCCTTCCCGGGCTCCTGGGTGCCGTCGAAGGTGACGGTGTGCACCATACGGAAGGACTCGGCACCGGCGTAGAAGTAGAGGCGGACCGAGAAGGGCAGCCAACTCCGGCCGCCCCTGCGGTGCCTGCCGTCGACGCGGACGACCGCGCGGACCGGGCCTTCCTGCTCGACCTCGGTCCCGGCGACGACGCCGTCGAACCGCTCGTACTTCTCGGTGCCCTGGTCGCCGTCCTCGATCCCGGGCTGGCGCAGCAGCACGAGACGGCCTTCCCTCGCGATCTCGGTCGGGCCGCGCAGGACGGACCTCACGAGGGTGGAGCCGCCCCTGCCGAGCTTCACGGTGATGACACCGGTCGACACGGTGACGGTGCCGCCGCTTCTGTGGACGGTCACCTTCTTCGCTGGTGCGGCGGGCGCCCCCGCGGTGAGGGTGAGTCCTCCGCTGCCCGCCTCCGGCCCGACCGCGTGCGCGGTCCACTTCAGGGAGCCGTCGGGCCAGTAGCCGATCGGCCACGACTGGACGGGCACCTCCTTGCCGTCCGCGTCCGTGAGCGTGAACGTCCGGTCCTTCTCGTGCAGGCCCTTCGGCCAGGGCACGCCCACGGTCGAGCCGGGCGCGGCGCCGAGTCCGCCGTCCTCCAGCCAGTCCAGGGTCACGGGGTCCGCCGCCTTCGCGGCGGCCCCCGGCGCGGCCTGCGCGTGCTTCGCGCCCAGGGCCCAGCTGAACTGGGCGGCGGCTGAGGCGACGGCGGCCGCCTTCAGGAGGGACCTGCGGGGGATGGGGGACATGGCGGTTCCTTTCCGTGCGGGGAAGTCATCGGAAGGTCATGGGCATGACAGAACACAGTCGGCACGGGGACGGCGCGGGACGCCGGACCCGGACGCGTGGAGGACGCCGGTCAGCGGCGCCGGTCGCGCTCCTCCACCGCGAGCGCCGCCGCGGCGACGGCCCCCAGCACGGGGACCGCCAGCGGCGGCAGGAACCAGGCGGAGCAGGCCACCACGGCCAACCCGCCGACGAGCAGGAACGAGCCCGCGGGGTCGAGGACGGTACGGCGTGCGGCGGCTCCGAGAAGCCGCCGCCAGGACGCCCCGGGCTCCCAGGCGGCCGCCGCCCGCAGGCCCGCCACGGCCGCTCCGATCACGGCGGACAGCCCCACGGCCCCGACGAGCGGCCCTCCGGGGAGGCCCGCGCGGACGGCCTGCACGTCCACCCAGCCGACGAGGGCCGCGGCCCACCCGGCGGCTCCGACGATCCACCCGCGCCGCACGGCCGACCGGAAGTCGGCGGCGAACTCCCGCCAACCGCCGCCCACATGGGCCGTACGCCGGCGCAGGTGCCGCGAACCGGCGGCGAACGCGGCGGGAAGGGTGACCAGCGGGATCGAGGCGAGGGCGATCCACACCCCGGTGAGCAGGCACTCCGCGAACAGCGCGAACCGTTCGGCGAGGGCGGACTCGCGAACGGGCTGCGACGCGGAAGCCGTTCGAGCCTTCATGCGCGCCTCAGCCCTTCAGCCCGGAGGTCGCCATGCCGTCGATCAGGTAGCGCTGGAAGGCGAGGAAGAACAGCAGCACGGGCAGCAGCGCAACGAGCGACATCGCGATCATGCCGCCGTAGTTGGCGACGCCCTCCTGGTCGCGGAACATCATCATGCCCAGCGAGACGGTGTACTTGCCGGGCTCGTTGAGGTAGATCAACGGCCCCATGAAGTCGTTCCAGGCGTTGATGAACGTGAAGATGGCGCTGGTGATGAGCGCCGGGCGGCACAGCGGCAGCACGATCGACCAGTAGATCCGCAGATGCCCGCAGCCGTCGATGCGCGCCGCCTCGTCGAGCTCCTTCGGCAGGTTCCGCATGAACTGCACCATGAGGAAGACGAAGAACGCCTCGGTGGCGAGGTACTTGCCGATCAGCAGCGGCACATAGGTGTTGATCAGCTCCATCTTCTGGAACATCACGTACTGCGGGATCAGCAGCACGTGGTACGGGAGCAGCAGCGTGCCGATCATCAGCGAGAACAGCAGGTTGCGCCCGGCGAACCGGATGCGGGCGAAGGCGTACGCCGTCAGCGAGCAGGAGACCAGGATGCCGATGACCGAACCGAGCGCGTAGAAGAGCGAGTTCTCGAAGAACGTGGCGATCGGGATGTCGGCGATGCCGTCGGCGAGGCCCCTGAAGTTCTCCAGGATGGGAGCGGCCGGGAACAGTTCGAGGCTGCCGACGATCTCCCGGCTCGGCTTGAACGAGGCGCCGGCGACCCAGGCCACGGGGTAGAGGACGACCGCGAGGACCAGCAGGGAGCCCAGGTGCCAGGCGAGCGAACCGCCCCGCCGCCGGACGGGGTCGGCGCCGCGGCGCGGGGCGGACGGCGGCGCGAGCGGTCCGGTCCGGGCCTTCGACGCGGGGGTGGTGGTGCTCATCGTGCCGCCTCCTCGTAGTGCACCCACCGCTTCTGGGACCAGAAGAGGACCGCCGTCACCAGGGCCACGGCGAGCAGCAGCATCCAGGCCATCGCGGACGCGAAGCCCATCTGGGCCTCCTTGAAGCCCTTCTGGTACAGGTAGCAGGTGTAGACGAGCGTCGCGTCGGCCGGTCCGCAGGTGGCGTTGGAGACCACGTACGCCGATCCGAAGATCTGGAACGAGTGGATGGTCTCCAGCAGCACGTTGAAGAACAGCACGGGCGACAGCATCGGCAGGGTGATGCTCCAGAACCGCCTGAACGGTCCGGCTCCGTCCACCTCCGCCGCCTCGTACAGCTCCTTGGGCACCTGCTTGAGCCCGGCCAGGAAGATGACCATGGGAGCGCCGAACTGCCAGACGGTGAGCGCGACCAGGCTGTAGAGGACCCAGTCCGGATTGCCGACCCAGCCGCCCACGTCCCAGCCGAGGAACGACTGCGTACGGTCCACGACGGCCTCGTCCGAGAACAGCGCGCGCCACACGAATCCGACGGACACGCTCGCGCCGATCAGCGAGGGGGCGTAGAAGGCGGCCCGGTAGAAGGCCTGTCCCCGCCGGCTCTGCGCGAGCAGCAGCGCCACCCCGAGAGCCAGCAGCAGCTTGAGCGGGGTGCCGACGACGACGTACTTGGCCGTCACCTCCACGGACTTCTGCCACCGCGGGTCCTCGAACATCCGGGTGAAGTTGTCGAGGCCGATCCAGCGGGGGGAGCTGAAGAGGTTGTAGTCCGTGAAGGCGAAGTAGAGCGAGGCGGCCATCGGACCCGCGGTGAGCAGCAGGAAGCCCGCGATCCACGGCGACATGAAGAGGTAGCCGGCGAGGTTCTCCCGGCGGCCCCGCCGCCGGACCGCGGCGGGGGGACCGGGACGCCTCTCCGGGGCGTCCGGGGGAGAGTCCTTGATGAGCGTCGTCACGGCGGTTCCCATCAGGCGGCGAGGGCGGTCTTCGCCTCGGAGAAGAACTGCTTCACGGCGTCGGAGACCTTGGTCTTGCCCTGGGACATGTCCCCCGCGATGCGCAGGAACGCGGCCTCGACGGTGTCCGCGCCCGCGGGGTGCGGGGTGATGGCGCCGAGCACCCCGGCCGCGGCGACGTCCTCCTCGTACTGGGCGATCGCCTTGCTGGACGCGTCGGCCGGCCGGTACGCGTCGAACTGCTCGGTGGTCGCGAGGATGCCCCGGTCGTAGCCCATGATCCGGCCGACCTCGGGATCGTGCACCATGAAGTCGATGAATTGGGCGGCCTCCTTGGGGTGCTTGGTCCGCGCGGAGGCGCTCAGCATGAGCGAGGAGAGGTACTGCCCCGTCTCCTTGCCGTCGGTCGTCGGGATCGGCGCGAGCCCGTAGCTGCTGTCGCCCTCCGTCGCGTAGCGCACGGTGAAGTTGTCCCAGGTGAACTCGGAGCCCGCGTCGCCCGACGCCAGCGCCGACTTGGGCTTGAGCTGCTCGATCTTCTTCGGGTCGGTGATGATCCCTGCCTTGACGCGGTTGTACGCGTCCGTCCACCACTCCGTCAGATCGGCCTCGGCGAAACCGAGTCCGTCCTCGGTGAAGAACGCCTTCCCGTTCTGGCGCAGGAACAGGTCGTAGAGGTACATGATCCCGAAATAGCCGGTGTCGCCGGCCACCTTCTGGGTGTCGTGGATCTTCTTCAGGGCGGCGAAGTACTCGTCCCAGGTCCAGCCCTGTTCCGGCTTGATTCCGGCCTTGTCGAAGACCTTCTCGTCAATCACCAGCGACATGGTGTTGGAACCGACGGGGACACCGAGCTGCTTTCCGTCGACCTGCCCGACCTTCTCCACTCCGGCGCGGAAGTTGTCGAGATTCAGATTTCCGGCATCCACTTGGGACTTGAGGTCGAGAAGAACACCTCGCTTGTCGTACTTCCGGAGAAAGGTGACGGCGTTCTGGAATACGTCCGGCGGATTACCGCCCGCGGCCTGTGTCTGGAACTTCTCCCAAAAGGCCACGTAGTCCTGGAAGTCCGTCTTCACCTTGATCCTCGGATACTTCTTCTCGAAGAGCGCGACCGACTTGTTGATGCGCTTCGCCCGCTCCTCCGCACCCCACCAGGCGAAGCGGAGCTCCACCGAGCCGTCCCCCGCGCCGCCGCCGTCTCCCCCGCAGCCCGCCGTCGCGGCCAGCCCCAGCGCGGCCACCGACGCTCCGGCCGCCCTGAGGACCGTCCGCCTCTCAACACTCCCGTTTTCGCGCACAGTCGGGCCTCCCGTGACGTCGTCGTGCACTGTCGTGAATCGTTTCAAGTAAGCGCTTGCTGCCACAAGGTACGGAGGCCCCCGGCGGGCGTCAATGATTCGGACAGGAATTGATGTGAACGGGCTCGCCGCCCGCGTCCCCCCATCCGTGCCGCTCCTGCCGGGCCTCCCGGAGACCCCGCAGGCGGGGCGGTGCGGGTCGGCCCGCCGAACACCTCCGGCGCCCGGAACCCGTACGCCTCCGGGCCCGGAAGGACGGGGCGCGTGCGGAGTTGACGGAACGACAGATCCCGTCGGGCGGCGGCGAGCACGGGGTGCCCTCCGCAAGCGGGCTGCCGTCGGGAGGGGCGCCTTCAGGCAGGGGCGCTTCGGGAGAGGGTCACCTCGGCCCGGGGGCGCGGCTGCGGAGGGGCGCCGGTGGGAGAGGCTTCGACCCTCGGGGGACAGTAAGGGTTGGGGCAGGCTGCGGGGAAGCGGCACGTCTTCGCGGAGGGGCTTCGCAGGGGGCGGTGGGGGTCGGCTGCTGCGGGACGGACGCCGGGTTGTGCGCGAACACGAAGCGGGGGCGGGCCCGGGGCATGGGCGCCCGGAGGGCGAGGTCAGGGCCGCCGCGGCCGTGGATTGCTGGAAGGAGGGGGTGACGAAGGGGGACGCAGCGGAGTGGCTGCGAAGGCGTCACGGTGGCCTCGGCCGACTGGGGGCGCCGGAGGGCAAGGCTCGGGCTCCGGGCAGCGCGGCGGTGTGGGCGGCAGTACGGGCACGGGCGTCAACGGTCGAACGAGGGCCAGCCCCTGGGCGAAGACCGGCCGCAGGCTGGTCGCGGGTCCTGCCGCGGACCCGACGACAGGTCAGGAATAGGCCGGCCACCAGGGCGAACGCCGCTCGAGGCCGACCGCGGATCGGGTCGTGGCCCCGACCGCAGGCTCGCCCCGACCCGCCCGCCGCCTGACCACCCGCCCGCCACGGCCTCCGTTGCGCGCCGCCAGCCCGGCCCGAGGCCAGGTCGCCAGGGCCAACGGCAGCCGACCGCAGACCGGTCGCAGCCTGACCACCCACCTGCCACAGGCCCTGTCGCGGCCAGCCCGGCCGAGGCCGGGCCACCAGGGCCAATGGGAGCCGACCGCAGGCTCCTCGCGGCCCGTCGCCCGGGCGCAGGCCCCTGGCCGGATGACCGCGGGGTCACGGACCCTGCGGCGGACGGGCTCCGACTTCTCCCAGGTCCGGCGGGCAATCCCGTGTCGGGAATGACGGCCGGACGCCCCGCGGGCGCCGCCCGGATTCCGCCGGGAACCGGGCGGCGGCTCGTCCGCAGTCGGTCGCCCGGACGCGGGCGCCTGCGGGACGAGGGCGGGGTCGTGGCGTCTGCTGCGCATCCGACGGCCGATCTCGTCAGGCACCTCGCGGACCTGACGGTCGGCCCTTCGCGGAGTTTGCACCGGGCAGGGCGGGGGCCATCCACCACAGGGCCGATCACAGGCACGGGGCGAATCGGCACGCGGGGCAGCCGCGCACTCCGCGAGCTGCCGCCCGTCGAGGACCTCGGCGACGACCGCTACCGGGTGACCCGGACCCGGCCGGCAATCCCGTACGGGAATGGCGGCCGGGAGACCCGCGGACGCGGCCCCGGTTCCGCCGAGAAGCGGTCGCCGCCACGGGCGCAGGACCCGGCGGGACACGGCCAGAGCACGCCAGAGTCCGGCCACGGATCGAGGTCGCAGGTCAGGCGGCCGGAGCCGACCCGCGCTCATCCTGGCCCGGCCCGAGCCCTGGCCGCGAAGGAGCGGCGGAACCGGCACCGATGCCGACTCCGGTCCGGTCCGGTCTGGTCAGGTCAGGTCGCGGGACGGGCGGGGCGTAGCGGACCCCGCCCCGCCCCGCCAGAGCCGGTCAGCAGCCCATCGGGGGGACAGGCAGGCACCGGCCCCGGAACGGAAGCCGCAGATCAGCGGGCGGGGCCAGGCCGGAACCCGCAGGTACTCAGCCCCTCATCCCGGTGACGGGGCCAAGCACCCGCACGCCGCCGACGGCCCGCACCCGAGCCGACCCGACAGGACCGCACGAAGCCCGGCGGCGACCAGGGCATGAACGAGAAGCGGGCCGCCCGAACCGGTCGCGCGGCCCGGATCGCACCCGGCCGCCACGGGCCGGAACCGCCCCACCGGCCCCCAGTCCGGGGACCGCGCCCGCAGCTCACCGAACCTCGTGGTCCGAAGACCGGGAGCCGAGGCCCGGGAGGACGATCCGTCCGTCCGGCACACCGGAAGTAGCGAAGGGCCTGGTCGGAACTGGCCACGGCACACGACCGGAACCCCGCCACCGCCCCTCCCCAGGCGGACCGGCGACCTTCCCGCGGTCCGACACCCTCACACTCCGAGCCCCACCAACGCCCATCGCCGACCGGCCGACTGCCCACGGCCCACCACCCCCGGGCATAGGCCCCGCACGAAGCCCCGGGTCCGCCACCACCCGGGCACCCGAGCCCGAGACCCGGCCCCGTCCCCGCAGCACGCCCCTGCGCGTGGCTCACCGACCGGCCGACGCCGACGGCACGGCGCGGCCGCGCACGACCCGCCCCGGCCGGTCCCCCGTACGCCCGCAGGACGGGACGGACGCGGCGGGGCGGCAAAGGCACCGCAGCCGCCCCGGAAGCCTTCCGACGGGCTGCGGGAGGGGCCGAGGGCCGGAGGAGCCGGCGGAGAGGCATCCGCACCCGGAACACCCGGTCACGGCATCCGTGGGACACCACCCGTGGGCGGCGGGAGGCCGACGGCCCGAACCGCGCCCCTCGGCACGGCCCGGAAACGACGGAACCGGCCCGGTCCGCGTACTGCGCGGACCGGGCCGGTTCGTTGACCTGGTGGGCGATACTGGGTTCGAACCAGTGACCTCTTCGGTGTGAACGAAGCGCTCTCCCACTGAGCTAATCGCCCAGGTGCAGGAAGAAGATTACCCCATGTCAGGGGGTGCTTCCGACCGCCCCGCGAGCGTGCGCGGAGGTCACTGCTCGATGTTCCACGGCATCTCCAGGCCGAACTTCCAGACGTAGATCCCGCCCAGCACGACGATCACCGCCAGCCCGACGCTCGTCAGGATGATGTTCCGGCGCCGCACCCTCGGATCCAGCGCCTTCTGCGTCGCCTCGGTGACCTTGCGCTTCGTCCAGCGGAGCACGAGTTGTGCCCACACGAACTCGGTGGCCCAGATCGCCATGCCGCCGAAGATCACCAGCCAGCCCGGTCCGGGCAGCGGCAGCATGACGACGCCGGCTCCGACGACCGCGAGACCCACCACGAACACACCCACCTGCCAGCTCAGGTGGAGCGCGCGCCGCGCCTTGATGAATTCCGGCGCGCGGGATCCGAGCGCGGGCTCGGCGTTCGGCTCTTCGGCCGCCACGGCAACCTCCGCCGTTTCGTCACTCCCCGTATTCATACGACCAAACCCTACCCGACTGAATCCGGTCACCGAAATGGCCGTACGTCGCGAACGGGCACTCGGCCGGATGAGCGACATAAAGACACGCAAAACACTCAGAGGGGTTTACAACGGCACCGTAGGTGGCATGTCGATTTCGCCGACGTGCGAATCCCCGAGCGCACACTGAGCGAAAGGCCCTGGCGCTTATGAACACCACGGTCAGCTGCGAGCTGCACCTGCGCCTCGTTGTGTCGAGCGAGTCCTCACTGCCTGTACCCGCAGGACTGCGGTATGACACGGCCGATCCCTATGCCGTGCACGCCACCTTCCACACCGGAGCCGAGGAAACCGTCGAGTGGGTGTTCGCCCGCGACCTCCTCGCCGAGGGCCTGCACCGGCCCACCGGTACCGGCGACGTCCGAGTCTGGCCGTCCCGCAGCCACGGTCAGGGCGTCGTGTGCATCGCCCTGAGCTCCCCCGAGGGCGAAGCCCTGCTCGAGGCCCCGGCGCGGGCCCTGGAGTCCTTCCTGAAGCGAACGGACGCCGCCGTGCCTCCCGGCACGGAACACCGGCACTTCGATCTCGACACGGAGCTCTCTCACATCCTGGCCGAAAGCTAGGAAGAGCTCCGTACCAGGCCGCCCGGCGCCGTCCACTCGGGGAGACGGCTCGGGCTCAGACAACCGCATATGGGCACGTCCCGGCGCCGCCACCGCGATCACCCGCGAGGGCGGCGCCGGCATGTGCGCCCGCCGGCGCGCCGCCGACCGGATCACACCTCCACCCTTCGCCCCTCGCCCCCTCCCGCACGCGGTGCGCGACGATGGCATGTACACACAGTGACCGCATGACGTGTTCCCACCGGTCCGCGCGCAGGACGAAGGCCCTTCGCCCCGGGAGCCGCTAGCATCGGCCAGCATCGGCGGGCGTCCGCCCGACCCCCAGGCCAGGGAGCGAATGTGCTGATCACCCACGACACCCGGTGCGCGCTCGACACCGTGGTCGATCTGGTGAACACCGCACCGGAGGACGACACCACGGACGGGCTCGCGAGCATCGCGGCCCTGAACGATTTCGTACGGGCCCACCAGGTCAGCGACGTCGGGACGCTCTCCGAGCTGGACCTCTCGGCGGTGCGCAGGATCCGCGGGCGCTTCGCCTCGATCTTCGCCGCACCCGACGCGCGGGCCTCCGCCGTACTGATCAACGAGCTGGTCGCCGCGGCGGGCACCACGCCCCGGCTCACCGACCACGACGGCTACGACTGGCACGTCCACTACTTCGCACCCGGCGCGTCCATCGCGGACCACCTGGCCGCCGACTGCGGCATGGCCCTGGCGTTCTTCGTGGTGGCCGGCGAGCAGGAGCGGCTCCGCCGCTGCGAGGCACCGGACTGCCGGCGCGCCTTCGTCGACCTCTCCCGCAACCGGTCACGCCGCTACTGCGACAGCCGGACCTGCGGAAACCGACTCCATGTGGCCGCCTACCGGGCGCGCCGCAAGGAGGCGGCGGGCTGACGGAGTCCTCGGCGGGTGGCGCCAGGGACTCCGCGTACGGCTCAGAGCAGCAGCAGATCGTGCAGCGACGCCATGAGCAGCAGACAGCCGATCACCGCAAGGAAGATCATCAGCGGTGGCTGGGAAAGTGCGAAGAGACAACCCCGCCGCTCCTCGGGAGGAGCCACGGTGTCGCTCTGTGTTGTGTCCAGCATCTCGCGGCGATGATGACGCAGCCGCGACTCCCGGCGCGATCAACACGCCCGGATTATGGGGGAGTTCGCCGAAATCCGTGACACGGAGGTCCACGATCTGGGATGGGCGCGTACCGGGGCGCCTCCACGGGCCGCGGAAGCGGCCGCCCGCGGGGGCCGGACAGCTCCGCGGCGGCGACTGCGGCCGTCGCTCAGATGCCGTGCTTCTTCAGGATCGCCTCGATGTCGCTGAAGTCGTCCTTCGGCTGAGCGGCGCGGGGCTCGGCCGTCGGCCGGGCGGCCGGCCGGTTCGACGGGCCCAGTGAGGGCGCCGAGGCGGCGGGGGCCACCGCGTCGCGTTTCGCGGCCCTGGCGGCCCTGCGCTCCTTGCGGGTCCCGCCGCCGCGCCGCTCGACCGCGCGGGTGGTCAGGAACAGCAGCCAGGCCGCGCCCAGCACCCCGAAGCCCGCCCAGGCCGTCGGGCTGAAGGCCGTCTCGGCGGCCCACTCGACGGCGCCGGTCATCACCAGACCGAGCGGCACCAGGGAGTACGCGGCGAGTCGGGCCGCCGCGAGGAAGCGCTTGCGGTACGCGGTCACGGCGGCGATGCCCAGGCCCGCCACGGCCACGGCGGAACAGACGGTCTCGGCAATCATCCGGTCCTCCCGGCGGGCTGGGTCGGTCAGGGGCACTTCGTCCCTTCCATCCTGCACCGCTCCCCGCCCCGTGTGCCATGCCCCGGGCAGACCTCAGGGACATCTCCGGGTCGTGTCCTCCTCAGGGTCCGGTCCCCGCGCCGGTCCGGAGCCGGCCCGTAGCTGCCCGGCCGGTCCCTCCCGGACCCTGCCCGTGCGGACCGGGTGCGGCACTGCCGAGGGCTCCCGGTTGGGCCCCGGGTGCCCCGGCTGGAAGACTGGCCCCATGAACGACTCCACCTCCGCAAGCACCGCCGTCCCCGTCCTGGACGTCTGGTGCGAGCTCCAGTGCCCGGACTGCCGCAGCGCCCTGGACGACCTGCGTGCCCTGCGCGCCCGCTACGGCGACCGGCTGGAGCTGCGGCTGCGGCACTTCCCGCTGGAGAAGCACAAGCACGCGTTCGCGGCCGCGCAGGCCGCGGAGGAGGCGGCGGAACAGGGGCAGGCCTGGCCGTACGTCGAGGCGGTGCTCGGGCGGGTGGCCGAGCTGGACCGGCTGGGAGAGCCCTTCCTCGTCGAGGTGGCCCGCGAACTCGGTCTCGACGCCGAGGAGTTCGACACGGCGCTGATCGACGGCCGGCACATCCTGATCGTCGACGCCGACCACGCGGAGGGCAGGGCCATCGGCGTCACCGGCACCCCGACGTACGTCGTGGGCGGCGAGCGGCTGGACGGCGGCAGGAGCCAGGAGGGGCTGCGTGAGCGGATCGAGGAGATCGTGGACCGGCTGCTCGCCGAGCAGCCGGCCTGAGGCGCCCCGTCGCCGGGGCCCCGGATGCCTCCCTCACGATGCGCCCCGCCTGCGCTACAGCAGGCCCTTGTAGAGGTGGTGGGTGACCGTCCGGTAGCCGAGCGACTCGTAGAGGCGCTCGGCCGGGGTGTTGCCCGCGAACACGTTCAGGCGGATGCCGCTGTGCCCGGAGGCGAGGGCCCTCGCCTCGGCCAGCCTCATCAGTGAGCGGCCGTGCCCCCTCCCCCTGTGCCGTTCGTCGGCCTCCACGTCGTGGACGAACGCCCAGCCGTCCCGGGCCCCGAGCCACAGCATGCCGACCGGCGTTCCTCCGTGCTCCAGCACGGTGAACTCGGCGCCCTCGCTCGCGAGTCCGTCCGGCAGTGAAGTGGCGTGGTCCCGCGCGGACTCGGCGAGGGCCTCGGCCTCCGGAACTCCCCGCGAGATCCAGTCCCGCGCGTACTCGATCCTCGCGCGCTCCGCCCACAGCGTGAACTCGGCCCCGGTCATGGGGCGCCCGCGACTGCCCTCGGGCAACTCGGGCGGATTCCCGTCGAGTTCCTTCTGCATGAGGCGGTTGCGCCGCACGTAGCCGAGCGCCGATGCCAGCCGGAGACCGGCCTGCGCGTCAGCCGCGACGGACACCTCGATCCGTGTGCAGCCCCAGCCCCGCGCCACCTCCTCGGCGGCCAGGGCGGCCACCGCGCCCCGGCCGCGTCCGCGGTCCGCCGGGTCGATCCCCAACTCGCCGATGCGGGCGGCCTTCCGGCCCTCCCCCGAACCCGTGGCGAGGTGGACGGCTCCCACCGGACGGCTGTTCACGCACACGTTGTAGCGGCGCGACAGCGAGCCGTCGGCGCCGTGCTGAAGCGGCTCGGTCGGCCGCAGGGTCGTGGTCATCAGTGGAGTTGTACCCGTCCGGCGGGGCCCTCGTCATCCACCCGCGGCCCGGTCACGGGTCGAGGTCGTCGCCCGCCCGCTCCTCGAAGACCCGCATGGCCTTGGCGGTCACGGGACCGGGCGCGCCCGGCAGTTCGCGGCGGTCGACGAGGTGCACGGCCTGCACGTCGCGCAGGGTGGAGGTGAGGAACACCTCGTCGGCCCGCTCCAGGACGTCCAGCGGGAGGTCGGTCTCGCGGGCGCCCGTCCATTCGACGGTGAGGGCCCGCGTGATGCCCGCGAGGCAGCCGGAGGCGACGGGCGGGGTGTGGATCTCGCCGTCGAGGACGACGAAGACGTTGGAGCCCGTGCCCTCGCAGAGCCGGCCGACCGTGTTGGCGAACAGCGCCTCGGACGCGCCGTGTTCGCGGGCGCGGGCGAGGGCCACGACGTTCTCCGCGTACGAGGTCGTCTTGAGGCCGGTGACCGCGCCGCGCTCGTTGCGGGTCCAGGGCACGGTGATCACGGCGGTGGAGTCGGGGCGGCGGGCCGACTCGCCGAGCGCGACGACCAGGGTCGGCCCCTGGTCCCCTCGGTCGGACCCGAGCGGTCCGTGGCCTCCGGTGTAGGTGATCCGCAGCCGGCCGAGCGGTACGGGAACGGCTTCGAGCACGGCCGCGCAGGCCCGGCGGACCTCGTCGCGGTCGGGTTCGGGCAGCCCCAGCCCGCTCGCCGAGCGGGCCAGCCGGTCGAGGTGGCGGGTGAGTGCGAACGGACGGCCGTCGACCGCCTTCACGGTCTCGAAGACGCCGTCGCCCACGGTCAGACCGTGGTCGAAGACGGAGACGCGGGCGGACTCGATGTCCTGGAGCCCGCCGTCGAGCCAGAGCTTCACTGGAGATCACCTCGTGTGTACCCGCCGGGCCCGTTGCCCGGCATGCCGATCGGACCGGGAGCGCCGTCGGGGCCCTCCCCCGCCGGGAGACCGCGTACGGGGCTCTCCTCCCGGGCGTCGTACGCCTCCTGGTGGCGGCCCGACGCGACAGCGAGGAGCCTGGCCGCCTTCAGCTCGGTCTCCTCCCACTCGCGGTCGGGGTCCGAGCCCCAGGTGATGCCGGCCCCTGTGCCGAAGCGCAGCACCCCCTCGCCCCGGTCGATCCAGAAGGTGCGGATGCCGACGGCCAGCTCACCGGTCCCCCGGTCGGCGTCGACCCAGCCGATGCCGCCGCAGTACGGACCGCGGGGCGCGGTCTCCAGCGCCTCGATGATCCCCAGGGCACTCGACTTGGGGGCACCGGTGACGGAGCCGGGAGGGAAGGCGGCCGCGAGGAGTTCGGGCCAGCCCGCGTCCTCGCGCAGTTCGCCGCGGACGGTGGAGACGAGGTGGACGAGCCCGGGGTGCTTCTCGACGACGCACAGGTCGGGCACGGTCACCGTGCCCGTGGCGCACACCCTGCCGAGGTCGTTGCGGACCAGGTCCACGATCATCACGTTCTCGGCGTGGTCCTTGTCGAGCAGGTCCGCCTCGGTGCGGCCGGTGCCCTTGATGGGGCCCGACTCCACGGCGCGGCCGGTGCGGCGCAGGAAGAGTTCGGGGGACGCAGTGGCGATCTCGACGCCGTGTCCGGGGAGCCGCATCGTCCCGGCGTAGGGGGCCGGGTTGCCCCGGGCGAGCAGCGCGGTCAGCTCGTCCACGTCGGCGTCGGGGGCGACGGGCGCGGACAGGACGCGGCAGAGGTTCGCCTGGTAGACCTCGCCGGCGGCTATGTGCCGGCGGATGCGGCGCACGCCCGCCGTGTACGCGGCGCGGTCGAGCGACGACGTCCAGTCACCGGCCGCGGGGCCCCGCCACCGTCCCGGGACCGGGGCGGGTACGTCCTCGCGGCGCACGTCGGCGAATCGGGCGCAGACCAGGCGCCCCTCGAAGTCGGCGCTGACGGCCCAGAAACCCCGGGAGTCCAGTGCCGCCGGATCACTGGTGACGTCGAGCAGGCCGGTGGCGACGAGGCCGCCGAAACGGGCGAGAGCTGGGAGGTCGTGCACGGGGTCGAGTCTAGGACGGGCGACTCGCGGACGCCCGGGCCGTGTCCCGCGGCGGACGCGGGGCAGCACGCTGCACAAACGCGTTTTTGTGCTGGCACCGGAATCCGCTAGAGTTCAACACGTCGCCGGGACGTGCAAGCGCACCGGCACCGACAAGCGGACGTAGCTCAGTTGGTAGAGCGCAACCTTGCCAAGGTTGAGGTCGCCAGTTCGAACCTGGTCGTCCGCTCGCAGGAACGTGGGGATCTTCCCGAACCCCGCACTCCTGGTGGAGTGGCCGAGAGGCGAGGCAACGGCCTGCAAAGCCGTCTACACGGGTTCAAATCCCGTCTCCACCTCCAAGGACGATTAGCTCAGCGGGAGAGCGCTTCCCTGACACGGAAGAGGTCACTGGTTCAATCCCAGTATCGTCCACTGGATCCTTCGAGGATCCGGACCCGCGCGATTAGCTCAGCGGGAGAGCGCTTCCCTGACACGGAAGAGGTCACTGGTTCAATCCCAGTATCGCGCACGCATCAGGCACCACCAGCACGTCCCACCCGCGCGATTAGCTCAGCGGGAGAGCGCTTCCCTGACACGGAAGAGGTCACTGGTTCAATCCCAGTATCGCGCACCAGCCGAAGCCCCCGGCCGTCTCGTACGGTCGGGGGCTTCGTCGTCGGCTTCCGCCCGGCCCGCCTCGGCGGGCGGCCGGTCAGGAGGAGAAGAGCATGTGGCCGAAGCTCTTCTGGCGCTTGTGGCCGTAGTGGCCGCCGTGGCCGCCGTGCGGGGCGCCCCAGGCCGGCGCGGGGGCCGACGGGTACGCCTGCGGACCGGCCGGGGGCGGCGGCGCGGGCTGCGACCACTGGCCCTCCAGGCGGGTCAGCGACTCCAGCTCGCCGTAGTCGAGGAATATCCCCCGGCAGCCACTGCACTGCTCGATCTGGACACCATTGCGGTTGTACGTGTGCATCGGCGCATGGCACTTCGGACACTGCATGCTCGGCTCAACTCCTCGCCGGTCGGTACTGCTTCGTGTTTCGCCAGGACAGACACGGCCCGGCTTCGGTCGGTTGCACCTTACGTCGCGCATTCTTCCGCCAACTCGGGCGGTCGGGCGGCCATTCGGGCACATGCGTCGATCACGGACGTCTCGACCTCGTCCAACGGCCGCCGCGCGGCGGCCGACTTGGCCACGGCCAGGGCCGCGGTCTGCACGGTGAGCGCGCGGGCCGGAACGTCCAGGGCGGGCCAGGGGTCGGCGTCCGCGGGGACGGCCGGGCCGCCGGCCCGCCGGTACGCGGTGAGGAAGCGGGTCCACTCGTCGGGCGGCAGCAGGCCGCAGGCGAACCACGCGGCCGGGCGGGCCAGGTCCCAGGCGGGGTCGCCCGTTCCGAGGTCGTCGATGTCGATGAGCAGCCACGCCCCGTGCCGGGTCCGTACGAGCTGGCCCAGGTGGAGATCGCCGTGGCACAGCGTGCGCGCGTCCGGCATCGGGGCCTCGTCCCGTGCCCAGGCCGGCAGGGCCGCCCAGGCCCGCAGCACGGGAGCCGCCTCGGGACGGGGGCCCGCCGCCCGCAGCCGGGCGACGGCGCGGGCCGCCTTCGCCGGGCCGCGCATCGCCGGCAGGCCGGCCGGCAGGACCGACCCGGGGGTGCGGTGCAGGCGCGCCAGCAGGACGGCCACCGCCTCCCAGGGCGCGGCCTCGGGCGTCTCGCGGTCCACGGGGGTGCCGTACGGCCAGCAGGTGACCGGTCGGCCCTGCAGGTCGTCCGCCCGCTCGCCGAGCGGCGGCAGCAGGATGCCGCCGAGCCGGGGATGGGCGGCGACCGCCAGCCTCGCCGCGAGGTCGCCGCGGTCCGTGTCCGCCGCGTGCGCCTTCGCCACGGTGCCGGCGTGCCGTACGACGACTCCGTCGGGCCGGTCGGCCAGCACGGCCGCGCCCGTTCCGCAGTGGCAGGGCTCGCGCGCCGGATGGGCGGCGGCGCGCGCCCTCGCGGTGAGCGCGGACAGCACGTCTGCGGTCAACTCGGGTCCCCCTCGGTGGTACGTCGCCTGATGCCCCTGGAGCGTACGCAGACAGAGCAATGCCCGCGCAGCTCCCCAGCTGCGCGGGCATTCTTGCCGTCCGCCGCACCCCCGTCCCCACGGGGTTTCATGGCCGGATGTCCCCGCCCGGACCGCTCTTCCGGGCCTGGGACGCCGCTCAGCGTCCCAGCATCACGCCCACGGACGACGCCTGTGTGACCACTGCCTCCCAGCCGCCGAAGACGACTACGAGCAGGGTCGCCAGGGGGAGGACCATGGCCGTGGCCACCAGCGGGTGACGCCGGCCGGACCGGCTCGAACCGGACGCCGAGCCGTACAGCCTGCGTCCCTGCGCGCGGATCATGGTCCGCGGTGCCGTGTCCGCCATGGTCCCTCTCCTGACCGTTCTGTGGATGAGCCTGTGTGTCGTGTGTATCGGGCAGCGGCGGGTGTCTGACCTCGGGGGACGAGTGCTGCACCCGCCGCTTGAGCACAAATCTATGCGGGGGCCCGGTGCGGGTCGTCATGCCCTCGTACCTATTACCGGGCCTCCCGGAGGATGAGCGGTGACCTGCGGCCTACTCCCCTGGGTGGAGAAGGCGGCCTAGGTCTCGGGGGTTTCCCGGAGGGGGCGCCCGGTCTGTTCCGAGCTGTCCTCCCTCGGGACGGGCTGCTCCACGAGCGCGAGCACCCTGGTGGCCATGAACCGGGCGGTGCGCACGACGGATCCGCTGCGGGTGACTTCGCTCACTTCCACCACACCCCTGCGGACCGCCGTCTCCACCCTGCGGCCCGCGCGACTGGCCACCACCTCGTATGTGCGCGTCGTATCTCCGGCATCGACGACTATCTCCACGCGATCACCCTTCACGGGCCCAATCCCCCTTCTTGGACGGATGGTTGGGGATGCGCGCCGCTCAACACGGCGCGGCTTCCTCGCCCCCTGACCACCTTTCAAGTTTCCCATCCGGCACTGACAATCGATCGGTCCGCGAGGGCGCGGCCTCTGCGCGCGCCCGGCCGGGGAAACGTAAGCTGGGCTCGTCAAACGGACCGGGCAGCGGGGATGGACATGGCGATGATGCGCCTGAGGCGCGAGGACCCGCGTGTCGTCGGCTCGTTCAGGCTTCACCGACGGCTCGGCGCGGGCGGGATGGGCGTCGTCTACCTGGGCTCCGACCGGCGCGGGCAGCGCGTCGCGCTGAAGGTGATCCGCCCGGATCTGGCGGAGGATCAGGAGTTCCGGTCGCGGTTCGCGCGCGAGGTGTCGGCCGCACGGCGGATCCGCGGCGGCTGCACCGCGCGGCTCGTCGCCGCGGACCTGGAGGCGGACCGCCCGTGGTTCGCGACGCAGTACGTGCCGGGGCCGTCGCTGCACGACAAGGTCACCGAGGAGGGGCCGCTGCGCGCGGCCGAGGTCGCGGCCGTGGGCGCCGCCCTCTCCGAGGGGCTGGTCGCCGTGCACGAGGCCGGGGTCGTCCACCGGGACCTGAAGCCGTCGAACATCCTGCTGTCCCCGAAGGGGCCGCGGATCATCGACTTCGGCATCGCCTGGGCGACCGGCGCGAGCACGCTCACGCACGTCGGCACGGCGGTCGGCTCGCCCGGCTTCCTGGCGCCCGAGCAGGTGCGCGGCGCGGCCGTCACCCCGGCCACCGACGTGTTCGCGCTCGGCGCCACCCTGGCGTACGCGGCGACCCAGGACTCCCCGTTCGGGCACGGCAGTTCCGAGGTCATGCTCTACCGGGTGGTGCACGAGGAGCCGCAGCTCCACGGGGTGCCGGACGCGCTGGCCCCGCTCGTACGGGCCTGCCTGGCGAAGGACCCCGAGGAGCGGCCGAGCACGCTCCAGCTGTCGCTTCGGCTCAAGGAGATCGCGGCCCGGGAGGCGCACGGCATGGGCGACGCCCGGCCGCCCGCGCCGCGCGGCGACACCGACCGGCCGACCGGGCGGCTCGCCGGGAGCCACCCGGACCAGCGCACCCAGCGCCGCACGCAGGGCACTCCCCCGCCGCGCGACGGCGCCCCCTCGCGGTCCGGATCGCGTCCGGCGCCCTCGCGGGGCGGTTCCGCGCGGGGCGGTTCCGCGCGGGGCGACTCCACCCGGTCGGGCAACAGGCCCACGCCCCGCAGCGGGGCCGGCCGGCCCGGACCGCGGACCACTGGCACCGGGCGGCGGCCCGCCAATCCCCGGCTGCTGCGGCAGCGGCTCTTCGTGTTCGTCGTCGTGACGCTGCTCGTGGCGCTGGGCATCGCGGCGGCCCAGGGCTGCCAGGGGCCGTCGCGCGGGCTCGACGACGGCCGCTCAGGGCAGCATCAGGCGCACGCGCGGCCACCCGCCGGGGCGCCACCGGGCGGTCCGTAGTCCGGCGGGGACGCCGGTGTGACGGACTGACGGCATGGGCACCGTGTTCGCCGCGACGCCCGGCGGGCCTCAGAGCCGGGGGCGGCCCGTCGCCACGGCGTAGAAGGCGACGGCGGCGGCCGCGCCCACGTTGAGCGAGTCGACGCCGTGGGCCATCGGGATGCGCACCCATTCGTCGGCGGCCACCAGCGCCCGGGTGGAGAGGCCGTCGCCCTCCGCGCCGAGCATCAGGGCGACACGCTCCATGCGGTGCGGGGCGACCTCGTCCAGGGTCTTGGCCTTCTCGTCCGGCGTGAGCGCGAGCAGGCCGAAGCCCGCCTCCCGGACCGACTCCAGGCTCCGCGGCCAGGACTCGAGGCGCGCGTACGGGACCGAGAAGACCGCGCCCATGGAGACCTTCACCGAGCGGCGGTAGAGCGGGTCCGCGCAGTCGGGGGAGAGCAGGACCGCGTCCATGCCTAGGGCCGCGGCGCTGCGGAAGATCGCGCCGATGTTGGTGTGGTCGTTGACCGACTCCATGACCACGACCCGGCGGGCCGTCTGGAGCAGGTCGTCCGGGGTCGGCAGCGGCTTGCGCTGCATGGAGGCGAGCGCCCCGCGGTGCACGTGGTAGCCGGTGACCTGTTCGGCGAGCTCGGGGCTGACCGCGTACACCGGGGCCGGGAGTTCGTCGATGACGTCGCGCATGACGTCGACCCACTTCGCCGAGAGCAGCATGGAGCGCATCTCGTAACCGGCGTCCTTGGCCCGTCTGATGACCTTCTCGCCCTCGGCGATGAACAGGCCCTCCGCGGGTTCGCGCTTGCGGCGCAGTTCCACGTCGGTCAGGCCCGTGTAGTCGCGCAGGCGGGGGTCGGCTGGGTCCTCGACGGTGATGAGATCGGCCACAGGGTGATACTGCCTTGTCCTGGGTGTGGTGCCAACGGCTGGGAACAGGTTCGGGTTACCGGGGGTTACTCGGGGCGGGCGGGGCCGGTGCGGTCCGGGTTCGGGCCGTTCACGCCGACCACCTCTCCGATGACGATGACGGCCGGGGGCCGCACGTCCTCGGCGCGCACGGTCTCGGCGACCGTGGCGAGCGTCGCGTCGACCCTGCGCTGGGCGGCGGTCGTGCCCTCCTGCACGAGGGCCACGGGGGTGTCGGCCGCCCGGCCGCCCTCGACGAGCGTACGGGCGATGGCGCCGATCTTGTCGACGCCCATGAGCACGACGAGGGTGCCGCGCAGCTTGGCGAGGGCGTCCCAGTCGACGAGGGACCGCGGGTCGCCCGGGGCGACGTGGCCGCTGACGACGGTGAACTCGTGGGCCACCCCGCGGTGGGTGACGGGGATGCCCGCCGCGCCGGGTACGGAGATCGAGCTGGAGATGCCGGGGACGACCGTGCACGGGATGCCCTCCGCGGCGAGGGCCTGGGCCTCCTCCATGCCCCGGCCGAACACGAACGGGTCGCCGCCCTTCAGGCGGACCACGGACTTGCCCTGCTTGGCGTGTTCGACGAGCGCGTTGTTGATGGCCTCCTGGGCCATGTAGCGGCCGTACGGGATCTTCGCCGCGTCGATCACCTCGACGTGCGGCGGCAGTTCCGCGAGGAGGTCGCGGGGTCCGAGGCGGTCGGCGATGACGACGTCCGCCTCGGCGAGGAGCCTGCGGCCCCGGACCGTGATCAGGTCCGGGTCGCCGGGGCCGCCGCCGACGAGGGCGACACCGGGCGTGCGGGTGCGGTGGTGGGGCGCGACGAGGGTGCCGTCGCGCAGTCCCTCGACGACCGCGTCGCGGATGGCCGCCGTGTGCCGGGGGTCGCGGCCCTTCGCCCTGGTGGTCAGGACGGCCACGGTGACGCCCTCGCTGTGGCCCGTGGCGGGGGTCCAGGCGGTGGCCGCGTCCGCGTCGTCCGAGCGGACGCACCAGACGCGGTGGGCCTCCGCCTCCGCGGACGCCCCGGTGTTGGCCGCGTGGTCGCTCGTGGCGATCAGGGCGTACCAGGCGTCCGCGAGGTCGCCGTGCTCGTAGGGGCGCCTGGACCAGGTCAGCTCCCCGGCGTCCGCCATCGCCTCGACGGACGGGGTCGCCCCGGGGGACACGAGGTGGATGTCCGCGCCCGCGGCGATGAGTGCCGGGAGCCGGCGCTGGGCGACCTGCCCGCCGCCGAGGACCACGACGCGGCGGCCGGTCAGGCGGAGGCCTACGGGATAGGCGGGGTTTTCGGCCATGGAGGTGCGACTCCTCGTGCGGCGGTGGCGAGGCGGGGCCCTGCGCCTTCGGAGTGGCCCCTGACGTGCGGATTTTATGGTGCGGGGCGGCCCGGGTCCCGGGGTGGGTGGGATTTCTCTCCCCGCCCCGGTCCCTCGCCGAAACGGCGACGCCCCCCGGGGCCCGCGCCCGCGGGTCGGACACCTGTCCGGGACGCCCTTGCCGGGCGTCGGCGAGGGCGCCCCGGACCGGCGCCGCTACTTCTCGGTCACCCCGGCCGAGTCGAACGTCGCGACCTCGTGCATGGCGCGCGCCGCGCTCTGGACCACCGGCAGGGCCAGCAGGGCGCCCGTGCCCTCGCCCAGCCGGAGGTCGAGGTCGACCAGTGGGCGCAGGCCCAGCTTGTTCAGGGCCGCAACGTGGCCGGGTTCGGCGCTGCGGTGCCCGGCGATGCAGGCCGCGAGGACCTCGGGGGCGATGGCGCGGGCGACCAGGGCGGCGGCGCCGGCGCTCACCCCGTCCAGGATCACCGGCGTGCGCAGGGAGGCCCCGCCCAGGAGGAGGCCCACCAGCGCGGCGTGCTCCAGGCCGCCGATGGCCGCGAGGACCCCGATCGGGTCGGCCGGGTCGGGCCGGTGCAGCTCCAGCGCGCGGCGTACGACCTCGGTCTTGCGGGCCAGGGTCTCGTCGTTGATGCCGGTGCCGCGGCCGGTGACCTCCGCCGGGTCGCTGTCCGTGTAGACGGAGATCAGCGCGGCCGACGCGGTGGTGTTGGCGATGCCCATCTCACCTGTGATCAGGGCCTTGTTGCCGGCCGCCACCAGGTCGCGGGCGGTCTCGACGCCCACCTCGATGGCCGCCTTGACCTCCTCGCGGGTCAGCGCGGGGCCGGTCGTCATGTCGGCCGTGCCCGCGCGGACCTTGCGCGGCAGCAGACCGGGGGTCGCCGGCAGGTCCGACGCGACGCCCACGTCCACGACGCAGACCTCGGCGCCCACCTGGCCGGCGAAGGCGTTGCAGACCGCTCCCCCGCCGAGGATGTTGGCCACCATCTGGCCGGTGACCTCCTGCGGCCACGGGGTGACGCCCTGGGCGTGCACACCGTGGTCGCCCGCGAAGATCGCGACCGCGGCGGGCTCCGGGATCGGCGGCGGGCACATCCGGGAGAGCCCGGACAGCTGTGCGGAGATGATCTCCAGCATGCCGAGCGCCCCGGCCGGCTTGGTCATGCGCTTCTGGCGCTCCCAGGCCTCGCCGAGCGCCTTGGCGTCCAGCGGGCGGATGTTCGCGACGGTCTCCGCGAGCAGGTCGTGCGGCTCCTCGCCGGGCAGGGCCCGGCGCCCGTACGTCTCCTCGTGGACGACCCAGGACAGCGGGCGGCGCTTGGACCAGCCCGCCTGCATCAGTTCGGGCTCCTCCGGGAACTCGTCGACGTATCCGACGCAGAGGTAGGCGACCACTTCGAGGTGGTCGGGCAGGCCCAGCTCGCGGACCATCTCCCGCTCGTCGAAGAAGCTCACCCAGCCGACGCCCAGGCCCTCGGCGCGGGCCGCGAGCCACAGGTTCTCGACGGCGAGGGCCGAGGAGTACGGGGCCATCTGCGGCTGCGTGTGGCGGCCGAGGGTGTGGCGGCCGCCCCGGGTCGGGTCGGCGGTGACGACGATGTTCACCGGGGTGTCGAGGATGGCCTCGATCTTCAGTTCCTTGAACTGCTTCGCACGGCCCTTGGGAAGCGACTTGGCGTACGCCTCGCGCTGGCGCGTGGCCAGTTCGTGCATCGTGCGCCGCGTCTCGGCCGAGCGGATCACGACGAAGTCCCAGGGCTGGGAGTGTCCGACGGAGGGTGCCGTGTGGGCCGCCTCCAGGACGCGCAGCAGCACGTCGTGCGGGATGGGGTCGCTGCGGAAGCCGTTGCGGATGTCACGGCGCTCGCGCATCACCCGCAGCACGGCGGCACGTTCGGCCTCGTCGTACCCGGGTGCGGCGGGGCCGGTGGACTCTCGTGTCTCCGCCACGGCGACCGTGCTCTCTTCCTGCTCGGCGGCCCGGGTGTCCAGGTCCTCCGCCTGCTGTGCGTCGATCTGCTCCTCGGCGGGAGCCTCCGGTACGGGCACCGCCTCGGCCCCGGGGGCCTGCTCGGGCTCCCTCGGCGCGGGCAGGACGAGGAGCGGTTCCTCCTCGGGGGACGGCTCGGCGGCCACCGCGACGGGGTCGGCCTCCTGGCCGGGCGTGCCGTCCGCGGGCGTCCGCGGGAGCGGCGGCAGGGCCATCGCGTGCGGCGGGGTCGGCGCGAGACGCGGTCCGGTCGGCACCGTGCCGTCGACGGCCACGAACTGCCCGACGGGCTGCTCGGCCCGGTCGCCGGGAGCACCGGCGGCGTGGAGGTCGGCGGGTGTGTGCGGCTCGTCGCCGTGGAGTACGGCGGCCACGGCTGCGGGCTCCTCGGCCGGGGCACCGGTGACGTCCGGTTCCGGTTCGGCGTGGATGCCGGGGGCCTCGGGCCCGGCGGGCCCGGCGGCGGTTGCCGGAGCCTCGGCCGGTACGGCCTGCTCGACGACGGGGGCGGCGGGCGCGGCGAGGGCGCCGGCCGCGTTCTCAGGGGTCCGCGGGACGTCCGCGGGCGCCTCGTCGGCGATCCCGGTGAACGGGGCAGAGGGGTCCTGGAACTGCTGCTCGTCGCCCGCCGCGTGGACGGGGTGCGCCGCGTGGGCCTCGTCGGCGGCCTGCGGGGGCTCGGGCGCCGGGAGTCCGGCGCCGTTCGACGGGTGCTCGGGCATCGCGGCGGACGGCTCGACCGGGACGGCGTCCGGGTGCGGGCCCTGCGGGAACTCCGGGACCGCCTGGGCGCCCTCGGGAACCGGGAGGGCCTCGGGGGCACGGGGACCGTCGGGGGCCGGGAACTCCTCCGGTGCCCGGAACTCCCCGGGAGTCCCGAACTCCTCGGGGGTCCCGAACTCCCCGGGGGCCTGGGGGAAGAGCGAGCCGTCGGCGAGCAGCGGGGCCTGCGCGTAGTCCTGGACCGGGACCGGCTCGGGGGCCGCGGCGGGCTCCGGGGTTCCGGCCTGCTCCGGGTACGGGGAGACGTACACGGGTTCGGCGGCCCGCACGGGCTCCTCCGGGGAGGCCTGCCCGTACGCGGCGGGGCCCTCGGCGGCGGGGTCGGCGGCCTGCCGGGCCGGGACCGCCGGTTCGGCGGGAGCCTGCTGGGCGGCGGGGTCCTTCTCGCCGGTGAGGGGCGCGTCGGCGGTGTCGAAGGACTGCTCGGGGCCGCCGGCGTGGGCTCCCGCGCCCTGCGGAAAGACCGTTTCTGCAGCCGCCCCCGCCATGGCCACCTGGGCCACGGCCGGCGGCGCGACCTGCGTCCGGGCCTGCGCCCCCCACGGCGACGCGCCCTGCGGCGCGACCTCCTGGGGCACGTCGAGGTACTCGGGCCCTGCCACGGGCGGAGCGGTGTGCCGTACGGAGCCGGGGTGCACCGGCGCGCCCGCGGGACCGCGGTCGGCGAGGGAGCGCACCGGGCTGCCGGCGCCGTCCGGGGTCGGCGGGCCGAGGTGCAGCGGGCGGCGGGCGACGGGCGGCTGCGGGGCGGGCGTGGACATCCGGACGGCACTGAGGTCGACCGCGCCGCTGTCGCGGCCGGCCGTCTCGTGCGGACCGGGCTCGTGGACCGCCTCGACGACCGGGGCGGGGGCGGGCGGGGCGACTTCGTTGCCCCACGCTCCCTGGGCACCCGGGAGCAGCAGCAGGTCGTCGTCCTCGGCGGTGGTCTCGGAGAGGTAGGTGTACGCGCCGGGGGCGGGGACGCCCGGCTGCTCCACCATGCCTGCGTTCTCCGGCAGTCCCTCGCCCGGGACCTGGCCGGTGTCGGTCATGCGTACCCCTCGCCCATCGGTTAGTGCTCCTACGACCTGCTCGTCCGGAGCGGCGCACCGACCGCCCTCCATGAGAACGAGCACGCCTGCCGGGCGGCACGAACGACCGGTCGACAAAGCCATTGAGAGGCATTGTCCCGGTCGGTCCGCCACCGCGACAGGTTCATTTGCCACGGCCCGCTGTGGACTGCGCCACTCTGCGCAGCCTCCGGTTTCCGCCGTACCACACGCACCCCAAAACGGGTGGGTTTTCCGGACATTGACCGGCGGAATACCGGACAACCCGAGTGCGGTGCAACGATCGGCCAGCCTACCGCGCGCGGTACGACTACAGGATCACAGGGAGCGGTCGGGCAGCAGCCCGGTGAGCAGGAACGCGACGCTCCGCTCCTTCTCCGTCCAGGCGCGGGTGTCCAGCTCAACGGACTGCAGCAGGGCGCATTCGACCTGGTATCCGTGCTCCGCGAGCCCCCTGCCGACGAGTTCGGCGGTATCGCGTGTCGCGGCGTGCGTCACAATCCGCCGGGGCCTGCGGTCCGCGACGGCGGAGACCACCGCCGCGCCTCCGCCGCCGACGCGTACGACGTCCGGTTCGGGAAGGTTCTCCAGGATGTGCGGCGCGTTGCCGTGGGTGATCTGGAGCTGGACGCCGAAGCGGCGGGCGGTGGCCATGGTGCGGGCGCACTCGTCCGCGTCGCGGTCCACGGCGATGACGGCGGCGCCGAGGCGCGCCGCCTCGGTGGCGAAGGCCCCGCCGCCGCACCCGATGTCCCACACGAGGTCCCCCACGTGGGGTCCCAGGCGGGCGAGTTGGGCGGCGCGCAGCAGCTCGGTCTCGCCCTCCCCCAGGTCCCCGTAGACGCCGTCCGGCAGGGCCCAGCCGCGTGGTCCCGTGCCCGGGTCGCGGCCCGCGATCCAGCCGCCGCCCTCGGAGGGCGCCACGGGCCCGCCCATGACGATGACGACGTTCGGGTCGCGCCAGGTGTGGTCGGCGGCCTTGTCCGAGGTGAGGACCGTGACCCGTTCGCGCTCGGTGCCGAGTTCCTCGCAGATGACGAAGGTGCGGTGGACACCGTCGAGGAGCAGGCCCAGCTCGGCGGGTCCCGCTCCGGGCGAGGTGAGGACGGCGACCTTGGTGTGGGCGCGGCACACGTTCACCGCGCGGCGCAGCGTACGGGGGTGGGCGACGACCACCTGTGCGTCGTCCCAGGGCATCCCGGCGCGGGCGAAGGCGGCGGCCACGGCGGAGACCGCGGGGACGACCTCGACCTCCAGGCCGAACTCGGGGGCGCGCAGGGTGCGTACGACTCCGAAGAAGCCCGGGTCGCCGTCGGCGACGACGACCGCGGTGCCGCGGTGGGCGGCGATCCGGCGTGCCGCGAGGGGCACACTGCCGAGCCGGACGCGCTCGGCGCCGGCGGGCACCTCCGGAAGCTTCAGATGGTGCCCCGCGCCGGCCACCAGCGTGGCGGCGGCGAGGGCGGAACGTGCCGCGGCCGTCAGCGGCGAACCGTCCCAGCCGATCACCGTGACCCGGTCGGCCATCGTCGTCAGTCTCCTGGGGTCGTCGCAGGTCGTCGGGTGGGCGTGCGGCCGCCGGACAGGCGTGCGGAGGGAGCCCCGTGAGCGTACCCCGGCCGTGTCCCGTCGCGCGGGTGCGGGTCGGCGGCGTCCCGGCTCCTCGTGCTCGTGCCCCGGCGGTCGGTGTCGGGCCGTGTCCCGCGCCGGGCCGTGTCCCGCGTCGGGTCGCGCCTGGTCGGGTCGGGCCGCTCCGGGTCGGGGCGCGCGTGGCCCGGCTGCCGGGCCGGGCCGCCGGTGGGGCCCCGGGTCAGTTCCAGTCGGAGTACGTCGTGAAACCGCCGGAGTCGGCGAGCTGCTCGGCCACGCCCTCGATGTCCTCGGGGAGCAGGCTCCACACGATGAAGTCGGTCCGCGCCTCGGCCCAGTCGCCGTCCTCGGTGCGGGTGCGCGCTATGCAGGCACCGCGCAGGACGCCCTCGCTGATGCAGCCGATCTTCTGCGCGACCTGCTGGGAGGCCGTGTTGTCGGCCGCGGTGCGCAGCTCGAGGCGTTCCAGCTTCTGGTCGCGGAAGAGCCACTGGGCGGTCGCGAGGGCCGCCTCGGAGGCGTATCCCTCGCCGCGCGCCCAGGGGGCGACGATGTACGAGAGTTCGGTGGAGCGGACGTGCCAGTTCGTCCTGCCGAGCTGGATCACGCCGACCAGGCGCTGGGTGAGGAACTCCGTGACGGCCAGGTCGAGTCCGCGTCCGGCGGTGCGCTCGGTGGGCGCGTACTCGCTGATCCAGGTCCGCGCGGAGTCCTCGGTGAAGGGCTGCGGCACGGACGTCCAGGCGACGACCTGTTCGTCGTTCATCATCTCCGTGAAGGCGGGCACGTCGTCGTCCTCGAGAGGGCGCAGCACCAACCGCTCCGTGCTCAGGGAGATGTCGGGGAAGGTGTTCGTCATGCGCCGCTCCGTAACCATCAGGAACCGTCGGGCCTGCTGAACTGCCCAGCATGCAGCATGGAACCACCGAATCGCACCACGGGGCCCCCGCCCGCCGGCCCAAGTGCGCGGGAGCGGAACCGCCTTGGGAGGGCCGGGGCCACGTGAGCGCTGGTGAGACGCCGTCAGTCGCGCCCGACGGGCAGCACCGAGCCCTGGTACGTCTCCTCGATGAACTTCCTCACCTCGGGCGAGACCAGGAGTTCGGCGAGCTTCTCGACCCGCGGGTCGTCCTCGTCGCCCTTCCTGACGGCGAGGAGGTTCGCGTACGGGTTGTCCTTCGTGGACTCCAGGAGGACGGCGTCGTCGGCCGGGCTGAGCCCGGCGTCCTGGGCGTAGTTGTTGTTGATGACCGCGGCGGCCACGTCGTCGAGGGAGCGCGGCAGCTGGGCCGGTTCCAGCTCCTTGATCCTGAGGTGCTTCGGGTTCTCCGTGATGTCGGAGGGCGAGGCGGTGGTCCCCGCGCCCTTTCTGAGCGCGATGACGCCCTCGGAGGCGAGGAGTCGCAGGGCGCGGCCCTCGTTGGTGGTGTCGGCGGGCACCGCGACGGTGGCTCCGTCGACGAGGTCCGCGACGTCCTGGACCTTCTTCGAGTACACGCCCATGGGCGGCAGGTACGCCTTCACCACCGGGACCAGGCTGCCGCCGGTGGACCGGTTGAAGTCGTCGAGGAACGGCTCGTTCTGGTAGAGGTTCGCGTCCAGCGAGCCCTCCTGGAGAGCGGTGTTCGGCAGGACGTAGTCCGTGAACTCCTTGATCTCCAGGTCCAGTCCGTGCTCGGCGGCGAGGTCCTTCTCGATGAAGGAGAGGACCTCGCCGGCCGGGACGGCGGTGGCGCCGACGACGAGGGCGCCACCGCCGTCACCTCCGCCGTCCGTCGCGGAGCCGGAGCCGCACGCGGTGAGCCCGAGCCCCAGGGCGATGGCGGCCGCGGAGGCGGAGAGTACGGGCCTGCGCACGGGTGGCGGTCCTTGTCCGTGGGAGGGGCGGGTCAGAACGACGCGACGACGGAGCCGGCGTACGTGTCCTCGATGAACTTCTTGACCTCGTCCGAGGTGAGGAGCTTCGCCAGCTTCTTGACGCGCGGGTCGTTCTCGTTGCCCTCCTTGACCGCCAGGAAGTTGCCGTACGGGTTGTCCGTCGCGGACTCCAGGACCAGGGCGTCCTCGGCGGGCTTGAGGTCGGACTCGATCGCGTAGTTGCCGTTGATCACCGCGGCGTCGACGTCGTCGAGGGAGCGGGGCGTCTGGGCCGCCTCCAGCTCCTTGAACTCGAGCTTCTTCGGGTTCTTGACGATGTCGGCGGGGGTCGCCTCGTTGCCCACGCCCTCCTTCAGCGTGATGATTCCGTTGGCGTCGAGCAGCTTGAGCGCCCGCGCCTCGTTGACCGTGTCGTTCGGGACGGCGATCGTGGCACCGCTCTTCAGGTCACCGACCTTCTCGGCCTTGTTCGAGTACAGGCCGAGCGGCTCCAGGTGGACCGTGACGACGGGCACGATGTGGGTGCCCTTCTTCTTGTTGAAGTCGTCGAGGTACGGCTGGTTCTGGAAGTAGTTGGCGTCCACGGACCCGTCCTCGGTCGCCGTGTTCGGCGTGACGTAGTCGGTGAACTCCTTCACCTCCAGGTCGAGGCCGGCGTCCTTCGCGAGGTTGTCCTTGACGAAGTCGAGGATCTCGGCGTGCGGGACCGGGCTGGCGGCGACGACCAGCGGGCCGCTGGTGTCCGAGCCCTTGTCATCCTCCGCGCCGCAGGCGGTGAGGCCCAGGGTGAGGGCTCCGGCGGCGAGGACGGCAGTGGTGATCTTGGCGGTGTTACGCACGAAAAGTGCCTTTCCTTAAGGGTGGAGCGCCCCCGCGAAGGGTGTGCGGGGGAAAGGTGGGGAGAACAGGTGGACCGCGGAACGGGGGAACCGCGGGGTGTGCGGGCGGGCGTCAGGCGACCGTGTCGACGTCCGCCGCGAGCGGCTTCTTCGCCTTGAGCAGCCGCAGCCGGGGCGCGGGACCGGAGCGGCCACCGCGGCGGTCCAGGCTGCGGGCCGCGTAGTCGCCGGCGAACTGGATCGCGGAGATGACCACGGCCAGGATGCCGACGATGATCCACATCAGCTCGGTCTCGAAGCGCTGGTAGCCGTAGCGGATGGCCAGGTCGCCGAGGCCTCCGGCGCCGACGGTGCCGGCCATCGCGGAGTAGCCGATGAGCGCGACGATCGTGGTCGTGGTGCTGGAGATCAGCGACGGCAGCGACTCGGGCACGAGGACCTTGCGGACCACGGTCCAGACGTTGCCGCCCATCGACTGCACGGCCTCCACGAGCCCGCCGTCCACTTCGCGGACGGCCGTCTCGACCAGCCGCGCGAAGAAGGGGATCGCGCCGATCGCGAGCGGCACGATGGCCGCCTCACGCCCGATGGTGGTGCCGGTGATCCAACGGGTGAAGCCCATCAGCGCGACCATCAGGATGATGAACGGCATCGAGCGCGCCACGTTCACGATCTGCCCGATGACACGGTTGGCGAGGACGTTCTGCAGCAGGCCGCCGCGGTCCGTGAGGACCAGCAGGACACCGAGCGGAAGGCCGCCGACGATCGCGATGAGGGTGGACCAGCCGACCATGTAGAGCGTGTTCCAACACTCCTCGGACAGCAGGGGCTGCATCTCGGACCAGGTCACTTGGCACCGTCCTTCACCAGCACGCGCGCCTCGGCCGCGGCTCCCACGAGCTCGATCTGCAGGCCCTGCTCGCGCAGGAAGCCGATCGGCACGACGTTGTCCTCGTAGCGTCCGGGCAGTTCGATCCGCATCCGGCCGACCTGCCTGCCCGCGACGGTGTCCATCGCGGCGCCCAGGATCGAGATGTCGATGTTGTACGTCCGGGACAGCTGCGAGATCACCGGCCGGGTCGCCGCGTCGCCGTGGAAGGTGACGTCGATGACCGTGCGGTCCTCGGCCGAGGCGTCGCCGCCCACCGGGAACAGCGCGGCGGCCAACTCCGAGCCCGGGGTGGCCAGCAGGTCGCTGACCGTGCCCGACTCGACGATGCGGCCGTTCTCCATGAGAGCGGCCGAGTCGCACACGCTCTTCACCACGTCCATCTCGTGCGTGATGAGCAGCACCGTCAGGCCGAGCTGCCGGTTCAGGTCGCGCAGCAGCTGGAGGATGGAGCGGGTGGTCTCCGGGTCGAGCGCGCTGGTCGCCTCGTCCGAGAGGAGCACCTTCGGGTCCCCGGCCAGGGCGCGGGCGATGCCGACGCGCTGCTTCTGGCCGCCGGAGAGCTGGGCGGGGTAGGACTTCGCCTTGTCGGCGAGACCGACCAGGTCGAGCAGCGCCAACGCCTTGCGGGAACGTTCCTTCCCTGATGTGCCGAGGATTTCCAGCGGCAGCTCGACGTTGTCCTGGACCGTGCGCGAGGACACCAGGTTGAAGTGCTGGAAGACCATCCCGATGCGGCTGCGCGCCGCCCGCAGGTCCCGGCCGGCCCGCGGGCCTCGTCCGGCCAGCGCCGTCAGGTCCTGTCCCGCGACCGTCACGGTGCCTGCCGTGGGGCGCTCGAGGAGGTTGACGCAGCGGATGAGGGAGGACTTGCCGGCGCCGGACTGGCCGATGACGCCGTACACCTCGCCTTCGCGGACATGCAGGTCGACGCCGTCTAGGGCGGTGACCTCACGGCCGCGCGAACGGTAGACCTTCGTCAGGCCCGATGTCGTGATCACTGGGGATTCCGTCACTGTCGAGTGCAGGGCGTGGATGTGCCCGGGCACGGGTGCATTCGGTCGGAACGCGGCACGGTTCTCGCTGTGGCGATGGAACCGGGGGAGAACGTGTGCGCGGGGCGGGCTCAGTCGCGTACGCAAACGGCGTACGGGCGGACGTGAGCGCTCTCGCTTCGGGGCGCGAGGCCGTGAGTGGTGCGGGGGCCCTCTAGCAGGCGCACATTCGACACATACAGCGAGCACCGGGCGTCATGGTCGCCTCGGTCGCAAGGATGCGGCTGCTCGTCGTGGTCATGGGAAAAGTAAAGCAGACGTTCACACCTGAACAGGAACCGCTGTCCGCATGGCGGACAGCGGTGGACGCGGCTCAGTCCCCGACGGTGAGTTCCACTCCCCCGTCGGTGGCCAGTGCCGACACGGCCGACAGGTCCCCGACGACGACGTCCGCGCGCAGCTCGTCGGCACGGTGGGTTGTGGCCAACGCCACGGTGGTCATGCCCGCGGCCCGGCCGGCCCGGAGCCCGGCGGGCGCGTCCTCGAAGACGACGCAGCGGGACGGGTCCACGCCCAGCATGCGGGCGGCGAGCAGGAAGGGCTCGGGGTCGGGCTTGCCGCGCGTGATGTCGTCCGCGGCGATCAGCGTCTTGGGGTGGATGCCCACCTCGCCGAGGCGCGCCTCGGCGAGCCGGCGGGTGGCGGAGGTCACGACGGCCCAGCGGTCGGCGGGCACGGAGTCGAGGAGCGCCCTCGTGCCGGGCAGCAGGTGGACGCCGCCCGCGACGTCCTCGACCTCCAGCCGCTCGATGCGCGCGACCGCTTCGGCGACGCGGTCGGCGGGCAGCAGGTCGGCGGCTATCTCGGCGGCCGTGCGGCCGTGCAGCTCGACGCGGGCGAAGTCCTCGGCCGTGATCCCGTACTCCTGCGCCCAGCGGGTCCAGCAGCGGTACACCGACTCCAGGGACGAGACGAGGGTTCCGTCGTTGTCGAACAGCAGGGCTTCGGCTCGGATCTTCATGTCACCGACCCTACGGGGCACCCCGGGGGCGACCTCACCGGGCCATTTGGCCCGTAATAGGGTCGCCGCATGCTTGTAGCCCTGACGGTCGCGACCGCCGTCGCCGCGCTCGTGCTCGCCGCCTGGTGCGGCTGGGCCGCCTACCGCGACGAGCCGACGAAGGACTGGCACTTCATCGGCATGGCCGTGGTGTCGCTGCTCGCGCTGGTCCAGCTCGTGGTGGGGATCGTGCAACTGGCGCGCGGGGAGGACCCGGAGCAGGGCACGACGATCTTCGTGGCGTATCTGATCGGCGCCTTCGCCTGCGTTCCCGCCGTGGCCTTCATGTCGCTGGCCGAGCGCACCCGCTGGGGCTCCGCCACCGTCGCGGCCGGCGGTGTGGTGCTCGCCGTGCTCCAGGTGCGGCTCTACGACATCTGGGGAGGCTGACATGGCGGTCGACGGGAAGTCCCGGCGGACCCGGCTCATCGGCGGTCCGGGGATCCTGCTGGTCTGGCTGTACGGCGTGATGGTCGTCGGCGCGGTCTCCCGCTCGGCGGTGCAGATCGCAACGGAGTTCGACAAGGCGCCGCTCGCCTACTCGCTGTCCGCGGTGGCCGGACTCGTCTACGGCTTCATCACGTACTCGCTCGTGCGGGGCGGCGAACGGGCCCGCAGGGCGGCGCTGGTGTGCTGCGCCGCCGAGCTGGCGGGCGTGCTGATCGTGGGCACCTGGACGCTGGTGGAGCCCTCGGCCTTCCCCGACGCCACGGTCTGGTCGGACTACGGCATGGGCTACCTGTTCATTCCGGTGCTGCTGCCGGTGACGGCGATGTTCTGGCTGCGCGGGGCGCGGGCCCGGACCGCCGGCGCGGAGCGCGGCACCGCTCCCGGTCGGCGCGACCCGGCGGCCGAGCCGGACGCCTAGGGCGCGTCCGGCTCCGCGCGGGCCCCGTCCGCCGCGCTCGGCGAAGCATCCGACAGGCCTCGGACAAGCAGGGTCAGGCGCTGGCCGCGAAGGCGCCCGCGCGGGCGTCCTTCACGAGGGTCACCAGGCTCAGCCGCTCGTCCACGCGCTCCGTGGACACCCGCTCGTAGCCGTGCTTCCTGTACAGCCGCAGGTTGTGCTCGCTGCGGTGGCCGGAGAAGAGTTGGAAGGACTTGGCCGCGCCGCCCTCGGTGAGCCGTGCCTCGATGGCGTCCAGCAGGCGTCCGCCCAGACCGTGGCGCTGCATCCGCGGGTGCACGATCAGCTTGCCGATGCGGGCGGTCCCGTCGGCGTCCACCGTCGCCCGCACCGAGGCCACCACCTCCTCGCGGAGGCGGGCCACCAGTACGGTGCCGCCCGCGAGTTCCTCCTTGAGGGAGTCCAGGGACTGGGTGAGCGGCTCGATGCTGTAGTCGCCGTACAGCTCGGCCTCGGACTGGTAGCAGAGGAACTGCAGTTTGAGGATCTGTTCGGCGTCCTGCACGGTCGCCGCCGAGATGGTCACGCTCATGCCCATGTGTGCATGCCTCCCGCTCACCTGTTGGCCGGTTGTCCCTCACTCCTATCCCCGTGGTTCGCGGGCCGCAACCTCCGAGGTCAGCATTCGGCGCAGACATCCCAGGCATCTGGAACGTTCCGGACCAAGACTGCCCTGTGAGATACCCAACTCGCCTGCGATCTCCCGGTACGTGAGGTCCTGCGGGGAGAGCAGCGCCGCCAGCAGTCCGGGGCAGCGCCCGGGCAGCCGGCGCACGGCGGAGTGCAGTGCGCGGCGGCGGGCGGCGGCCAGCGCGAGCTGCTCGGGACCCCGCCCGCTGTCGTCGGCCGGATCGGATCCGTACGGCTGCTCGATGTGCGCGGTGTGCCGGGTGCGGCGCGCCTCGGAGCGGACGGCGCCGCGCAGCCAGGCGGCCGGGTCGGCGGGCGGACCCTCCGTGCCGAGGCGTTCCAGGAGGCGTACCCAGACCGCCTGTTCCAGGTCGCCCGCCTCGGTCCCGGACGCGTGGGCCTCCGCGGAGGCCTCGGCGACGAGCAGCGGACGCAGGGCGGCAACCATGTCGTGGGTCATGTGCGGCACGACGCGGCCGCCCCGGCGCGAGGTTGCCGGGGCGGCCCGCTGTCACTCCAACCGGGGCCCGGGGCGCAGCCGTTGACGGCCGGGCCGGCCCGCGGGCCGGCCGGCCCGATCGGCTCAGTCGTCGAGGAACTCCTCGCGGGCGAGGACGCCGGTGTCGGGGTTGTCGGTGAACACTCCGTCGATGCCGGTCGCGAAGTACGTCCGGAAGGCGCCGAAGGCGTCCCCGTAGCCGTCCGGGTCGGTGCCCCTGCGGAAGTTCGCGGGCAGGAAGGGGTTCTCGTTGCGCATCGTGTACGGGTGCAGGACGAGGCCCTCGGCGTGCGCGTCACGGACCAGCGTGGTCGGCGTCGTGAGGTTGCCTCCCGCGTCCCTCGGGATGACCAGGTCCAGGGTCGGGCCGATGCCCTGCGCGTACGAGGCGATCCACTTCAGCCCCTCGGGCTTGACGAGGTCGGCGACCGTACGCGGGTCCCCGCTCTTCACGAAGTCCCACGGCCGCGTGCTCGCCCCGGAGAGGAGCACCACGAGGGGGTTGCCGACCAGCCCGTCCAGACGCCGCACGCTGGTGGGCTCGAAGGACTGGAGGATGACGGGCGAGTTCTTGCGGTCCTTGCCGTGCCTGCGCAGCACCTTGGCGACCCGCTCCTCCAGGCCGAGGCCCAGTTCGCGGAAGTACGTGGGGTGCTTGAGCTCGGGGTAGATCCAGACCTGCCTGCCGCGCTTCCTGGTCTGCTCGTCCTGCCAGCGCAGCACCTCCTCGAAGGTGGGGATCTCCCAGCGGCCGTCGTAGAGGGTGTTGTGCGGGCGGTTGGCCGGGATGCGCTCCTTGGCCCGCAGCGTCTTCAGCTCGGCGAGCGTGAAGTCCTCGGTGAACCAGCCGGTGGTGGAGACGCCGTCCAGCAGCTTGGTGGTCCTGCGGTCCGCGAACCCGGGGTGCGCCGAGACGTCCGTCGTGCCGCCGATCTCCGGCTCGTGGCGGCACACGAGGTGGCCGTCCTTGGTCGGCACCAGGTCGCCCGCCTCGACGACGTCCGCCCCCAGGTCGAGTGCCAGCTGGTAGGAGCCGAGCGTGTGTTCCGGGCGGTAGCCGCTGGCCCCCCGGTGGCCGATGATCGTCGGCTTCGGCAGGCTCCGGTATCCCCCGCCGCCGTGCCGCGCGTCGGCCGCCGCCGTCCCCGGCAGCCCGAGGACGGCTCCGCCCAGCACCGCCGCCCCCAGCAGCGCGCGCCGCCCCGGCCCGATCCCGTCGCGTTCCTCGTCCGACCCCTGCGTCGCCATGAGCGCTCCTCCGCATAGTGCCCTGCACCTGTCAAAGCGGGACGATGGTAGGTGCGCCCGGGTGACGAAGGGGAGACCTGGGACGGAACACGCGGGTGACGCTGGATGTCGGATGGGACACGCGTGGTGACGGAGGGTCGGCCTCCGGTGCCGCGGGGGCGGGTGGCGGCGCGGCCGACACGCGGACGCGAACGGCGGGACGCACTTCCGCCGTTCGGCGGGTTGGTCCCGTGCGGGGCGGGTACCCGTCCCTGCGGCGCACCGCACCGCGCACACCGGCTCTCGCGGCCGCGGGCCCGGCGGGGAACGAGGCAGGACCCCGGTTCCGGCCCCGCCCGGCGCGACATCGGTCACATCGTCCCGGCCGGATGACAGGCGTGCGACGGGACGCCACCGCAGGTAAACAGTGGTCGACACCGCGTATCCACTCGGTGAACCCGATGTGCAAGACCCCGGGCGCCGCGAGTATCGTCCTCACCTGCACAGACTTATACCGAATCCCTTGACACCGGAGGGCCCGTTGTCCCGCTTCGCGCTCATCAAGGCAGTGCTCGGACCGATCATGCGCCTGATGTTCCGCCCACAGGTGGAGGGCGTGGAGAGGATTCCGGGCGACGGCCCCGTCATCCTGGCCGGCAATCACCTCACGTTCATCGACTCGATGATCCTTCCGCTGGTCTGCGACCGGCAGGTCTGCTTCATCGGCAAGGACGAGTACGTCACCGGCGAGGGCTTCAAGGGCCGCCTGATGGCCTGGTTCTTCACCGGCGTCGGCATGATCCCGGTCGACCGGGACGGTGCCAACGGCGGTGTCGCGGCCCTGATGACCGGCCGTCGCATCCTGGAGGAGGGCAAGGTCTTCGGGATCTACCCCGAGGGCACCCGCTCCCCCGACGGCCGCCTGTACCGGGGCCGCACCGGCATCGCCCGGCTCACGCTGATGACCGGCGCCCCGGTCGTGCCGTTCGCGATGATCGGCACCGACAAGCTCCAGCCGGGCGGCGCGGGCATCCCGCGCCCGGGCCGGGTCACGGTCCGCTTCGGCGAGCCGATGGAGTTCTCGCGGTACGAGGGCATGGACCGCGACCGCTATGTGCTGAGGGCCGTGACGGACTCCGTGATGACCGAGGTCATGCGGCTGTCGGGCCAGGAGTACGTGGACATGTACGCCACCAAGGCGAAGGCCGCGTAGGGGCGTTCGGCGCGGGGTGCTCCGGCCCTCCGCTCCTTGGCCCGGCGCTCCGCCGGCAGACCCGACCGTGGGGCCCCCCCCCC
>NZ_BMWD01000004.1:92000-416110 GCF_014651055.1 Streptomyces fructofermentans
GGGGGCCCCACGGCGTTGGTACGCGTCTGCGCGGCCGGTGCCCGCACCCGCAGGTGTCGCCGGTGCCCGGGCCCGCGGAGGCTCACCGGCCGACGGGACCGGAACGGGGGTTGCGCCCGTGGCACCGGCCCTCCGCGCGCGGTCCACGACATCGACGCGGGCCGATCCCCAGGGCTCACGGCCACAGCCCGGCGTGCCGGCCGACCGAAGCGGGGCCGGACCCCGCACCCCGAGTGCCCGCAGAACGGCTTGCGGGGGCCGGGCAGCGGCCGGAGTCCCGAAGGGGCGCGGATCGGGCCGGGGACCGCGGGAGCCCGCGCATCCGGAGGTCCGGCGAAGGCACGACCCCGGGCCGAGGGGAACTCCGCACCCGAAACCCGACGGACTCGCCCGCCCGGGAGCGGCGGAGCGGAGTCACCGGATCCGGAGCCCGGGCAGAGCGGCGGAGTCCGAAGGCCTGGAGGCCGGGAAGGCCGGGGAGGCCGGGCCGTCGTGCACCCGGGCGACGGGGCAACGGGGCAACGGGGCGACGGGGCAACCGGGTCCTACGGATGCTCCGTTCCCGTTCCGAGCTTCTGTCCCCGCAGCAGGATCCACGCCGCCGCCGACGCCGCGAGCAGCACCGCCGCGCCGATGCCCGCCGCGCGGCTGATCCCCTCGACGAAGGCCGTGCCGGCGGCGTCGACGAGTTCGCGCGCGTTCGGCAGCCCGGCCGACGCCTCCACCGCGCCGCCGAGCGACTCGTGGGCGGCCGCCGCGACCTCCGGCGGGGTGCCCGCCGGGACCGTGAACCCCCTGTAGACGCCGGTGACGATCGAGCCGAGCAGCGCGATGCCGAGGGCCGCCCCGAGTTCGTACGCCGTCTCGGAGACCGCGGACGCCGCGCCCGCCTGCTCCTTGGGCACGCTGGAGAGGATCACGTCGGACGTCACGGTGAAGGAGAGTCCGGCGCCGACGCCGACGACCAGCAGGGCCGCACCGAGGAGCGGGTACCCGGTCGACGTGCTGAGCAGGGTCAGCACGGCCAGCGCGATGCCGATGGCGGCCAGCCCGCCTGCGGCGACCGAGCGCACCGAGTAGCGGCGCGCGACCCGGCCGGCCACCAGCCCCGCCGCCACCGCGCCGAGCGCCGCGGGGATTTCGGCGAGCCCGGCCTCCAACGGACCGCGCCCCTGGACGAGTTGCAGGTACTGCGAGAGGAAGAAGACCAGCCCGGAGAGTCCGAGGATGGTCAGCAGGTCGGCGAGCACGGCTCCGGAGAAGCCCCGGCTGCGGAACAGCCGCATGTCCAGCAGCGGTACGGGAAGCGTGAGTTGGCGGCGCACGAAGCCGTACAGCGCGCCCGCGCCGAGCAGTCCCGCCCCGAACGCCACCGCGCTCGGCCCGTGGGACGCGGCCTCCTTGATCCCGTACACGATGCCGACCATGCCGACGAGGGACAGCACCACGCTGGCCAGGTCCCACGGACCGGGCCGCGGGTTGCGGGACTCGGGCAGCAGCTTCACGCCGACGAGGACGAGCACGGTCATCACGGGCAGGTTGATCAGGAAGACGGAGCCCCACCAGAAGTGCTCCAGCAGGAAGCCGCCGACGACCGGTCCGACCGCCGTGCCCGCCGAGGCGGTGGCACCCCAGATGCCGATGGCGAGACTGCGCTCGCGCGGGTCGTGGAAGAGGTTGCGGATCAGCGCGAGGGTCGCGGGCATCAGGGTCGCGCCGGCCACACCGAGCAGCGCCCGCGCCACGATCAGCGTCTCGGGCGAGCCGGCGTAGGCGTTGAGCACGGATATCAGCCCGAACGCGACCGATCCGACGAGCAGCAGCTTCTTGCGCCCGATGCGGTCGCCGAGGCTGCCCATCGAGACGAGCAGGCCGGCGATCACGAACGAGTAGACGTCACCGATCCACAGGAGCTGTGTGCCGCTCGGCCGCAGGTCCTCGCTGATGTAGGGGGTCGCGAGGCCGAGCACGGTCGCGTCGACGGCCACCAGCAGCACGGCCAGGACGAGGACGGACAGGGCGAGCCAGCGGCCCGGCCTCTTCTCCGTCTCCGCCGCGAGGGCCCGCTGCGTCGTGCTGGTCATGATTCGTCTCTCCGTAGCGCTCCGCCGAGCAGCAGCTCGACGATCATGTAGTGGAAGTCCTTGGCCGCCACCCGGCCCTCGGTGACGGCCCACGCGCCCGAGGCGCAGAGTCCGAAGAGGGCCTCGGTGAGCCAGGCCGGGGTGAGGTCGATGCGGAACTCGCCGCTCTCCTGGCCGCGCCGGAACAGCGCGGCGATGCGCGCGTCGATCCTGGCCCAGCCCGCGTTCTGCTCCTCGCCCTCGAACAGCTGGTTCTCGGTGTAGAGGAAGGCGAGCAGTCCGGCGGCGTCCTCGAACTCCCGCACCAGGCGGCGGACGGCCTCCCCCGCGGTGTCCTCGTCGAGCCGGGCCGCGTCGAGCGCGGCCTCGCACTCCTGGATGCCCAGGTCCTCCAGCGCCCGCACGAGGACGTCACGGCCGGCGAACTGGCGGTGCAGGGTGGCCCGGCTGATCCCGGCCGCCTTGGCGACCTCGTCCATGGTGGCGGTGGATTTCCGGGTCAGCAGGGCCGCGGCGCTGCGCAGCAGGTGTTCACGATCGACGGCCATGAGACAAGGCTACCCCACATGAGACACTGATGTCTCATGTGGGGCATGCGCCGCTCGCCGACGCTCGGGGTCCGGGGTGGGGCTGCTCAGTGCCAGGGCAGTCGGCCGCGCCGGTCCCAGTACTCCGCCGGCTCCTCGGCGAGCGCGGCGAGCCGGGCCGTCTGCCCGTCGTCGAGGTCGACGACCGCGGCGTGCAGGTTCGAGGCGAGCTGGTTGACCGTGGCCGCGCCGGACAGCACGACGCCCGCCCAGGGCTGCCGCAGTACCAGCGCGAGGGCGACCGCGTCGGGGCCGAGGCCCGTCTCCTCGGCGACGGCCCGCAGCACGTCGGGCGCGTGCGCCCCGGCGAGCCGCCCGTTGGCCACGCCCTCCTTGACGATCACGGTGAGCCCGGCCTCGTGCGCCTCGGCCAGCGCGGGTGCCACGGAGGTCTCCAGCACGTTGTACGTGGACTGGACGGTACGGAAGAGGGGCTCGCCGTCGACGGTCACGGCGAGCGCCGCGCGGACCGCCTCGGCCTGGGCCGGACCGCTGGTGGAGAAGCCCACGGTGAGGCCCCGGGAGGCGGCCTCGGCCAGCCTGGCGTGCAGTTCCTTGTCGGTGAGCGCCGGGCTGTCCGGCGTCACGGAGTGGATCTGGTAGAGGTCGAGGCGCGCTCCGAGCAGTTCGGCGGTCTCGGCGCGCTGCCTCTCGTACGTGGCGAGCCCGTGGTCCTTGACCTCGTGCGCCTCGGCGTCGGTGCGCCAGTCCGCCGTGTAGGTGTAGCCCCACTTGCTGCCGACGACGACATCGACGGCGTCGGGCCGCGCGGCCAGCCAGCCGGCCAGGAACTCCTCGGAACGGCCGTACGAGCGGGCGGCGTCGAAGTAGCGCACGCCCTGGGCGTGGGCGGCGTCGAGGAGTTCGAAGGTCCGCTCGCGCAGGGCGTCGACGCTGCGGTCGGCCGGCAGGTCCGTCTCCCTGCCGAGGTTGATGTACCCGGGGCGGCCCACGGCCGCGAGGCCGAGTCCGAGGTGGGCGGTGGGTGTCGTCGCTGCGGCGAGACGGGCGAAGGGCATCGCGTGCTCCGTTTCCGGTCGGCTCCTTTACGGGCGCCCGACCAACGTAACGCGCGATGCCCCTCTCGTCGGCGACCCGCTACTTCTTGTCCTTCGCGGAGGCCCACGCGTGCTGGGCCGCGACGTCCGACGTCACCTCGGCGAGCTGCACGGCCACGGCGCTCGGGGCGGTGCCGCCGCGGCCGTCGCGGGCGGCGAGCGCGCCCCTGACGTCGAGGACCGACCGGACCTCGGGCGTCAGGTGGACGGAGATCTTCGCGAACTGCTCGTCGGTGAGCCCGTCGAGTTCGACGCCCCCGGCCTCGGCGGCCTTCACGCACTCCCCCGCGACCTCGTGCGCGACACGGAACGGCACCCCCTGCTTGACCAGCCACTCGGCGATGTCCGTGGCCAGTGAGAAGCCCGCCGGGGCCAGTTCCTCCATGCGCTCGCGGTTGACCGTGAGCGTGGCCATCATCCCGGTGAAGGCCGGCAGCAGGACCTCGAGCTGGTCGCAGGAGTCGAAGACCGGCTCCTTGTCCTCCTGGAGGTCGCGGTTGTACGCGAGGGGCAGGGCCTTGAGCGTCGCCATCAGTCCGGTGAGGTTGCCGATGAGGCGGCCCGACTTGCCGCGCGCCAGCTCCGCGATGTCCGGGTTCTTCTTCTGCGGCATGATCGACGAGCCGGTGGAGAAGGCGTCGTGGAGCGTGACGAAGGAGAACTCCTTCGTGTTCCAGATGATGACCTCCTCGGCGATCCGGGAGAGGTTCACCCCGACCATCGCGGTGATGAAGGCGAACTCGGCGACGAAGTCGCGCGAGGCCGTGCCGTCGATGGAGTTGCCGACACTGCCGCGCTCGAAGCCGAGGTCCTCGGCGACCGCCTCCGGGTCGAGGCCGAGGCTGCTGCCCGCGAGGGCGCCGGAGCCGTACGGCGAAACGGCCGTCCGCTCGTCCCACTGGCGCAGGCGCTCGGCGTCCCTGGACAGCGCCTGCACGTGCGCGAGCACGTGGTGGGCGAAGAGCACGGGCTGGGCGTGCTGGAGGTGGGTGCGGCCCGGCATCGCGACGTCCGGGTGCGCCTCGGCCAGGCCGATCAGCGCGCCCTGGAGGTCGGCGAGGAGCCCGCCGATGATCCGGGCGTGGTCGCGCAGGTACATCCGGAAGAGCGTGGCCACCTGGTCGTTGCGCGAGCGGCCGGCGCGCAGTTTGCCGCCGAGGTCCGGGCCGAGGCGCTCCAGCAGTCCGCGCTCCAGCGCGGTGTGGACGTCCTCGTCGGCGACGGTGCCGACGAAGGAGCCGTCGGCGACGTCCGCCTCCAGGACGTCGAGCCCGGCGGTCATCCGCTCCAGTTCGTCGGCCGTGAGGAGGCCGGCCCTGTGCAGCACGCGCGCGTGCGCCCGGGAGCCGGCGATGTCGTACGGCGCGAGACGCCAGTCGAAGTGGACGGACGCGGACAGCTTGGCCAGGGCCTCGGCGGGACCGTCGGCGAAACGGCCGCCCCAGAGCCGTACGTCTCCGCTGTTGCTGCTCACTTGCTGCGCTCCTCAAGGCTGTGGATGTGCGACCGCCTCCCCACTCGGACGGGAGTCGCGCGAGGGGGGAGGCGGCTGTCGGGCCGGTGCGTTCGGGTCCGCGGGGCTAGGCGAGGTCGCGCTTCGCCGCGATCTTGGACGACAGGGCGAAGATGTCGATGAAGCCCTGCGCCTTGGACTGGTCGAAGGTGTCGCCGGAGTCGTAGGTGGCGAGGTTGAAGTCGTACAGCGACTCCTCGGACCTGCGGCCGGTGACGACGGCGCGGCCGCCGTGCAGGGTCATGCGGATGTCGCCGGTGACGTGCTGGTTGGCCTCCTCGATGAAGCCGTCCAGGGCGCGCTTGAGCGGGGAGAACCACAGGCCGTCGTAGACCATCTCGCCCCAGCGCTGCTCGACCTGGCGCTTGTAGCGGGCGAGCTCGCGCTCGACGGTGACGTTCTCCAGCTCCTGGTGGGCCGTGATCAGCGCGATCGCGCCGGGAGCCTCGTACACCTCGCGGGACTTGATGCCCACGAGCCGGTCCTCGACCATGTCGATCCGGCCGATGCCCTGGGCGCCCGCGCGCTCGTTGAGCTGCTGGATGGCCTGGAGGACGCTGACGGGCCTGCCGTCGAGGGCGACCGGGACGCCCTTCTCGAAGGTGATGACCACCTCGTCGGGCTCACGCGGCAGGGCAGGGTTGCGCGTGTACTCGTAGACGTCCTCGATGGGGGCGTTCCAGATGTCCTCCAGGAAGCCGGTCTCGACCGCGCGCCCGAAGACGTTCTGGTCGATCGAGTACGGCGACTTCTTGGTGGTGGCGATCGGCAGGCCCTTCTCCTCGCAGAAGGCGATCGCCTTGTCGCGGGTCATCGCGTAGTCGCGGACCGGCGCGATGCACTTGAGGTCGGGGCCGAGGGCCTGGATGCCGGCCTCGAACCGCACCTGGTCGTTGCCCTTGCCGGTGCAGCCGTGGGCGACGACGCCCGCGCCGTGCTTGTGGGCGGCGGCGACGAGGTGCTTGACGATCGTGGGGCGGGAGAGGGCGGAGACCAGCGGGTAGCGGTCCATGTAGAGGGCGTTGGCCTTGATCGCCGGGAGGCAGTACTCCTCGGCGAACTCGTCCTTCGCGTCCGCGACCTCGGCCTCCACGGCACCGCAGGCGAGGGCGCGCTTGCGGATGACGTCCAGGTCCTCGCCGCCCTGGCCGACGTCGACCGCTACGGCGATGACCTCGGCGCCCGTCTCCTCGGCGATCCAGCCGATGGCGACGGAGGTGTCCAGACCGCCTGAATAGGCGAGTACGACGCGCTCGGTCACGGGTTTTCTCCTCACAGTGCATTCGCTGACATGCATGAGTATGCAGGAGTCTGCATGGTTCGTCAATCCATGCGCGCCGGGACGCCGACCCCGCCGCGGCACGCGGCCCCCGCGACGCCCACGGAGGAGGAGCCCGTACCTGCCCGGACGCACGGCCCGGTGCGGGTCGTCCCGCGGGGCTGCGGCCATAATCGTTCGACATGGGAAAGACATATGAGCGCATAGACGGCCGACTGCGTACCTTCATCGAGGCCCAGCCCGTGTTCTTCACCGCGACCGCGCCCCTGTCCGGGGACGGGACGGTCAACCTCTCCCCCAAGGGCCTGACCGGCTCGTTCGCCGTGCTCGACGAACTCACCGTCGCCTACCTGGACTTCGCGGGCAGCACCGCCGAGACCATCGCCCATCTGCGGGAGAACGGCCGGATCACCCTGATGTGGTGCGCCTTCCAGGGCCCGCCCACCATCGTCCGCGTGCACGGCCGCGGCGAACCGGTCTTCCGCGACGACCCCCGCTTCCCCGGCCTCCTGGCCCGCTTCCCCGACATCGACCCGACCCGGCACGGGCTGCGCGCGATCGTCGTCGTCACGGCCGAACTCGTCCGCGACTCCTGCGGCTACGCGGTGCCCTTCATGACGTACGACGAGGACCGCGACCTGCACGCCAGGCGCTTCGCGCGGGAGGACGACACCTCGCTCAGCGCGTACTTCGAGAAGAAGGAGCACGTGGCGAGCAGCCTGGACGGACTACCCGGGCTGCCCCTGCCGCTGCCTCCCCGTAGCGTCTGACGCATGCGCCGCACCGGAGCCCTCGTCCTCGCCTCCGTCTCCCTGCTCGCCCTGGCTCCCGGCCCGCCCGGACCGCCGCCCGGACCGCTGCCCGAACGGATGGCGGACACCGGCGGCGGCAGCCAGCTGATCACCGCGCGGGCCGCCCGGACCTCGTCGACGACCGGCACGGTGACCTGGTGGAACCGGCGCGGCGGACGCTGGGTCGAGGCCGGTTCGGCGCCCGCCCGCTTCGGTGCGCGGGGGCTCGTCGAGGGCCGTTCGCGCACCCAGGGCACGAACACGACGCCCACCGGGCTGTACGACCTGCCGTACGCCTTCGGGACCGAACCGGCGCCCGCGGGCACGGCGACCCCCCACCGGAAGGTGGGACCCGACTCCTGGTGGTGCCAGGACAACGGCTCCCGCTCCTACAACCGCTGGACGGAGCCGCGCCCGGCCGACTGCCGCGCCGCGGAGTCCGAGCACCTCGCCTCGTACGGGACGCAGTACGCGCACGCGCTCGTCATCGGCTTCAACTACGCGCGGCCGGTCCGCGGGCGGGGCGCCGGGATCTTCCTGCACGTCGACGGGCGCGGGGCCACGGCGGGCTGCGTGTCCGTCCCCAAGGACGCCATGCGGCGCATCCTGCGCTGGGCCGATCCCGCGCGCCGGCCGCACATCGCGATCGGCACACGGAGCGGACCGACCGCTCTCACGCGCTACTGACGGCACCGACAGGCCTCCGGCCCGCCGCCCGGCGCCTCGCCCCCGGCCTGCGACGACACCCCTCGCGGCCTCGGGTTACCGCGGGTCTCGGCACGTCCCCGCTTGCTCCGCGGGGCGTTGAACACACGGCCTTCCCCGGACGTACCAGTGGGCCAAGGGTCCACTCCCTTCCCAGCGTCCCCACGGAGGAACCGTGAGCACCATCGCCGGCGGTCGCGCCGCGCGCCGCCAGACGATGCGCCGTATCCGCCCTCGCCGCTCCCCCGCCATCCCGCTGCTCATCGCCGTGTGGGCGGGTGCCGCGGGCGTGATCTGGCTCTGGTGGAGCAATACGCCGTCCATCGCGGACGACAAGGGCCGGATCCTGAACGCGGGCCGCATCACCGGCCTGCTCGCCGGGTACCTGATGGCCCTCGTGGTGCTGCAGATGGCCCGGGTGCCCGCGCTGGAGCGCCGGGTCGGCTCGGACCGGGTCGCCCGCTGGCACGCCATGAGCGGCCGCTACACGCTCTGCCTGACGCTCGCCCACATCCTGCTGACGATGTACGGGTACGCCCTGCAGTCCGGCACCGGGATCGTCGAGCAGACCGTCGACTCCGTCACCACCCTGCCGGACATGGGCAAGGCGGCGATCGGCGCGAGCCTGCTGCTGTTCATCGGCCTGATCTCCGTCGGAGCGCTGCGCCGCAGGATCCCGTACGACACCTGGTACCACATCCACCTGCTCACGTACGCGGCCGTCTACCTGTCGTTCTGGCACCAGCTCTCCACCGGCAACGACTTCGCCGTGGAGCCCACCGCGACGACGGCCTGGTACGTGCTGTACGGCACGGTGACCGCCCTGGCGCTCTGGTACCGGGTGCTGGTGCCGATCCGGCTGAACATGCGTCACCGGATGCGGGTCGAGGAGGTCGTCGAGGAGGCGCCCGGCATCGTCTCGGTGCTCATCAGCGGCAAGCGGCTGCACCGCATCGGGGCCGAGCCGGGCCAGTTCTTCCGCTGGCGGTTCCTGGCGCCGGGGCTGCGGCTCAGTTCGCACCCGTACTCGCTGTCCGCCGCACCGCGTCCGGGCCTGCTGCGCATCACCGTCAAGGCGCTGGGCGACCACAGCACCGCGCTGCGGTCGCTGAAGCCCGGCACCAAGGTCTGGGCCGAGGGCCCGTACGGGGCGCTGACCGCCTCGCGCCGCAGCCGGGGCAAGGTGCTGCTGATGGCCGGCGGCGTGGGGATCACCCCGATGCGGGCGCTGTTCGAGACCCTGCCCGCCGAGCGCGGTGACCTGACCCTGCTGTACCGGGCCAACACCACGCAGGACCTGGCCCTGTGGGACGAGTTGTCCGCCATCGCCGACGAGCGCGGTGCCCGGCTGATGTACGCGGTGAACAGCCCCGACGGCGAGCGCCCCGACATCAACCCGGAGACGCTGCGGCTGAAGCTGCCCGACATCGACACCCACGACGTGTTCCTGTGCGGCCCGCCCGGGTTCGCGGAGAGCGCGTACACCGCACTGCGCGGAGCGGGCGTGCCGGCCCGCCGCATCCACCACGAGTCGTTCGAGCTGTGAGGAACGGGAGTCCGGACCGATGAAGAAGAGCCATCCCCTTCGCCGTGTGGTGCTGGCCGGTGCCGCGACGGTGTCCGGAATCGTGCTGCTGCTGTCGCTGAAGCCCGCGTCGGACCCCGCCGCCGCGTCGGCCGGCGGCACGCCCCAGCAGCAGCAGTCGGTGGCGCCCCAGGGTTCCGGGGGCGCGCAGGCCGCCGCCGACGGGGAGCCCCGGACCCTCACCGGTGACGTCGTCAAGACCGACTACGGCAACGTCCAGGTCCGGATCACCGTGAGCGGCGGGAAGATAACCTCGGCCGCCGCCGTGCAGTCGCCGTCCGGCGGGCGCAGCACCACGGTCAGCGCCGACGCGGTGCCCAAGCTCAACCGGGCCGCGATCGCCGCCGGCAGCGCCGACATCGACGCCGTCTCGGGCGCCACCTACACCAGCGGCGGCTACAAGAAGTCCCTCCAGTCGGCCCTGGACCAGGCCGGCGCGCCGGGCGGCGGCGCGGGCGAGCCGAGCGGATCGGGCGGATCGGGCGGCGGATCCGGTGGGGGAGGCACCGGGTCGGGCGGCTCCGGCGCCGCCCAGGCCAGGACCGTCACCGGCAAGGCCGTGCAGACGGACTACGGCCCGGTGCAGGTCCGGATCACCGTGGCCGGCGGGAAGATCTCCAAGGCGGAGGCGGTGCAGTCGCCGAGCGGCGGCCGCAGCAGCCAGATCAGCGGCGACGCGGTGCCCAAGCTCAACCGGGCCGCGATCGCCGCCGGCAGCGCCGACATCGACGCCGTCTCGGGCGCCACCTACACCAGCGGCGGCTACAAGGAGTCCCTCCAGTCGGCCCTGGACCAGGCCGGTGGCTGAACCGGACGGACCGGCGCGGCCCGACGAGGCGCTCCCCGCCCTGCGGCACGCCGAGGAGGTGATGGGCACCGTCTTCTCGTTCGACGTCCGGGGCGGTGAACCCGACGCCGTGCGGGCCGCGTTGGACGAGGCGGTCGCCCAGCTCCACGTGGTGGACGAGGTGTTCAGCACGTACCGCGAGGACAGCCAGGTCTCACGGCTCGCCCGCGGCGGGCTGACCGTCGGGGAGTGCGACCCGGAGGTCGCCGAGGTGCTCGACCTGTGCGCCAAGGCGGAACGGCTCAGCGACGGCTGGTTCAGCGCGACGTACGCGGGAACCGTGGACCCGACCGGCATGGTGAAGGGCTGGGCCGTCGAACGCGCGGCCCGGCGGCTCACGGAAGCGGGCGCCGCCGGCGTCAGCGTCAACGGCGGCGGCGACATCCAGATGTACGGCGTGCCCGGACCGCACCGCCCCTGGCGGGTCGGTGTGGCGGATCCGCTGCGTCCCGGCGGTCTGGCCGCCGTGGTGTCCGCCGCGGGCGTCGACGAACTGGCCGTGGCCACCTCGGGATCCGCCGAGCGCGGTACGCACATCCTGGACCCCCGCACCGGCCGCACCGCGGTCACCGACCTGGTCGCGGTGACCGTCGTCGGCCCCCGCATCACCTGGGCGGACGCCTGGGCGACCGCGGCGTTCGCGATGGGCTCGCGGCAGGCGCTCCGCTGGCTGGACTCGCTGCCGGGCGTCGAGGCGCTGCTCATCACGGCGGGCGACGAGGTCCGGTGCACCGGAGGTCTCGCCGCCCGTCTGGGATGAGCAGCCCGCGCGAGGCGGGGATCAGTGGTGGTTCTGCGCCAGCCTCAGCAGGTGGTCGGCGAGCGCCTGCCCGCCCGTCGGGTCGCGGCTGATCAGCATCAGCGTGTCGTCGCCGGCGATCGTGCCCAGGATGTCGTGCAGCTCGGCCTGGTCGATCGCCGAGGCGAGGAACTGCGCGGCGCCCGGCGGGGTGCGCAGGACCACGAGATTGGCCGAGGCCTCCGCCGAGATCAGCAGCTCCGAGGAGAGCCGCCGCATCCGCTCCTCCTTCGCCGACTCCCCCAGCGGCGCGCGCGGGGTGCGGAAACCGCCCTCGCTCGGCACCGCGTAGATGAGGTCGCCGTCGTTGTTGCGGATCTTCACCGCGTTCAGCTCGTCCAGGTCCCTGGAGAGCGTCGCCTGCGTGACGTTCAGCCCGTCGTCGGCCAGGAGCTTCGCGAGCTGGCTCTGGGAGCGCACGGGCTGCCGGTTGAGGATGTCCACGATCCGGCGGTGGCGTGCGGTGCGGGTCTGCGGCACGGCGGGTCCCGCGTGCTCGTGATCCTGCGCCTGACTCATCGTCTTCGTCCCATTCCTCAGGATGCTCCGTCCCCGTCGGCCTGTCGGGCCCGGTCAAGGACCCCCGGCAGCGCCCGGAGGAACGCCTCCGCCTCCTCGTCGCGCAGATTCAGCGGCGGCATCAGCCGTACGACGTCGGGGGCGGGCGCGTTGACCAGGAGGCCGGCGTCCTGAGCCGCCTGCTGCGCACGGGGCGCGAGCGGCTCGGTGAGCACGATACCCAGGAGCAGGCCCGAGCCCCTGACATGGCCGACCAGCGGATGCCCGAGGGATTCGATCCCGTCGCGCAGCCGCTCGCCCGTCCGCTTGACGTTGTCCAGGAGGCCCTCGGCCTCGATGGTGTCGAGGACGGCGAGCCCCGCGGCGCAGGCGACGGGGTTGCCGCCGAACGTGGTGCCGTGGTGCCCCGGCCGCAGCAGCTTCGCGGCCCGCCCGAACGCGACGGTCGCGCCGAGCGGCAGTCCTCCGCCGAGCCCCTTGGCCAGCGTGACGACGTCCGGCAGGACGCCCTCGTGTGCCTGGTACTCGAACCAGTGCCCGGTACGGCCGATCCCGGTCTGCACCTCGTCGAGGACGAGCAGTGTGCCGGTGGCGGCGGTGATGGCGCGGGCAGCCTTGAGATAGCCGGGGGGCGGTACGACGACGCCGTTCTCGCCCTGGATCGGCTCGATGACGACGAGCGCGGTGTCCTCGGTGACGGCGGCGGCCAGCGCCTGCGGGTCCCCGTACGGCACGTGCGTGACGTCGCCGGGCAGCGGCAGGAACGGTTCCCGCTTGCCGGGCTGGCCGGTCAGCGCGAGCGCGCCCATGGTCCGGCCGTGGAAGCCGCCGTCGGTCGCCACCATGTGGGAGCGGCCGGTCAGCCGCCCGATCTTGAAGGCTCCCTCGTTGGCCTCGGCCCCCGAGTTGCAGAAGTAGACGCGGCCGTCCCGCCCGAAGAGCTGGAGCAGCCGTTCGGCGAGCGCGACGGGCGGCTCGGCCACGAACAGGTTGGAGACATGTCCCAGTGAGGCGATCTGCCGGCTCACGGCCTCGACGATCGCCGGGTGGGCGTGGCCCAGGGCGTTCACCGCGATACCGCCGACGAAGTCCAGGTACTCGGTGCCGTCCGCGTCCCAGAGCCGGGTGCCCGCGCCTCGGACGAGGGGCAGGCGCGGGGTGCCGTAGTTGTCCATGAGCGAGCCCTGCCAGCGGCGGGTGAGCGCCTCGTTGCCCGTCCGTTCCTGCTGGGCCGCGGGTTCCTGATGGCCGGTCATACGGCTGTCCCCTCCTGCTCTTCCTGCTCTTCCTGCTCTTCCTGCCCGTCCGGCACGTCCTGCCCGTCCGGCACGTCCTGCCCGTCCGGCACGGTCGCGTCGTGCGGGTGCTGCTCCGCCGGTGCCGTCCCGTGCCGGGGGTTCGGCTCCTCCGGCGCGGTCGGGTCCGGCACGACCATCGTGCCGATGCCCTCGTCGGTGAAGATCTCCAGCAGGATCGAGTGCTGGACCCGGCCGTCGATCACCCGGGCGGTGTTGACGCCGTTGCGGACGGCGTGCAGACAGCCCTCCATCTTGGGCACCATGCCGCTGGCCAGTTCGGGCAGCAGCTTCTCCAGCTCGGAGGCGGTGAGGCGGCTGATCACCTCGTCGCTCTCCGGCCAGTCCTCGTAGAGGCCCTCGACGTCCGTGAGGACCATCAGGGTCTCGGCGCCCAGCGCCGCAGCGAGTGCCGCAGCCGCCGTATCAGCATTGACGTTGTAGACATGTCCGTCGTCCTGGCTCCTGGCGATCGAGGAGACGACCGGGATGCGGCCGTCGGCGAGCAGCGCCTCGATGGCGCCCGTGTCGATCGCGGTGATCTCGCCCACCCGCCCGATGTCGACCGACTCGCCGTCGATCGTGGGCCGGTGCCTGGTTGCGGTGATCGTGTGCGCGTCCTCGCCGGTGAGGCCGACGGCGAGCGGCCCGTGCTGGTTGAGCAGTCCGACGAGCTGGCGCTGGACCTGCCCGGCGAGCACCATGCGGACGACGTCCATGGCGTCCTCGGTGGTGACCCGAAGGCCCGCCCGGAACTCGCTGACGATGCCGTGCCGGTCCAGGGCGGCGCTGATCTGCGGGCCGCCGCCGTGCACGACGACGGGCTTGAGGCCCGCGTGGCGCAGGAACACGACGTCCTGGGCGAACGCGGCCTTGAGGTCCTCGTCGACCATGGCGTTGCCGCCGAACTTGATGACGACGATCCTGCCGTTGTGCCGGGTCAGCCAGGGCAGCGCCTCGATGAGGATCTGCGCCTTGGGCAGTGCGGTGTGCTTGCGGGTGGTGCTCATGACGAGTACGCGCTGTTCTCGTGGACGTAGTCGGCGGTGAGGTCGTTGGTCCAGATGGTGGCGGTCTCGGAGCCGGCCGCGAGGTCGGCGACGATGTGCACCTCGCGGTAGCGCATGTCGACCTGGTCGCGGTCCTCTCCGACGCCTCCGTTCCTGCAGACCCATACGCCGTTGATGGCGACGTTGAGCCGGTCGGGCTCGAAGGCCGCCCCGGTGGTCCCGATGGCGGACAGGACGCGGCCCCAGTTGGGGTCCTCGCCGTGGATCGCGCACTTGAGGAGGTTGTTGCGGGCGATGGAGCGGCCCACCTCGACGGCGTCGTCCTCGCTCGCGGCGTTGAGCACCTCGACCCTGATGTCCTTGCTGGCGCCCTCGGCGTCCCGGATCAGCTGCTGTCCGAGGTCGTCGCACACGGCCCGTACGGCCTCGGCGAACTCCGCGTACTGCGGGGTGACCCCGGCGGCCCCGGAGGCGAGCAGCAGCACGGTGTCGTTGGTGGACATGCAGCCGTCCGAGTCGACCCGGTCGAAGGTGGTCCGGGTGGCGGCGCGCAGCGCCCGGTCCAGGGCGTCGCCGTCGACGTCGGCGTCGGTGGTGAGGACGACCAGCATGGTGGCGAGGCCGGGGGCGAGCATGCCCGCGCCCTTGGCCATGCCGCCGACGGTCCAGCCGTCCTTCGCCACGACCGCCGTCTTGTGCACGGAGTCGGTGGTCTTGATGGCGATGGCGGCCTTCTCGCCGCCGTGCTCGGACAGTGCCCCGGCGGCCGTGCCGATGCCCTTGAGCACCTTGTCCATGGGCAACAGCAGTCCGATGAGCCCGGTGGAGGCGACGGCGATCTCGCCCGCGTTGAGGTCCAGCACCTCGGCCGCCCGCTCGGCGGTCGCGTGGGTGTCCTGGAAGCCCTTGGGGCCCGTACAGGCGTTGGCTCCACCGGAGTTGAGGACGACGGCCGAGACCAGGCCGCCCTTCAGGACCTGCTCGGACCAGAGGACGGGCGCGGCCTTCACACGGTTCGAGGTGAAGACGCCCGCGGCGGCCAGCGCGGGCCCGTGGTTGACCACGAGGGCGAGGTCGGGGTTGCCGTTCTCCTTGATGCCTGCCGCGATGCCTGCTGCGGTGAACCCCTTGGCAGCGGTGACGCTCACTGTGACTCCTCGTTCGCTTCTCCGCCTGCGTGGCGCACAGGTGCGGGTTTCGTCCTCGTCCTCGTCCGCGGCCCGGCGGCCGCGCACGCGTCGCTCACGGTGCGACTCCGACCGTGGAAAGGCCCAGCTCCTCGGGGAGCCCGAGGGCGATGTTCATGCTCTGCACCGCGCCGCCCGCGGTGCCCTTGGTCAGGTTGTCGATGGCGCTGATCGCGATGATGCGCCGCGCGTCCGCGTCGTACGCGACCTGCACCTGAACGGCGTTGGAACCGTGGACGGACGCGGTGGACGGCCACTGCCCCTCGGGCAGCAGGCGCACGAACGGCTCGTCGGCGTAGGCCTTCTCGTAGGCGGCCCGTACGGCTTCGGCGGTGACGCCGGGCCCGGCCTTGGCGCTGCAGGTCGCGAGGATGCCGCGGGGCATCGGGGCGAGGGTCGGCGTGAAGGAGACGGTGACGGGGGCGCCGGCAGCCGCGGAGAGGTTCTGGACGATCTCGGGGGTGTGCCGGTGGCCGCCGCCCACGCCGTACGGGGACATGGAGCCCATGACCTCGCTGCCGAGCAGGTGCGGCTTGGGCGCCTTTCCCGCGCCGGAGGTCCCGGACGCGGCGACGATCACGGCCTCGCTCTCCGCGAGGCCCGCGCCGTACGCGGGCAGGAGCGCCAGCGTGACGGCGGTCGGGTAGCAACCGGGCACCGCGATGCGCTTGGACCCCTCCAGCGCAGCGCGGCAGCCCGGCAGTTCGGGGAGTCCGTAGGGCCAGGTCCCGGCGTGCGGCGAGCCGTAGAACCGCTCCCACTGCGCGGCGTCCCGCAGCCGGAAGTCGGCGCCCATGTCGACGACCAGTACGTCGGGCCCGAGTTGCTCGGCGACGGCGGCGGACTGCCCGTGCGGCAGCGCGAGGAACACGACTTCGTGCCCCGCGAGCACCTCGGACGTGGTCTCCTGGAGCACGTGTTCGGCCAGCGGCGCCAGGTGCGGCTGGAGTGTGCCGAGCCGCTGTCCCGCGTTGGAGTTGCCGGTCAGGGCGCCGATCTCGATCCCGGGGTGCGCGAGGAGCAGACGCAGCAGTTCCCCGCCCGCGTACCCACTCGCCCCGGCCACTGCCGCACGTACCGCCATGGAACCCTCCTCTTGGATGGCATGACTATACGTTGCGCTGCACGTTTATGCAATCGCCCCGGATGGGTACGCATGGTCCTCCGGGCCTCTCGGCGCGCGACGGCCCGCGCTCCGAGCCCGGTCGTGCCGCCGGTGCGGCCCGGGGGATGATGACGGCCATGGACGACACGGGTGTGGACATCGGGCGGGCCGTCGCGGAGATCCGGAACGCCGAGGAGATGCCCGGCCTGCCGATGGCCTGGCGATGGTCGCCCATGTCGCGCTTCGTGTTCGCGCTGGCCATGGACGCCGACGGCGGCTGGGCCTACCAGATGAACTCGCTCGACGTGCACGACGAAGGCCTGACCAGGGCCGTCCTCGCGTTCGCGAGGGAGCACCGCCTCGGACGCGGCCCGGACGCCGGACCGCTCACGACCGCCTCCGGATTCTCTTACGGGACCTACCGGTTCGACTCGGTGGCAGCGGCTTCGCCGTCCGTGCACGGCTACCACCACGGGCGGAACGAGGCCCTGAACGAGGTCGTCTCGGGGGTGTTCCCCGCGTACCGGTGCGAGTTCCGCGGCGACGAGAGCCCGGAGGAGGCGGTGACGCGGTTCAAGGGCATGCTGCGGCCGACGGTCCTCTCCCGGCCCCCGGTCCCGTACCTGCGGATGCGGTACGACAACACCAGGACGAAGGGCGGCAGCGTGGGCCCGTCCCGCGGGTTCACCACGCACGACGTGCTGCTGCGGGAGCTGGGGCTGCTCGAAGGCGCTCCGGGGAGCTTCGTGGAGTTCGAGAACTCGTCGGGCGAGGTGTGGCACGTCGAGTGGAACGGTTCGTGGCTGGTGAACGGAACAGCCCGGGACGCGCCGCCCTCCGAGAGTTGGGTGGCGTCGGTCCTCGGACTGCCCGGAGAAGTCCGGTGACCGGCCTCCTGCCGACCGCCGGGCACGCTCCTCGGGCTGTCCGAGGAGGTCCGGCGAACGGCGACCCGCCACCCGCCGAGCCCAGGGCCCGCGCGGTGACCGCCCACGGCTCACGCGACCGGGAGTGCCGTGCACGCCCCGACCCCCTCGGCCGGCGGGCCCGGCCGCGACGCGCCCCGGCCCCTGCGACGACTGCCGTGACCCCGACCCCGCTTCAGGCACCGGCCACCCGCACCGATCGCGGTCGCCCTCGCAGCGCGGGCAGGCGGGCGCAGTCCTCGGCACCGGAGAGGCCCTCACCGAGAGCCAGGAGCGAGAGGAGCTGCACGGGCCGGCCGGCCGTGGCCGCGGCCTCCAGCTTGTGGTGGCCGTCGAGGAGGAAGTGCGTCAGTCCCCAGTGCCGGTAGTGGTCGGCCGGGAGGCCGGAGGCGGGCTCGCACACGTCCAGCGTCGACACGGCCACGGCCGTCGGCACCGTTCCCCGGCCCATCAGCCCGGCGTACTCCTCGACCCGGTCCCTGTCGTTCCAGGTGGGCGGAACCATGGGCACGACGAACTCGTAGAGGTGGGCCGCCTCGTCGACCGCCGTCTCGAAGGTCCGGTAGTACGGCGTGTGCGGGTACTCCGGGAGGCCCCAGAACTGGTCCAGCCCCCATGTGGCGACCTGCTCCGCGCCGAAGTAGTCGCCCTCCTCGCCGGGGACGGTCAGGCGGGGCTCCACACGGAGCAGCATCGGAAGGTACTCGCCCTCCGGCAGCAGGGCGCCGAACGCGTCGATCACGCCGCCGTCGTCCGGATCCGCCAGTGGGCCGGAGAGTCGCTCCCGCGGGCCCTCCAGCGACAGCGTCTGCCCAGCGGTCTCCAGACGGCGGAACAGGAACTGGCACGTCCCGCACCAGAAGCTGAGCTCGAAGGCCGGTGCCCCGTCGACCGTGAGCAGCCGGCGCCCCGGCCCGCCCGCGGCCTCCCGGCGCTCCGCCTCGAAACGCAGCCGCGCCTGCGGGGCCGGAACGCCGAGCCTGCGCGGTTCACCTGATCCGATCATCACGGACCGACCGTAGGGGACGCCCCCCGGCGGCACCACCGCACCCCCGGGGGCCGCCCCGGAGGGGGTCAGGACGGGGACAGGTCCGTGTGCAGCATGTAGTGGTCCGAGTGCGGGCTGGGGCGTACCCGGTGCGTGAGGGGGGTGATGCCCCGCAGGAAGACGTAGTCGAACTTGCTCTGCCACTCGGTGGTCGGCTCGCACGCACCCGCGGCCAGGGGGCGGCACCGGGGGTCCGTGTCCGCGGCCAGCGCCCACATCCCGGCGAGTTCCTGGGAGTCCGGTACGGCGTTGAAGTCGCCGAGGACGATCGCGCGGTCGTGGCGGGCGACTTCGGCGGCCAGTACGCCGATCTGGCGCGCCCGGACCGGCTCCTGGCGCCGTTCGGCGAGGTGGGTGTTGAAGACGCGGACGGACCGGCCGCCCACGGTGGTGGTGACGGCCATGTACCCGCGGTCCTCCGAACCTCCGTCCGGGTACTCGACGTTCACGCGGTCCGTCATCGGTGCCGCCGACAGGATCGCCTGGCCGAAGGCCCCCGGGCTCCACGGCAACCCCCCGCAGCGGCTCCAGTTCTGTTGCACCATCCCGTACTCGACGCGGTAGACCAGCCCGTACAGGGCCTCCAGATGGTCACGCACCCTGTCGACGTCTCGCGCGCACGCCTCCTGCAGGCCGACGACCTGGGGCGCGTACGTGGCGATCTCCGCCGCCAGGCCGAGGTCGTGACCGCTGCGGCCGCAGGGGTTGCAGATGTTCCACGTCATGACCCGGTTCGGTATGACGTCCTCGGCGGCGCCGGGCGGCAGGGGCTCGGCGACGAGGGCGCCCCCGGGCGTGCTGGGACCTATCAGGACCACGCAGATCGCGGTCATCGCGGCCGCGAGCGACCACGTGCCCCTTCCGAGCACCAGCGCCTCCCCGGAGTGGATGTTCGGGGCATCGCATGGCGCCCGCGTGTACGAGGGTAGGGGACGGACCGTCCACCGCACATGCCCCTCCCGCCCGCCGCGCGACGCCCACCGGCCGTCCCGGCCCGCGGCGGCCGGCGGGCCGGGTCCGTGCGCGAGCGGACCCCCGACTTGCGGTACACACGCGTCAGATGGGCCTCGACAGCCTCCCTCGGCAGGAACCGCGAGGTGGCCGCCTCCCCGTTGCTCAGCCCCTCCCCCACGGCCCGCGCCACCTGGAGCTCCTGCGGGGTGGGCCGGTCCACCGGCGCGGGGCCCGGGCACGGGGCGTGCGGGCTCCCGGGCGGCAGGCGCCCGTCCGGTCCATCGCCGACTTCCTGCGCTTCGCCGGCGTCCTGTGATCCGTACCGCCGCACCCGCCCCCGCCCTCACCCCCGCCGGTCGCGCTTCCTCCGGCGGGGGCGGTGCGCGGCCGTGCGGCGCCATCCCCTCCCGCCCCACCCCCGGCCGTCGAGCGGGGGGGTCACCTGGCGGCCGCGCACCTCGACGTCGATGCCGTGGGCGCGGCCCGTCCCGGTGGAGCGCGCCCGGGGACGAGCGTCGACTCGCCGCCGTCCACGGCCTGTTCGTGGTCGTGCCAGGCCGGGTCGCCCGCGGAGACCATGGCGTTCCCGGCTGCCTCGTCGCTCTGCACGTACGTGTCCCGCGGGATCAGCGTGACCGTGTCGCACGTTCGCGATGTCGGATGCTTGCCGGCACCTCGAACGGCAAAATGGGAAGGGTGCGCGAGGGCGTCAAAGGGTTGTGCGGGAGAGGCCGGGGAGGCGGACGGGATGACCGGGTTCTGGCCCGTGGTCGATGTGCTGGCGTATCTGGCCGGCGACTGGCACGTGGAACGCTCGGTGCGGGACCTGGCCGGCGCCGAGGAGGGCTCCTTCAGCGGGACGACCGTGTTCGGGGCGCCCGAGGAGGGCGGGGCCGGACTGCTGCACCACGAGTCGGGCACCTTCGTGTGGCGGGGCGCGGCGCGGCCCGCCGAGCGCACGCTGCGGTTCCTGCCGGGCGGCCGCCCCGGCCTGGCCGACGTGCGGTTCGCCGACGGCCGCCCGTTCCACGACCTGGACCTGACCTCGGGGCGGCACGTCGCCGACCATCCGTGCGCGGCCGACCTCTACCGGGGCGAGTTCACCGTGTTCGACGCGGACCGCTGGCGGACGGTCTGGCGCGTGGGCGGTCCGGCCAAGGACCTGGTCCTCACCACGGACTACACGCGTACCGGCTGAGCGTCCAGGCGCAGGTTCCAGCGCCCGCCCCGGCCCGTGAGCGTCACCGCGGACAGCGGGCGCACGTCGAGGTTCCAGTACGTCGCCGGAGGCGCCTTGAGGGCGTACACGACGGCGGCGCGCACGACCGCCGGTTCGGCCACCGCCACGATGCGCACACCGTCGTCGGCGGGCCGGGTGTCGAGCCAGCCGCCCACCCGCTGCACGAACGCCAGGAGGGACTCGCCCCCGTGGGCGGCGGAGTACGGATCGGCCAGCCAGCCGTCGACCGCCTCCGGTTCGCGGGCCATCGCCTCGCCCAGCGTCAGCCCCCGCCACCGGCCCATGTCGCAGTCCCGCAGCGCGAGCTGCACCAGCGGCGCGAGGCCCAGAGCGTCCCCGGTGGCCCGGCTGCGCGGCGTGGGCGAGCAGTACCGCAGTTCGGCCGCGGCCAGGGGCATCAGCCCGTGCGCGGCGCGCTGCACCTCGTCCCAGCCCGCCTGATCCAGCGGCCGGTCGTCGTCGAAACGCTCGGCGAGCAGCGAGGAACTACGGGCTGCGGCGACCAGCGTGACCCGAACATGCATGCGGCGATGGTGAGGTCAGGACCCCCGCAGGTCAAGAGGTGACTGGCGGCGCTCACGGAATACTCACGCGTCACGTACCGCCGGCGGCCCGGCGTCCGGCGCCCCGCGACCACCCCGGACGTCCGGTACGTCCCCTTCGGGGGCGTAGGCCGGACCGGCCCGGGCGGGCGGGTGCGCGGGGCCGCTTCCGGTGCCGCGTTCGGGGCGGAGGGCGCCCGCCCGGGGCGGCGGGCCCCCCGCACGGGACGGGCCGCCGGGCGGCGGGGTGCGGGCGCCCTCGATCGCGTAGCCGCCCCACGGCGGGCCCGGCGGCCGGTCGCGGGCCGCGCGCCCACCGGCCCGCCCTGCCCGCGCCCACCGGCCCGCCCTCCCCGCCGCTGCCGGCGGGCGGGGGCGCGCCGGCGGTCCGGGGTCCTCACGCCGCAGCCGCGTCGCCCGCCTCCTCGCAGGCCGCCACGAGACGGCGTACGCCCTCGGTGATCTCGGCCGTCCCGGCGACCGTCGCGAAGCTCAGCCGCAGATGGGCGGCCGGGGGCTCGGCGCTGAAGTAGGGGCGGCCCGGGGTGACGGCCACCCCGGCGCGCAGCGCAGCCGCGACCAGCGGCTCCTCCTGGGCGCCGTCGGGCAGCCTCACCCACAGGTGGTAGCCGCCGGACGGGACGTGCGGCAGGGCGAGCCCGGGCAGCCGCAGCCGCAGGGCGGCGGTCATGGTGTCGCGGCGCTCGCGCAGCGCCGCCGAGACGGCGCGCAGGTGCCGCGGCCACGCCGGGGAGCCGACGAGTTCGAGGGCCGCCTCCTGGAGCGGGCGGGGCACGAAGAAGGTGTCGACGATCTGGATGGCCCGCAGCCTCTCCAGGACGGGCCCGCGGGCCGCCAGCGCCCCCACCCGGAAGCTCGGCGAGGTCGCCTTGGTGAGGGAGCCGACGTGCACCACGACCCCGTCGGGGTCCTCCGCGGCCAGCGGACGCGGCAGCGGTCCCGCGTCCTCGTGCACGAGCCGGCGCACGAAGTCGTCCTCGACGACGAACGCGCCCGCCGCGCGCGCGATCCGCAGCACCTCGCCCCGCCGGGCCGGTGCGAGGACCGCCCCGGTCGGGTTCTGGAACAGCGGCTGGCACACGAACACACGGGCGCCGGTCGCCCTGAAGGCGTCGGCGAGCAGTTCCGGCTTCACCCCGTCCCGGTCCACGGGCACCGGTACGGGCCGCAGTCCGGCCGCCCTGGCGATGGCCAGCATCCCCGGGTAGGTGGGCGACTCGACGAGGACGGGGGCGCCGGGCGGGGCGAGGGCGCGCAGGGCGGTGGTGAGCGCGGACTGGCCGCCCGCGGTGATGAGCACCTCCGCGGCGGTGATGGCACCCCCGATGCCCCGCGCGAACCATTCCCGCAGCTCCGGCAGCCCGTCCACCGGCGGACGAGCCCAGGCGCCGGGACGCCGGCCGGCCCGGGAGAGCGCGGAGGCCATCGCCCGCTCGGGCTGCAGGGAGGCGTGCAGGTAGCCGCCGTTGAACTCGATCACGCCCGGCGGCGGGGCGGCGAGCGAGACCAGCACCCCCGAAGCGTCCACGGTGCGCGGTACCGGTTCGGCGGCGGCGTCGGCGCTGAGCGTCACCTCCTGCCAGGAGGTGTCCCCGGCCGCCGGTCCGGCCTCGCGCGGCTCGGCCCGGAACGCGCCCGCTCCGGGCCGGGTGACCACCAGGCCCTCGGCGGCGAGCTGGGCCAGCGCCCTGGACACGGTCACGGGGCTCACCCGGAACCTCTCGACCAGCGCCCGGCTCGACGGCAGCTTTCCACCCGGAGAGTAGCGGTTCAGCTCGCTCCGCAAGCGATCCGCCAGTTCACCGACACTGCTACGCTCATGCATGACAGCACAGGATAGCGCTACCGCACAGAACCCGATAGCGGTCCGCGCCTCCGCCGGCGCGGACGGCGCGACCGCCGCCGGCACGGGCCGCGAGGCGGGCACGCGGGCCGCCCGCGACGGCCGCGCGAGCGCCGGAGGGCGATCCACCCCCGACCCGGGCGCGGTCGCCACCGGCGGGCCCGGTACCACGTCGCCCAGTCCCCGTACGGGCACCCTCATGGCCGGGCTGGGCGTCACCGCCTTCTCCCTCACCTTCCCCGCCACCGCCTGGGGTCTGGAGGGGTTCGGGCCCTGGTCGCTGGTGGCCGTGCGCAGCGTCCTCGCGGCCGTCGTCGCGGGCGGCTGCCTCCTGGCGCTGCGCGTACCCCTGCCCGTGCGCCCGCACCGGCCCGGCCTCGCCGTCGTGGCCGCCGGTGTCGTCCTCGGCTTCCCGATGCTCACGACCCTCGCGCTGGAGACGTCGACGACCGCGCACGCCGCCGTCGTCGTCGGACTGCTCCCCCTCACCACGGCCCTGTTCTCGGCCCTGCGCGTCGGCACCCGGCCCTCACGCACCTTCTGGGCGGCGGCGCTCGCGGGCGCCGCCGTGGTCATCGCGTTCACCGTGCAGCAGAGCGGGGGCGCCCTGACGAGCGCCGACGCCTACCTGTTCGGGGCCCTGCTGGTGTGCGCCGCGGGCTACACCGAGGGCGGTCGGCTGGCCGGCGCGATGCCCGGCTGGCAGGTGATCGCCTGGGCGCTCGTCCTGTGCCTGCCCCTCACGGTTCCGGTGGCCGCGGTCGCGCTCACGTACGAACCCGTGCGGCTGACCGCGCACAGCGTGACGGGACTGCTGTGGGTGGCGGTCGGCTCGCAGTTCGCCGGCCTGGTGGTCTGGTACCGGGGGATGGCCGCGATCGGCATCCCCAGGGCCAGCCAGTTGCAGTTGGCGCAGCCACTGCTGACACTGGTGTGGTCGGTGCTGCTCCTGGGCGAGCACCTCACCGCGGCCGCGCCCCTGACGGCCGCCGCCGTGCTCGTCTGCATCGCCGTCACCCAGCGGTCCCGGGGCTGAGCGGCGCGCACGCGCCGGTGCCCCACGGCGCCGGCGCCGTACACATCGGCCGCCACGGGCCGCCACTCCCGCGCGAGACGAGGAGGCCCCGCAGATGCAAGCAACCGAAGGCGATCACCTGCTGGTGCACGGCAGGGTCGTCGGCCGGCAGGACCGGGTCGCGGAAGTCGTCGAAGTTCTCGGGCAGAAGGGCAATCCTCCCTTCCGTGTCCGCTTCGAGGACGGCCACGAGGCCCTGGTCTCCCCCGGCCCCGACTCCGTGGTCCAGCACCGGGACACCGCCCGCTGATCCGCGCACGGCGCGGGCGCGGGCCCGGTCAGCGCGAGGGCGCCGCCGGCTGCCGGTAGTGGTCGGCGACGACCCTCGCCATCGCGCCCGCACGGTCGGCCGCGACCTCCTTGGCCGAGAAGAACACGTGCCCGCGCACCTCCGGATGGTCCCGCGCGAGGGTGAGGTGCCGGGAGAGTTCGGCGGGGTCCTGCCAGGCGGCGGGCTGCGCCGGGTCACCGGCCTTGTACAGGGCCTCGCCCACGTAGAGCTTCGTACCGCTGCCGCGTACGGCCTCCGCCCACCACGGGACGAGCTTCGCGTAGTCGGCGGCGGGGAGGCCGATGTTCCAGTAGAGCTGCGGGACGACGTAGTCGATCCAGTTCTCCCGGGCCCACTTGCGCGTGTCGGCGTACAGGTCGTCGTACGTCTGCACACCGGCCCGGGTGTCCGAGCCCAGCGGGTCGGTCGCCGCGTTGCGCCAGACCCCGAAGGGGCTGATCCCGAACTCCGTGCCCGGCCTGATCTGCCGGATGCGGGCGGCCGTCTCGCGCACCAGCCGGTCGATGTTGTCCCGCCGCCAGGCCGCCCGGCCCGGGAAGGCGCCGCCGTACGCCTCGTACGCGGCGTCGTCGTCGAAGACCTGGCCCGCGACGGGGTACGGGTAGAAGTAGTCGTCCCAGTGCACGGCGTCCACGGCGTACGAACGCACCGCGTCGAGCATCGCGTCCTGGACGAACGCGCGGACCTCGGGCAGCCCGGGGTCGTAGTAGAGCCTGCCGCCGTACGGGACCACCCACCCGGGGTTCCGGCGGGCGGGATGGGAGGCCACCAGCCGCGTCGGATCGGTGTGGTTGGCGACACGGTAGGGGTTGAACCAGGCGTGCAGTTCGAGGCCCCTGGCGTGCGCCTCCTCGACCGCGGTGCCGAGCGGGTCCCAACCGGGCGCCCTGCCCTGGACACCGGTGAGGCACTGCGCCCAGGGCTCGTACGGCGAGGGCCACAGGGCGTCCGCCGTCGGGCGCACCTGGAGGACCACCGTGTTCAGCCGGCGCTCCACCGCACGGTCCAGGTGGGCCAGGAGTTCCGCGCGCTGCGCGCTCGCGCTCAGGCCCGGCCGGGAGGGCCAGTCGCGGTTGGCGACGGTCGCCAGCCACATGCCGCGCATCGTGCCCGTGGCGGCGCGGCGCCCCGGCGCCCCGGACCCGCCGGTCCCGCCGGAATCCCCGCCGCCGGCCCTCTCGACCGCCGCGGCCAGGCCCGCCGTAGCCAGCCCGGACAGCCCGACCGCCGCAGCCGCGGCGAAACCCCTGCGTGACATCCGCCCCATGCGGCACTCTCCGAACGCTGTGGGTCCGCCTGGTCACGGACCGTTCGTCCCGGACAGCATGCCCGACCCGGCCGGTCGTTCGCGCGAACCTCCGGAGTAACGTGCGTGGCGGCGGCGGGCACGTTACAACGGAGACCTGCCGAGCCAGTGATCAGCGAGAGCGAAAGGGACGATGTGACCGACACCTGGGGCGACATCGCACGCGTGGGAGTGGTGGGCTGCGGCCAGATGGGGGCAGGCATCGCCGAGGTCTGCGCCCGCGCCGGCCTGGATGTGAAGGTCGCCGAGACCACCGGCGAGGCGCTGGAGTTCGGCCGGACCCGGCTCTTCAACTCGCTCTCGAAGGCGGCCGAGCGCGGCAAGATCTCCGAGGAGGAGCGGGACGCCACGCAGGCGCGGCTCTCCTTCACCACCGACCTCGGCGAGTTCGCCGACCGCGACCTCGTGATCGAGGCCGTGGTCGAGAACGAGCAGGTCAAGACCGAGATCTTCCAGGTCCTGGACCAGGTCGTGACGCGGCGGGACGCGATCCTCGCCTCCAACACCTCCTCGATCCCGCTGGTGAAGCTCGCCGTCGCCACGTCGCGCCCCGACCAGGTCATCGGCGTCCACTTCTTCAACCCGGCCCCGGTGCAGAAGCTCGTCGAGCTGATCCCGGCCCTCACCACCTCCGAGGGCACGATCAGCCGGGCCCAGGCGCTCGTCGAGAAGATCCTCGGCAAGCACGCGATCCGCGCCCAGGACCGCTCGGGCTTCGTGGTCAACGCCCTGCTGATCCCGTACCTGCTCTCCGCGATCCGGATGTTCGAGTCCGGCATGGCGAGCCGCGAGGACATCGACAACGGCATGGAGCTGGGCTGCGCCCACCCGATGGGCCCGCTGAAGCTGTCGGACCTCATCGGCCTCGACACCGTGGCCTCGGTCGCGTACTCGATGTACGAGGAGTACAAGGAGCCGCTCTACGCCGCGCCCCCGCTGCTCCAGCGCATGGTCGACGCGGGCCGCCTCGGCCGGAAGTCCGGCTCGGGCTTCTACACGTACGACTGACCCCGGCGGCCCGGACGGGCGGCGGACGCCCGCCCTCCGGCACCGCGCGCGCCTGCCGCCCTCCCCGGGACGGCCACGGACGGCGCGCCTTCTGCGACCGCGGGCCCGGCACTCCTCGGAGTGCCGGGCCCGCGGCATTCACACACCGTGTGCGCACCGGGCCCGCATATGCCCCGCGCACACTCTCCCGCCCCGTCCACCAGGCGAGTTGACTTTCCGTGCGCAGGTGGGGATGTGACGACTACGGAAAGGAGCGGACACGTGACCGCCGACCCGGAGCATCCCGTGGTCCATGGAGAAGTCGCAGAGTTGCGCCGTCGCCTCGACGTGGCGCACGCCCGTGTCGAGGGCGGGCTGGCCCTGCTCAGTCATCGCGCCGAGCAGACCGCCAAGGAGCTGGACGACCTGAGCGCACGGGTCGTCGCGCTGGAGCACACCCGCTGGCCGCTGCGGGCGGTCGCGGTCGTCACGGCCGTGGGCGCGTTCGCCGTGGCGGTCTGGCAGGCGCTGGGCCACTAGGGGTGCCGTTCGGATCGGCCGGCGAGGACCGTTCGGGCACGGCCCGAGGGGCGGGGCCCCGAGTGGACCGGCCCGAGCAGGTCCGGCGCGAACCGGTCCGGACGAGACGCCCCGGGCCGTGTCCGGCGGTTCCCGCCGCTCGGGAAGTGTCCGGCACGGTCACGGTCCAGGACGCCGCGGGGGATCAGGGCAGGGTGTCCTGACCGAGCCTCAGGTGGTGCAGGAGGAGCAGCGCGGCCGCCATGTTGGCGGCCGGTACCTCGCCGCGGGCGACCATGTCGGGGACGAGCTTGAGGGGGACCCACTCCCGGCGGTCCGACTCGAAGTCGTCCACGGGGTGCCCGATGTGGACGCCCTCGTCGGCCCAGTAGATGTGGTGCCGGGCGTCGGTGAGCCCGTTGGAGGGCTCGACGCTCATCAGGTGACGCAGGGGTCCCGGCCGCCAGCCGGTCTCCTCCTCCAGTTCGCGGGCCGCCGCGGCGGCGATGTCCTCGCCGTCCTCGACGACGCCGGCGGCGAGTTCCCAGCCCCAGCTGTCGGTGATGAAGCGGTGGCGCCACAGGAGCAGCACCTCGTTCGCCTCGTTCACCACGGTGGCCACGGCGACGGGCCGCAGCCGTATCAGGAAGTGATCGAGGTGCCGACCGTCGGGCAACGCGACATCCGCCAGATTGACGCTGAACCAGCGGTTTTCATACACAGTTTGTTCGTTCTCTTTCGTCCACTGCACGGTTCTGCCACCTTCCGCCGAGTAGATGGCAATATGGCAGCCGGAGCCTCCGCACAGCAGGCTCGCCGATGACACCTCTCGGCGCACGGGTGGACCTGTCCTCGCCCCTCGCGGAGTCACGGGACCCGGGGGCGGCGGCGCGTCCGCGCCGAGTGCGCCCCCCGTCCCCTCCCCGGGTTCCCCTGCGGGCTGTTCCTAGAGCGGTACGCGCAACGCCCCGTCGATGAGCTCGGCGGCCTCGGACGTCCCCGAGCAACCACTGGCTACGAGGTGTTCGCGCACCGCGCGGAGTCTGTCGCGCAGCCGCTGGGACTCCATTCCCCGCGCACGCTCCGCCATTTCGACCGCGGTGACCACCGCCCGGTCGGCGTTCCCCTGGCGCAACTCGATCTGGCTGAGCATGGCCAGCCGGTGCACCCTGCCCCGGTCGTGCGCCGGATTGTCCACGGCGGCGGCGGCGTGCTCCCGCGCGGCCGTGAGGTCGCCGAGGCTCAGCAATGCCTCCGCCACCTGCACATTGACCAGGCCCGGCTGGACATAGCCGGTCTCATCCGGCTCGTACCCGCGCCGGATGCGGTCGGCGGCCTGCTCGGCACGCCGGATGCAGGACAGCGCGCTGCTGCCGTCACCGAGGTGCGCGTACGCCTTGGCCTGCATCGCGTAGAGGTCCGACGCGAGCGCCGGGGTGATGTGCCGTCCCGCGGCGCGCAGGGCCGCCTCGGCGAAGGCGACGGCCTGCCGGTGCTCGCGCATGAACAGCGCCTGGTTCACGAGGAGGGCGATGACGTACGCGCCGAGACCCCGGTCCCCGCTGGCCTTCGCGAGGCGCAGTGCCTGGTGGAAGTAGCGCTGGGCGAGGCCGTGCGCGTCGGAGTCGTACGCGCAGATGCCGGCGATGGCCACCAGTCCGCCGGTGGCGCGGTGGAGTTGGCGCCCGGTGTCGTCGGGGTAGCTGCCCCGCAGGAGGGGGGCGGTCTCGGCGTTGAGGAAGCCGACGATGCGCGTGCGGGTCGCGACGCCGCCGGCCTTGCGGTACATCTGCTCGTAGTGGGCGCGGGCCGCGCGCAGCATGTCGATGTCGGCCATGCTCACCCGGTGCCGTCCGCCGCGCGAGACGTCCACGTCCTCCGGGGGGTTCTCCCACTCCCACACCGGCATCACGGCCGGGGTGCCCGTGACGGCCGGGGCGCCGAGGATGTGCGGGCGCTGCTGCTCGTCGGAGCGCCACAGGGCCGTGGCCCGCTCGACGAAGCCGGACAGTGTCGTGCCGTGCGGGGCGGCCGGTTCGCCGGGGACCCCGAGGCCGATGTCGTCCAGTGTGACGGGCCGTTGGAGCCGGGCGGCGAGCACCTCGCAGATGAGGTCCGGCACTTGGCCGCGCGGCCGCTGGCCCTTCAGCCACCGCGCCACCGCGGTGTGTTCGTAACGAAGCGTCAGATTCCTTGCGCGCCCCGCCTGGTTGACGTGGGCGGCCAGACCCGCGTGCGAGATCCCGGCCTCGTCGAGAACGGCGTCGAGCAGTGTGTTGGGCTGCATGAATGCCCTCCGGTGCCTCGGTGCGGACAGAGTAGTGCCTCCCCCTTCACACGGGGTGTGAACGGAGTACGCGAATCCGTGCAGTGCGTGCGCTGTCGCGGAGAGTCGCGGACCGCTTGACTGAAATGCCTCGTCAAGAGGCCGGTCGGGCCGCCGGCTCCCCCTCGTACAGTGCGGCGGCCCGTGTCACGCCGTCCGCCACGCCGCCTGCCCGACACTCCGTGGCGGGGCGGACGGCTCCGCCGGTGGTCCGCCGCCGGCGCCCCGGGGCCATGGCGCGGCCCCGGGTCGCGCGGGGCCGTCCGCGGTGGCTTCCCCCAGGTCACGGGGTACTGTGCCGGGCCATGGAGGGGCCGGGCCGCGCCGTCGGGCGGTTGCGGTCGTTGCGGATCACCAGCATGGCCACGTCGTCCGGGGGCCTGCCTCCGACATGGCGCCGGAGCCGGCCCGAGACCGTCCGCAGCAGTTCCTGGGGCGACACGATCCGGCCGGGTACGGCATCGGCCCGGACGGTGTCCGCGCGCACGGCGCCGGTCGGCGCGGTACCGGCCGGCGCGGCGTTGGCGAGCACGGTGTCGGTGAGCACGGCCTCCGCGCGTACCCCTTCGGCGAGCACGGCGTCCGCGAGCACGGCGGCCAGCGGGAAGAACCGGCCGCCCCGGTCGCGCGCGTCCTCGGCCCCGTCGGTGTGCAGGAACAGGGCCTCGCCCGGCAGCAGGCGCCCGCAGCGCACGACGGCCGGCTCGGCGGGCAGCGGGAAGAGCCCGAGCGGGGGCAGCGGGTCCGCCACCGCGATCTGCTCCACCGGCCCGGCGGCACCGGCGGGCACGGGTCCGCGGCGGAGCAGGTACGGCCACGGGTGACCGCAGTTGAGGGCGCGCATCGTGCCGTCCCCGCCGATCTCCAGGAGCAGCACGGTGACGAACTCCTCGGCCACCGCGCCCTCCACGCCGGGCGCCGCTCCGGACGGGTGGTGCCCGGACTTCGCCCGCTCCCCCAGATGCCGGGCCAGCGCCCGCTCCAACCGGCGCAGCACACCGGGGAGTTCGGCCTCGTCGTGGGCCGCCTCACGGAAGCTGCCGAGGACGGCGGCCACGGTCCCGAGGGCGGCGAGGCCGTGTCCGCGGACGTCGCCCATCACGACCCGCACCCCGTGCTCGGTGCCGACGACCTCGTACAGGTCGCCCCCGACGGTGGCGCCGCGGTCGGCGGAGAACTGCGCCGCGGCGAAGGACAGCCCTTCCAGGCGCGGCGGCGGCGGTCTCAGCAGGACGCCCTGGGCGGCGCCCGCGACCCGGCGGACCTGCCGGAGTTCCCTCAGCAGCCCGCGTCTGGCGTGCACGACGAGCCCCGTACCGACCGCCAGGAGGACGAGGCAGGTGGCGATCCGGGCTTCGAGCCCGTCCTGCCGGGCGAGCGGGCAGGTCAGCTTGAAGGTGACGGCGGCCGCGCCCCACAGCGTCGGCAGCCCCGTGGCGAGCGCGTCTCGCAGCCTCCGCCCCCGGCGGCGGCCCGGGCAACGCCTCCCGGTGCGGCCCGGCAGCAGGCCCCGGACTCCGCGGAACGTGCCGGGCACGGCGCTGTCCGGTGTCCTGGCGGCGGCCTGGCGCCACCGTGTCAGGTGAGCCGTCCGGGGACCGGCCCGGCGGGGGTCCCCGATCTTGGTACGGATCATGCCGATGGCCCCCCTAAGGCCCCGTTCAGCGCGCGGGCACCGGCCGCTCCGACCGGACCGATTCTGTCGATCGGCCGCGCCGATCGGACCGGATCGCCCGCACTTGTCACCCGAAGGAGTGAGGTGACTGTTCAGGGGCCCCGAAAGGGCGCGGGGGACGGTGTGCCGGGCCGCGCCGCTCGCGCGGCGGGCCCGGCACACCGTCCCCCGGTACCACCTGTGTCGCTAGCTCCGCAGAGCCGCTCCCGTGCGCTCGCCCGCGAGGGCGACCGCGGCGTCACGTGCCGCGGATGCCTCCTCGACGGTCAGCGTCCGGTCGTCGGCGCGGAAGCGCAGCGCGTAGGCCAGCGACTTCCTGCCCTCGCCGAGCTGCTCGCTCTCGTAGACGTCGAACAGCCGGATCGACTCCAGGAGTCCACCGGCGCCCTCGCGCAGCGCCGCCTCGACAGCGGCGTGCGGGACGGTCCGGTCGACGACGAGCGCGACATCCTGCGTGGCGACCGGGAACGTCGAGATGTGCGGCCCCTCGGGAAGACCCGCGCTCGCGCGCTCCAGGGCGTCCAGGTCGAGCTCCATCGCGCTGGTGCGCGGCGGCAGGCCGAGACCCTTCAGGACGCCGGGGTGCAGCTCGCCCGCGTACCCGATGACCTGCTCGGCACCGTCGACGACGACCGCCAGCTCGGCGCAGCGGCCCGGGTGCCACGGCCCGTACTGGCCCTGGCGCACCAGGAGCACGGTGCCGGACTCGCGGGCGAGGATCCGGGCGGCCTCGACGGCGTCGGCCCAGTCGGCCGGGTGGCCCTTGCCCCACCAGCCGGCCTGCTCGCGGGCGCCCGCGAGGACGACGGCGGCGTGCCGGGGCTGGACGGGGAGCGCGTCCGTGAGGGAGGCGAGCTCCTCGTCCGTGGGACGGCGGTCGACGGGCAGGCGCACGGCGACGCGAGGCTCGTCCTGCGGGAGGAAGACCAGGCCCGTCTCGAACAGGGCCAGGTCGTGCGAGCCCCGCCCGTCGTTGCGGCGCAGGGCCTGGAGCAGCCCGGGCAGCAGCGTCGTACGGAGCGCGGGCTCCTCGTCGGAGAGCGGGTTGACCAGCTTGACGACCCGGCGCTTCGGGTCGTCGGCGGCCAGTGCGAGCTGGTCGAAGACGTGCTCGCCGACGAACGGGTAGTTCGGCGCCTCGACGTAGCCGGCACCGGCCAGGGCGCGGCCGACCCTGCGGTGCAGCCGCTGCCGGTCGGTCAGTCCCAGGCCCGCGGGGGGCTTGGGCAGGGTGGAGGGCAGGTTCTCGTAGCCCTCCAGCCGGATGACCTCTTCGGCCAGGTCGTTCGGGTCCGTCAGGTCGGGGCGCCAGGACGGGACGGTGACGATCAGCTCGTCCTGCCCGTACACGTCGCAGCCGACCTCCTGGAGGCGGCGTACGACGGTCTCGCGGCCGTAGGCCACGCCGGCGACCCGGTCCGGGTGGTCCGCCGGGATGGTGATGGTGCGCGGCGCGGAGGGCGCGATGACCTCGGTGACCCCGGCGTCGGCGGTGCCGCCCGCCAGGAGGACCAGCAGGTCGACGGTGCGCTGGGCGGCGGCGGACGCGGCCTCCGGGTCGACACCGCGCTCGAAGCGCTTGGACGCCTCGGAGGCCAGCTTGTGGCGGCGGGCCGTGCGCGCGATGGAGATCGGGTCGAAGTGGGCGGCCTCGACGACGACCTCGGTGGTCGTGCCCTCGGTGTCGTCGATCTCGGTGTTGGCGCCGCCCATGACGCCCGCCAGGCCGATCGCCCCGCGGTCGTCGGTGATGACCAGGTCCTCGGCGTCCAGCGTGCGGACGACTCCGTCGAGGGTGGTGAGCTTCTCGCCCGGCTCGGCCCGGCGCACGCCGATCGTGCCCTGGACGCGGGAGCGGTCGTACGCGTGCAGGGGCTGGCCCAGCTCCAGCATCACGTAGTTGGTGACGTCGACGGCGAGCGAGACCGGGCGCATGCCCGCCTTCTGGAGGCGGCGCCGCAGCCAGATCGGGGAGCGCGCCTCCGGCGCCAGACCGGTGACGGTCCGCGCGGTGAAGCGGTCGCAGCCCAGCGGGTCGGAGACCTGCACCGGGTGGCCGAACGCGTTCGGTCCGGGCACGTCGAGCAGTGCCGGGTCGCGCAGCGGCAGCCCGTAGGCGGTGGCGGCCTCGCGGGCCACCCCGCGCAGGGACAGCGCGTAGCCGCGGTCGGGGGTGACCGCGATGTCGAGGACCTCGTCGACGAGTTCGAGCAGCTCGATCGCGTCGGTCCCGACCTCGATCTCGGGCGGCAGCACGATGATGCCGCCGCTGCCGTCGTCGCCCATGCCCAGCTCGTCGCCGGAGCAGATCATGCCGTGCGAGGTCCTGCCGTACGTCTTGCGCGCGGCGATGGCGAAGTCCCCGGGCAGCACCGCGCCCGGGAGGACCACGACGACCTTGTCGCCGACGGCGAAGTTGCGGGCGCCGCAGACGATCTCCTGGGGCTCGCCGGTGCCGTTGGCGGTGCCGACGTCGACCGTGCAGAACCGGATGGGCTTCTTGAAGCCCTCCAGCTCCTCGATGGTGAGCACCTGGCCGACGACCAGGGGGCCCTTGAGGCCGGCGCCCACCTGCTCGACGGTCTCGACCTCGAGTCCGGCCGGGATGAGCCTGGCCTGGACGTCGCGCCCGGTCTCCGTCGCCGGCAGGTCGACGTACTCCCGCAGCCAAGAAAGCGGGACCCGCATCAGATCTCCATCCCGAACGGCCGGGTGAACCGGACGTCGCCCTCGACCATGTCTCGCATGTCTTCGACGTTGTGGCGGAACATCAGCATCCGTTCGATGCCGAACCCGAAGGCGAATCCGCTGTACTTCGCGGGGTCCACGCCGCAGGCGACGAGCACCCGCGGGTTGACCATGCCGCAGCCCCCGAGCTCGATCCAGCCCTCGCTCGAGCACGTGCGGCAGGGGCGGTCGGGGTTGCCGACGGACTCGCCCCTGCAGACGTAGCAGAGCATGTCCATCTCGGCCGACGGCTCGGTGAACGGGAAGTAGTTCGGACGCAGCCGCGTCTTCATGTCCGCGCCGAAGAGCGACTGGACCATGTGGTCCAGGGTGCCCTTCAGGTCCGCCATCGTCAGGCCCTCGTCGACGGCGAGCAGCTCGATCTGGTGGAAGACGGGCGTGTGCGTGGCGTCGAGCTCGTCGGTGCGGTAGACGCGGCCGGGGCACACGACGTAGACGGGCGGCTCACGGTCGAGCAGCGCACGGGCCTGCACCGGCGAGGTGTGCGTGCGGAGCACGACACCCGACTCGCCCTCGGCGGCCCCCGCGCCCTCGGGGCCTTGGACGAAGAAGGTGTCCTGCATCTGCCGGGCCGGGTGGTCGGGGCCGAAGTTCAGGGCGTCGAAGTTGAACCACTCCGCCTCGACCTCGGGACCCTCGGCGACCTCGTATCCCATGGACACGAAGACGTCCGCGACCCGCTCCATCATGGTGGTCAGCGGATGCCGGGCGCCGGACGGCGTGCGGTCGTACGGCAGCGTGACGTCCACCGCCTCCTCGACGAGCACGCGCGCGTCCCGCTCGGCCTCCAGCTCGGTCTGGCGGGCGGCGAGGGCCTTGTTCACGGCTCCGCGCGCCTGGCCGACCCGCTTGCCCGCGTCCGCCTTGGCGTGCGGGGGCAGGGCGCCGATCTCGCGGTTGGCGAGCGCCAGCGGCGAGGTGCCGCCGGTGTGGGCGACCTTGGCCTCCTGGAGCGCGTCGAGGTCGCCGGCGGCGGCGAAGGCCGCGAGCGCCTCGTCCCGCATGCGCTCGATCTCTTCCGGTTTCAGTGTCTCGACCTCAACGGGGTCGTACGACTTGTTCGGTGCCGACATCTCTTCCCGTGCTTCCGATTGGTTGGCCAAAGGTCCCCGTCGCGAGTCGTGGGCGAGTCGCGCTCGGCTCAGGACGCAAACGTGCCAAAGACCGAGTCTAACGGGGGTGAGGTGTGCGAATGCGCCCGCGGGCGGCTCCGGCCGGGGAGGCCGGGCTCAGGCCAGATAGGCCGGGGTGCCCACGGGCAGCGTAAATCGGAACTGCGCGCCGCCCTCGGGGGCGCGGCCGACCGTGATGGTGCCGCCGTGGACCTCGACGATGCCCTTGACGATGTAGAGGCCGAGGCCGGTCCCGCCGCGCTTGCTGCCCCGCCAGAAGCGGGTAAAGACGCGGTTCATGGACTCCTCCGGGATGCCGGGGCCCTCGTCGCTCACCGTGACCGACGTGCAGACGTCCTCCCCTTCGCGGGGGGACGGCGCGGGCGCTACGTCGATGGTGACGGTTCCCTCCCCGTGGCGCACGGCATTTTCCAGCAGGTTGCTCAGCACCTGGTCGACCTTGTCGGGGTCGGCCCACAGGTCGGGCAGCGGCTGTCCGATGCGCAGCAGGAAGCGGTCGGCGGACTGCCCCGAGGCCACGTACGCCTGGATGTGCCGGCCGACGGCGGCGCCGATGTCGACGGGCTGGCGGCGCACCTCCAGGCGTCCGGAGTCGATGCGCGAGATGTCGAGGAGTTCGGCGATGAGCCGGGTGACGCGGTCGGCGTCGGCGTCGACCGTCTCCAGCATCAGCCTCTTCTGGTCGTCGGTGAACCGCTCCCACTTCGCGAGCAGGGTGGCGGTGAAGCCCTTCACGGAGGTGAGCGGCGAGCGCAGTTCGTGTGCGACCGTGGCGATCAGCTCGGCGTGGCTGCGCTCGGTGCGGCGGCGGGCCTCGGTGTCGCGCAGCGAGACGACCACGCGGCGGATCGGACCGGTGGGCCGCAGGCGCACGTACCGCGCCGAGACGAGGACCTCCCTGCCGCCGGGCAGCAGCAGATTGCGCTCGGGCTGGCCGACCCGGATCGCGAGCCCTCCGTACGGGTCGGTGAGCTGCCACCAGCGGCGCCCCTCCAGGTCCTCCAGTGGCAGGACCCGGTCGAGCTGCCGGCCCAGCGCGTCGGCTGCGGGGGTGGCGGTGATCCTGACGGCCGCGGCGTTGAAGCAGATCACGCGGCCGTGCTCGTCGGCTATCACGAGTCCGTCGGGGAGCTGGTCGGGGTCGAGGCCGAGTTCGGCGAGGTCTCCGTGCCGGGGCGCGGGCGCGCTCCGCACGTCGTGTGCCCGCAGTGCGCTCTTCGCACCGCTCGTGCCGACACTCATCCCCGTACCCCACCTCTCGTCTGGCGCAGGGCCCCCGAGCCCGTCACCCTACTAGCTGGGAGTGACGGAACGGACCCCCTCAGGCACGAGCACTGCGGGCACGCTGCGCTCGCGCCGACGCGTAGAGACATACGGCGGCGGCGGTCGCGAGGTTCAGACTCTCGGCCCGCCCGTGGATGGGTACGCGCACGACCGCGTCCGCCAGCGCGCGGGTCTCGGCCGGGAGCCCCCACGCCTCGTTCCCGAACACCCATGCGGTGGGTCCGCCCATGGTGCCCTTGTCGAGTTCGTCGTCCAGGTCGTCCTCGCCCGCGCCGTCGGCGGCCAGGACGCGCACGCCGGCCTCCTTGAGCCCGCGGACCGCGTCCTCCACCGGGACGCCGACCGCGACCGGCAGGTGGAACAGCGAACCGACCGACGCCCGCACGGACTTGGGGTTGTAGAGGTCCACGGACGCGTCGGTGAGCACGACGGCGTCGGCACCGGCGGCGTCGGCGCACCGCAGCACGGTCCCGGCGTTCCCCGGGTCGCGCACGTGGGCGAGCACGGCGACCAGTGCGGGCCGCGCCGCGAGGATGTCCTCGAACGGGGTGTCCAGGAAGCGGCAGACACCGACGAGCCCCTGCGGGGTGACGGTGGTCGAGATGTCGGCGACGACGTCCTCGGAGGCCAGGTGCACCCGGGCCCCGGTGTCCCGGGCCGCGCCCACGATGTCGGCGTAGCGGTCGGCGGCCTCGGGGGTGGCGAACAGCTCGACCAGTGCGGGCCCGCCGGCCGTCCGGTGGGCGGCGGCCTCCCGCACGGCCTGCGGCCCCTCGGCGAGGAACAGCCGGTCCTTGCCCCGGAAGTTCCGCTTGGCGAGCCGCCGCGCGGCGGACACCCGGGAGGACCGGGGGGAGATCAGCTCAGGGGCGGCGTCCATGCCGTTACGTCACCTTCGGTTCGCGAATGGGGTGCGGGACACGTGGTTCCGCCTGCTTCACGCGGCCGGGCCGGCCGCGCGGTGCGGGGCCCGTACGCACTCGGACCCGCAGGCCTGGTGGCCTGCGGGTCCGAGTCACATCCGGCTGGGGGCCGAGGTCGGTGTCACGCAGCCTTCGGCGCGTTGACGTCCGACGGCAGCGCCTTCTGGGCGACCTCGACGAGCGCGGCGAACGCGTTCGCGTCGTTGACGGCCAGCTCCGCGAGGATCTTGCGGTCCACCTCGATGTTGGCGGCCTTCAGACCCTGGATGAGGCGGTTGTACGTCATGCCGTTCTGGCGGGCCGCAGCGTTGATGCGCTGGATCCACAGCTGACGGAAGTCGCCCTTGCGCTTCTTGCGGTCGTTGTAGTTGTAGACCAGCGAGTGGGTGACCTGCTCCTTGGCCTTGCGGTACAGGCGCGAACGCTGACCGCGGTAGCCGGAGGCCGCCTCGAGGATTGCCCGGCGCTTCTTGTGGGCGTTGACTGCCCGCTTGACGCGTGCCACTTGTTAACTCCTTGTAGCGGGGCCGTGGGGAGACTCACACGGCCCGAAATCGATTGGGTCCCGGTCCAGACGTACGGCGCCGAGGCGCCGGTACGTCACTTGCCGAGAAGCTTCTTGATCTTCTTGGCGTCGCCCGGGGCCATCTCGGCGTTGCCGGTGAGGCGACGCGTCACACGGGACGACTTGTGCTCGAGCAGGTGGCGCTTGCCGGCGCGCTCGCGGAGCACCTTGCCGGAGCCGGTGATCTTGAAGCGCTTGCTGGCACCGCTGTGCGACTTGTTCTTCGGCATAGCGCCGTTCTCTCCTCGTCAGTGGCGTTCCTGTGCCCGGTCGCGAAACCGGGCACAACGGAACGTCATGTGTATGGGTTCACGTCCCCGGACTCGCGTCCGGAGACCCCCTTGGGACCTGCGTCCCGGGATCAGGCCTCGGCTGATGCCTCGGCCGGGGCCTCGGCGGTCTCGGCGTCCTCGGTGACCGTCTCGGTGCCTTCGGCATCCTCGATGTCGCCGTCCGCGGCGTTCTGCGAGCGACCCGGGTTGGCCTTCGCTTCCGCCTTGCGCGCCGCCTGGGCCTCACGGGCCTCGGCCATCGCCTCGGTCTTCTTCTTGTGCGGGCCGAGAACCATGATCATGTTCCGGCCGTCCTGCTTCGGGTTCGACTCGACGAAACCGAGGTCCGCGACATCCTCCGCGAGGCGCTGCAGCAGTCGGTAGCCGAGTTCCGGCCGGGACTGCTCGCGACCACGGAACATGATCGTGATCTTGACCTTGTCGCCCTGCTTGAGGAACCGGACGACGTGACCCTTTTTGGTGTCGTAGTCGTGCGGGTCGATCTTCGGCCGGAGCTTCATCTCCTTGATGACCGTGTGCGCCTGGTTCTTGCGCGCCTCACGGGCCTTCATGGCCGACTCGTACTTGAACTTGCCGTAGTCCATGAGCTTGCAGACCGGCGGACGCGCGGTCGCGGCCACCTCGACCAGGTCGAGGTCGTACTCCTGCGCAAGCTCCAGGGCCTTGGCAAGCGGAACGATCCCGACCTGCTCGCCGCTGGGACCGACAAGTCGTACCTCGGGAACGCGAATCCGGTCGTTGATGCGGGGCTCGGCGCTGATGGATCCTCCTCGGATAGCACCACACGGCTGTCTGGCAGACAGCTCGCGTACGTCTGTTTCACGGGACCAACCACCGCGGCGCATGAAAAATGCCCCGGACGGGACGCAGGCGGGGCTCCAAGGGTTACCGGAGCACCGCCGCGGTCAACCGCGGGGCGCATATTCGACGGCTCCATCGTCCGTACGGAACGATGGTGGCCGCCTGACCGGGTGACCCGCCGTCCCGGAGGGCGGTCGGGTGGGAGATCGGAGCCTCCACTTGCGGGCCGGGCACAGGAGTGTCCGGCCGGTCGTTACAGAAGGTTAGCAGCTCCCGGGGCAAGGCGCTAACCGGCCGTCGCCCACCTCCTGCCGAGGGGGTTCGCGCGGGGGCCTATCGTGTGGGGCATGAGTGACACCCCTCCCGAATCCCCCGAGTCCGCCGGCTCCCCCGACTTCGACGCCATGACCCGCGACATCGCGGAGGTGCCCGCGGTCGAGGTCCTCGTGACGGTCGCCGTCAACCTGATGAGCGCCGCCGCCGTGAAGCTCGGTCTGACGGAGGAGGGCGACAAGTACAAGGACCTCGACGAGGCCCGCAAGCTGGTGCACGCGCTCGCCGGACTGCTGGACGCCAGCGCGACGGAGATCAGCTCCTTCCACGCGGCCCCGCTGCGCGACGGCCTGAAGTCGCTCCAGCTCGCGTTCCGCGAGGCGTCCCTCGTACCGGACGAGCCGGGCCAGGGGCCGGGCGAGAAGTACACGGGTCCCGTCTTCGGCTGACCCTCCCCGCGGGGGAGGCCGGCGCGCCGCCCCTAGGAGCGTACGAACAAGGGCTCGCCCGGAGGCGTCGTCCCGGCCGGCAGGATCGCCAGGTCGAGGCCGCGCACCAGGCGGGCCCTCAGCGTCTCGTCCGCGGCCAGCCGCCGCGCCACCGCCCGGGCCGCCTCCGCCGGCTCCGCGGACTCCTCCAGGACTAGGGCCAGGGTGCCGTCCGCCCGGCCCGGGCCCAGGTAGGCGCTGTGCACCGTCGGCTCGGCGGCGACCGCCGAGCGCACGGCCGCGGTCACGGCGGGATCGGCGAGCGGGTCCGTCGTCGTACGCCCCTCGGCCAGCGCGAGCAGCGCGGGCCCCGTCAGCTCGTACGGGACCGGACCGGCCAGGTCGAGCACGAGGGTGTCGGCCTTCTCGTGCGCGGCGGCCTTCAGCGCTTGGTGCAGCGGTACGGCCACGGGACGCGCCCGCGGGTCCCAGCGGGCCAGCGACTCGGTGGACGTGAAGGCGGGCAGGGCCGTCCGGCCGCCCGCCTTCAGGGTGGGGACGGCCATGTCGCTGGTCTTCTCGCGGCGCAGCCCGTTCTCGTCCTCCTCCACCTCGCCGAGCACGGCGACGACGGGGACGAGCAGTCGGGCGCCCTTCAGGGCCGCCAGGACGGGAGCGTGCGCCGACCTGTCCTCGGCCCAGGCCGAGAGCGCGGCGCTGAGCCGGGGGTCGGCGGTGCCGTCGTCGTCGGAGAAGCCGGGGTCCGGGATGTTCTTGTTCGCCACGGGGACCGAGCCTAGCGCTGCCGGGGCGGGTGGCCGCCCGTGGGCCGATCGCACGGTTTGCCCGGACCGGAAACGAGGCGTTCACGGGTCGAGGGATTTCTCAGGAATCCCTGACACGCTTCTCACACACGCCTAACCGCACGCACAGCGCGGGGGCCCACGATCGCGGCATGTCCCCCCGCAGAGCACGGCCGCGCAGCGCCCGTCCGTCCCGCCGCAGGCGGCTCCTCCACGTGGGTGCGGCCTCCCTCGTGCTGCTGGGTGCCACGACCGCGGGGACGGCGTACGTGAGGGCCCACGACCGCGACGGCCTCGTATCGTCGTCCGCGGCACCCGAGGCGATGGAGGCGACCGTGGAACCAGGGACCGCGCCCACCCGCGCGAGCGGCTCGCCGTCGCAGGCGCCTCCCACTCCGGCCGCCGACCCCGACGCGCTGCTGGCCGAGGCGGTGGAGGCCGTGCCCCTGGAGGACGGGGCGAGGGTGTCCGTGGCCGTGCTGGACCTGGCGTCGGGCCGGAGCGCCATGTACGGGGACGCGGCGTTCGACACCGCGAGCATCGTGAAGGTCGACATCCTGGCCGCGCTGCTGCTGCTCGCCCAGGACGAGGACCGTGCGCTGACCGTTCAGGAGAAGGCGTACGCCTCCGCGATGATCCGCAGCAGCGACAACGCCTCCGCCACGGCCCTCTGGTACGCGATCGGCCGGGCGGAGGGCCTCGCCGCGGCGAACGAGCGGTTCGGACTGCGGGACACCGAGGGCGGGGACGGGGCGCTGTGGGGGCTCACCCGGACCACGGCCGCCGACCAGCTCGCGCTGCTCCGCCAGGTGTTCGGGAGCGACTCGGAACTGGACGAGGACGCGCGGGCCTATCTGCGCGAGCTGATGGGCGGCGTGGCCGAGGGGCAGGACTGGGGCGTCTCCGCCGCGGGGTCCGACTGCGCCCTCAAGAACGGCTGGCTGCCGCGGAGCACGACCGGGCTGTGGGACATCAACAGCGTGGGACGGGTGGCCGCGGACGGCCGCACGTACCTCGTCGTGGCGCTCTCCGACGGCAACTCCACGATGGCGAAGGGGATCTCGCTGGTGGAGGCGGTGTCCACGGCGGCGGTGGACGTGCTCGCGGACGCCTGACCGGCTACGCGGCGTCCTCGCGGCGCGGTCGGGAGCCCCGCCACAGGACGGTGGCCACGACCAGCAGGACGCCTCCGACGCCGCCGGCGAGGGGCCCGAGCCACGCGGTGGAGGCGCCCCCGTCCTTGCCGGTGTCCGGGCCCTCGCCGAAGTACTTGTCGTCGTGGGCCACCGGGCTCAGGCTCCCGGGCTTGAGCCCGGCGCTCCTGGCGACGGCCGCCGCGGGGTCGATGAAGCCGAAGCCCCGGGAGTCGTCACGTCCGCCCGAGGGGGCGTTGCGCGCCGTGTCCTGCAGCAGCTTCTTGATCTGGGCCGGGGACAGCCCGGGGCGGGCCGCCTCGATGAGGGCGACGGCCCCGGAGACGAAGGCCGAGGCGGCGCTGGTCCCCCAGCCCTCGTAGTACTTGCGGTCCGGGTCGGCGATGACGACGTCGACGCCGGGCGCGCTGACCGTGGCGTACCAGCGGCGGGTGGAGAACGGGGCGCGGGTGCCGTACCGGTCGACGGCCGTCGCGGCGATCACGCCCGGGTAGGCCGCCGGGTAGGAGATGTGGTCGCCCTTCTCGCCGCCGTTGCCCGCCGAGGCGACGACGACGGCGCCCTTCCTGAGGGCGTACTGGACGGCCGCGTCCTCGGACGCCTCCGGGTGGGCGGACTTGGAGTCGTCGCCCAGTGAGAGGTTGATGACGTCGGCGCCGTGGTCCGCGGCCCACCGGATGCCCTCGGCGAGGGCGTTGCCGCGGTTGCTGCGGGCCTTGCCGCGGGACGAGTCGCCGTCCTCCAGGATCACGCGGACGGGCAGGATCCTGGCCTCGGGGGCGATGCCCATGACGCCGTCCGCGTTGCCGGCACCGTGGCCGTGGCCCGCGATGATGCCCGCCATCGCGGTGCCGTGCCGGGCCCAGGCGCGGTCGCCGCGGCCCGCGCCGAAGCCCACCATGTCCTTGCCCTCCAGGACGTTGCCCGCCAGGTCGGGGTGCCGGTCGTCCACGCCCGTGTCGAGCACGGCGACCGTGACGCCCTCCCCCTTGGTCGTACGCCAGACCTCCTGCGTGTGCATCGCCTCCAGTGCCCACTGCTGGGCGCGGATGCCGTCCGCGTGGGCGGCGGTGGGGGGCAGCAGCGCGAGGGTGGAGGCCAGCAGGACGACGAGGAGTCCCGCGCGGCGGGGCCCGGGGCGGCGCGCCGTGCGGGGTGCGGCGGTGCGGGTCATGACGGCTCCTCCCCGGCAGGGTCGACGGACTTGCGCAGGCTCCGCTCCACGCGGTCGGCGAGTCCCCGGGCGTCGTGGCCCAGGCCCGCCTGCGCGGGCGACTTGGTCGAGTCGGCCTTCATCGCGTCCTCTGCGGGCAGCGGTTCGCCGACCGTGCGGCCGTCGGCGAAGCCGGAGACCGCGTACACGACGACCGGGGCGTCGGTCAGCACCGACAGCGTCCACGACGCGCGCTGTCCGTCGCCGAACCCGGCGGCGGCCCCGTCCGCGGGGGCGTACGGGCGGGGCATGAGGTCGCGCCGCCGGTCGAGGCCCTGCTTCTCGAACCGGGTGCGCAGCGCCGCCATGGCCGCGGAGTCCGCCTTGGTGAACAGCAGGCCCACCGTCGTGACATGGCTGCGGGTGGCGTCCGTGTAGGTCGCGCGCAGCAGCCGCAGGCAGCCCACGGGGGCGAGGGCCTTGCGCAGCAGGGGGTCGAAGGCCTTCTTGCAGCCGCTGTCCGGGGCCACGGCGACCCGGGTCCACACCCGGTCGGAGCCGCCGGGTCCCGCGCCCTCGCCGCGCACGGTGGGCGGGAAGAGCTTGTCCACGGGGCTGCTGTGCCACAGGTCGCCGGCCGCGGCGAACGCGTTCCGTCTCCCGTCGCCGTCCGTGCCGTCGCCGGTGAGCCAACTCCCGGTGGCCGCGCCGCCGATGAGCCCGAGCCCGAGCACCACGCAGGCAGCGGCGGCCACGACCCGGGAGCGCCGGCGGGGAGCCGCGGCGGGCGGGCCGGGTTCCGGGTCGAACGCGCCGGGGGGCGGGAAGGAGTCGAACGGCCGGGGGGCCGGGATGCCGGGAGCCGGGGCCTGTGCGCCGGGGTTCCGTACCTCGGGGCTCCGTACTTCGGGGCTCCGTGCGTACGGGGCGGGCCAGGAGGGGTCGGTGAAGGACTCGCCTCCGGGCGGGCGCGCGCCCGCGGGAGGCGTGCGGGATGCCGATGGAGGCGTGCGGGGCGCCGCGGGAGGGCCGGCGGGCAGGGTGCGCAGCCGGGTCGTGTCCTCCGAGGGCGCCGCGGTGCGTCGCGCGGCGGGGTGCAGGGTGCTGGGCCTGGGCGGTATGGGGCGTCCGGCCCGGCCGTCCGTGTCGAATGCGTCGGCCCTGCCTGCCGTGCTGCCCGTGCCGACCGGCGCGGACGTCGGGACGGCGCGCGGCTCCCGGGTGCCCGGCGCGGAAGGCTGCGCGGTCGCCGGAGCGGGCGGGAGCGGAGGGCCCTCGGGCCGCCGGGGCGGGCGGACGGCCGCACGCTCGCGGGACGCGCCGGGGGCCGTGCCCGGTGCGGTGGCGGGGCCGGGCGGGGCGGACCGCTCCCCGCCCTCGGGCCGGGGGACACGGGGTCCGGTGGCGGGGCGCGGCGGAAGCCCGGCCCCCCGGGAGGTGTGCGGTGCCGTGCCGGGGCCGGTGGCGGGGCGCGGCGGGACCGTCCCGGGTGCGGCGCCCTGTCCGGGCCCGCGCGGATCGCCCGCCGGGCGGGGCGGCAGGCCGGTGCCCCAGAAGTCCGTGCGCGGCGGGCGCGGGTCGGTCGACGGGCGCGGCGGGGCGTCCGGACGGCGCGGGGAGGCCGGCGGCGGGGTGTCGGGGAACCGCGCGGAGGCCGGTGGCGGCGGGGGCGTCCGGGGCGACGGCGGCTGTTCGCCGGTGGGCCGCAGGCTCGGGAAGCGCGCCTCGGGCGGTGTGTCCGGGGCACCGGGTCGCGGCGCGGCGCCCGGCCGGTGCTGCCACGGGGCGGGGCCGTCGGGTTCGCGGGCGGTGCGCGGGCCGGGGGCGTGCTCGTCGGTGCCGTCCTGGGCACGCGTCCCGTCCGGCCGACGCGCGGCTTCGGTGGACCCGGATTCCTGTGACCCGTCGGGCCGGTCCGCCGACTCGCCCGCGGAGGGCGGCCCTGGCGGTGTGGACGGGTGCGGCGGATGCGAGGCGCGGCGCGCTTCCGTGCTCATGCACCCCCCGTTTCCTCGGCCCCGGGCGACCGGCCCGCCGAAGGAACCCCTCCGGAACCGTTCCCTGCTTGCGTGCGCGTCACTCTACGGGTTGACGACGCGGGAGTGGGAACCAGTCCGCAGGCCCGGAGGCATCTGCCCGGAACGTCCCCCTACCCTGCGGTAATCAGGTCTGGCAGGCTTCGCCCATGACTGCCCGCGCCGCCGACCGGGCCCGCTACGACCGGGCCACCGCTCACCTAGACGCCCCCCTCGCGATCGTGGATCTCGAGGCCTTCGACGCCAACGCGGACGACCTCGTACGGCGGGCGGGCGGCAAACCCGTACGCGTGGCGAGCAAGTCCGTGCGCTGCCGCGCGCTCCTGGAGCGCGTGCTCGCCCGGGACGGCTTCGCGGGGATCATGTCCTTCACGCTCGCCGAATCGCTGTGGCTGGCCCGCTCCGGCTTCGACGACGTGCTGCTCGCCTACCCGTCCGCGGACCGCAAGGGGTACGCGGAGCTGACGAACGACCCCAAGCTCGCGGGTGCCGTCACCGTGATGATCGACGACCCGGCGCAGTTGCGGCTGATCGACGAGGCGCGCGACGGCGGGCGCGAAGTGGTGCGGGTGTGCCTGGAGTTGGACACCGCGCTGCGGATGTTCGGCGGCCGGGTGCGGGTCGGCGCGCGCCGCTCGCCGCTGCACTCCCCCGCCCAGGTCGCCGATCTGGCCCGTACGGTCGCCCGGATGCCCGGGTTCGCGCTGGTCGGGATCATGGCGTACGAAGGGCACATCGCCGGGGTGGGCGACGCGCTGCGCGGGCGGCCGCTGCGTTCGCGCGCGATCCGGCTGATGCAGGCCACGGCCCGCAAGGAGCTGGCCGCGCGGCGCGCGGACGTCGTGCGGGCCGTGCGTGCCGTCGCGCCGGACCTGGAGTTCGTCAACGGGGGCGGCACCGGCAGTGTCCAGCACACCGCGGCGGAGGACTCGGTGACCGAGATCGCGGCGGGTTCGGGACTGTACCTCCCGCGCCTCTTCGACAACTACACGTCGTTCAGCGGGCGTCCGGCCGCGCTCTTCGCACAGCCCGTCGTCCGCAGGCCGGGGGTGGGTGTCGTGACCGTGCTGGGCGGCGGCTACCCCGCCTCGGGCGCGGCGGGCCAGGACCGGCTGCCCGTGCCCCATCTCCCGGAGGGCCTGTCCTACGACCCGCAGGAGGCGGCAGGCGAGGTCCAGACGCCACTGCTCGGCGCGCCCGCCGACGACCTGCTGATCGGCGACAAGGTGTGGTTCCGGCACGCGAAGGCCGGGGAGCTGTGCGAGCGGTTCGACGTGCTGCACCTCGTGGAGGGCGAGACGGTGACCGCGACCGTCCCGACGTACCGCGGGGAGGGGCACACCTTCCTGTGACGGCTAGCGGGAGGGCCCGATGCTGCTGCCCACGCCGCCGCCGGTGTCCGCGTCGCCGACCGCCCGTATCCCCTTGGTGATCCGGTCCATGTCGGCGAGCGGCGGGCCGTCCTCGCCCGCGTCGAACACGTACCGGACGACGATCGGCGCCTGCGCGCCGACGCTGGACGGGAACACCGTCGACTGGACGTAGCCCCCGGGGCCCGCCCCGGTGGTGACCCGCCAGCGCACGAAGTAGCCGGCCCGGCCCGCGACGGCGACCGGTCCCTGGGCCACGCGCTTGTGGGACGTGATGCCGTGGAAGGGCCGCCGGTCGACCCGGTCGCGGTCGTAGGCCAGGTCGGCGGCCTCGGAGATGTCGTCCTTGGCGAGCGCCTCGGGGGACGTCTCGTCGTTCTGGGTCACCGTGCGGGAGCTGACGACGCCGTGCCGGCACAGGCCGTCGTCGCCCGGGCAGTCGTACGTCCCCGGGGTGGTCATCAGCACCTCGGGGTCGCTGACGTTCTCGGGCGCGGCCCAGCCGTCGAGGAGCGGCAGGGTGATGCCGTTGAGTTCGTCGACGACCGCGGTCGGGTCGTCGGCGGGTGTCCTCGAGGGGGACGGCGAGGGGGCCCTCGGGGTGGCGTCCGGCGCGGCGCCCGTGGCCGCCGGCACGCCGTCGGACTCCGGGACGCCGGTGTCCCCGCTCAGGACGACGGCGCCCGTGACGATCACCGCGGTCAGCACGGCCGCGGCGGCGGTGAGGACGACCGGCCTCGTGCGGAGGTGACCGCCGGCCGGGGCCGACCGGACGTGTGTCGGCGGTTGTCCCGGCGCCTCGGGGGTGCGGCGGTGCTCGGTCCAGGCGGTCCCGTCCCACCAGCGCTCGACGTGCGGGGCCGAGGGGTCGCGGTACCAGCCGGGCGGCGTCGTCATGCTCATCCCGGCACTCTAGGCGGACCGTAGCCGTGCCGTGCGCGGCGGCCGGTCGGGGGCGCGGCCGCCGCGGGGGAGCGGCTACACGGGGGTCACGTACGCCCCCGAGATCCCGCCGTCCACGAGGAAGTCCGAGGCGTTCACGAACGAGGAGTCGTCGCTCGCGAGGAACGCGACGGCTGCGGCGATCTCGTCGGCCTCGGCGAACCGACCGACGGGAATGTGCACGAGGCGGCGCGCGGCGCGCTCCGGGTCCTTGGCGAACAGCTCCCGCAGGAGCGGGGTGTTGACGGGGCCTGGGCACAGGGCGTTGACCCGGATGCCCTCGCGCGCGAACTGCACGCCCAGCTCGCGGGACATGGCGAGCACTCCGCCCTTGGACGCGGTGTACGAGATCTGCGAGGTCGCGGCGCCCATGCGCGCGACGAAGGACGCGGTGTTGATGATCGAGCCCCGGCCCTGGCGCCGCATGTAGGGGATCGCGGCCTTGCAGCACAGGAAGACGGAGGTGAGGTTGACGTCCTGGACGCGCTTCCAGGCCTCCAGGCCCGTGTCGAGGATCGAGTCGTCGTCGGGGGGCGAGATGCCCGCGTTGTTGAAGGCGACGTCGACGCTGCCGTAGGTGTCGTAGGCCGCCTTGAACAGGGCCTCGACCTGTTCGGGGTCGGTGACGTCCGCCTCGACGAAGAGTCCGCCGACCTCCTCGGCGGCCGCCCTGCCGCGCGGCCCGTCGACGTCCGCGCAGACGACGTGGGCGCCCTCGGAGGCGAGCCGGCGGGCGGTCGCGAGTCCGATGCCGCTGCCCGCGCCGGTGACGACGGCGGTGCGGCCGACCAGGCGGCGGCAGATGATTCCCTCGGTGGCTTCGGTCACTGTGCGGGGCCCTCCGTGCTGATGAAGACGTTCTTGGTCTCGGTGAAGGCGGTGAGGGCGTCCGGGCCCAGTTCGCGGCCGATGCCCGACTGCTTGAAGCCGCCGAACGGGGTCCAGTAGCGGACGCTGGAGTGGGAGTTGACGGACAGGTTGCCGGCGCGGACGGCGGCCGACACCCGCAGGGCGCGGCCCACGTCCCTGGTCCAGATGGAGCCGGACAGGCCGTGGTCGGTGGCGTTGGCGAGCCGTACGGCGTCGGCCTCGTCGTCGAAGGGCAGGACCACGGCGACGGGTCCGAAGACCTCCTCGACGGCGACGCGCGCCCGCGGGTCGACGCCGGTGAGCACGGTGGGCGGGAACCAGTAGCCGGGCCCCCTCGGCGCCGTCCCCCTGATGCCGGCGAGGTCGTCGGTCACGTACGAGCGCACACGCTCCAGTTGGGGGCGGGAGATGAGGGGGCCCATGTCGGTCCGCTCGTCGGCCGGGTCGCCGACGACGACCGACTCGACGGCCGGGGCGAGGAGTTCGAGGAAGCGGTCGTGGACGTCCCGCTGCACGAGGATGCGGGTACGTGCGCAGCAGTCCTGGCCCGAGTTGTCGAGGAACGACATGGGGGCGGCCGCCGCGGCGGCCTCGATGTCGGCGTCGGCGAAGACGATGTTGGGGCTCTTGCCGCCGAGTTCGAGGGTGACGCGCTTGAGCAGGGCCGAGCTCCTGGCCAGCACCTGCCTGCCCACGGCGGCGGACCCCGTGAAGACGATCTTCGCGACGCCGGGGTGGTCGACCAGCGCGGTGCCCGCGACGGGCCCCGCCCCCGGGAGCACTTGGAGGAGGTGCTCCGGAAGGCCTGCCTCCAGGGCGAGTTCGGCCAGCCGCAGCGCGGTGAGCGGGGTCGTCTCGGCGGGCTTCAGGACGACGGCGTTGCCCGCCGCGAGCGCCGGTGCGGCGCCCCAGGCCGCGATCGGCATGGGGAAGTTCCAGGGCACGATGACACCGACGACGCCCAGCGGTTCGAGGATCGTGACGTCGAGGCCGCCGGCCACCGGGATCTGCCGGCCGGTGAGCCGCTCCACTCCCCCGGCGGCGTAGTCGAGCAGGTCGCGGACGTTGCCCGCCTCCCAGCGGGCGTTGCCGATGGTGTGGCCGGCCTCGCGGACCTCCAACAGGGCCAGTTCCTCGACGTGTTCGTCGACGACGACCGCGAACCGGCGCAGCAGCCGGGCCCGTTCGCCGGGCGCCAGGGCCGCCCACCGGACCTGTGCCCGCGCGGCCCGGACGACGGCGGCGTCCACGTCGGCCGCGCCGGCGCCGGTGACGGTGGCGACGACGTCCTCGGTCGCCGGGTTGAGTACCTGGAGCTCGTACGGCTGCGACAACGAAGGGCCTCTCACATGCGTTCGAAGGAGCGGCGCAGCTCCCAGTCGGTCACCGCGGCGTCGAAGGCGTCCAGCTCGACGCGCGCCATGTTGCGGTAGTGCGCGACGACCGCGTCGCCGAACGCGGCACGGGCGATGGGGCTGTTCTCCCAGAGTTCGGCGGCCTCGCGCAGGGTGCCGGGCACATGCGCGTAGTCCCCCGCGTAGGCGTTGCCCGTGCAGGCCTCGGGAAGTTCGAGGCCCTGCTCGATGCCGTGCAGGCCGGCGGCCACGAGGCCGGCGACGGCCAGGTGCGGGTTGACGTCCCCGCCGGGCAGCCGGTTCTCGAAGCGGGTCGAGCGGCCGTGCCCGACGACCCGCAGCGCGCAGGTGCGGTTGTCGTGGCCCCAGGCGACGGCGGTCGGCGCGAAGGAGCCGCGCTGGAACCGCTTGTACGAGTTGATGTGCGGCGCGTAGAGGAGGGAGAAGTCGCGCAGCGCCGCGAGCTGTCCCGCGAGGAAGTGCCGCATGGTGTCGGACATGCCGTCCGTGCCCTTGCCCGCCATGACGTTGGTGCCGTCGGCGTCGGTGAGCGAGAGGTGGATGTGGCAGGAGTTGCCCTCGCGCTCGTTGTACTTGGCCATGAAGGTCAGCGAGACGCCCTCCTGGGCGGCGATCTCCTTGGCCCCGGTCTTGTAGACGGCGTGCTGGTCGCAGGTGACCAGGGCCTCGTCGTAGCGGAACACGATCTCGTGCTGGCCCGGGTTGCACTCGCCCTTGGCGGACTCGACGGTCAGCCCGGCGGCGGCCATCTCGTTGCGGATGCGGCGCAGCAGCGGCTCTATCCGGCCGGTCCCGAGCACCGAGTAGTCGATGTTGTACTGGTTGGCCGGCGTGAGTCCGCGGTAGTTCGCGTCCCACGCCTGCTCGTAGGTGTCCTTGAAGACGATGAACTCCAGCTCGGTGCCCACCTGCGCGGTGAGGCCGTGCTCGGCGAGCCGCTCCAGCTGGCGGCGGAGGATCTGGCGGGGTGCCGCGAGGACGGGCCGGCCGTTGTCCCAGGCGAGGTCGGCGAGGACCATGGCCGTCCCGGCGTTCCAAGGGACCCTGCGCAGCGTGCCGAGGTCGGGATGCATCGCGAAGTCGCCGTAGCCGCGCTCCCAGGACGACATCTCGTATCCGTCGACCGTGTTCATCTCGGTGTCGACCGCGAGGAGGTAGTTGCAGCCCTCGGTGCCGTGCTGGAGGACTTCGTCGAGGAAGAAGCGGGCGGCGAACCGCTTCCCCTGGAGCCGCCCCTGCATGTCCGGGAACGCCAGGACCACCGTGTCGATCTCGCCGCCCGCGACGAGGGCGTGCAGTTCCTCGACACTCAGGGGTGGTGTGCGGTCTGCCACGGGAAGGCTCCTTCGGTCAGCCGGGAGCCATAAGGTATTGCCGAGAACCATTGCTTGGGAAGGGGGCGCGGCCGGATGTCGCAACCGGACCCGTACGGCCCGCAGGACCGGCTCGGACCCGTCCTGCGGCCGGTGCGCGCGGGCAACGGCTTCGAGGAGGCCCTGGAGCAGATACTCCAGATCGTCCGGCTCGGCCTGGTGCCCGGCGGCGAACGGCTGCCTGCTGAAAGGGAGTTGGCGGAGCGCCTCGGAATCAGCCGGGTGACGCTGCGCGAGGTGCTCAAGGTGCTCCAGGACCAAGGACTCGTGGAGCCGCGCCGCGGGCGCTACGGCGGCACCTTCGTGCTGGCCAGGACCGAGGCCCCGGGCGGGGCCGAGCTGCGCCGCCGGGTCGAGGGCGTCGACATCGAGGACGTCCTGCGGTTCCGCGAGGTCCTGGAGGTCGGCGCGGCCGGGCTCTGCGCGGCGCACGGCCTGCCGCCCGAGGGGTCCGCGCGCCTGCGCGACGCGCTCGCCCGCACCCGCGACGCGCCGCTGGCGGACTACCGGCGGCCGGACACCCTGCTCCACCTGACGCTGGCCGAACTCTCCGGCTCACCCACCCTGACCGCCCAGTACGCGGCCGTGCGCGCGACCGTGAACGACCTGCTCGACGGAATCCCCCTGCTGGTACGGAACCTGGAGCACTCGCAGCGCCAGCACGCGGCGGTGGTCGAGGCGGTGCTCGACGGGGACGCGGACGGGGCGCGCGAGATCATGCGGGAGCACTGCGCGGGCACGGCGGCGCTGCTGCGCGGCTTCCTGACCTAGCGGATCACGACCCGGCGGATTCCCGACCCGGCGGAATCCGCCAAAGGTATGGGTCCGGTCCATTAGCCTCTCCTCCCGGGGCCGGACGAGCGACAGGGAGCGCGGGATGCACGGGATGCGCCGGACGACGGACGGGCCGGACGCGCCGGACAGGCCGCTGATCGGTGTCAGCACGTATCTGGAGTCCGCGCGTTGGGGCGTGTGGGAGCTGGAGGCGGCGCTCCTGCCTGAGGGGTATCCCCGGCTGGTCCGCGCGGCCGGCGGGCTCGCCGCGATGCTGCCGCCGGACGAGCCCGCGTACGCGGCGCCGACCGTGGCCCGGCTCGACGCGGTGGTGATCGCGGGCGGTCCCGATGTGGAGCCGTCCCGGTACGGGGCCGTCCGCGACGCCCGTTGCGGGCCCGAGGCGCGGGCCCGTGACGACTGGGAACTCGCGCTGATCGAGGCGGCGTTGGCCTCCGGCACTCCGCTGCTCGGCATCTGCCGCGGGATGCAGCTGCTCAACGTGGCGCTCGGGGGGACGCTGGTGCAGCACCTCGACGGGCACGCCGGGACGGTGGGGGTCTTCGGACGGCACCCGGTGAAGCCCGTGCCGGGGTCGTTGTACGCGGAGCTGGTGCCGGAGGAGGCGTCCGTGCCCGCCTACCACCATCAGGCGGTGGACCGGCTCGGGGCGGGTCTCGTGGCGTCCGCGTACGCGGAGGACGGGACCGTGGAGGCGGTGGAGTTGCCGGCGGGCGCGGGGTGGGTGCTGGGGGTTCAGTGGCATCCCGAGATGGGGGGCGACCTCCGGGTCATGGCGGGGTTGGTTCGGGCCGCGGGGGGTTGGGGGGCCGGGTGAGGGGGGACCTGGCGTCCGTCGGGGCTTGCTCATGGCGTGGGGGTGACTTGCCGGACCCGTCGCGCGGTTCCCCGCACCCCTTCAAGTGAGCTGCCCGACTGGCGGGTTCGCGGGCTTGGCCGAGTCGCCCGGGCCCGTGCCGGCTCGGGTGGGGCTGTCGTGGTCAGGTTCGGGTCAGGGTGAGGAGGTCCCGGGCCGGGCCCGTGGGGCGGTGGCCCTGGGGCCAGACCGCCTTCAGGTCGCGGCTGAGGCGGACCCCGTCCAGGGGGATCTCGACCAGGCGGCGCGCGGACAGCTCCTCGCCCAGGGCCAGTTCGCTCAGGACCGCGGGCCCCGCCCCGGACGCCGCGGACGCCTTCACCGCCGTCGTGGAGGACAGCTCGATCAGCGGGCGCGCCAGCCCGCCGAGCGCGGCGTCCAGCACCTGCCGCGTACCGGAGCCCTTCTCCCGCAGGATCAGCGGCGTCCCCGCCAGCTCGCCCGCGTCCAGGGGCCGCCGTCTGCGCGCCCAGGCGTGCCCTGGCGCGGTCACCACGATCAGGCGGTCGTGCGCGATGACCACCGAGTCGAGCCCGCCCGCCACGGACACCCCCTCGACGAACCCGAGGTCCGCCTCGCCCGACAGCACCCGTTCCGCCACCACCGTGGAGTTGCCCGCGAGCAGGGACACGGCGGTGTCCGGGCGCTGCGCGCGCAGGGCGAGCAGCCACCCCGGCAGCAGGTACTCGGCGATCGTCATGCTCGCCGCGACCCGCAGCCGCGAGTCCCGGCGGTCCCTCAGCGCCTGCGCCCCCGCGTCGAACGCCTCGGCCGCCTCCACGATCCGCCGCGCCCAGTCGGTGACCAGCGCCCCGGCGTCGGTGAGGCGGGAGCCCCTGGGCGACCGGTCCACCAGCGCGACGCCGAGCTGCCGTTCCATGGACCGGACGCGGCTGCTGGCCGCCGGCTGCGTGATCCCGACCTCGCGGGCCGCCCGCCCCAGGCTCCCGAGCCGTGCCACGGCGAGCAGCAGTTCCAGCGCGCCCAGGTCCGGCACCCGGTGCGCGAGCCCTGCCACGGGGTCCGCAGCCCCGCGAACCTGCTGGTCATCCGCCTGTTCATGCCGACTCATAAGCCCACCTTATGTCCTCATAGGCCGGTACTCCCTGGCGAGGCCCCCGGCCCGCGGGCACGGTGAAGCCATGGTCACCGCAGCCCATCCGCATCCGGCCCGCAGCGCCGTCACCCGCCGTCCCGGGCGGGTGCGCACCGTCCGGCATCTCGGACCCAACTGGTACGCCACCGTCATGGGCACGGCGATCGTGGCCACGGCGGGAGCCGGGCTCCCCGTGCACGTGCCCGGACTGCGCACCGCCCTCACCGCGGTCTGGGCGCTCGCCCTGGTGGCGCTGGTGGCGCTGCTGGCCGCCCGGGCCGTGCACTGGACCCACCACCGAGACCAGGCCAGGGCCGATCTGCAGGACCCGGCGGCGGCGCCGTTCTACGGCTGCCTGTCGATGGCCCTGCTGGCGGTCGGAGGCGGCGCCCTGGTCGTGGGACGGGACTGGATCGGCACCCCCGCCGCGGTCGCCCTGGACGCCGTGCTCTTCACCGCGGGCACCCTGACCGGCCTCGCGGCGGCCGTGTGCGTCCCGTACCTGCTCGTCGTGCGGCGGCGGACGGCGCCCGCCCAGGTCACCCCCGTGTGGCTGCTGCCCGTGGTGGCGCCGATGGTGTCCGCCGCCCTCGGGCCGCCGCTGGTGCCGCACCTGCCGGCCGGCCAGCCCCGCGCGACCCTGCTCCTGGCCTGCGTCGCGATGTTCGGCCTCAGCCTGCTGGCCACGCTCGTGATGCTGCCGCTGGTCTTCGGGCGGCTGGCCACCGGCGACCCGCTGCCCCAGGTGCTCACGCCGACGCTGTTCCTGGTCCTCGGCCCACTGGGCCAGTCCACGACGGCCGTGGACAGGTTCGCCGTCACGGCGCCGGGCGTCCTGCCCGCCCCGTTCGACCGGGGCTTCGACGTCCTCGCGGTGCTCTACGGGGTGCCCGTGATGGGATTCGCGCTGCTCTGGCTGGCGCTGGCCTCGGCCCTGGTGGTGCGGGCCCGCCGCCGGGGCATGGGCTTCGCGATGACCTGGTGGGCCCTCACCTTCCCGGTGGGCACCTGTGTGACGGGAGCAGAGGGCCTCGCACGGCACACCGGACTGGTGGCCTACGAGGTCCTGTCGGTCTGCCTGTACGCCCTGCTGCTCACGGCCTGGGGCGTGGCCGCCGTGCGGACGGCCCGGGGCCTGCTGGACGGAGGGCTGCTCGCAGCGCCCCGCTGAGCACACGCGGGGCCTGCGCGAGCGAGGGCCCGTACCAGGTGAGGAGCCGCCCGTCGACGAGGGCGCAGGGCAGCCCCGCGAACGCCTCGGGGCCGTCGTCACGGGTGAAGCGGTACGGCTCGTCGGGCAGCACGACCAGATCGGGACGGGCCGCGCACAGCTCGTCGACGGGGACACGGGGGTAGCGCTCGGCGTGATCCGCGTAGACGTTGCCGACGCCCAGCCGGGCCAGCACGTCGCCCGCGAAGGTGTCCCGGCCGAGCACCATCCAGGGCCTTCGCCAGACGGGCACGACCGCGCGCGGCGGCGGCCCCGTGCGCAGCGGGCCGGGAGCTTCCGCCCAGGCCTCCCGCGCCTCGTCCAGCCAGCGCGGGCGCCCCCGCACGCCGCACGCGGCCAGCACCCGCTCCAGCTCGTCGAGGGCCTGCGGCACACCGCGCACCTCGGTGACGAGGACGGCGAGGCCCGCCGCGCGCAGCGCGCCCAGGTCGGGTTCCCGGTTCTCCTCCTCGTTGGCGACGACCAGGTCGGGGGCGAGGCCGACGATCCGCTCGACGTCCGGGTTCTTGGTGCCGCCGACGCGGACGACCTCCAGGCCGGCCGGGTGGCTGCACCAGTCGGTCGCCCCCACCAGTACTCCGGGGGCCGACACGGCCACGGCCTCCGTCAGGGAGGGCACCAGCGACACGACCCTCATCGCCGCCGGCCCCCGCTCCCGCGGTCAGCGGCGCGGATCGTCGACCGCCTCGATGTGGTCCGCGACCGACACGACCAGGATGCGGGTGTCCGCCTCGGTGGCCCGCCACCGGTGGCGGACACCGCCGGTGAGGTAGAGCGTGTCGCCGCGCCCGAGCCGGTACGCGCGCCCCTCCGCCTCGACCTCGACGGCCCCGTCGGCGACGTACATCAGCTTGTCGTTGCGGTGCTGGAACTCGCGGCCCGCGTCGTGGTCCCCGGAGATCTCCAGGGCGTGCAACTGGTGGTGACCGCGCACGAGGGGGCGCACCCGGGGCTCGTGGGTGAACTCGGAGTCGCCGCCGCGCACCACGTCGACGCTGCGCGCCGGGTCCGCGGCGGCGAGCAGCTCGACGCTGGTGGTCCCGAGGGCGTCGGCGACCCGCTGGAGCGAGCGGGTGCTCGGCCGGGCGCGCTCGTTCTCGACCTGGCTCAGGAACGGCACGGAGAGGCCGCTGCGCTGGGCGACGACGGCGAGGGTGAGCTCCAGCGCCCGGCGCCGGCGCCGGACTGCCGCGCCCACTCGAAGGGTCTCTTTGCTCTCGTCCATCGCTTCGGCTCCCCCCTGTGCGTCGTCGGTGCGTGAGGTGCGGTGGCTGCGGCGCGTTCCCCTGCGGGTGGGCGCCGGTCTGCTCGCTGTTCTTGATGTGTTCTCTGCACCCTACGGGTGTTCCGCAAACCGTTTCACGTGCCCGTCGGATCGTCTTGAACATTGCCCTGGGGAGCGGGCGGCGACGCTACAGTTCGCGCCGCCGAACCGGTCGGCCGACCTGATCCCGGTGCCGCCCGCCCATCGGGGGCGAACGGCCCGGCCACCGCCGCGTCCCTTCCGGAGGTCCCGGCGGGCGACCGGGGCGTCCCGCGGGTGACCCGCCGGTACCGGCCGGTGCCCCCCGTGTACCGCCGGGTGACCGGGGCGGCGGCGCGCCGGGCGGGGTCCCGCCGCCGCACGGGGGCGGGCGCCGCCGGAAGCCCGCGGGGCGGACCGCGGCGGGTCCTCCGGGCAGGCGGCGGACGCCGCGGACGGTGCCGCCGTCGCCGTCCTCCCGGGTCGTGCACACCGGTGCGCGCTCGCGCATGGGGCCCTCCGGTCCCGCCCGGGGGTCCTGCCGCCCGGGACACGGTTGTCCGGATCCTGCTCGTCGGGGCGAGCCGGCGCCCGGTGTCGGCCGGCGGGCGCGGAAGCCCCGTATCGAGTATCCGACGTCGCCGTCCCGCCCGCCGGACGGACGGCCCGGGGCGGGCCGCCGCCCCGGGCGAGAACCCTCCCCCCGCGCCCGCCGGCACCGCGCGTTCCGCCGTCGGACGCCCGTGGGGGCCCGATCTTCGAGATCGGGCCCCCACGGGCGTCGTGCGTCGGCGGAATCCCGGGGAGACCGCCGCTCGCCTACCGCGGCGTCATCCGCTCCACCATCTCCGGGTGCTCGTCGAGCCACGCGGACACGGCCTCGGCCTCGTGCCCCTGGCCGCGGTCCTTGATCACGCCCTCCAGGCTGCCGAGTTCGTCCTCGCTCATCCTGAACCCCTTGATCCACTCGGTGAGCCGGGGATACCGCTCGGGGAACTCCTTGCTGGAGATCGTGCGGATCGTGTTGCCCTCGCCGAACAGCTTCCTGCCGTCCGCGAGCTTGGTGAGCCCGTACTCGCTGTACGCCCAGTGCGGGGACCACAGCACGACCGCGACGGGTTCCTTCCTGGCGTACGAGCGCTTCAGCTCGGCCAGCATCGCCGGGGTGGAGCCGTCGACGACCTCGTACTCCTCGTCGAGCCCGTAGCCCGGCAGGACCTTGGTCTTCAGGAGGTTCATCTCGCCGGTGCCCGGCTCGATGCCGATGATCTTCCCGTCGAAGGTGGAGGACCTGCCCTTGAGGTCCTCCAGCGACTTGACGCCCTTCACGTAGGACGGCACGGCGATCTCCAGGGAGGTGGGCTCGTACCAGGTGCCCAGGTCCCTGAGGTCGTTCTTGTGCTTGTCCCAGTAGTTCTTCTGCGCGTGCGGCAGCCAGGCGTCGAAGTTGAGGTCGATGTCACCGGAGGCCAGGCCCGTGTAGACCGGTCCGACGTCCATCTGCTTGAGGTTCAGCTTGTAGCCGCGCCGGGCCAGGACGTCCTTCCACAGGTACGTGACGGCGACGTCCTCGTCCCAGGGGAACCAGGCCACGTCGACCGCGCGCTCGGCCTCGGCTGGCGTGCCGGCCGAGGACTTCGCCACCGGCGCGAGCTTGTCGACGACACCGGGGTTCGCCTTCAGCCAGGTGCGCACGGCGTCCTGCTGCTTGCCCTTGCCGGCCTTGTTGATCTCCGCCTCCAGGCCGGTGAGCTGCTTCTCCGTCATCCGGAAGTCCTTGAGCCACCCGCCGACGGTCGGGTTGTCGCCGGCGAAGCCCTTGCGGGACAGCGTGTGCACGCCGTCGCCCTTGCCCCAGGCCCCCTTGGGGTCCTTGAGCTTCTTGAGGTCGTACTCGCTGTAGGCCCAGTGCGGGGACCACAGCGTCGTGACGACCGGCTCCTTCTTGGCGTACGCGCGCTTCAGTTCGGCCAGCATCGCCGGGGTGGAGCTGTCGACGACCTCGTACTCCTCGTCGAGCCCGTACTCCTTGAGGACCTTGCTCTTGAGCAGGCCCATCATTCCGGCGCTGGACTCGATGCCGGTGATCTTCCCGCCGAACTCCCCCGCCCTCCCCTTGAGGTCCTCCAGCGAGTCGACGCCCTTCATGTACGAGGGCACGCTCAGCTCCAGCGACGTCGGGCCGTACCAGGAGCCCAGGTCGTCGAGCCGCTCGCCGTACTTCTTCCAGTACTCCTCGTGCGTCGTGGGCAGCCAGGAGTCGGTCTGGAAGTCGATGTCGCCCTGCGCGAGGGAGGTGTACAGCGGGCCCGCGTCGAACTGCTTGGCGTCGACCTCGTAGCCGCGCCGCTCCAGGATCTCCTTCCAGAGGAAGGTGGAGGCGACGCCCTCGTCCCAGGGGATGTAGCCGATGGAGACCTTCTCGCCCTTGCCGACGTTCCCGCTGTCTGCGGCGCTGGACTCGCCCGGGGCGGAGCCGAACACGCCCATGCCTCCCGCGACCAGCGCGAGGACGACGACGCCCACCACGGCCACGGCGGGCCGGGGGCGGTAGGACCAGATCCTCAGCCCCTGCGCGGCGCGCGCCCTGGCGGCGGCGCGGCGGCCCAGCGGCGAGACCTGGGTGCCGAGGGCACCGGTCATGCGGTCCAGGTAGATCGCCAGGATCACGATGGCCACTCCGGCCTCGGAGCCGAGGCCGACGTTGAGCTGGCCGATGGCCTCGTTCACGTCACCGCCGAGGCCGCCGGTGCCGACCATGCCCGCGATGGCGGCCATGGACAGACCCAGCATGATGACCTGGTTGACGCCGGCCATGACCGTGGGCAGGGCCAGCGGGAGCTGCACCCGCAGCAGGGTGTTGCGGGGGGTGGTGCCGAACGCCTCCGCGGCCTCGACCAGTTCCTTGTCGACCTGCCTGATGCCCAGTTCGGTCATCCGGACACCGGGTGCCAGCGCGAAGATCAGCGTGGCCACGATGCCCGCGGGAGCGCCCGTCCCGAAGAACAGGATCGCCGGGATGAGGTAGATCATCGCGGGCAGCGTCTGCATGAAGTCGAGTACGGGGCGCACGATGCCGCTGACCCGGTCGGACCGGGCCGCCCAGATGCCCACCGGAACCGAGACGGCCAGCGCGATGATCGTCGCGACGAGGACCAGCGACAGGGTCACCATCGCGTTCTCCCACAGTTCGAGGGAGTCGATGAAAGCGAACCCCGCGAAGGAGAGGACACCGGCGGACACCCCGCGCAGCCAGAACGCGATCACCGCGAGGATGCCCGCGAGGAGCAGCGGCTGGGGGGCCTGGAGCACGGCGTCGATGCCGTCGTACATGCCGAGGAAGACGGTCTTGAGGAAGTCGAAGAGCCACGCCATGTGGTCGAGCAGCCAGTCGACCGCGTCGTTGACCCAGTCGCCGAAGGGGATCCTAGGCACCGGCCTTCACCGCCCCGACGGTCTTGCCGCGCGGTGTGTCGCAGGGCCCGGGCTCCCCCTGCTCGTCGCCGAGGAAGCCTACGAGCCGCTGCCGGGGCACGACCCCGACCAGCCCGCCGTCGGCGTCCACGACGGCGACGGGGTGCTCGACGCGGGCGCTGATCGCGCACAGTTCACCGAACGCGGTGCCCGGCGAGGCGGTCTCGCAGCCGCACTCCGCCTCGTCCCCGCGCGTCCGCGCGTCCATCACGGCGGCGGCGGTGAGCACCCGCGACCGGTCGACGTCCTGGGTGAAGGAGGCCACGTAGTCGTTGGCCGGGCGGACCAGGATGTCCTCGGCGGTGCCGATCTGGACGATGCGGCCGTCGCGCATGACGGCGATGCTGTCGCCGAGGCGCATCGCCTCGTTGAGGTCGTGCGTGATGAAGACGATGGTCTTCCTGAGCTTCTTCTGGAGCTCGATCAGCTGGTCCTGCATGTCGCGCCGGATCAGCGGGTCGAGCGCGCTGAACGACTCGTCCATCAGCAGCAGGTCGGCGTCGGTGGCGAGGGCCCGCGCGAGTCCGACGCGCTGCTGCATGCCGCCTGACAGCTCGTCGGGCCAGGACTTCTCCCAGCCGGCGAGGCCCGCCAGCTCCAGGGCCTCGGTGGCCCGCTGCTCGCGCTCGCGGCGCGGCACGCCCTGCACCTCCAGGCCGTACGCGGCGTTCTCCAGGACGCTGCGGTGCGGGAAGAGCGCGAAGTGCTGGAAGACCATGCTGATCTTCCTCGAACGGACCTCGCGCAGCTCGCGGTCACTGAGCGCGGTGAGGTCCTGCCCGTCGAAGCGCACATGCCCCGCGGTGGGCTCCAGGAGCCCGTTGAGCATGCGCAGCAGCGTGGACTTGCCGGAGCCGGACAGACCCATGACGACGAAGATCCGGCCCGGTTCGACGGTGAAGGACGCGTCGATCACGGCGGCGGTCGTACCGTCGGCGCGCAGGTCCTCGCGGTCGGCCCCGCGACGCAGTCGCTCGACCGCCTCGCCGGGTCGTCTGCCGAACACCTTGTACAGCTGTTCCGCCTCAAGCCTGGATGACACGTGTACCTCTCGGGTCGAACGAGGACGGCCCGCCTCCCCCGCCGGCGGGCCGTGGAGCGACGCGGGTTCCGCCCGCTCATCCGGTGCGCGTGCCGTCGGGTGTGGCCGACGACCCGACCGGGCTCGCTCCGGCTCGGCGCCTGCCCCGGGCCCCCTGGCGCAAACTCGTCCGTGTCCCACCTCACACACGCTCCGCACCGGGCGGGCGGGGCGGGACCCGGACGGTCGGGGACGGGGCACGGGTCCCTCGGGTCCTGGCCGTCCCACCAGCCCGGCAGCGGTGACGAGCGGTCGCTGTCAGTGGCGTACGGCATGATGCGGAGCGTGACGCAGCAGACTCAGCAGCCCCGGCGACTCATGCTCCTCGACACCGCCTCCCTGTACTTCCGGGCCTATTTCGGGGTCCCGGAGTCCGTGAGGGCCCCGGACGGCACACCGGTGAACGCCGTGCGGGGACTGCTCGAATTCATCGACCGGCTCGTCAAGGACCACCATCCGGACGACCTGGTCGCCTGCATGGACGCGGACTGGCGGCCGCAGTGGCGGGTCGACCTGATCCCGTCGTACAAGGCCCACCGCGTGGCCCGGGAGACCGAGACCGGCCCGGACGAGGAGGAGGTGCCCGACACGCTCTCGCCGCAGGTGCCGGTCATCGAGGCCGTCCTCGACGCCGTGGGCATCGCCCGCGTCGGTGTCGGGGGGTACGAGGCGGACGACGTCATCGGGACGTTCACCGGCCGCGCGACGGGACCCGTCGACATCGTCACCGGCGACCGCGACCTGTACCAACTGGTCGACGACAAGCGGGAGGTGCGCGTGCTGTACCCGCTCAAGGGCGTCGGCACGCTCCAGGTCACGGACGAGGCGTGGCTCGGCGAGAAATACGGCGTCGACGGCCCCGGGTACGCGGACCTGGCGCTGCTGCGCGGCGACCCGAGCGACGGGCTGCCGGGCGTGCCGGGCATCGGCGAGAAGACGGCGGCGAAGCTGCTCGCGTCGTTCGGGGACCTGGCGGGCATCATGGCGGCGGTCGACGACCCGCGGGCGGCGCTCACGCCCTCGCAGCGCAGGCGCCTCGACGAATCGCGCCCGTACATCGCCGTGGCGCCCACGGTCGTCAAGGTGGCGGGTGACGTGCCCCTGCCCGAGGTGGATCCGGCGCTGCCGCGTGTGGCGCGCGATCCGGCCGCGCTGGAGGAACTGGCGGCCCGCTGGGGCCTGGGCGGCTCGCTGGCGCGGCTGATGACGACTCTCGGGGCCTGAGGGGGACACTGGAGGCCGAGGTACTCCCCGGGCGCCCCGAGGGACCGCACCGCGGAGTCCACTCGGCCTCCCCCGGGGGTACGTCCCGACCGGTGCGGGAGCGGTACGCCCTCCCGGTACGCCCTCCCGGCCCGGTACGTCAGACGCGAAGTCGCGCGCTCAGTCGAGCGTTTCCTCCGGAGAAGGTGCTAACTTAGGTAAGGCTAAGCAAACTTATCCGGGAGGCCGATATGTCAGAGCGTCCGGCACGCAGGGTCCCGAAGCCCCACTCCGCGCGGGTCGTCCGCACGGAGCGGCTGACTCCCCACATGCAGCGCGTCGTCCTCGGCGGCGAGGGGCTGGCCGGCTTCACGGCCGGCACCAGCACCGACCACTACGTGAAGCTGCTGTTCGGGGCGGCGGGCGTGACCTACCCGGAGCCCTTCGACATGGCGCGGATCCGGGAGGAGTTCCCGCGCGAGCAGTGGCCCGTGACGCGTACGTACACGGTGCGCGCCTGGGACCCCGAAGCCCGCGAACTGACGCTGGACTTCGTGGTGCACGGCGACGAGGGCCTCGCCGGCCCGTGGGCCAAGCGCGTCCAGCCGGGCGAGCTCGTCCGGTTCCTGGGCCCCGGCGGGGCGTACGCCCCCGACGCCGGGGCCGACTGGCACCTGCTGGCGGGCGACGAGAGCGCGCTGCCCGCGATCGCCGCGGCGCTGGAGGCGATGCCCGCCGGTGCCGACGTGCGCGCGTTCGTCGAGGTCTCGGGCCCGGCGGAGGAGCAGAAGATCGACTCCGAGGTGGACGTGGTCTGGCTGCACCGCGGTGACCGGCCGGTCGGCGAGGCGCTGGTCGCGGCCGTACGCGCGCTGGAGTTCCCGGAGGGCCGGGTGCACGCGTTCGTGCACGGCGAGGCGGCCTTCGTGAAGGACCTGCGCCGGCTGCTGCGGGTCGAGCTCGGGATTCCGCGCGAGGACCTGTCGGTCTCGGGCTACTGGCGGCTCGGGCACAACGAGGACGGCTGGCAGGCCGCCAAGCCGGCGTGGAACGCACAGGTGGAGGCCGAGCAGGAGACCGTGTCACCCGCGGCCTCCTGACGTCCCGCTCCGGCGGCGGGACGGGCCCCCTCCCCTCCTGACGCCCCGGCCGGGCGGGACGGGCCCCCGCGTCGCGAGACCGCCGACGCGGCCTGCGCCACAGGGCCCGGGAGGGGCCGATGCCACAAGTCCCTCCGGACGGCGGCCTGTTGACGCCACGCGCCCGGCGGACCGGCCGGCCGAAGACGCCGCGACCGGGTCCGCGCCCACCGGCACCGAGGCGCGCCCGCGGCGCCAGGCCCCGGACGCAACGCGGGGACGCGGGTCGCGACCGTCGACGCGAACCCCCGGCCTCCGCCGACGCGGCGACCGGGCGCCGCGACGACCCCGCCCCGACGTGGCGTGGTCACGCCCCGTGGGCCGCCGCCCCCCGAGGACGCCGCTGCAATCACCCCTCGGAGGACGGCGCCCCGGCCTCAGACCGAGCGCTGGTACGACCGGAACGTGCGGATCGACAGCAGGACCGCGACCACCGCGAGGGCGGCCAGGGCCCCGGTCCGGGTCAGTACGACGAACCGGTCCGGGTCCTCGGACATCGCCGAACGGCCCGCCACCATCGCCCAGTCCAGCGGGTTGAGGTCGGCGACGTGCCGCATCCAGTCGGGCATCCGCGAAGGAGCCATGAAGGCCGAGGAGAGGAAGGTCAGCGGCAGCAGCAGGAAGGTGTTGATGCCGATGATCGACTCCCGCTGCCGCACCAGCATTCCCAGGGCGTTGGAGAACGCCCCGAAGACCGTGCCGAGCAGCGAGGCCGCGACGACGAGCACCGCCACTCCCGCCGCCCCGCCCGGATACTCCGCCCCGCCCAGCCTGCCGAGCAGGACGATGAGCAGTGACTGGACGGCCGTGGTCAGCGCCTGCTGGACGACGTTGGCGTTCATCAGGGCGCCCCGGCCGACCGGTGTCGTCAGGAAGCGGTTCAGCGTGCCGCGCTCGATCTCCTCCAGAGTGCCCATGCCCGCCCACATGTTGGAGCTGAGCGCGCTCATCACGACGATGCCCGGCACGAGGTAGTCCAGATAGCTGCCCGTGCCGAAGCCGCCGAGTTCGACGACGTCCTTGAAGAGGTTGCCGAACAGGAACAGCCACACGGCGGGCTGGATCAGCATCATCACCACGTACGCGGGCTGCCGCAGTACGGCGGTCAGTTGACGCTGCGTCATGAACCAAGTCTGGGACAGGGCTTCGGTGCTCATCGGGCGCCTCCGGCGAGGGTGAGGCCCGCGGTGCCGTCGGTGGCGGCGGCCTCGGCCTCCGCCTCGGCGTAGCGGCGGCCCACGTACCGCAGGTAGACGTCGTCGAGCGACGGGCGGGCCACGGTGGCGGACGCGACTCCGGCCCCGGCCCGTTCCAGAGCGGCGAGCAGGGCGGGCACGGCCGCCGCCCCGTCCTCGGCGCGGACGCTGACGCGACGGCCGTCGAAGAACGCCTCGTACACCCCGGGCAGTGCGGTGAGCGCGCCCGAGAGCAGCGTGCGGCCCGCCTCGCCGACCGGTTCGCGCAGTTCCATGTGGACGGCGTCGCCGCGGAGTTCGCCCTTCAGGGCGTGCGGTGTGCCCTGGACGACGACGCGGCCCCGGTCGACGACGGCGATGTGGGCGGCGAGGCGGTCGGCCTCCTCCAGATGGTGCGTGGTGAGCAGGACGGTCAGACCCTCCTCTCCCGCGAGGCGGGCGATCTCGTCCCACATGGCCGCGCGGGCCTCGGGGTCGAGGCCGGTGGTCGGCTCGTCGAGGAAGAGGACCTCGGGCCGGTGGACCAGGCCGAGCGCGACGTCGAGGCGGCGCAGCATGCCCCCGGAGTAGCCCCTGACCTGGCGGTCCGCGGCGTCCGTGAGCCGGAAGCGGTCCAGCAGCGCGTCCACCCGTTCACGCAGCGGTGCGCCCCGCAGGCCGTGCAGCCTGGCCTGCAGCCGGAGGTTCTCGCGGCCGGTGGCCACCGGATCGGCGCCGGACTTCTGGGCCACCACTCCGATCGCCCGGCGGACCCGGTCGGGATGGTCCAGCACGTCGTGGCCGGCGACGGTGGCGGTGCCCGAGTCTGGACGGGCGAGGGTGGTGAGGATCTTGACGGTGGTGGACTTGCCGGCGCCGTTCGGGCCGAGGAGTCCGAAGACGGTGCCCGACTCGACGGTGAGGTCCATGCCGCGGAGGGCGGTCACCCCGCCCGGGTAGGTCTTGGTCAGGTCTCGCGCCTGCACTGCGGGCGCACGGTTGCTCATGACGACTGCTCTCCTGGGTCGGCTGATGGGAGCCGTTCCGGGTGAAGAGCGCCGGGCTATCCTGGGTGTGCCGCACCTCGATCGCCTGGCCTGCCTCACCGCGGAGTCGGCTCGGGGTTCGAGACCCCGGCCGGGCTGCTGCAACAGCTCTGCCGGGGTCCGTCTCGCATCTGGGTCACTTCTCGGGGTTGCGGGCCTCCAAGTCCTTCACGTCCTGCGGCACTTCCCCGGTCTCGTGGAACCGCCGCCACTGCTCGACACCGTCGAGCGCGCCCGACTCCAGCTCCCGCAGGAACCCGCGGAGCCACTCGGCCTGCGCCTCGGCCATGTGGAGCTGGTACTCGCTCTCGACGAGGAAGATCCGCGGCAGGGTCTCGTACAGCTTCGCCAGGCCGCCGCGCGCGCTCGCCGCCTGCACCTCCAGCGTCTTCAGCCGCTCGGCGAGCAGACGCGCGACCTCGTCGGGGTGGACCGCCCCCATGAGGGACAGCGCGGCCTCGAAGATCGGGAACTCCCGCGCCGGGACGGCGAGCAGGTCCGACAGCCACTCCGTCGCCTCCTCGCGTCCCGCGTCCGTGATGCCGTAGAGCGTGCGCTCGGGGCGGTTGCCCTGCCGCTGCACCTCGGCGACCTCGACGAACCCGTACTTCTCCAGGTTCTGCACCACGGTGTAGAGCGAGCCGTAGTTGATCTTCAGGCTGGTGTCCTTGCCCCGGCTGCGCAGGGTCTGGGCGATCTCGTACGGGTGCATCGGACGCTCGGTGAGCAGCACCATGACGGCCAGGGCCAGCGGGTTGCCGAGCTTGCGGCGCTTGGTCGCCACGGATCTCACCTCGTCTCCGAATATACGTGGCAGAACATATCGCGAGTCCGGAGCACTGCGCAATACACACGATGTATCGCGATCGGCGCGGCGGCGCAAGGCCGTGAGGACTTCGGCCCGACGCGGACACGAACGCGTCACGCGGGCGAAACAGGCCCTCCCTAATTTCTGTCACCCGACAGGAATCCGCTGTCGCCTCCAGGATCCCGCCCCCTGCGCCGAAGGCAGGTGCCGCCGTGGCCACAACCGCCCCCTCCGACGTACGCCCCGAACCACCCGGGCCGACCGCCGACAGCTCCCTGGTGGAGTTCGGCTACCGGCAGGAGCTGCACCGCAGCCTCGGCCGGTACGCCTCGTTCGCCGCCGGCTTCTCCTTCATCTCCGTACTGACGACCGTCTTCCAGTTCTTCGCCTTCGGGTACGCGTTCGGCGGCCCCGCCTTCTTCTGGGCCTGGCCCGTCGTACTCGTCGGCCAGTTGCTGGTCGCCGCGTGCTTCGCCGAACTGGCCGCGCGCTACCCGATCTCGGGCGCCGTCTACCAGTGGTCCTCACGGCTCTCCACCCCCGCCTTCGGCTGGTTCGCCGGATGGATCATGGTCATCGGGCAGATCGTGGTGGTCGCCGCCGCGGCGCTCGCGCTCCAGGTCGTGATGCCGGCGATCTGGTCCGGCTTCCAACTGATCGGCGGCGACCCGGCCCCGACCTCGGCGAGCGGCGCGGCCAACGCCGCCCTCCTCGGCGTGGTCCTGCTGGCCCTGACGACCTTCGTGAACATGATCGACAACCGGGTGATGTCCCTCGTCAACCGCATCGGAGTGACCGCCGAGATCATCGGCGCCGTCCTGATCGCGGTTCTCCTGTTCACCCACTCCGAACGCTCCCCCGGCATCACGTTCCACACCGGTACGGCCGCCCAGTCGGGCCTGGTCGGGGCACTGCTGGTGGGTTCGTTCACGGCCGCGTACGTGATGATCGGCTTCGACAGCGCGGGCGAGATGAGCGAGGAGACGCACCGTCCGAGGCGCACCGCGCCCCGTACGATCCTCACCGCGCTCGGCGCGGCGGGCCTGCTCGGCGGACTGATCGTCCTCGGCGGCCTGCTGGCCGCGCCCAGCCTGACCGACGGCCGCCTCGGCTCCGAAGGGCTGAGCTACGTCCTGACCAGCAGCCTCGGTGACGGTGTGGGCAGGGCCCTGCTCGTCGACGTGGTGATCGCCATCGCCGTGGCGACCCTCGCGATCCAGACCTCCGCCTGCCGGATGCTGTTCTCCATGGCCCGCGACGGGCAGCTGCCCTTCGCCCGCCGGCTCGCCGCGGTCGACCGGCGCACCGGGATGCCCGGCGCCCCCGCCCTGGTCGTGGGTGTCCTCGCGGCGGCCCTGCTGCTGCTCAACTTCGCCTCGCCGGAAGCCTTCCTGGCCATCGGCACCACCTGCATCGTGATGCTCTACCTCGCCTACGCGATGGTGACCGGGCCCCTGCTGTGGCAGCGCCTGCGCGGCGGCTTCACCGTCGAGGGCGCGGACGAGACGGGCCGCCCGCTCTTCTCCCTGGGCCGCTGGGGAGTCCCCGTCAACGCGCTCGCCCTGCTGTACGGGCTGTTCATGACGGTCAACCTGGCCTGGCCGCGGGCCGAGGTGTACGACCCCGCCGGCGGGCACTGGTACTTCCAGTGGTTCACCGTGCTGTTCCTGCTGGCCACCGTGGGGCTCGGCGCGCTGTGGCGGGCCACGAGGACACAACGGGGGCGCCCGGCCCCGAGGGAGGCCGCCGCCGCGGAGCCCGTCCGGGAACCGACCCGGTAGCGTCCGGCGCCCGCCGGGTGGGTGGCATGCCGGTCACGCAGCCCTGGCGCACGGGCCGGCGATCGGAGCCGGAGCACGCCTCGGACGCCGTCGCCCACCGGAGTCGGGCACGGCCGAACCCGGCGACGGACCCGAACGGCCCCCGGAGGGAAGCCCCGGGGGCCGTTCTCGTGAGCGGCGTGACGGATCGTAGCGCGTGTTTGTGCAACTAGGTGCACAAGCCCCGGGCCGGTGCCGTGGGCGTGCGGCCCCCGGCGCTGCCGCCCGGGCTTCCCAGTGGCTGTTCGCGCCTGGCCGAAGGGGCACTGGGGGCGGTCGCACGCCGGTCCCACCGGGTCGCGGGGGCACGTGGTGGCGGAGGCACGTGGTCGCGGGGGTGGCGGGGGCACGTGGTCGCGGGGTGCGAGCCGGTCCCGGACGACCGGGCCCGGACGACCGTGCCCGCGGCCCATGCCCGGGGCCGCGCTCGGGGCCAGTCCGCCGGGGGCCTGCGTACTCTTGGCCGGGTGAGACGCAGAACCCGGATTCCGCCCTCCCCCCTGCCGCAGCGCGAAGGGGTGGACCCGATGCGGGTGCGACTGCCGGTCGAGGGCCCCTGGGCCACCGTGCGGGAGCACCTGGTCGGACGGCTCTCGGCGGGCGCGGGGGTCGTCGACGCGATGCTCGGCTCGGGGCTGATCGTCGGCGCGGACGGCCGTCCGGTCACTCCCGACGACGCGTACGTGCCGGGGATGTTCGTCTGGTTCCACCGGGAGCTGCCCGACGAGGTGACGGTGCCGTTCCCCCTGGAGGTAGTCCACCGCGACGAGCACATCGTCGTCGCCGACAAGCCCCACTTCCTCGCCACGACGCCGCGCGGCAGCCATGTCACGCAGACCGCGCTGGCACGGCTGCGGCGGGAGCTCGGCATCCCGGCCCTCGGCGCGGCGCACCGGCTGGACCGGCTCACCGCCGGACTCGTGCTGTTCACGGTCAGGCCCGAGGAGCGGGGCGCCTACCAGTCGCTGTTCCGCGACCGGCTCGTCCGCAAGGAGTACGAGGCGGTGGCCCCGTACCGCGAGGGGCTGGAACTGCCGCGCACCGTCCGGAGCCGGATCGTGAAGGAGCGGGGCGTGCTCGCCGCCCGCGAGGTGCCGGGCGAACCGAACGCCGTCAGCCGCGTCGAGTCGGCCGGCCACCGCGACGGCCTGGCGCGCTACCGCCTGCACCCGACCACCGGTCAGACACATCAACTGCGGGTGCACATGAGCGCGTTGGGCGTACCGATCCTGGGCGATCCGCTGTACCCGGTGGTGACCGGCCCCGTGCCGGCCGGCGACTTCCGGCGTCCGCTCCAACTACTGGCGCGGGTGCTGGAGTTCACCGATCCGGTCACGGGACGGGAGCACTCGTTCCGCAGCGGGCGGACCCTCGGGGCCTGGTCCGCGTACGACGACTGGGCCGCCGGCCCGGCGCCTCAGTAGCCGCGCCACCAGCGCAGGAACCGCTGCCAGGCGCCCAGCGGGCGCCCGGAGTCCGGGGCGGGCGCGGGGGGCAGCGCCTCCGGGCGGGGCTCCACGGGCCGCGGGGCCGGGGAGGGCTTCAGGCGCGCCGAGGAGACCTCCCAGTCGGGCCTCGGTCGCGGCACCTCGCTCACCCCGGGACGCTCCATGACGTCCTGCGGCGAGGCCGGGTCGAACTCCACGGGCAGTTCCACCAGATGCCGCGACGAGATCGACGCGGTCCAGCGCAACGAGTGCTCCTCCACGGCGAGCTGCACGTCCGGCAGCCGCTTGAGCAGCGCGTCGACGCCCACGTCGGCGATGGCACGGCCGATGTCCTGACCGGGGCACTCGTGCGGGCCGCCGCCGAAGGCGAGGTGCGAGCGGTTGCCCCGCATGTTCGCCTTCAGGTCCGGACGGACCAGGGGGTCGACGTTGCCCGGCGCGATCCCGAGCAGCAGTCCGTCGCCCTTGCGGATGCGCCGGCCGCCCAACTCCGTGTCCTGCTTGGCGAAGTACCCGAGGACCGTGCTGAACGGCGGCTCGTCCCACAGGGACTGCTCGACCGCCTGGGGCACGGTCATCTGACCGCCGTTGAGCTGGGCGCGGAAGCCGGGGTCGGTGAGCACGACCCTGAGCACGTTGGCGAGCAGGTTCGCCGTCGCCTCGTACGCGGCGAGCAGCACCAGCCGCAGGTGCTGGCCGACCTCCTCGTCGCTGAGCCCCGCCGGATGGTTGATCAGGTGGCTGGTGAAGTCCTCGGCGGGCTCGGCGCGGCGGCGGACGGTCAGCCGCATCAGTACGTTCATGACGTACTCGTTGCTGGCGATCGCGGTCTCGGTGCCCTTGAGCAGGTCGCGCGTCTTGTGCACCATGCGGTCGTCGTACTCCTCGGGCATGCCGAGGATCTCGCACAGCACCGCCATCGGCAGGTGCTCGGCGAACTGGCTCACCAGATCGGCCGTGCCCCGCTCGCAGAACTTGTTGACCAGGTACTGGGTCCAGCTGTTGATGTAGCGGCGCAGCGTACGGGAGTTGATGGTCGACATGGCACCCATGACCGCGCCGCGCAGCCGCTGGTGCTCGTCGCCCTCGGCGTGGGAGCAGATCGGCTGCCAGGCGATGTGCGGCATCAGCGGGTGGTCCGGCCCCGCCGTGCCGTCCAGCACGGCGGTCCAGATGCGGCTGTCCCGGGTGTAGAGCGAGGGACTGCTGACCATGTGCAGGTTCTCACCGTGCCCGAGGACCATCCAGAACGGGACGTCGTTGTGGAGCAGCACGGGCGCCACGGCTCCGTGCTCGGCGCGCAGTTTCTCGTACAGGCCGGCCAGGTCCTGCGCCTCCGGTCCGTACAGGCGGCGCAGTCCGCCGGGCCCCGTACCGTGGGCGGGGCAACTCGGCGGCGGCTCGGACAGGAGGTCGTCCGTTCCGGTCGGGGAGTGGGGTTCAGGCGTCACGGTGATCGCTCCGAAGCTGAGGTGGGAACCGGTGTCTTGGGGTTCGGGCCCGCGTCGGGGAGCGGGCCGCTGTCTCGGGAGTCCGGGTGGTGCGGGTGCGGGGCCGGGTCGCCGTCCGGTCGGTGCGGGACCGGGCCGGGTCGCCGTCCGGTCCGTGCGGGACCGGGCCGGGTCCCGGACCGACCCCGTCGTGATCGGCCGGGTCAGGTCCTGGCCGGGGCCGACGCCATCGCGATCGAGTGCAGGAAGCGCATCAGCGTCATCAGCACGTCACGGCTGGACGCCCGGCGCCGCGCGTCGCACTTCACCATGGGGATCTCGTCGGAGAGGTCGAGCGCCGCGCGGAGGTCCTCCATCGGGTAACGGGGCCCGTCCGGGAAGTCGTTGACGGCGACGACGAAGGGCACACCGCGCTCCTCCAGACGCCCGATGACGTCGAAGCTGACTTCCAGGCGGCGGGTGTCGATCAGGACGACCGCGCCCAGCGCGCCCTCGAACAGGCCGTTCCACAGGAACCAGAAGCGCTCCTGTCCCGGCGTGCCGAACAGGTAGAGCACCAGTTGCTCGGTGATGCTGATGCGCCCGAAGTCCATGGCCACGGTGGTGGCCGTCTTGGAGTCGGAGCCGTAGTTGTCGTCGACACCGATGCCGGCCTGGGTCATGGTCTCTTCGGTGGTCAGCGGCCTGATCTCGCTGACCGAGCCGACCATCGTGGTCTTGCCGACCCCGAAACCGCCCACGATCACGATCTTCACCGCGGCCGTCGCCGTCTGCGGGAGGTGGTCCTCGGCACGAGGACCCGTGATGGTGTCAGAGCTTTTGAAGTCCATGCATCACCGCTTCGAGGAGGGAACGGTCGGGCAGCTCCGAGCGGACGATCGGAGCACGCGCCTGTACCAGTTCAGCCGTCAGCAGCTCGGTCAGCAGTACGGTCACCACGCTGAACGGCAGATTGAGATAGGCCGAGACCTCGGCCACGGACATGGGGGCCCGGCACAGCCGGAGCAGTGCCGACTGTTCCGGCTGCGCGGTGGGCGGGGCGTCGGAATGCGCCACGATCAGGGTCACCAGGTCGAGTTCGGCACGGTCTCCGCCCTCGACCTGTCCGGTGACGACGTAGAGCCGCTCCGGGTCGCTTCCCTTGCCCTGCCCTTCCGCAGGAGCTGGGGGTGATTCCTCCGGCGCCTCCTTCGGAACGCGCCGACGTCGTTGCGGAGGAGTCATACGGTCTGCCCGTTCCGCCGGGGCGGACTCGTCAGATGGGCACCGATCCGTACGACGAGGTCGCGCATCCGCGCGCTCATGAGTCCGGCGTCCACATGGGCCTCGGCGAGCACCGCGAGGTAGGCGTTGGGACCGGCGGCCATCATGTAGAAGTAGCCGCCCTCCATCTCGATGATGACCATCCGCATCTTGCCGTCGGTGTCGGGGATCTCGGTCGCGACGGCCCCCGCGAGGCTCTGGAGCCCCGCGCAGGCGGCGGCGATGCGGTCGGCGGCGTCGGGGTCGCCGCCGTAGCGCGCGATGCGCAGCCCGTCCGCGGAGAGCACGACGACCTGCCGGGTCCCGTACACCCCGTCGGACAGCTCCTTGAGCATCCAGTCGAAGTTGGCTCGCTGCTGGATCACTTGAGGTCCCCCTCGTCATCGGCCTCCGTGCGGGCGGGACCGGTCGTGTCTGCGGACGTCTGCTGCTGCTCTTCGTCTCCGCCCTTGAGGCCGGCCATGAACGCCTCGACCCACAGACCGGGTTCCTTCTCCTCCTTCTTCTTCGCCGGGGAGGGCACCTGGGTGGACGACCGGGTCCAGTCGATGACGGGGCGGCCCTCACGCCGGGCGGTCTCCGCCTCCTCGGCGGCGGCCCGCGCCTCCAGTACGCGCTGGCTGTAGGGGACCTTGACCCGGCTGCGGCGCTGCGGAAGGCCGTTGGCGGTCCACTCCGTGACCTCGGGGACGTCGTCCTCCATGCCCTCCGGCGTGGAGATGCGGGGACCGGTGGTGGGACGGCGCTTCTTCTCCACGCGCTTGGGTCCCTCGACACCGCCGAAGTCGACCTTCGGCACCGCCGCGGCGCCGATGCCGTGGGCGAGACCGGGCGCGGGCTCCTCGGTGAGCATCCTGCGCGGCACGACCAGCACGGCGCGCACGCCGCCGTAGGCGGACTGCCTCAGCGAGACCTGCATGTCGTACATGTCCATCAGGCGGCCGACGACGGCGAGGCCGAGCCGGGGGCTCTCACCGAGGTTGTTCAGGTCGGCGCCGGCCGCGGCCTGCTCCAGCATCTTCTCGGCCCGGGTGCGGGCCTCCTCGCTGAGGCTGACGCCGGCGTCCTCGATCTCGATGGCGACACCGGTCTGCACCTCGACCGCGGTGACGTGCACCTTGGTGTGCGGCGGCGAGTAGCGGGTGGCGTTGTCGAGGAGTTCGGCGGCCGCGTGGATGATCGGCTCGACATGGATGCCGTTGGCGGCGACCTTGGCGATGGAGTGCAGCTCGATGCGCCGGTACTCCAGGATGCGGGACATGGCACCCCGCAGCACGCTGTAGAGCGGCACGGGCCGGGGCCACTGGCGCCCGGGGCGGCCGCCGCCGAGCACGGCGATGGAGTCGGCGAGACGGCCGATCAGCGCGGTGCCGTGGTCGATGCGCAGCAGGTCGTCGAAGACCTCGGGGTTGCGCCCGTGGTCCTCCTCCATCTCGCGCAGTTCCTTGTTCTGCTGGTGGACGATCGCCTGGACGCGCCGGGCGATGTCGACGAACGAGCGCTGGGCGGCCTCGCGCTGGAGCTCCTCGTTGTCCACGATCCGCAGGAGTTCGACCAGCAGGGCGCGCTGGGACGGGGGGATGTTCCGGTTGCCGGGGTCGTGGTCGATCGTCAGACGGATCGCTTCATGCGGCGACTTGCCCCCGCGCATGCGCACGAGCACGGCCGGCAGCAGTTCCTCGCGCAGATGGTCGATCTCGGCGTCGTGGAGGGCCACGCGCCGCTCCATCACCTCGGTGCGGTGGGCGAGTTCGGCGCGGGCCGCGCGCATGAGGCGACCGCGGCGGACGGCCTCGGCGGCCGTGGCGATCACGAGCAGCGTCGCCACGGCGCCGCACCAGCCGACCGCCGTCCGGGCCGGCTGCGCCACCAGGGCGACGGCCGCCCCGGTCGCCGCGGCCAACGCTATGGCAGGCAGCAACAACACACGCGCGTAGGGAAGTTCACGGCCACCGGGAGGGGTTTGAACACTCACCATGTATGCCTTCTGAGACAGGTCGGCTGGAGGTCTGGGGGGAGATCACTGGATCATCGGAACATTGGGAACAAGCGCACGATTACACCTCAACTCGGTGCGCTGCGGGCGAGCTTAGTCCGACCGGATCATCGCTGTGTCATATTCCGCAAGCGCCTGAAATCGCCCTCGCGGCAGGAGTACCCTCTGCCTCATTTGCACGCTGCGGCACCATTCGCACACTCTGCGTCACAGTGGACGGACATGCGAAAACCCCTCATCAGAAGGGGTGGGACACCCTCGCGGCCCGTGCCCTGCGACGGCCCCGCGCGGACTCCGGGAGATCCCGTGGGACACCGGGAGCGGTCTCGCACGGACACCGGGAGCGGTCCCGCGCGAACTCCGTAGGACCTCGGGAGCCGTCGCGCGCCGCACTCGGCGGCACTCGGGACGTCCGGGATGCGTCCGGGATGCGTACGGGGACGATCGGGTGCGTACGAGCCGCGCCGGATCAGACCCCGGCGATGCGCAGCGCCGCGTCGGCGGTCGCCTCCGCGAAGGCCGACACCGGGCGCTCCGGGTCGGAGCGGTGCACGAGGATCACCCCTTCGATGAGACCGAACACCAGGTCCGTACGGAGGTCCAGCGCGCTCTTGGCGAGCGCGCCGCCCGCCTCGGTCGCCGCGAGCAACTGCCGGTACGTGTCCTTGAGTTCGGCGCGGACGGCGTGGAACCCGGCGAACCGCTCCGAGCGGACCTCGGGGAGCAGGTAGAGGCCGCCGAGGTTGTGCGGGCCGCCGCAGAGCAGTTCCACGTCGGAACGGCACAGCTCCCACAGCCGCTCGACGGCGGGCCGGGAGTCGTCGGCGAGGAGCCGCCGGGCGAGCGCCAGCGACGGCGTCACCGTCGACTCCAGCAGCGCGGCGAGGAGTTCCTCCTTGCCGGACACGTAGTGGTACATGGACGCCTGGCGCATCCCGGCGCGCTCGGCGACCGCCCGGGTGGTGGTGGCCGCGTACCCACTGGTCGTGAACAACTCCGCGGCGGCGGCGAGCAGTTCGTCACGGGGCGGAACACCGCTGTCCGGCCGCTGCTCGGCGCGGGGCCTGCCGACCCGCCGCCCACTGGAACCCATGCGTTCGATCCTCGCACACCGCCCCGCGCGGCGGTCCCGGTGAGCGATCGGTAACCGCCCGGCAACGTACGGGCAACGGCGCGGACCCGCCCGCCTCCTAATTTCTGTCGGGCGACAGAAATGACATCGGAGCCGGAGGTCCCGCGATGGCGACAGCGACCACGTACGGAGCCCGTGCCCACGCCCGGGCACAGGAGAGCACGCGCACCGAGGCCATGCCGGTCGTGCCGGCCGGCGACTGGCCCGCACCGCCCTGCGAGGCGGGCCACCTGGTGTGGGCCGAGACCGTCGCGGGCGGCGGCTACACGCACCGCGTCCTGGCCCGCGGGACCGAACTGCGCCTGACCGACCTCCGGGGCGACGCATGCGCGCATCTGCTGCTGTACGCCGCCGACCGGCCCTGGGAGCGGCTGAACGTGGCCGACACGGTCAAGGTGCAGTGGAACGCCTACCTGGGAGAGGGCAGGCTGCTCCTCTCCGACCAGGGCCGCGTCCTCGCCTCGCTGACCGCCGACACCTCGGGGCGGCACGACGCGCTGTGCGGCACCTCCACGCTCGTCCGCAACACCCTGCGCTACGGCGACGGCACCCCGCAGTCCGCCTCCCCCGCCGGACGCGAACTGTTCAAGCTGGCCGCGGCCAAGAACGGCCTGGAACCGCGCGACCTGCCGCCCTCGCTCTCCTTCTTCCAGGGCGTGGAGGTGGGCGGCGACGGCTCGCTCGGCTTCACCGGTTCGGCGGGCCCCGGCGGCAGCGTCACCCTGCGGGCCGAGCAGGCGGTCACGGTGCTCGTCGCGAACGTGCCGCACCCGGCGGACCCCCGCCCCGAGTACGTCAGCACCCCGCTGGAGGTGCTCGCCTGGCGCGCCTCGGCCACGGGGCCCGGCGACCCCCTGTGGGACGCGACGCCCGAGGGCCGCCGCGCCTTCCTCAACACCACCGAATTCCTCGCCGCCAGGGGGCTCGCATGAGCACGCACACGGGCACGGCCACAAGTACGGGCACGGACAAGGGCGCTGACGCGCACCCGGCCCCGTACAGGAGGACCAGGACGCACATCGACACGGACACGGGCACCGTCGTCCCGGCGCGTGCCGCCTGGTCGTCGGTCGTCCGGGCCGGGGAGACGCTGACGGTCACCGACCTGCACGGCAACCAGGCCGTCGACTGCCTCGTGTACGACGCCCACGACACGGCCGTCCGCTACAGCGCCCCCGACACCGTGCAGGCGCAGGGCGGCATCTTCCTCACCGCGGGCAGCGTGCTGATGTCCAACGAGCACACCCCGCTCATGACCGTCGTCGAGGACGAGGTCGGCCGGCACGACACGCTCGGCGGCGCCTGCTCCAAGGAGTCGAACACCCTCAGGTACGGCCACCACACGTGGTCGCAGCACGCGTGCGTGGACAACTTCCTCGCGGAGGGAGCCCGCCACGGCCTGGGCAAGCGCGACCTCGTCTCGAACATCAACTGGTACATGAACGTGCCGGTGGAGCCGGACGGCACCCTCGGCATCGTCGACGGCCTCTCCGCACCCGGCCGGAGGCTGACGCTGCGGGCCGAACGGGACGTGCTCGTCCTCGTCTCCAACTGCCCCCAGGTCAACAACCCGTGCAACGGATTCGAGCCGACGGCCGTCGGCATGACGATCACCGCGGCGGGCGGCCCGGACGGAGGTGCCCGATGACCTTCGACACGCTCCTCGTGGCCAACCGGGGCGAGATCGCGGTACGGATCATCCGCACGGCCCGGCAACTGGGCCTGCGGACCGTCGCGGTGTACTCCGACCCCGACCGTTCCGCGCCGCACGTCCGGCTGGCGGACGAGTCCGTACGGCTCGGCCCCGCGCCCGCGAAGGAGTCGTACCTCGACGCCGACCTGGTGCTGCGCGCGGCCAAGGACACCGGCGCGGGCGCGATCCACCCGGGCTACGGCTTCCTGTCCGAGGACGCGTCCTTCGCCCGGCGCTGCGAGGACGCCGGCATCGTGTTCGTCGGCCCGACGCCCGGTCAGCTCGAACTGTTCGGCGCCAAGCACACCGCGCGGGCCGCGGCCGAGGCGGCGGGCGTCCCCCTCGCCCCCGGCACCGGGCTCCTCGGCTCGCTCGGCACCGCCCTCGCCGAGGCGTCCGCGATCGGCTACCCCGTCATGCTCAAGGCCACCGGCGGGGGCGGCGGCATCGGCATGTCGGCGTGCCGGTCCGCCGACGAGCTCACCGACGCGTGGGAGCGGGTGCAGCGCGTGGCCGCGGCCTCCTTCTCCTCCGCGGGCGTCTTCCTCGAACGCCTCGTGGAGCACGCCCGGCATGTCGAGGTGCAGGTCTTCGGCGACGGCGCGGGCAAGGTCGTGACCCTCGGCGACCGCGACTGCTCCCTCCAGCGCCGCAACCAGAAGGTGGTCGAGGAGGCCCCCGCGCCCGGCCTGCCCGACCGGGTCCGCGCGCGGCTCGCCGACTCGGCCCGCGAGCTGTGCGCCTCGGTCGGCTACCGCTCCGCCGGGACCGTGGAGTTCGTGTACGACGCCGCCCGCGAGGAGGCCTACTTCCTGGAGGTCAACACCCGTCTCCAGGTGGAGCACCCGGTCACGGAGGAGGTCCACGGCGTCGACCTCGTCGCCTGGATGCTGCGCCTGGCCCGCGGCGAGGCGGACGTCGTACGCGACCAGGGCGAGCCGCGCGGCCACGCCGTCGAGGCACGGCTGTACGCCGAGGACCCCTCGCGCGGACACCGCCCCAGCGCCGGGCTGCTGACCCGGGTCGCGTTCCCGGACGGCGTCCGCGTGGACGGCTGGATCGAGACGGGCACCGAGGTCACCACGGCGTACGACCCGATGCTCGCCAAGATCGTCGCGTACGGCTCCGACCGGGCCCAGGCGCTGGAACGGCTGGACGCCGCGCTCGCGGCGACACGGGTCGACGGCATCGAGACCAACCTCGGACTGGTCAGGGCAGCCCTGGCGGACGCCGGCTTCCGGGCCGCCGCGCACTCCACCGGCACCCTCGGGGGCATCGGCGACCCGACGCCCCGGATCGAGGTCGTCGCCGGCGGCACCCTGACGACGGTGCAGGACTGGCCGGGACGCACCGGGTACTGGCAGGTGGGCGTGCCGCCGTGCGGGCCGATGGACGACCTGTCGTTCCGGCTCGGCAACAGGGCGCTCGGCAACGACGAGGGGGCACCGGGCCTCGAATGCACCCTCCAGGGGCCGACCCTGCGCTTCACGCACCCGACGACCGTGTGCGTCTCCGGCGCCTCGGCGAGGGTCACGCTCGACGGGGCCGAGGTCCCGCAGTGGGAGCCGGTGACGGTCCCCGCGGGCGGCGAACTCGCGGTCGGGGCCCCCACGGAGCACGGACTGCGGACGTACGTCCTCGTCGCGGGCGGCGGGTTGGACGTACCGCCCCACCTGGGCAGTGCCGCCACCTTCACCCTGGGCCGGTTCGGCGGGCACGGGGGGCGGGCCCTGCGGACGGGCGACGTCCTGCACGGCGGCGCCGCGGTCGTCCCCGGCGGGCCGGTGCCCGCGCCCGAACGCCCGGTGCTCGGGTCCGGATGGTCGATCGGCGTCCTCGAAGGCCCGCACGCGGCACCGGAGTTCTTCACCGAGGAGGACATCCGCGAGTTCTACGCCGCCGAGTGGAAGGTGCACTTCAACTCGGCGCGCACGGGTGTGCGGCTGGTCGGGCCCAAGCCCCGCTGGGCGCGCGCCGACGGCGGCGAGGCCGGCCTGCACCCCTCCAACATCCACGACACGCCCTACTCGGTGGGTGCCGTCGACTACACCGGCGACATGCCCGTGCTGCTGGGCCCGGACGGGCCCTCGCTCGGCGGGTTCGTGTGCCCGGCGACCGTAGCGACGGGGCAGCGGTGGAAGCTGGGGCAGCTCCGCCCCGGGGACACCGTGCGGTTCGTGCCGGTGACCGTGCCCGAGGCCGCGCGGCTGCGGCGCGCCCCGGCCGCCGAGCCGGTGGCCGACCGCCCGGAGATCGCCGACGGCGGCGTGCTGGCGCGGGACGCCGACGTGACGTACCGGCGCGGCGGCGACGACAACCTGCTCGTCGAGTTCGGGCCCATGCAACTGGACCTGGCCCTGCGGATGCGGGTGCACGCGCTGATGGAGGCCGTGTCGGCGGCCGCGCCGCCCGGCGTCGCGGACATCACGCCGGGCATCCGCTCGCTCCAGGTCCGGACGGACCCCGACGAGCTGCCCCTGCCCGAACTCCTCGCCCTGGTGCGCGGGATCGTCGCCGCCCTGCCGCCGGCAGACCGGCTCGTGGTGCCGTCCCGCACCGTCCACCTCCCGCTGTCGTGGGACGACCCGGCGACCCGCGAGGCCATCGCCCGCTACATGGCGGGCGTGCGCGACGACGCCCCCTGGTGCCCTTGGAACATCGAGTTCATCCGCCGGGTCAACGGCCTGGACTCGGTCGCCGACGTGTACCGCACGGTGTTCGACGCGGAGTACCTGGTCCTCGGCCTGGGCGACGTGTACCTCGGGGCGCCGGTGGCGACGCCGCTCGACCCCCGCCACCGGCTCGTCACGACCAAGTACAACCCGGCGCGGACCTGGACGGCCGAGAACTCGGTCGGCATCGGCGGCGCGTACCTCTGCGTCTACGGCATGGAGGGGCCCGGCGGCTACCAGTTCGTCGGCCGCACCACCCAGGTGTGGTCGGGCTGGCAGCAGCGCGGCGCCTTCGAGCCCGGCTCGCCGTGGCTGCTGCGCTTCTTCGACCGCGTCAAGTGGTATCCGGTGGAGGCGGACGAACTGCAGGAACTGCGCGCCGACATCATCTCCGGACGGTTCGTGCCGAGGATCGAGGAGGGCACCTTCTCGCTCGCCTCCTACGAGGCGTTCCTCGCCGACGAGGCCGAGTCCATCGAGGAGTTCCGGGTCCGGCAGGGCGCGGCCTTCGCCGCCGAACGGGACGCCTGGGAGGCGGCGGGCGAGTTCACCCGGGCGGAGGCCGTCGCGGCTGCGCCCGTGTCCTCCGCCGAGGTGGCGGTCCCGCCGGGCGGCCGCCTCGTGGAGGCCGAGTTCGCCGCGTCGGTGTGGCAGCTGAACGTCGGCGTGGGGGACACCGTGACCGAGGGGCAGCCCCTGCTGGCGCTGGAGGCGATGAAGATGGAGTCCCGGGTCCCGGCGCCCATGGACGGAGTGGTCGTCGAACTCCTCGCCTCCCCCGGCGACCAGGTGGAGGCCGGAACGGCCCTGCTCGTGCTGGGACCGGCGGCGGGACCGGCCGTGCCCTCCCCCTGAGCCCGATCCGCCCCTCCGGCGGCCGGGCGCCCGGGCTTCCGGGCACCCGCCCTCCCCGCTCCGCAAGGATTGCCCCCGGTCCACGCGCATCGGACCGGGGGCGCGCACACCGCTCCGGTACGCCGGAGCGCGGCCGTGCCACGACCGGCCGGCCCGCCGACCACCCCGCACCCCCGAGCAAGGAGCACCGGATGTCGACCCGGACCCGGGGCACGGCCCCGACCCCCGTCCTGACCCGTGTCCGCGCGGCCTACGCCCGCGTCGAGGCGGTCGACCGCCCCGAGATCTGGATCGATCTGCGTGCCCGGCCCGAGGTGGAGGCCGAGGCGGCCGGGATCGACGCCCGGCTCGCCGCGGGCCACCACCTCCCCCTCGCGGGGCGCCTGCTGGCGGTGAAGGGCAACATCGACGTCGCCGGACTGCCCACCACGGCGGGCTGCCCGGCCTACTCGCACCGGCCGGAGACCGACGCCCCGGCGGTGGCCCGGCTCCGCCTGGCGGGCGCCCTGGTGCTGGGCACCACGAACCTGGACCAGTTCGCCACCGGCCTGGTCGGCACCCGCTCCCCGTACGGCGCCGTCCGCAACGCGTACGACCCGCGGCGCGTCAGCGGCGGCTCCAGCTCGGGCAGCGCCGTCGCCGTGGCCCTCGGCATCGTGGACCTGGCGCTCGGCACGGACACGGCCGGGAGCGGCCGGGTGCCCGCCGCGTTCAACGGCGTCGTCGGCCTGAAGCCCACCCGGGGGCTGGTCCCCACGGAGGGCGTGGTCCCGGCCTGCGCCTCCCTCGACTGCGTGACCGTGTTCGCCCGCACCCTCGCACAGGCCCAGGAGGCCCTTGCCCACATGGCCTCGCCCGCCGGCCGGGCGGCCCGACCGGTCCCGGGGCGCGCTCCGGGCCCGTGGCGTGTCGCCGTCCCGCCGCGTGAGCGGCTCGGCGCGCTGGACGAGGGCTGGGCGGAGGCCTTCGAGGCGGCCGCCGCACGGCTGCGGGACGCGGGGGCGGAGCTGCGCCCGCTCGACCTGACGCCCTTCACGGAGGCGGCCGCCCTGCTGTACGAGGGCGCGTTCGTGGCCGAGCGGTACACGGCGGTCGGCGACTTCGTCGACAAGTCGCTCTCGGCGGGCGGGGCCGGTCTCGATCCGACCGTCGCCGGCATCATCACCCGCGCCCGGGACATCCCCGCCCACCGGCTGTTCGCCGACCAGGACCGGCTGGCCCGCCTGCGGACCCGCGCGCTGGCGGAACTCGGCGACGCGGACGCCCTGCTGCTGCCGACGGCACCGGGCCACCCCACGCTCGCGGAGGTGGCCGCCGACCCGTTGGGAGCCAACGCGCGCCTCGGCCGCTTCACCAACTCCACGAACCTCTTCGACCTGGCCGCCGTTGCCGTCCCGGCGGGTGAGGTGTCCGGGCTGCCCTTCGGGGTGATGCTGGTCGGCCCGGCGTCCACCGACGAACGCCTCGCCCTGATCGCCCGCGCCCTGGAGGCACCCGAGGTACGGCTCGCCGTGGTCGGCGCGCATCTCTCCGGCCAGCCGCTGAGCGGTCAACTCCTGGCGCTGGGCGCCACGCTGGACCGTACGACGACGACCGCGCCCGTGTACCGGCTGCACGCCCTGGCCACCGAGCCGCCCAAGCCCGGCCTCGTCCACGTGGGCGAGGGCGGGGGCGGTGCGGCGATCGAGGCCGAGGTGTGGCGGCTGCCCGCCGAGGGGCTCGGCCGGCTGCTGGCGGCGCTCCCCCGGCCGATGGCGCTGGGCCGGGTGGAGCTGGCCGACGGCACCGCGGTACCCGGCTTCCTGTGCGAACCGGCCGCCCTTGAGGGCGCGCGGGACATCACCGCCTGCGGCGGCTGGCGGGCCCACCTGTCGTCACCGGACGCGTGACCGACACCCGCGGGTCCCCGGCCGGGGACGCCACGCGATGAACCCCGTTCCGCCACGCACACACCGGACCGCGCGCGGGAAGCACACCGGATCGCGGCGCGTCCGGGGGCGCCCCGGTTCCCGCGCCCCGTCCGGTCCGGCGACCTGCCCGGTCGGGTGACCCGCGGCCCACCGGCCGGCCACCCGTACCGCCGCTCACCGCCGTGCCCCGCCGCCCCCGGAAGACCCGTGGCTCCCTCCGGGAGCGTCCGCGGGTCCGTCCGAGGGGCGCTCAGCCCACCGAGGAGTACGCGACCACTCCGCGCAGGAGTTGGTCGACGGCCTTGCGCGCGTTCTTCGCCACCGTGGAGTCCGCCTTGGAGACGGGCGCCGCGGCCGAGATCTGCCCCAGCACGTCGATGACCTGCTTGCACCAGCGCACGAAGTCGCCGGCGGGCATCTCCGCCTCGCGCAGCACCTCGTCGAGCCCCTTGCCGGAGGCCCACTGGTAGGCCGCCCAGGCGAAGCCCAGGTCGGGCTCGCGCTGGCCGACGCCCTCGGTCTGCGTGATGCGGAAGTCCTCCTCCAGGGCGTCGAGCCGCCCCCAGATGCGGACCATCTCGCCCAGCGCGGCCTTCGCCCGCCCGGCCGGCAGCTTCGGCGCCATCGCGTCGTCGCCCGCCCGGGACTCGTACACGAGAGCCGAGACGCACGCGGCGAGTTCGGCAGGGTCGAGTCCCTCCCAGACGCCCTCGCGCAGGCACTCGCTGGACAGCAGGTCCATCTCGCCGTACAGCCGGGCGAGCCGCTTGCCGTGCTCCGTGACCTCGTTGCCGCGCAGGTAGTCCAGCTCGGTGAGGAGCGCGACGATACGGTCGAAGGTACGGGCGATGGTGTTCGTCCGGCCCTCGATGCGCTGCTCCAGCTGCGCGGTGTCGCGCCGCAGCCGGTGGTACCGCTCCGCCCAGCGGGCGTGGTCCTCGCGGTCGCTGCACCCGTGGCAGGGGTGCGCCCTGATCTCCGTGCGCAGCCGCGCGATCTCGCGGTCGTCGGCGGCCTCGGCACGCCCCCTGCGGTGCCGTTCGGGCACGATGTGCCCGGCCTTGGTGCGCAGCGCGGAGGCCAGGTCGCGGCGCGACTGCGGCGAGCGCGCGTTGAACGACTTCGGGATGCGCATCCGCTCCAGCGCCTCGACGGGCACCGGGAAGTCCGTGGTGTTGAGCCGCTTGACCTGGCGCTCGGCGGTCAGCACCAGCGGACGCGGGCCGTCGTGGTGCTCGAAGCCGCGGTGCCCGTTGGACCGTCCCGCAGGGAGTCCCGGATCGAGCACGAGGGCGAGCCCCGCGAACTTGCCGGTCGGCACGTGGATGACGTCGCCCGGCTTGAGCCGCTCCAGGGAGACGGCCGCCTCGGCCCGCCGCTGGGTCGCCCCCTGCTTGGCCAGCTCCGTCTCGCGGTCCTTGAGGTCGCGGCGCAGCCGCGCGTACTCCTCGAAGTCCCCGAGGTGGCAGGTCATCGACTCCTTGTAGCCTTCGAGCCCCTCCTCGTTGCGCTGCACCTGACGGGAGATCCCGACGACGGACTTGTCCGCCTGGAACTGCGCGAACGAGGTCTCCAGCAGCTCGCGCGAACGGTGCCGCCCGAACTGCTCGACCAGGTTCACCGCCATGTTGTACGACGGCTTGAAGCTGGAGCGCAGCGGATACGTGCGGGTGCCCGCGAGGCCGGCCAGGTGGTCGGGGTTCATGCCGCGCTGCCACAGCACCACGGCGTGGCCCTCGACATCGATGCCGCGTCGGCCCGCCCGGCCCGTGAGCTGGGTGTACTCGCCGGGGGTGATGTCCGCGTGCTGCTCGCCGTTCCACTTGACGAGCTTCTCCAGCACCACCGAGCGGGCGGGCATGTTGATCCCGAGCGCGAGCGTCTCGGTGGCGAACACGGCCTTCACCAGACCGCGTACGAAGAGCTCCTCGACGACCTCCTTGAAGGTCGGCAGCATGCCCGCGTGGTGGGCGGCGATGCCCCGCTCCAGGCCTTCGAGCCACTCGAAGTAGCCGAGGACGTGCAGGTCCTCGTCGGGGATGGACGCCGTGCGCTCCTCGACGAGGGCGCGGACCCGTTCCCGTGCCTCGTCGTCGTTGAGCCGCAGGCCCGCGTACAGGCACTGCTGGACGGCGGCCTCGCAGGCCGCGCGGCTGAAGATGAACGTGATGGCGGGCAGCAGCCCCTCGGAGTCGAGCCGCTCGATGACCTCGGGCCGGCCGGGTGTCCACACCCGGGACCGCTGGCGCCGCTCGCGCTCCCGGTCGGCGTCGCGCATGGCGCGCCCCCGCTTGCGGTCCTGGTACGAGGGACGGCTCGCCTCCATGCGCGCCAGGCGCGTGAGGTCGGGGTTGACGGCCTTCTTGTGGCCCTCGCCCTCCTCGAAGAGGTCGTACATCCGCCGCCCCGCGAGGACGTGCTGGAACAGCGGCACGGGCCGGTGCTCGGAGACGATCACCTCGGTGTCGCCGCGCACGGTGTCGAGCCAGTCGCCGAACTCCTCCGCGTTCGACACGGTCGCCGACAGCGAGACCAGGGTCACGGACTCGGGGAGGTGGATGATCACTTCCTCCCAGACGGCGCCGCGGAAGCGGTCCGAGAGGTAGTGCACCTCGTCCATGACGACGTAGCCGAGGCCGAGCAGGGTCCGTGAGCCCGCGTACAGCATGTTCCGCAGCACCTCGGTGGTCATCACGACCACCGGCGCGTCGGAGTTGACGCTGTTGTCGCCGGTGAGCAGACCCACCTTGTCCGCGCCGTAGCGGCGGGCCAGGTCGGCGTACTTCTGGTTCGACAGCGCCTTGATGGGCGTGGTGTAGAAGCACTTCTTGCCCTGCTGGAGGGCGAGGTGGACGGCGAACTCGCCGACGATCGTCTTCCCCGAGCCGGTGGGCGCGGCCACCAGCACGCCCTTGCCGGCCTCCAGGGCCCGGCAGGCCTCGATCTGGAAGGGGTCGAGGCCGAAGTCGTACATCTCGCGGAAGCCCGCGAGAGCGGTGGCCTGCTCGACGGCGCGCTTCCGTGCTGCCGCATACCGCTCGGCGGGTGAGAGATCCTCTGTCATCGTGCTTTCGAGACTACCGGCCGCCGCTGACAACAGGACGATCATTATTCGATCGGAGCCCGCCGATCCGGAGCGCTGCGGTCCGGGACCCGGCGGCCGTCCCCGGCGAAACGCCCCGGGAGCGGGCGCCGAAGGGGCCCCGGGGCCCTGTCAGAGCCCGGCCACCCGCACGGCGCCGCGTACGCACCGGGCGGTCAGCGGCAGCGCGCCCAGCGGCTCCCCGTCCGCGTACCCGGTGATCCCGTCGGCCGCGAGTTCGACCTTCGCGGCCCGGTGCACGGTGACCTTGGGATGGCTGAGATGGGTGCCCTTGTAGACCCGCGGGAAGACGGTGAGCAGGGTGCTGCGGCTGCAGTCGCCGACCACCGTGACGTCGAAGAGCCCGTCGGTGGGATCGGCGTCCGCGCATATCCTCATGCCGCCCCCGTAGGAGCTGCCGTTGCCGACGGCCACGAGCGTCGCCTCGATCTCCCGCACCTCGCCGTCGTCGAGGGTCAGCCGGTACGGGATGGGCTTGAGCGAGGCGAGTTCGGCGAGCATCGCGAGGTCGTACCGGAAGCGGCCCACGGGCCAGTTCATGCGGTTGCCGCGGTCGTTGACCCGGGAGTCGAACCCGGAGGCGAGGACCGTCCCGAACCAGGTGCCGTTCACGAGCCCCAGGTCGATGTCGCGCAGCCGGTCGCCCTTGAGCGCGTCCGCGACGATGCGGCCCGCGGCGGCCGGGTCGCGCACGGGCAGCCCGAGCGTGCGCGCGAAGTCGTTGCCGGTGCCGACGGCGACCAGGCCCAGCGGGGTCCGCGTGCCGGCGACCGCCTGGAGCGCGAGGCTCGCCATCCCGTCGCCGCCGACGGCCACCAGGGCCCCCGTGCCGCCCCGGACGGCGGCTCGCGCGCGGGTGAGGGCGTCCGCGGCGTCCTCGCCGAGGATCGTGCGCACGGAGAAGCCCGCCGCGCGGAGAGCCGAAGCGGCCGGCTGCGCCGCGTGGGCGCCCCGGCCGCGTCCCGCGGTGGGATTGACGAAGAGGGTGATCTCGCTGGTCACGGGCCGGACCCTACAAGATCGCCCGCCCTCGTCAGGTCACGTCGTCATAACCGTTGACGCGGTCCCGCTCGGAGTCCGCCTGCGCGGGCAGCGCGCGCGGCCCGGGCACGGTCTCGATCTCGCCGATGTCCTCGGGGGTGAGGTCGAGTTCGGAGGCCTCGTCGTCGTCCGGCCCTTCGGCCTCGCGGCGGGCCCTGCGGCGGTCGTTCAGCAGGGAGATGCCCGCGGCGGCGAAGTACAGGACCCAGATGGGGCCTGCCAGCGCCAGCATCGTCAGCGGGTCGGTGCTGGGCGTGGCGACCGCCGCGAACACGGTGATGCCCATGATCATGGCGCGCCACCAGCCGAGCATCCGCCTGCCGGTGATCACCCCCGCCATGTTGAGCATCACCAGGAGCAGCGGCAGCTCGAAGGAGAGGCCGAACACGACCACCATGCGGGTCACGAGGTCGAGCAGGTCGTCCAGGGGCAGCAGGTTGTCCACGCCGAACGGCGTGAACTCCATCAGCACCTTCGCGGTGGTGGGCAGCACCTTGTACGCGAAGAAGGCGCCGCCGAGGAAGAGCGGTACGCCCGACGCGACGAAGCCGTAGGCGTACTTCTTCTCACTGCGGTGCAGGCCCGGCGCGACGAACGCCCACAGCTGGTAGAGCCAGACCGGGGAGGCCAGCACGACACCGGCCATCAGCGACACCTTGAGCGCCAGCGTGAAGGGGCCGAGGAGGCCGTTGATGGTGATGCGCGCGCAGGGTTCGTCGGAGGTCGACTTCGCCAGCTCTTCGAAGGTCTTCCCGCAGCCCACCTCCTTGAGGATGGGCTCGGTGAAGAAGTTGATGATGTCGTTGTAGAAGAAGGCGGCGACGATCGTGACGAGGACGATGGCCAGCATCGCCTTCGCGAGCCGGTTGCGGAGCTCGCGAAGGTGCTCCGCGAGCGGCATCCGCCCCTCGGGATCCTTCTCCTGCTTGCGGGCGGACTTGAGCAACCCACGTTCCCATCTCGTGCGGCGGGCCGGAGGTCACCGGCCCTGCGTCAGCGCTTGGTCGTGTCCGTCGGCTCGGCCACCGGGCGCGAGCTGGTCACGTCGCCGGGAGCGGCCTGGATGGTGCGCTGGGCCGGGGGCTGCTGGTCGTCGTGCGGCGGGGCGGCGGGGGCGGATGCGCTGTCCTGGCCCTCGGTCTTCATCGCCTTGGCCTCGCTCTTGAGGATGCGAGCGGACTTGCCCAGGGAGCGAGCCATGTCCGGAAGCTTCTTCGCGCCGAACAGCAGGATGATGACGACGAGGATGAGAATGATCTCGGGAGCGCCGAGCCTTCCGAACATAAGTCTTTACCTTCTCACCGAGGCGGCGTGGTTGGGTGGCTGCCCGACCGGTCGGACACCTGTCCGACGATCGTGCCGGCAGCGATCGTAACGCTCGGGGGTGAACGCGAAGCAATCCCCGTGCGTACTCCCGTTCCGCGACCCGCGCCTCGTTCTCCGGGCCACGATCAGCAGCGTACCTGCCGCGCCTGCGCCTCTGACAGGTCGCAGTGGCTCAAAGAGAGCGCGCCACGGTCAGAGGGCGTCCGCGGAACGGGCCACGCCGACGGACGCGCGTTCCAGGTCCTCGGCGGCCCGGTTGATCCTGCGCGTGGATTCGGCGACCTGGCTGCCCAGTCGCTCCGCCTCGACGAAGACACGGACGGCGAGGACGCCGATGACGGCGATTCCCAGGAAACCCGCAGCGATGGCGAGCATCGGCCAGAACATGGCCCGAGCCTAGACGGTGGGGTGCAGCCGCAGAGTGCGCACCCCTCCACCGGTGAGGAGTTCGACGATGCGCTCCCCCGCCGGCTTGCGCACCGCGGTGCCGCACTCCGGGCAGGTGAACGAGTAGAAGGTGGTCCGGTGCGTGGCCCCGATGGCGAGCCGGAACGCCGCCGCGGCGAGTTCGAACCCGCCGCGGCAGTCGGGGCAGGCGACCCTGAACACCACGGGACGCGCCCGGGTCATCCCCGAGAACGCGGACGCCACGGACATCTCCCTGGTACCGGCCGTCGGCGACGCGCTCACAGACCCTGCTCCTGCCTGTCGTACATCTCGTCCCGGACCGCGCGCGGTCCGGAGTCCGGGCGGGGTACGGCCCCGACTCCGGTCGCGGTGCCGGTCACGCTCCCCGCGTCCGTGCGCGGCTCCGTGCCGCCGGTCCCGGTCTGCGCTGCCGCGCCCTTCGGGGCCGGAGCGGCCTTCGGCGCGGGGGCGGAGTCGGGCGCGGGGGCGGAGTCGGGCGCGGGGGCGGCTTGAGGCGCGGGGGTGGCCCGCGGCCGGTCCGGCGCCGGGTACGCGTCCTGGGGCGCGTCGTAGGCGAGCAGTGCCTCGCGGGCCGCCTGCCGGGCGCTGTCCGCGACGTCCTGCGGCGACACGATCCGGCCGTCGCGACCCAGCCGCAGCGCGAGCCGCCGCAGCGACCCGGGATCGGGGGCGCGCAGCGTGATGCGCAGACCGCCGTCGGGCAGTTCCTCCGCGCTGTCGTGAGGGTAGTACTCGGCGACCCAGCGCCCGCCGGGACCGACCTCGATCACCACCTCGGGGTCCTCCGCGGCCGGCTGCACCAGCGCTTCGGAGAGGTCCCGCAGTTCGATCTCGGGAGGCGCGGACGGCTCGTCGAGGATCTTGATCTCGGCCACCCGGTCCAGCCGGAAGGTGCGCCGGGCCTCGGAGCGGCGGCACCAGGCCTCCACGTAGGTGTGGCCGACGCTGACCAGTCGGATCGGGTCGATCTCCCGCTCGCTCAGCTCGTCCCGCGAGGGCGAGTAGTAGCGGATCCACAGCCGGCGGCGCTCGGAGATGGCCCGGTCGACGTCCGCGAAGACACCGCCCTCGGACTCGAAGGTGACCGAGAGCCGTGAGCTGGCCCCGGCCGCCTCGCCCGCGGCCGCCTCCACCTTCGCGGTGGCCCGCAGCAGCGCCTGCCGGTCGCCCTCGCGCAGCCCGGGCAGGGTCGACACCGCGCGGGCGGCCACCAGGAGGGCGGTCGCCTCGTCGGCGGCGATCCGCAGCGGCTCGGCGGCCTCGGCGGCCAGCGCACCGGGATTGCGCCACCAGATGCGGTCGCCGTCCGTGTCGATGTCGAGCAGGTCGCCGCCGCGGAAGCTGGTCCCGCACAGCGGCAGTACGTCGAGGTCGGAGATCAGCTCGTCCTCGGTGATGCCGAAGGCCCGGGCGACGTCCTCGACGCGGGCGCCGGGGCGCTCGCGCAGATACGTCACCAGGGAGAGCATCCGCCGGGTCTGGTCGATCGCGTTCGTGGGCCTGGCCGGTTTTCCTGCCACGTTCCTGTGTTCCCCTCAGCCCTTGGCCACTGCGCGCAGCCGGTCCACGACGTCGGCCCGCAGCTCGGCGGGTTCGAGGACCACCACGTCGGGCCCGAACTCGACGAGCCAGGCGTCCAGGCCGTGGCCGTACGGAATCTCCAACTCGTCCCAGCCGTCGCCGAGTTCCCGCACCGAGGCGGACTTGGCGCGCAGCGGGTATCCGGAGCCCGAGCGCAGCCGGATCAGCGCGGTGCGGTCGGCGATGTCCCCGGCCCAGCCCGCGACGGTCTCCCGCACGGTCACGACGTCGGGCACCGCGGCCGTGTACGCGCCGTTGCGCGCGCGGACCTTGCCGGTGATCCGGGAGAGCCGGAAGACCCGCTCGGCACCCCGGTCGCGGTCCCAGCCGGCCAGGTACCAGTGGCCGCGCCAGCACTCCAGGGCCCAGGGCTCGACCTGGCGGGGCTCGGGCCGGGCCGCGGTGGCCTTGCGGTAGTCGAAGGTGACCGGCCGCCGGTCGCGGCAGGCGAGCATGAGCGGCTCGAAGGCTGCCTCGTGCACCGGGATCCGCGGCTCCAGGGCTCCGTGCGCCTCGTACGGGTCGACGCCCTCGGGCAGCCCCGCGGCGCGCAGCTTCTGCAGGGCGCCGCTGGCCGCGCCCGCGAGGCGGGCCTGCTGCCAGACCTTGGCGGCCAGGCCCAGGGCCGCGGCCTCCTCGGCGTCGAGGGTGATCGGCGGCAGGCGGTTGCTGTCGCGGCGCGCCAGGTAGCCGACCTCGCCGTCGAGGTTCTCGACGGTCTCGATCACCAGTCCCAGCTCGCGCAGGTCGTCCTTGTCGCGCTCGAACATGCGGTTGAAGGAGTCGTCCGAGCCGGCTTCCAGATAGGCCTCGATGGACTCGCGCAGCTCGCGCTTGCTGAGCGGCCGCCGCGTCCCGAGCAGACACAGCGCCAGGTTCATCAGCCGCTCTGCCTTGGCAATGGCCATCGATGCCCTTCCCTATGGTGCTTCCGATCGTCGACCGTACCGCCCCGGGGTGTCGGGGCAAAAGCCGAGGGCCCATGCCCGGACAGGCATGGGCCCCAAGTGATCAACTCCGGTCAAGCGGTGATCACCCGGCTGGTGGGGGCGGACCGGAGCCCGGTCCCCGACGCTCAGACCGCGACGAGATCGCAGACGAAGATCAGCGTCTCGCCGGGGCCGATACGGCCGCCGGCACCGCGGTCGCCGTAGGCGAGGTGCGCGGGGATGACCAGCTGGCGGCGGCCGCCGACCTTCATGCCCTGCACGCCCTGGTCCCAGCCCGCGATGACCTGGCCGACGCCCAGCTGGAACTTGAGCGGCGTACCGCGGTTCCAGGACGCGTCGAACTCCTCGCCGGTGGAGAAGGCCACGCCGACGTAGTGGACGGAGACGGTGTCGCCCGCCTTGGCCACCTCGCCCTCGCCCTCCCAGATGTCCTTGATCTCGAGGTCCGCCGGGGGCTCGCCGCCCGGGAAGTCGATCTCGGGCTTCTCGATGCTCACGTCTCTAGCTCCTGCTTGTGTACGGCACGTGTTCGCCGCGCCTGTCGGTCAACAGGGCGACCCGGACAGTCTTGCACTTCCGGCGGGGTCACATCTTCGCGAGGATGTCCACGGAGAAGACCAGCACCGAGTCCTTCTTGATGCCGCTGCCCTGCGGCGGGCTGTCCCCGTAGCCGAGGGCCGGCGGAACGACGATCAGCACACGGCTGCCGACCTTCTTGCCGGTCAGTCCCTGCGCCCAGCCCTTGACGACCTGCGCCAGCGGGAACGAGGTCAGCTGCCCGCGGCTGTAGGTGGAGTCGAACTCCTTGCCGTCGGCCCACAGCACGCCCTTGTACTGGACGAGCAGGCTGTCGCCCTCGCCGACCTCGGCGCCGTCGCCCTCCAGGATGTAGTCGGCGACGAGCTTCGTCGGCGCCGCCTTCTTCGGGACGTCGATCGAGGGCGCCTTGCCGTCGGTGTTCGTGCCCACCTTCGGCAGGGCCGCGTCGTTCTGCGGGACGACCTTGCCCTTGGCCGAGCTCTTGCTGTTGAAGGTCTCCTCGATGTCGACGACGAAGACCAGCGTGTCGGTGCCCTTGATGCCCGCCGCCTCGTTGCCCGTCGTCCCGTAGCCCCAGGTCGGCGGCACCGACATCTGCACGCGGCTGCCGGTCTTCTTGCCCGTCAGCGCGTACCGCCAGCCGTCGATGATCTGGCCCTGCGCGAGCTGGATGACCAGCGGCGTCTTGCGGTCGTACGAGTTGTCGAAGACCTTCGCCGTGGCCCAGACCTGGCCCAGGTAGTTGGCCTGGATGAAGTCGTTCTCGGCGACCGTGCTGCCCGTGCCCGGGATGACCGTCTTGACCGCGAGGTCCTTCGAGGGGTCGCCGGTGCCCTTGGCGACCGTCGGCTTCTCACCGAACTTCACCCCGGCCGTGATGGCCGGCAGCGGCCCGTCGACGATCTTCGGCGGCGGGGGCGCGGACGCCGAGGCCGAAGGGGACGGGCTTTCGCTGGGCTTCGCCTTGTCCGACTTGTCGTCGTCACCGCATCCGGCGAGTGTGACCAGTCCAGCGGGAACAGCGAGAAGGAGTGAGCGTCGGCGCACGGTGGGGGCCTCGTATCGGTCGATCTTGGTTGATGGCGTGCGCGCAACTCTACGACGTGAGAAGGGCGCCGCACGGACAACGTACGGCGCCCCGCGTTGCGTTCCGGGAGTCCCGGGACGCGTGTGGTCACATTCCGGCGATGAGCTTCTCCACCCTGTCGTCCACCGACCGGAAGGGGTCCTTGCACAACACGGTGCGCTGTGCCTGGTCGTTGAGCTTCAGGTGGACCCAGTCGACGGTGAAGTCACGGCGCTGCTCCTGCGCCCTGCGGATGAAGTCGCCGCGCAGTCGGGCCCGAGTGGTCTGCGGCGGTACGGACTTCCCCTCGAAGATCTTCAAGTCGTTGCAGATCCGCGCGGCTTGCCCGCGCTTCTCCAGCAGGTAGTACAGACCCCGGCGACGGTGGATGTCGTGGTAGGCGAGGTCTATCTGCGCGACGCGCGGGTGCGACATCGTCATGTTGTGCTTGGCGCGGTACCGCTCGATGAGCTTGTGCTTCATGACCCAGTCGATCTCGGTGCCGATGCGGTCGAGGTCCTCGGCCTCGATCGAGTCGAGCACCCGGCCCCACAGCTCCAGCACCTGGTCGACGGTTCCGGTACGGATGCCGCGGCGCTCGACGAAGTCCACGGCCTTCTCGTAGTACTCGCGCTGCACCTCCAGCGCGGAGGCCTCGCGGCCGCTGGCCAGGCGCACCTTGCGCCGGCCGGTGATGTCGTGGCTGACCTCGCGGATCGCCCGAATGGGGTTCTCCAGCGTGAGGTCCCGCATGACGGTGCCCGCCTCGATCATGCGCAGCACCAGGTCGGTCGCGCCGACCTTGAGGAGCATGGTCGTCTCGGACATGTTCGAGTCGCCGACGATCACATGCAGACGGCGGTAGCGCTCGGCGTCCGCGTGCGGCTCGTCCCGGGTGTTGATGATGGGCCGGGAACGGGTCGTCGCCGAGGAGACGCCCTCCCAGATGTGCTCGGCCCGCTGGCTCACGCAGAACACGGCACCCCGTGGTGTCTGCAGCACCTTGCCGGCGCCGCAGAGGAGCTGCCGCGTGACGAGGAACGGGATGAGGATGTCCGCGAGCCGGGAGAACTCCCCGTGGCGTGCCACCAGATAGTTCTCGTGGCAGCCGTACGAGTTGCCGGCAGAGTCGGTGTTGTTCTTGAAGAGATAGACGTCGCCCGCGATTCCTTCCTCGTGCAGGCGTCGTTCGGCGTCTACCAGGAGTCCTTCCAGAATGCGCTCGCCGGCCTTGTCGTGGGTGACGAGTTCCGTCACGTTGTCACATTCGGGAGTCGCGTATTCCGGATGTGATCCCACGTCGAGATACAGGCGGGCGCCGTTTCGCAGAAAGACATTGCTGCTGCGGCCCCATGACACGACACGGCGGAAGAGGTACCGCGCCACCTCGTCGGGAGACAGGCGCCGCTGTCCCCTGAACGTACACGTGACGCCGTACTCGTTCTCCAGCCCGAAAATGCGGCGGTCCATGACTGAACATTACGCCTGATGCCCTGCGCTGAAACGGGGTTCGGCGGCACCGTTTCGATCATTTTCCGAACTTCCCTCAACCACCGCACCGCCGCCCGTAGCTGCGAGGACCCGCCCGGTGGCCAGCAGGACGAGCAGCGCGACACCGCCCGCGACGGCCGGCACCGCGAAGCCCCGGACGGCCCCGCCCCACTGGACGACCGGCCCCGCGAGGCCCGTTCCGACCGACGCGCCGACGGTGAACGTCGTCACCAGCCACGAGAACGCCTCGGTGACCGTGCCCCTCGGCGCGTGCCGGTCCACGATGATGAACGCGCAGGCGATGCAGGGCGCGAGGAACACCCCGGCGAGCGCCACCAGCGCGGTCATCGCGACCGCGCCCGGCACCAGCATCAGCGGCAGGTAACAGACCGCCAGCAGCCCCACCAGCACCCGCAGTCGCCGCTCCGGCGCCCCGGCCCACTGCCGCGCCCCGTACACCGTGCCGCCCACGAGCGCGCCGAGGCCGAGAGCCGCCATCAGCCAGCCGTACGTCGCGTCGCCGCCGTGGTCGTCCGCGTACGAGATCGACGCGACCGTGATGGAGCCGAGCGCGATGCCGACGAAGAGGAAGGCCCCCAGCAGCGCCAGCAGCCCCGGCGAGCGCAGCGCCCCCAGCCAGTGCGCCTCGCGCGGCGCCGAACGCCAGGCGCGCGAGGGGTGCGAGAGCACCACGGACAGGGCGCCGAGTACGCCGATGACGTTGAGGACGATCAGAGCCGCCTGCGCCGACCACACGGCCACGCAGAGCGTCACGAGCAACGGCCCGACGGTGAACATGACTTCTTGCGCCACCGCGTCCATCGCGTACGCCGTGTGCACCTGGTCCTGCCTGCGCAGCACGGCGGGCCACAATGCCCGGAGCCCGCCCTCCAAGGGCGGGGTGAACAACCCGGCGACGACGGTCAGCGCGTACGCGAGCGGAAGCGGCTCGATGCCGGCGAGGGCCAGCCCGGTCATCCCGAGGGCCGAGACGAGAGCGGCCGGAAGCTGGACACGCGGCTGGCCGTACAGGTCGACGAGCCGGCCCAGCAGCGGCTGCCCGACGGCGTTGGCCACGCCGTAGACGGCGGCGAGCGCTCCGGCGAGGCTGTAGGTGCCGCCCGCGGCCCGGACGAACAGCACGATGGCGATGGCGCCCGTGGCGTTCGGCAGCCGGCCCACCAGGGTGCCCACGAGGAGCCGCGTGGCATGCCTCGTCCGGAGGATCTCCAGATATCCCGTGGCCATGTCCTGCCCCTCTCGGCCCCGCGGCCGCACCGGCCGCCCGCCGGGCCCCGGCAGGGGTCGCGGAGGCGGTGGGAGCGGCGGAAGCGCGGAAGTTTTACGTATAACGTCGCTCGTCATACGTACCATGAGCGCAGTCCGCGAGTCCAGCAGAAAGACAGGTCACCGGTGGCCGCAGGCAGCCCCCGCCCCACGAGCCGCGACGTCGCGCAGGCCGCCGGAGTGTCCCAGGCGGCCGTCTCCCTCGTGCTCGGCGACAAATGGCGCGGCCGCGTCTCCGCCGGCACCGCCGAGCGCGTGCGCGAGGCCGCCAGGGAGCTGGGCTACCGGCCCAACCTCGCCGCCCGCAACCTGCGCCTGGGCAGCACCCGCACCGTCCTGCTCGTCGTGCCCGCCCTCACGACCGAGTTCTTCGCCGGCGTCTACACGGGCGCGGCCCGCGTGGCCGCCCGGCACGGCTTCGGTGTCGTCCTCTACCCCTCCCCCGAGGGCATCGGCCCCGCCCGCAACCCCTTCGCCTCCGCCCAGGCCGCCCTGGACGGGGTGATCGCCTCCTCGATGGCCGCCGAGGCCCTCACCGCGATCCGCGGCGACCAGCTCCCCCTCGTCATGCTGGACAGCGATCCCGCGGCCGGCACCGGCGCCGCCACCGTCAACCTCGACATCCGCGACGGGGTCCGCCAGGTCGCCGAACACCTCCTGGCACTGGGCCACCGCCGCTTCCTCCACCTCGCGGCCGACATCCCCTCCTGGACCTTCGAGGTGCGCGCCGGAGAACTCGCCGAACGCCTCGCCGCGGTACCCGGCACCGACCTGCGCACGGCCACCGCCGCGATCTCCATGGACGGCGCCCGCGCCGCCTGCGAGGCGGCCCTCTCCGCTCCCGGCCCCCGGCCCACCGCGGTGGTCTGCGACGACGACAAGCTGGCGGCGGGCTGCTACAAGGCCGCCCGCCGGCTCGGCCTGCGCATCCCCGAGGACCTGTCCGTCACCGGCCTCGACGACCTGGCCCTGGCCAGGGCCATCGACCCGGAACTGACCACCGTGCGGCTGGAGGCCGAACTCTTCGGCGAACGCGGCATGGAGGCCCTCCTCGCCGTCATGGACGGCCGCGAACCCGCTCCGGGCGACATCCCGGTCCGGCTCGTCACCCGGGGCTCCACAGCCCCACCGGCCGCCCTCTGAGCCGCCCTCGCGCCGCTCACGGCCCACGGCCCACCACGAAACGCGCCCCGACCCACCCGGGCCGGGGCGCGCACACGTACGTCTCGGAACGCCGGTCGACGACGAGGAGGTCACTCCTCCCCGTCGGCCTCCGCGGTCTCCTCGGCCTCGTCCGCCTCGGCCTCCGCGGCGGTGGACGCCCCACCGACCTCCAGGAGCCGATCGAGCTGACGGCCGACGATGCGCTTGAACTTGCGCTGCTGCGGACGCGTCCGGTCCAGCACCGCGACCTCCAGCCGCTCCGCCGGAATCTCCCGCTCACTGCCGTTGGTGTCGCGGGACAGGGCCTGTACGGCCAGCTTGAGCGCCTCCGCCAGCGACATGCCGTCCTGGTGCCGCTGATCCAGGTACGTGCTGATCTGCTCGGCGTTGCCGCCCACCGCGACCGAACCGTGCTCGTCGACGATCGACCCGTCGTGCGGCAGACGGTAGATCTGGTCGCCCTCGGGCGTGTCCCCCACCTCGGCGACGACCAGCTCCACCTCGTACGGCTTCTCGGCCGCGGACGAGAAGATCGTGCCGAGGGTCTGGGCGTACACGTTGGCGAGACCGCGGGCGGTCACGTCGTCGCGGTCGTAGGTGTAGCCCCGCAGATCCGCGTAACGGACACCGCCGATCCGGAGGTTCTCGTACTCGTTGTACTTGCCGGCGGCCGCGAAGCCGATCCGGTCGTAGATCTCGCTGAACTTGTGCAGCGCACGGGACGGGTTCTCGCCGACGAACACGATGCCGTCGGCGAACTGCAGCACGACGAGGCTGCGACCGCGGGCGATGCCCTTGCGGGCGTACTCGGCCCGGTCGGCCATGGCCTGCTGGGGTGAGACATAGAACGGCGTCGACACCGGTTATCCGTCCCTTTCTGTCGAAGTCACTGGATCACCTTGATGCATCGGGGGCCGCGGCTCAGAGCAGCTCGGCGCGCGGGCCGTCGGGCTGCTCCAGACGCCGGGCCAGGATCGCGCGGGCGATCTCGGACGACTCGTCGTCGGTCAGCCTGCGGAAACCCTCTTCGGTGATCACGGTGACGATCGGGTAGATCCGGCGCGCGACATCGGGACCACCGGTCGCCGAGTCGTCGTCGGCCGCGTCGTACAGCGCCTGCACGACGAGCGTCGTGGCCTGCTCCTCGGTCAGGTCCTTGGCGTAGAGCTTCTTCATGGCGCTCCGGGCGAAGAGCGAGCCGGAGCCCGTGGCGGCGTAGCCGTGCTCCTCGGAACGGCCGCCCGTGACGTCGTACGAGAAGATGCGGCCCCGCTCCCGGTCCACGTCGTAGCCCGCGAAGAGCGGGACCACCGCCAGTCCCTGCATCGCCATCGCGAGGTTGGACCGGATCATCGTGGACAGGCGGTTCGCCTTGCCCTCCAGGGAGAGCGTGGCGCCCTCGACCTTCTCGAAGTGCTCCAGCTCCAGCTGGAACAGCTTCACCATCTCGACGGCCAGGCCCGCCGTGCCGGCGATGCCCACCGCCGAGTACTCGTCGGCCGGGAAGACCTTCTCGATGTCGCGCTGGGCGATGACATTGCCCATGGTGGCCCGCCGGTCGCCGGCGAGGACGACACCGCCGGGGAACGTGACGGCCACGATGGTCGTGCCGTGCGGCGCCTCGATCACCCCCTGGACGGGCGGCAGTTGCCGCATGCCGGGGAGCATGTCCGGCTGGTGCTCGGAAAGGAAGTCCATGAAGGACGACGACCCTGGCGTCAGGAAGGCAGCCGGTAGACGCCCGGTGCTACGAGTGTTGGCTTCCACGGGGATCCTTCCAAGTAGGCGGCAGCCCGACGAACAGTGTCGGGATGATCTCCCAACTTGCCGATGGCCGAATTGCAGTTGAAGCACAGTACGCCACGGACACTACCCGCCCTGTGGCAGTGATCCACATGAATGGCGGGAGCTTTCGAACAGATCACTCGGAGCCCTCGTCACGAGGCGGCCGCCTCGTCCCGGGACGGCCTCGGTGAGACCGTGCCGACGCCTCGGCTGCCGCGCGCCCCTCGACCGCTCCGCCCACCCTGCAACGCGTCGGGAGACCGTCGGAGGCGGTCGCATCGGGGTGCCGGTCGCCGCGGGGCTCGGCCTCCCCCGCGGCCCCGGCGGAATTCATGGCCCTCGGGCGCATTCACCCTCGGGCCGTCGCCGTTGCCTTCTCGCCCGCCACCGGGTCCGGCGGTATTCCGCCGGAACTCACGGCAGTGGGCCTGCGAACCGTCACGGGTCTCCCCGCCACTCGCGAAGGCCGCTCGCGGTTTTCAATCCCTGCTACCGCGAGCAGCACTCCGCGTCGCCGTCGATCACCACTCCAGAGGCTTTTCGCGCCTCTGTTCCGAAGGCTACTCGCCACCCTTCTGGACAAATGAGCGAACGAAGTCCTCGGCATTCTCCTCGAGGACGTCGTCGATCTCGTCCAGAACCGAGTCGACGTCGTCGCTCAGCTTCTCCTGGCGCTCCTTGAGGTCCTCGGAGCCCTGCGCTTCCTGCGCGGTCTCCTCGACCTCCTCGGTGCTGCGCGTCGCCTTCTGCTGTCCGCCGCCGGTGTCCTTGGTCGCCATAACCCTCACCCCGCTCGGTTCGACGTTCTTGATCAGACCCTACAAGCAGGGTCCGACATCGGCCCCACAGTTGCTCCAACGTCCGGGAACCACCTCGATGATTCCCGGACACCACGCCTTTCCACCTCTCCCGGCCGCATCGGCCCTCGGGCCGGTGTCGGACCCGTCAGTTGCCCGACAGGACCTTGACCAGGTCTTCTGCCGTCCGGCAGCGGTCAAGGAGCTCCTTGACGTGATTACGCGTTCCGCGAAGCGGCTCCAGGGTTGGAACCCGCTGGAGCGAGTCACGGCCCGGCAGATCGAAGATCACCGAGTCCCAGGAGGCCGCCGCGACGTCGTCCGCGTACTGTTCGAGGCAGCGCCCACGGAAATAGGCGCGCGTGTCCTCGGGCGGCTTCGTCTCGGCCCGCTCGACGTCCGTCTCGTCCAGCAGCCGCTTCATCCGGCCGCGGGCGGCCAGCCGGTTGTAGAGGCCCTTCTCGGGGCGCACGTCGGCGTACTGGAGGTCGACCAGGTGCAGCCTGGCCGCGTCCCATTCGAGGCTGTCCCGGCGCCGGTAGCCCTCCATCAGCTCCCGCTTGGCCACCCAGTCCAGTTCTCCGGCCAGGCTCATCGGGTCGGTCTCCAGGCGTCCGAGGACGTCCTCCCAGCGGGCCAGCACGTCCTTGGTCTGGTCGTCCGCGTCCGCGCCGAACCGCTCCTCGACGTACTTGCGAGCCAGCTCGAAGTACTCCATCTGGAGCTGGACCGCGGTGAGTGTCCGGCCGCTGCGGAGCGTGATCAGGCGTTTGAGGCCCGGGTCGTGCGAGACCTGGTGCAGCGTGCGCACCGGCTGGTCCACCGCGAGGTCGACGGCGATGAAGCCGTCCTCGATCATGGAGAGGACCAGGGCCGTCGTGCCGAGCTTGAGGTAGGTGGAGATCTCCGACAGGTTCGCGTCGCCGATGATGACGTGCAGCCTGCGGTACTTCTCGGCGTCCGCGTGCGGCTCGTCCCTGGTGTTGATGATGGGCCGCTTGAGGGTGGTCTCCAGGCCCACCTCGACCTCGAAGTAGTCGGCGCGCTGGCTGAGCTGGAACCCGTGCTCGTGCCCGTCCTGGCCGATCCCGACGCGGCCCGCCCCGGTGACGACCTGGCGTGAGACGAAGAACGGCGTCAGGTGCCGCACGATGTCCGAGAAGGGGGTCTCCCGCTTCATCAGATAGTTCTCGTGCGTGCCGTACGAGGCGCCCTTGTTGTCGGTGTTGTTCTTGTAGAGGTGGATGGGCTGGGCCCCGGGGAGCTGGGCCGCGCGCTCGGCGGCCTCGGCCATGATGCGCTCGCCGGCCTTGTCCCACAGGACGGCGTCCCAGGGGTTGGTGACCTCGGGTGAGCTGTACTCGGGGTGTGCGTGGTCCACGTACAGTCGCGCGCCGTTGGTGAGGATGACGTTGGCGAGGCCGATGTCCTCGTCGGTGAGCTGGCTGGTGTCGGCGGCCTCGCGGGCGAGGTCGAAGCCCCGCGCGTCCCGCAGCGGGTTCTCCTCCTCGAAGTCCCAGCGGGCCCGCCGGGCCCGGTGCATCGCCGCCGCGTAGGCGTTGACGATCTGGGACGAGGTGAGCATGGCATTGGCGTTGGGGTGGCCGGGGACGGAGATCCCGTACTCCGTCTCGATGCCCATTACTCGCCGTACGGTCATGCGGCCCTCCTTGCCCGGCGGCGCCCTCGGTCGGGGACGCCGCTCAAGTACCGCTGGCGCTCCGGTGCGTGTGCGGTGCCCGTCCCCGCACTGCGCGACTCGGCGGTACCGAAGAGCCTAGAACGCCCTTGCGCTGGTGGGGAGATCATTTGCGTCATTGCTCTGCTCCGGCTCTGCCCGTAGAAAACAGTCGGCTGCGGGTACCCGTCGAGGGCACCCGCAGCCACCCCGTCTTTTACAGGTATTGACCGGTGTTGGCCACCGTGTCGATGGAGCGTCCGGTGTCCGCGCCCTGCTTTCCGGTGATGAGTGTCCGGATGTAGACGATCCGTTCACCCTTCTTTCCGGAGATGCGGGCCCAGTCGTCCGGGTTGGTGGTGTTCGGCAGGTCCTCGTTCTCCTTGAACTCGTCCACGCAGGCCTGGAGCAGGTGGGACACCCGCAGGCCCTTCTGGCTGTGTTCGAGGAAGTCCTTGATCGCCATCTTCTTGGCGCGGCCGACGATGTTCTCGATCATGGCGCCGGAGTTGAAGTCCTTGAAGTACAGGACTTCCTTGTCGCCGTTGGCGTACGTGACCTCGAGGAAGCGGTTCTCCTCGGACTCGGTGTACATGTGCTCGACGGCGGTCTGGATCATGCTCTGGACGGTGGTCGCCTTGCTGCCGCCGTGCTCGCCAACGTCGTCGGAGTGCAGCGGGAGCCGCTCGGTGAGGTACTTCCCGAAGATGTCCTTGGCCGCTTCGGCGTCGGGACGCTCGATCTTGATCTTCACGTCGAGCCGGCCGGGGCGCAGGATCGCGGGGTCGATCATGTCCTCGCGGTTCGAGGCGCCGATGACGACCACGTTCTGCAGGCCCTCCACGCCGTCGATCTCGGCGAGCAGCTGCGGGACGATGGTGTTCTCCACGTCCGAGCTGACACCGGATCCGCGGGTGCGGAAGAGGGACTCCATCTCGTCGAAGAAGACGATGACGGGGGTGCCCTCGCTGGCCTTCTCACGAGCACGCTGGAAGACGAGGCGGATCTGCCGCTCGGTCTCGCCGACGTACTTGTTGAGGAGCTCGGGGCCCTTGATGTTGAGGAAGAAGCTCTTGCCCTGGGCCTGGCCGGTGACCTCGGCGACCTTCTTGGCCAGCGAGTTGGCGACGGCCTTGGCGATGAGCGTCTTGCCGCATCCGGGGGGCCCGTACAGCAGGACGCCCTTGGGCGGCCGCAGTTCGTGCTCCTTGAACAGGTCGGGGTAGAGGTAGGGGAGCTCGACCGCGTCGCGGATCATCTCGATCTGGCCGCCCAGACCGCCGATCTGCTCGTAGCCGATGTCCGGGACCTCTTCGAGGACGAGTTCCTCGACCTCGCTCTTCGGCACGACCTCGTAGACGTAGCCGGAACGGGGTTCGAGCAGCAGGGCGTCGCCGGGGCGGATGGTGATGTCCAGCAGCGGCTCGGCGAGCCGCACCACCCGCTCCTCGTCGGTGTGCCCCACCACGAGGGCGCGCTCGCCGTCCTCGAGGATCTCCTTGAGGGTGACGATGTCGCCGACGCTCTCGTACTCCATGGCCTCGACCACGTTGAGCGCTTCGTTGAGCATCACTTCCTGGCCGCGCCGGAGCTCCTCGAGCTCGACGCCGGGGCTGACGTTCACCCGGAGCTTGCGGCCCCCGGTGAAGATGTCGGCCGTGCCGTCCTCGTTCGCCGTGAGGAAGACTCCGAATCCGGCCGGCGGCTGCGCGAGCCGGTCGACCTCCTCCTTGAGGGCCACGATCTGGTCGCGGGCCTCCCGGAGGGTGTTGGCGAGCCGCTCGTTCTGCGCGGACACGCCGGCCAGGTTGGTCTGCAGCTCGACGATCCGCTCTTCGAGAATCCTCGTGTGCCGCGGAGAGTCGGCGAGCTTGCGTCGCAGGACGGCGATCTCCTGCTCAAGGTAGGCAATCTGCCCGGACGGGTCGTCGGACCCTCGTCCCGGGCGGATGCCGCGGTTCATGTCGTCGTCGTGGGCTGCCACGGTCCTCACCTCCTCCAAGGGGAGCTGGACGCTTCCAGACCCTACCTGGGTGGGTGTCGATTGAAACCCTAGATCAGAAAGACTCTGAGGGTGTGTTGTCGATCACCCTGCGTTCTCCCTCACGCCGAGTGGATACCCACTCAACGGGATTCAGAAGCGAGCTGTTCCGAGGGTGTATCGGTCGAAAGCCTTCACGAGCGGCCCGAGTTGCCCACGCCGGGGGCCGTGCGCCCCCTGTGAGCGCGTGCGCCGGGGCTCCGCGGGACTGCTCGCGCCGGGTCCCGGAGAGGAGAGTCCACACCCCTCCCGTGACTACCCGGTGTGACGACATGGGTGTGAGGCGTTACCTTCGGTGAAGATCGCGGGGACGGTCTCCGACCTGCGTCCGCCGTGATCGCGGGGGTCTCCCTGCCCGATACGGCGGGGAAGCGGACGGAGGTAGGGTCGATGTGTTCAACACCCGCCGGGACCGACCCGACTTGCTCGCGGACCCGGACACCCGGCGCATGAAGACGGCAGGAGACATGACTGTGCAGCAGGAGGCCGGAGTGGACGGCGAGGCGCTGGAGGTCTGGATCGACCAGGACCTGTGCACCGGTGACGGGATCTGCGCCCAGTACGCCCCCGAGGTCTTCGAACTCGACATCGACGGCCTGGCCTACGTGAAGAGCGCCGACGACGAGCTGCTGCAGGCCCCGGGCGCGACCACGCCCGTGCCGCTGCCGCTGCTGCGGGACGTGACGGACTCCGCGAAGGAGTGCCCGGGCGACTGCATCCACGTACGCCGGGTGTCGGACCGCGTCGAGGTCTACGGGCCCGACGCGCAGTAGCGCGGCACCGCTCCCGGCGCCGCGCCGCTCCCCGTCAGGCGCCGGGGGCGCCGGACGGGGTCGAGCGGAGGAAGGCGCCGTTCTTCCACTGCCACTTCGCCCGCTCGTCGATGTCGGGGCAGCAGCCTGGCACGTCCGGGGTGGAGTACCCGAGCAGGGTCGCGGTCACCACGGCGTCGCGTACGGCGAGGTCGGTGACGGTCATCCGGTCCCGGGGATCGACCAGGGTGGCGACCACGCGGGGCTTCGCGCCGTTCGCGCCGCCCGTCAGGACGTAGACGCCGCTCGGGGGCGTGCCGGAGCCCGCGTCGCAGTGGACCTCGGCGACCGTCTCGGGGCGGCCGTCGCCGTCGAGGTCGCCGGAGGCCCGGTCCGCCACGACGGACCCGATCGTCCCGCATTCGAGGGGGAAGTCGGCGCCCGACGGATCGGGGGGTGCGACGGCGGCCGGCGCGGACCTGGCCTCGGGCCCGTGCTGGGCCGCGGTGGCCCGGTCGGGCTGGAGGAAGGCGGAGGCCGCGACGACCCCGGCCACGGCGGTGGCGGTGGCCACCCAGTGGATCGGGCGGGTGTGCGTGTGTGCCAGTTCCGGGACGGCGGATTGCTGCACTAGGAAGTGTCTCCCGTGAGGGCTGTGCCGGTGGGGTGGCCAGCATGGTGCCACACGTCACACCGCGAGGGAACGGTGGGGTCCGGGGTACTGGCGGGAGGCCGGGAGAAAGCGCCGTGGCCGGGCTCCCCGGAAGACCCGGGGAGCCCGGCCACGGCGTTGTCGCGTACGCGGCACCGGGGCCGGCTCAGCGGCCGGCGGCGCCCCCGTCGGCGTTGGGGCCCGTGTAGTCGTCGCCGTACGCGCCCTTGGAGGGACGGCGGCGGCGCATGGGCGGCTCGACGCCGTCCGCGAGGCGGCGGGCGGTGAGCAGGAAGCCGGTGTGGCCGATCATCCGGTGGTCCGGGCGGACGGCCAGGCCCTCGACGTGCCAGTTGCGGATCATCGATTCCCAGGAGGTCGGCTCGTTGAAGCAGCCGATCTCGCGGATCGACTCGACGGTCCGCGCGAGCTGGGTCGTGGTCGCCACGTAGCAGCACAGGATGCCGCCGGGCACGAGCGCCTTGGAGACGGCCTCCAGGCACTCCCAGGGGGCGAGCATGTCGAGGATGACACGGTCGACGTCGGCGTCCGACAGGTTGTCCTGGAGGTCGCCGACCGTGAGCTGCCAGGCGGGGTGCGGGCCGCCGAAGTAGCGCTCCACGTTCTGCTGGGCGATCTCGGCGAAGTCCTCGCGGCGCTCGTACGAGTGCAGCATGCCCTGGTCGCCGACGGCGCGCAGCAGGAAGCTGCTGAGCGAGCCGGAGCCCACGCCGGCCTCCACGACGCGGGCGCCGGGGAAGATGTCGGCGAAGGACAGGATCTGCCCCGCGTCCTTGGGGTAGACCACGGCGGCACCGCGGGGCATGGACAGGACGTAGTCGGGGAGCAGGGGGCGCAGCGCCAGATAGGCGACGTTCCCCGTGGTGCGGACAACGCTGCCCTCGGGAGCGCCGATCAGCTCGTCGTGCGGGAAGGAACCCTTGTGGGTGTGGAAGTTCTTCCCCGCTTCGAGCGTGAACGTGTAGTGGCGGCCCTTGGGGTCGGTCAGCTGTACCTGGTCCCCGACCTTGAAGGGCCCGCGTCGGCGGGCGGCACCGGTCGGTTCGGACATGTGACCAGCCTACCGGTCCCGCCGGGGGCCTCCGACCACTAGGAGGGCCTCGCCATCGCCTTCACGAAGGCCCGTTCCACGTCCGCGGCGGAGAGGACTCCGTAGATCTCCCCGGAGTCCTCGACGACGAGGTACTCGGTCGCGGGGGTCGCCCTCAGGGTGTCGAGGAGGTCCTCGCCGGCGAGGTCGGCGGAGACGCGCATGCCGTCGGTCAGGTCCTGGGCGAGTCCGCTGACGGCCACCCAGGGGCGGCGGTGCTCGGGTACGCCGACGATGGCGGCCTCGCGGACCAGGGAGAGGGGTTCGCCCTCGCCGTCGACGACGACCAGGGCGCGGGCGCCGGCGTCGTTGGCGCGGCGGAGCGCCTCGGAGAGCGGGGTGTGGGTCTCCACGGGGACCGCGCGGCGGGTCAGGGCGCGGGCCTGGAGCTCGGGCAGGTGCTCGCGCAGGCGGGCCATGCGCAGGCTGTTCCCGGCGCCCGTCCAGATGATGGCGGCGAGGATCGCGGCGAGCAGGGCGTCCAGGACGGTGTCCATGCCGCCGAAGTCGTCGGCGTCGGCGCCGAGTGCCCCGGAGTGGGTGAGCAGGGGAAGTCCGACCAGGACCGAGATGGCGAGCGCCCGGCCGACCCAGGCGGCGGCGATCGTGCCGCTCATGGGCTTGCCGGTGATCTTCCAGACGACGGCCCGGAGCATGCGGCCGCCGTCGAGGGGCAGGCCGGGCAGGAGGTTGAAGGCGGCGACGATCAGGTTGGAGATCATCAGTCCGGCCAGCAGGACGCCGGGGACGGTGCCGGGTTCGACGGCGAGCAGCGCGAGGTAGAAGAGGCCCGCGAGGATCAGCGAGAGGAGGGGGCCGACGAAGGCGAGGACGAACTCGCGCCCCGGGGTCTCGGACTCCTTCTCGATCTCGGAGACGCCGCCGAAGAACTGGAGCTGGATGCGGCGTACGGGCAGTTTGAAGCGCAGCGCGGCGACGGTGTGGGCGAGCTCGTGGACGAGCACGGAGGCGTAGAAGGCCACCGCGAAGAAGAGCGAGACGAGGTAGCGGGCCATGCCGAGTTCGGGCAGGACGCGGTCGAGCTGTCCGCCGAACACCCAGGTGATGAGCGCGGCGACGAGGAACCAGCTGGGTGCCACGTAGACGGGCACGCCGAAGGGGCGGCCCATGAGCAGGCCGCCGCCGGGTTCCTTGGCGCGCTTCGGGGAGCGGCCCTTCCCGCGGCGGTTGCCGGGTCCGGTGGGCGGGGTGTGCGCCTCGGACCGGTGGGCGTGGTGCTGCGGGGGTGCGGCGGGGTCGTGGCCGGGGGCCGGCGGATTCCCGCCCGGGTCGATGTCCGGCGCGGTCGGCGCCGGCGGCGCGGTCGGCGCGGGCGGCGTGGTGGGCACGGACGGCGTGGTGGGCACGGACGGCGGGTGGGTGCCGGACCCCGCCTCCGGGGTGCCGTGGGCCGGGGGCGCGCTCGGGGCGGGACCGCCGGGTGCCGTCGCCCCGGGCCGGTCGGGCCGGTCCGGGTCGGCGGGAGGTCCTTCGCCGGGCTGAGGTCCCTCGCCGGGCCGGGGCCGGGCGGCGGCGTCCGGATTCTCGACGAGGCCGGGTCGCGGCGGAGCCGCGCGGTGCCCGTCCGTCTCCTCCGTGCCGGATCGCGGCTGCCCGCTACCGCCGCTCTCGTCCACGATGTCCCCTCGTTCGACGCGTTTCCCGCTCGCGATCATGCACGGCGAGAGGTTCTGTCGTCGATGGTATGCGTCCGTCGCGGCGTGTTCGGCCCCGGCACCCCCTCCGTCTCCTGCCGCGGCCGCGGCAGGCGGATCACCGTGTGTCGCGTTGTCAGTGGCGGCCCGTAAGGTCTGTCGTCATGGAGACGAGTACCGACGGCGTCGCGCGGACGGGTTCCGGAGCGGAGGCGGGCGCCCCCGCGGCCGGGGCCTCCGCCGTGGTGGGCGGGAGCACCGGCGAGGTCGTGGCCGCGGCCGTGCCGGAGGGCCGCGCCACGCGCCCGGCCCCTCCGAACTCGTTGTCGCCCTCGCGCGCCGGGGACTTCATGCAGTGCCCCCTGCTGTACCGGTTCCGCGTGATCGACAAGCTGCCCGAGAAGCCCAGCGAGGCGGCCACCCGCGGGACGCTCGTGCACGCGGTGCTGGAGCGGCTCTTCGACGCCCCGGCGACCGAGCGGACCGCGCCGCGCGCCGCGTCGCTGATCCCCGGTCAGTGGGACCGGCTGCGCGAGGCGAGGCCCGAGCTGTCGGAGCTGTTCGCGGACGAGGACGAGAAGGCCGCGGGCGAGCGGCTGGCCCGCTGGCTCGGCGAGGCCGAGCGGCTGGTGGAGCGCTGGTTCACCCTGGAGGACCCGACCCGGCTCGAACCGGCCGAGCGCGAGCTGTTCGTGGAGGCCCGGCTCGACTCGGGCCTGACGCTGCGCGGCATCATCGACCGCGTGGACGTGGCGCCGACGGGCGAGGTGCGGATCGTCGACTACAAGACGGGCAAGGCCCCGCGTCCCGAGTACGCGGAGGGCGCGCTGTTCCAGATGAAGTTCTACGCCCTTGTCGTGTGGCGGCTGAAGCAGGTGATCCCGCGCCGCCTCCAGCTCGTCTACCTGGGCAGTGGTGACGTGCTGACCTACGACCCGGTGCGGGACGACCTGGAGCGGGTGGAGCGCAAGCTGCTGGCGCTGTGGGAGGCGATCCGGCTGGCCACGGAGTCCGGTGACTGGCGACCGCGGCGCACGAAGCTCTGCGGCTGGTGCGACCACCAGGCCGTGTGTCCTGAATTCGGCGGTACTCCCCCGCCGTATCCGCTCCAGGTGAGGCCGCCCGAGTCGGGTGCCGCCGCGCAGGGCAGAATGGGGCCGGACTAGCGAAGGAGACTTACGTGGCCATCCGTGTCCTACTGGTCGACGACCAGCCGCTGCTGCGCACCGGCTTCCGCATGATTCTGGAGGCGGAGCAGGACATCGCGGTCGTCGGTGAGGCCGGTGACGGTCTCCAGGCGCTCGACCAGGTGCGGGCCCTGCAGCCCGATGTGGTTCTGATGGACATCCGGATGCCGCGGATGGACGGGGTCGAGGCGACCCGTCAGATCACCGGCCCCGGCCGGGACGGTCCGGCGAAGGTGCTGGTGCTCACGACGTTCGACCTCGACGAGTACGTGGTCGAGGCGCTGCGCGCCGGTGCCAGCGGCTTCCTTCTGAAGGACGCTCCGGCCAATGAACTGGTGCAGGCCATCCGTGTGGTGGCCGCCGGCGAGGCGATGCTCGCGCCGAGCATCACACGACGGCTGCTCGACAAGTACGCGACGCATCTGCCGTCGGGCGACGAGCCGGTGCCCGACACCCTGCACACGCTCACCGACCGCGAGGTCGAGGTGCTGAAGCTGGTGGCCCGGGGCCTGTCGAACGCGGAGATCGCGGCGGACCTGTTCGTCAGCGAGACGACGGTCAAGACGCATGTGGGACATGTGCTCACGAAGCTCGGTCTGCGCGACCGGGTGCAGGCCGCGGTGTACGCGTACGAGAGCGGTCTGGTGCGTCCCGGCGCCCAGTGACCGACCGTCCCTGCGCCCGGTGACCGTCCCGGCGCCCGCCGGAGTCCGGTCCGGCCAGGGGCACGTACGGCCCCGGGCGGCGGACGACCGGGCGGGGCAGCTGTCCGGGCCCACGACGGAGAAACGGAAACGGCCGCCTCCCCTCTCGCGAGGGGGGCGGCCGTCTCTCGTGGCTGCGGGTGCTCAGTCCTTGCTGATCTCCCAGAAGCGGAACACGGTCGACGCGTCGAGGCAGTTCTCCAGGCCGTACACGTTGCCGCGGACGACGGCGTACTGCTTGGCCTGCCAGACCGGGATGATCGGGACCTGGTCGGCGACGATGTCCTGGAGCTCGCCGAACTGGTCGTCGGTCGTGCCGCGGTCGCTGACCGCCGCGGTCCGGGGGATGATCCGCCCGGTGATCGTGCTGTTGGTGTAGTTGTTGCCCAGCACGTTGCCCTTGCCGAAGAACGGGGCCGTGAAGTTGTCGGGGTCCGGGTAGTCCGGCACCCAGCCCTTCACGTACACGCCGTACTCGCCCGCCTCGATGTCCTTCTCGTACTTGTCGTACGGGACGGACTTCACGGTGGCGTCGAACAGGCCGCTCGCGTTGAGCTGCTCGGCGATCGCCTTGAACTCCCGGTCGGTGGACGGACCGTAACGGGTCGGCGTCGACCACAGGGTGAGCTTCACCTTGTCGGTGATGCCGTCGGCGCGCAGCGCGGCCGCCGCCTTGGCGCGCGAGGGACGGCCGCCGTAGGTGTCGAAGAAGGCGGTGTTGTGGCCCGTGATGCCCGCCGGGATGATCGAGTACAGCGGGGTCGCCGTGTTCTCGTACACCTCGTCGATGAGGGCGTCGCGGTCGAGCAGGTGGGCGATTGCCTTGCGGACACCGCTCCTGCCGGTCACCGGGTCGTTCATGTTGAAGACGAGGTGGTGGACCTCGGCGCTGGTGCCCTCGACGACGTCGATGTCCTCGCCGCCGGTGGCGTCCGCCTCGATCTCCGCGATGTCCTCGGCGGCGAGACCTCGGTAGGCGGCGTCGACCTGGTTGCCGAGGATCGCCTTGCGCAGGCCGTCCTGGTCCCCGTGGAAGAACCGGAGGGTCACACCGGAGTTCTGGGTCTCGGCGGTGCCCTTGTAGTTCTCGTTGACCGAGAAGACGGCCTTGTCCTTGTCGAAGGAGTCCAGCTTGTACGGGCCGGAGCCGACGGCGCCGCCGTCCTTGCGCAGCCCCTCGTCGGAGTACTCCCGCTCGCTCACGATGGAACCGGCGCCGGAGGCGATCTTGCTGGGGAAGGTGGCGTCGGAGACCTTGAGCCTGAAGACGACCTTGCGCGCGCTCGGCGTCTGCACCTTGTCCAGCATGGGGAACATGATGGCGGGACCGGCGTCGTCGTCGATCTTCATCATGCGGTCGAAGGAGAACTTGACGTCCTTCGAGGTGAGCGGGTCACCGTTGCTGAACTTCAGGTCCTTGCGCAGGGTGCACTCGTACACCCTGGCCTCGGTGTCCGTGAAGGAGCACTCCTCGGCGGCCTCCGGCTCCGGCTCGGTCCCGCCCTTGGGGAAGCTGAGCAGGGACTGGAAGACGTTGTTGAACAGAAGCCACGAGCCCGGGTCGTAACCCGAGGCCGGGTCGGTCGCCAGGACGTCGTCGGTCATCCCGATGACGACGGAGGAGTCGTCGGTGCCGGGAACACCGTTCTCGGTGCCGCAGCCGGACAGCAGGCCGACGGCCAGCCCCGCCACAACGGGCAGGGCCGGCCACTTGGTACACATGTTCACGAGGTAGTGCCCAGTCGTAGATCTTGAGTGCGTGGATCGGTCAGCGGCTGTCAGCCGCTGACGCCCCGGCCGAGCTCCCACAGCTGGAGCGTCGCGGAGGAGTTGAGCGCGTACTCGGCGCCGGTGATGTGGTCACGGGCGGCGATGTACTGCTTGCCCTGCCACAGCGGAAGGATCGGGACGTCCTCGGCGACGATGCTCTGGATCTCCTCGATGCTCTTCGAGGCGGTGAGGCGGTCGGCCTCGCGGCGGGACTGCGGGATGAGGTTGCTGCGGATCTTGCTGTTCGCGTAAGGCGAGCCGAGCGTGTTGTCCTTGTCGAGGAACGGCGCGAGGTAGTTGTCGGCGTCGGGGAAGTCGGGGAACCAACCCATGCCGTAGACCTCGTAGTCGCCCTTCTGCTCGTTGGGGCGGAAGGTCGCCCACTTCTCGCCCTTGATGTCGACCTTGAACAGGCCGGAGTCGTTGAGCTGCTCCTTGAGCATCTCGAACTCCTCCTTGGTGGCCGGGCCGTAGTGGTCGTTCGTGTACTGCAGCGTCAGCTTGACCGGCGTGGTGACGGCCGCCTCGGTCAGCAGGTCCTCGGCCTTGGAGACGTCCGGGTCGCCGTACTTGTTGAAGAACGAGTTGGCGTGGCCGGTGACCGTGGCGGGGACCAGGGAGTACAGCGGGTCGGCGCCGGAGCCGTACACCTTGGCGGTGAGCTCGCTGCGGTTGATGACCTGGGCCATCGCCTGGCGGACCGCCTTGGTCTTCACCGACGGGTCGTTGGTGTTGAAGGCGAGGTAGCGGATCTCGAGGCCGGGCTGCTCGATCAGGTCGATGTCGGTGCCGCTGTCGTCCTGCAGCTTCTTGATCTGGCTGGGGGACATCGTGCGGGTCATCATGTCGATGTCGCCCTCTTCGAGAGCGGCGCCCATGTCCTCGGCGCTGTCGAAGGAGCGCAGTTCGACCTTGTCGTTCTTCACCTCGGAAGTGCCCTTGTAATTGGGGTTCTTGGTGAAGACGGCCTTGACAACCTTGTCGTCCTTGACCTCGGTCTTCAGCGTGTACGGGCCGGAGCCGGTCACGTCGAAGCCGTCGCGGAGCTTGTCCTTCGGGTAGTCGTCCGGGTCGATGATGGCCGCGACCGGGGTGGACAGCTTGAAGGGGAACGTCGCGTCGGCGGTGTTGAGGTGGAAGATCACCTCTCGGTCGCCCTTGGTCTCGACGGTGTCGATCGTGGACAGCAGGGCGAAGACGCCGCTGTCGGACTCGATCTTCAGCGCGCGCTCGATGGAGTACTTGACGTCCTCCGCCGTGATGCGGTCGCCGTTCGCGAACTTGAGGTCCTCGCGCAGCGTGCACGCGTACCGCTCGTTGCCGGAGTCGGAGAAGCCGCACTCCTCGGCCGCCTCGGGCGCCGGGTCGCCGCCGCCGTTGGGCATGACCATCAGGGTCTGCACGGTCTGGCGCAGGATGTTCCAGGTGCCGACGTCGTACGCGTACGCGGGATCCAGGGGCGCCGGAGCCTCCTTGGAGGCGGTGAACCCGTCGGTGGTACCGACGATAATGGCGTCGCCGCTCTTGCCCTCGCCCTCGGAACCGCCGCAAGCGACGAGAACCGGAGCAAGCAGACCGATCACGGCCGGCAGCACCAAAGTCTTACGGTTCATCCTCGAAGTTCTCCAGAGCTGTCGATCCCGCGATCCCGGCAAGCCGGGGTGTTGCGGACGGGTCACGGGGGTTACGGCGATGTTCTCGCGCTGACATTAGTCCGCCTCCGCAGGACCGTTCGCAGCGGCCGGAGTCGACTTCCCATCACGCTGCGAAACCGGCTGCGGACGCACCGAAAAACCGACAGCGGAAGGATTAGTGCAGCTTTCCACCAATCAGGACACAAGGGCACGTCGGACACCCCCGGAAGGGGGTCCGATACACAGGGTGCCCACCCTGTCGACCCCCTGTGGAGTGGCGAAGCTCACACTCTCAACGAGGTTGGGGTGCACGGCAATTCGGCCATCCGCCCGCCGGCGGGGGCGATCGAATTACACCGGTGTCGGAGCCACGTAGTTCTTTTCGTATTCCGCCGTGCACCCTGGGTGAACGATTAGCGATTTTCCGTCATCAGGCCACGGAGAAAAGACAGGTCGACCTGTTCGAGCGAGGGCACCACGGTGCGACGGAAGGCCGGGGCGATCGGGGCCACGGAGGGTACGGCGACCACGTGGCACCCCGCGGCCTCGGCGGCCGCCACGCCCGTCGCGGTGTCCTCGATGACCGCGCACCTTGCCGGGTCGGCGCCGAGGCCCGCCGCCGCCAGGAGGTAGGGGTCGGGGTACGGCTTGGTGCGCTCGACCTCGTCGCCCGCGACGGTCAGGGCGAAGTTCTGCGGGCCGAGCGAGGTCAGCACGCGGTCGATGATCCGCCGGTGCGAGGCGGAGACGAGGGCCGTGGGCACCCCGTGCGCCGCCAACTCGGCGAGGAGTCTCGCGGCGCCGGGCATCAGCGGCAGGGTTCGGGCGATCCGGTCCTCGAAGCCGTCGTTGAGCAGCACCGTGAGCTCGGCCAGGGTGATGGACGCGCCGGTCGCCTCGATGAGGAAGCCCGCGCTGCGGGTCATCGGACCGCCCACGACCACGTCGCGCCAGGAGTCGTCGAGGAGGTGGCCGAGCCTGCCGAACACCTCGACCTCGGCGTCCCACCAGAAGCCCTCGGTGTCCACGAGAGTGCCGTCCATGTCGAGAAGCACGGCCTGCAGGGCGGAGCCTTCGGCCGTGCGGGTACCGACTGAGGGGACCGTACTGGTCATCCGGGCACACCTCCGTGAGGGACGAGAAGGCCGGTTCCCGCCAGGGAACCGGCCTGCTGTGGACCGACCAGTGTACGACGCCGTGGCGGGAAGTGCGCTCCGGAGACGTCGGGGCGGCCGGGGCCGGCGGGGCGGAAGGCACGGGGGCAGTGCTGCCTGACGCCCTCGCGGGACCGTGGCCGGGCCGGGGAGCGTCCCCGGGCGGACCCGTGGACGGCCCGGGGCCGATGTGCGGCGGGCCGCCCCCGCGAGGCGGTCCCGCGAGGCCCGGAGGGGCTGGGCACCACGAGGCCCGCAAGGGCTGGGGCGCCCGTCCGGGCCGGTGCGCGGGGGCCTGGACCGCCGGCCCAGGAGGGGCGCGACCCCCGGGGCGTGTCCGGCCGCCTGCGGGGTCCTGCGGTGACTGCGAGGGGTTCCGGGCGCCCGGCGTGCCCGCAGGGGCCGCGCAGGTCATCCCGGGGTCGGTGCCGGACCGGGATGCCCGCAAGGGCGGGCAGGCTCACCGGGCGGTCGCGGGGCGGGCACGCGCCTCCCCCGCACCCGGGGGCGCGGGGGAGGCGGCGGGCGGCCTCAGCGGGCGTTGAAGTACTTCGCCTCGGGGTGGTGGATGACGATGGCGTCCGTGGACTGCTCCGGGTGGAGCTGGAACTCCTCGGAGAGGTGGACACCGATCCGCTCGGGCTCCAGGAGCCGGGCGATCTTGGCGCGGTCCTCCAGGTCCGGGCACGCCCCGTAGCCCAGCGAGAAGCGGGCGCCCCGGTACTTCAGCGCGAACATGTCCTCGATGCCGTCGGGGTCCTCCCCGGAGAAGCCGAGTTCGGAGCGCACGCGCGCGTGCCAGTACTCGGCGAGCGCCTCGGCGAGCTGCACAGACAGGCCGTGCAGCTCCAGGTAGTCGCGGTAGGCGTTCGCCTCGAAGAGCTTCGCCGTCTCCTCCCCGATGCGGGAGCCCATGGTGACCACCTGGAGGCCGACCACGTCGGTCTCACCGGACTCCTCGGGCCGGAAGTAGTCGGCCAGGCACAGCCGCCGGCCGCGGCGCTGACGCGGGAACGTGAAGCGGGTCCGCTCGTTGCCCCGCTCGTCGAGGATGATCAGGTCGTCCTGCTTGGAGACGCACGGGAAGTAGCCGTAGACGACCGCCGCCTCCAGCAGGTTCCCCGTCTGCAACTGGTCCAGCAGGCCGCGCAGCCTCGGCCGACCGTCGGTCTCCACCAGTTCCTCGTACGTCGGGCCGTCGCCCGTACGCACCTGCTTGAGTCCCCACTGGCCCTTGAACAGCGCGCCCTCGTCGAGCCAGGAGGCGTACTCCTTGAGCTGGATGCCCTTGATCACGCGGGTGCCCCAGAACGGCGGGGCGGGCACCGGGTTGTCGACGGACACGTCGGAGCGGACCGCGCCCTCCTCCGGGCGCTCCTCCACGACGGTCTGGGCGGTGGCCCTGACCCGGCGCTGCTTCAGCTCCGGCAGGCTCGCGCCGGGCACGCCCCGCTTGACCGCGATCAGGGCGTCCATCAGGCGCAGGCCCTCGAACGCGTCGCGGGCGTAGCGGACTTCGCCCTCGTAGATCTCGTGCAGGTCCTGTTCGACGTACGCGCGGGTGAGTGCCGCGCCGCCGAGGATCACCGGGTAGTCGGCGGCCAGCTTGCGCTGGTTCAGCTCCTCCAGGTTCTCCTTCATGATCACCGTGGACTTGACCAGCAGGCCGGACATGCCGATGACGTCGGCGCGGTGCTCCTCGGCGGCCTCCAGGATCGCGGAGACGGGCTGCTTGATGCCGAGGTTGACCACGGTGTAGCCGTTGTTGGACAGGATGATGTCGACGAGGTTCTTGCCGATGTCGTGGACGTCGCCCCGGACGGTGGCGAGCACGATGGTGCCCTTGCCCTCGTCGTCCGACTTCTCCATGTGCGGTTCCAGGTGGGCCACCGCGGTCTTCATGACCTCGGCGGACTGCAGCACGAACGGGAGCTGCATCTGACCGGAGCCGAACAGTTCGCCGACGACCTTCATGCCGTCCAGGAGCGTCTCGTTGACGATGTCCAGGGCGGGGCGCTCGGTGAGTGCCTCGTCGAGGTCGGCCTCCAGCCCGTTCTTCTCGCCGTCGATGATGCGGCGCTTGAGGCGTTCGTTGAGCGGCAGCGCGGCCAGTTCCTCGGCCCTTCCGGCCTTCAGCGACTTGGTGGTGGCGCCCTCGAAGAGGGCCATCAGCTTCTGGAGCGGGTCGTAGCCCTCGGCGCGCCGGTCGTGGATGAGGTCGAGCGCGGTGGTGACCTGCTCGTCGTCGAAGCGGGCGATCGGCAGGATCTTGGACGCGTGGACGATCGCGGAGTCGAGGCCGGCCTTGACGCACTCCTCGAGGAAGACGGAGTTGAGCAGGACGCGGGCGGCCGGGTTGAGGCCGAAGGAGATGTTCGACAGGCCGAGGGTGGTCTGCACGTCCGGGTGGCGGCGCTTGAGTTCGCGGATCGCCTCGATGGTCGCGACGCCGTCGCCGCGGGACTCCTCCTGGCCGGTGCAGATGGTGAAGGTCAGGCAGTCGATGAGGATGTCCGACTCGTGGATGCCCCAGTTGGTCGTGAGGTCCTCGATCAGGCGCTCGGCGATGGCGACCTTCGTCTCGACGGTCCGGGCCTGGCCCTCCTCGTCGATGGTGAGCGCGATGAGCGCGGCGCCGTGCTCCTGGGCGAGCCGGGTGACCTTCGCGAACCGCGACTCGGGGCCGTCGCCGTCCTCGTAGTTGACGGAGTTGATCACCGCGCGGCCGCCGAGCTTCTCCAGTCCCGCGCGGAGCACCTCGACCTCGGTGGAGTCCAGCACGATGGGCAGGGTGGAGGCGGTGGCGAAGCGGCCGGCCAGCTCCTCCATGTCGGCGACGCCGTCCCGGCCCACGTAGTCGACGCAGAGGTCCAGCATGTGCGCGCCCTCGCGGATCTGGTCGCGGGCCATCTCCACGCAGTCGTCCCAGCGGCCGTCGAGCATGGCCTCGCGGAACTTCTTCGAGCCGTTGGCGTTCGTCCGCTCGCCGATCGCCATGTAGGCGGTGTCCTGGCGGAAGGGCACGGTCTGGTAGAGCGAGGCGGCGCCGGGCTCGGGGCGCGGGTCGCGCGACGCCGGGGTCAGGTCCCGTACGCGCTCGACGACCTGGCGCAGGTGCTCGGGGGTGGTGCCGCAGCAGCCGCCGATCAGCGAGAGCCCGTACTCGCGGACGAAGGTCTCCTGGGCGTCGGCCAGTTCGGGGGGTGTGAGCGGGTAGTGCGCGCCGTTCTTGCCGAGGACCGGGAGGCCCGCGTTCGGCATGCAGGACAGCGGGATGCGCGAGTGGCGGGCCAGGTAGCGCAGGTGCTCGCTCATCTCGGCGGGGCCGGTGGCGCAGTTGAGGCCGATCATGTCGATGCCGAGCGGCTCCAGCGCGGTGAGTGCCGCGCCGATCTCCGAGCCGAGGAGCATGGTGCCCGTGGTCTCGACGGTCACGGACACGATGAGCGGCAGGTCGACGCCGAGGCTGTCGAGCGCCTGGCGGGCCCCGAGCACCGACGCCTTGGTCTGCAGGAGGTCCTGGGTGGTCTCCACGAGCAGCGCGTCGGCGCCGCCGGCGATCATGCCCTCGGCGTTCAGCCGGTAGGCGTCGCGCAGCGTGGTGTAGGGGGCGTGCCCGAGGGTGGGCAGCTTGGTGCCGGGGCCCATGGAGCCGAGCACCCAGCGCTGGCGGCCGGTGGAGGCGGTGAACTCGTCGGCGACCTCGCGGGCGATGCGGGCGCCGGCCTCGGAGAGTTCGAAGACGCGCTCGGCGATGTCGTACTCGCCGAGGGCCGCGTGGTTGGCGCCGAAGGTGTTGGTCTCCACGCAGTCGACGCCCACGGCGAAGTACTCCTCGTGGACCGAACGGACGATGTCCGGGCGGGTGATGTTCAGGATCTCGTTGCAGCCCTCGAGGTTCTCGAAGTCCTCGAGCGTCGGATCCTGTGCCTGGAGCATCGTGCCCATCGCACCGTCGGCCACCACCACGCGGGTGGCGAGCGCCTCGCGCAGCGCGTCGGTCCGGGTCCTGCTGTAGCCGGAGGAACCTGCGGGTTCTGCGGAACCGGTTGAGGCGGAGGTACCGGCGGAACCGGTGGAACCTACGGAACCTACGGAACCTACGGAACCTACGGAAGGGGACGGGTTCGGCAACGAGGCCATGGAAGATACTCCCTGGAGTGCGACGGCTGTCGGCTTTGCGCTTCCCGTGGAAGGCGCACGCCGTCAGGGTAGCCCGCGGCGGGACGAAGGGTCAGGGACGTCCACGGGACGGACGGGCGATCCGTACCCCTCGCCGGCCGGGAACCCGACCGCGGTGCACGGTGACCACCCATTAGCGGGAGGTCCACACGGACCGGTAGTGTTCGACATTGCCGAACGGCGGCGCCGGGGCGCGGGCCGACGGTCCAAGGGGACGGAGGGCAGGACGGCGATGGCACGGAACATCCAGTCGCTCGAACGGGCGGCCGCGATGCTGCGGCTGCTCGCGGGCGGCGAGCGGCGGCTCGGCCTGTCGGACATCGCCTCGTCGCTCGGCCTGGCCAAGGGGACCGCCCACGGCATACTGCGGACCCTCCAGCAAGAGGGCTTCGTCGAGCAGGACACCGCTTCGGGGCGCTACCAGCTCGGCGCGGAACTGCTGCGCCTGGGCACCACGTACCTCGACGTGCACGAGCTGCGGGCGCGCGCCCTGGTGTGGACGGACGACCTGGCCCGGTCCAGCGGCGAGAGCGTCTACCTGGGGGTGCTGCACCAGCGGGGCGTGCTGATCGTGCACCACGTCTTCCGCCCCGACGACAGCCGGCAGGTCCTGGAGGTCGGGGCCATGCAGCCGCTGCACTCGACGGCGCTGGGCAAGGTCCTGTCCGCCTACGACCCGGTGGCGCACAGCGAGGTCCTGGAGGCCGAGCGCAAGGCGTTCACCGCGCTGACGATAAGCGAGCCGGACGCGTTCGAGGTCGTGCTCGACCTCACGCGGGCGCGGGGGTACGCGGCCGACGTGGAGGAGACCTGGACGGGTGTGGCCTCGGTGGCGGCGCCCATCCACAACCAGCGGCGGATGCCGGTCGGCGCGGTGGGCGTCACCGGTGCCGTGGAGCGCGTCTGCAAGGACGGTGAGCTGCGGCCCGACCTGATCGCCGCGGTCCGCGACTGCGCCCGCGCGGTGTCGCGGGACCTGGGCGCCGGGCGCTTCTGAGGGTTCCGAACGAGGGCCGGCACGTCATCGACGTGCCGGCCCTTCCGCATGCCGTGCCGGCCACCCGACGTGCCCGTCCGCACGCTGTGCGCGGCCGTGGCGGGACCGATAGCCCACACCGATCAATAACGATCGCGTTTTCGATAACGGAAGCCTTGACGGGGTGGTAACGACGGAGCGAGACTCGCGTCCATCGGTCGGCATTGTCGAACACCTACCGGCAATAAGCGTTAGAGTGTGTCAATGCCAAGGGCCGGCAACGACCTCACCTGAGGTCGCGAACCACCGGTGGGACCCGGGGTTCGCCTTCCCCTGGACGAAGGACAAAGGAGTCGCGGGTGTCCAGCTCCGACATCTTCATCGGCGAGACCATCGGTACCGCCATACTCATCCTGCTCGGTGGCGGCGTCTGTGCCGCCGTCACCCTGAAGGCCTCCAAGGCGCGCGGCGCCGGGTGGCTCGCCATCACCTTCGGGTGGGGCTTCGCCGTACTCACGGCCGTCTACACGTCGGCGCCCCTCTCCGGCGCCCACCTGAACCCGGCCGTGACCCTCGCCATCGCGATCAAGGACGACGCCTGGAACAACGTCCTGACCTACTGGTCGGGGCAGCTGCTCGGCGCCATGATCGGCGCGGCGCTCGTGTGGGTCGCGTACTACGGACAGTTCCGCGCGCACCTGACGGACGACGAGATCGTCGGCGACGTCAAGTCCGTGGAGGCCCGGGAGGCCAAGGCCGGCCCGGTGCTCGGCGTCTTCTCCACCGGCCCGGAGGTCCGGGTCGTCTGGCAGAACCTCGCCACGGAGATCATCGGCACCGTGGTGCTGGTCCTCGCGGTCCTCACGCAGGGACTGAACGACAGCGGCAAGGGGCTCGGCACGCTGGGCGCCCTGATCACCGCCCTCGTCGTGGTCTCGATCGGCCTCTCGCTCGGTGGCCCGACGGGCTACGCGATCAACCCGGCCCGCGACCTCGGTCCGCGCATCGTGCACGCCCTGCTGCCGCTGCCCAACAAGGGCGGCTCCGACTGGACCTACGCCTGGATCCCGGTCGCCGGTCCGCTGATAGGCGGAGCGCTCGCCGCAGGCCTGTACAACGTCGCCTTTGCTTAGAGCCGTACGTCAGCCCGGAGCCGTACGCCACCCGGTACGGAAACGTCGGCTCCGGGCCGAGAGCAATACGTCGTAAGCCAGTCCCTTTATCCACGGACTTTCAGGAGCACACCGTGACCGACGCGCACACCGCCGCCACGCATTCCCACGGCACCGGCCCGTTCATCGCCGCCATCGACCAGGGCACCACCTCCAGCCGCTGCATCGTCTTCGACCGCGACGGGCGCATCGTCTCCGTCGACCAGAAGGAGCACGAGCAGATCTTCCCGAAGCCGGGCTGGGTGGAGCACGACGCCGCCGAGATCTGGACCAATGTCGAGGAGGTCGTCGCCGGAGCCATCTCGAAGGCCGGCATCACCCGCGACGACATCAAGGCCATCGGCATCACCAACCAGCGTGAGACCACGCTGCTGTGGGACAAGAACACGGGCGAGCCCGTCCACAACGCGCTCGTGTGGCAGGACACCCGCACCGACGCCCTCTGCCGGGAACTCGGCCGCAACGTCGGCCAGGACCGCTTCCGCCGCGAGACGGGCCTGCCGCTCGCCTCGTACTTCGCCGGCCCCAAGGCCCGCTGGCTGCTGGACAACGTCGAGGGCCTGCGCGAGCGCGCCGAGGCGGGCGACATCCTCTTCGGCACCATGGACACCTGGGTCATCTGGAACCTGACCGGTGGCGTGAACGGCGGCAAGCACGTCACGGACGTGACGAACGCCTCCCGCACCATGCTGATGAACCTGCACACCCTGGCGTGGGACGAGAAGATCGCCGAGTCGATCGGCGTCCCGCTGGCGATGCTCCCCGAGATCCGCTCCTCCGCCGAGGTGTACGGCGAGGTCACCGGCGGGCCGCTCGGCGACCTGCTCGGCGGCATCCCGGTCGCCTCCGCGCTCGGCGACCAGCAGGCCGCCCTGTTCGGCCAGACCTGTTTCTCCGCGGGCGAGGCCAAGTCCACGTACGGCACCGGAACGTTCATGCTGATGAACACCGGCGACAAGATCATCAACTCGTACAGCGGGCTGCTGACCACGGTCGGCTACCGCATCGGCGACCAGGCCCCGGTCTACGCCCTGGAGGGCTCGATCGCGGTCACCGGTTCGCTGGTGCAGTGGATGCGCGACCAGATGGGCCTGATCAAGTCGGCGGCCGAGATCGAGACGCTCGCGTCCTCGGTCGAGGACAACGGCGGCGCGTACTTCGTGCCGGCCTTCTCCGGCCTGTTCGCCCCCTACTGGCGCCCGGACGCCCGCGGTGTCATCGCCGGACTCACCCGGTACGTCACCAAAGCGCACATCGCGCGCGCCGTCCTGGAGGCCACCGCCTGGCAGACCCGCGAGATCAGCGACGCCATGACGAAGGACTCCGGCGTCGAGCTGACGGCCCTCAAGGTCGACGGCGGCATGACCTCCAACAACCTGCTGATGCAGACCCTGGCCGACGTCCTGGACGCCCCCGTGGTGCGCCCGATGGTCGCCGAGACCACCTGCCTCGGCGCCGCATACGCCGCCGGCCTCGCCGTCGGCTTCTGGACCAACACCGAGGACCTGCGCGCCAACTGGCGCAGGGCCGCCGAGTGGACCCCGAACATGGCCGCGGAGACCCGCGACCGTGAGTACAAGAGCTGGCTCAAGGCCGTCGAGCGGACCATGGGCTGGCTCGAAGACGACGCTGACGAGGAGTAATTCGCAATGACCACCCTGCAGAGTGTCCCGGCTCTTGGGACGCGCCCGGCCTACGGCTCCAACCCGAGCCGCGCCGAAACCCGGGAGCAGCTGTCCAAGGCGACATTCGACCTCCTGGTGATCGGTGGCGGAATCCTGGGCATCTCCACCGCCTGGCATGCCGCGCAGTCGGGCCTGCGGGTGGCCGTGGTCGACGCCGGCGACTTCGCCGGCGCGACCTCCTCCGCCTCCTCCAAGCTGCTCCACGGCGGTCTGCGCTACCTGCAGACCGGCGCGGTGAAGCTGGTGGCGGAGAACCACTTCGAGCGCCGTGCGGTCAGCCGCCAGGTGGCCCCCCACCTGGCGAACCCGCTCACGTTCTACCTCCCCGTGTACAAGGGCGGGCCGCACGGCGCGGCGAAGCTGGGCGCGGGCGTGTTCGCGTACTCGGCCCTGTCGGCCTTCGGTGACGGCGTCGGCCATCTGCTGTCGCCGTCGAAGGCCGCGCAGGACGTCCCTGAGCTGCGCACCGACAACCTGAAGGCCGTGGCCGTGTACGGCGACGACCAGATGAACGACTCCCGGATGGCCCTGATGACGGTCCGCGCGGCCGTCGAGTCGGGCGCCGCGGTACTGAACCACGCCGAGGTGACGGGTCTGCGCTTCACGCGCGGCCGGGTGTCGGGTGCCGAGCTCAGGGACCGGCTGTCCGGTGACGAGTTCGGCGTGTCGGCGCGCCTCGTGCTCAACGCGACCGGGCCGTGGGTGGATCACCTGCGCCGGATGGAGGACCCCAATGCGGCACCGTCGATCCGTCTGTCGAAGGGCGCGCATCTGGTCCTGAAGCGCACCTCCCCCTGGAAGGCCGCGCTGGCGACCCCCATCGACAAGTACCGCATCACGTTCGCCCTCCCCTGGGAGGACATGCTGCTGCTCGGCACGACCGACGAGGAGTACGAGGGCGATCCGGCGGACGTCTCGGTCAACGAGCGGGACATATCCCAGATCCTCGACGAGGCGGCGTTCTCGATCCGCGACCAGCAGCTGTCGCGCGATCTGATCACCTACTCCTTCGCGGGTCTGCGCGTGCTGCCCGGCGGTCCCGGGGACACCTCGAAGGCCAAGCGGGAGACGGTGGTCACCGAGGGCCGGGGCGGCATGCTGTCCGTCGCGGGCGGCAAGTGGACGACCTTCCGCCACATCGGCCGGACCATCATGAAGAAGCTGGAGTCGCTGCCGGGCCACCCGCTCGGCGAGGACTTCGAGCCGATCTCCGAACTGCCGAAGAAGCTGCCGCTGCCGGGGGTCGCCAATCCCCGCGCGGTCGCGCACCGGCTGCTGGTGGACGGCCCGGCACCCGGTCCCCGCATGGCGGCCGACACCGCGAGGCACCTGGCGACGCACTACGGTTCGCTGGCCTTCGACATCGCCCGCCTGGCCAACGAGAGCCCGGCCCTGGCCGAGCGCGTCCACCCGGACGCCCCCGAGATCTGGGCCCAGGTCGTGTACGCCCGCGACAACGAGTGGGCCGAGACCGCCGACGACGTACTGCGCCGCCGTACGACGCTGACGATCCGCGGCCTCGCGACGGACGAGGTGCGCGGCAGGGTGCAGGACCTGCTCGACAACCGGGACGCCCGCTAGGGGTCCGGCACCACGCACCGCAAGGGGCGGCTCCGCCACGGAGCCGCCCCTTCCGCGCGCCCGGGCACCGGGACGGGTACCGGCCCCGGTGCGGCGCCGGTACCCGTGTCGGTGCCCCTCCCGGGACCCGCGGAGCGCTCGCCCGGGCCCTGCCCGTCGGCCCCGGCCCCACTTGGACACCGTCCGGCCTGCAGTGATCCGTGCGGAGCGGGGTGGACGGGACGGACCAGGCCGCATAATGAGACATCGGATGTCTGAGTGACTGGGAGGCCCGCCATGGCGGTCACCGATGAGGCGATCGAAAAGATCAAGGAAATGATCGTCTCCGGCGCACTGCGTCCCGGCGACCGGCTCCCGAAGGAGAGTGAACTCGCCGCCGATCTGGGCCTGTCCCGCAACTCACTGCGCGAGGCGGTCCGCGCGCTGTCCCTGATCCGCATCCTGGACGTCCGGCAGGGCGACGGGACCTACGTCACGAGCCTGGACCCGCAACTCCTGCTGGAGGCGCTGAGCTTCGTCGTGGACTTCCACCGCGACGACACGGTCCTGGAGTTCCTCGCGGTGCGCCGCATCCTGGAGCCGGCCGCGACCGGGATGGCCGCGCTCTGCATCAGCGAGCGGCAACTGGACACTCTCACAAGCCAGTTGGAGGCACTCGGCGACGCCCCCACCGTGGAGGAACTCGTCGCCTGCGACCTGGAGTTCCACCGCAGCATCGTGCAGAGCGCGGGCAACTCCGTGCTCTGCTCACTGCTCGACGGACTCTCGGGACCCACCACCCGGGCCCGCGTCTGGCGCGGTCTGACGCAGGAGGACGCGGTGAGCCGCACGCTGTACGAGCACCGGGCCATCCTCGCCGCCCTGCGCGACCGGGACGCCGAGGCCGCCCGGTCGTGGGCCACCGTCCACATCGCCAGCGTGGAGCAGTGGCTGCGCACCACGCTCTGAACGGCACCCGCCCGCGCACGGCGCCGCCCCGCCCGCGCACGGGGCGCGGCCCGCCACGGCCCCGGCCGCACGGTCGCCGCGGTCGTCCGACGTATGTCACCGCCCCGGCCGGCGGCCCGGACCAACGCCTCGGAACCCGGTCGAAGTTGGGTCGGGACCACGGGAACAGCTCGGATGACTGCGGGGTGTTCCGAGGTGGTGAACGGGGCAGTCATCCGGTCACTCCCCCATTCGAGGGGGCTGCGGGCGCCCCCCGTGCACGCCGTAAGGTTGGGGCGTACGCGAGGGCACGTCGGAAGGAGGTACTGGGTGATCGAGCTCGAAGGGGTTCCCGAGCTGGTCGACCCGGTCATGGTGGCCGCGTTCGAGGGCTGGAACGACGCCGGCGACGCCGCCTCCGCCGCGGTCGCGCATCTGGACAGGGAATGGAAGGGCGAGGTGTTCGCGGCGCTCGACGCCGAGGACTACTACGACTTCCAGGTGAACCGGCCCACCGTCTGGCTGGACGGCGGTGTCCGCAAGATCACCTGGCCGACGACGAGGCTGTCGGTGATCAGGGTGGGCGGCGAGAAGCCGCGCGACCTGGTGCTGGTCAGGGGCATAGAGCCGTCGATGCGCTGGCGCTCGTTCTGCAACGAGCTGCTGGGCTTCGCCCATGAGCTGGGCGTCGAGCTGGTGGTGATCCTGGGCGCACTGCTCGGCGACACCCCGCACACCCGTCCGGTCCCGGTCAGCGGCGTGACGTCCGACGCGGACCTGGCGCGCACGATGGACCTGGAGGAGACCAAGTACGAGGGTCCGACGGGCATCGTCGGCATCCTCCAGGAGGCGTGCACGCACGCGGGCGTGCCGGCGGTCTCGCTCTGGGCGGCCGTGCCGCACTACGTGTCGCAGCCGCCCAACCCGAAGGCGACGCTGGCCCTCCTGAACCGCCTGGAGGACCTCATCGACCTGCGCATCCCGCTGGGCGAGCTGCCCGAGGACGCGCGCGCCTGGCAACTGGGCGTGGACCAGCTGGCGGCCGAGGACAGCGAGGTCGCCGAGTACGTGCAGACGCTGGAGGAGGCGCGGGACACCGCCGAGCTGCCCGAGGCGTCGGGCGAGGCGATCGCCCGCGAATTCGAGCGCTATCTGCGCAGACGGGACGGCGGCGGTCCGACCGGCCCCGCGCCCGGCGGGCACGCCACCGCGGACGGCAGCGACAGCGTGCCGTATCTGCGGGACAGCCCCGGCGGCCGGACCAGGCCCCCGAAGCCGCCCAGGCCGGAGCAGGAGAGCGGACCCGGATCGGGGTCCGGTTCGGGACCGGAGTCCGAGAGGGACGACGAGGACACGCCCGAGGGCTGACATCCGTGGAGGGGCGGTGCGCTGCCGGCGCGCCGCCCCTCCGGCCTTTGCGCCACGGAGGGGCGGGCCGCCCACGGGCCCGCCCCTCTGCCGACGACGGGACCGGGCGCGGGGCGCGGGATCGGATGCGGAGCCCCGGGCGCGGGGCGCGGAACCGGGCGCGGGACGTACGGTGCCCAACGGCGTCGCGGCCCGCACGAGTGGTGCGGTCGGGGCACTGCGGGTCCCGGGCGCACGACGGCCGGGACCGGGCGGGCGCACGAGCGGGCGCGCAGACGGTCGGTCGGTCGTCGGACGGCCACCGGGAACGACGCGGAACGCCGGCCGGGCTCGCGCCCGACCGGCGTTCCGCGTCGTTCCGTATCGCTCCGTGCGGCTCTGTACCGTTCTATGCCGCTCTATGCCGCTCTACGGCCTCAGAGAGCCACGCCCAGCAGGGCGTCCACGGAGCGCGACACGACGCCGGGGGCGCCTTCGTCCGTGCCGCCCCGCTCCTCCTGGAGGAGGGCCCAGCGGTCTACGGCCGCGAGCGCCGCCGGGGCGTCGAGGTCGTTCGAGAGGGCCTCGCGGATCTCGTCGACGAGCGCGTCGGCGGGCGGTCCGTCGGGCCGCGACACGGCGGCCCGCCAGCGGTCGAGCCGGGCGAGCGCGTCCTGGAGCACCTGGTCGGTCCACTCCCAGTCGGCCCGGTAGTGGTGGGCGAGCAGGGCGAGCCGGATCGCGGCCGGGTCGACCCCGTCTCGGCGCAGCGCGGACACGAAGACCAGGTTGCCCTTGGACTTGGACATCTTCTCGCCGTCGAGCGCCACCATGCCGGTGTGCACGTACGCCTTGGCCATCGGGAACTCGCCGGTCAGCGCCTGGGCGTGGGAGGCGCCCATCTCGTGGTGCGGGAAGGCGAGGTCGGACCCGCCGCCCTGGACGTCGAAGCCCATGCCGAGGTGGTCGAGCGCGATCGCGACGCACTCGATGTGCCAGCCGGGCCGGCCCGGTCCGAGCGAACCGCCGTCCCAGCTCGGCTCGCCCTCGCGGGCGGCCATCCACAGCATCGGGTCGAGCGGGTTCTTCTTGCCCGGACGGTCCGGGTCGCCGCCGCGCTCGGCGGACAGCACCCGCATCGCGGCGGCGTCCAGGTGGGACACCCCGCCGAAGTGGGGGTCCGCCTCGACGGAGAAGTAGACGTCGCCCTCGAGTTCGTACGCGGCTCCCGCGTCCCGCAGCCGCTCGACCAGCGGGACGATCCCGGGTATGGCCTCGACGGCTCCGATGTAGTGCTTCGGGGGCAGCATCCGCAGGGCGGTCATGTCCTCGCGGAAGAGGGCGGTCTCCTTCTCGGCGAGGGCGACCCAGTCGACGCCGTCGCGTACGGCTCGCTCCAGCAGCGGGTCGTCGACGTCCGTCACGTTCTGGACGTAGTGCACCTGCCGCTTGGTGTCGAGCCACACGCGCTGCACGAGGTCGAACGCGTTGTAGGTCGCCGCGTGACCCAGATGGGTCGCGTCGTACGGCGTGATGCCGCAGACGTAGATACGGGCGACGGGACCGGGGTCGAGGGTCACGGGACCACCGGTCGCGGTGTCGTGGATCCGGAGGTCGCGTCCCTCACCGGGCAGGGCGGGGACCTCAGAAGCGGGCCAGGCATGCATGTCATGAGCCTAACCGGACGGAGGTTCCGTATACGAACCGGAGCGGGCCGGACGGCCGGGAAGGCCCTCTTGCCGGCGCCGCCGGGGTGTGCGGCCGGGCTAGACGGGCGGCCAGGGGATCGCGGGCCACTCCCCCGACGGCTCGGGATGGCGTCCCGAGGCGAGCAGACCGGCCACACGCGCGCGCGTGGCGGCCACTTCCTCCTCCGTGACGAGTTGCGCCAGCCGGGTGCCCAGCGTGCCGTCCAGGGCCTGTCCGAGGCCCTTCAGCACGTCGACCGCCTCCGGCGTGAGTTCCTCCCCGGCCCAGCCCCACAGCAGCGTCCGCAGCTTGTTCTCGGCGTTGAAGGTGACCCCGTGGTCGATCCCGAACAGCCGCCCCTCGGCCGCGGGCAGCAGGTGGCCCCCCTTGCGGTCCGCGTTGTTGATCACCGCGTCGAGGACGGCGAGGCGGCGCAGCCGCTCGTCGTCGGCGTGCACGAGCAGCGCGGTGCGGCCCTCGCCGACCTCGGCCAGGCCGACGGCCCGCCAGCCCTCGCCGGGCTCCTCGGCGTCGACCAGGGCGAGCAGGTCCGCGCCCGCCGACACCGACTCGACCCAGAGCTGGCACATGCCCTCGCCGTACGGCCCGTCGCGCAGGACGGTGGGCGGGACGAGGCCCCAGCCGGTCGCCTCGGAGACCTCGTAGGCCGCCACCTCGCGCTGGGCGAGGGTGCCGTCGGGGAAGTCCCACAGCGGGCGTTCGCCGGCCACGGGCTTGTACACGCACGCGGCCTCCAGGCCCTCGTGCGCCACGTCGCACAGCAGGACCGCGTTGGATGCCTCGCGGATGCGGCCCCGTACCGTGAGTTCGCCCTCGGCGAGCAGCTCGGCCGTGGTCACGCCTCGCGTCGGTATCCGTTCTGGCGCGGACATACGTGTCCTTCCGGGTCGAGCGGGAGGCTGCACAGCGGGCACGGCGGCCGGCCCGCGTTGACGACGTCGAGGGCGCGCTTGGCGAAGGCGCGGGCCTGTGCGCCGGTGAGGCGGACCCGCAGCATGGGCGGGCCGTTCTCCTCGTCCTGGAGGAGCCGCTCCTCGGCCTCGGCGAGATCCTCCTCCGAGTCCGCCTCCAGCTCCACCAGTGCCTGCGCCTCGACGATCATGCGCTGTTCGTCGCCGTCCCAGGCGAGCGCCATGGTGCCGACCCGGAACTCCTCCTCGACCGGCGACTCGAGGGGTGCGGTGTCGGAGACCTCCGAGGGGACCATCGCCGGCACCGGGGCGCTGCCGCCGGTGCGTCGTACGACCTCGTCGAGAAGCTCGTCCATCCGCTCGGCCAGCGCCGCCACCTGCGTCTTCTCCAGCGCCACACTGGTCACCCGGGGGCCGGAGGAGGCCTGCAGGAAGAAGGTGCGGCGCCCTGGCAGCCCGACCGTGCCGGCTACGAAACGGTCCGGCGGGTCGTAGAGGAACACCTGACGGGACACGTCCTGTCTCCATTGGATCGACTGCATCTGCCATCGACTGAGTGCTGCTGACAACTGCTGCGCTGCTTCGACCGCTTCACCCTACTGCGGCGGACGATCACGGTGCGCCCGCACCGCCCCCGACCGCGGCGTCCGTCGTCGGGGCTTCCTCGCGCGGGGCGAGCGCCGCGAAGTCGCCGGTGTCCCCGAGGCGTACGAGGAAGGGGCGCAGCCGTGTGTAGCGGATCGCCGTGACGGAACACGGTTCCACGGAGATCCGCTGGAAGAGGTCCAGATGCAGTCCGAGCGCGTCGGCGACGAGGGACTTGATGATGTCGCCGTGCGAGCACACCAGGTAGACGGCGTCGGCGCCGTGCTCGTCCGCCACGCGCGCGTTCCACTCGCGGACCGCCTCGGCCGCCCTGGTCTGCATGGCCCGCATGGACTCGCCGCCGGGGAAAGCGGCGGCGGAGGGGTGCGCCTGGACCACCTCCATCAGCGGCTCGTCCTTCAGCTCGGCGAGCTTGCGGCCGGACCAGTCGCCGTAGTCGCACTCGTTGAGGCGCTCGTCCACGTGCGACCGCAGGCCGGGCCGGGCGTCGAGGAGCGGCCGGACCGTGTCCCGGCAGCGTTCCAGGGGGCTGGTGACGACCTCGGAGATCGGCAGTGCCGCGAGGCGTCCGGGCAGGGCGGCGGCCTGTGCGGTGCCGCGCTCGTCGAGGGCGACGCCGGGAGTGCGCCCGGCGAGCAGTCCCGCGGTGTTGGCGGTGGAGCGTCCGTGCCTGACGAGGATCAAGGTGGGCATACGGCTCAGCGTAGGCGGCGGCCGGAATGCCCCGCGGCCCGAGTGGAGGGAGAATACGCTCCGTGATCGTCGACTGCGGGCTGTACCGCGACGGACACCGGACGGAGGGGCCGGAGGACTTCTCCGACGCCCTGGCGGAGGCGCGCTCCTCGGGGAACGCCTTCGTGTGGGTCGGACTGCACGAGCCGACGGAGGGGGAGTTCGACCGCGTCGCCCAGGAGTTCGCGCTGCACGCGCTGGCGGTCGAGGACGCGCTGAAGGCCCACCAGCGGCCCAAGCTGGAGGTCTACGACGACTCGCTGTTCGTCGTCCTGAAGCCGGTGACGTACGAACCGGACAGCGACACCGTCTCCTCGGGGGAGGTCATGGTCTTCCTCGGCGACTCCTTCGTGGTGACCGTGCGGCACGGCGAGGGGGCGCCCCTCAAGGTCGTTCGGGACCGCCTGGAGCGGGACGCGGAGCTGACGCGGCTGGGGCCGACGGCGGTGCTGTACGCGGTCGCGGACGCCGCCGTCGACCACTACCTGGAGGTGGCGACCGAGCTGCAGACCGACCTGGAGGAGCTGGAGGCGGAGGTGTTCTCGCCGCAGGTCGGCGGGTCCCGGCACACCGCGTCCAGGATCTACACGTTCAAGCGGCAGGTCCTGGAGTTCCGCAGGGCGACGGGGCCGCTGTCGGTCCCGGCGACACGGCTCGCGGGTTCGGGCGCGCTCGGCACCGACGTGCCGTTCGTCGAGGCGGCCGCACGGCCGTTCTTCCGTGACGTCAGCGACCACCTGACCCGGGTGAACGAGTCCGTGGAGGGCCTGGACCGGCTGGTGTCGGACATCCTGTCGGCGCATCTCGCACAGATGAGCGTCCGGCAGAACGACGACATGCGGAAGATCTCCGCGTGGGCGGCTATGGCGGCGGTCCCGACGATGATCGCGGGCATCTACGGCATGAACTTCGAGCACATGCCCGAGTTGCACTGGATGTGGTCCTATCCGGCCGTGCTGCTGGTGATGGCGGTGCTGGAGATCGGGCTGCACCGCCTCTTCAAGCGGCGCGGCTGGCTCTAGCCGGTGTCAGGGGGCCGTTCCCGGCTCCCCCGCGCGCGCAAGGCAGGCGGGACCGCTCCGGGCCCTCCCACGCCCGCGGGCCGCGCGGAACGGCGGCACGCGCGCGTGGCGTCCGATCAGGCGAACTCGGGGGCGGCCGTCGCGGGCCCGCCCAGCGCGTCGCGGCGCTCCGGCATCGTCAGGGAGACCATCCGGCGCCAGCCGTTGAGGCGCTCGTACGCGTACACGGCGCGGATGCCCGCGGCGAGCACGGCCGCCTTGGGCCGGGACCAGCCGAGGATGCGCCCCATGTGGTCCATGACGGCGAGGCTGACGTCGCGGTAGACGCGGATCTCGGCGAGCGCGCACTCGCGCAGGGTGCGCTGGATGGCCCTGCCGTGGCCCTCGCGCGCGAAGCGCAGGAGTTCCTCGTGGCAGTAGGCGAGGTGGTTGTCCTCGTCGTTCGAGATCATCCGCACGGCGCGGCCGAGGTCGGGGTGGTCGGCGAAGTGGCGGCGCAGCAGGTCCATCTGCTCGGAGGCCCGCTGCTCGGTCACTCTGCTGTGGGCGAGGTAGGTGACGATGTCCGGGACCGTGAGCGGTTCGTCGCCCTTGAGCTTCTCGTGGGCCAGGCCGATGCCGTGCCGTTCGAGCAGCATCGTGTAGTCGGTGTCGGGCGGGACCTCGACGGGTTCGAGTCCGCGCTTCTTGAGGAGCGCGTTGAAGATCCGCCCGTGCTTGTCCTCGTCGGCTCCGTGCCGGGTGATCTTGGGAGCGAGCGCGCGTTCGCTCGCCGGGACGAGCGCCGCGATCCGCGCGTTCTCCCAGCCCCCCTGCGACTCCCCGCTCGCAGCGATGGAGCAGAAGAGCCGGAACGACTCGTCGTCGTCGAGGATTTCCTGGAAAAGACTCTTGGCCGAAAGCATGACTGCCACCTCCATGCAGGACTCCGCAAAGAACGAGTCAAATGCGTGGTGGGGCGTGCGGCAACACGTGCGTCGGACAAATCCGCCGAACGGCTGACGGGAAGGGCGTACGGGGGCGTAACCGAGCGGCTCTCCGCGCGTTGTTACCCGTGACGGCCGTGGCGGGGAAGACCCCCGAGCCCCCACCACGGCCGCAGAACTTCTCCTTCTCCGCCGTCGCCGCCGGCTACGCGAGTCCGGCCCGCTCCAGCGCCTCGGTACCGGCGCGGAGCGAGGCGAGTCGCTCGTCGCGGGTGAAGCCCGCGGGGGCCAGCGTCAGGGTGGTGACCCCGGCGGCGGCATAGGCCTTCATGCGGTCGGCGATGCGGTCCACCGAGCCGAGCAGGGTGGTCTCGTCGATGAGCTGCTGCGGAATGGCGGCCGCCGCGCCCGCCTTGTCGCCGGCCAGGTACTTGTCCTGGATCTCGGCGGCCTCCTTCTCGTAGCCCATGCGCTGGGCGAGCTTGTTGTAGAAGTTCTGCTTGCGGCTGCCCATGCCGCCCACGTACAGCGCGGTGTACGGGCGGAACATGTCGGCCAGGGCCGGTACGTCCTTGTCCTCGCCGAGCGCCAGCGGCACGGTCGGGCAGACGTCGAAGCCGTCCATCGTCAGCCCGGCCTTCTCGCGGCCCGCGCGCAGGTGCCTGATCGCCGTGTCCTCCAGGTGCTCGGCGGACGGGAAGATCAGCAGGGCGCCGTCGGCGATCTCGCCGGTCTGCTCCAGGTTCTTGGGGCCGATGGCGGCGATGTAGAGCGGAATGTGCTCGCGCTCCGGGTGCACGGTCAGCTTGAGGGGCTTGCCGGGGCCGTCCGGCAGCGGCAGGGTCCAGTGCGCGCCGTCGTACGAGAGGCGTTCGCGGGTCATGGCCCTGCGCACGATCTCGACGTACTCGCGGGTGCGGGCCAGCGGGCTGTCGAACTTGACGCCGTACCAGCCCTCGGAGACCTGCGGCCCGGAGACGCCGAGGCCGAGGCGGAAGCGGCCGCCCGACAGCGAGTCGAGCGTGGCGGCGGTCATCGCGGTCATCGCGGGCTGGCGCGCCGGGATCTGGAAGATGGCCGATCCGACGTCGATGCGCTCGGTCTGGGCGGCGACCCAGCTGAGCACCGTGGCCGCGTCGGAGCCGTACGCCTCCGCGGCCCAGCAGACCGCGTAGCCCAGGCGGTCGGCCTCCTTGGCCACGGCGAGGTTGTCCGCGTCCATTCCGGCACCCCAGTAGCCGAGGTTGATCCCGAGCTGCATGGCCGATTCCCCTTACTGATCAGTAACGTCCCTTGTGCGGCACCCTAGCGCGCTGCCGGGCCCGGCGGCAGGGAGCCGGTCGGGGATCATGCGGTCCCGGTTGTCCACAGGCCCCCACACAACGGGTCCTGGCCAGTAATCTCAGCGCCCATGGAGCAGAGGCATCTCGGCCGTACCGGCCTGCGCGTGTCCCGCATCGGGCTCGGCACCCTCACCTGGGGCCGGGACACCGACGAGCACGACGCCGCGGACCTGTTGAAGGTGTTCTGGGAGGCGGGCGGAACGCTCGTCGACACCGCCGACGTGTACGGCGGCGGTGAGGCCGAGTACCTGCTCGGGCAGTTGATGGAGGGCCTGGTGCCGCGCCGCGACCTGGTGATCTCCACCAAGGCGGGCAGCGTCCCGGACCCCGACCGGCGCTTCGACGGCTCCCGCGGGCATCTGCTGTCCGCGCTCGACGCCTCGCTCACGCGGCTCGGCACCGACTACGTCGACCTGTGGCAGATCCACGCCTTCGACCCGGACGCGCCGCTGGAGGAGACCCTCCAGGCCCTCGACATCGCGGTCAGCAGTGGCCGCGCGCGCTACGCCGGGGTCTCCAACTTCTGCGGCTGGCAGCTCGCGAAGGCGGCGACGTGGCAGCTCGCCGCGCCCGGGATACGCACCCGCCTGTCGAGCACGCAGATGGAGTACTCGCTGCTGCAGCGGGGCGTCGAGCGCGAGGTGCTGCCCGCCGCCCTGGACCTCGGCATCGGCCTGCTGCCCTCCTCGCCCCTGGGCCGCGGCGTGCTGACGGGCAAGTACCGCAACGCGACGCCGTCGGACTCCCGCGGCGCCTCCGAGCACATGGCTCCGTTCGTCGAGCCGTACCTGGACGAGCCGGCGAGCCGCATCGTGGACGCCGTGACGACGGCGGCGGACGGTCTGGCCGTGACCCCGCTCCAGGTGGCCCTGGCGTGGGTCCGGGACCGGCCGGGGGTGGCCGCCCCCATCATCGGCGCACGCAACGCGCTGCAGCTCACGGCGGCGTTGTCAGTGGAGACCCTTAGTCTTCCTGACGAGATCTGCCGGGCGCTCGACGACGTGTCGGCGCCCGTGCACCGCTATCCCGATCACGACTGGAGCACGCTGTGACCACGGAGCCCGCAGCCCCGGAGCCCGCCGCCGCGGAGGAGGCCGAGCCGCAGGCCGACCCGTCGCCCGACGGCCCCGAGGCCGCGGCGGACGGACCGGGCGGCACCGACAGCTCCGACCCCACCGACAGTGCCAAGAGCGCCGACAGCACCGACGGCACCGACAGCGCCGACGGGTCCGAGCCCGCCGCCGCCGAGGGAGATGGGACGGACCCCGGGGCGACCGCCGAGGGTGCCGCCCAACTGTCCGAGGCCGAGGCCGAACTGGCCGCGCAGCGCGAGCTGCGGGAGCGGATCGAGCGGCGGAAGGCGGAGAAGGCGGGTCCCGTCAGCAGCGGGGCGGGGCTGAGCGGGAAGGCCGCCGACCTGCTCGCGGCCGTACGGGCCGTGGAGAGCGGCGAGAAGCCCCCGGCCGGCGCCTTCGACGGACCCGAGCCGACCCCGCGCAGGGCCGCCCCGCAGCCCACCCCGCAGCCCAGGCCCGTCGTCCCGCGGGCCCCGGCGCCGATGGCCTCGGAGACCGTCGACGCGGTGCGTGCCGTGCTGGTCGGGGGCGGCGCACCCGACACGCTCGCGGTCCAGGCGACCGCGACCCTCGGCGAGGAGGCCGAGACCCTGCTGCGCGAGGACCCGTGGCAGTTGCTTCGCGTGCCCGGCGTGCGGCCCGAGCAGGCCGACGGCTTCGCCCGGGCCCTGCTCGGCGCGGAGTGCCGGCCGGACGACGAGCGACGGGGCCGGGCGGTGACGGTCTGGCTCCTGGAGCAGGCGGCGCTCGCAGGGCACACCGCCCTGGAGGCGCCCGCGCTGCACGCGGCGCTCGCCCAGCGCTCGGTGCCGGACCCGGACGCCGCGCTGCAGGGCGCCCTTGCGGAGGGCGACGCCCTGGTGTTCCAGGACGCGCTCGACGAGCCGGGCACCGGCCCGGCACCCGCGCCGACGACGCCGCCCGAGGACTCCCAAGCGGGTGACCAGGGTGACGAGGGTGACGAGGGTGACGAGGGTGAGGAGGCCGAGCAGGAGCGTCCGGTGCGCGTCCTGATCGGCCTGGAGCGGTACGCGCTCGCCGAGGAGAGCCTCGCCGACGGTCTCGCCCGCGTGGTCAACACCCTGCCCAAGGAGGACGCCTCCGCCGCGGGCTGGGAGTCGGCCGCGACCGGTTCCGCCGCCGAGCTGATCCGCGCCGCCGCGACGCACGGCCTGGTCCTGCACACCGGCGGCGAGGCGGCCCGCGCCGAGCCGGCGGCCCTGATGTCCGTCGCCCGCTCCCTCGGGCTGCGGGTGTGCGCGACGACCCACACGGCGGACGGCCGCCGCCGCTTCGCCGCGCTGCTGGCCGCCGCGGACGGGAAGGCCGGCCTGGCCCCCTCGAACACCGGGGCCGGCACCGCCGACCCGACCGGCACCGCCGACCCGACCGGCGCGACCGGCGCCGAGGACTCCGTGACGGTGACGACGGTCGCGGGGCTGCTCTCCGGGACCGAGGGGCCGGGCCGGGACAGCGACGGCCTGCTGCGGACCGACCTCCTCGTCGTGCTCGACGCTCCGCAGCTCGACGTCGAGAACGCCGCGATGCTCGCCGAGTCGCTCCCCGACGGCGCCCGGCTCGTACTGAGCGGGGACCCGGGAGTGCTGTGGTCCGCCGGGCCCGGCCGCGTCTTCGCGGACCTGCTGGCCGCCCGGGTGTGCCCGCAGATCGCCTCCCGCACTCCGGACCCGGGCCCCGTCGGCGAGTTGGTCTCGGGCATCGGAGTGGGCGAGCTGAACCAGGTCGAGGCGCCCGGCAAGGAGGTCGTGATCGTCCCGGTGCGCGATGCCGGGGAAGCGGTGCTGCGCACCGTGCAGCTCGTCGCGGACTCGGTGCCGAGAGCGATCGGCATCCCCGCGGAGCAGACCCAGGTGATCACTCCGGGGCACGGCGGCGCGGTGGGCACCCGGGCGCTGAACACCGCGCTCAAGGAGCGGCTCAATCCCGGTCCGGGGCGCTTCGGTGGCTTCGACCCGGGCGACCGGATCGCGCACACCCCCTCACCGGGCCGTACGGTCACGGGCCACGTGGTGAAGGCCGACGCCGACGGACTCCACCTGGAGTGCGCCGGTACCGCCGTCGTGGTGCCCAAGGAGCGGGTGGAGCAGACCGTCCGGCACGGCTGGGCGCTCACGGCGCACCAGGCGGCCGGATTCCGCTGGCCGGCCGTGGTCGTGGTACTGCCCGGCGACGCCGCCGGCGTCCTGACCCGGCCCTGGGTCTACACCGCCTTCGGCCGCGCGGAGCGGCACCTCTCCGTGGTCCACGGCGTGGAGCAGGCACTGCCGCGCGCCGTGGCCGAGGTGGCCGCGAAGCCCCGTACGACCCGGCTGCCCGCGCTGCTCAAGGCCCAGGTGCCGGTGGCCGGCTGAGTCCTCGCCCCTCGGCCCCGCCTCGCCGCCCCGCACGCGGCCCCCGCCTCGTGGGGCCGCGCGCGCGGCGGGGCCGAGGGGCCCCGGACACGGCGGTGGCGGTCACCGGGCCCGGAGCCCGGTGACCGCCACCGCTCGCGTTCCGCGGACCGTCAGCGATCCGCGTCCAGCGGCTCCCGCGCTCCGTCCGCCTCGTCCAGGTCGTCCGCGTCGTCGGGTTCATCCGCTTCGTCGTCACGGTCCACGGGCTCGGCGTCGTCGTCGAGGTCGTCGGACTCCTCGTCGAAGACGGCGCTCACGTCGAAGCGGCAGACCACCCGGTGCGGGTCGGCCTGCTCGAACGGCGCCTCCAGCCACTCACCGGGATCGGCCGGTTCGTCCGATGCGGTGACCCACAGCGTGGAGTCGCCCTCCTCCAGACCGAACTCCTTGTGCCGGGACGCGATCTCGTCGGGCTCGAACTCCCCGAAGAGGACACCCAGCGCGCCGTGCACGCTGCCGGAGGCCGCGTCGAATCCCGCCTCCGAGGCCCCGGACTCCTCCACGGCCTCCACCCGCTGGGCCTGCGCCAGCAGTCGCTGCGGCTCCACCACCGCGTAGTCGCGGCGGATCAGCACGCTCAGCGCGTTCGGCTCCTCCGGACCCTCGTAGGGCGGCAGGGCGTCGTCCGTCCCGGGGATCTCGAAGGGGGTGACCTCGTCGTAGCGGTCGTAGAGGAGCTCGTCGTACTCCTCGGCGGCCGCGGCCAGCTCGTTGAACGCCTCGTAGACGGCCGGATCGTCCTCACCCGACCTGCGCTCGACCGCCGCCAGGTGACGGTCGAGCGCGGTCTTGACCGCCTCGGCGGCGGCGCGTACCTCGGCAGCGGTGGGCTGCGCAGCATCAGACATAGTGCAGACGCTATCCGTACACAGGCTCTGCACGCACAATAGATGCGATGCCGGAATACGAATTTGTCGACGTGTACGTGCCGCGCGGGGTGTCCCGCAAGGAAGCCACACGCCTGCTGACGGACCATGCCGAGTACGGCCACTGGGAGTTGGAGCGCCTCAGCCTGCACCGCGACGGGAGCCGCAGGGTGCGGTTGCGGCGGCGCATCATCCGCCAGGTGCGCGCCACCTGGTGACGCGGGACGGCTGAAACGGAACGGGCCCCGAGGGACGGGGCCCGTCGCACCGCGCCCCCCGTCGGGGCGCCGGTCCGGCCATGGCGCCGTGGGAGGCGTCATGGCGTTCGGTCACGCCGCGGCGCGGGCCCTGCGGTAGAGCACGGCGCCCGCCAGCAGCGCGCCCGCGCCCATGGGGAGCGCGAGGCCGAGGGGCAGCCCGCTGCCGGTGCTCGCGAGTTGGTCCGTGCCCTGACCGGCGGCGGACCGGGCACCCACGTGGTTCGCGTCCGAGGACCCGGGGGTCCCGTTCCCGGAGGTCCGCGGCCCGTCCGGGTTGCCGGGGTTGCCGGGCGTACCGGGGTTGCCTGGCGTACCGGGGTTGCCGGGCGTACCGGGATTACCCGGGTTGCCGGGCCCGCCGGGCTCACCCTCGTTGCCGGGCTCACCGGGATTCCCCGGGTGGCCGGGGTGACCCGGGTGGCCCGGGTGGCCGGGGTGACCGGGGTGACCGGGGTGACCGGGCTTGCCCGGAGTGTTCGGGTGGCCGTGGCCGGGAGGCGTCCGGTGGCCGTGCGACGTGTTCCCGCAGCCGTTGCCCCCGGCCGCGTTGCCGACACCCACGACGGAGACGCCGTTGCCGCAGGCGTTGACCGGCACGTGCACCGGAGCCTGCACGGAGTTCCCCGAACCCACCCCGGGGGACCTGCTCGTGTGGCCCGCGGCGTGCGAGCCGCCGGACGCGTGGCGTCCGGAGCCGCCCTTGTTCACGCAGCTGTTGCCCATCGCCGGGTTGAGCAGCCCGACCACGTTCACGGTGTTGCCGCACGCGTTGACCGGCACGTGCACCGGAGCCTGCACGGAGTTCCCCGAGAGCACGCCCGGGGAGTTCGAGGCACCCCCGTACGCCCCCGAGTCGGCGTGCGCGTATCCGCCGGTGGCGGCGAGGACACCGGTCGCGGCCGCAACCGTCATCAGGCCTTTGCGGGTGACCTGTCGCATAGCTGTTCCCTGCCTTGCTGAGCCGTATTGCTTCGGGAATGCGCACCGCTCGGATGCGTGTGCGCCGAATTCGGGAAATCGACGGCCCCGGAGCGCATGGCGCGCACTCCGGGGCCGCGGACTCGGATCCTCAGGGGTTCGGCCCCTCACGGGACGGCCGGCCCTTCATGAGGTGAGCACAACGTCAGACGTTGGCGCAGGTGTTGCCGAAGGCGGGGTTCAGCAGCCCGATCACGGAGACCGTGTTGCCGCAGACGTTCACCGGCACGTGAATCGGCGCCTGGATGACGTTGCCCGAAAGCACGCCGGGCGAGTGCACAGCGGCACCCTGAGCACCGGCGTCGGCAACCGCCATACCCGCACCAGCGAGAACGAGGCCACCCGTGGCAGCCGCAGCGGCGACGACCTTCTTGATCATTATTCCTCCTTGTTGGCAATGCGATCCCAACCGCGGATCGCATCACCTGTAACGAGGAGGGAGTAATAGGGCTACGAGCCTATGAGCGCATTCACTCTTCTCAGTCGATCCCGTACGCGCTGGCGATTAACGGAGTCCCCTCCCGCCGCGGAACGCTCCGGGACGGCTCCTCCCGCGATCCGCGGCGGGTTCCGGTCAGGAGGCCTCGACGAAACGGTCGAGCACCCGGACGCCGAACCGGAGGGCGTCGACCGGCACCCTCTCGTCCACGCCGTGGAACATCCCGGCGAAGTCCAGCTCCGGCGGGAGCTTCAGCGGCGCGAAGCCGAAGCAGCGGATGCCCAGGTCGTCGAAGGACTTGGCGTCCGTGCCGGCGGAGAGCATGTACGGAACGGCCCGCGCGATCGGGTCCTCGGCGGACAGCGCCGTCTGCATGGCGTCGACCAGGGCCCCGTCGAAGGTGGTCTCCAGCGCCTTGTCGGCGTGCACGTCCTCGCGCCGCACGTTCGGGCCGAGGATGCGGTCGAGGTCGGCGAGGAACTCCTCCTCGTAGCCCGGCAGATAACGCCCGTCGACGTGCGCGGTGGCCTGGCCGGGGATCACGTTCACCTTGTAGCCGGCGCCGAGCTGGGTCGGGTTCGCGGTGTTCTGGAGCGAGGCGCCGATGAGTTTGGCGATCCCGCCCAGCTTGGCGAGCGTCGCGTCCATGTTCTCCGGGTCGAGTTCGGTGCCGAGGGCGTCACCGAGTTCGTCGAGGAAGTGCCGGAGGGTCTTCGTCACGCGCACCGGGAAGGTGTGCCGGCCGAGCCTGCCCACGGCCTCCGACAGCTCGGTGATGGCGTTGTCGCGGTGGATCATCGAGCCGTGGCCGGCGGTGCCGTCCACGGTCAGCTTCATCCAGTGCATGCCCTTCTGCGCGGTCTCGACGAGGTACAGCCGCAGCTTCTCGTTGACCGTGAAGGAGAATCCGCCGACCTCGCCGATCGCCTCGGTCACGCCCTCGAAGAGGTCGGGGTGCTTGTCGACCAGGAACTTCGCGCCGAACCTGCCGCCCGCCTCCTCGTCGGCCAGGAACGCCAGCACGAGGTCGCGCGGCGGTTTGCGCCCGCTGCGCATCCGGTCGCGCACGACCGCGAGGGTCATCGCGTCCATGTCCTTCATGTCGACGGCGCCGCGGCCCCAGACGCAGCCGTCGGCGATCTCGCCGGAGAACGGGTGGTGGGTCCAGTCCTGGGCGTTGGCCGGGACGACGTCGGTGTGCCCGTGGATGAGCAGTCCGGGACGGGAGCGGTCCTCCCCCTCGATCCTGACCACCGTGGAGGCGCGGCCCGTGTGGGATTCGAAGATCTGCGGTTCGAGTCCCACCTCGGCGAGCTTCTCGGCGACGTACTCGGCGGCCTTGCGCTCACCCGGACCCGAGTGGTCGCCGTAGTTGCTGGTGTCGATCTGGATCAGCTCGCGACAGAGGTCTACGACCTCGTCCTCACCCTTGATGCTCCTGGTCGTGTCCGGCTCGCTCACGCTGCTTCCTCCCACGGTCACTGCTGGTGGACCCTCTCATCCTCCCCCTCCGGCCTCCCGTCCCCAAGGCCGGACCCGCTCCGTCACACGTCGTTCACGCGGCGACGGCCCGTGATCGGGGGCCCTCGAAAGCCTGGTAATGTTTCCTTCGTCGCCGCGAGGGGAACCCCGCGCGACAGACACCTTGTCCGGGTGGCGGAATGGCAGACGCGCTAGCTTGAGGTGCTAGTGCCCTTTATCGGGCGTGGGGGTTCAAGTCCCCCCTCGGACACACACGGAGTGAGGGCCGCGACCACTGGTCGCGGCCCTCACTGGTTGTTCGTCGCCGTTCCGTCGCCCGCCCCGCCCCGCCCCTCCTCCATGGGCGCGCGGGGGTGCCCGTCCGCCGGGTCCGCCCGCCCCCGGGGCCGGATGTGGGACAGATCTCGTCAGGTTGACGTACCTCCATGTCAGGGCTCCGGAACATCCGGTTCCGTGTCCCTCCGAAGGCCTCCCCGCCTCGCCGGGCCCGGGGTCCCCGCTTAGCGTCGTACTAAAATTCCACGCTTGTTCGGCGCTGACCGGAATATCCCCAGGCATACCTGCGGGCCCGCCGGCGCCCCCGGACGTTCCGGGAACCACACGTGAGGACCCGATGGCAGCCCTCCAGCAAGGCCCCGATCTCGCGTTGTCCGACGCCGAGGTGCGGGCCGAGTTCGGCGACCTGGCACGCTTCTCCGCCGCAGGCGCCCCCTCCGCGCGCACGCTCGTCGACATCTTCGACGCCTCCGTGCGGGCCCACCCGGACGAGCCGGCCCTCGACGACGGCAGGCGCTGCCTCACCTACCGCGCGCTCGCCGTGGAGGTCGAGACCCTCCGCCGTCGGCTCAGCGCCGCGGGCGTGGGCCTCGGGGACCGCGTCGGCGTCCGCGTCCCGTCCGGGACCGACGAGCTGTACGTGGCGATCCTCGCCGTGCTGGCCGCCGGTGCCGCCTATGTGCCGGTGGACGCCGAGGACCCGGACGAGCGGGCCGAACTGGTCTTCGGCGAGGCGGGGGTGCGGGCGGTCGTCGGGGCCGGGCACGAACTCACCGTCCACGGCAGCGGCGGCACACGCGCGGCTCGGCCGGGCGTCGAGCACGACGCGTGGATCATCTTCACCTCCGGTTCGACCGGCAGGCCCAAGGGCGTGGCGGTCAGCCACCGGAGCGCCGCCGCCTTCGTGGACGCGGAGGCCGGGCTGTTCCTGCCGGAGGACCCCATCGGTCCCGGCGACCGGGTCATGGCCGGCCTCTCGGTCGCCTTCGACGCCTCCTGCGAGGAGATGTGGCTCGCCTGGCGGCACGGGGCCTGCCTGGTGCCCGTGCCGCGTGCTCAGGTGCGCAGCGGCGCCGATCTGGGGCCCTGGCTGGTCGAGCAGGAGATCACCGTCGTGTCCACCGTGCCGACGCTGGCGGCGTTGTGGGAGCCGGAGGCCCTCAACGAGGTCCGGCTGCTGATCTTCGGCGGTGAGGCCTGCCCGCCCGAGCTGGTGCAGCGGCTGGTCACCGAGGGGCGCGAGGTGTGGAACACCTACGGGCCGACCGAGGCCACCGTCGTCGCCTGCGCCTCGCTGATGACCGGCGAGGAGCCGATCCGGATCGGGCTGCCGCTGAACGGTTGGGAGCTGGCCGTCGTCGACGAGGGCGGCGAGCCCGTGCCGATGGGCGGCAGCGGTGAGCTGGTGATCGGCGGCGTGGGCCTCGCCCGCTACCTCGACCCCGGCAAGGACGCGGAGAAGTACGCCCCGCTGGAGTCGCTCGGCTGGGAGCGGGCGTACCGCAGCGGGGACCTGGTGCGGGCCGAGGCCGAGGGGCTGGTCTTCCTCGGGCGGGCCGACGAGCAGATCAAGCTGGGCGGCCGGCGCATCGAGCTGGGCGAGGTGGACGCGGCGCTCCAGGCACTTCCGTCGGTCGCGGGCGCGGCGTGCGCCGTGCGCACCGCGCGCGGCGGGAACCAGCTCCTGGTCGGCTATGTGGTCACCCAGGAGGGCTGGGACCGGGCGACGGCCGTCGAGAAGCTCAGGGCGGAGCTGCCCGCCGCACTCGTGCCGCTGCTCGCGCCCGTCGACGAACTGCCGACCCGCACGTCAGGCAAGGTCGACCGGGCCGCGCTGCCGTGGCCGCTGCCCGGTGCGGAGACGGACGGCGGCGGCGGCGGCGAGGAGCTGTACGGGACGCAGGCCTGGCTCGCCGAGCAGTGGAGCGAGGTACTGGGCATCCCGGTCACCGACGCCTCGGACGACTTCTTCGCGATCGGCGGCGGGAGTCTCGCGGCCGCCCAGCTCACGACACGGCTGCGCACCCGCTACCCGAGTGCCGCCGTCCTCGACATCTACCAGCAGCCGGTGCTGCGCAAGCTGGCCAGGCGTCTGGAGCGGTCCGCCCAGGGCGACGGCACCGCGCGGGTGGTCGCGCCGGTGCCGGTGCGGGCCCAGGCGGTCCAGCTCCTGCTGCTGGTCCCGCTGTTCGCCGTGCTCGGGCTGCGCTGGACCGTGGTGCTGGCCGCGCTGGGCAACGTCCTGCACCGGTTCGGCCCGTACCCGTGGATGCCGACCGCGTCCTGGTGGCTGGTGGCGGCGGGCGGCGCCCTGCTGTTCAGCCCGCCGGGCCGGCTGGCGGTCGCGGCCGGGGGTGCGCGGCTGCTGCTGCGCGGGGTGCGGCCCGGTGGCTACCCGCGGGGCGGAAGCGTTCATCTGCGGCTGTGGACGGCCGAGCGGCTCGCCGAGTTCAGCGGGGCGACCTCGCTCACGGGCTCGTGGCTGCAGCGGTACGCGCGGGCGCTGGGGGCGAAGGTCGGGCCCGACGTGGACCTGCACTCGCTGCCGCCGGTGACCGGGATGCTGAAGCTGGGCCGGGGCGCCGCCGTGGAGTCCGAGGTGGACCTGTCGGGGCACTGGCTCGACGGCGACCGTCTGGAGATCGGGCCGGTCAAGGTCGGCGCCCACGCCGTGGTCGGCACCCGGAGCATGCTCTTCCCGGGGGCGCGCGTGGGCAAGCGGGCCGAGGTCGCTCCCGGTTCCGCCGTGTCCGGGCACGTGCCCACCGGCCAGCGCTGGGCCGGGGCGCCCGCGGTGAAGCTGGGCAGGGCGAAGCGCGACTGGCCCAAGGAGCGTCCGCGGCGCGGGACGGCCTGGCGGCTGGCGTACGGCGCGACCGGGTTCGGGCTGACCGCGCTGCCGGTGGCCGCGGGGTTCGCGGCGCTGCTGGTCGCCCGGGCCTTCGTCCCCCCGGCCGCCGGTCTCGGCGGGGCGCTGCTGGGCGCCGCCGCGGCGCTGGTGCCCGCGACGCTGGCCTTCGGGTGCGCCTACGCCCTGCTCCTGGTGTTCGCGGTGCGGCTGCTGAGTCTCGGGCTGCGGCCGGGGACGCATCCGACGCACGGCAGGGTCGGCTGGCAGGCCTGGACGGTCACCCAGTTGATGGACCGCTCACGGGAGACCCTGTTCCCGCTGTACGCGGGGCTGGTCACGCCGGTGTGGCTGCGGCTGCTCGGCATGCGGGTCGGGCGCGGCGCCGAGGTGTCGACGGTGCTGGCGCTGCCGAGTCTGACGACGGTCGGCGAGGGCGCGTTCCTGGCCGACGACACCCTGACGGCGCCCTACGAGCTGGGGGGCGGCTGGATGCGCGTGGGGCGGGCGGAGATCGGGCGCAGGGCGTTCCTCGGGAACTCCGGGATGACCGCGCCGGGCCGTTCCGTCCCCGACGGGGGGCTCGTCGGGGTGCTGTCCGCGACCCCGAAGAAGGCCAAGAAGGGCAGCTCGTACCTGGGGCTGCCGCCGGTGCGGCTGCCGCGCTCGTCGCGGGGCGGCGACCAGAGCCGTACGTACGATCCGCCGGCGCGGCTGCTGTGGGCGCGCGGGCTGGTGGAGCTGTGCCGGATCGTGCCGGTGCTCTGCTCGGCCGCTCTGGTGGTGCTGACGGTGGCCGCGCTCAGTGCGCTGGGGGTGTGGGCCTGGGCGCTGGCCGGGCCGGTGCTGCTGGCGGCGGGCGTGCTGGCGGGGCTGGTGTCCGTCGCCGCGAAGTGGCTGCTGGTGGGGCGGCACCGGGCGGGCGAGCACCCGTTGTGGAGCGGTTTCGTGTGGCGCAACGAGCTGGCCGACACCTTCGTCGAGGTGGTGGCGGTGCCGTGGCTGGCGGGCTCGGTGCCGGGCACCGCGGCGATGAGCCTGTGGCTGCGCGCCCTGGGCGCCCGGATCGGCCGGGGCGCGTGGGTGGAGAGCTACTGGCTGCCGGAGACGGACCTGGTCACGGTGGGCGGCGCGGCGACGGTGAACCGGGGCTGCGTGCTGCAGACCCACCTCTTCCACGACCGGATCTTGCGGACGGATACTGTGGTCCTCCGTGAGGGCGCCACGCTGGGCCCGGGCGGAATCGTCCTGCCCGGCAGCACCGTCGGGGCGCGCAGCACGCTGGGGCCCGCCTCCCTCGTCATGGCTGCGGAGTCCGTCCCCGACGACACCCGCTGGCTGGGCAATCCGATCGAGGCATGGCGTCCCTAGGTGCGGCCCGTACGCTGCCGGGGGACGGTGGACCGGCACCCCGTACGAGCGCAGCGCAGGGAGCAGACACTTCAGTGGCTCAGCAGACAGTGGGAGCGGACCCGTACTTCCCGGCCAACGGCGACCCCCGTTACCGGGTGCATCGGTACGAGCTCGCCCTGGACTACCGTCCGGGTCCCAACCGGCTGTCCGGCACGGCGCGGCTGAACGCCATTGCGGGCCGGGCGCCGCTCACCGAGTTCCAGCTGAACCTCGCCGACTTCAGGGTCGGCCGGGTGCGGGTCGACGGCCGGGTGCCGCACTACACGCACCGGGGCGGCAGGCTGCGGATCCGTCCGGCCAAGCCGGTCCGGGCCGGGGCCGCGTTCACGATCGAGGTCACCTGGGCGGGCAACCCCGAGCCGGTGCGCAGCCCGTGGGGCGGGCTCGGCTGGGAGGAGTTGGAGGACGGGGCCCTGGTGGCCAGCCAGCCGGTGGGCGCGCCGTCCTGGTACCCCTGCAACGACCGTCCGGCGGACAAGGCCTCGTACCAGATCTCGATCACGACTCCGTCGGCGTACTCGGTGGTGGCGGGCGGGCGGCTGCTGGCCCGCACGGCGAGGGCGTCCACGACCACGTGGGTGTACGAGCAGGCGGCGCCGACCTCCAGCTACCTGGTCGGGCTGTCGGTCGGGAAGTACCAGACGGTGCTGCTCGGCGATCCGGGTCTGGGCGGGGTGCCGCAGGCGGGGCACATCCCGGGGGGCCTGCTGACGGAGTTCTCGCGGGACTTCGCGCGCCAGCCCGCGATGATGGACCTGTTCGAGGAGCTCTTCGGCCCTTACCCGTTCGGCGAGTACGCGGTGGTCGTGACGGAGGAGGACCTCGACGTCCCGGTGGAGGCGCAGGGGCTGTCGCTGTTCGGCGCCAACCACGTGGACGGGGCGCGGGGTTCCGAGCGGCTGATCGCGCACGAGCTGGCGCACCAGTGGTTCGGCAACAGTGTGACCATCGCGGACTGGCGGCACATCTGGCTGAACGAGGGGTTCGCGAAGTACGCGGAGTGGCTGTGGTCGGAGCGCTCGGGCGGGCGCACCGCGCAGGCGCTCGCGGGTGTCGCCCACCGCAAGCTGGCGGCGCTGCCGCAGGATCTGCGGCTGTCCGACCCGGGCCGCAAGCTGATGTTCGACGACCGGCTCTACGAGCGCGGGGGTCTGGTGCTGCACGCGGTGCGCTGCGCGCTGGGCGACGACGCGTTCTTCCGGATGCTGCGCGGCTGGGCCTCCGTGCACCGGGGCGGCACGGTCACCACGGCGGGGTTCTGCACGCACGCGGCCCGCTTCACGGCCGAGCCGCTGGACGAGTTGTTCGCGTCCTGGCTGCACGGGACGGCGCTGCCGCCGCTGCCCTCCCCAGCGGCGGCGATGCCGGCGCGCCCGCCGTATCCGCCGAGGAGGGCGGACTCCGCCTGACGGCCGCCGCCGGGACGCGGCTGCCGCGCGTCGGTGGGTGTGCAGCACAATGGGGCGCATGTCCCGACGTTCCCCGCAGCCCCGTGCCCGGCGCGCCGCCGGCTCCCTCCCCGGCGGACCCGCCGGCTGCCCGTGCGGTCTCGCCGGGCCGTACGAGGCGTGCTGCGGCCGGTTCCACGGGGGTGCGGCCGCCGCGCCGACCGCCGAGGCGCTGATGCGGTCGCGGTACTGCGCCTTCGTGCGCCGTGACGAGGCCTACCTGCTGCGCACCTGGCACCCGCGGACCCGGCCGGCCCGGGTGGAGTTCGATCCGGGGACGCGGTGGACCGGTCTGGAGATCCTCGGCACGGGGGACGGTTCCGCGTTCCACAGCACCGGGACGGTGACCTTCCGGGCGTCGTACGCCGGGGGTTCGCTGCACGAGCGCAGCCGGTTCGAGCGGCTCGAAGGCGCCTGGGTGTACGTGGACGGCGACTTCGCCGAGTAGTCCCGTACGGGGGTTCAGGGCGCGAGGATGTCGAGTTCCTGGAGGGCGCCCAGCGCGATCTCGCGGGTGAGCGCCTCGGCGCGGACCGCGTCCCCCTCGCGGACCGCCTCCGCGACCTGGACGTGCAGGGTGACGGCGGCCGGGTCGGGGTCCTCGAACATCACCTGGTGGTGCGTGCGGCCCGCGAGGACCTCGGCCACCACGTCGCCGAGGCGGGCGAACATCTCGTTGCCGGACGCGTTGAGGATGATCCGGTGGAAGGCGACGTCGTGGACGAGGTAGCCCTCGAGCCGCCCGCCGCGTGAGTTGGCGACCATGCCGAGGGCGCACTCGGTGAGTTCGGCACACTGCTCGGCGGTGGCGTGCTTCGCGGCCAGGCCGGCGGCGACGGGTTCGACGGCGGACCGCAGGACGGTCAGCGAGCGGAGCTGGCGGGGGCGGTCGGCGCCCGCGAGGCGCCACCGGATGACCTGCGGGTCGTAGACGTTCCACTCGTTCGCGGGGCGTACGGTCACGCCGACGCGGCGGCGGGACTCGACGAGGTGCATCGACTCCAGGACGCGGACGGCCTCGCGCATCACCGAGCGGGACACGTCGAAGCGCTGCGCGAGTTCGTCGGTGCGCAGAACGCTGCCCGGTGGGTACTCGCCCGCGGTGATCGCGGGGCCGAGGCTCTCCAGTACATGGCCGTGCAGCCCCCGGCCCGGTGTGCTCATGAGGTTCAGACTACGAGGCTCGGCGCGCGAACAAAAAGTCAGACTTATACATCACACACTCTTGAATTCATCAGACCTATGCGTTTCAGTGTCGTGACGCGGATGCGGCGTCCGACCGGCATCCGTCACCCACAGGTCGGCATCCAGGTGCCGAGGCAGACAGGCGAGGCAGTCATGAGCACCCCCCACGTCGTCGTGGTCATGGGAGTAGCGGGCACGGGCAAGACCACGATCGGTCCGCTGCTCGCCGAACGGCTCGGCGTCCCGTACGCCGAGGGCGACGACTTCCACCCCGAGGCCAACATCGCCAAGATGTCGGCCGGGACGCCGCTCACGGACGAGGACCGCGGCCCGTGGCTGGACGCCATCGGCGCCTGGGCGCACGGCCGGGCCGGACTCGGCGGCGTGGTCAGCAGCTCCGCGCTGAAGCGCGCCTACCGGGACCGCCTCAGGGCCGCGGCTCCCGGGATCGTCTTCGTCCACCTCAGCGGCGACCGGGCCCTCATCGAGGACCGAATGGCGCGGCGCAAGGGGCACTTCATGCCGACGGCGCTCCTCGACTCCCAGTTCGCCACCCTCCAGCCGCTCCAGGCGGACGAGGCGGGCACCGCCGTGGACGTCGCCGGCAGCCCCGGGGAGATCACCGACCGGGCCGTCGAAGCGCTGCGCGCCCTCGACCGGTGACCGGGCCCCCCTCCCCGCCCGCACCCGCGTTCTCCCCCACCCCTCCCACCCAAGGAAACACACCGTGACCAGACTCAGTGTCGAGCTGCTGGCAGCGGATCCCGTCGAGCCGATCACCTCGGCGGGCCACGCGCAGTTGGGCATCGCCGTCCTGGCGGGCATCGCCGTCATCGTCCTGCTCATCACGAAGTTCAAGCTCCACGCCTTTCTCGCGCTGACGATCGGCTCGCTGGCGCTCGGCGCCTTCGCCGGCGCCCCGCTGGACAAGACGATCGCCAGCTTCTCCAGCGGGCTGGGCTCGACCGTGGCGGGCGTGGGCGTGCTGATCGCGCTCGGCGCGATACTCGGCAAGCTGCTCGCGGACTCGGGCGGCGCCGACCAGATCGTCGACACGATCCTCGCGAGGGCGAGCGGCCGTGCCATGCCGTGGGCGATGGTGCTGATCGCCTCGGTGATCGGGCTGCCGCTGTTCTTCGAGGTCGGCATCGTGCTGCTGATACCCGTCGTGCTGATGGTGGCCAAGCGCGGCAACTACTCGCTGATGCGCATCGGCATCCCCGCGCTGGCCGGCCTGTCCGTGATGCACGGGCTGATCCCGCCGCACCCCGGCCCGCTGGTCGCCATCGACGCGGTCGACGCGAACCTCGGGGTCACGCTGGCCCTCGGCATCCTCGTCGCGATCCCGACGGTGATCATCGCGGGACCCCTCTTCTCGAAGTACGCGGCCCGCTGGGTGGACGTGCCCGCCCCCGAGCGGATGATCCCCGAGCGACCCTCCGAGGACCTGGAGAAGCGTCCCGGCTTCGGCGCGACCATCGCCACCGTGATGCTGCCGGTCGTCCTCATGCTGTCCAAGGCGCTGGTCGACATCGTCGTGGACGATCCCGCGAACATGACGCAGCGCGTCTTCGACGTGGCCGGCTCACCGCTGATCGCGCTCCTCGCGGCCGTGCTGGTCGGCATGTTCACCCTGGGCCGGGCGGCCGGGTTCGGCAAGGACCGGATCTCCTCCACGGTCGAGAAGTCCCTCGCCCCGATCGCCGGCATCCTGCTGATCGTCGGCGCGGGCGGCGGCTTCAAGCAGACGCTGATCGAGTCCGGTGTGGGCCGGATGATCCTGGAGATCTCCGAGGACTGGTCGATCCCCGCGCTGCTGCTGGCCTGGCTGATCGCCGTCGCGATCCGGCTCGCCACGGGCTCCGCCACCGTCGCCACCATCTCGGCGGCCGGTCTCGTCGCCCCGCTGGCGGCGGACATGTCCACCGCGCACGCCTCGCTGCTCGTGCTGGCCATCGGCGCCGGTTCGCTGTTCTTCAGCCATGTGAACGACGCGGGCTTCTGGCTGGTCAAGGAGTACTTCGGGCTGAGCGTGGGCCAGACCGTCAAGACCTGGTCGGTGATGGAGACCATCATCTCGGTGGTGGCCGGCGGACTGGTCCTGCTGCTGTCACTGGTCATCTAGCGCGGCGCGCGACCGCGGTCGGCCGGCCCGGTCTCCGTGCGGTGCGTCCGGCCCCGGGTCGGGGCGCCGCCGGAACCGGGCGGGCCCGTCCGGTGTCTCCTGTCTGTGGACGTTGATCATCCACGGACAGGAGAGACCGATCGTGAACAGCTCAGCAACTCCCTTAGGCCGTCGTACGGCGCTGGCCCTCGGGGCCGGGGCGGCCCTCGCGGTCGCCGGAACGCCCTCCGCGTACGCGGCCGACGGGACAGGGGCGCGGGTCCGCCCGCGCACCGGGGCGACCGGAACCGACATCACGCGGGCGCTCGGCGAGTTGGAGCGGGAGCACTCCGCGCGGCTCGGGGTGTACGCGCGCAACACGGTCACCGGCGTGACCGTCCGGTACCGCGCGGACGAGACCTTCCCCATCTGCTCCGTCTTCAAGACCCTTGCCGCCGCGGCAGTCCTGCGGGACCTCGACCGGCGCGGCGAGTACCTCGCGCTGCGGGTGCGCTACACCGAGAAGGACGTCAAGGACTCGGGCTACGGGCCCGTCACCGGCAAGGCCGAGAACCTCGCGCACGGCATGACCGTCGCCGAGTTGTGCCACGCGGCGATGGCGTTCAGCGACAACGCCGCCGCGAACCTGCTGCTGCGTGAACTCGGCGGCCCGACCGCGATCACGCGGTTCTGCCGTTCGCTCGGAGACCGGACCACGCGGCTCGACCGCTGGGAGCCCGCCCTCAACTCGGCGGAGCCGTGGCGTACGACGGACGTCACCAGCCCTGCCGCCGTCGGACGGACGTACGCGAAGCTCGCGCTCGGGGACGCGCTGACGCGCCGTGACCGGGACCGGCTCACCGGATGGCTGCTCGCCAACACCACGAGCGGCGCCCGGTTCCGCCTGGGCCTGCCCGCCGACTGGGCCCTCGGCGACAAGACGGGCACGGGCGAGTACGGCACGACCAACGACGTGGGCATCGCCTGGACTCCGCAGGGGGCGCCCGTCGTGCTGTCGGTCCTGTCCACGCGGCCGGAACCCAAGGCCCCGAAGGACGAGCCGCTCGTGGCGAAGACGGCCGCCCTGCTCGCGCGGGCGCTGGCCTGAGCCCGCCGTCCGGTCCCCCGGCAGGTCCCGGGGGGCCGGACGGTCCGGTCGCCGCAGGCGGGGCTAGGGCCTCCAGAGGGGGTGTTCGCGCTCCGCCCACTCCCGGTCGACGGAACCGGTCCGCATGCCGCGCCGGGCCTCCGGCCGGGCGAGCGCCATCCCGATGTGGCCCGCGAGGACGATCCCGACGGTCAGGGCCAGCCAGTCGTGGACGAAGGTGGCCCCCGTGCGCCAGACGAGCGGCGCGAGGTGCGTGAACCACATCAGCAGCCCCGTGCCGAGCATCACGAGGACGGCACCCGCGATCCAGGCCGCGTACGTCTTCTGCCCCGCGTTGAACTTCCCGGCCGGCCGTGATCCGGGGCGGGCGTCCCGGCGCAGCGCCGAGCGCAGCCACACCCGGTCGTGCGGTCCGAAGCGGTTGAGCAGCCGCAGGTCCGCCCGGAAGGCGCGCGAGAGGAGACCGGCCAGCAGGGGCACCGGCAGCAGCAGGCCCGACCACTCGTGCACCCTGACGACCAGCTCGCGGCGGCCCACCAGCTCGGCGAGCTGCGGCAGGTAGAGGCAGGCGGCGGTCAGGACGCACAGCCCCGTCAGCAGGGCCGTCGTCCGGTGCACCAGGCGTTCGGCGGGCGAGAAGCGCCGCACGCGCGCGGCGCCGGCCGGGTGCTCCCCGGGGTGCGGCGTCCGCGCGTCGCCGGTCTCAGGTCGCGTCATCGTCCCGTCCGTTCGAGCGGCCCACCCAGGCGTCCACGTCGTAGCCCCGCTCCTCCCAGTAGCCGGGGCGGACGTCCGGCGTGAGGGTGATGCCGGAGAGCCATTTCGCGGACTTGTAGAAGTACATGGGGGCGACGTAGAGGCGGGCGGGGCCGCCGTGGGCGTGGTTGAGGTCCTTGTCCTGCATGCGGAGGGCGACGAGCACGTCGGCGCGGCGGGCCTGGGACAGGGTGAGGCTCTCCGAGTACGTGCCGTCGAAGCACGTGAAGCGCACCGCCCCGGCCGACGCGCGCACTCCGGCGGCGTCCAGCAGCCGGGACAGGCGTACCCCTTCGAAGGGGGTGTCGGGCACCCGCCAGCCCGTGACGCACTGGACGTCCCGGACCATCCGGGTCTGCGGAAGGGCCCGCAGCTCGGACAGGGAGTAGCGGGCGGGGCGGTCGACCAGCCCGTCGACGGTCAGGCGGTAGGAGTCCTCGTCCTTGTGCGGGACGGAGGAGGCGACCGAGTAGTAGCGGAAGCCGCCGCCGTTGGGCAGCAGGCCGGTCAGTCCGGTGGGGTCCTTGTCCGCGGCGCTGCCGAGGAAGGATTCCAGACCGCGCTGGAGCACGGGGGCGGCGGCCACGCCGAGCGCGCCGAGGCCGAGCATCCCGAGGACGAGCCGCCGTCCCACGGGTGCGCCGTCCGCTTCGGGCTCGTCGGGGGACGGCCGCGGGGTTTCCGGGTTCACCCCCCGATTCGAACACCCCCGGCCCCCGGAAGCCAGGGGCCGAGGGTGCTCGTCAGTCTTTCGTCACCTGTCGCCGGGTCCCGGGACGTGTCCGGGACCCGGGCGGGTGTCCGGGACCCGGGACGTGTCCGGGACCCGGGCGGGTGTCCGGGACCCGGGACGTGTCCGGGACCCGGGCGGGTGTCCGGGACCCGGGGTCCACCCGGGGGTGCTCAGGAGTCGGTCTCCGCCGCCTTGTCGAGCTGGAAGGCCTCGTTGCCGAGGCCGATGCCCGCGTGCGCCCGGGGGTTGCGGGCCCGCAGGTACACGCCCTGGAGCACGCCCGCGACGGCGGCCAGCACGACGATGCCCGGCAGCACCCAGCTCAGCGCGGAGCCGGGGCCGGCACCGACGAGGACGTCGAAGTCCTTGACGGTGTAGACGGCGATCACGAGCAGCGAGAGGCCGGCCACCACGGAGCACGCCAGGCGCCAGGCCTGGGCCCCCGCGGCGCCCCGGCGGGCGAAGAACACGACGACGGAGAGCGAGGCCGTGGCCATCAGCACGATGACGCCGAGCGCGCCCACGTTGCCCATCCAGGTGAACAGGTGCAGCACCGGGGCGGTCGGGTCGCCGACGGGCTTGTCGTCGGCCAGGGCGAACGCGGACACGGCCACGACGGCGACGACGGTCTGCAGGAGCGAGCCCGTGCCGGGTGCCCCGCTGGAGCCCGTGGTGCGGCCGAAGACGGAGGGCAGCAGGCCCTCGCGTCCCATCGCGAACGCGTAGCGGGCGACGACGTTGTGGAAGCTGAGCATCGCGGCGAACATGCCGGTCACGAACAGTACGTGCAGGACGTCGGTGAACGCTCCGCCGAGCCGGGACTCGGTGAGGTGGAACAGCAGCCCCGCGCTCTGCTCCTGCGACGCTCCGACGATGCCCGAGGGGCCGGCGGCGACGGTGAGCGCCCAGGAGCTGATCGCGAAGAAGACGGCCACGAAGCCGATGGCGAGGAACATCACGCGCGGCACCAGGATGTGCGGGCGGCTCGTCTCCTCGGCGTACACGGGGGCCTGCTCGAAGCCGAGGAAGGCCGCGATGCAGAAGCACAGCGCGGTGCCGAGGCCCGCGCCTGAGAGGGTGTCCGGGTTGAAGGCGTGCAGCGACAGGCCCTCCTTCGCGGGGTCGGCGACCGCCGCCACGTCGAAGATGACGACGAGGGCGACCTCGATGAGCAGCAGCACGCCGAGCACGCGGGCGTTCACGTCGATCTTCAGCCAGCCCAGCGCCCCGACGGCGAGCGCGGCGACGAGCGCCGGTATCCACCAGGAGATCTCGAGGTCGAGGTAGGTGGCGAACAGGCCGGACACCTCGAAGCCGAAGATGCCGTAGATGCCGACCTGGAGCGCGTTGTACGCGACGAGGGCGACCGCCGCGGCGCCGGAGCCCGCGGTGCCGCCGAGGCCCCGCGAGATGTACGCGTAGAAGGCGCCGGCGTTGTGGACGTGCCGGCTCATCTCGGCGTACCCGACGCTGAAGAGGACGAGCACGACCCCCAGCAGGACGAAGAGCAGCGGCTGGCCGACGATCCCCATCACCGCGAATGTGGTGGGCATGACACCCGCAACCACCATGAGCGGGGCGGTCGCCGCGAGGACGGACAGGAGGAGCCCGCCCGTGCCCAGCCGGTCGGAGCGCAGGGCGCGGTCCTGGCCCTTGAAGGTGCTGATGCCGCTGTCCGCGGCGGCCGGTCTGTCCGCGCTCGCGGCACTCGTTGTGTTCGAACTGCCCGTCGTCATGGCGGGGTTGTCCTTTCGGATTCGGGGGTGTCGTTCAGACCGTGCCGAGCACGCTGTCGCGCGCGGCACGGAAGGCGGAGTGCGGATCGCGGTCGGGGTAGGACCACGGCGCCGGGGTCGCGTACGGACCGATCCGGTGGAACAGGGCGGCCGCTTCGGCCCCCCGGCCCTCCGAGAACTTGGCGTGGGCGAGGAAGTTGAGGTCGACCTGGCTGCGCGGATGGTCGTCGCGCTCCCACTCCAGCCACCAGTCGAAGGCCGTCTTCATCACCTGGCGGGCCCGGCGTCCGACCCAGTGCCCGGACGCCACGGGATCGGCGGACTCGCCGCCGGAGGCGGCCAGCACGCGATAGCGCTCGGCGTGCGCGACGACCGGCAGGATCGCCAACGGCGAGTCGGCGGGCGCCTGTTCGGCGGACCAGGTGGCGAAGTCGTAGACCTCGTGCAGCGGGTCCTGGCCGGTGTCGGGGCGGCGCTCGGCGAGCCGGGCGACCATCAGGTGGTGGGCGTGGTGGTGGTCCGGGTAGCGCAGGCGCACCTCGTCGAAGAGCTGGATCACGTCCTGCTCGCCACCGAGGACGCGCTCCAGCATGAGCAGGCCGAGCCAGGGCGTCGGGTCGGCGGGCAGCAGCGCGGCGGCCGTCTGGCACGCCTCGCGCGCCCGCACGGGCTTGTCCTTGCCGTCGAGGGCGCGCCGAACGGTGGCGGCGGCGAGCAGCACCGCCGCGTCGGCGGACTCGGGCTCGGCGAGAAGCCAGTCACGGGTCCACGCGAGCGTGCTCGGCTCCTCGGCGAGAGCGGTGACACGGTGCCCCCGGCGGTCCCAGTCGTCGCCGGTCTCGACGAGCAGCGCGCGCACGGCGGTCCACCGCCCCTGCGCCAGGGCGGCACGGGCGGCGACGAGTTCGGCGTCGTCCAGTGCGGCGTCGAATGCCTGAGCCGCGCGCTTGCGGGCGCGGCCGAGTGGTGGCGGGGGTGGCGACACCGCGGGACTTCCTCACACGACGCGGTTTTCTCAGCGGTTGTTTGTCCAACCGGTTGACATTTACCGGCGATTGGTTTTTGTCAGTGGTCAACTACGGACAGCCAACCCTCACCCCAGGGCTCGCGTCAAGACCTGACAGATCCCATACTCGCGTCAACATCGTTCCGAAGACGTCGAGTTCACCTCCGCGTCAGCTCACGGCCTTCGCCGCGGCACGGCCGGCCGTCCGACCGGAGAAGAGGCATCCGCCCAGGAAGGTGCCCTCCAGCGAGCGGTATCCGTGCACACCGCCGCCGCCGAACCCGGCCGCCTCGCCCGCCGCGTACACGCCGGGCAGCGGATCGCCGCCCTCGGTCAGCACACGGGAGGAGAGGTCGGTCTCCAGGCCGCCGAGCGACTTGCGGGTGAGGATGTTCAGGCGCACGGCGATGAGCGGGCCGGCCTTGGGGTCGAGGATGCGGTGCGGGCCCGCCGTGCGGATCAGCTTGTCGCCGAGGTAGGAGCGGGCCCCGCGGACCGCGGTGATCTGGAGGTCCTTGGTGAACGGGTTCGCGACCTCCCGGTCCCGCGCGGTGATCTCGTGGCGCAGCCGGGCCTCGTCGATGAGCGGTTCCTTCGTGAGCGCGTTCATACCCCGGACGAGGGCGCCCAGGTCCTTCTCCACCACGAAGTCGGCGCCGTTGTCCATGAACGCCTTCACCGGGTCGGGCACGTCGGCCCGCGCGCGCTGGAACACGCCTCTGACGGACTTGCCGGTGAGGTCCGGGTTCTGCTCGGAGCCCGACAGCGCGAACTCCTTGCCGATGATCTTCTGGTCGAGGACGAACCAGGTGTAGTCGTACCCGGTGGTCATGATGTGTTCGAGGGTGCCGAGCGTGTCGAAGCCGGGGAACAGCGGTACGGGCAGCCGGTTGCCCCGGGCGTCCAGCCACAGCGAGGACGGGCCGGGCAGGATGCGGATGCCGTGGTTCTCCCAGATCGGGTTCCAGTTCTGGATGCCCTCGGTGTAGTGCCACATGCGGTCGCGGTTCACGAGGTGGGCGCCCGCGTCCTCGGCGACGGCGAGCATCTCGCCGTCCACGTGGGCCGGCACACCGGCCACCATGCGCTCGGGCGGCGTCCCGAGGCGGGCGGGCCAGTGGGCGCGTACGAGGTCGTGGTTGCCGCCGATGCCGCCCGAGGTGACGATCACGGCCTGGGCGCGCAGTTCGAAGGCACCGCCGACGACCCGGCTGCTGGCCTCGCCGCGCCGGATGTCCGAGGGCTCCAGGATCTCGCCGCTCACGGTGTCGACGGTGCCCGCGCTGCGGGACAGGCCGGTGACGCGGTGGCGGAACCGGAGCTGTACGAGCCCCTTGGCGACGCCCTCGCGCACCCGGCGCTCGAAGGGGGCGACGAGGCCGGGGCCGGTGCCCCAGGTGATGTGGAAGCGCGGCACGGAGTTGCCGTGCCCGTTGGCGTCGTAGCCGCCGCGCTCGGCCCAGCCGACCACGGGGAACCAGCGGACCCCCTGCCGGTGCAGCCAGGACCGCTTCTCCCCGGCCGCGAAGTCGACGTACGCCTCGGCCCACCTGCGCGGCCAGTGGTCCTCGGGGCGGTCGAAGCCGGCCGTGCCCATCCAGTCCTGGAGGGCGAGCGCGTGGCTGTCCTTGATCCGCATCCGGCGCTGCTCGGGCGAGTCGACGAAGAAGAGTCCGCCGAACGACCAGTGCGCCTGGCCGCCGATCGACTGCTCGGGCTCCTGGTCGAGCAGGATGACCGAGCGCCCCGCGTCGACGAGCTCCGCGGTCGCCGCGAGCCCGGCGAGGCCCGCCCCGATCACGATCACATCAGCGTCGTACGCCATGAGCAGGCCCTTCGTCGGACTTGTTACCGGTGGGTCAGATCCTTGGGCAACGGAGTGACCCAGTCAACTGCCGCGTTCGGGGTAGTCGGGCTACAGTCGGTCGATACCCCGCACCGACCGCACCTGTTCTTCCCTCCGTGCGGAGATCCGAAGTATCGAGGTACTCAGTGTCCGTCCTGGTTCTCGTCCTCGCCGTCGGCGCCGCCTGCTGTCTGGGATTCGGTTTCGTCCTCCAGCAGAACGCGGCGGCGCACGCGCCCCTGAAGGACTTCCTGTCGCCCCGGCTGCTGCTCGACCTGGTGCGGGTGCCGCGCTGGCTGGGCGGGATCGGACTCATGGTCGTCGGCATGGTGCTGGGCGCCACGGCGCTGTCGTACGGCGAGATCTCCCTCGTGGAGCCGCTGCTCGCCACGAACCTCCTCTTCGCGCTGCTGCTCTCCCGGCGCCAGACCCGGCAGCCACTGGGGCGCCAGGGCTGGGCCGGCCTCGCGCTGCTGGCGGGCGGGGTCACGGCGTTCATCGTGGCCGGGCAGCCCGTGGGCGGCGAGGCCGACACGCAGCCGCTGCGGCGCTGGCTGATCATCGGCGTGGTGCTCGGCGTCGCGCTGCTCCTGACGACCTTCGCCAAACGGTCCAGGCTGAGCGCGGGGCCGGTGCTGCTGGGGGTCGCGGCGGGCCTGCTGTACGGCGTACAGGACGCGCTCACCCGGATCAGCGGCCAGCGGTTCTCGGACGGCGGCTGGACGGCCCTGGCCACCGGCTGGCAGGTGTACGCGGTGATCGCGCTCGGAATCACCGGGCTCGTGCTGGTGCAGAGCGCCTTCGAGACCGCGCCGCTGCGGATGTCGCTGCCGGGGCTCACCGCGGCCCAGCCGCTGGCGGGCATCGCGTGCGGGGTGGGCTTCCTCGGGGACCGGCTGCGGACCGACGTCGGGGCGCTGGCCTGGGAGGCCGCCGGGCTCGCCGCGATCGTGGCGGGAGTCGTCCTGCTGGGGCTTCACCCCGGGATGCCCGGTGGCGCCGCGGCACCGAAGGAGCGGGTGCGGGAGCTGCGGGTATGAGCTCCGCCGACGAGGTCCTCGACGTCGTCGACCGGGACGACGTCGTGGTGGGCCGGGCGAGACGCGGGGACGTGTACGCCCGCGGGATGCTGCACCGGTGCGCGTTCATCCAGGTCAGGGACGCGCGGGGGCGGCTGTTCGTGCACCGGCGCACGGCCGGGAAGCTGGTGTTCCCCTCGCTGTACGACATGTTCGTGGGCGGGGTCGTGGGGGCGGGCGAGACCTACGACGAGGCCGCTCTGCGCGAGGCCGAGGAGGAACTGGGGGTCTACGGGCTCGCCGCTCCGGAGTTCCTGTTCAAGTTCCTCTACGACGACGGGGCCGGACGGGCCTGGTGGTCGGCCGTGTACGAGGTGCGCTGCGACACGGCGGTGGAGCCGCAGGTCGAGGAGGTCGCCTGGCACGCCTTCCTGCCGGAGGACGAGGTGCTGCGGCGGCTGACCGAGTGGGAGTGGGTCCCGGACGGTCTGGACGCCTACACGCGCCTGAGGGCGTTCCGGGACGTCGGCTGACGCCCTTCGCCGCCCGCCACTGCCTTGTGCCGCCCTTCGGCGGCACGCCCGGGGCCTCCGCGCGGAGGGCTCGGACGGGATGGGTAAGGTCCTGCGGGTGATCGAACTCGTACGGAACGTCCGGTTCTGGTTCGCGCCCGGGCGGATCGAGGACGAGGGCGAAACGCCGGACTACCGCTTCTCGCTGGCGAACGAGCGGACGTTCCTGGCCTGGCTGCGCACCTCGCTGGCACTCATCGGCGGCGGTTTCGCCGTGGACCAGTTCCTGCCGGACCTGCCGTGGGCCTGGCGGGTCGGGCTGGCGCTCGGACTGCTGGCCGCGGGGGCGCTGTGCGCGCTGCGCGCCGTGAACCACTGGGTGCGGTGCGAGCGGGCGATACGCCGCCGCGAGAATCTGCCGGTGTCCCGCTTCCCGGCCCTGCTGAGCATCGGGGTGGCCCTGGTGGCGCTCGCGATGGTGGTGGTCGTGCTGGCCGGATGGCAGGAGTGACGGCTCCGGCGCGCGACCCGGGACTCCAGCCGGAACGCACACGGCTCGCGTGGCGGCGCACGACGCTGACGGCGACCGTGGTCGCCGTGCTGGCCGGGAAGTCCGCCCTGCGGGAAGGGGCCGGCGCGGCGGGTCACGTGGCGTTCGCGCTGTGCTGCGCGCTGTGGCTGGGCCTGCTCGTGGTGGCACACCGGAGGATCCGCGTGCTGGCGCTGGGCGGGCGGCCTGCCGCGCTGACGCCCGCGCACGCGAGCGCCGCCGCGCTCTGCGCGGTCGCGCTGGCCGTGTGCGCGACGGCCCTGGTCCTCTGACCCCGGCGAGGCCCCGGCCGGGTCCCACGCCGCCGGTGAGCGGTGCACCCGGCCCGGCTCAGCCCGGCCACGCAGCCCCCCGGGCCCCGGGCCGCCGGGCGCGTACGCGCCGGGCCACCGTAGACCCCTCGGACGACCCCGGGGCCACCCGACAGCCGGACGCCGTCCGCACCCCGGGAGGTCGGGACGCGCGTCCTCCGGCCCCGCCGGCGGGCCCTCGGCTCCCGTACACGCCGTCCGGCCGCAGGACGGGCCGCCGGGCGACGGTGGGCCCGGTGCCCGGGCACGTCGGGACGCGCGTCCTCCGGCCCCGCAGGCAGGCCCGCGGCGGCAGCACACGCGTCCGGCCGCGGGAACCTGGCTGCCGGGCGCCGCCCGCGCCCCACGCCCGGGAAGGGCGGCCCGCGCGTCATCCAGCCCCACCGGCGGGCCCGCGGCGCCCGTACACGCCGTCCGGCCGCAGGACGGACCGCCGGGCGACGGTGGGCCCGGTACCCGGGGAGGTCGGGACGCGCGTCCTGCGGCCCCACAGGCGGGCCCGCGGCGGCAGCGCACGCGTCCGGCCGCGGGAACCTGGCTGCCGGGCGCCGCCCGCGCCCCACGCCCGGGAAGGGCGGCCCGCGCGTCATCCAGCCCCTACCGCAGGCCCGCAGCCGCAGCGCACGCATCCGGCCGCAGAAACGGCCGCGGCGCGCGCCCGGCGCCCGGGGAGGGCGGGGTGCGCGTCCGCCGACCCCACCGGCGGGCCCTGGCGCCCGTACACGCCGTCCGGTCGCAGGACCAGGCCGCCGGGCGACGGGCGGGCCGGGGACGGAGACCCCCACGGGGCCCCGGGGGAGCGCCACGGCCCCCGGCGAGCCCTCGGCGCCCCGGGCCGATCCCGCTCCCGAGCCCCGTCGACAGCGGGGACGGGCCGGCACGGTGACGCGCGCACCGCGTGGTCCATTCGGGGCCGATGTCGCGGATTCCGCACGGCCCTCCCGGCTCCCGCCGCGCTCCGCGCCGGAAGGTGGGCGCATGAGCACCCTCCACCAGGAACACTCCACGCACGAGCACACGCACGGCCCGGACTGCGGGCACGCCGAGGTGCCGCACGGCGACCATGTCGACTACGCGCACGACGGGCATCTGCACCGGCGGCACTCGGGGCACTGGGACGAGTGCGAACCCGGCGGGCACACCCCTCACCCCGAGCACGGCCACGAGCACGGGGAGGGCTGCGGCCACCGGGCCGTGCCGCACGGCGACCACGTCGACTACGTTCACGACGGCCACCGTCACGCGCTGCACGACGGGCACTGGGACGACCACTGAGGACCGCCCCGGACCGGCGGCGGCATGGCCCGGGAACACCGGCCCGAACGAGCGGGTACCACCGAACCCCCCGAGCGGCACCGGCCGCTCGGGGGGTTCGTCCCGGCCGAGACGCCGATCACGTTTCGTCCTCCCACTGGACTGCATACCGACCGGTCGGCATCATGTGGGGAGTCCCGCTTCAGGTGTACGGAGGAACACGATGAGCCCAGACCACCCGCCAGGTCTCGATCTCGGCAGGCTGCGCGGCCTGCTCGACAGCGAGCGGCCCGGACTGGTCCGCGGCGCCCTGGCCGGCCGGCTGATCGAGGGCGGGCGGTCGAATCTCACCTACGCGGTGACCGACGGCACCTCCCGGTGGGTCGTGCGCCGCCCCCCGCTCGGCCATGTGCTGGCGACCGCTCACGACATGCGGCGCGAGCACCGGGTGATCAGCGCGCTGCACCCGACCGCCGTGCCCGTACCCCGTCCCGTGCTGCTGTGCGAGGACGAGGAGGTGCTCGGAGCGCCGTTCTACGTCATGGACTTCGTGGAGGGCACGCCCTACCGGACCGCCGAGCAGCTCGCGCCGCTGGGTCCCGGGCGCACGCGCGGCGCGGTGCTGGGCCTCGTCGACACGCTGGTCGAGCTGCACGCGGTCGACCCCGCCGAGGTGGGCCTCGCGGACTTCGGCCGGCCGGAGGGGTTCCTCGACCGGCAGCTCCGGCGCTGGGGCAAGCAGCTCGACGCCTCCCGCAACCGGGACCTGGCCGGCATCGACGAGCTGCACGCCGCGCTGGGCCGCGAGCTGCCGCACTCCCCCGCCGCCGCCGTCGTGCACGGCGACTACCGGCTCGACAACGTGCTGATCGGCGAGGACGACCGGATCGAGGCGATCCTCGACTGGGAGATGTCCACGCTGGGCGACCCGCTCACCGATCTGGGGCTGCTGGTGATGTACAGCATGCCGCTGGACATGCCGGACTCCCCCGTCTCCACGACCGCGACGGCCGCGGGGCACCCGACGCCCGCCGAGCTGATCGAGCGGTACGCCGCGCGCTCGGGGCGCGACGTGTCCGCGGTCGCCTGGTACACGGCGTTCGCGTGGTTCAAGCTCGCCGTGATCCTGGAGGGCATCCACTACCGCTACACGCTCGGCCAGACCGTCGGCGCGGGCTTCGACCGCATCGGCGACCTGGTCCCCGTCTTCATCGAGCACGGCCTGACCACCCTTCAGGAAGGCTGACCGGACCATGGATTTCGCATTCGACGCCCGCACCGAGGAACTGCGCGCGAAGCTGCTCGCCTTCATGGACGAGTACGTGTACCCGGCGGAGGCCGTCGCGGAGGAGCAGCGCGAGCGGCTGGCCTCCCCGTGGGACACCCCCGCCGTGGTCGGGGAGCTGAAGGCCGAGGCCCGCCGCCAGGGCCTGTGGAACCTCTTCCTCCCGGACTCCGAGCACGGGGCCGGACTGACGAACCTCCAGTACGCGCCGCTCGCCGAGATCACCGGCCGCTCCCCGCACCTGGCGCCGACCGCGCTGAACTGCGCCGCGCCGGACACCGGCAACATGGAGGTGCTGGCCCAGTTCGGCGACGACCGGCAGAAGAAGCAGTGGCTGGAGCCGCTGCTGGCCGGGGAGATCCGCTCGGCGTTCGCGATGACCGAACCCGAGGTGGCCTCGTCCGACGCCACGAACATCACGACGTTGATCGAGCGCGCTCCCGACGGCACCGACGAGTACGTCATCACCGGGCGCAAGTGGTACATCTCCGGCGCGATGAACCCCGACTGCAGGATCTTCATCGTCATGGGCAAGACCGACCCGGACGGGTCCGACATACGCCGCCAGCAGTCGATGGTGCTGGTGCCGCGCGACACCCCGGGTGTCGAGGTCAAGCGCGCGATGCGGGTGTACGGGTACGAGGACCACTCGCACGGCGGGCACGCCGAGGTGGTCTTCCACGGAGCCCGGGTACCGGTCTCGAACCTGGTCGGCGAGGAGGGCGGCGGTTTCGCCATCGCCCAGGCGCGCCTGGGCCCGGGCCGCATCCACCACTGCATGCGGCTGATCGGCATGGCCGAGCGTGCCATCGAGCTGATGTGCCGCCGGGCGGTCGCGCGCACCGCGTTCGGCAAGCCGCTGGCCCAGCAGGGGGTCGTGCACAACTGGATCGCCGACGCGCGCGTGGCCGTCGAGCAGTTGCGGCTGCTCGTGCTGAAGACCGCCTGGATGATGGACACCGTGGGCAACAAGGGCGCCCACGCGGAGATCCAGGCCATCAAGATCGCCACGCCCCGGACGGTCGTCGACATCATCGACAAGGCGGTCCAGCTGCACGGAGCGGGCGGCGTCAGCCAGGACTTCCCGCTGGCCGAGCTGTGGGCGAGCGCGCGCACGCTGAAGCTGGCGGACGGTCCCGACGAGGTGCACCAGCGGTCGCTGGCCCGCCGGGAACTGAAGAAGTACGTGTGAGCCGCCGAGGGGGCGGGGGCGGACGGTCCGCGCCCCCGCCCCCTCGGGCCCGACGCGTTACGGCCTCAGGGCGCGCAGCAGCAGGTCCGCGAGGTGGTCGGCGACCTCCTGCTGGGTGAGCGGGCCGTCCGGGCGGTACCACGTCGACAGGTGGTGGATGGAGCCGAAGTGGTAGTCCACGACCAGGTCCGCCGGGGTCGCCTTCGAGAAGACGCCCAGGTCCTGGCCCTCTTCGATCAGCGCCCGGAACCGTTCGTGGTAGCGCCGGCGCTCCGCCCTGACCTGCTTGTTCTTCTCCGGGCTCAGATGGTGCATGGAGCGGAAGAAGATCGACGCGTCGTCGAGGTTGTCGATCGTCGTGACGACGACGTCCGCCGCGGCCCCGCGCAGCCTCTCCTCCACGGGCGCGTCGGCGTCCGCGAAGGCGTCGAGCCGCTCCTGCTGGACGCGCAGCACGCGCGCGTACACCTCGTGGAGCAGGTCGTCCTTGGAGCCGAAGTAGTGGTAGAGCGCCCCTTTGGTGACGCCGGCCGCCTCGACGATCTCCTGGACCGAGGTGCGGTCGTAGCCGCGCTCGGCGAAGAGCCGGGTGGCGGCGGCCAGCAGCCGCCGCGGGACGGGCGTACCGTCCCCGTCCGTCGTTCTGGGCACTGCCGCCACCTGCCTTCCAGTGTTCTTCACGTGTCTGTCCGCCGCCCCCGTCTCACCGGGAACGCAATTCCCGGCGGAGGATCTTCCCGCTGGCCGTCTTCGGCAAGTCGGGCAGGATCTCGACCTGCCGCGGGTACTTGTAGGCGGCCAGTCTCTCCTTGCAGTACGCGGCGAGCGCATCCGGGTCCTCGTCGGCGCCCGGCGCGAGGCTGACGTATGCCTTGACGGTCTCGCCCCGGTAGCCGTCCGGGACCCCCACGACGGCCGCCTCGCGGACCGCCGGATGGGTGTGGAGCACGTCCTCGACCTCCCGCGGCCACACCTTGAACCCGGACGCGTTGATCATGTCCTTCTTGCGGTCGACGACGTAGAGCCAGCCCTGCCGGTCCATGAACCCGATGTCGCCGGTGCGCAGCTCCCCGTCGGGGAAGGTCTCGGCGGTGGCCTCGGGGCGCCGCCAGTACCCGGGCACGACCTGCGGGCCGCGGACGAGGATCTCGCCCTGCTCGCCGAGGGGCACCTCGTGGCCCTCGTCGTCGACGATGCGGACGACCGAGTCGGGGCCCGGCACCCCGACGGCCAGCGTGCCGGAGGCCGGGTCGACCGGGGCCTCCAGGCCGGGCGGCACGGCCGCGCAGGGCGCCGAGCACTCGGTCAGCCCGTAGCCGTTGCGGATGTAGGGGCCGAAGCCGGCCCGGAACCTCTCCACCAGGGCCGGCGGCAGCGGCGCTCCGCCCGAGGAGATGACGTGGAAGGACGAGAAGTGGTCGCGGGTCGCGGACGGGTGCGCGGCCAGCGCCATGAAGGCGGTCGAGGGGCCGACCGTGTAGTGCGGCCGGTGCTCGGCGAACGCGTCGAGCACGACCCCCGCCTCGAAGCGGTACGCGAGGACGAGGGTGCCCGCGCTGTTCAGGCAGGCCGCGAGCTGGCAGACCATTCCGGTGATGTGGAAAAGGGGTGCCATGGCGAAGTAGACGGGCACCCCGGGCAGCGCGAGCCCGGTCCGCTGCCGCTCGGCGTTGTACATGATGTTGGCGTGCGTGTTGGTGGCGCCCTTGGGGGCTCCGGAGGTGCCCGAGGTGTAGCTGATGAGCGCGATGTCGGAGGGGGCCGGGTCCCGGTCGCCGGGTGCCTCGTGGCCCGCGCGGGCGACGGTCACGAGGTCGTCGGCGTCGGGTGCCTGCGGCAGCCGCTCGAAGGCCAGGACGCGTTCGTCGTTCCTCGTCTGGAGGTCCAGCTCGCAGGCGGTGAGGACGACGCGGACCGTCGAGCCGGCGGCCGTCTCCCGCAGGTACGCCTCCCAGGCCCGGTCGGAGCAGACCAGCGCGGCCACCTCGCCGTCCCGCAGGACGTGGGAGACCTCCCCCGACTTGTACATCGGGTTGACCGGGAGGACGGTCGCGCCGGCCTTCCAGGCGCCGAGGACGGCGAGGACGAACTGCGGGGAGTTCTGCAGCAGGACGGCGACCCGGTCACCGCGTACCACCCCGCGTGCGGCGAGGTGCCCGGCGACGGAGTCACTCAGCTCGTCCACCTCGCGGTGGCTGAGGCGGCCGTCGAAGTAGGCCAGGAACGTGCGGTCCGGGGCCTCGGCGACGGACCGGCGCAGCGCGTGCACCGGCGAGTCGGCGGGGCTGACGGGCGCGCGCTGGGCGTCGTTCAGCAGGGCGAGCCACGGCTTGGCCGTGTAGGCGGAAGTGGTCACCGGCCATCCGCCTCCCACTTCTGCTGGATGTGGTTCATGCTGGTCAGCCATCGGTCGGGGGAGCCTGCCCGCGCCCGGTAGTAGTCGGCGACCTCGGGGTGCGGCAGGATCAGGAAGCGGTCCTCGTCGATGCCCGTGAACAGGGCGTCCGCGACCTCCTCCGGCTCGATCGCGGTGGGCTTGAGGACCAGGTCGCCCGCGCTGCCGGTGCCGGCGAGCATGTCGGTGCGCACGCCCTGCGGGCAGATCGCGTGGACCTTCACACCGCGGTGGCGGTAGGTCAGGGACAGCCATTCGGCGAAGGCGTACGCGCCGTGCTTGGTGACGCTGTAGGGGGCCGCGCCGACCATGGTGAGCAGTCCGGCCGCCGAGACGGTCGAGACGAAGCGGCCGCTGCCGCGTTCCAGCCAGGCGGGCAGCAGTTCGTGGGCGGCTCGGACGTGGGCCATCACGTTGACGTCCCAGGCGAGTGCCCAGACCTGTTCGGGGGCGGCCTCCGAACCACCGGAGGCCAGACCCGCGTTGGCGCAGTACACGTCGACCGTGCCGCCGAGAGCGTCCCTGGCCTCGGCGACGATCGTGGAGGCGTCGCCGGGCACGGCGGTCCCGCCGATCTCGTCGGCGACCGCCTTGGCCTTGTCCGCGTCCAGGTCGTTGACGACGACCCGGGCACCCTCGGCGGCGAACCGCCGGGCCAGTGCGGCCCCGATGCCCCCTCCCGCACCCGTCACGACCACTCCGGCATCCTGCACGGCTTCCACCACCGGTCTCCTTCGACACGACTTCGACACGACGAGATTCGACAAGACTCGACGAGTTTCCACTGCACTCGACTGGAGTCGACACGACTCGAATCGAATCCGCACGACAGACTAACCAGTCGGTATGTAGCTGGGGAAGGCCCCCGCACGACCCCGCGGGAAGCGTGCGGACCACCGGTCGGCGAGGGGCGCGCGACAAGCCGTGGGCCGCGCGTGGCTTACGTACCACCGGTGGCAGCCCTTAGCGTGCTCGTGCCAGCTTCCGCGATCACGGAGGTCACACCATGCGCCTGTCCAGACGGAGTCTGCTCGCCGCCACCACCGCCGCGGCCACGGTCGCGGCGGGCCCGTCCGCAGCGGCCCTGCCCGCGCCGGACCGGACCTCGGCGCCCAGCGGGGGCAGACGGCTGCGCACCGGGTTCGAGCGCCTCGCGGCGAGCGGGTACTCCCTCCTGGCGGGCGACCGGGTGGGTGTCGTCACCAACCCGACCGGCGTCACCCGGGACGTGCGCCACATCGTCGACGTCATGCACGCCGACGACCGGGTGAACCTGACGGCCGTCTTCGGACCGGAGCACGGATTCCGCGGCACGGCCCAGGCGGGCGGCTCGGAGGGCCGGTACGACGACCCGGCGACCGGGCTGCCGGTCTACGACACGTATCTGAAGAGCGGCCGGCCGCTGGCCGACGTCTTCACCGCCTCGGGCGTCGACACGGTGGTCTTCGACATCCAGGACGTGGGCGCCCGCTTCTACACGTACATCTGGACGCTGTTCGACTGCATGGAGGCGGCCCGGCTGGCCGGCCTGCGGTTCGTGGTGCTCGACCGGCCGAATCCGGTGACCGGCCGCGGCGCCTTCGGACCCGTGCTGCACAAGGAGTTCGCGACCTTCGTGGGGCGCGAGCCGATCGCGCAGGCGCACGGGATGACGGTGGCGGAGCTCGCGCTGCTGTTCAACAAGGAGTTCCTCACCGCCCCGGTCGCGCTGGACACCGTGCTGATGTCGGGGTGGAGGCGGTCGGAGTTCTACGACGCCGCCGGCCTCCCGTGGGTGCCGCCGAGCCCGAACATGCCGACGCCGGAGACCGCCCTGGTCTATCCGGGCACCTGTCTCTTCGAGGGGACGAACCTGTCGGAGGGCCGGGGCACGACCCGGCCGTTCGAGCTGATCGGCGCCGAGGGGATCGACGGGAGCTGGGCCGCGGCGGCCGAGGGGCTCGGTCTTCCCGGAGTGCACTTCCGCGAGGCGTACTTCAGCCCCACGTTCTCGAAGTTCCAGGGCCGGACGGTCGGGGGCGTGCAGATCCACGTGCACGACCGGGCCGCGTACGACCCCGTCCGCACCGGGATCGCCCTGCTGGTCACCGCCAGGAGGAGCTGGAGCGGGTTCGCCTGGCGGCCGGACAACTGGATCGACAAGCTGACCGGCTCCACCCGGGTGCGCACGCTGATCGACGCGGGCGCGACCGCCGACGAGGTCGTGGCGGACTGGCAGGGCGACCTGACGGAGTTCCGCCGGATGCGCGGGAGGTACCTCCGCTACCGGTGACGGGGCCGAGGCCTCCCCCGGCCTCCCCTTCCCCGCCCACCCGCTCGCCCTTTTCCGCCGCGCGTCCGGCGTCTGACGTCCGGCGTCCGGCGTCCGGCGTCCGGCGTCCAGCGTCCGGGCGACGCGCCGGACGGGAGTTCGGGCGGGCCCGACCGGACCGGCCGTATGGCCAACTCCCCGCGCAGGCGGGACGATACGCGCCGGTGGGCGGGGCACGGTGGCCGAAGGAGGCTCGTCATGGCGGTTCCCGGGATGGGCGCGGCTCCTTACTGGGAGCTGTCCTTCGACGCCGACGGGGACGTGGACGGCGGGCAGCGCGACCGGCTGCTCCGGGAGGCACCGGAGCGGGGCGTCAAGGACCTGATCGTGTTCGCGCACGGCCGGTACGACGACCCGTCGGGCGCCGACCGCTTCCAGAACCGCTTCCTCGGCCTGTTCCCCGGCCTCGCGCCGCACGCCCGCCTCGGGTACGCGGGCGTGGTGTGGCCGTCGATGCGGTTCATGGACGAGGCGCTGCCGGGCGCCGGTCCTGCCGCGGCGCAGGCGGGCCCGGCCCTGGACAAGGGGACCCTCGGCGCCCTGCTGGACGTCTTCCCGGGCCGCGCCACACTGATCGACCAGCTCTCCCGGATGCTCGACCGGCAACCGGCGGAGGACGCCGCGCTGGCGGAGTTCGGCCGGCTGGTGCGGCTGCTCGTCGCGCTGCGGCCGGAGGCCCCGCAGGCCGCCTTCGCCGCCGACACGCGGGCCGAGGAACACCCCGGTGACGAACCGGCGATGCTCGTCGGCGATCCCGTGCCGACGTGCCGGGCGCTGACTCCCGAGCGACAGCGGCCGATCGGCGCGAACGGCGCGGCCGCGGACCCGGTCGGCTTCCCCAAGGTCTGGCACGGCGCGCACGAACTGCTGCGCCAGGCCGCGTACTTCGCGATGAAGCGGCGGGCCGGCGCGGTCGGCGAACGGGGACTGGGGCGGGTGGTGGGTCGCCTCGCGCGGTCCGCTCCGGGGCTGCGCGTGCACCTCGTGGGCCACGGCGCCGGTGGGCGCCTGGTCTCCTTCGCGCTGCGCGGACTGCCCCGCGGGGTGCGGACCGTGAAGTCCGTGACGCTGCTCCAGGCGGCCTTCTCGCACTACGCGTTCGCGCCCCGCCTGCCGCAGGACGCCCGTGACAGCGGTGTCCTGTCCGGCTTCCAGAACCGTATCGACGGCCCCCTGGTGTGCTGCTACTCGCGGCACGACACCGCTCTCGGCACGTTCTACCCGCCGGCCTCCCGCAGGGCGGGGGGCACCCGGCCTGCGGCGGACCCCGGTCGGCCCGGTCCGCCGGAGGACCGGTGGGGCGCGCTCGGCCACGACGGGATCCTGGCGGTGCCCGGCACCCGGGCCTTCGGGCATGCCGAGGCGCTGCGCACACCGCTGCCCGTGTCCGGCTGCGTCAGCGTCGACGCGTCCGCCGTGGTGAGGGAGGGCGGCCCCCCTGCGGGGGCGCATCACGACGTCTGCCGCCCGGAGCTGGCCCGGGTGGTGCTGGCGGCGGGCCGGATCCGCTGACGCCCTCGAAGGGGGCCGGGCCGCCGCGCCCGACGTGACGGAGGCCGTCCATGGGCCGCGACCGGTCCCGGGCCGCCGCGTGCCCGGCGCCCCTCTCGGTGCCGCGGCGCGTGGTGCCCGTGATGTGCGGCACACCGGGCCTCCCGTCCCGGACGGCCGCCGCGCCGGTGCGCCCGGCGGACCCGTGGTCGGGGCCACCCGGCCGGCGGGACCCCCTCGCGAGGAGCCGCGGAGGAGGTCGCCGACCTCGGCGCCGGTGGGCACCGAGTGCCCCTGGAGCGGCTCGGCACCGGGCCTGAGCAGGTCTTCCGTGCGGGCGGGCAGGGTCCCGAAGGCCCGCCCGGCGGGAGTGCCGGCGGAGTCGTCGTCGCCGTTCCGGCCGGGGCCTGGATGCCGGAGCACCGGGCGTCCCGGTGGTCGTCCTCGGCCCCCCACGGAGGTGGTGTCAGCGGCGGCCCACCGGGAAAACGGTGACAAAAGACCGCTCACGAGACCACACATGGATGCGCCCATGAGGAACTCGGGGAATCCGCCGGGAGTTCTCCGCCTGTCGAGGAAGGCGCGTGGGGCGGGCCGTGCACGGCCGGCTCCTCGCGACGGGGCGGGCCGGACGCCACCGGCCGTGCTCCTACGGTCGGAGATGACCGTGCGTCACCTCCGGCGCCGCGCCGAAGGAGCCCCGTCGGCGCGGTGCCGGCGGCCGACGGCCGGGAGGCACCCGGCGATCGGCCGGCAAGTGCCTGGCGGAAGGCACGGAACCGGGGTTCGGCGGCCGAGGGGCGACGGCCGGAAAAACAGATGGAGCCGAATCGCGTGTCGATACGTCTATTCGACGACGTCCTTACGACGACGCCGAAGTGACCGAAGTACAGGTGCAGGTGTGACGGAGGTGCAGGGCGATGGCCGGTTTCCGGAGTCTGGCGAGACAGGTGCGCGACCCGAGGAGCGATCTGGCACTTCGGCGCTATTCACTGCGCAAGTGCCTTGAGAGGTTCGCTCCCTACGGTCACCGGGCGACCTGGGACCATCTCTGCTCCCGGGCCGGGTTCGGTCCCGAGGACCGGTCCCCCGATCCGGCGCGGCTCGTGGCCGCACTGGACGAGCTGGAGGAGGCGCGTTCCGTCTGGCTGGCCTACGAGGCCGGGTTCGCCCAGCGCCGCAAGAAGGAGAAGCACGACGGTCTGCGCAGCCCCGGCAGCGTGGACGACTGGCACCGGCTCACCTGGGGCGGCTTCGGGGTCGCGTGGTGCGACGACCCGCGGGTCCATCCCCATGAGCCGCTGGCCGAGGTGCTGCGCCGGCTGATCGCCGCCCTGGAGCGCGAGCCGGGCGCCGTCTGCCCCGTGTGTGCGGGCGAGCGCCTCACCTGGAAGTACGACCTGGCCCACGAGCCGTCATCGGGTCCTGTCTGCACGGCGTGCGGCATCGTGGTGCCGCGGCCGGTCCTCACCCCCGAGGCACTGGCAGCGTCCAGACGCGGACGCGTACTGCTGTCGGTTGCCGTCTGAGGCCGACCGGTGTCGCCGGGGGCCGTCAGAGGTACCCGGCCGATCGCCGCGCGGCGTCGGGCGCGGCGCGCCGCGCGGCGGAGGGCCGCCCGCAGGGGGCGCGCGGTTCCCGTCGCCCGGGTCGAGAACGCGAAGTCGGCGGGCGGACGGGCGATCGCGGTGACGCACGCGGGCGTCCAGGTGGCGGCCCGCGCGGTGTACGCGCCGGAATCCCGCACGGGCGCGCCGGAGCGCTCCGGCGCGGGTGCGGGACGGGGTGGCCGTCGGCGTCCGCCCGGCGGCGGTCGCGGGTCCGGCCCACGGACACCCGGCGGCGGTCGCGGGTCCGGCCCGCGGTTCGCGTCCGGCGCCCTGCCGCGGGGACGACAGGCGGGTGCCCGACGGGCTTCCGGACCGCCGCCGTGCGGGACCGGGCAGGAGCAGCGGGGCCGCGCGGGTCGCGGGTTCGGGCGGCCGACCGCGTCCCCGGCGGCTCAGGGGGTCTTCACGTCGGTGTGGATGGCGAGCTTGAACTCGGCGAGGGTGAGGGGCGTGGAGATCCTCGTGTCCCTCGCCCCGCGGGCCGAGACCTTCAGGCCGACAGGGGTCCCGCGGGTCACGAACATCTGCCAGAGGTAGGTGCGGTACTGCCCTCCCCGGGTGATCGCCGAGTCGGCGGTGGCCGTCGAGTCGTAACCCGTCGACGACCCCAGGGGGTCCCGCACGAAGCGGGCGCGGTATTCGATCGCGCGGGCGTCCGACGTCCAGAAGACCATCGCGGACAGGACCGCCCAGCCGTCGTGGCTGGGCCAGACGAGGCCCGACCGGGCGTCGGGGAACGCCGACACGGTGCTCGCGCCGTGCGAGGGGTCGTGCATCCGCCAGGGGTCGTAGGACTCCCCGCCGGCCGTGTACGGGAAGCGGACGAGGTGGTAGCCGTCCTTGTCGTACCGGATCTTCTGCGTCCCCGAGTGGGCGGCGTCCCATTTCAGTGAACAGACGACAAGACTCATGCGTGCTCCTGGCCCTCCCGGCCCGGCCGGCCGGGAGCTGTGTGTCGGTGCGCCTGGCACCATCGGGGGCATGGTGCAGGTCTGTCTGAACGGGACCCGCGGGTCGGGCGACGGTGCGGGTGTGCCGTTGTCGCCGGGGGACATGGCCGCCTCCGCCGCCCGGGCGGTCGAGGCGGGTGCGTCGGACGTCCATCTGCACCCCAAGTCCCCGTGTGGACATGACACATTGTCCCCGAAAGCGGTCGCGGCGACGCTGGAAGCGGTGCGTTCACGCCTACGGGTTCCCGTCGGGGTGACCACCGGGGCCTGGGCCGAGCCCGATCCGGCCGCCCGGGTCGCGCGGATCCGCGCCTGGGCCGTGCTCCCCGACCACGCCTCGGTCAACTGGCACGAGCCGGGGGCGGAGGAGTCGGCGGCCGCGCTCATGGAACGGGGCGTGGGCGTCGAGGCGGGCATCTGGTCCGAGACGGACGGGGCTGCGCGGTTCGCGGCGTCACCGCTGCGCACCCGGGTGCTGCGGGTGCTGGCCGAGGTGACGGACCCTGACCCCCGCACGGCCGCGGACACCGCGAGGGCGCTGCTGGCCTCGATCCGGCCCGTCCCGCCGGTGGTACCCGCCGCACCGGGAGCGCCGCCCTTCCCGGGGCCGCCCGTTCTGCTGCACGGCGAGGAGGGCGGCACCTGGCCCGTGCTGCGGCTGGCCGGCGCCCTCGGCCTGGCGACACGCGTCGGCCTGGAGGACACGCTGCTGCTGCCCGACGGCCGACGGGCCTCCTCCAACGCCGAGTTGGTGGCGGCGGGGCTGGTCGAGTACGGCCGGGCCCGGCGCGCGTCGCGACCGGGCGGCCCTGCTGCCCCAGGCTCCGCAGGCCGGTCCCGGCGCGGGCGGCGAGGAGGTTAGCAGCTCCGAAATCCCTCGCTCCACCCCTTTGCCGTCAGGACAGTTGGGGGTGATGAGAACCGGCTGAGGAACCGAGGAGCACCACCATGTCGACCCTCCGCGTCACCGCCGAAGTGCTGACCGTCCACGAGCATCCGAACGCCGACGCGCTCGAACTGGCCCAGGTGGGCCTGTACCGGGCCGTCGTCGCCAAGGGCGCCTACCGCACCGGGGAGATCGCCCTCTACATCCCGGAGCAGTCCGTGCTGCCCGCGGAGCTGATCGAGGAGCTGGGTCTGACGGGGCGTCTCGCGGGCGGTTCGGCGGACCGCGTCAAGGCGGTGCGGCTGCGCGGCGAGCTGTCGCAGGGCATCGTCTGCCGGCCGAGGGCGCTGGCGGGCGTCGACCTCGCCCGGGAGGCCGCCCGGGGGACGGACTTCGCGGAACGCCTCGGCATCACCAAGTGGGTGCCGCCGATCCCGCCCGCCATGAGCGGTGACGTGGAGCCGGCTCCCGATCTGCTGCCCTGGGTCGACATCGAGAACATCCAGCGCCACCCGGGCGTCTTCGCCCCGGGCGAGCCCGTGGTCCTGACCGAGAAGCTGCACGGGACGGCCTGCCTGCTCACCCACTTCGCCGAGGACGGCCGCGTCCAGGTCTCCTCGAAGGGCTTCGGCGCCAAGCACCTGGCCCTGAAGGAGGATCCGCGCAACCTCTACTGGCGCGCGATCCACGGCCACGGCGTGGCCCGGGCCGCCGCCCGGCTCGCCGAGCGGCTCGGGGCGCGCCGGGTCGGCGTCTTCGCGGAGGTGTACGGGGCGGGCGTGCAGGACCTCACGTACGGCGCCGACGGCCGGCGCGAGAGCCTCGGGTACGCCGTGTTCGACGTGTCCGCCGAGATCGACGGCGAGGTCCGCTGGCTGGACGCGTGGGAGCTGCTCGACGGTGAACTGCCGCTCGTGCCACGGCTCCACGAGGGCCCGTACGACATCGGACGCGTGCTGGAGTTCGCGTCCGGGCGCGAGACGGTGTCGGGGCGCGGGCTGCATCTGCGCGAGGGGGTCGTGATCCGCCCCGCCACCGAGCGGTACAGCGCGGTGACGGGCGGCCGGGCCATCGCGAAGGCTGTCAGCCCGGCGTATCTGACCCGCAGGGGCGGCACCGAGTACGAGTGAGGGCGGCGCCCGGGGGCGGCCTCAGCGGCAGCTCCCGGGCTCCTTCTCGCGCCGCCCTGAGGGCTGCGAGCGCTGCTTCCCGCGCTCCACCATGAGCCGGGAGCCGCTCTGCCGCTCGCCGAAGACGTCGTCGGGGTTGGACAGCACGCAGGTCTCCAGGGACAGGCAGCCGCAGCCGATGCAGTCCGTGAGGTGGTCGCGCAGACGGCCCAACTGCTTGATGCGCTCGTCGAGTTCCGAACGCCACGCCTCGGACAGCCGGGCCCAGTCCTCCCGGGTCGGCGTGCGCTCCTCGGGGAGTTCGGCGAGTGCGTCGCGGATCGTGGCCAGCGGGATGCCGACGCGCTGGGCGGCCCGTACGAAGGCGACGCGGCGCAGCGCGTCACGGTGGTAGCGGCGCTGGTTGCCCGCGGTGCGGCGGCTGCTGATCAAACCCTTGGACTCGTAGAAGTGCAGGGCCGAGACTGCCGCGCCGCTGCGCGCCGACAACTGGCCGACCGTGAGTTCATGGATCTTCTCGGGAATCTGGGGCACCCCTGTGACCCTACCGACCGCGGCACGCACCCGGTCCGTTGACAGGGAACCTCCACCCGACCATGCTAAGCAGTTGCTTAGACATTGCGACGCGGGAGGCCAGGGACATGGCAGAGCCGAGGATCTTCACGTCCGCCGACGAACTGAGGTCGGCGGTGGGCGAACAGCTGGGGTACAGCGACTGGGTGGAGGTCGACCAGAAGCGGATCGACCTGTTCGCGGACGCCACGGGCGACCACCAGTGGATCCACGTGGACCCGGAGAAGGCCGCGGCGGGCCCGTTCGGGACGACCATCGCCCACGGGTACCTCACGCTGTCGCTGCTGCCGCTGTTCGGGCCGCAGCTCATCGCGGTGGAGGGCGTCCGGATGGGCGTCAACTACGGCACGAACAAGGTGCGCTTCCCGGCGCCCGTGCCGGTCGGCTCGCGGCTGCGCGCCACTGCCGGGATCACCGGTGTCGAGGAGGTGGCGGGCGGGGTGCAGGTGTCCGTCGCGTTCACCGTGGAACGCGAGGGCGGCGAGAAGCCGGTCTGCGTGGCCGAATCCGTGTCCCGCTACTACTTCTGACCACCGCCGACCGCCGCGCCGCGCGTCAGCCCCGGGCGCTCCGGGGCAGCTCGCGCGGCTCCGCGTGCCCCGCGAGGGGCTCCGCGCCGACCATCCGCAGCACGAGGTCGGCGTACAGCGCGCCGACCTCCTCCGGGCTGCGGGCTCCGCCGACGTTGAACCAGCGGGCCACGTCGATGCACAGGGACAGCACCGCGAGGGTCGTGCCCGGCACGTCGGGGACGTCGAAGGCCCCCTCGGCCACACCGTCCTCGATGATCCCGCGCACCTCGGCGTCGCACTGCCGGCGCAGGGCGATGATCTCGGCCCGGGCCTCCGGGCCCAGCGAGTCCAGTTCGTACTGCACGACGCGGGCGGTGGTCCGGCCGCCGGCGTGCCAGCGCACGAACGAGCCGACGGCGTCCGCGAGCCGCTCGGTCGCGGTGCCCTCGCGCCCGGCCGCCGTCCGCAGGATGTCGAGCGCCTTGGCGTGGCCGATGCTGCTGATCCGGTGGAGCAGCTCTTCCTTGGTCTTGTAGTGGATGTAGAGCGCGGCCGGGCTCATGCCGGCGCGGCCCGCGATGTCACGGGTCGTCGTCGCGTGGTACCCGCGCTCGGCGAAGGCCTCCACGGCGGCGACGAGCAGCCGCCGGGCCGCGTCAGGGGTGACCTCGGCCCACGGCTGCGCCTCGCCGCCGACCGTCTCCTCCGCCGTACTCATCGCTGGTTCGCCCCTATCTCTTGGCAGGACGAACACCATACCCCCGATACTGAGCGAGCGCTTAGCCCCGTCCGCCGGACGCCGGCACCCGTTCAGAGCTTCTCGTACGGGTCGTGGTCCGCTAGGAGCTTCTCCAGCCGGGCCTGGTCGACCCTGCTGACGATCTGCCCGGCCTCCTGGCGGTCGCGGACGACCTTGGCGAGGGTGAACGCCGAGGTGACCAGGTAGAGGACGGCGATGCCCAGGAAGGCGCGCACCCAGGTGTCGGCCTCCAGTTTCAGGATGCCGACGCCCGTGGCGACCATGGCGACCACGAACGAGGCGACCGCCTGACCGTGGAAGGCGGCGGTGGACTGCTGCTTGACCGGTGTGTCACTCATGACCACAGGGTCGGCGAGGCCGGCCGCGTGCCGCATCCGCCGTGCTACTCAGGGTCCGGCGCCCGCGTACTCAGAAGGCCGAGACCCCGGTCAGCGCCCGGCCGATGACCAGCTTCTGTATCTGGCTGGTGCCCTCGTAGAGGGTCATCACGCGGGCGTCGCGCAGCAGCTTGCCGACCGGGTACTCGTCGATGTACCCGTAGCCGCCGAACACCTGGAGGGCGTTGTTCGCGGCGCGCACGGCCGCCTCGGAGGCGAAGAGCTTGGCCTTGGAGGAGGCGGTGGCGAAGGGCTCGCCGCGGTCGATCAGGTCGGCGACGCGCCAGGTGAGCAGGCGGGCGGCGTCCACGTCGACATCGATGTCGCTGAGGAGCTCCTGGACGAGCTGGTGGTGGGCGATGGTCCTGCCGAACTGCTCGCGCTCGGTCGCGTACGCGACGGCGGCCTCCAGCGCGGCCCGGGCGATCCCGACGCAGCCCGCCGCGACGGACATCCGGCCCTTGGCCAGCGCGGACATGGCCACGGCGAAGCCCTTGCCCTCGGGGCCGAGCATCGCGGAGGCGGGCACCCGCACGTCCTCCAGGACGAGTTCGGCGGTGGCCTGGCCGCGCAGTCCGAGCTTGCCGTGCACGGCGCGCCGGGTCAGGCCGGGGCTGTCGGCCGGCACCAGGAAGGCGGAGACACCCCGGTGCCCCGGCGCGTCGGTCGAGCGGGCGAAGAGCAGTACGACGTCCGCCCAGGTGCCGTTCGTGATGAACATCTTGCTGCCGTTGACCACGTACGAGTCGCCGTCCCGTACGGCCCGGGTCGCCAGGTTGCCCGCGTCGGAGCCCGTGCCTGGTTCGGTGAGGCCGAAGCAGCCGAGGGAGGAGCCGGAGGTGAGCCCCGGCAGCCACCGGCGCTTCTGCTCCTCGCTCCCCCAGGAGGCGATCGTCTTCGCGACGAGGCCGAGGGAGACCGAGACGATGCCGCGCACCGAGGAGTCGCCCCGGCCCAGCTCCTCCGTGACGAGGCAGTACGCCAGGTGGTCGCCGCCGGAGCCGCCGTACTCCTCGTCGATCGTGAGCCCGAGGAAACCGACCTCGCCCAGCTTCTTCACGATCGAGCGGTCGACCTCCTCCGCCCGGTCCCAGCCGATGACGTTCGGGGTGATCTCGCGGTCCACGAAGTCCCTGGCGAGCCTCCGGACGGCGGTCTGCTCCTCGCTCAGCTCCAGGTTCATGACGCGTCACCCCATGTGAAAGCCGTACATTTAAATTAGCACTGCTAGTTTGTTTGCGCAGCCCTACTATGTGCGCCATGGCCCGACCGCGCAAGCCCCTTCTCAGCACCGACCGCATCGTCGAGACGGCACGGTCACTGGTCGACGCCGAGGGCCTGGCGGCCCTCTCGACGCGCCGCCTCGCCGCCGAACTGGGGGTCAGCGGCCCGTCCCTCTACAACCACTTCCGCACCAAGGACCAGATCCTGGAGGCGGTCGCGGACTCCGTCAGCGCGCAGGTCGACCTGTCGATGTTCCAGGACGGCCGGGACTGGCGCACCGCGCTGCACGACTGGGCCGTCTCGTACCGGGCGGCGCTGCGCGACCACCCGAACATCGTCCCGGTGCTGGCCCGCGGCCCCGGCCGCAGGCCCGCCGGCCTGCGGCTCGCGGACGCCGTCTTCGGCGCGATGGTCGCGGCCGGCTGGCCGCCGTCCACGGCGACCTCCATCGGCGCGCTGATGCGGTACTTCGTGACGGGGTCGGCGCTGGGCTCGTTCGCGGGCGGCTTCGTGGACGACGAGGCCGCCTACGACCCCGCCGACTACCCGCACCTCGGCCAGGCCCACCTCCTCGCCGAACAGCAGGAGAAGATCGACGAACGAGCCTTCGAAACAGGCCTCACAGCCCTCCTGGACGGCCTGACCCAGCAGTACAACGCCCTGCCCCCCTGACCAGCCCCCCGGGCCACGTGGGAGGCCCGCAGGGCCCCAAGGGGCGCGGGGAACTGCGCGACCAGCCACCACGGCGGCGCCGGCCGACAGACCACCACAGGCCCGCAGGGCCCCAAGGGGGCGCGGGGAACTGCGCGACCAGCCACCACGGCGGCGCAGCCGGCACCTCGTGCGCCCAAGGTTCGGCGCACACCGAAACGTCCGTACCCCATCCTGGACGCATGTCCCCCCGCACACACCCCGGCGCCGCAGCCCTGGCGGCCCTCGCCGGCCTGCTGGCCGACGAGACACGGGCCGGCTTCCTGCTGGCACTGCTCGACGGACGCGCCTGGACCGCCGGTGAACTCGCCCGCCACGCGGGGGTCGCCGCGTCGACGACGAGCGAGCACCTGGGCAAGCTGGTCGCGGGCGGCCTGCTCGCCGAGGAGCGGCAGGGACGCCACCGGTACGTACGCCTCGCGGACGCCCGGGCCGCCCAGCTCGTCGAGGACCTGGCCGCACAGGCCCCGCCGACCGCCGCCCCACGCCCGCGCACCCTCGGCGAGGCGGGCGCGGGCAGCGCCATGGCACGCGGGCGCACCTGCTACGACCACCTGGCCGGGCGGCTCGGCATCGCCGTCACCGACGCGCTCACCGGCCTCGGGCTGCTCCGCCAGGACACGGGCTTCGCGCTCACGGACGACGGGCTGCGCTGGTTCGGCGGGCTCGGCGTCCCCCTCGTACGGACAGGGCGGCGCCCGCTGGCCCGCGCCTGCCTGGACTGGACGGAACGGCGCCCGCACCTGGCCGGAGTGGCCGGCGCGGCCCTGTGCCGGCACGCCCTGGAGGCGGGCTGGTGCGTACGCATCGGTTCCGAGCGCGCGCTGAAGGTCACGGACCGGGGCGGCCGGGCGCTCTCGGAGCTGCTCGGTATCCCCGAGGGGACCCTGCGGTGACCCGGGAGCCGCGGCCCGCGCGGCGCACCGCCGGACCGCCCGGGTCCCGCGGCGCACCGCCCGACCGCCGGGTCCGAAAATCGCGAGCCCTTTCCACTCCCCCCGCTTAGCCTCTGGACCGTGATGAAGCCTGTTCGAACCCCGCGCCGCACCGAACTCCTCGCCGCCGCGGCCGCGACGGTCACCGTGCTCCTGTGGGCCTCCGCGTTCGTGTCCATCCGGAGCGCGGGCGAGGCGTACGCGCCCGGCGCCCTGGCGCTCGGCCGGCTGCTCGCCGGGGCGCTGGTCCTCGGGGTCATCTGCCTGATACGGCGGGAGGGCTTGCCCCCCAGGGCGGCCTGGCCGGGGATCGTGGTCTCCGGACTGCTCTGGTTCGGGCTCTACATGGTGGTGCTTAACTGGGGCGAGCAGAAGGTGGACGCGGGCACCGCCGCGCTGGTGGTGAACGTCGGCCCGCTGGTGATGGCCCTGCTCGCGGGCCGGCTGCTCAACGAGGGTCTGCCGCCCCGGCTGCTCGCGGGCATGGCCGTGTCCTTCGCGGGCGCGGCGGTCGTCGGCCTGTCGATGTCGGGCGAGGGCAGCGCGTCCGTCCTCGGCGTGCTGCTGTGCCTGCTCGCGGCGGTCGCGTACGCGGGCGGAGTGGTGGCCCAGAAGCCGGCCCTCCGGCACGCATCCGCGCTCCAGGTGACGACGTACGGCTGCGCGATCGGGGCGGCGGCCTGTCTCCCCTTCGCCGGGCAACTGGTGTCCGACGCCGCCGACGCCCCGCTGTCCGCGACGCTCAACATGCTGTACCTGGGGGTCTTCCCGACCGCCCTCGCCTTCACCACCTGGGCCTTCGCCCTCGCCCGCACGACGGCCGGGAGGATGGGCGCGACGACCTACGCGGTCCCCGCGCTCGTGGTGCTGATGTCCTGGGTCGCCCTCGACGAGGTCCCGGGCTGGATCACGCTCGGCGGCGGCCTGGTGTGCCTGGCGGGCGTCGCGGTGTCGCGGTCCCGCCCCCGGGCGGCCGCGGGAGCCGCGGTTCCCGCGGGTGCCGATCCCGACGCGGCCGCCGACGCCCCGGCGGGCCCCGGCCCGGTGCCGGCTGCCGCGGTGGGCGCCACCGCGGAAGCGCCCGCCGACGCGGGCCAGGGGCCGGAGCGCGAGCGGGACTGATCAGGGCCCGGAGGCGCGGACCGCCGGCCCGACGCGGGCGGGCGGCACCGTCACCGGTGGACGCGGGCTGGGCGGGAGGCGACCAGGCCTCCCGCCCGCCCGCCCCCGGCCTCCCGCCGGCGCCGCCTCGCGGGTCACCCCGGCCGGCTCGGCCGACCCGTACCGTCCGGTCGTCCTCACCGCCCGTCCGGGGCGGGCAGCCTCACCACCCGTCCGAGGCGGCCGTTCTCACCACCCGTCCGAGGCGGGCAGCCTCACCGTCCGTCCGAGGCGGCCGTTCTCACCACCCGTCCGAGGCGGGCAGCCTCACCGTCCGTCCGAGGCGGCCGTTCTCACCACCCGTCCGAGGCGGGCAGCCTCACCGTCCGTCCGGGGCGGGCGGGAACGTCACCAGCGCCCGGCCGCCCTTGCCCGCGAGCATGTTGTCGAACGCCGCCGGAATGTCCTCGAGACCGATGTGCTCCGTGACCATGGAGCGCAGGTCCAGCCTGCCCGCGCGGACGTGGGCGGCCAGCACGGGCAGGTCGCGGGACGGGTCCGAGTTGCCGAAGACGCAGCCGGAGAGGGTCCGGCCCCAGTGGAAGATCTCCAGGGCGTTGAAGGTGACCTGCTGGTCCTTGCCGCCGATGCCGACGACCGTCGTACGCCCGCCCCGCCGCGTGGACTCCCAGGCGGTACGGATCGTGACGGCACGCCCCACGCACTCGACGGCCACGTCGACGCCCTGCTTGCCGGTGAGGCCGCGGATCTCCCGGGCCGTCGTGTCGGAGGCGACCACGTACTCGGTCGCGCCCGCCTCCCGGGCGAGGGACTCCTTCTCCGGGGACACGTCGACCGCGACGATCGTCGACGCACCGGCGATCCGGGCGGCCTGGAGGGCGGCGAGACCGACCCCGCCGACCCCGAACACGGCGACGGTCTCCCCCGGCCGTACCGCCGCCGAGTGGTGGACCGCCCCGTAGCCGGTGAGGACGGCACAGCCGAGCAGTGCCGCGTCGGCCAGCGGAATCCCGTCCGGCGCGGGCAGCACGCACCCGGCGGCCACCACGGTCTCCTCGGCGAACGCGGCGACGTTCAGGCCCGGGTACAACTCCGTCCCGTCGGAGGAGCGCCGGGCGTGCACGGTACCGGCACCCGTCAGTGCCTCGGCGCACAGCCAGACCTCCCCGAGCGAGCAGGCGTGGCAGGCTCCGCACGACGGCGCCCAGTTGAGGACCACCCCGTCCCCGGGCGCGACGTGCGTGACGCCCGGGCCGACGGAGACGACGGTGCCCGCGCCCTCGTGGCCGAGCACGGCGGGCACCGGCAGCCGCATCGTCCCGTCGGACAGCGACAGGTCGGAGTGGCAGACCCCGGCGGCGGCGAGACGCACCCGCACCTGGCCGGGGCCGGGTTCCGGCAACTCGATCTCGGTGATCTCCAGCGGAGATCCGACGGCGGGCAGGACGGCGGCGCGGACCATGGGCGCAGAACTCCTGGATCTGACGGGACTGAACAGGACTGATGGGACTGACAGGGCTGAGGGGCCTGCCGGGCCTGAGGGGCGCGGGGCCCGCCACCCCTCTAGAACTGGAGGGACTTGGTCTGGAGGTACTCGGCCAGTCCGTGCGAGCCCAGCTCGCGCCCGACTCCGGACTGCTTGTAGCCGCCGAAGGGCGCGAGCGGGTTGAAGCGCCCGCCGTTGATGTCGACCTGCCCGGTCTCCATGCGCCGCGCGAAGGCCACCGCCTGCGCCTCGTCGCCGGCCCAGACCGCGCCCGCGAGCCCGTAGACGGTGCCGTTGGCGATCCGCAGGGCGTCCTCCTCGTCCTCGTAGCGGAGGATGGACAGCACGGGTCCGAAGATCTCCTCCTGCGCGAGGGTCATCTCCGGGGTGACGTCCGCGAAGACGGTGGGGCTCACGAAGTACCCCTGCTCGCGCGGGGCCACGGGACCGCCCGCGACCAGCCGCGCCCCCTCGGCGACACCCTTCTCGATGTAGCCGCGTACGCGCTGCTGCTGCTTGGCGTTGACGACGGGGCCGATGCGGTCCGCGTACTTCGCGGCGGCCTCCCCGGCGAGCGCGACCGCCTCCTCGTACTGCGTCTCGTGGACCAGCATGCGGGTCCAGGCGCTGCACGTCTGGCCGGAGTTGGACATCACGTTGGCCACACCGACGTTGACCGCCTTGGCGAGGTCGGCACTCGGCAGGATGACGTTGGCGGACTTGCCGCCCAGTTCCAGGGCCACCCGCTTGACGGCCGCGCCGGCCGTGGCGCCGATGCGCCGCCCGACGGCGGTCGAGCCGGTGAAGGAGACCAGGTCCACTCCGGCGTGCGAGGCGAGTGCCTGGCCCGCGACCGGTCCGAGGCCGGTGACGAGGTTGAAGACGCCTGCCGGGACGCCCGCCTCGTCGACGGCCTCGGCGAACAGCTGCGCGGTCAGCGGGGTGTCCTCGGCGGGCTTCAGCACGACCGTGCAGCCGGCCGCGAGGGCCGGGGCCACCTTGGCGACGATCTGGTGGAGCGGGTAGTTCCACGGCGTGATCGCGCCGACCACGCCGACCGGCTCCAGATGGACGGTCGAGTTCCCGACCTTCTCCTCGAAGGCGTACGAGGCGGCCAGCTCGGCGTACGAGCCGGCGACCGCGACGGGGGCCCCGACGTGCACCGCCTGCGAGAACTTCAGCGGCGAACCGAGTTCGGCGGTGACCGTGGCGGCGATCTCGTCGGCGCGGGCCACCAGGACGTCCCGGAGGGCGCCGATGCGTGCCGCGCGCTCGGCGGGCGGTGTCGCGGCCCACGCGGGGAAGGCCGCCCGGGCCGCCCGCACGGCCGCGTCGACGTCCTCGGCCGTGCCCGCCGGGACGTGCGCGAGGACCTGTTCGTCGGCCGGGTTCACGACGGCGATCGTGTCCGCCCCGGCGGCGGGGCGCCATGCGCCGTCGATGTACATGCCGTCGTGTGCCTTCATGCGATCCTCCCGGGAAGGGGGCGGGGCGTCGTCGTCCGCCACCCGCGCCTGGCCGTCGTCCGCCCCCCAAACTAGCGGTGATAGTTTTTGCGCGCCAGGGGCGGCCGCCGCAAGCCGGACGTGTCGCGGGTTCCGGGCCCGCCGTCCGGGGCCCGCGCGCCCCGGCGGAGGGCCCCGCGTGCGTCCTGGGCGGCGCGGGCGCGCGACCTGGACGGCCCGAAGGCACGGCCGGTCCCGGAGACATCCCGGACACGCGCCGGAGCGCCGGCCGGTGTCCGCCGTACGGGACCGGGTCGGCCGGTGTCCGCCGTACAGGACCGGGTCGGCCGGTGGCCTCCGTACGGGACCGGGTCGGCCGGTGTCCTCCGTACGGGACCGGGTCGGCCGGTGTCCGCCGTACAGGACCGGGTCGGCCGGTGTCCGCCGTACGGGGCCGCCGACCGTCGGCTGGGCGTACGGGGCCGCTCGCCGGCTGTACGGGGTCCGGCCGGGCGGGGGTCCGGCGGGCCCGGCGGGCCAGGCGCGGCCCGGGTCCCCGCCGGGCTCACTCCTCCAGGTCGGGCAGGCGTGCCGGGGCCGGGCAGATCCGTACGCCGCGCTGGTCGAAGACGAACAGGTGGGCGAGGTCCACGAGCAGCGGGACCTGCATGCCGTGCCGCAGCGCGTGGTCCGGCGTCGTACGGACGATCAGGTCGCCCGGCAGCCGGCCGTCGGGGGGCGGCGGGTCGTCCCGGTCGGCGCCGGTCTCCTCGGACGGGTCGAGGACCACGACGGGCCCGGCGCGCAGCCCGCCCGCGCGTCCCCGCAGCCGGCCGATGACCCCGCCCTCCTTGCGGCGGCGCCCCGCGGACCCGGCTGCGGCACGCGGCGCCTCCAGGTCCGGCACGAGGGCGGGCCGCGAACCGGTGTTGAGGTGGACGAGGACCTCGTGCCCCTGGAACTCCACGTGCTCGACGAGCCCGCTGATCGCCACCTCGCCGGGCCGGGCGTCCGAGGGCCGGGCCAGCCGCACGGCCTCGGAACGCAGTCCGACGATCACCTCGCGCCCCTGCTGCACCCGCAGCAACTGGTGGTCAAGGCACAGGGGTTCGGGCAGGACGAGTGCCTGGCGGCCGAGGCCGATCGACATGGCTCCGTCGAGGGGCGCGAGGACGATCCCGCGCAGCAGGTTGATGCGAGGGGTGCCGATGAAAGCGGCGACGAAGACGTTCTCGGGCAGCGCGTAGACCGTGCGCGGCGTGCCGAGCTGCTGGAGGACGCCCCCGCGCAGCACCGCGACCCGGTCGCCGAGGGACATCGCCTCCCCCTGGTCGTGGGTGACGTAGACCGTGGTGACGCCGAGGGTCCGGGTGAGCTGGGCGATCTCGGCGCGCAGGTGGTTGCGGAGCTTGGCGTCGAGGTTGGAGAGCGGCTCGTCCATCAGGAACGCGGAGGGGTGCCGGGCGATCGCCCGGCCCATGGCGACCCGTTGGCGTTCGCCGCCGGAGAGCTGGTGCGGGAAGCGGTCGAGCAGGTCCGCGATGCCGAGCATCCGGGCCGTGGCCTCGACGCGCGGGCCCGGGTCGGCGTTCGGGGCCTCCAGACGCAGCGGGAAGCCGATGTTCTCCCGGCTGCTCATGCCCGGGTAGAGCGCGTAGTTCTGGAAGACCATCGCCACGTCCCGGTCGGCGGGCGGCAGTTCGTTCGCGTAGGCGCCGTCGAGCCGCACCTCGCCCTCGGTGGGGTCCTCCAGTCCGGCGATCATCCTCAGCACGGTCGACTTGCCGCAGCCGGACGGCCCGAGGAGCACGAGGAACTCGCCGGGCGCGATGTCGAGCGACAGCCGCTCCACCACGCGCACCCCGCGCGTGTAGGACTTGCTGACCTGGTGCAGGGAGATGGCGCGTGACATAGGGAGGTGACCCCCGGGGTCTGACTGGGCGCTGGTGCTCCGCGGCCGGATGTCCCGCACGGTGCCGTACGGGACCCATGAGTCACGGAAGCTAACGGACCGCACACGCCCCGGGGAAGCCTTCTGGCGGGATCGGACGGCTCGAACACCGGGCCGCCTGCACGGAATTCACGCTTCCGGCAACTGCCGCCCGGCCCGGTCGGGTTCGGCCACCGCGATCCGCCTCCGCCGACGCCTCCGTGTACGCCTCCGGGTACGCCTCCGCGGACGCCTCCGCGCATCCCGCCCGACTCGCGGCCCGACCGACTCGCGGCCGGCACCCGGCCCGCGCCCCCCCGGCGTCCGCCACCCGACCCGCAACACCTCCACCGGTTCGCGCGTTCCGGCCGCGCCGAGGATTCCGTCCGCCCCACGACCCCCGCCCGAGCGCGGCCCCGCGCCCCCTACCGGTCCGCGGACGCCGGCCGGTCCACCGGCTCCGCCCGCGCCGCAGGTCCGACGGCTCCGACGGCCCCGGCCGCTCCGGTCACCCCGGCGGCGCCCGCCGCCTCCGCCGCCTCCGCCCGGTCCTGTCCCGCCGACGTACGCCCCTGCCGCAGCCCCAGCCCGGAGGCGACGAGCAGCAGCGCCCCGAGCAGGACGAACGGCGCGGCGACACCCGACACCCCGGCGACCAGTCCCGCGGCGGCGGGCGCGGCGACCTGGCCGAGCCGGTTGCCCGTCAGGCGCAGGGCGAGAGCCGTGGACCGGGCCCCGTCCGGGGCCGCCCGTACCACCGTGGTCATGGACAGGGGCTGTCCGACGCCCAGGCAGAAGCCGAGCAGCGCGAGGACCCCCGCGAGGGCCCCGACCGGCAGGGGCAGCGCGACCGCGGCGCACAGCAGTGCCGACAGGAGGCAGGTCCAGGTGAGCAGCGCCGCCCGCCCCAGCAGCCGCAGCATCGGAGTCATCACCAGACGGCACGCGATGGTGGCCGCCGCCCGCAGGCTCAGCAGCAGCCCGATCACGGAGGGCGCGATGCCGCGGTGCTCGCCGACCACCGGCAGGTACGCGGTGAGGATGTCGGTCGCGGACAGCACGGCGAGGCTGACGAAGATGCCGGCGGGCACGCCCCGGGTGCGCAGGATGCGGTGGACCGGCACCCGCTCCCCCCGTTCCGCGCGGGGCCGTCGCGGCGTCCGGTGCTCGATGCGCCACAGCGGGAGGAACGAGACGGCGGCGACCGCGGCCGCCGCGAGCAGGGCGCGGGCGCTCGTGCCTGCCATGTCGGGGGCGCCGATCAGCGCGCCCGCCGCGACCGGTCCGACCAGTTGTCCGAGCGAGGCGCCGATCGTGAAGTGGCCGAAGTTCCGGTCCTGTTCACGCGGCGCGGACTGGCGGGCCACGATCGACTGCGCGCCGATCACGAACGCGAGGTGCCCGAGTCCCATGACCCCGCTCCAGGCGGCCGTCGCGGCGAGCGAGCCCGCCGTACCGCTGAAGGCGCAGCCGCCCGCGACGAGGGCGGCACCTGCGGGCAGCAGCGGGGCGCACCTGCCGTGGTCGGTACGGCGTCCGAGCGGTACGGCGGCGAACAGCGGCAGCAGCGCGTAGACACCCGCGATCACGCCGATCGCGCCCTCGTCCGCGCCCAGCGCCAGGGCCCGGTAGGAGACGGCGGGCCGGGCCATCGACACCGCCCCCTGCGCGAAGGCGAAAGCGATGACGAGGCGGAGCAGCCAGCCGCGGCTCCCGCCGGGCCGCACGGTGACGTCCTGCATCGGTCGGTCCGAACTCCCTTTCCCCGAAGGTCAGATGATGCCGAAGAGGATGCCCGCGGCCAGCACGGTGAGCGAGGTGAGCGCGGCCCACTTGACCACGAACCTGGTGTGGTCGCCGAACTCGACCCCGGCCATGCCGACGAGGACGTACACCGCGGGGACGAGCGGGCTCGACATGTGCAGGGGCTGGCCGACGAGCGAGGCGCGGGCGATCTCCAGCGGCGGGACCCCGTGCGCGGCGCCGGCCTCGGCGAGGACCGGCAGGACTCCGAAGTAGAAGCCGTCGTTCGACATGAAGTAGGTGAGCGGGAGGCTCAGTACGCCGGTGACGACGGCCATGTGCGGGCCCATGCCCTCGGGGATTCCGTCGACGAGCCACTTCGCCATGGAGTCGACCATGCCGGTGCCCTGGAGGACGCCGGTGAACACGGCGGCGGCGAAGACCATGCCGGACACGTTCAGGACGTTGTCCGCGTGCGCGGCGAGGCGGTCCTTCTGGTCGGGGATGTGGGGGAAGTTGACCGTGAGGGCGAGCGCGGCGGCGAGCAGGAACAGGACCGGGATCGGCAGCAGTTCGGTGATCATGGCGGTCAGGAGGACCACCGTCAGCAGCGCGTTGAACCAGTACAGCCGGGGCCTCAGCGTCGGCCGGTCGGGGTCGAGCCCCTGAAGGCGTACGTCGCCCTCGGCATCCGTCGCCTCCCGGGCGCCCCCGGTCTCCCCTGCGCCCCCGGTCGGCTCCGCGCCGCTCCCGCCGGCTCCTCCGCCCGCGGTGTCCCGGTCGGTGGTACCGCCGCCGCCCGAACCGCCCGCGCCACGCGCGTCGTTCGTTTCGATCGTGTCGACCGCGGGAGCGTCGGCGCCCGCGCCGCCCGGGGCCGTGGGCGTACGTCCCGTACCGCCGGGGACTCCGGCGCCCGCGCCCACCAGGACGGCCCCGGTGGCGGGCGTCCCGGACCGGCTCCCCCCGCCGGCGAGCACGTCGTCGAGGTCCAGCACGCCGAGGCGCTTGCGCTCGCGGCGGCCGAGGACGTACGCGAGGGCGACGACGAGGACGAGTCCGACGGCGAGCGCGGGGATCATCGGTACGAAGATGTCGCCGGCGTCGAGCTTGAGCGCGGTGGCGGCGCGGGCCGTCGGACCGCCCCAGGGCAGCGTGTTCATCACGCCGTTGGCGGTGGCGGCGACGCCCGTCATCACGACGAGGCTCATCCCGAGGCGCTTGTAGAGCGGGTACATCGCCGAGACCGTGATCATGAACGTCGTGGAGCCGTCGCCGTCGAGCGAGACGATCGCGGCGAGCAGGGCCGTGCCGACGACGATGCGCAGCGGGTCGGCCCTGCAGAACCTCAGGATGCCCCTCACGATCGGGTCGAAGAGGCCGACGTCGATCATGACGCCGAAGTACACGATGGCGAACATCAGCATCGCGGCGGTGGGCGCGAGGTTGCCCACCCCTTCGATGACGTAGTCGCCGAGATGGGCCCCCTTTCCGACGAACACGCAGAAGAGTGCCGGGATCAGCACCAGCGCCGCGATCGGCGACATCTTCTTCACCATGATCAGGACCAGGAAGGTCGCGATCATGGTGAAGCCGAGGATGGTCAGCATGGATGGACACCTAACGTTCGCCCTTGAACTCCCACCAGGGCCGGCGGTGCGAGTGACGTTAGGTCGGCCGCGCGAGGCTCAGCAAGACGTTGACGCGCGAGCAATAAGCGCAAAACTCCAGGTCACAGCGTTGTGCCTGCTGGCGCCACCTCGATGGGTACGCCATTGAGCACCGCCGTGCCGGACAGCGGGTCGAGCAGGCTGCCGTCCAGGAGCTGGTTGACGTTGACGCCGGGCTCGACCGCGGCGTGGCCCAGCCGGGTGCCGGGCCGGTCGTGCCCCCAGCCGTGCGGCAGGCTCACGACGCCGCGCCTGACGGTGTCGGTGACCTCGGCGGGCGCGACGACCTCGCCTCCGGCGCCCTTGACCCGCACGGGGGCGCCGTCCACCACGCCGAGCCGTCTGGCGTCGTCCGGGTGGATGTGCAGTGTGCAGCGGTTGGTGCCGCCGGTGAGGGCGGGGATGTTGTGCATCCAGCTGTTGTTGGAGCGCAGATGGCGGCGGCCCACGAGGACGAGGCCGTCGGGGCGCCGGCGCAGCGCGTCCCGGAGCCGGGGCAGGTCGTCGGCGAGGGGCGGCGGAAGGAGTTCGACGAGTCCGCTGCGCGTCTTGAGGGGCTGCGGCAGCCGCGGCCGGAGCGGGCCGAGGTCGATGCCGTGCGGCCGGTCCAGCAGACCGGCGAGGGTGAGCCCGTCAGGCCGGGCGCCGAAGCCGTCGCCGTACGGGCCGAGGCGCAGCATCATGTCGAGGCGCCGCTCGGGGCCGCTCGCACCGGTGAGCCGCCCGGCGAGTTCGCGCGGGTCGCGGCCGTGCACGGGCGAGTGGGCCTCCTTGACGGCCTTGCCGAGGGTCTGGTCGATGACCAGTGTGTCGACGGCGGAGGGGTCGGCGCCGTGCATGCCGGTGGCGGCGAGCACGAGCCGGGCGAGGATCTCCGTCTCGGCCATCCGGCCCGGCTCCAGCGGGACGGCGGCGGGTGTGTAGCGGACCTGGTTGCGGACGGCGAGCGTGTTGAACGCGAAGTCGTGGTGCGGGCTCTGCGAGGGCGGGGGCGGGGGCAGCACGACATGGGCGTGGCGCGAGGTCTCGTTGAGGTACGGGTCGACGCTGACCATGAAGTCCAGTGAACCGAGGGCCTTGTCGAGGCGGTCGCCGTCGGGCGTGGACAGGACGGGGTTCGCGGCGACGACGACGAGGGCGCGGACCGGCTCGCCCTCCTCGGTGGCGGTGTCGATCTCCTCGGCGAGCGCGGCGATCGGCAGTTCGCCCTTGGCCTCCGGGTGGCGGCTCACGCGGCTGTGCCAGCGGCCGAGCCGGAAGCCGTGGCCGGGCCCCGCGGGCCGGGGCGTCCGGTCGGTGGCGGCCTGGGGAAAGAGGGCGCCGCCGGGCCGGTCGAGGTTGCCGGTGAGGATGTTCAGCACGTCGACCAGCCAACTGGCCAGGGTGCCGTGCGGGACGGTGCAGCTCCCGATGCGCCCGTACACGGCCGCGGTGGGCGCGGCGGCCAGCTCGCGGGCCAGCGCCCTGATGTCCGAGGCGTCGACGTCGCATGCCCCGGCCGCCGCCTCGGGGGTGAAGTCGCTTACCGCGGCGGCCAGTTCGTCGAGTCCCTGGACCAGCGGGGTGAGTTCGCCGAGGTCGGTGAGCCCTTCCTCGAAGAGGACGTGCGCCATGGCCGCGAGCAGCAGCGCGTCGGTGCCGGGGCGGATCGCCACGTGCCGGTCGGCGAGCCTGGCCGTACGGGTGCGGCGGGGATCGATGACGGTCAGCGTGCCGCCGCGGGTCCTGAGCGCCTTGAGCTTGCCGGGGAAGTCGGGTGCCGTGCACAGACTCCCGTTGGACTCCAGGGGGTTGGCGCCGATCAGCAGCAGGTGGTCGGTGCGGTCGAGGTCGGGCACCGGGATCGCGTTGGCGTCTCCGAACAGGAGCCCGCTGGAGACGTGCTTGGGCATCTGGTCGACGGTGGACGCCGTGAACAGGCTGCGGGTGCCGAGTCCGGCGAGCAGGACGGTCGGGTAGAGGGCGCCGGCCATGGTGTGCACGTTCGGGTTGCCGAGCACGACGCCGACGGCGTGCGGGCCGTGGCGTTCGGCCACGGGGCGCAGTCCGGCGGCGACCGCGTCGAAGGCCTCCTCCCAGGTGGCCTCGCGCAGTTCGCCGTCCTTGCGCACGAGTGGGGTGCGCAGCCGGTCGGGGTCGCCGTCGGCCGCCCCGAAAGAGGCGCCCTTGGGGCAGATGAACCCCTTGCTGAACACGTCGTCGCGGTCTCCGCGGGCCTGTGCCACCCGGGTGCCCTCGATGGTGAGCGTGAGCCCGCAGGTGGCTTCGCAGAGCGGGCAGATGCGCAGGGCTGTACGGGAGTCGGGGGTGGTGGACACGGGTCCTCCCGGAGGGGTGGCGGCGACGGTGACGCACGGACGCGCCGAGCATACCGACCGGTACGCATGGTGGGGAGGGGTGGCGGGGGGTCACGTCGCGAATTCGCGCCCCCGGATGCCCTGCGCGGCCTTCGCACGGGGTCTTCGCGCCCCCCTGGCCCCTTGCGCGGCCTTCGCGTGCCCTGCGCGCGGCCCTTCGAGGGCCTTCGCCCGCCCTGCGCGTGCCCGGCTCCCCTGGATCTCCCGGACCCGGGGCACGGGCCCCGCCCCTCGCCCCCCGGCCGTTCGTCTCAGTCGAGCGACCGCGCCAGGTACGCCCGCAGCAGCCCGCGCGTCTCCCCGATGACGCGGTCGTCACCGGCCGGGTCCATCCGGAAGGCGAGGTGCACGAGGGCGTCGGCGGCCTCGACGGCGACGAGGAAGGTGCGGCGGAGGTCCTCGTCGGGGGTGCGTCCGAGGTGGGCGCAGACCATGTCGGTGAGCCGGTCCGCGACACGGGTGTTGGGCTGGGCGTCGCGGGAGCCGACGGGTATCTGGTTGCCGAAGTCGACCAGCGAGAAGCCCGGCGCGGTGCGCTTCATGGCGAGGTACTCGTCCAGGACGGCGTCCATGGCCGTGCGCCAGCCGCCCCCTCCGGCGGTCAGCCGAAGGCGTCCGCCGACGCGTTCGGTGTACACCTCCAGGTTGCGCTGGGCGAGGGCGTCCGCCATCGCCCGCTTGTTCCCGAAGAACCGGTAGACGGAACCTATGGGCACTCCGGCGCGCTCGGCGACGGCACGGGTGCTCAGGGCGTCGTAGCCGACCTCGTCGAGGAGGTCGGCGCAGGCGTCGAGGATGCGGGTGAGGCGTTCGGCACTACGGCGCTGAACGGGCGCGCGGCGCAACGAGGTCGCAGGGGGCACGGGCTTCATGATGCCTTTCCGCCGGGGTCCGGTGAACCGTGCCCATCCGTACGGGAGTCAATGCCCGTACCACTCACCGACCCGTGTCCGCGGCGGACGGAGCGCCGCTCGCGGCACTTCCCGGGCCGGGGTCGGACACCGTGATGTCCGCCGTGCTGCCCACGGGCTCCCCGTCGACCGCCCACACCGTGTCGTCGTCGGCGTGCAGCCGCACGGTCACCTGGTGCGTGCCGCGCGGGACGAGGCCGCCCGCGAGGTGGTGGGTCGGGCCGCGCAGCAGGGACAGGGGACGGCCGTCCAGGCGCAGGAGCGCGTATCCGCGGCCCGGTTCGGCCGTCGTCCGCGCGCCCTCGGGCGTGAAGCGGAAGCGGTGGACGGTCAGCCGCACGTCCCAGCCGTCCTCGTCGGCGTCGGGCTCGATCTCCACGGCGACGCCCGGCGCGTCCTTCTCGTCGATCTCACGGTAGTGCCGCCCCTCCTCGTCCGTGTCCTCCAGCACCTTGCCCACCGGTGACGGCCTCACTCCGCCGCCCTGCGGCCCGCCGCCCCGGCCGCAGCCGGTGGCACCGGCGAGCAGGGCGCCGAGCAGGGCACAGACGGCGAGCGCGGTGACGTATACGCGCGTCCACGACATGCGGGGGAGATTAGGGCACCGCCCCGGCGGCCCGAATCCCCCTGAAGTCGGGTTCCCACGCGTTCCGCGGTCCCGGCCGGATCGTTCCGCCTGCGGCGGACCGGCACCCTCCGCCCCCTTGCGCGCCGAATCCGCGAATCCTACGGTGTTGCATAGGAATCAGAACGAGGGAGCGATCATGAGCGGGGACGCGCCGAACAGCGCCGAGGCACGGCGGAGGACCGCCGAGGCACTGACGTACCTCCCGGGCTTCGGCAACGAGCACAGTTCGGAGGCCGTGCCCGGCGCCCTCCCGCACGGGCGCAACTCTCCGCAGCGCGCGCCCCTCGGGCTGTACGCGGAGCAGCTCAGCGGATCGGCGTTCACCGAGCCCAGGGCGCACAACCGCCGCTCGTGGCTGTACCGGATCCGGCCGTCGGCGGCACATCCCCCGTTCACCCGCGTCGACAACGGCTCCGTGCGCACCGCGCCGTTCACCGAGTCGGTGCCCGACCCGAACCGGCTGCGCTGGAACCCGCTGCCCGAGCCCTCGCCGGGCACCGACTTCCTGGCCGGGCTGTGGACCCTCGGCGGGAACGGCGACGCGGCCCAGCGCGCCGGCATTGCCGTGCACCTCTACCACGCCAACGCGTCGATGGAGCGGGTGTTCGGCGACTCCGACGGCGAGCTGCTGATCGTGCCCGAGCGCGGAGGGCTGCTGCTGCGCACGGAGTTCGGGCTGCTGCGCGTGGAGCCGGGGCACGTGGCCCTGGTCCCCCGCGGGGTGCGCTTCCGCGTGGAGCTGCTCGACGCCCCGGGCGACGGGCGGTCCCCGTCGGCACGCGGCTACGTGTGCGAGAACTACGGGGCACCGTTCCAGCTCCCCGACCTCGGCCCGATCGGCGCCAACGGCCTCGCCAACGCCCGCGACTTCCTCGCCCCGGTCGCCGCCCACGAGGACGTCGAGGGTCCCGTCGAGGTGGTGAACAAGTTCTGCGGCAACCTCTGGTCGGCCACCTACGACCACTCTCCGCTGGACGTCGTCGCCTGGCACGGCAACCATGTGCCGTACGTCTACGACCTCCGCCGCTTCAATGTGATCGGCTCGATCAGCTACGACCACCCGGACCCGTCGATCTTCACGGTGCTGACCTCCCCGTCCGACACCCCGGGCCTCGCCGGTGTGGACTTCGTCGTCTTCGCGCCGCGCTGGCTGGTGGGCGAGGACACCTTCCGGCCGCCGTACTTCCACCGCAACGTGATGAGCGAGTACATGGGGCTCATCGAGGGCGCGTACGACGCGAAGGCCGAGGGCTTCGTGCCGGGGGGCGGCTCGCTGCACAACATGATGTCGGCGCACGGCCCCGACCGGGAGACCTTCGACCGCGCGAGCGCCGCGGAGCTGGCGCCGCAGAGGATCGACGACGGTCTCGCCTTCATGTTCGAGACGCGCTGGCCGGTCACCGCCACGGAGCAGGCGGCACGGGCGGAGCACCTCCAGCAGGGCTACGACGAGGTGTGGCAGGGCCTCCAGCGGCACTTCCGGCCGGTCGACCGATCGTGACCGCCCGTTGCACTGAACGCCCGCGAACGGTACGGATACCCTCGTGACCTCCTTCGCCCCGGACTCGATCGTCCTGAACCGCAAGCTGCCGCTCTGGTATCAGGTGTCGCAGTCCCTGCGCGCCTCGATACTCGGGCGGTCGCCGCAGGATCCGCTGCGCCTGCCCACCGAGGAACGGCTCGCGGAGCACTACGGGGTGAGCGTGCTGACCATGCGGCAGGCGCTCAAGGAGCTGGAGGACGAGGGGCTGATCACCCGGCACCGCCGGCGCGGCACGTTCATCGAACCCGGCGTCACGCGGGGCGCGCCGGTCCGGCTGCTGGGCTCGGTCGACGCGATCGTGGCCCAGCAGTCGGGCATGACGACGGAACTGCTCGACCACGGCCGGGAGCCCGTGCCCGCCGAACTCGTCGAGCACTTCCCGGACGTGGCCGAGGTGGCGACGTACCACCGGCTGCGCTGCGACGAGAAGACGGGGGAGCCGACCAACCACGCGCGCAACTACGTCCGGCCGGAGCTGGCCGCGCTGATCGACCCGGAGGACCTGGTCCGCTGGCCCATGACCAAGGTGCTGCGCGACGTCGCGGGTGCCCGGATCGGGCAGATCACCGACACGGTCGAGGCGCGGCTGGCGGACCCGGAGACCGCGCGGCTGCTGCGCGTGCCGCTGCTGAGCCCGATCCTGCACTACACGGGCATCGTGCACGGCGAGGACGGCCGGGCACTGGACGTGGCCCGCATCCAGTACCGCGGCGACCGCTTCTCGTTCACCGTCACCCTCGACGCCCACTGACCGTGCGGGACCCGGCCGCCGCTCGGGGCGCACGTCGTACGATGCCGAGCGTGACGCACGACGACGCTCCGCTGCTCGCGGACCTCATGCCGTGGTCCGTCGCACCGCCCCGGCTGGGCCGCGGGTGGCCGGCGGCACCGGACCCGGCGTCCCTGAAGGCCCGGTGGGAGGCCTTCCTGGCGGCCGAGGGGCCCGCCCGCGAGGCCCTGTTCGGCGTGACCCGCGCGCGGAACCTGCACTCGGCGGTGGGACAGCTTCCGGGCCGCTCGTCCGGGACGGAGCGGCTGGCCCGGGCGCCGGGACCCTGCGCGGAACCGGTCCGGGTGCTGCTCGGGCCGTTCGACGAGCAGTGGCTGATCCCCGACCACCGGCTGATCGACGCGGCGCGGCCGGAGTTGTGGCGGGTCGCGGACGAGCGCCAGGTCTTCGTGGTGGAGCAGGCTCCGTCGCCCGGCGGCCCGGCGCTGCTGGTCTCCTCGCTGCTGCCGGTGGCCGGGCCGCAGCCGAAGTCCGCGCCCGCGGCCCGCTCCGGCCGGGTGCGGCCCCTGTACCGGCGGCCCGGGGGTCTCGAACCCAACCTGGCACCGGGCCTGGTGGACCATCTGGCCGAGGTCCTCGGCCACTGCCCCGAACCGCTGGACGTGCTCGCCTGGATCGTCGCGGTGGCCCGTCCGGGGCCGGGCGGATGCGCGGTCCCGCTGACCGCCGACCCCGGACTGTGGTCCAGGGGGACCGAGTTGGGCCACCGGATGCTGTGGCTGATGCGCCGCGACGGCGAGCGCCCCAAACTCCCCGGCGGCCGCCGCCCGTACGTACGCGCCCCGCTGCCGGCCGTGCCGCGGTCACGGCCGCGTCCGGGCGTCGCGGGCCCCGCTCCCGAACCGCGCTACGACCGCGACGAGGAAACGCTCCACCTGGACGAGGGCCGGATCTCCCCGGTGCCGCAGGCCGCGTGGGACTTCGAGGTGGGCGGTGCACGCGTCCTGGACCGGTGGCTCGCGGCCCGCACCACGGCGCCCGAACCGGGCACCCTGGAGGCCATCGGGCCGGCCGGCTGGCCCCAGGACCGGACGTCCGAACTGCTCGAACTCATCACGGTGCTGGCACTGCTCGCGGAACTGGAGCCGCTGCGGACCGGGCCGTCCGGGGCGCCCTCCGTCACGGCGGCCGGGCTGCGGCGCGCCGGCGTCCTGCCGGTCCCGGGCTCCGCCCGCCGGCCGGCCTCGGTGCTCGACCATCACGAGGAGGGCCCCGAGGGGCAGTTCGCACTGCTGTGAGTCCCGCCCCCGGCCCCTGGCGGCCTCCGGCGGACGCCCGGCATCACCGCCTCCGGTGACGCTCACTGGCCAGTCCGCGGTACCGGCGCTCCCCGCCCCCCGCCCGGGCGGGCCGCCGGTCCGTCGCGCGGGGTCGACCCGTCGAGGACACGCTCCAGGGCGCGCCGGAAGACCGCTTCCAGGTCGATGGGCCCGAGTCCTCCAGGAACGCCGTTGGCAAGGCGCGGACACGCCCCGGTGGCCACCCGCCCGCCCGGGTGGGCGCCGCGGACCTCGTTCCCCTCGACACCCCGTACGGCACGAAGTCCGAGCTCGTCGCGATGGTCGACGGCGTCGTGACGGCCCGCGTGGGCGACGAACCGGCCACCGCCGAACGCGCCCGCTCCCCACCCTGGTCGGAGGAGCGGGAGGACTCCTCGCGGTGTTCGTTCCGCTCGCCGTCCTCCGGTACGCGCGGGCACGGCTGAGCCGCGCGGCCCGGCACGGCCGTCCGCACGCACGGGCCACCCGTCGCGCGCGCCGCGTACTGCCGTGCATGACAAAGCCGGGACCCGCGCGACATGATCCACCGCATGCAGCCAGATCCCCGGATGTCCGGCCCCTCGCAGCCCCTGCCGCTGGAGGGCATCACCGTCGTCGCCGTCGAACAGGCCGTCGCGGCGCCCTTCGCCACCCGGCAGCTCGCCGACCTCGGGGCCCGGGTCGTCAAGGTGGAGCGCGTCGACGGCGGGGACTTCGCACGCGGCTACGACACCGCGGCCGGCGGGCTGGCCTCGCACTTCGTGTGGTGCAACCGGGGCAAGGAGTCCGTCGCCCTCGACCTGAAGGACCCGCGCGGCCTCGACGTGGTCCGCCGACTGGTCGCCGGTGCCGACGTGTTCGTGCAGAACCTCGCGCACGGCGCCGCCGCCCGGCTCGGCCTGGACGCCGGGACGCTGTGCGCCGCGCACCCCAGGCTGATCGCCGTGGACATCTCGGGCTACGGGAGTTCGGGACCGTACGCCGACAAGCGGGCCTACGACATGCTCGTGCAGTGCGAGGCGGGACTCGTGTCCGTGACGGGGACGGCCGGGCAGCCCGTGAAGGCGGGCATCCCGGCGGCCGACATCGCGGCGGCCATGTACGCGTTCTCCGGCGTCCTCGCGGCGCTGGTGCGGCGCGGCACCACCGGCCGGGGCGGTCCGGTGGAGGTGTCGATGCTGGAGGCGCTCGCGGAGTGGATGGGCCATCCCCTGCACCATGCGATGCACGGCGGCACTCCCCCGGCGCGCACGGGTGTCGCGCACGCCGTCATCGTCCCGTACGACGCCTATCCCACGGCGGACGGCGGGCGGGTGCTGCTGTCCGTGCAGAACGACCGCGAGTGGCGCCGCCTCGCGGAACAGGTGCTGGAACGGGCGGAGTTGGCGCACGACCCGGCGTACGCGACGAACGCGGCCCGGGTCGGCAACCGGGACCGTACGGACGCGCTGGTCGGCGCGGCCCTGAAGGCGCTGGGCACGGACGCGGCCGTGGCGCGGCTGGAGGCCGCCGGGATCGCCTGCGCACGGCTGCGGGACGTACGGGAGGTTGCGGAGCACCCTCAGTTGGCGGCCAGGGACCGCTGGCGCGAGGTGGGTTCGCCGGTGGGTCCGCTCAGGTCGCTGCTTCCGCCGATCACGCTGCCGGGCGGGGACGCGGCACCCATGGGGCCCGTACCCGCGCTCGGGGAGCACACCGGGGCGCTGCTGCGTGCCATGGGGATGACGGACGATGAGATCGCAGCACTGCGCCGGGACGGCGTGGTCGCCTGAGCGCGGGTCGGGATCCTGTTCGGCACGGCCGCCGGACGGCGGCCGGGACCGCCGTCAGCGGCCGCCGAACAGGGAGCGGCGCAGCCGGCGCAGTGGCGCGAAGAGCGAGACCCGCCTCACCCGCGCACCCATGCCGGTACGGTCGTGCGCGGTGTCACGCGTGGTGAGTTCGCGCATCAGCGACGTCGCCTCGGCCGTCTCGCGCTGAGGGACGGCAGGGCCGCCCATCACCGAGAGATGTCGGTCGAGGCGCGAACTGGTCGCGCTGCTCCCGCACGTGATCGCAGGGACTCGCGCCCTGCCACGCACCGTTATCTGTTCCATGTCACTCCCCACCCGTACGACGGCACCCGGCCCGGGCAGGCTAACCCTATCGCTCCCGCATCACACCCGTGTATCCCGGTCGTGGGATTCACCTCCCCCATAAGGGTGTTGATGGTTACTCTCCGAATCCAACTGATTTCAGGGCGAGTTGGACAACCGGTGCGGTAGTGGGCTGCGGGGAGCCGCCGGCCGGTTCGATGGTGACAGCGAGTGAGATCGCATTGGTGCCGAGTCCCGTGGCGACCAAGGGCGTGTCGCCCGCCAGAAGCCCCAGGGAGCGCGGTTTGCCCTCCGGCCGCATGAGCCACAGCTGATGGACCCTTTCGCCCGCGGGGGTGCCCAGACCGCTGCCCGTCACCACGGCGGCGCGCCGCGAGGCCGACGCGACGACGGCGATGCCCTGTCCCTCCGCGTCACGGCCGGCGGTCGATCGGGCGTCCGGTGCCGCGAGAACGTGTGCGATCTCACGCGCCTGGGCCCGCTCCTGGGCCAACTCGTCCTGGGCGCGGGAGGCCTGGACGCCGAAGAGCGCGGCGACCACGAGCGCGGCGGCGGCCGTCGTGGAGGCGAGGGGGATCAGGAAGGGGGCGAACGGCGAGCGACGCCCACGGGACGGCGAGCGCTCCGGACGGGCCCGCGGCAGCGGCTCCGGGCGGACGGGCGCCGGTTCCTGAGGGGTCGTCCGTACGGCCGTCAGCACCCTGTCGCGCAGGGCGGCCGGGGCCGGCGCGGCCGTGGACCAGGCGAGCCGGACCGCGTCCTCGCGCAGGGCCCTGACCTCGGCGGGACAACTGTCGCAGCGCTTCAGGTGCTTCTCGAACCGCTTGTGCTCGGGGGGCTCCAGAGCGTCCAGCGCGTACGGGGCGGCGAGCGAGTGCAGGTCGCCGCGGCGGAAGAAGCCGGTCATGCGACACCTCCCAGGCAGTCGCGCAGCCGCGTGAGCCCGTCGCGCATCCGGGTCTTGACAGTGCCGAGCGGAAGCGAGAGGCGCTCGGCGACTTCACGGTACGTGTAGCCGTCGTAGTAGGCGAGAGTGACCGACTGGCGCTGCAGTGCGGTGAGCCGGTCCAGGCAGCGGCGCACCCATTCGCGTTCGAGGCCCGCCTCCACCTCCTCGGCGACCTGGTCGAAGGCGGGACCGTTCGCCCGCCGGGCCATGCGCAGTTCGCGCTCCCCCGCGGCGCGCGCGCTGCGGACCCGGTCCACGGCCCGGCGGTGCGCGAGGGTGAGCACCCAGGCGAGCGCGGTGCCTCTCCCCGGGTCGTACCGGGCGGCGGAGCGCCACAGTTCGAGGAGCACCTCCTGGGCCACCTCCTCCGACTGGGCCGGGTCCCGCACCACTCGGCGCACCAGCCCGAAGACCGGTCCGGACACCAGCCCGTACAGATCCTCGAAAGCCTTCTGGTCGCCTGCGGCGACGAGCACCAGAAGTTCGTCCGCCTCCACCCGTCCCCCTCTCCGGCCGCGCACGGCCCGTTCCGTCACCCGCTATTCGGCGCCCTGGCGCCTCCGGATGGGGTTACGGATCAGCGGGCCGAAAACGCGGGTGAATCCCGAACCAATCCGCCCGCCCCGCCGCTCCGAATGGCCAGCGTCAGGCAACAGCCGACGCGGGACGGGAGCGGAGGCGGGCCGCAGGACAGGCCCCCTCCCGCAGACACCACCGCCGGAACGAAGCTTTGGGACAGAGGACGGACGGCATGACACCTTTCACCAGCAGGATCGTGGGACGCGGGGGCGTCGCGACCCTTGTCTGTGGTGCGCTGGCCGCCGGGGGGCTCGCAGCCGCCGGCGTGACCGCGCTGGAACCGGGGGCGGCCAGCGCCTCCAGCCACCGCGAGGCACCGCTCATCTCGGGACAGCCCCAGTACGACAACACGGACGTGTACGCGTTCGTGAGCCCGGACAAGCCCGACACGACGACGATCGTCGCGAACTGGATCCCGTTCGAGGAACCGGCCGGCGGTCCGAACTTCTTCACGTTCGCCGAGGACGCCCAGTACGACATCCACATCGACAACAACGGTGACGCGCAGGGCGAACTGGTCTACCGCTACACGTTCAAGACCCACGTCAAGAACAAGAAGACCTTCCTCTACAACACCGGCCCGGTCGAGAGCCTCGACGACCCGGACCTCAACATCACGCAGTCCTACGACATCGACCTGCTGCGGCTGAAGGACCAGCACCTGGTGTCCCGGACGAAGGTCGCCGACGACGTGCCGGTCGCCCCGTCCAACGTCGGCAAGGCGTCCATGCCGGACTACGGCAGGCTGCGCGACCAGGCCGTGCACGAACTCCCGGGCGGCGCGACGACGTTCGCGGGCCAGGCCGACGACCCGTTCTTCCTCGACCTGCGGGTCTTCGACCTGCTGTACGGCGGCAACCTGTCCGAGGTCGGCAGGGACACGCTGAAGGGCTCCAACGTCAACTCGGTCGCCCTCCAGGTGCCGACCGACATGCTCCAGGAGTCGGCCGACCAGCCCATCGTCGGCATATGGTCGACCACCCAGCGCAAGAACGCGAGCGGCCACTTCCGTCAGGTCTCGCGCCTCGGCATGCCGCTGGTGAACGAGGTCGTCAACCCGATCAAGGACAAGGACAAGTTCAACGCGTCCGCGCCCTGGAACGACGGGGACTTCCTGAAGAACGTCACCAACCCCGAGCTGCCGAAGCTCATCGAGGCGATCTACAAGATCAAGGCGCCGGCCGAGCCCCGCAACGACCTGGTCGACGTGTTCCTGAAGGGCGTCGAGGGTCTCAACCAGCCCCCGAACGTGCGTCCTTCGGAGATGCTGCGGCTGAACACCTCGATCAAGCCGTCCGCCGAGGAGAAGCGGCTCGGCGTCCTGGACGGCGACAACGCGGGCTTCCCGAACGGCCGCCGGCTCGGTGACGACGTCCTGGACATCGCGCTCCAGGTGGTCGAGGGCGAACTCGTCGGCTCCAAGAACGACCTCGGCGACGCGGTCGACAAGAACGACCGGAAGTTCGGGAAGACCTTCCCGTACCTCGCGCAGCCGACCGCCGGTTCGCGCGGCGCCCTGGCCAAGGGCACGTCCGGCACGAACGACGTCCGCAACCAGCTCGGTGACGCGCTGCAGCCCGCGGGCGGCTCGACCGGCATGGACGACACGACGCTGATCGCCGTCTCGGCGGCGTCGGGCGCGGCCGGGTTCCTGCTCATCGGCACCGGTCTGCTGTGGTGGCGCAGCCGCCGCCGCGCGTACTGACCGGTCCCATCCACTGGCGCGGCCCGCGTACACCCCCCACGGCGCGGGCCGCGCCGCTCACCCCGAACCAAGGCTTGCGTCCAGGAGATTGAGGAGAGGGCATGTCCCCGGGTACGAACGAGGACGCGCGGGAGAGGGATCGCGCGGACGAGGCAGGGCGGCCGGCCTCCGGCGAACGCCCCGAGTCCGGACGGGTCCGCGCGCTGCGGCTCGCCGCCTGCGTGGCCGCCCTCGCCGTCGCGATGACCGCGGGTGCCGTGGTGCTGGGCAGCAGGGACGACGCCGGGGACCGCGCGGTCGCCGCCGCTCCGGCCGCCGCGCCCGAGCTGCTCGCGAGCGGGGACCTCGACGCCGGGATCTCCGCCCTCCAGAGCCATCTCAAGGCACAGCCGCGGGACTTCACCGGGTGGGCGACCCTGGGGGTCGCCTACGTCGAGCAGGCCCGCACGCACGGCGACCCGTCCCGCTACCCGCAGGCGGAACGCGCGCTGGATCGGTCGCTGGAGCTGGAGCCCCGCAACGACCAGGCGCTCGCGGGCCGGGCGGCACTGGCCGCCGCCCGGCACGACTTCGGCCGGGCGCTGCGGCAGGCCGACGAGGCGCTGGCGGAGAACGCGTACAACGAGCGCGCGCTGTCCACGCGGATCGACGCGCTGGTGGAACTCGGCCGCTACAAGGAGGCGTCCGCGGCGGCCGACCGGGCGGACGCCCGCCGCCCGGGCATCCCGGTCTTCACCCGGTACGCGTACGTGCGGGAACTGCGCGGCGACGTCCGCACCGCGCGCCGCGTCCTGGAGCAGGCACTGGCCGGCGCGACGGCTCCCGGCGACATCGCGTACGTCGCCACCTCGCTCGGGCAACTCGCCTGGCGGGAAGGCGACCACGAGGAGGCGCTGAAGCACTTCGGATCGGCCCTGCGGGCCGACGGGGCGTACCTTCCGGCGCTGGAGGGGCGCGCCCGGGCGCAGGCGGCGAACGGTGACCGCGCGGCGGCGATCCTCGGCATGGAGGCGGTCGTGGCCCGCTCCCCGCTGCCGGGACCGCTGGTCGTGCTGGGCGAGCTCTACGAGGCCCGCGGCGCCGGGGGCGACCGGGCGAAGGCACGCGAGCAGTACGCGCTGGTCGACGCGTGGACCGCGCTGGCCCGCGCCAACGGGGTCAACGCCGATCTGGACACGGCCCTGGCGGCCGCGGACCACGGCGACCGCGGGGCCGCGCTGCGTGCGGCGCGCGCCGAGTGGGAGCGCCGGCGGACCGTCCACACGGCGGACGCGCTCGCCTGGGCGCTGCACGTCAACGGTCGGGACGAGGAGGCCCTGCCGTTCGCCCGGCGGGCCACGGCCACCGGCTACCGCGACGCCGTGTTCCTGTACCACCGGGGCGTCGTCGAGCACGCCACCGGCCACGACGCGGCGGCCCGCCGCAGTCTGGCCTCGGCCCTGCGGCTGAACCCGGGGTTCTCCCCGGTGGGCGCCGAACGCGCCGAGCGGACGCTGAAGTCGCTGGGCGGTGCCGAGTGAACGCCCCCACCGGACGCGGCTCCCGTGTCCGCCGCGCCGGACGGCCGTCCGCCGGCCGCCGCGCGTTCGCCTCGTGCGGGGCGGTCCTCGTGGCCGCCTGCGCGCTCGTACTGATGCCCGCCGCGACGGCCTCGGCGCATCCGCTCGGCAACTTCACCGTCAACCGGTACGACGGTCTCGTCGTCGCTCCCGGGGAGCTGCGGATCGACCATGTGGAGGACCTGGCGGAGATCCCGGCGACGCAGGCGCAGCCCGCGATCGAGCGGGCCGGCCTCGACACCTGGGCGGCCGAGCGCTGCGCGGACGCGGCAGCCGGCAGCCGGGTGACCGTCGACGGGGAGCGGGTCGCGCTGAACGCCGGCCGGAGCCGTGCCCTGGTGCGGCCGGGACAGGCCGGGCTCGACACGCTGCGCGTGGAGTGCCGCTGGACCGCTCCCCTGCCCGAGGCGGGCGGCGGACCCGGGGCCGTGCGGTTCCGGGCCGCGGTGGACGACGGGCCCGGCTGGCGCGAGGTCACGGCCCGCGGGGACCGCTCGACTCTCACGTCCTCGGACGTGCCGACGACCTCCGTGTCACGCGAACTGACGCGCTATCCGGAGGAGTTGCTGTCCTCGCCCGCGGACACGGCGAGCGCGGACCTGAAGGTGCGGCCGGGCGGTCCCGCGCTGGTCGAGGAAGGAGCGGACGCCCCCGCCTCCTCGATCCTGCCGCGCGGCGCCGACCGCTGGACCCGCGCGCTGGACGACCTGGTGTCCCGCCACGACCTGACCTTCGGCTTCGCTGCGGCGGCTCTGGGCATCGCCGTGTTCCTCGGGGCCCTGCACGCCCTGGCCCCGGGACACGGCAAGACGATCATGGCCGCGACGGCCGCCGCCCGCGGCGACGCCACGCTCCGCGACGTCCTGCCGCTGGCGGCCTCGGTCACGGTCACGCACACCCTCGGTGTGGTGGCGCTCGGGCTGCTCGTCACGGCGGGCTCGGCCGCCGCGCCCTCCGTGGTCGCCTGGCTGGGAGTGGCCAGCGGCCTCGTGGTCACGGTGGCCGGCGCGACCCTGGTCCGCCGCGCGTGGCGCCGCCGGGGCCAGGGCCACTCCCACGGGCACGGGCACGGGCACGGGCACGGGCACGGACACTTCCACGGACAGGGTCACTCCCACGAGCACGGACACGAGCGCGGACGCGCCCTCGCGCACGCGCACGCTGCCGGGCCCTCCGAGGAACACGCGCACGGCTCCTCCGGGGGGCAGGGTCCGTCCCCGGACGGCGGGCCCTCCGGCGGGCACAGCCACGCCCACGAGGAGGCGCCCACGTCCGGACACGGGCACTCCCACGACCACGGGCCTTCCCGAGGCGGCCACGACCACGGCCACGACCACTCGCACGGCCACGGCCACGGCCACGGCCACGATCACTCGCACACCCCGTCCCTCAGGCTCAGGGACACCGTCCTGCTCGGTTTCGCCGGGGGCCTCGTCCCCAGCCCCTCCGCGGTCGTCGTGCTCGTCGGTGCCGCCGCGCTCGGCAAGGCCTGGTTCGGCCTGCTGCTCGTCCTGGCCTACGGGGCGGGGCTCGCGCTGACGCTGACGGCGGCCGGGTTCGCCGTGGTGCGGGTCGGCAGCCGGGTGGCGAGGGCCATCGAGAACGGCGCCCGCTGGTCGGGGAGCCGCACCGCGGTGCTGGTGCGGCGAGCCACTCCGCTCGGATCCGCGTTCGTCGTGGTGGCCCTTGGGGCTGGGCTGGTGTTCAAGGGGGCGGCAACCGCGCTCGGTTGAGCTACTTTTGTTCAGAATCGTGCGGATGCTAATGGGGGGCGGCGCCCGTGTCCGGAGTACCAGGCAGTGAACGTGTGATCGCGGGACGCTACCGCCTGCTGTCGCCGCTGGGCGAGGGCGGGATGGGGACGGTGTGGCGCGCCCGCGACGAGGTGCTGCACCGCGAGGTCGCCGTCAAGGAGGTCAGGGCCCCGGCCGGACTGCCGGGCCCGGACGTCGAGCGGATGTACGCGCGGCTGGAGCGGGAGGCCTGGGCCGCCGCCCGGGTGTCCCACCGCAATGTCGTGACGGTCTACGACGTGGCGACCGAGGACGGCCGTCCGTGGATCGTGATGGAGCTGGTCCGCGGCATCGCGCTCTCCGATCTCCTGGACGCGGAGGGCCCGTTGTCCCCGCAGCGCACCGCCCACATCGGCGCGGAGGTGCTGGCCGCGCTGCGCGCCGCGCACGAGGCGGGGGTCCTGCACCGGGACATCAAGCCGGGCAACGTGCTGATGTCGAACGACGGCCGGGTCGTCCTCACGGACTTCGGCATCGCGACGGTCGAGGGCAGTTCGGCCCTCACCATGACCGGCGAGGTGATCGGGTCGCCCGAGTTCCTCGCCCCCGAGCGGGCGTTGGGGCGCACACCCGGGCCCGAGTCCGACCTGTGGTCGCTGGGCGTGCTGCTCTACGCGGCGGTCGAGGGCAACTCGCCCTTCCGCCAGAACACTCCGTTGAGTACCCTGCGCGCGGTCGTCGACGAGGAACTCCCGCCGCCGCGCCGGGCGGGCCCGCTCGCCCCGGTCGTCGAGGGCCTGCTGCGCAAGGATCCGGCGGACCGGCTGTCGGCCGAGGCCGCCGAGCGGGACCTGCGTCTCGTCGCGGCGGGCGGCACACCCGCGACGGGTTCCGCGGCGTACGCGCCGACGGTCGCCGCGGTGCCGCTGCCCGCGCCGCCCCCGCGCGCGGCGGGACCGGCCCGCACGTCGCCGGGTGCCGTCCCCGGCCGGCCCCCGGAAACCACGACCACCACCGCGGAGCCGGCCCGCTCCCGGCGGGCCGCGGTCGCCGTGGTGGCGGGTCTGGCGGCGATGGCCCTGGCGCTGGCCGGGCTGACGTACGCCCTGATGAACGGCGACGACGGCGGCGGGGGCGGCGGCACCAAGGGGAGTGCGAGCAGCGGGGGTTCGACGGGCGGCGGCACGCCCGGGGCCGACGGCGGAAGCGGTGACGGCGGGTCCGGCGGGGGGCCCACGACGGAGGGTCCGAAGCCGACCGCGACGACCGGCGGCACCGGGGGCACCGCTCCGACGACCAGGGCGCCCACCCAGTCCGTGAAGGTGACGGTCGCGGGCTCGCACACCGACTACACGGGCGCCTGCCCGCCGCCCGGGGCCCAGGCGCCCACCTTCACGGCGACCTTCACCGTGGGCGTCGTCCCGGTGGACGTCGAGTACCGCTGGGTCACGGAGACCGGCGAGGTGTCCGACCCGGGCTGGAAGACGCTCTCGTTCCCGGCGGACGGCGGGAGGACCAGGCAGAACACGGTCGTAGTGACGACGTACGAGGAGTCGGGCACGTACCGGAACAGGATCGGGGTGGAGGTCCGCGCCCCGCAGCGGACGAAGTCGAACACGGTGGCCTTCTCGGTGACCTGCGAGACGGAGGCCCCGCCCTCGGACGGGGCCTACGGCGGGGCGTCCTCGCTCGGCACGCGGTGACCGCCGGGCGGGCCGTCCGCCCGGCGGGAGGTGGTGCGCCGCTCAGTCGTTCGCGTTGAGGACGGGCAGGTAGCCGCCCGACTGACCGGACGCGGTCGGGTGGTAGGACTCACCGATATTCAGCCAGTTGACGCTGTGCAGCCAGGAGCTGCCGGAGCAGATCTCGTGGCCCGTGAACGTGGGGCGTACGTCGCCGAAGGTGAAGCCGTGGTCGGCGGCGCGTTTGGCGATGGCGCTGTCCAGGTGGTCGGCGGCGCTGTTGATGGCGGCCCGTTCGGTCTCGGAGAGGCCTGCCAGGCAGCTTCCGCTCAGCTTGTAGAAGCGGGGGTAGCCGAGGACGACCACGCGGGCCGCCGGAGCCCTCGTGCTGATCGCCGAGTAGACGGAGTCGAGTCGGCCGGGGAGCGTGGAGTCGACGTACGCCCGGGCCGTGTTGATGCGGGCCACGCAGGAGCTCTCCGACTGCAGGACACAGGTCGTCATGACGTCGGAGAAGCCGGCGTCGTTGCCGCCGATGGAGATCGTGACGAGGCCGGTCCCGGCGCCGAGCGGTCCCAGCTGGTTCGCCAGGACATCACTCGTACGAGCGCCCGAGCAGGCCGTGAAGTCGAAGGACGAGGGTGAGTTGGCGGCCGCCCAGAGGTACGGGTAGGCCTTCGTGCTGCGCTTGCAGTCGCCGCTGGAGCCGATGTAGCTGCCCGCGCCGAGACCGGAGGAGTAGGAGTCGCCCAGGGCCACATAGCCCGTGGCGGCGGCTTGCTGGTCCGCCTGTGCCGCCGTCGCCCCGGTGAGGGCCGCGGTGGTGGCGAGGAGGAGCGAGGTCACGTATGCCGTAAGTCGGGAACGTCTCATGGAACCTCCCTTTAGCAGGATCTCTGCCGTAACTTTCGTAGCAGCTACGCATGTTGACAGGAAGTGTCCATGCCAAGACTTTCCGCACGTCGCGGACATCTCCACGACACATCCACACGGCGCGCATTGCGTGTCCATGACAGGCGTATGACAAAGCCCCAACTCCCTTGAGCCGTAGGGTCCGGATCGATCACGCTGCTGTCTCGGCCAGGAGCGGAACACGACGCTCCCGGCCGTGCGTGCGATCCCGCGCGCATCCCCCACAGGCGCGTGCCCCGACCCGGGCACGCGCCGCCCATGAGGAGGACTCCCTCGTAATGGCACAGCTGCGCAGCAACAAGATCCGGATCGCCGCGACGACCTCGGTGGCGACCGCCGCCCTGCTCGGCGCCGTCACCGCGCTCCCCGCCCAGGCCGCGCCGGCCGAGGGCCGGGTCCTCGCGGCCGGCTCCCCCACCGCCGTCAAGGGCAGTTACATCGTCACGCTGAAGGAGGGCGTGGACTTCAAGGCCTCCTCCGCCGAGGGCAAGGGCCTGATCAAGGGGTACGGCGGCACGGTCCGCAAGACGTTCGGCGCCGCGCTCAACGGCTACACCGCGACCCTCTCCGCGAGCGAGGCCCGCAGACTCGCGGCGGACCCGTCGGTCGCCACCGTCGAGCAGGACCAGACCGTGCACGCGGCCGACATCACCCAGTCGAACGCCCCCTGGGGCCTGGACCGCGTCGACCAGGCGTCGCTGCCGCTCTCGGGCACGTACACCTACCCGGACAGCGCGGGCGGCGGTGTGACCGCGTACGTCATCGACACCGGCGTACGCATCACGCACAGCCAGATCAGCGGCCGGGCCTCCTACGGCTACGACGCCGTGGACGGCGACACGACCGCCGCGGACGGCAACGGCCACGGCACGCACGTGGCCACGACCATCGCCGGATCGACCCACGGCGTCGCCAAGAAGGCCCGGATCGTGGCGGTCCGCGTCCTCGACAACGCCGGCTCGGGCACCACCGCGGGCGTCATCGCCGGGATCAACTGGGTGACCGCGAACCACAGCGGGCCCTCGGTCGCCAACCTGTCGCTCGGCGGCGGAGCCTCCACCACGCTGGACAACGCCGTGGCCAACTCCATAGCCGACGGGGTGACCTACGCGGTCGCGGCGGGCAACAGCGGCGCCAACGCCTCGTCCTACTCGCCCGCCCGGGTCGCCGCCGCGATCACGGTCGGAGCCACCACCAGCGCGGACGCCAGGGCCAGTTACTCCAACTACGGCCCGGCGCTCGACATCTTCGCGCCCGGTTCTTCGATCACCGCCGGCTGGCACACCAGCGACACCGCGACGAACACCATCTCAGGCACCTCGATGGCGACCCCGCACGTCGCGGGGGCGGCGGCCGTCTACCTCGCGGGACACACCTCGGCCACCCCGGCCCAGGTCGCCACCGCTCTCGTGAACGGCTCCACCACCGGCAAGGTCACCGGTCCGGGCAGCGGCTCGCCGAACCGCCTCCTGAAGATCGTCAAGTAGCGCGGGCTGCTCCCGTCCCGCCCCGCGTGTCCCCGGAGGCAGCCGGCGCCTCCGGGGGCACGCGCGCGCGGCCCCCGTGCACCGAACCCGCCCCGAACCCGCCCCAAACCTGCGCGGAGTCGTTCGGTGTCTTGACTCCCCCGGCGCCGCTGCGCGACATTGAAGCCCGGCATCCGGCGCTTCGGGGGGCAAAGTCGCCAATGCAGACCTTAGGTATCAAGACGTCTTCATCCAGTCCGTCTCCACAGGGCGGTGACGAGCGGCCGGAGCAGGGTCCGGGGAGGGACCTGCTGCCGCTGCTCGCGGGGGCCGCCCTGGCGGTCGCGGGCGCCGGCGCCGCACTGGCGTCCGCCGGGACCGACTCGCCGCTGCGCGCTCCGCTGGCGCTCTTCTTCCTGCTGGCCGCGCCGGGCGCCTCGGTCGCCGTCGCGCTGCGCGGCCTGGAGCCGTTCGGCCGGACCGTCGCGTCCCTGGCCGCAGCGGTGGCGGTCAATCTCCTGGTCGCCCAGGGCATGCTCGCGGTGCACCGCTGGTCGCTGCGCGGCGGGATCGTGGCCGTGGCCGCGCTGAGCTGCCTCGTACTCCTGCTGGTCCTGCTACGGCGGCTGCGCGGTCGTACGGCGAGCAGACGGGCCTCCTGACGTGGACATCAGCGTGTACCGACCCGGTGAACTGACGTCGGCCGACCGCGCGGCCTGGACGGCCCTTCAGTCCAAGGCCGATCTGCACGACACTCCCGGACTCGCCAACCCCTTCCTGTCACCGGAGTTCACGCTCGCCGTGGGCCGCTGCCGGCGCGGAGTGCGCATCGGCGTCGTCCGCGAGGAGGACGGACCCGCCGCGTTCTTCCCGTTCCAGCGCACCGCCACCGGCGTCGGCCGGGCCGTGGGCATCGGCGTCTCGGACTGCCAGGGACTCGTGCACCGGCCCGGGTTCACCTGGGACGCCCAGGAACTGCTGCGGGCCTGCGGGCTCTCCGTCTGGGAGTTCGACCACCTCGCCCAGGGGCAGACGCCGTTCGAGGCCGGGGCCTCCGGCACGTTCGCCTCGCCGGTCATCGACGTCGACCGGGGGTACGAGGTCTACCTGGACCAACTCCGGGCCCGATCACCCAAGTTCACCCGGACCACGCTCGCCAAGGACCGCAGGCTCGGCCGCGACCACGGCGGGCTGCGCTATGTGCACGACGAGCGCGATCCCGCGGCGCTGCGCACGCTGATGGCGTGGAAGTCGGCCCAGTACCGGCGGACGGGACGCAGCGACCGCTTCGCGCATGCCTGGATCACCCGGCTGGTGGAGCAGCTCTTCCACACCCGCACCGAGCGGTTCGCCGGACTGCTGTCGGTGCTCTACGCGGGCGAGCGGCCGATCGCCGCGCACTTCGGGCTGCGCTCCGAGCGCGTCCTCGCGTGCTGGTTCCCCGCGTACGACCCGGACTTCTCCCGCTACTCCCCCGGACTCGTCCTGCATCTGCGCATGGCGGAGGCGGCAGCCGCCGACGGCATCGCCCATCTGGACCTGGGACGGGGCCAGAAGGAATACAAGGACTCCCTGAAGACACGGGAACTCGCCGTGTCCGAGGGGTGGGTCACCCGCCGCCACCCCGTGGCGTTCGGGCACCGGGCGCGGCGCGCCCCGGTCCGGGCGCTGCGGAACGCGGTGCTGGCCCGGCCGGAGCTGTTCGAGCCGGCCGACAGGATGCTCAAACGGATGGGAAAAATCCGTTCGAGTGGTCGTGTAACGACCAAACCAACAAAAACGTGAGGCCTGGTTCCAGGTCTTGCCATAGCGACTCAACCATCAATACCGTCGTACAACCACCCGCATCGGTCCATCACGCACATGCGATCTAGGGGAGGGCTCAAGATCGCGACGAGGGCCCGGCGCGGGGCGCGGTAGGGGGGTGCCGTGCTCGGTGACCACACCTGTGCCGAGTCGTGCCGCGCGACCGACGACATCAGTCGGCCAGCTTTGCCAGCTCACCCGGTGTGCACGGAGATCCATTTCGTCATGCCGTAAGTGAGAAACCCCCCTTTCGAACCGGACACACAGCGGACCGCCCGGGGGCGGGCGGTCCACCGGACGAGAGGGACCAGACTCATGAGTTCTGTTCTGCGACCGGCGGTCGCCGGCAATGATCCGTTCACGGTCGGCAAGTACCGGCCCATATCGACCCACCTGGCCATCGCGCCTCCGGTGAGCGTCGTCATCCCCGCCATGAACGAGGCGGAGAATCTCCCGTACGTCTTCAAGACACTTCCGGACTGGATACATGAAGTGGTCCTGGTCGATGGCAACTCCACCGACGGGACCGTCGAAGTGGCCCGCGAACTGTGGCCCGACGTCAAGGTCGTCGAGCAGCTCGGGAAGGGCAAGGGCGACGCCCTGATCACCGGATTCGCCGCGTGCACGGGCGACATCATCGTGATGGTCGACGCGGACGGCTCGGCCGACGGCCAGGAGATCGTCAGCTATGTCTCCGCGCTGGTCTCCGGCGCGGACTTCGCGAAGGGGTCGCGGTTCGCCAACGGCGGCGGCACCGACGACATGACACCGATCCGCAAGCTCGGCAACTGGGCCCTGTGCTCGATCGTCAACCGCAAGTTCGGCGCCCGCTACACCGACCTCTGCTACGGCTACAACGCGTTCTGGCGGCACTGCCTCGACAAGATCGACCTCGACTGCACCGGCTTCGAGGTGGAGACCCTGATGAACATCAGGGTGGTCAAGGCCGGGCTGAAGGTCCAGGAGATACCGAGCCACGAGTATCTGCGGATCCACGGCACGAGCAATCTGCGGGCCGTGCGGGACGGGCTCCGGGTGCTGCGGGTGATCCTCAAGGAGCGCTCCAACCGACGGTCCCTGCGCCGCCGCCGGCACGCGATCGCTCTCAACTCCGGGCCGGGAGAGGTGTCTTGAGCAAGCCCGACATCTCCGTGGTGGTCTGCGTCTACACCGAGGACCGCTGGGAGGACATCCTCGCGGCGGTCGCCTCGGTGCGGGCGCAGTCCCGGCCCGCCCTGGAGACGCTGCTGGTCGTCGACCACAACGAGGCGCTCCTGGAACGGCTGTCGAAGGAGTACAAGGAGACCGGGGACGTGCGGGTGCTCGCCAACGCGGGCCCCCGCGGCCTGTCCGCGGGCCGCAACACGGGCATCGCCGCCTCGCACGGCGAGGTCGTCGCGTTCCTCGACGACGACGCGGTGGCCGAGCGCGACTGGCTGCTGTACTTCGCCGAGGGGTACGACGACCCCCGGGTCATGGCGGTGGGCGGGCGGACGGCACCGATCTGGGCGTCCGGCCGGCGGCCCGCCTGGTTCCCCGAGGAGTTCGACTGGGTCGTGGGCTGCACCTACCGGGGTCTGCCGCCCGGCCGGGTGCGGGTGCGCAACGTGCTGGGCGGCAACGCCTCGTTCCGGCGTACGGCCTTCGACGCCGCGGGCGGCTTCGCGACCGGCATCGGACGCGACGGCGACAAGCGGCCGCTGGGCTGCGAGGAGACGGAGCTGTGCATCCGGCTCGCCCGGGCGCGACCCGAGGCCGTCCTGCTCATCGACGACCGGGCGGTGATCCACCACCGGGTGCCCGAGGTCCGCGAGCACTTCGCGTACTTCCGCACCCGCACGTACGCCGAGGGGCTGTCGAAGGCGCTGGTCGCCCGCAGTGTCGGCGCCGGCAAGGGCCTGGAGTCCGAGCGCCGCTACACCACGCGCGTACTGCCCGCGGGCGTCGCGCGCGGGCTGCGGGACGCCCTGCTCGGCCGCCCCGGCGGCGCGGGCCGGGCGGCGGCCGTGGTCGCCGGAGTGGTGACGGCGGCCGGCGGGTACGTAGTCGGCAGCGTCCGGGCGCGCAGGGGTGGGGCCACGTTCTCGGTCGTACGGATCGAGGGGGCGGAGAGATGAACGAGCCACGCGGGGCGGGCGTGCCGATTCTCATGTACCACGCGGTCGCCACCGAGCCCAATGACGCGACGCGCGCGCTGTCGGTGGCGCCCGAGGCGTTCACCGAGCAGATGGCCCTGCTGGACGACCTGGGCTTCACGCCGGTCGGCACCGCCGAGCTGGCCCGGTGCTGGCGCGCCTCGGCGCCGCTGCCCGAACGCCCCGTGCTGATCACGTTCGACGACGGCTACGAGGGCGTGCACCGGCACGCGCTTCCCGTGCTCGCCAAGCACGGGTTCGCGTCCACGCTGTTCGTGTCGACGGGCTGGCTGCGCGGCGCGTACGACACCGGGGGCGCGCTGGACGACATGCTCGACTGGGACCAGGTGCGCGAACTCGCCTCCTCGGGCGTCGAGATCGGCGGCCACAGCCACACGCATCCGCAGCTCGACCAGCTGGACGACGAGTCCCTGCGGTCCGAGCTGCTGCGCTGCCGGGACATCGTCGCCGACGAACTCGGCGCGCGTCCGGCGTCGTTCGCGTATCCGTACGGCTACTCCAGCCGCCGGGTGCGGCGGATGGTGCGCGAGACGGGCTTCTCCCAGTCGCTCGCCGTCGGAAACCGCCTCGCGCGACGCGGCCAGGGACCGTACGCGCTGCAGCGCGTCACCGTGCGCCGCAGCACCGTGATCGAGGAGTTCGGGCAGCTCGTCCAGGGCCGCTCGGTCACCCGTGTCTTCGCCAGGGACCATGCCCTGACCAAGGGGTACGCCATGGTCCGAAGAGCCCGACAGGTTCGCCGGAAGGCCATCCGCTCCCGTGTCTGACACGACCACGGCCCAGGCCGACAGTCCCACGCCCGAAGCGCCCGAGCGGTCCGGGCGCCGCCTCCGCCTGCCCGGACTCGGCGGGTCGTCCGGCGGCTCCCCGCTGTTCCGCAACGCCTATGCCCTGATGCTCAACACCGGCATCTCCGCCGTGCTGGGCCTCGGCTTCTGGCTCGCGGCCGCCCGCTACTACTCCGAGTCCGCGGTCGGACAGGGATCGGCCGCGATCGCCGCGATGAAGCTCCTCGCGGGGCTCACCGCGGTGACGCTCACGGGCGCCCTGGCCCGCTTCATCCCGGTCGCGGGACGCGGTACGGGACGGCTCATCCTCCGTACGTACGCGGGCAGTTCGGTGATCGTGGCGCTGGCCGCCGGGCTCTTCCTGCTCACGCTGAACGTCTGGGGCTCCTCCTACCGCTTCCTGCACAGCCCGCTCATGGGCGCCGGCTTCGTGCTCGCGGTCGTCGCCTGGTCCCTGCTGACGCTCCAGGACGGTGTACTGACCGGGTTGCGCAGCGCCCTGTGGGTGCCGGTCGGCAACACCGTGTTCTCGGCCGTCAAGCTGGTGCTGCTGGTGGCCTTCGCGGCGGCGATCCCCACCATGGGCGTCTTCGTGTCCTGGGTGGCGGCCATCGCGGTGTCCGTGCTGCCGCTGGGCTGGCTGGTGTTCCGGCGGCTCGTGCCCCGGCACGCCGAGGCCGCGCGGGAGGACGCCGAACCGCCCACGACGAGGGAGATCGGGAGGTTCCTCGCGGGCGACTACACCGGCTCGCTCTTCTCGCTCGCCGTCGTGTACCTCGTGCCCGTGATCGTCGCCGCCCAGGTCGGCTCGGCCGACAACGCCTACTTCTACATCACCACGACGATCGGCGGCACGGTCAACCTGCTCGCCATCAACATGGGCGCCTCGCTGACCGTCGAGGGCTCGCACGATCCGGCGCGGCTGGCCGCCAACACCCGTGCCGCGCTGCGCCGGATGGCACGGATCATGCTGCCGGTGGCCGGGGTGCTGTTCTTCGGGGCCCCCTGGATCCTCGCCGTGTTCGGCCGGGCGTACGCGGACGCGGGGACCCCGCTGCTGCGCTGGTTCGCTCTCGGGGCGGTGCTGCGGGTCGTCATGGAGACGTACTTCGCGGTGCTGCGCGCCCAGAGCAGGACCTCGGGACTCGCCTGGCTGCAGGGCCTGCTGTGCCTGCTGGTGCTGGGTCTGACGCTGATCCTGCTGCCGCGCATGGGCCTGACCGGCGCGGGCGTGGCGGAGGTCGTCAGCGTCGCGGTCATCGTGACGCTCGCGGCGCCCAGGCTGTACCGGATCGTGCGCACGGCACCGCCCCCCGACGAGGCGTACGAGCCGGCCGACGCGGCGCCCGACGGCGATCTGGCGGACCTGGGCACGCGGGAGGACTCCGTACCGCGGAGGACCGAACCCGCCAAGGGACGCGGTGCCGGCTGGGCGCACCGGCTCGACACGGACACGCTCGCGCTCGGCGTACAGCTCGACTTCGACCACCTGGAGCGGCGGCCGGACGTACGGCCGGGTCCGGGTACGCCGCCCGCCGGAACGCCCGCTGTGAGGCGGCCGGACGCGGGCCGCCGCGGGTCCCGGTCCGAGCACCGGCCGACGTGGGCGCTCAAGGCCCCGCCGCCCGCCGCGCGCGTGGAGGTGGGTCTGCCCGTCGAGGAGCGCGAACCGGGTTCGGAGAGTTCGCTCGGTCCCCCCGGGACGGGCGCGCCGGACGGAACGGGCGGAACGGACGGTACGGGCAGCATCGGCGGTACGGGCGCGCCCGATGCTCCGAACGCGGCCGGGACCTCGGCGCGGGCAGCGGGCGAAGGCCCCGGGGACGGGGAGTCCGAGGACGGGGACGGGAGCAAGGACGGGGACAGGAGCGGGCACGGACGGAGCGGCGGACGCGGCGACGGGGACGGGCCGCGCGAAGAGCGCGACGGCTCCGCGGGCGACGGCGCGGTGGGCGACGGGCGCGGGGACTCCTCGGCGCCGGACCGCGAGGAACTCCGCCCGGCCCCGGCCGCGGACCGGAGCGCTCGGGAGCCGTCGCCCGGGGCGGGCGGACAGCCCGTGCCGCCGGCCGCCGGACGGTTCTCGTGGCCGCGGCCGACCCGGACCGGAGTGCTGCTCGGCTTCCTGCTGACGGCCGCGCTGGTCCTCTACTGGGTCCCCGCGTCCGGACTCGGGGAGCGCGATCTCGACCGGATGGACGGGCTCGGCCTGATCTCCGTCCTGCCGACCCCGACCCTGGTCGGGGCCGCGCTGCTGGTCACGGTGTTCGCCTCGCTGCTCTGGCTGGGACGCGAGCACAAGGGCCTGCTGATGGTGACGCTGCTCGCGACGGTCGTGTCCCTGCACGCGCTGCCCGCGGTGATCGAGACCGAGCCGCGCTTCCCGACGGCCTGGCAGCACCTGGGGTTCATCGACTACATCGACAGGACCGGCTCGGCCGTGCCCGACCTGGACGCGCGCTGGAGCTGGCCGGGCTTCTTCGCCGCGGCCGCGTTCGCCGCCAGGGCCTGCGGGGTCGAGGACCTCACCGAGGTCATCCGCTGGTGGCCGCTGACGATGCAACTCCTCTATCTGGCACCGCTGTTCCTGCTGGTCCGCCATATGCGGGCGAGCTGGCGCGCCCGGTGGACCGGCATCTGGATCTTCGTGCTGAGCGGCTGGGTCGGCCAGGACTACTTCTCGCCGCAGGGCTTCACGTACCTGCTCTACCTGGTGTTCGTGGCGATCCTGCTCGTGTGGTTCCGGGCGCCGCGCGTGCTGTGGACGAAGGCCCGGCCGGGCGAACTGGAGGTGGAACCGACGGACCGGCGGCAGCGGGCCGTGCTGCTGGCCGTCGTCATAGGGCTGTTCATGGCCGTCGTCCCGGCCCACCAGCTCACGCCGTTCGTGATGCTGGGCGTCCTCGCGGCGCTCGTGCTGTTCGGTCGGTCCGAACTGCGCGGCCTGCCCATCCTGTTCGCCGTACTGGTCGCCGTCTGGGTCGGCTTCCTCGCCGAGCCGTACTGGTCGGGGCACTTCGACGAGCTGTTCGGCGGGGTCGGCGGCGTGAGCGGCAATGTGTCCTCGTCGGTCTCCGGCCGTATCGGGGAGGGCAGTTCGGCCCACAAGCTGGTCCTCTACGCACGCGTGGCGCTCGCCGGCGGCGTCATGGCCATGGCCTGCTACGGCTGGTGGCGCCGACGCGACCACAAATACCGTGAACGGTCCCTGCTCATCCTCGCGTTCGTCCCGTTCCTCGGCTTCGGAATGCAGTCGTACGGCGGCGAGATGGCACTGCGCGTCTTCATGTTCGCCCTGCCCGGGGCGGCCATGCTCGCGGCGCTCGCGCTGTTCCCGCGCACCGGGGTCACCGCCAAGGAGCGCGACCGGGACCGGGTGAGCCTCGCCCCGCTGGCCGCGCTGATGGCGGGCCTCGTACTGGTGGGCGGCTTCCTGGTGGCCAGGTGGGGCAACGAGCCCTTCGAGCGGGTCCGGCCCGGCGAGGTCGCCGCCATGGAGTTCGTGTACGCGCACGACGATCCGACCGCGCGCCTGCTGTGGCTCAGCGACGACACGGTGAACAACGTGACGCCCCTCCTGCCGTGGGGCGCGCGGGACATGGAGCGGGTCGAATACCTGCCGACCCTCGCGCCGACCGATCCGGTGCTGGTGTCGGGGCTGGTCAAGTCCCTGAAGGACGCGGGCCCCAACTCGTATCTGATGGTCAACCGCGGTCAGGTGACCTATCTCCGGATGGACGTGGGCTACGCGAAGAGCTGGGAGGAGCGGCTGCTGCGCAACCTCGACGAACGGCGGGATCTGCGCAAGGTCTTCGTGAACGCCGACGCGACCGTCTACGCGCTTCGCTCCCAGGGCGACGAGGAGGTCGCGAAGCCCGATCCGGGACCCATCGGGCCCCAGGTCACCTGGACGCCCTGGTCGGTGGTCGGCGGCCTGGCTGCGATCGCGCTGATCGTGCTGCTGACGACCCGCGAGATCGTACGGGTCGCCGTCCGGCCGAGCGTGCGGCAACTGCAGTGGCTGCAGAGCACGTTCTGGTTCTCGCTGCCGCTGCTGGCGGTGCTGCTGGCCTCTCTGGTGCAGCGGTTCCTGACGATGGCGTGAGGTGGCGGCGGCCGGGGGTCCCGACCCTCAGCCGCCGATCCACTTCACCTCGTACGCGTCCAGTGCGAGCCGCTTCCCGTCGACCTCCGCGCTGATCCGCCGGTCCAGGGTGTTCACGACGAGCACGACCCCGTCGTCGGCGAGCACCCGGACGTCGGACGCGTGCGCGCCGGCGACGGGGACCTTGCGGTACTTCGTGCCGGGCGGGAACTCCTCGCCGAAGCGGGAGAGCAGGCCGGCCATCGGCAGGGCCTCGCCCCCGCCGGCCCGGTCGGTCGGGCTCCAGAGGCAGCCCGCGCAGGCGGGGCCCTTCTCCCGCTGCGGGTTCCAGTAGAAGGCGGAGCTCGTGCCGCCGCGCGCCATCGCCATCAGACCGGCGGCATGGACGGCGACCCGGTGGGGTTCGGACCAGCCGTCGCGGTGGTCGTCGGCGTCGGCGGGCTCCACGTAGTACTCGGCCCACCACAGGGGCAGGTCGCCGGTCCGCTCCCGGACCCAGCGGCTGACGTCGGTGAACTTCCCGGTGGCCGCGAACTCGTCGGGCAGCAGCTCGTCGTCCTTGGTGTAGCTGGACCCGTCCACGACGACGAAGTCCGCCCCCGCCTTGTGCTCGTTCCAGTAGTCGAAGGCGTCGAGGACCCGCTGGTCCATGGTGCCCCAGTCGCCCTTGAGCGTCGTCGAGGCGTTCTCCTCCTGGCGCGGGTCCTGGCTGTCCATCACCAGGTACGGCCCGCCGACCTCGATCTCCTCGTCGACCTTCTTCAGCGCCTTGTAGACGAGGTTGTAGAGGTCCGTGTAGCCCTCGTGGTCCCAGCGTCCCTCGTCCTCGTGCCAGAAGCCCTTGAACTCGTTCCAGACGATGAAGTGGCGCACGTCCGGGTAGCGTTTGGCGACGGTCGCGGCCAGCGCGGCGTAGTCCTCGAAGTGGGCGGGTTCCGGAGCCGTCTCCAGGGACTCCTGGCTCCAGTCGGTGCGGTCGGAGCCCGGCTTGCCGCCCTTCATCCAGTCCGGGGCGCAGCACAGGGTGACGACCGGTGTGCCGCCCGTCCTGCGGACGAAGTCGATGCGGCGGTCCATCTCGGCGAAGTCGTAGCGCCCCTTGACCGGTTCGGGATTGCCCGCGCCCCAGCCCATGATGTGCTGGATCTGCGGTACGGAACGCCCGGAGAGCCGCTTCGCCACCCGGTCCACGGCCGTACGGCTGCCCACGTCCGCGCTGAACTGGGTGTGCGTGAAGCCCCAGCCCACGTCCGGTCCGGTGCGCGCGGGCACGGCGGGCGTGCCGTGCACCTTGTCGCCGTCGCGGGTCGTGCCCGCCTCGCTCCCGGTGTCCCCGGGCAATGTGCTGACCAGGGTCAGCACCAGGGCCAGAGCGGCCACGCCGACACCGAGCAGAGCGGTGAGTCGCCACCGCCGAGCCCCCGAATTCCACCCATGACGTCCCATCATGGGCCACAGTAGCCGCGGGGGTCGGCGGGCGGACAGGTTCCGTACGCCCACAGCCCTGTAACAGGGTGCGACGCCGGGCCCCGGACCCCGGGGCACCACCGGGCCCGGGGCGCGCCACGGAAACCGGATGCAAGGGGCGCCCGCGTGACAGATCATGGCGGCATGTCTGCCAACCCGCACGAAGCTCTGCCGATCCGGCTCAACGTCGACGACAGCGACTCGCCGTCGGACGTCGTCGACGCGCTGTTCCTCGGCCGCTTCGCGACGGGCGAGCAGCCCCACTCGCACGCGGCGAACATCGAACGCGTCCGCTCCGGAGCGAGTCTCCTGCCGTCCGGCGCCCGGGTGCTGCGGTCCGCGCGCGACGACGACCGCAGCGCGACCCTCGCCGAGGGGGACGGCTGGACGGTCCTGGTGTCCCGCTGGAACCGGGGCGCAGACATCACCGTCACCGCGACCACCGCGGAACTGGCCGAGAAGGTGCTCGGCCAGGCCACCGACGGCGCCGCCGACGAACCCGAACCGCAGCCGGAGAACGTGACGATGGGGTTCTGGTACGTCTCCCCGCGGCGCGGCCCGCACCGCACGACCCGGCAGATCTCCGCGGGGACGTGGGAGGAGGTGCGCGCCAACTACACCGCTCCGGTGGCGGACGCGATGGACGGTCTGATGAAGACGACGCCGGAGGACATCGCGGGCCGGCTGCTGCTGCTCCACGGCCCGCCCGGCACCGGCAAGACCTCGGCGCTGCGCACGCTGGCGCGCTCGTGGCGGGACTGGTGCCAGGTGGACTGCGTGCTGGACCCGGAGCGGCTCTTCTCCGACGTCGGCTATCTGATGGACATCGCCATCGGCGAGGAGGACGGCACCGGCAAGGGCCGCTGGCGGCTGCTGCTGCTGGAGGACTGCGACGAGCTGATCCGCGGCGAGGCCAAGCACACGGCGGGCCAGGCTCTGTCCCGGCTGCTCAATCTCACGGACGGACTGCTGGGCCAGGGCCGCAACGTCCTGGTGGGCGTCACGACCAACGAGGACCTGGAGCGCCTGCACCCCGCCGTCGTCCGCCCCGGCCGCTGCCTCGCCCGGATCGAGGTGGGTGCCCTCACCCGCCGCGAGTCCGCGGCCTGGCTCGGCACGGAGGAGGGCCTGGGCCGCGAGGGCGCGACGCTCGCCGAGTTGTACGCCCTGCGCCGCGGCACCACCCCGGCATCGGTGCCGGACCAGCGCGAGGGCGCGGACGCGGGGCTCTACTTGTAGGCCCCACAGCCCGGATGGGCCCTGCGGCCTCGGAGGGTCCCACGGTCCGGATGGGCCCTGCGGCCCGGAGGGTCCCACGGTCTGGGTGGGTGCCCTGCGGTCCGGATGGGTCCGGCTGGTCCTGTGGGCCCTGCGGCCCCGGTGGGCGCCGACGGTGTCTGCGGGCGCCGCGGTTCCGGGGGGGGGGGGGGCACAAGCGGGGTCTCCGGGTCCCGCGATCCCGGTGGGCACAGGCGGCGTATGCGGATGCCGCGGTTCCGGTGTGCACGGGCGGTGTCTGCGCCGCGGCTCCGGTACGCGCCTCCGTGGCCGGTCCGCGGTCACGCCCGCGGGTGCGGGCGTGCGGGCCGTCGCGGTCCTGCTCTCACGGCGGGACCACGGGTACGGTCACCCGTCGCCCGTCACCGGTAGCCGGGCGGCGGTCGCTCCGGGTGGGTCCGTGAACGCCCGGCAGCCGCCCCGTACCCGGCGGACGCGGCACGGGGCAGGCCCGTCGCCGAAGGTCGCAGGCGTCTGCGGGCGCCGAGAGCGACGCGGCGGAGGGGCCGGCCCCGCTCCCGTCGGTCACCCCGTGCTGTCGTACGCCGCCCTCAGGGCGTCCCTCGCCGCGTCGAGGGCCGCGGCCTCGGAGAGTCCGAGTCGCTGGACCCGCTCGGCGTAGGACTGCGCGGCGGCGGCCGCCCCACGGGACGCCGCGTCGCCGGCCGCCGCGACGAACGTGCCGTTGCGGCCCCGGGTCTCGATGACGCCGTCGGCCTCCAGGGCCCGGTACGCCTTGGCGACCGTGTTGGCCGCGAGGCCGAGCGACTCGGCGAGCCCGCGAACCGTGGGGAGCCGGTAGCCCACCGGCAGGGTCCCCGCCCTCGCCTGCTCGGAAATCGTCGCGCGCACCTGCTCGTAGGGCGCGACACCCGCACCGTCGTCGATGTCGATCTTCAGCGTCACGCAGCGATTGTCCCGCACCTCCGGCGGATCGCACCTCCGGGGAACGGGGCTTGGGGAACGGGCTCTTCGGGGCGGCGTGCCCTCCGTGCTCGTCCCCGGGCGGAAACGCTTCCGGGCAACAGCGGTTGCGGGCGAGGGAGGCCCGGACGGGCACGCCCGGCACTCCCCCGCCCCGGAGGCGGGCTCACGGAAAATGGGAGGCAACCGGCCGCGTGCCACGCGTAGCGTGCGGCGTCATGACTGTGACTGTCCGCGACTTCCGCGCGGGAGACGCCGAGGGATTCGCCCGGGTCAGGCATCTGGCGCTGCCCTTCATGCTCTCCACCCCCGAGTCCATCGCCTACGACGTCGCACACGCCCATCCCGACGCCCACTTCCAGCCGCTGGTCGCGGAGGAGGACGGCGAACTCGTCGGCACGGCCCAGGTAGGCGTGGCGCACGAGAGCCCGCAGCCGGGCCAGGGCTACCTCAACGTGTACGTGCATCCCGAGCACCGGGGCCGCGGTGCCGGAACCCTGCTGGTGAGCACCGCCGAGGAGCGCCTCGCCGCCCTCGGCACGTCGAAGGCCTTCGCCTGGGTCCTGGACGACCCGACACACCGCGCCTTCGCAGAGCGCCGGGGCTACGGGGCGGGACGCTCCGCGCACTTCCTCCGTCTGGACCTGGCCAACGGCTCCCTCCCGCCGCTCCAGGAGCCGCCCGCGGGTGTCGAACTGCGTTCCGCGGCCGACTACGCGGCTGACCCCCGCCCCCTGTTCGAACTGGACGCGGAGACGCTCCTCGACGAGCCGGGCGACATCTCCTACGAGTTCACGGACTACGAGGCGTGGCTGGAGTCCACCTGGCACCACCCCCTTCTCAGTCATGAGCTGACCTCGGTCGCGGTCGTGGACGGGCGGCCCGCCGCGTTCAGCGCGGCCCGCACCGGCGGGGACGGCCGCTACGACACGGCGATGACCGGGACGGCCCGCGCCCAGCGCGGCTGCGGTCTCGCCAAGCTCGCCAAGAACGACTCGCTGCACCGCGCCCGCGCCGCCGGCTTCACCGAGGCGTTCACGGGCAACGACGCCGGGAACGGGCCGATGCTGGCGATCAACGAATGGTTCGGCTACGAGATCTGCGCCACGGAGGTGCGTCATGTCCGCGAACTCGGCTGAGTCCGCACGACTGTTGGAGGTCGTGCTCGTCAAGGCCGGCCGCACGAAGATCCGCTATCCGGCGGAGCTGCTGCACGACGACGGCACCCGCGTCACGGTCCGCGCGCCCTGGGCCGGAGCCTCGGTCCGCGACTTCGGCTTCGTGCGCTTCGAGCCGGGCGACGTCTTCACCGAGCACTACTGGCGCGACCGGTGGTACGCGGTGAAGGAGGTCCGTGACGCGGCGGGCGTCCTGAAGGGCCACTACTGCGACGTCACGCGCCCGGCCGCCGTCCTCGGCGAGGAACTGGTCGTCGAGGACCTCGACCTCGACCTGTGGCGCTCCGCGGACGGTGCGGCCGTACTGCGCCTGGACGAGGACGAGTTCGCGGCGAGCGGTATCGAGACGGCCGACCCGCGGGCCGCGGCCGCCGCCCTCGACGCCCTGGACCGGCTCGAAGCCATGGCCCGGGAGGGCGACTTCGAGGAGCTGCTGTCCTGGCCCCCGCGCTCCGCGGCCGGCTGACCCACCGCCCTTCACGGGACGGCCACCAGCGCGTACCGCTCGTCGTCGACCTCGCGGCCCCACAGCGGCGAGTCGTCCGACAGGCGGTCCACGCGGAGCTCCCGCACCAGGGGCGCGAGCAGCCCGGTCAGCCGGTCCGCGGACAGGCCGACCGGGCTCACCGTCCCCCAGACGCCCTCGACGAGGACCAGGCGCCCGCCGGGGCGGAGGAGTCCGCGCCAGTGCCGCAGGACGCGGGCCGGACCGGGCAGCGTCCACAGCACATGGCGGACGAGCACGACGTCGAACCGCTGCTCGCCGACCGGCGGCGCCGCAGCGTCACCGACGAGGAACGCCGCGTCGCGACCGGCGAGTTTGGCGCGGGCCAGCTCGACCATGCGGGGCGAGAGGTCGACGCCCGTGACGCGGTGCCGCTGTTCGGCGGCGAGCAGCGACAGGCTGCCGGTGCCGCAGCCGAGGTCGAGCACGTCGGACGGGGCGCGCGGCAGCCAGCCGCGCAGTCTGGCGGCCCATGCCTCGCGTACGACGGGGTCCCGCAGTCCGTGGTCGGGTTCGTCGTCGAAGGTGGCGGACTCGGCGTCCCAGTCGACGCGGCGCCGCTCGTCACCGGCTTCCGCCGGGTGGTCACTGGTCATGCGCCCAGAGTGACACCGACCACTGACAACGGGCCGCCGGCCCGGGCGGACCCGCAGGTTCCGGGGCGACGCACCCGACGGCTTCCGGCACCTCGCGATGCCTCCCGGCGACTCCCGGCCCCTCCCGGCCCCTCCCGGCCCCTCCCGGCCCCTCCCGGCCCCTCCCGGCGAATCCTGGCAGCTGCCCGGCGACTCCCGGCAGCTGCCGGTGACTCGCGGCGATCCCCGGCACGGTCCGGCACGGTCCGGACACGCAGACGATCACTCATGTCCGATATCTGGACTCCTGGACGGAAGGTGAGCACGACCACTGACAGGAGCCCGCCGATGAGTCAGTCTCCGGGAAACGGTCTACCTCCCGTGAACGCGGAAGCCGGTGGACACGAGGAGGCAGCCATGCGCCGCACAACCTTGCAGAAGCCCCTGAGGAAGCCGGACTCCCGCCGTCCGCGGGACGAGTCCGAGGAGCGCCCCGCACAGCGTCCGGAGGTCCGGAAGGACATCCGTCGCACCTGGTGGCCGGACGGCTGAGCCCGTCGGCGACGGGCTTCCCACGCCCCGCGCCCAGAGCCCGGCGCCCCGTGCCCCGTGCCCCGTGCCCCACGCCCCACGCCCCACGCCCTCAGGGTGCGAGGCGCTTGCGGTAGTGGAGGCGGTCGTAGGGCCCGTCCACCCTGCGCTCCAGGAGTTCGTACCCGAACCTCGGATAGATCCTCTGGTTCTCCCACATCAAGGCGTTCGTGCAGAGCCTGACCTCGGGCAGCCCGAGTTCCCGCGCGTGCGCGTCCACGAAGTCGAGCAGCCGCCGCCCCACCCCCTGTCCGTGGGCCTCCGGACGGACCGCGATGCTTTCGAGGAAGAGGTGGTCCTCGTGCGCCTCGACCACCACCAGCCCGGTCACGGGCTCCCCCGTCACGAACACCCGTCCCGCGGCCACATCGGCGGCGTGGTCCGCCTCCATGGGCTTCGGCACCACGCCGATCCGCTCGATGTAGGGCCTGTACGCGGCGTCGGTGACGGCTTTCACGGCAGCGGTGTCGGAACCCCGCGCCCGCCGGATCCCGGCGCGGGTCGAAGCGTCCGAGGCGCCGGTCGGGATCTCGTCCATGACTCGAACGCTACCGGCCGACGCGCGCCGGGCCTGCGGGCCGGACCGGCGCGCAGGCCCGGTGGGCCGCTACCTGATCCCAGCCTCAGCACTCCCTTAACGGCACCGTAAAGGCCTCTGACCTGCCGCAAGAGTCGCACTCGCAGGTCAGAGGCGGGATCCGAGGGCCTCATCTAGGCGCGGGGAGCCAAACAGGGAGCCACCGCGCACGAGTCAGCCTCCCCCGGGGGTACCTCCGTCCTTCGCGTCGTCTTCACCAAAGATGTCGTCCATCGCTTCCGCGCCCTCGGAGATGACGGGGCGCAGTTGCTTGCGGTAGACCCGCTCAGTCGTTCCGCTGCCCATGTGCCCGACAAGGCGCGCGATGACCTCGATCGGGATTCCATGGTCCGACAGCAGGGACACGAAGCTTGTCCGCAACTCTCGCGGAGTCCACTCCTGCGGATTCTGGAAACCCGCCTCTTTGAGCAGCGCCCGGAAGTTCCGGCGGACGTTCAGAGCGCTGCGTACTTCGCCGCTCTCAGTCGGGAAGACGAGAGCTTCATCGCTCCACGCTTTCCCGCCTGCCAGGCATCTGGCCTGCTCTTGGCGCTTGTGCGCCTTCATGACGAGAGCGGCTTGCCGCGGCATAGCCAGTGATCGTCGGCTCTTACGGGTCTTCGTGTCGCCGTGTCGACGCACTGAACGCCACACATCGACGTGAGGCTTGTCCCTGCCGGAGCCCGCCAGATGAATGTGGGCCCAGGTGAGGGGTCGCGCTTCCTCCGGGCGGACACCCACGAGAAGCGACAAGACCACGTAGGCGTGGATCCAGCTTCCCTCTCTCGCGCGAAGAACCGCCTCACCCTGCTTCAGCGAAAGCGACTTGCTCGGTCGGCCCGCTTGCCCGTCCGGTACCTCGACCAGTTCAGCCACGTTACGAATGGCCCTGCCTCTCCTCTGAGCGTGGCTGATCGACCGCCGCAAGATCGAATGGACCATCTTCAGAGACTGCGTCGCGAGAACCTCGGCCTCCGCCTCCAACCACTCGTCAAGGTCATCGGCTTCAAGATCCCGCATCTTGGCTTTGCCGAGATGCGGGATGATGTGATGCTCCGCGAGGCTCTTGTACGTATCGACACTCGTCACCTCCCTGCCTTTGAGCCCCTGCGAGATCCAGTCGGTCACGGCTTGGGCAACGCTGTAGTTCGCGGGCGCCTTGGCACCGTCCGCCAGTTCCTTCCTCAACTCACGAAGCTTCTGGCGGACCTCGGCCTTTGTCCTGCCTGACACCTTCGGGCGGTTGCGCTTGCCGGCCGGGGTGTAGCCGAGAGACACCGCGCCGATGTACCGGTTCTTGGACTTGTCCCAGTAGATCGAATCGTCGCCGTGTCCTGCTCTGGTACGCCGATCGGGGGTCTCGGTCATGCGTCGTTACCTTCCAAACAGAAGAGCAGGGCCGCATCCGTGGATGCGGCCCTGCTCGGTGGTGACGTCAGGCGGCTGTGTCAGCTTCGTGTTTCAGAAGTTCGACGTACTCATCGATCCACTCCACGGGCACGAGACGCCGGCGACCACGGCGGACGGTACGGAGCCGCCCAAGCCGTATCTCGTCGTACGTCGCAGTGCGCCCGATGCCAAGGAGCTCTGCTGCGACTTCCACGCTGCACAGACGGGGCAGTGTCGGAACGGCGGCCTCCGTCACAGATGCGCTCACGGAGACCTCCACGAGTTGGGCATACATTCCTCTGAGTCGCGACTCATCGGCACTCAACGGCACTCAGAGGGTTCTTGAGAGTCGATGAGTCGCGACTCTGGCAAATGTGGTTCGCGCAGGGCGAGCGTGATCCCGTTGTAGGTGATCACCTGTCGGCCGTACGCGTCACGGGGGCGAGTGCGGTTGAGTTGGGGAACGACGGACAGCAGATTGCGGCCGAACATCTGCTTCGTGCCGGGTCGCACGCCGTTGTCCTCGGACCACTCCCGCCACACGTTCCACAAGGCGTCCACGGGGACGCTGCACGTCGGACCGGTGGCACAGCGCTCGCGGACGAACGCGCTCGTTGGTGAGGCAGTGTCCTGCATGGTGGTGACTGCTTCGCGGCTGGACTGCGGTTCTGTGATCCGGCCGGTCTGCTGAAGTCGGGCGATGCCGTCGAGAGCCCAGTTCAGGATGCCGGGCATCTCCGTTGCGAGCCGGTCGGTGAGGGTGGTGTCTTCCTTGCCCAGCCATGAGACCCGCATGTTGAGCAGGATGAACCGTTTGGCGATGACACCGGAGGAGTCACCGAAGTGCGGCAGCTCGTTGGACAGCAGCATCAGCCGAGTAGGCAGCTTGCCCGTCCACTGTTCGCGGTACTTGCGGTCCACGTCGATGGTGTCCTCGCCGGAGATCGTCAGTAGCCGCTCCACGACCTGGCTGTTGTCGCTGCCGGACAGCCGGGCATCGGAGATGACTGCGAGTGGCTTGCCGATCAGGGTGGACAGTCCGAAGTTCGTGCCGAGTCCGGCAAGCGTGGGTCCGGCGAGGTTCTCTTTGCCGACCAGCTCTTTCAGCACGCGCGCGATGGTGCCTTTGCCGGAGCGGGACGGGCCGACGATCAGCATGACCTTTTGCTGGTCGGTGCGGCCGGACAGCACGTAGCCGAACCACTCCTGTAGGGCATTGATCGCGTCCAGGTCGTCAGGCCAGATCTGCCCCAGAAACCTCTCCCACGTGGGCGCGGTCGCAATCGGGTCGTAGGCGAAGGGGACGGAGACGAGGTTGAAGAAGTGCGGGCCGTGCGGGAGTAGGACACGGTCCCTGATCCTGAGCAGGCCGTTCGCGCATGCCACGATGGGGCCACAGTCCTGCTCGCTCGGGTTGCCGTTGGTGTCGAGCCAGACCGGGGCGTCGGTACCGGTGGGCAGCAGGGTGATGGCTCCCATCGCGTCGAGAAGGTTGCTGATCTTCTGTTTGGTCGGTGCCCATTCCCGCGGCTCCGGCTGTTCGTCCTTGCCCGGCACGTAGAAGACTGCGTGTTCCAGGCGCCGGTACATCGAAGCGCGCAGTTGCGCCTCATCCAGCTCCCGCCAACTCGCGCCGTTCCAACGCATCCAGGAAGCGCGCCAGTGCCGGCAGACAAGTTGCCCGTCCTCGGTCTGCCAGTCAGGCAGCAGACGACGCGCGACTGCGAGCGGATTCGATGGCGCGGGCAGTTCCTCATCCTCGAACGCGTGAGGGCCCGTCGTGCTGTCCGTGGCCGCGTTCGGGTCAGGGCGAAGAGCAGTGCGGACGCCTTCGGCGACAACCTTCGGCGCGCTACGGCCAGACACGGGGTCGGTTGGTTCGGCGGGGCCGGACCCGGTGGGGGTGGGGATGCTTTTCAAGAGGGAGGCAGGGTGGTCGCTCATGCGGCTGTCCTCGGGCGGCAGGTGCGGATGGACCAGTCCAGTGCGCTGCGGATCGTGGTCCGGCACTCGGCCGCGGTGAGTCCGGCAGCCTCGCCCTCCCCTTGAAACGCGTCTTCGACCACGTGCCGAGGGATGTCGCCCCATGCAACGAAGCGGCCCATGGCGCGTGCGCTCTCCAGAAGCCGGACGTTACGGGTGCCCTCCGGCGCCTGCCGCACGTTCCTGCGCCCCCAGGTGAGGGCTGCTTCGGCGGCCCGTCCGGTGCGCGCCGTTGGCGTGAGCGGAGGCACGCACGGTGACGTGGTGGACGGGTGCGGTGGGATGAGCAGGGCGAGCAGCCCCGGGGGCAGGGGGTTGAGCAGTGCGGGGCCCTCGATCTCGTATGTCCTGCCGTCGACGACGCTGCCGGACGCGACGACGTATCCGCCCCACGCTCGGGTGTCGACCAGTGGGGCGAGGGTCCCGGCGGTGTTGTGCAGCCGTACCGCGGCGGGGGCGGTGAAATACAGATGCTGTCCGCCGCTCGCGGTCCGGATCGTGCGGGTGCGGGGGACGGGCTGTCCGGTGCGCTCGCAGAGCGCCTCAAAGGTCGCCGCGCCGCAAGGCGCGTCCGCACTGCCGTTGCCGTTGTCCTGATCTTTGGGCATGTCCAGGTCGATGACGATCAGCCCGGACGGACCGGTCGCGATGCCGACGTTGAACGGGGCCCGCGACCATGCGGCACGGATGCGGTCCGGGTCGTTCGTGGCGCGTGCTTCCCACTTGCGGTGTCCGCTCGCGCACGGGCCGGTACGGGCGCACGCCTGCTCGCTGTGCAGGGCAGGCCGCTTCGTGCTCGGTCGGAGCGGGAAGACGTGCCAGCCGCGCGCGGCGGCGCTTAGAGCAGCGTTCAGGAGAGGGGTGTTCATGCCGCCGCCCCCAGTTCGGGCACGGGCGCCGTGGCGAGGAAGGCGCGGCCGATCCACTCCGTGTACGCGGGTGGGATGCACTCGCGGATGCCCTCGCGGGTCATCCACGGCACGCCCATGACGCGGCGGGCGAGGGGGACGCCGGAGAAGTTGCCGACGTACTGCCCGTAGTGGCCGGGCGGGACGGGGCGGCCCATCTTCGCCTGAGGCGCCATGTGGGCGGGGTGCGGGAGCTGTTCGAGAGTGAAGCTTCCGCCGGGCTCAAAGTGCCGGTGCCGGTAGGTCTCCAGGCTGAACATGGGCCCGCAGAGCATCACGGGCTGACGGAGTTTGGGGAGTGCTCCCCGTACGTTCTCGATCACCCACGGGCGCCCGGTGGTTTCCAGGGCGGTGCGGGTGGGGTCGATGAGGTCGGGGTGGGTGTTGCCGTGCAGGCGCTGGCAGTCGCTGTCGAGCTGGCAGGGGGGTGAGGTGTGGATGAAGTCGAACTCGGCTCCGTGCTCGCGGATGAACGCGACTGCGTCGCCCTGGATGAACCGGTAGGGGTAGAGGGGCTGGGGGTCGATGTCGATGCCGGTCACGTCGAATCCGGCGTCGTCGTAGCCCTTGCCTGCCCCGCCCTGTCGGCAGAACGCATCCAGCAGCCGCGGCCGATGGCCGCGTGCTCGCCGGATCATGGTGGGTTGGGTCATGCTGGATGTCTCCAGTTCCTTTGATGGATGCTGGCTGACAAGGGCGGCCCCGGTTCTTTGGCGAGATGCGGGGGCCGCCCTTGGCGTAGCTAGAGGTGCCTAGTGCGGGCGAGCCGGAGGGTGATCCCTCCGAATCCGATGGGCCCGGCAGCGCCAGCGATGACGGTCACGGTGTGGGCGGCGGCATCGAGCAGCGCGCACACCGCGACGACCAGCCCCCAGCCCCCGAGCGCGGCGGCTCCGGCGATAGCGAGCGGGATCAGGACCCTGCGCCACGGGACGCCGTTCGGGTCGGTGGTCTGCACGACGATGACGACCGGTGCCCCGGTGGCTTCGGCACGGCGGTAGGCGTCTGCGGGGACGTGCGGGGCGATGATCCCCGGCGGGTCGCGGTAGGTCATTCGGGCCTTCCTCAGGTGAGGCGCGCGCCTGTGTCCGCAGGGGCTGCGGGGGCGCGTGCGGGTGGGGTGTCAGGCGGGTGTCAGAGCCGGGTGTCAGGGCGCGTGACACCTGCGCCTGCCTAGGGGTTTGGGTGTCACGGGGTCGTGACGGTGTCAGGTGTCACGCGGCTGTCAGGGACGGCACGATGCGCCACCGGCCGGTGGTGTTCGTCGGCGCGAGTCGACCCTCCGCGGCTGCCTCCGCGAGCTTCTTGGACACCCACGGGCGGGAGAGGTTGTGGCGCTCGCACCAGTCGGACAGATCCTTGGGACCGATGATCATCTGTCCGTTCTGTTCGAACTCCGCGAGCGCCTCCGCGAGCAACCGGCGGGCCTCTTCCCCCTTCGGCTTGCGGCCGGTGCCCTCTCCGAAGATCGGGGCATCGTCTCCGTCCTGCGCTGCGGGGAGTTCGTCCTCGGGGTCGATCTGCTCGTCCTCGGGGTCGAGCGGCTGCCTCTCGTCCACGTCGTCGTCCTCCGGCCCGGTCGTCGCCGGCCCGGAGGACGGTCCGCTCTGCTGGTCGTCCCCGGCGACCGGCCGGCCGCCGTAGGCGTTGCCCGCGATGGATGCGGCGGCTCCGGCGGTGATCGGGTCGGCAATCGCGCCGTTGCGCTGTGCCCACGCGGCGACGACTTCCATGAGGGACACCGACCGGTGGGTGAAGGCGCGGGTGCGCCCCGGGGAGGCGTAACGGTCCTCGGGCACGCCCGTGCTCACGAGGTAGCAGTAACCGGGCTTGCGGTTGCCCCACGCTCCCGGGTGCGCGCCCGCATCGAGCACACGGTCCGGGAGGGAGAACCCTTCGTCGCGGGGGTCGCAGCCGAGTGCGATCACGGACGGCAGGGCCGCGCGGGTGCTGGTGGACATCTGGTCGTAGGAGGGGCGTTGCAGGGAGACGATCAGGGAGACCCCCGCGGAGCGGGCCTCTTGCGTGATCCCGGTGAACGCGTCGTCCCCCAGCGCCCGCAGGGTGCTTGCGGCCTCTTCCATCCAGGCCACGAGGAACGGCATCCCGGGGCAGCCGCACGCGGTGCCGTCCGGCCGGCAGGAGTGCTGGGGGTCGTTCTGCTGCTGTGCTGCCTGCGGGAGCCACTGCCGGTAGGAGTGCTGTCCGAGCCAGCGCGTGCGGGCGGGGATGACTTCCTGCAAGGCTTCCACCATGACCTCGGTGGGGGTGCCGCCCTCGGCTGCCCAGTCGATGCCGGGGAGCAGGGGGCGGAAGTCCTGGAACATCTTCGGGTCGGACAGCCACAGCAGCACGTCCGAACGGGAAAGGATCTCCGTCTGGAGATTGAGGGCAGTGTCGCCCTTGCCGGAGCCGGAGCCGCCCGCGATGAGGACATGGGTGCCGTTGCGGCCCGTCTGCGGGTCGCCGGGCAGCCACAGGTGCATCGGAGCGCCGTCGTCGTAGCGGCCGATCACGAGCGGCTCCGCGATCGAGCCCCCGAGGTTCGAGGGCCCGTCGTATTCGACGACCTCGGCAAGCATGTCCTCGGGGACGATGACCAGGTCCCCGCGGCGGTTGGAGTCCGGGTCGGGCTGGTAGCGCACCGCGGAGACGGGCAGGTCCAGCGCGGACGCGAGCAGCCCGAGCGCCTTCGTCACGTCGTCGTTGGTCTGCTCCCCCGCAGCGAGCGCAATCGGCGCGGTCACCCGGTTCGGCTCCACCTTCGCCGCGCCGATCTGCGCACGGGCCAGCCCGATCTTCTCCAACAGGCCCTTGTCACCGCCCTGCCCACTCGCCTCCCCATCCGGGGTGCGCAGGATCAGGCGCACGTTCCACGACAGGGCGACCACCGGCCCGCCCATCAGGTACAGGTCGTCCAAAGGTCCGGCGAGCGGTCCGGCGAGGCATGCCCCGGTCACCCACGCGGAACCCGCGGCCACGGTGATCGCGGAGTGCAGCCGGCGCTGAGCGGACGTGTTGCGGCCGACCCACCAGGTGACGCCCGTCAAGGCGACGGAGGCGAGGGTGAGGCCGACTCCGGCCGGAGCGCTCTCCCCCCACCGCCAGTTGCCGAGCGCGCCCGCGACACCGGCCGCGCCGACTCCCAGCCACGGCGGAAGATGCGGCTTGGCCCGGTTGAGGAGGTACGCGCCGATCCCGCCGCCGGAGCCCTGTCCGGGAAGCAGACCCTCGCCGCGGTAGTCGGCGACGATGCCGTCGCCGAGGTAGTCGGTGTGCCGCGCGCGGCCACCGCTGCTGTTCCTTGCCATGGTCAACCCTCCTTACTGCTGGGACCAGTCGATGACGGGCGCCTGCGGCTTGCGGGCCCGGTGGCGGACGCGGTTGATCTCTTCCTCGTACTCCTGCTGGAACGTCGCGTACGCCGCAGCCGCGCTCTTGGCCGCGTGGCGCAGGTCGTCGGAGGCGCGGCGCATCTTGCGCGACACCTTCGCCGCACGCAGGCGGGAGCCGAACGCGCGTCCCTCCGGGTCCGGCACCGCCGCGAGCACCCCGTTCAAAATCTCCGCACCCATGGCCACCTCGATGGACAGAGTCACGGCAGCCGCGCGCAGGGTGTTGCAGTAGTTGCGAATCAAGGCAGGGGAACTGAAGTCCGGAGCGGGGAGCAGGGTCTCGTGCCCGCGCCGGCTGCCGGAGCTACGGCCCCGGTTGTTGTTCACGGTGATGTTGACGGGCGGGACGAACGAGCCGCCCACCGCACCGACGAACCCTCCGACCGCAGCCCCCGCGTTGGTGAACTTGTTGGACTTGGCGCCGGTGTTGGCGTTCACGCGCGGCCGGGCCGCGTGCTGCGCCTGCCGATAGGCCCGGTTGTTGGCCCGGTTCGCGGATCCGTTGTCTGCCATGCGGTCATCTCCTTAGGTCAGTGGGTGCGGCGGACGATGAACCATGCGGTTTGCGTGCCGAGCAGGATCAGCAGCCACCAGACCTCCAGCGGACCGGCGAGCGGGCCGGCCGCGACCGCGAGCGCCGTCCATCCCCCGGCGAGAGCGGAGACGGCCGCGAGCGTGATCCGCCACGCGAGCGCCGATCCGTCGGCGGGGTGGCGGCGCTGGACGAGGGCGAACCAGACGAGGGGCGCGAGCGCGGCCGGGGCGAGCACGAGAGCCGCCCACCACGCGAGCGTGTGGAGTACGGCGGTGAGCACGAACGCCAGTAACGCCAGCCCGGTGGGGGCGAGTGCACGGCGGTGGTCCCACACGAGCAGCGCGAGCGCGGAGGCCGCGCGCCCGGTCAGTGAGTGCCGGTGTTCCGGCACGACGACGATGTACGGCTGCCGTCCGCGGCCACGTTGGCGCGGGATACGGACGGTTTTCGGGCTGGCCATGAAAGGCCCCTTCCAGGCTGGATGATGGGGTGTTCAGGCGGCGCGCTGTTCGTCGTCGGGGTAGGCACAGGGCACGCACACGCCGAGCGAGGTGGGGATGACGTATCCGGCATCCCGTCGGCACTGCGGGCAGGTGCGGCGCGCGGTGTTGGCCTTGTCGAGTGCGGCCCGTTTCGCCGGCGTCATCGGGCGAACGGGCTTGGCGCAGTCGAGGCGGTAGAGGTAGGCGACCAGCGGGCCGCGCCGGTAGCGCGGACGCAAAACCTGCCCGGCGACCGGCTGACCACCCGGACGCAGGCCACGGGCACGGAGCTGCCGGCGGGTGGCGTAACCGTCAGGGGCGCCCGCCACGGGAAGGTAGGGATCCCGTGGCGGGCGCCGTTGGGGTCAAAGCACTTGGCGTAGGAGTACGACATGGGAGCCGTCCTCCCGTTCAGCCGGTGAGCGCGGTCGGGAGGTCTGCGAGGTGCGGCTCACGGGCTTTGACCCGTCCGCGCGCGGTGCGGGCCGTCGACTCCGACGCACCCAGCCCCGCCGCGGCCATCGCCTGCGTCATGCGGGCCGTGCTCGGCTGCGTGAAATCCGTGCCGTACAGGGCGCGCACCAACTGATCCACGCGGTTCGGGTAGACCACCGGGGCGCACAGGTCGACGGGCGTCGACGCGGCGTCGACGGGGACCGGGGCAGGGGTGACGGGCGTCGACGCAACCTCCACAGCCACCGGCACGGCCACAGCCGCAGGCACCGGGGCAGCCGGCGGGGCGGTCGGGCGGTCGACGCTCACCATGACGGGCGTCGAGGGTGCGTCGACGTCCGTCGGCGGCGGGTTGACGCCCGTCGACGCACGGCGGGCAAGGTAGGCGTGCACCTGCCGCATCAACGCACCGAACGCCAGCAGCGCGGCCACCGGAGGCACCGCGGCCACCACATAGTTCAGGGCCCCGGCACCCTCACCGACACCCGCCACATTCAACGCGATAGAGGCCCCGTCACCTGCGGTGACCAGGCCAATCGCCCACCAGTCCACCCTGTGGGCGAGCGAGGCACGCAGGATCAGCAACTCACCGATCACGATGAATAGATCCACCGTGGCCGGCCACGCCCACGACCGGGCAACCGCCTCTTGCATGCCGTGACGCGCGGCGACTTCCTGCAAATGCTCGTAGGAGAGCCAGAACGCCACTGCCGTCAGGAGCACCGTGAGCACGGCCGCGAGCGCGGTGATCGCGTGGTCCACCGCGGCGGGCGTCGACGCGGTTTCGACGGGCGTCAACGACGCGTCGACGCGGGCCGGAGCACTCATGCCGCACCCCCGACCAACACCGGGGTGACGACATCCGTGTAAGCGATCAGGAGCACCGTGGCGCCCGCGTGGTCGACGCTCGCGCTCAGGGTTCCCGTCCGTCCGTCGTTCTGCTCCCGGTAGGTCACCGCGTCCGGGGCGACCGCCAGGGCTTCCCGCCACAGCTCGAAGCCGGAGAGGCCGTCGTAGAACGACAACTCCAGCCGCTCCGGGTAGATCGTCGACACGTGCACGGACGGAGCCGGCAGGTGCCCGAAGTCCACCGCCAGCAGACGCAGCGCCCGCAGGGGCACGGCCACCTCGTCAAACGTCAGGGTCCCGCTCATACGGCAGCCCCCTCGGAGATGATCAGGAAGCTGTCCGTGTCCAGGTCCATGACGACCGTGGCGCTCTCGCCCTGCTCCCGCAGGGCTGCGGCCCGCTCCTCCGCCGGCCAGGAACCGCGCGGGTGACCGGCGGGGAAGCTGTCGAGGATCTCGCGCTCACTCATGCCGCCACCGCCGTACGCACCACGGAGCCGCGCGCCGTGCGGCGCGTCCGCGGCCGACGGGCCACGGCCCGCGCGTCCCTCAGCGGGCTCGTACGCAGCAGCGTCTCCGCGTACGCCGCGGCCGGCGGGTCCGACTCCCGCAGCTCCGCGAGCACCTCGCGCGCCACGTCCAGCCGCACCACCCGATCACCCTCGGACTCCATGGCCGGGTCGGTGAACAGCTCCGGGGCGATACCAAACGCCAGCTCCGCGAACTCCGTCGCGGTAACGGCTTCATGACCAGCAACGATGCACTTCATGGGTCGTCTCTCCTCATAGACGGAACGGCCCGAAAAAGCGGCCCCGGTGCTCGAACACCGGGGCCGCGCGCCGTTGTGGAACCAGGGAATTCCGGCTCCCCGCGCTCCCGTCCGTACGTCCTCACGCAGTGAGCGGAACGGACGGACGGGAGAGGCAGCCGGCCGCGGCACAAGGCGCCGCGAAACCAGAAGACGGACCGGAGAGTTTCTCTGCAGGCGCCGCCGGTCGGTCCATCACGGCGACGCCAAAGCATTCGTTGACGCACAGCACTCCCGAAGATCGAAGGAACAAGAACCAGCACTGCAAGGGGGACCCAGTCCCCACACTCCGGCCGTTGCTCGCGGTCGCCGGGCCACCTCGCCAGTACGGGCCGAAACCCTGTTCCACCTGGCCTTTAGCGGGATTGCAGCGTCCCCGCCCTAAGAGGTACATGTAGTACGTGTTCCTCATCATGCAGAGAGAGGTTCGCCCGGTCAAGCCCTTCGGCTTTTTGAAGTTCGGTGAGCCCCTCGCCGCGATGTACCTACAGCCTGGCGCCGACACCGACGACGCTCGACTTCGCACCTGTACGACCTGGGTCGTTCTTGGATAGCGTGAAGTCGTACCAAGTCGTCCCGGCTGGACGGAGGTTGGCATGGCGAACGAGCGACTACGCGGCGCGATAGTGGACTTGGGCCTGACGCTCGATGAGGTTGCCGAGCGACTCGGGGTCGCACCCAAGACGGTTGAGCGATGGATCAACGACCCCGAGCGCAAGCCGTACCGTCGCTTTCAGTACGCCACCGCCTCACTGCTGAAGTGTGAAGTGTCGTACCTATGGCCCGACGAACGCACCTCGGCTGAAGTCACGGCCTCTGGAAACGCGGAATTAGTCAGGCTCTATCCACACCGGTCCGTCGTGATGCAAACACTATGGACGAACCTCTACTCAAAATCGACGCGGCAATTCGATGTGCTGGTGTACTCCGGCTTTTGGCTCACAGAAGACGCGACGTTCCACCGAATCGTGAGAGAGAAGTCCGCCGAGGGGGTCCCGATTCGCTTCATGCTGGGAGAGCCGACGTCGTCCGCTGTAGCAGTGCGCGGGGAAGACGAAGGAATCGGTGCGACGATGGGAGGGAAGATCCGGAACGCACTCATCAACTACGGTCCGCTCTTCCGTCTCCCGGGGGTGGAGTTTCGCCTACATGGCACCACCCTCTATAACTCGATCTATCGAGCCGATGACGAGATGCTGGCGAACGGCCATCTCTACGGCGTCGGCGCCTACATGGCCCCTGTACTTCACCTGCGACGCGTCCCCGGCGGAGAACTCTTCGACTCCTACGCTGAGAGTGTTGAGAGGGTCTGGGAGTCCGCCCGACCGATCTCCTCGCCGGCCGAATGGGAAGGCACGCACTGATGAGCCGCATTGACTACTTCCGCGACCCGAACGCTCCGCAAGCCAACTCAGTGGTGCCCTCAGTCACCGCAGTTGTCCAGGACGACTCAGGGCAGCTGCTCCTCATCCATAAGACCGACAACGGCCTATGGGCCCTTCCTGGCGGCGGTCACGACATTGGCGAACGTATCGGTGAAACAGTCGTCCGGGAAGTCTTGGAAGAGACAGGAATCCAGGTTGAAGTCGACAACATCATCGGCCTTTACACTGACCCTGCTCACGTGTTGGCATACGACGACGGGGAAGTCCGGCAACAGTTTTCTATCTGCTTCCGGGCTCACCCCACGGGCGGTTCCCTGCGCACAAGCAGTGAATCGAAAGAGGTCCGCTGGGTAAACCCGGCGGACCTAGACGGACTGGATATCCACCCGTCGATGATGTTGCGCATTCGGCACGGATTGGATGAATCGCGGGGGGAACCCTACATCGGCTAATCGTCGGCAGAGACCAGCACCAACCGGCTCTCAACACGCTCCGACGCTGCGTAGATCTCGGGAGACGCGCGCTGAATGAACCGTCCGACGATCGTGTCGGGACCGTACCGCTTCACGATCTCGTCCAGCCGCGCGGACGGCGTGGTCGGTGTCCCGTCGGGCGTTGTCGTCATGTCGCAGTACACCAGGGCGTCGACCAGGTCCGGACGCTCTAGCTCGAACTCCCCCTCAAGTTCCCGCCTCAGTCCGCGCTCCTCGGCCTCCAACAGCGCGCAAGAGTGGTGAGCGACGAGACGAACCACACGCTCATCCGCTCCTTCCTGATCCCGGAGGAATCGCGCGCCGTCCAGCGGGTGAAAGCCTGTGGTGGCGATGGCCGGCGAGTACCCGACGTCATGCAGCACGGCCGCGGCTTCAAGCAGCTCCGCATCGGCACCCAGGATCGGGCGCAACGAGCGAGCACGCTTGGCGACCCCAAGAGAGTGCGCCCACCGACGCGGCAACGGTTCGGACAGCATCGCCTCTGAGAGCGAGTACGCCCACTCAGTCAGTCCCATGGTGGCCAAGACTACGGCCGCGCCATGGGCGCTGGGAGGGCGCGCACCGTGCGCCCTCTCCCGTGCACGGTGGCGAGCAATCCGTTCCCCTCCATCTGCGCAAGGATGCGACGAACTGCGGTTCGGGATACGCCGAACCGCTCGCACAACTTTGCCTCTGACGGGTACGTGTCGCCTACCGCAAGCGAGTCCTCCGCGATCACATCGTTCATGCGATCGGCAAGCGATCGGCGGTCACCTGGCCGAGTGCTGCGCCATCCGACGCCAGGTACGGACTCGACGATGCCGTCCGCTTCCAGCGTCTTGAGCGCGCGACGCACGGTGTTCCGCGAGACGCTGTGAGAGCGCATGAGGGCCGACTCCGAAGGCAACGGCTCTCCCTCTCTGATCTTTGCTCGCAGCACAGCCGCGATGACCAGATAGGTCCCGCGCGGACTGGCGTCTGGCACCTCGACTCCCCTCACATCGTCTCTCGTTCGTAGCCAAGGATCCCACGGCGGTGTGACTCCGGGGCAGACACACTTGCCGGGCAATCTGGCACCGGTACGCCTCCGCCCGACGAGTACATGAGCAGTGCTTGAGTCCCCAACGCAAGCGGGCGCCCATCGTCTCCGCATCAGGTCGACGTGCGATCGAGGCGCCTCATAAGCGTGCTTTCCGCGGCCCAGGCACCCGCCGGTCAATGACCTGAACCTACAGTCCTAACCTGGGCAGTTGTCGAGTTCTACGATTAGCCCGCACTCAGAGGGTAAGTGGGCTCTCAGTCACCGCTCATCCCGATCGCGAACAGCAGAGCTCATCATCAGACGGTTTCCACTCCTTCACCTGGATGACTGACGCCCGGAACCAACGGTGCATCGTAAGTGAAGTGCAGTTCAGCGTATCCCTCAGGGGTACCGGCGGGAACACTATTGTCGGCGATGATCATTTGGAATGATCCCTCAAATTCGGCCCGGAGGTGCATGATGTACTCGTACACCTTCTCACCAACAATTGAATCCTCTGCGGTCTGCCCGATGTTCTTCCGAGGACTGTCGACGATCAACAAGGTTGGGTAGAGGGTATCTGGGTGAGTTAGCCCATATTGCAGGTTTGCTAGGTGGTAGGCAAGATTGACGATCGTCTTTCGAGCGCCCCCCACTGAGAGATCGTCGAACTTTGCACCGTTCACAATGGGTAGGTATGTATCCTTGTCAATCTCCGCACTCGAATACCAGGGGAGCTGCAGGGCGCCAACAATCTCATTGAATACGATTGAAAGATCATCGATCCGCGACTGATTACTGGAAAGATCGTCCTGAAGTGCTGCTTCTTGTTGAGCAACCCGCATTGCCTCCTCTTCGGCATCGCTAGCCGCGTCAACTGAACTCTGATAGTTGCTCCAGCGCGCTGCAGAGGATTCAATTTTTTCAAGTTGAGCTTCAAATCTTGCAATTTCCATTGCGAGCGTTTGGACCTCTTCAAGTTGCGGGCTAATCATCGCTGAGGCAGCGCGTTCCAACTCCATCGTCAATTCGGCTAGGTCTTCCTCTACTTGCCGCACCTTGACCTGCTGATCCTCTAGCGAGCCCTCATCCTCTTCCATCAGGGACTGAGTCTCACCGATCTGAGCGGCGAGCCGTTTTAGCTCTCCACTATCGAATTCGCTATAAACCTCCTCGGGCTGCGTGCACAGTAGGCAGTGGCCGCTCGGTACGTCACGATCTCTCACATCTTGTAGGCATCGTGGACATGAAGAGAATTCGAGCCCGCTAAGAGCCCGGTGCGCGACATCGGCTCGCTGCAATGCTTGCTGATCCAGGCGCAGTTGAGCCATCAATGACTCGCTTTTGCGGACATCAGCAGCAGTTGCGTCGCGTACTGCGATCAGTTCACTCAATTGCCCTCTGAGCTGACTCACGCGCTGGCGGGTGCCGCGCTGAGCTTCCAGAACTGCGTCACTTTCGGTACGCACACTGTCCAGCAGAGACGTTGCCTCTTCCAGCGCTCGCCTAGTTTCCTGCTCAAGGCTCTCTAGTTGCTCTAGCTCAGGTTCTTCGGCTTGCGCTAGGAAGTCCTTAATAGCCTCCGCTCTAGATTTTAGCTGAGCAGCCCTATCGGTCCATTTCCCTTTCAGAATGGCCAGATCAATAAGCTCCGGAGAATTCAACCCGTAAACCAACTCAAAGACTGCTCGGCGCTTTAGGTCAAGGTGAGAATTGGTATGGCCTACAACCTGCGTATCAATGTCATTTTGACCAAGATAGATGTACTTGTATAGGTCGAAGAAACTTACCCCTACGGTTTCACTTGTAGGCTTGCTTCGCTTCCTCGGGATTCGAAGATCAGCGGGTAGACCAAGGGCTGCCAACAGTTCCTGACTAGCCTTAGGCATATATTTCTTGTTGGTCGCTGACCACGGCCCGATCAATTCGCCTGTTGAATGGTCTACGACATCGACGTTATTTTTACCAACCTCCCTGATTAGCGTGTATCGGCGACTCCCGAGGGTCACTTGAATCTCAACAGATGTAACATTTTGTTCCACTGCCGGCATGAGTTTGGCGGACGTAGCGCCCAGCCCAAACTTGAGCAGCTCCAGGAGACTGCTTTTACCAACACCGATGCTCCCAGTTACCACAGTGACTTGGTCACTAAACGGGAATACGGCCTGGTCGGTACGAGTCTTGATGGCGAGCTGGTGAAGTCGAACAGTGGCACCCAATTAAATCTCCTCCCAATGAGGGCGATTCATGGCGTCGGGGAGTGATTCATAAATCATCTGTTTGAGCCTATTTCCCGACAAGTTGAAGTTTTGGCGCAACATCTCTGATCTCTTGTACGTCATGCTCCAATCCGAGGTTGAGGCCAACTGCGTGGCCAGAGTGTCGCCTTTCTCGGTAAGGCGGATAGAAACGCGGCCCTTCCCGTTTACGGTTTCGGCTAGCTCGTAACCTACAAGTCTCCCGATCAGTAGGAAATAGCGATGATCCCACGGTCCGTACTTATAGCGGATCATTCTGCTTTCCACAGCATTGAGCTCATCAGGGCTTGGCTCGCAGCCAAGCGGCCAACTTGCTCCTCGGGATGAAAGCAGGTGATCTGTGAACGATGGATACCTAAGTAGAAAATCTAACTTTGCAAGCTTGGTTAGTCCGTCGAGTCCTTTAGAATTCGGCTTTCCAAAGTGATGAAGAAGGATAAGGAGACGCGCCATGTGATATTCGAGATGTTCATCGGCGCGCATCAGGCTACCTCCTCTTCGCTATCAGATAGATCGAACTCTGGCGACCACCAGATCTTGCATTCATCAGTGAGTTGGTAGGCAAGGCCAAGCAGGTGCAGGCGATCCAGATCTATTCCAGAAGGCGCTCCAATGCTGTCCGGAGTAAGTTTTCCGTGCAGGACCTTGAGCATCTCTCGACCGTATGTCGAGTCAGGGTTAAAACTCTCCGCCTCAGCCATCGCGGCTTCGTGGAGGACGCGCGTAGTGAGATCGTCTATCAGGTCACCCTCAAGAGGCAAAGGAGAACTGTATTGGGCGGCAAAAGCCGTCCAAGAGCGTCGCGTCCTGCGAGCAGATTGAATTCCCGTCTCGCCGATGCCCCCTTGCCGCAACTTCTTTGCCAGTCTGGTCTCTGTCTGACCGTGAAGCGTGAGGTTCGTCTGCAGAAGAGGGTTGTCAAACGTGGGAACACGGTTGACAGCACTTGCTATGGCTTCAGCGGTAATGAGACGCCGCGCGATGTCTTCTTCTCTGAGGGTGTCGTAATCCAGAGAGTTAAAGCAAGAGAGAGTCCACGTCACATCCTCTCGGTTGTCTGCTACAGACCGAGAAGCTTCCTCGACGACTTGAACGATGGAGTCGTATACCCGCCCCGCCTCAAGGTTGCGTTTCCCTTGACGCCTCAGCATCGACCGAACGTAGGATTCAGTATTAATAGCTCTGATGTGCTTCCGAGGTGGCAGCTCAGCTTCCACCCTTAACCGCATCAAGAATTCAATTGCGTCGCGCGGGGTGGCGCAACCTAGCTTCAAATAAAGTTCTTCGGAAAAATCTTTGAGAAGTTTGGCGTCTCCTGTAGCGCAAGCTTTAGCTAGTTGCTTGGATCTACGATCCAGTGCACCGTTAGTCGCCAGACGAACTTGATCTGGCTTATTGCACTCTTCCCACCGGGCACGAAGAGTGTTGAGCCCTCCGTCGTCACAGAGACTCGTGAGGGTCCAGTTCCCCTTGCTTCTTTCGCGATGTTTGACACTCACTAGAACGAAACGGTGTCCCGATAGTGCGAGTACGTAGTCGGTGTGCCATTCGCAAAGCACCCAAAGAAGCTCACTGTTTCCGAACTCGGTACAGTGTCGCGCGATGACTTGATATTGATATCGGTATCGATCTGCGGTATCGCTGCCGCTGTCCTCGGTGGGCTCATGCATGAGCTCCCATGGCACGTCCAAGTCTGGCCCCCCAACCCCTCGTGACCTTCAGAAGCTACGCGGTTACGTTCAGCAACGCCAGAGGGGGGAGCATTGAGATCGCTGAGTGGCGAATGGACATTGCTTCCGTTGGAGCTGCGTCGCCCCCTGCGCTGGAGCCGGCCCTCCTGTCTTGCCGCGTCGATCCACTGCCCAGCCGGGAGCCATACGGGGAGCCAACTGACGCGTCCGCCTGCGGACGAACATGAACTGCCACGGACAGTGGCGCCGTTCGCCCGCAGGTGAGGCAGGGCTCTTCAACCGCTCTGCCTGAGCCCTCAGTTAGCCCTGTCTTAACGGCACCATAAGGATCGCCTCCACCCGCTCCGAGCAGGCGATTCGGCGGTTTCGAGGGGCTAGCTTGCTGATCGCCGCAAGGCTCACAGGCACCCCCAGTTCCGCTTCGAGGAGTACCCCCATGCCCGCTCGCCGCAAGGCCGCCGCCCTCGCCACCGCAGTCGCCGCCGGTGCGGCGCCGCTCGTCCTGACCGTGCTCGCCGCCGCCCCGGCGGCCGCCCACGGATCGATGACCGACCCGGTGAGCCGGGTGGCGGGCTGCTTCGCGGAGGGGCCGGAGAACCCGAGGTCCGCCGCGTGCAAGGCCGCGGTCGCGGCCGGCGGCACGCAGGCCCTGTACGACTGGAACGGCGTCAACATCGCCGACGCGGCGGGCAGGTCGAAGCAGATCATCCCCGACGGCAAGCTGTGCAGCGCGGGCAACGACAAGTTCAAGGGCCTCGACCTGGCCCGTGCCGACTGGCCTGCCGGCCGGCTGGCCTCCGGCAAGCACACGTTCCGGTACAAGGGGACCGCCCCGCACAAGGGCTCGTTCGAGCTGTACGTCACCAAGGACGGCTACGACCCGACGAAGCCGCTGGCGTGGTCGGACCTGGAGGCCAAGCCGTTCCTGAAGGTCACCGACCCGCGACTGGTGAACGGGGAGTACGTCTTCGACGGGGTCGTCCCGGCCAAGTCGGGCCGCCACCTGATCTATTCGATCTGGCAGCGCTCGGACTCCCCCGAGGCCTTCTACACGTGCTCCGACGTCGTGTTCGGCGCGGGCGGCGGGACGGCCGGGGCCTCGGCGGCGCCGACCGCCTCGGCGCCGACCGACGAGGAGATCTCGGACGGCGCCGACGAGTCGTCCGTGGAGCACGGCGGCCACGGCGACGACGACCCGAGCACCCAGGCCACGGTCACGGCCGCCGCGGGCACCGCGGACGGGGGCGGGTCCTCCGACGGGGCGACGGACGACACCTCGCCCGACACAGGCACCGCGACAGGCAAGGACACGGGGACGGCCGCCGAGCCCGCGGGCGGCACGGAGAACCTGGCCGAGACCGGCGGCTCCCCGACCACCGGGTATCTCGCGATGGGCGGGGCGGCCACCCTGGCGGTCGGCTCCGCGGCGCTGTTCGCCTCGGCCCGCCGCCGTGCGGCGAACGCAGGCCGCACCCGCTAGCGGATCCGGTCGGACCGGCACGGGCCGGTCCGACCGGGGTGCTCCCGTCCGTCAGCCGATGACCGAGAGACAGGTGGTCGGGGTGGCGCGCGCCGGGTCAAGGGCGTTCGTCACCTCGTGGAAGGCGATCCGGTCGATCAGCCCGATCGCGGCGTGCTCGGAGAGGTCGAGGGCGCACCGGTCCTGGATCAGCACGTTGTGTACGTTCGGGCCGTCCAGGAACTGCGACCTGTACGGCGTGACCACCTCGTCGTACCGGGTGGCGATGACCGTGTAGCGGACTCCCGGGACGGTGTCGCCTCCCTCGTTGAGCCTGGTCAGGAAGGCGGAGCCGGCCACCTGGTCGGCCAGGGCCGGGGTGGCCGTGGAGAGCAGGTCGCCCGCGCCGGGGAAGTACGCGAGCAGCTTGGTGAGTCCGTGCAGGGTGGTGCCGTGGTTGTCGGGGGCGATTCCGACGAGGGCGTTCACCTTGGCCGCACCACCGAGGAACTTCAGGTAGTGACGGGGCATCAGGCCGCCCTGGGAGTGGCCGACGAGGTCGACCTCGGCCGCGCCGGTCGCGGCGAGCACCCTGTCGACGAAGGTCTTCAGCTGCTCCGCCGACTTGCCGATGGGGCCGAGGCCGTTGAAGAACGGCACGCCGGGCAGCTGCCCGTAGTCGAGGGCGTAGACGCAGTAGTCGCGGTTGACCAGGTAGGGGCCGAGGCCGAGCCAGTTGTCGACGGAGTTGGCGAAGGTGCCGTGGACGAGCACCACGGGCCTGGGGTGGGCGGCGGAGGGCTTGCAGGAGTAGTCGTTCCATCCCCTGCTGGGCGCGGATCCGGCGTGGGCGGTGGCGGCGGGGACGACGGAGACTGCGGCGGTCAGCAGCAGCGCGGCCAGGGGTCTGAGCAGGCGCTTCCAGGGCAGCATCGGGTGATCTCCTTGCGGCTCAAGGGAGTTGCGACGGCGTACGCCCTGTGATCCGGATCACGAGGATGCTGTTCTCTTGTCAAATTACGGGCAAGTAGTAAAAGAGTGAAGTTACGCGTCAGTAAAAACTTCCAGTGCTAACCGGGAGTGCTTACTCGTGTCGTGGAACCGTCACCAGGCGGGCCTGATGGGACCGTAGGGCGCGATCCGCAGCAAACCGTCGCGCAACGCCCGCACTTCACCCTCACCCAGCAGTTCGGCCCACGCCGCGACGGCTTCCGCGGCGGACTCCTCGGCTGCCCGCGTGCAGTCCCGGCCGCGCTCGGTCAGCACGATCAGCCGGGCCCGCGCGTCGTCGGGGTGCGGCCGCCGTTCGGCGTACCCCCTGCGGACGATCTCGTCGACGAGCTGACTCGCGCCCTGCTTCGTCATGCCCAGGTGGGCGCCCAGCTCGGTGACGGTCGCGCCGCCCGGCGCGAGCCGGGCGAACGCGAAGCCGTGCGCCGGCCGCAACCCCTCGAAGCCGCGGGCGACGACGCCCTCATGGATGCGCTGCGTGAGTTCACCCGCGGCGGCGAGCAGCGCGGCGGACAGGGCCATGGCCTCGGAGTTCTCCACGCATGCATTGAAACACCCTTGACGGTTCGGTCAAGCTGCTTGACCATAGAGCCATATAGTCAAGTAGCTTGACCACTTTGGAGGCAGTCGTGCCCGTCATCCGTTCGTCCGAGGCCGTCGTCCACGAGATCCACGGCGCGCGCTTCGTCTCGTACGCCTCTCCCCGCAGCGGGAGCAGGGAGCTGTGCGCCTGGCGGGGCGAGATCCCCGCGGGCACGAAGGCCCCCTCCCACACCGTCGACCGCGAGGAGGTGTTCCATCTCCTCGCGGGCGAACTGCTGATGACGCTCGACGGCCGCGCCGAACGGATCACCGCGGGCGACACGGTCGTCGTCCACGCGGGTTCGACGCTCGCCGTCGAGAACCCGGGCGGGGAGACCGCGGTCTCCTGGGTCACCACCTCCGTCGGCCTGCGGGCCGAGCTGGCCGACGGCACGGTCCTGGCACCCCCGTGGGCCAACTGAGCCGGCCGGGCCGGCCGCACCCCCGCCCCCGCCCCCACCCCCGGACCGTCACGCCTCCGGTCACGTGCCGCCCACGGCCCCACCCGTAAATCACCCACCGCCCAAGAGCCGCCGCGCAGTCGCTCGGTCGTCAGGCGGCCAGCGTCCCCGGCATCACCGCCCGCGGACCGAACTTCGCCCGGACCCGGTCCGCCACCTCCTCGATACGTCGGGCCTTCTCGTCCACCGGGTCGAAGGTCAGCTGGTAGGAGGCCTGTTCGGCGGGGTCGAGCCCCTCGGCCCGCAGCGCGAGGCCGCGGACCCGGGCCCGTTGGAGACCGAGCGCCTCGTACATGCGGTACGCGGCGTCGGTGAGCGCCGAGGAGTGCGCGGTCGGCTCGGGAAGCGTACGGCTGCGGGTCGTCGTGGAACGGTCGGCGTAGCGGACGGTGAGGGTGAGCGTGCGGCACACCTTCTCCAGGGCGCGCAGTCTGGCGCCGAGTTCCTCGGCGGCGGAGAGCAGCGCCCTGCGGTGCCGGGACGGGTCCAACTCGTCGCGCGAGAAGGGGTGTTCGGTGGCGAGCGACCGGGAGACGGCGTTCGGCACGACCCGGCTCCGGTCGATGCCCCGCGCCATCTCGTGCAGGTCGCGGCCCGTACGGGCCCCGGTCAGGCGCTGCAGTGTGGACAGGGGCGCGGCGGCGACCTTGCCCGCGCTGTCCAGTCCGTACTCGCACAGGGTGCGCGCCGTGGCGGCACCGACGCCGGGCAGCGCCCGCACGGGCTGCTCCTCCAGGAACTCCATGAGGTCCGGGAGCCGCCCGGGCACGACGAGGGTGGTTCCGGGGGCGGCCTGCCGCAGCGCCATGCGCGCGAACATCGGCCCGGGTCCGGCACCGATCGCGCAGTCGACCCCGTGCCAGGCGAGCGACCGCACCCGTATCAGCGAGGCCAACTCCCCGACGTCCCGGCCGAAGTACCTTTCGGCGCCGCGCAGGTCGGCCAGCGCCCCGTCGGGGGGCAGCGCTTCGACCACGGGCGTGAACTCCTCCAGCACGCCGAGGAGTCGGGGCAGGGCCGCCTCCCGCGTCGGAGGCAGTTGGAAACGTACGCAGAGGATGGTCATCCCGCACTCCCCGGGCTCTGGTGCCACAATTTCTTTCCGCTCGCGGGCCCCTCGCCCGCCGGGCGCAGGTCCGCCCACGGATGCATTTCGTATCCCGTGGACATCCGGATTCGACGACCGCCCGTCGAATCGCCGGAATCTCCCGGACCACCGGGCTCCTGCCGGGTTCCGCCGCCCTCCCGGGCCTGGCCCCCTCCGCCCCGGACTCCGGACCCGGAGCCGGACCCGGTGTCCGCACCGGCCCCTCCGCCCGGTCCGGCCAGCCGCAGCGCGACTCCGTCCAGGCCCTCCTCGCGCCGCAGTTCCACCAGGTCGGCGAGGTTCCAGGCGGCCGCCCCCACCACGCTGAGGCTGCGCGGCCCGCGCCGCTGCACCACACCGCGCACCAGCAGGAGCCAGGAGTGGAAGACGGTGTGCGCGCACGCGTCGTGGGAGTCGTCGAAGAAGGCGAGGTCGACCAGGCCCGTACCGTCGTCCAGGGTCGTGAAGACGACCCGCTTGCCGGAACGGATCGGCGGTGTCTGCGTGGCCGCCTTGGCGCCGGCGACCAGGACCGTGTCGCCGTGCCGCGCCGCGCGCAGACGGCGTGCGGTGACCACGTTCAGCTCCTCCAGGAACTCCCGGTGGTCGTCCATCAGGTTGCGCGAGGCGTCCATCGAGAGCACTCCCAGCTCCGCGCTGAGGCGCTCCGCCGAGGAGAGGTCGGGCAGCCCGGCCGGCGCGGTCTTCTGCCCTCCGTTCAGCGGGAGTTGGGAACCTCCCGCACCCCGCGGCCCCCGCGCGCCCCGGTGCAGCTCCGTCAGATGCAGTTGCAGATCACGGCGGTTGGCTCCGAAGGCGTCCAACGCGCCGACCTGTGCGAGGCGTTGAGCGAGCGGACGGCTCGGGCGGGCCCGCTCCCAGAAGTCGAGCAGCGAGGCGTACGGCCGACCGTCCGCGATCCGGGCGGCCTCGGCCTCGCTGATCCCGTGCACGTCGGAGAGCGCGAGCCGCACCCCCCACGTCCTGCCGGAGCCCTCCGAGTCCTCCGAGCCGGCGACCTCGTCGGGAGCCCCGGCCCCCTCCGGCCCCCCGGAGTTCGCGGCACCCCCGGAGGCTCCGGAGCCCTCGAAGTCCCCGGAGCCCGCGCCTCCCCCGGCTCCAGACACTGATCCAGGCACTGATCCAGACAGTGATTCAGACAGTGATTCAGACACCAGTTCGATAGCGTGGGCGACCGAGGACCGGTTCACGTCCAACGGCAGGATCGGGACCCCCCGTCGCCGCGCGTCCGCCAGCAGCAGCCGCTTCGGGTACATCCCCGGGTCGTGGGTGAGCAGACCGGCGTAGAAGGCGGCCGGATGGTGCGCCTTCAGCCACGCGGACTGGTAGGTCGGCACGGCGAAGGCGACCGCGTGCGCCTTGCAGAAGCCGTACGCCCCGAAGGCCTCCACGATCTCCCACGTACGGGCGATCGTCTCCGCGTCGTACCCCCGCGCGGTCGCGTGCTGCGCGAACCAGAAGCGGATCCTCCCCTGCGACTCGGGATCGGACAGCCCGCGCCGCACCCGGTCCGCCTCGCCGCGCCCGCAGCCGGTCATGATGTCGACGATGTCGATGACCTGCTCGTGGAACACCACGACCCCGTACGTGTCCCTCAGCGGTTCCTCCAGATCCGGGTGCGGGTAGCGGACCGGCGCCCGGCCGTGCCGCGCCTCGATGAACGGCCGCACCATGTCGGCCGCGACCGGCCCCGGCCGGAACAGCGAGATGTCGACGACGAGGTCGTGGAAGGTCGCGGGCTGGAGCCTGCCGATCAGGTCCCGCTGGCCCGGCGACTCGATCTGGAAGCAGCCCAGCGTCTCGGCGGACCGGATGAGCCGGTACGTCCGCGGGTCGCCCTCCTCGACGGCGTCCAGGTCGACCCTGTCCCCCGTCGCCCGCTCCACCTCGGCCACCGCGTGCGCCATCGCCGACTGCATCCGCACACCCAGCACGTCCAGCTTGAGCAGCCCGAGGTCCTCCACGTCCTCCTTGTCGAACTGCGACATGGGGAACCCCTCGCCGCTGGTCGGCACGACCGGTGTACGGGAGAGGAGCGAGGCGTCGGAGAGGAGCACCCCGCACGGGTGCATGGCGATTCCGCGCGGCAGCGCGTCGAGGGCCTCGACCAGCTCCCACAGTCGCTCGCGACCACCCATCTCCTCGGCGAGGGAGCGCAGTTCGGGAAGCTCGGCCATGGCGGCGCGCGCGTCACGGGCGCGGATGTGCGGGAAGGACTTGGCGATCCGGTCGATGTCCGCCGGGTCCATGGAGAGCGCGGCGCCGACATCGCGTACCGCATGCCGCACCCGGTACGTCTCCGGCATCGACACGGTCGCGACCCGCTCGGCGCCGAACCGGCCGATGATCGCGCGGTAGACGTCGAGGCGGCGGGCGGACTCCACGTCGATGTCGATGTCGGGCAGGACGGCACGGCGTTCCGACAGGAAGCGCTCCATCAGCAGCCCGTGCTCGACGGGGTCGGCGTGCGCGATGCCGAGGAGGTGGTTGACGAGCGAGCCCGCGCCGGAACCGCGCGCGGCGACCCGGACGCCCATCTCCCTGACGTCGTCGACGACCTGAGCGACCGTCAGGAAGTAGGAGGCGAAGTTGTGATGGGCGATGATGTCCAGCTCCCGGTGCATGCGCTCCCAGTACGCGCGCCGCGAGCCGTAGCCCCGCAGCACCATCCCCGCCGCCGCCCGCGAGGCCAGCACGCGCTGTGCGGTGCGCCGGCCGGCACCGACCAGGTGCGGCTCGGGGAAGTGCACGGAACCGATGCCGAGGTCGTCCTCCGGGTCGACGAGGCACTCGGCCGCGGTGGACTGCGTCTGTTCGAGCAGGCGGTACGCGGTGTCGCGGCGGTAGCCCGCGGCCTCGACGACGCGTTCGGCGACGCCGAGCATGGTGTCCGCGTCCTTCAGCCAGGCCTCGCCGCTGTCGAGCTCCTTGCGGGGATCGACCGGCACGAGCCGGCGGGCGGCGTCCAGGACATCGGCGACCGGGCCCGATCCCGGGTCGGCGTACCGGACGTCGTTGCCGAGCACCGGCCGCACCCGCTGCTCGGCGGCGAAGCCCACAGTACGGGCCGCGAGCCGCAGGGACCCGGGGCCGGTGCCTCCTCGCCCGTGCCAGACCGCTTCGAGGCGCAGCGCGTCCCCGTAGGCCTCCCGCCAGGGGACGAGCAGTTTCGCGGCCCGGTCGGGGCGTCCGGCGGCGAGCGCGCGGCCGACGTCGGAGGCCGCGCCGAGCAGCACGGTCAGGCCCTCCGCGTGGTTCTCGGCCCACGGCAGCAGGGGCGGGCCCTCTCCCGCATGGGATGCCGTAACGATTCTGCAGAGATCGGCCCAGCCCTTCGCGCCGTCCCGGGCGAGGAAGGTGACCCTGGGTGTCGACTCGTCGATGAAGGCGCCTCCGCGCACGGGGGCCCTGCGCCCCTCGCCCCGTACGGGCTCCCCGACCGCGAGGTCCACGCCGAACAGCGGACGCACCCCCTGCGCGGCGCAGGCCTTGGCGAAGCGGACCGCGCCCGCGAGGCTGTCGCGGTCGGTGAGCGCGAGCGCGTCCATGCCCCGCTCGGAGGCGCGCTCCGCCAGCCGCTTCGGGTGGGAGGCCCCGTATCGCAGGGAGAACCCGGAGGCGGTGTGCAGATGCGTGAAGCCCGGCACGCGCACCTCCGTCCCTCAGGGGCCCTTCACACCAGCCCTCGAACACTTGTTCCCTACTCCCCCGCCCCCACCATAGACCAATTCTCGAACTCCTGTACGACATCCGTTCAGACCCCTCCCACCTGCGCAAACACCGCGCGGCCCGGATCGCGGGGACATGACATGGGCGACCGAGGACCCCGCCCCCACCCCCGCCCGGCGGGCACGCCGCCCGCCCTCGCCCCCGTCGCCGCGCCGGGGAGGGAGCGGGCCACACGGCGGGAACCGTCGCCGCACCCCCGCCACCACCCGGGGCGTCGACCGGCCCGCCCTCGCCCCGGCCGGGCACGCCGACCGCGCCCGCCGCCACCCGGGGGCCGACCGAGGCGCCCTCCCCCTCCAGCACCTCCCCTCCGGCCACCCGGCCACCACCCGCACCCCGGCACCCCGGCACCCCGGGAGCGTCCAGTCCCCGTCCGCCGGACACGCGCGAGCCCCCGTTCCCGCCGAGTGGCGGGAACGGGGGCTCGCGATCGCCCGAGGGTGCCGGCCTCGTCAGCCGATCTCGGTCCCGGTCGCGGAGAGCGCCTCCGTGACCGGCTGGAAGAACGTTTCGCCACCCGCGGAGCAGTCACCGCTGCCGCCGGAGGTGAGCCCGATGGCGTTGCTCCCCGAGAAGAGCGAGCCGCCGCTGTCGCCGGGCTCCGCGCAGACGTCCGTCTGGACGAGTCCGTTGACGACGTCGCCGTTGCCGTAGTTCACGGTGGCGTCCAGTCCGGTGACCGTGCCGTCGTGCACCTGGGTCGTGGACCCGCTGCGGGTGACCTTCATGCCGACGGTGGCCTCGGCCGCGCCCGAGATCGCCTGCGCGGACCCGTTGTAGAGGTTGACCTCGCTCGGGTGGTCCACCTCCGCGGTGTACTTGACCAGGCCGTAGTCGTTGTCCGGGAAGCTGGAGTCGGCGTTCTCGCCGATCACGGTCCCGGACGAGTCCGACCATGTGGTGATGCCCTCGGTGCAGTGACCGGCGGTCAGGAAGAACGGCTCTCCGCCCTTGACCACGTTGAAGCCGAGCGAGCAGCGGCCGCTGCCGCCGGTGATCGCGTCACCACCGGCCACGAAGGGCTTGAACTCCCCCTTCGTGCGCTTCAGTTCGGCCGTGCCGCCGAGCCCGTCGACGACCTCGGTCAGCTCGGCCAGCTCGGCGCGGCCGACCGTGCGGTCCGCGGTGACGACGACCTTGTTGCTCGCCGGGTCGACCGCCCACGACGTGCCGGGGATGGTCGCGTCCTGCTTCAGCGTCGTGCGGGCGCCCTTCAGTTCGGCGAGCGAGTTCTCCACGACCCTCGCCCGGGCGCCGGCCGACTCCACCAGCTCGGCCGCCGCGCTGTCGAGCACGTTCACCACGAGGTGCTCGGACTTCGCGTCGTAATACGTTCCCGCCGCGTCCGAGCCGAGGTCCTCGCCGAGTGCCGAGGCGAGCTTTCCGGCCGCCGCGACCGACAGGGTCCGGGGCTCCGGGGTGGCCGACCGCTCACTCGCGTTCGCGGACTGGAAGGTGACTCCCGCGGCGACGAGCGCGGCGACGCCCGCGCCTGCCACGGCTGCCCGCCGCCTGGGTATGCGTCGGTGCTTCAACGTGTGTCCTCCTGTGGGGGGTCGGGCACGGCGGTTGTGGGGACCACCGCGACCGCAAGGTGTACTGACATCGACTCGACTCGCAATAAAAGCCGCGTCCATGCCAACGGACGACGACCACTATTCCGAGGGCGCACAGGAGCACACAAGGTCGACTTCAGGACGCGCGCACAGCAACGGGCGCACGCCGCCTTCCGGTTGGCGTGCGCCCGGGGAGCGTGATCACACCACGTCGATCCCCATTGCAAATACTACTAGTGAGTAATCAGCGACCCTCTGCGAGGTCTAGTCCTGTCCGGATTTCGACTCTCCGCTGTCCGGATCCAACGGCTCCTCGGCGGATGGAAGTTGCTCCCGCACCGATTGCTGCCACTGGGAGAGCAGGTGCTGCATCAGAGCCGCCAACTCCTGCGGCTGCCCCGGGAGGCGTCCCGGCGGCGGCTCCCCCTCCTGCCCGCCGGGCAACGGCAGCGGCATCCGCGCGGGCGGCTCCTGGGACCGCGCGGGCGGCTGCTGGGGCTGTGCGGCCGGCTGCTGGGCGCGTTCCAGGAACCGCAGCAGTTCCACCGGGAAGGGCAGTACGAGGGTGGAGTTCTTCTCGGCGGCGACCGCCACCACGGTCTGGAGCAGCCGCAGTTGGAGCGCGGCGGGCTGCTCCGACATCACTCCGGCGGCCTCGGCCAGCTTCTTCGACGCCTGCAGTTCCGCGTCCGCGTTGATGACCCGGGCCCGCCGCTCACGGTCGGCCTCGGCCTGCCGGGCCATCGAGCGCTTCATGGTCTCCGGCAGGGACACGTCCTTGATCTCCACCCGGTCGATGGAGACACCCCACTCCACGGCCGGACTGTCGATCATCAGCTCCAGGCCCTGGTTGAGCTTCTCCCGGTTGGAGAGGAGATCGTCCAACTCGCTCTTGCCGATGATCGAGCGCAGCGAGGTCTGCGCCATCTGCGAGACCGCGAACCGGTAGTCCTCGACCCGTATGATCGCGTCGGCGGCGGACACCACCTTGAAGTAGACGACGGCGTCCACCCGCACCGTGACGTTGTCCCGGGTGATCCCCTCCTGGGCGGGCACCGGCATCGTCACGATCTGCATGTTCACCTTCTGGAGCCGGTCCACGAAGGGCACGATCATGGTGAATCCGGGGCCTCGCACCCCGGATCGCAGTTTGCCGAGCCGGAGCACCACACCCCGCTCGTACTGTTTGACGACCCGGGCCGCCGCCATCGCGTACACCGCTCCGACGGACGCGAGAGCCACTCCCGCCGTCACCAGTTCCTCGACCATGACGACCCCCAGGGACCGTATCGGGCGCACAAGGTGTGTACTTCGACGGTAACTCCGGCGCGAAGGCGAAGGGGAGATGGAGGACAAGGGTGCCGAGCGGGATACGGATGCGGGACGGACGATGGCTGACGTTCGAGGAGTGGGGCGACCCGGAGGGCACGCCGGTGGTGCTGCTGCACGGCACTCCGGGCGGCCGGCAGGGCCTGGTGCCGCCGGAGGCCGCGAAGGAGCACCCCGGGGTGCGCTTCATCTCGTACGACCGTGCCGGGTACGGGGAATCGGACCGGGGGGCGGGGCGCCGGGTGGCGCAGGCCGCGCGGGACGTGGCCACGCTGACCGACGCGCTCGAGATCGGTCGGTTCGCGGTGCTCGGCCACGGGGGCGGCGGGCCGCACGCGCTGGCCTGCGCGGCGCTGCTGCCGAGCCGGGTGCGGCGGGTCGCGGTGACGGCCTCGCTCGCGCCGCCCGTCGCCGAGGGGCTCGACTGGTTCGAGGGGATGGCGGCTTCGGCCGTCGACGAGTTGTCGCGGGCGCTGACCGAACCGGTGGAGTTCGCGGACCGGCTGGCCGCCCGGGCCGCAGCGATCCGCACCGATCCCGCGCAGTACCTCGCGTCGATCCGCGACGGTCTCAGTGACGCCGACCGCCGGGTCCTCGCGACCCCTGCGGTGAGCGACATGCTGCTGCGCTCCTACCGCGAGGCGCTCGGCGGGTCCGCCTACGGCTGGCTCGACGACAGCCTCGCGCTGCTGAGCCACTGGGGCTTCGACCCGGAGCAGATCAGCCGGCCCGTGCTGCTGTGGCACGGCGCTCAGGACACCCTCTCGCCGGTGGGCCACTTCGAGTGGCTGGCCGGGCACATCCCCAGGGCCCGGCCCGTGCTCGATCCGGAGGGCGGTCACTTCTCGGCGCTGGAGGCCCTCCCGGACATCCTGGACTGGCTCCGCGCGACCCCGCGGTCCGACGCCTGACCCGGTTCCGGCACCGCCCGGCCCGGCTCCGGCACCGCCCGGCCCGCGCGCCCGGCTGCGCTCCTCCGCGCCGGCGGGGCCGTACGCCCGGCGTCCGCGCACCTGCGAACCGCCGGGCACCGCTCGGGGGGACGGGAAGCCCCGGTCCAGAAGAGCCCCCGCACCCGGGAACGGGTGCGGGGGCTCGCCTGCTGCTGGCCGCAGGTCGGGTCGCGCGGGTGTCGCTGTGACGCGTACCTGTCAGAAGACGCTGACGCCGTAGGCGCTCAGGGCCTCGGTGACCGGCTGGAAGAACGTGGTGCCGCCCGAGGAGCAGTTGCCGCTGCCGCCCGAGGTCAGACCGTAGGCGACGCCGTTGCTGCCGTAGAGCGGGCCGCCGGAGTCGCCGGGCTCGGCGCAGACCGTGGTCTGGATCATGCCGTAGACGACATCGCCGCCGCCGTAGTTGACGGTCGCGTTGAGGGCGGTGACGCGTCCGGTGCGCGTGCCGGTGGTGGAACCGGTACGGATCACGTTGGTGCCCACGCTCGGAGTGGCGGCGCTGGTGATGTCCACGCTGCCCGCGGTGCCCGACTTGGCGATCGTCGTGTTGGTGTAGCGGACGATGCCGTAGTCGTTGGTCGGGAAGCTGGACCCTGAGGTCGGGCCGAGGACCGTGGTGCGACCGGAGTTGGAGTACCAGGTGCCCCCGCCGTCCGTGCAGTGGCCGGCGGTGACGAAGTAGTTGGCTCCAGCGCTGTTGCGGACGTTGAAGCCGAGGGAGCAGCGCCCGGTGCTCGAATAGATGGCGTTGCCGCCCGCGATCAGCTTGTTGATCTTGCCCGGGGTCCGCTTGATCTCCAGGGCACCGGCGTTGCCGCCCGCGGCCTGCTTGATCCGTGCGATCTCCGCCTGCGAGACGGTGCTGTCGACCGTGACGACGACCTTGTTGGTCCTCGCGTCCGTCGCCCAGGCAGTACCCGGCACATCCGCCTTGAGCACCGAGGAGTTGGCGCTCTTGAGCTGAGAGGTGCTGAACGTCTGCGCGTCGCTGGCGTTGGCGGCGGGGACGGTGAATGCGGCCGCGGCCACGAGCCCGGTGGTCACGGCGATCAGCCGGGTCCGTCTCGCGATTCCGCTGCGGGGGGTGGTGCGCTTGGTCCTCACTGTTCGTTCCCTCCAAAGGGAAGTCGGGGGCCCGCGTGGGGTCGGGGCCCGTGAGGCGCACGCCAGGAGCGGAATGTCCGGATTCCGAACACGCTGTGCCCCTGACAAGGCGCGCTGGGGGGAGTATTCGGCCGCACACCCGACGGGCGCAAGGGCGCCTTTCGGCCGTGGCACTTTCAACTTACGTGTCCCCCAGTGCGGTTGACGCGATCGTCGACAATGTGTGGATGCCGCGCGGATCACGTGAGCAGATTGCGCTCACCGGCGGCGATCGCCGTGCTCAGCGCGTTGCCCGGCGGCGGGAAAGGGCAGATGAAGTGGTCCGCGAACGCGCACGGCGGAAGCAGCGCACGGTTGAAGTCGACGGTCGTCCACCCGTCGGCACCGGGTGCCGGGGGACGCAGGAACCGGAAGCGGTGGCTGCCGCGCCCACTGGTGGCATCGCCGAAAACAGCCCACAGGGAATCGTCCGCCTGCACCGACACCTGGAGTGTCAGATCCCTCCCGTCCAGGGCGAAGGCGAGTTCGCCGCCGAGTTCCAGACCGCGTTCCCGCCCGTCGGCGTTCGCCACGCGCACGGTGCGGTCCCGGTCGTACGGCGTGAAGCGCCCCGGCACCGACCAGCGGGGATCGTACGGAGTGGCCTCGATGCCCCGGAACGCCCTGCGCGCCGGCGCGTCCGGGTCGAAGTCGCGTACGCCCCATGCCCCTTCGCGGACGAGCACGACGAACCGGCGTGCCCCGTACGCGACCCGGGAGGCGGCGGCCCGCCCCGGGTCCGCCGCGAGCCTCGCCCCACCGGAGAAGGGCCGCCCGTCCAGGGTGAGGCCGTCGGAGGCGCCGGCGGTCAGCACGACCGCGTCGCCGTCCGCGGTCCACCGGCCGGGCATGCCCGGCAGTCGCCCGTCCGGATGGTCCCCGATCCAGTGGGTGCCGGTGAGGGCCAGCGGCCCGTCGGGCGCCGAGACTGCCTCGGTGCGGTGCTCGTGCCAGCGCTTCCAGTCCTCGGCGGCGTCCGTCGTCATGTGGTCAACCCTTCCATACGGGGTCCGGCAGCCCGAGGTGCGAGCGCAGCGTCGTGCCGGTGTACTCCGTGCGGAACACACCGCGTTCCTGGAGGAGCGGCACCACCCGGTCGACGAACTCGTCGAGCCCGCCCGGTGCCGGATGCGGTACGAGGACGAAGCCGTCGGCCGCGCCCGCCGTGACGAACGCGTCCATCTCCGCGGCGACGGACTCCGGGGTGCCGACGAAGGACTGGCGGCCGGAGGCCTCGACGACGGTCTGCCGGATCGAGAGCCCCCTCTCCCGGGACAGGGCCCGCCACTCCTCCGCCACCGCGAAGGGGTCGGCCACCCCCACCCGGCCCCGCGCGGGGCCGGACTCCGGTTCGGGGTCGATGTCGGGCAGGGGGCCGTCGGGGTCGTACGAGGAGAGGTCGACGCCCCAGACCTGCTCCAGGGCGACGATCGCGTTCCGCGGGGAGATCTGCCGCCGGCGGATCTCGGCGGCCCTCTCCCGTGCCTCGGCGGCGGTGTCGCCGAGCACGAAGGTGACCCCGGGCATGATTCTCAGATCGCCGGGGTCGCGGTCGTACGCGGCCAGCCGGCCCTTGACGTCGGCGCAGAACGCGCGGCCGGCCTCCAGAGTCCCGTGGCGGGTGAGGACGACGTCGGCCGCCGCCGCCGCGAACTCTCGGCCCTCCGCCGAGTCCCCGGCCTGGATGACGACCGGGTGCCCCTGCGGGGAGCGCGGGACGGTGAACTCCCCGGCGATGTCGAAGTGCCGGCCGTGGTGCGCGAAGGGACGCGACACCCCGTCCGGTGTCCAGGAGTCCCACAGTTCACGGGCGAGCAGCACGAACTCGTCGGCGCGGGTGTACCGGTCCGCCCGGTCCAGGAAGCCCCCGCGCCGGAAGTTCTCCCCGGTGAAGGCGTCCGAGGAGGTGACCACGTTCCAGGCCGCCCGGCCCTCGCTGAGATGGTCCAGCGTGGCGAGCCTGCGCGCGAGTTCGAACGGCTCGTTGAAGGTCGCGTCGACCGTCGCGGCGAGCCCGAGGCGGTCGGTGACGGCGGCGAGCGCGTTCAGCACGGTGATCGAATCGGGGCGTCCGACCGCGTCCAGGTCGTGGATCCGCCCCTGGTGCTCGCGCGGCCGGAGCCCTTCGGCGAGGAGGAAGAAGTCGAACAGGCCGCGTTCGGCGGTGCGCGCCAGATGCTCGAAGGACGCGAAGTCGATCCGGGACCCCGACTTCCGGTCGGCCCGGACGGTGGTGTTGCCGACGCCCGGGAAGTGGGCGGCGAGGTGCAGTTGCCTGCGGGCCCGCGTATCCGCGCTCATGACGCTCCCCCTGTCTCGGCGTACCGGTTGGCGGGCCGGGCCAGCCCGAGGTGCTCGCGGAGGGTGCTGCCCGGATAGAAGGTGCGGAACAGGCCGCGGTGCTGGAGCAGTACCACCGTGCCGTTGACCAGGCGTTCCAGGTCTCGGGACGGCTCCACGGGGGTGAGGTGGAAACCGTCGACGGCACCCGTTCCGTGCCAGGCCGCGATCAGTTCGGCCAGGTCGACGGGCCCGCCGCGGTACAGCGGGCCGCGGGGGCCGTTCCCGCCGCCTCCCCCGAGTTCGCGCTCCCTGGCGAACAGGGCGGAGCCCCAGCCCGGTTCGGCGACGCGTTCACCGGCGCCGAGGTCGACGGTGAGCGCCGCGAGGACGCGCAGCTCGTCCGGGTTCCTGCCGTGGCCGACGGCCGCCGCGTGCAGCAGGTCGCGCACGGCTCCCGCCTGGGCGGGGTCCGTCGCACGGATCAGCGCCACGTCCGCGTACCGGGCGGCGGTCCGCCGGGCGTGCCGGTCCGTCGCGTCGACGACCCGTACCGGATGCCCCTGCGGGGGGCGGGGCACGATCGACGGGCCGCGTACGGAGAAGGTGTCGCCCTCGAAGTCGACGCGGTGCAGCCTGTCCCGGTCGCCGAAGCGGCCCGTCGGCTCGTCGCGCATCTCCGCGCCGTCCTCCCAGCTGTCCCACAACCGGGCCGCCACGTCCGCCACTTGGCCGGCCTCGTGCCACAGCGCGTCCGCGGGGAGCGCGTGCCTGCGGCCGAAGAGCCGGGCCTCGCCCTCGGTCGTCGACACGTCGATCCGCCAGCCGGCGCGCCCCCGGCTGACCCAGTCGAGGGTCGCCAGGGCGGCCTGGACGTGGAACGGCTCGGTGTGGGTGGTGGTGACGGTCGGCACGAGACCGACCCTGGTCGTGGCGGGGGCGACCCGCGCGAGCACGGCGAGCGCTTCGGGTCCTGGCCGTGCGAAGGAGTCGCCGAGGGTCACGAAGTCGAGGCCGCCGCGTTCCGCGAGCCGCGCCGAACCGATGTGGGACGCGGCGTCGAAGCCCGCTTCCTGGTCGACGGCGGCGGCCAGGTGCAGGAGCCTCGAACCGTTCGGTCGGGGCATGGTGGGGGAGCCTTTCCAAGGAGGTGGCTCCGCACCGCCGCGCGCACGGCGGTGGGGAGCGGCGGTCTTCCGGGACGGTCCCGGAAGCCCTGACGGGCCGGGGCGCCCGCACGGTCTTGGCGCCCCTGCCCCGGGTGCCGGGCCGGCCGGTCCTCGCGCGGCCGGACACCTGTCGGCCGGACGCCCGGTCAGATCTTCGGCAGGCCGGGAGGGTTGATCTCGGACTTCGGCACGGCCTCGCCCGACAGCCCCCACCGCTTGAGCACGCGGGCGTAGCTTCCGTCCTCGATCACCTGGTTGAGGGCGGCCGCGTACGCGTCGACGAGCCCGCTCCCCTTCTTCGTGGTGGCGGCGATCTTGCCCTGGAGCCCGTCCCCCGCCCCGGAGAGCGTTCCGGCGATACGGGACTGCCTCGCGGTGGCCACGTGGTAGGCGGCGGACGGGCTCGGGCCCAGGTAGGCGTCGATGCGGCCGGACTGGAGGGCGAGGTAGTAGTCCGTGTCCTTCTGGAAGTACTTGATCGTGACCGGCTTGCGGCCCGCCTTCTCGTTCTGCTTGCTCCAGTCGACGAGGATCTTCTCCTGGTTGGTGCCGGAGGAGACGGCCACGGTTCTGCCCGCGACGTCCTCGGGGGCGTCGATGGTCCAGTCGTCGCCCTTCTTCGTCTCGAAGGCGATGTTGTCGAGGCGGTAGGTCGCGAAGTCGTACTTCTCCTTGCGCTCCTCGGTGACGGTCACGTTGGAGAACACGGCGTCGAACTTGCCGCTGTCGAGCCCGACGAAGAGGTTCTCCCAGGAGACCTCCTCGTTGTCGAGCTTCAGTCCGAGGGTGTCCGCGACGAGGGTCGCCAGGTCGATCTCGGAGCCGATGCGGGTCTTGTCGTCGGTCGCGTAGAAGCCGAGTGGCGGGGAGGCGTCGGCGCTCTGGCCGAGCTTCAGCGTGCCGCGCTCGCGGATCGCCGCCGGGACGAGCGCGGCGATCTCCGCGTCCTTCTTGCCGCGGACCCGGTTCTGGTCGGGGCCGATGTTGACGCCGCCGACCTTCTCGGTGCCCCTGGACCCTCCCGTCCCGGTCGCCGCGTCGCTGTCACCCCCGCAGGCGCCGAGCAGCGGGGCGATCACGAGTGCGGCGACGGAGGCGGCGAGGGTGCGTCGGGACATCACGTAAGGACTCCTTTGATCTGAAGGGTTCTGCCGGGTTCGGGACGGCGAGGTGCCGGTCACAGGACTTTGGAGAGGAAGGCGCGGGTGCGTTCGTGCCGCGGCGCGTCGAGCACGTCGCCGGGGCTGCCGCGCTCGACGACGCGGCCGTCGTCCATGAACACGACGGTGTCGGCGACCTCGCGGGCGAACCCGATCTCGTGGGTGACGACGATCATCGTGGTGCCCTGGTGGGCCAGGTCCTTGATGACGTCGAGGACCTCGCCGACCAGTTCGGGATCGAGCGCGGACGTCGGCTCGTCGAAGAGGAGCACTCCGGGCTCCAGGGCGAGCGCGCGGGCGATGGCGACGCGCTGCTGCTGGCCGCCCGAGAGCTGCCGGGGGTACGAGTCGGCCTTGTCCGCGAGCCCGACCCGGTCGAGCAGCCCGCGGGCCGCCGCGGTGACCTCCCTGCGCGGCCGTTTGAGCGCGGAGACCGGGGCCTCGACGATGTTCTCCAGCACGGTGAGGTGCGGGAACAGGTTGAAGTTCTGGAAGACGAACCCGATCCGGGTGCGCTGTCTGAGGATGTCCCGCTCGCGCAGTTCGTAGAGCCTGGAGCCGGAGCGCCGGTAGCCGATCAGCGAGCCGTCCACGCTGATCCACCCCTGGTCGACCTTCTCCAGGTGGTTGATCGTGCGCAGCAGGGTGGACTTGCCGGAGCCCGATGGCCCGAGGATCACGGTGACCTCTCCGGCGCGGACCTCCAGGTCGACCCCCTTGAGGACCTCCAGCGCGCCGAAGCTCTTGTGGACGGCCCTGATGTCGACCATGACGGGGGCTGCGGGTTTGCTCATCGGGCGCTCCCCTTGGCGAAGTACCGCTCGACGTAGTGCTGGAGGACCGAGAGCACGGTGGTCAGGAGGATGTACCAGGCGGTCGCCACCATGAGCAGCGGTACGACCCGGCCGTTGCGGCCGTAGATGACCTGGACCTGGTAGAAGAGTTCGCCGATGGCCATCACGGAGACGATCGAGGTCCCCTTGAAGAGGGAGATCACCTCGTTGGCGGCGTTCGGCAGGATGGACCGCATCGCCTGGGGGAGCACGATCCGCCGGATCTGCCGCAGCCTGGGGATGCCGAGCGCGGCGGCCGCCTCCAACTGGCCGCCGTCGACGGCCAGTACGCCGCCGCGCACGATCTCCGCCGCGTACGCCGCCTGGTGCAGCGCGAGCCCGAGCACGGCCGCGCTCATCGCTCCGACCAGCCCCATCGTGTCGAAGGAGAGGAAGCCGGGTCCGAAGGGGATGCCGAACCGCAGCTCCTCGTACAGATAGGCCAGGTTGAACCAGAACAGGAGCTGGACGATGAGCGGGATGGACCGGAAGGCCCAGATGTAGCCGAAGGCGACCGTCGTGAGGAACCGGCTCTTCGACAGCCGCATGAAGGCGAGGACGATGCCGAGCGCGAAACCGAGCGCCGTTCCGTAGACGGTGAGCTGGAGTGTCGTCCAGACCGCTTCGAGGATGACGTCAGCGGTGAAGAACTCGGCGAACACCCCCCACTCCCAGCCCGGGTTGGTGGCGAGTCCGTGGATGAACTGCGCGAGCACGACGGCGGTGGCCGTGATGGCGACCCAGCGCCAGGGATGGCGGACGGGCACCACCTTCAGCGCCGCGTAGTCGTCGCCCGGCGGTGCGGGTTCCTTCGTTCCGACAGGTGGGTCACTCGTCAAGGACATGGGTTCCTCGGGGTGTTCGGCAGGAGGACGGGAGGGGCGGACCCGACGGGAGCGGATGTCACGCGGTGGGCGTGAGCCGTTCGACGGGAGGGGGCGGGGGACCGCCCGGCGGGGACGCGTGCCGCCCTGTGTCCGGCGGGACCGTGCCGGTGGGCGGGGTGTTCAGGCGGCGGCGCGACAGGACAGCGCGCGCAGGAAGGAGAGGGCGGCCCGCGCGCCGGCGTCGTTCTGCCTGAAGGCCGGTCCGCCGGTCCGCGGCCGGGTGAACGCCCCGGAGCCGCGGGCGTCGGTGTGCGGACCGAACGCGAACCGGCGCGGGTGCGGGCTGCCGGAGCGGTCGAGGACACGCCCGTCCGCGGGGTCGACGGCGAGCAGCCCCTCGGGCGTGACGGCGGCGCCCTCCTCGTACAGCTCGCCCAGCAGCCGGTCCCGGCTCCGTTCGACCGTGGGGTGCGGCAGCCGCGCCTCGACGAGCGCCCGCGCCTCGACGTGCTGCCCCGGTACGGTCGCGCTCGCCGCCCGGAAGACGCCGTCCGCGGCCGTGACGGTCAGGTCAGCGCCCAGGAACGTGAGGACTCCGGCCCTGGACAGGGCCAGCATCTGCTGCAGCCGCGGCGCGGGCGGCCCGGAGGCCAGGAAGCTGAAGAAGCCGTGCCACCAGGGGCCGACGTCACCGAGGCGCACCAACTGGCCGTAGACGGAGAGCAGTCCGAGGAAGACGGCCAGGTCGGGACTGTGCGAGGGGTCGTGCCGTCGCGCCACGTCCTGCTCGACGCGGGAGCGCAGGTCGTCCTGGAACGCGTCGTACGAGGCGTGCCGCACGGTGTCCAGCGGGCGGTCGAGCGCGGCCGGGTCGAACCGGTCGGCGGGGTCGGGCACCGCCGCGGCGGCCAGGGCGCGCAGCTCGTCGCCCGTGCCCGCGGCGTAGCTCCGCTCGAAGTCGGCCCACTCCGTGCGGGTGCGCTCCGGATGCGCGGCGAACAGCCGGTGGTAGTGGGCGAAGCCCAACTCCTTCTCGACCAGTGGCCACACGTCCCGCCGGAAGTCGAGGCGGCCGGGTCGTGCGAGGAGGCCGTCCACCTCGACGGGCCCGAAGAACCGGGGCAGCGGGGGCCGTTCGCCCGTCCAGTCGTAGCCGATCTTCGAGTGGTACGGGACACCGCGCCGGGAGCCGACGTGGAGTAGGGGCTCACGTCCGGACGGCAGGTAGGTCAACTCGCCGTCCGGGGACCTCTCGTAGCGGCCGCCGCGGCCCTCGGTGAGAAGCACCGTCAGGTCGACGAAGGCGAGTCCGAAGCCGCGTACGATCACGGGTTCCCCGGCGGCGAGGGCGGACAGGTCGCTGTCGGCCGTGAAGTCCGGCGGCAGGTGCACGAGTCCGTGGGTCCGGGCGTACTCGGCCAACTCGCGCTGTTCGTCGTTGTGTTCGGCATCGAGGTGGCCGAGTGTGAGGACGACGAGGTCGGCGAGGAGAGGGCGCGGGAGACCGTCGAGCCACACCTGCTGGCGTCCCTCGCGCGGGCCGCCGACCCGCACCGCGCGTCGGGCGTGGTGGCGGACACGGATCTCCGGCGGGAGCGCGGCGAGGGTGTCCTCGTGGACCCAGCGCAGGTAGGCGCCCTGGGTGCGCCGGTCCGCGAACACCCGCCCGTCGAGGCCCGCCCACTCGTGCAGGGTGGGGCCCGGCCGGACGGGTCCGGCCATGTCGACGGACTCGTCGGTGAACATGGTGACGTCCTGGGCCTGCGAGTTCATCCACAGCAGGGGTGACTGCTCCTCGCGCCAGATCCGTCCGCCGCCCGGCGGGAAGGGGTCGACGAGGTGCACGTCGAGTCCCTGACCGTCGTACAGCTCGGGCGCGTTGGCGGCGATGCGCTCCAGGAATCCGACCCCGCGCGGGCCGGCGCCCACGATCACCAGCGACGGACGCCCGGTGCTCATCGCGTCCACCGGCCGGGCCGCGCCGCCCCTCGCGCGGGCCGGGAACGGAACCCGACCGCGCAAGTGGCTTGCCAGTGATGGGAGTTGATGCCCGGAGGCGTCCTGGGATGCGGCCGCGGTACGGCGGGCCGGGAAGGGGTGTCGGAGGGCATGCGAAGGCTCCGTGATGCGTCGGTCGGGCACGGCACGACTGGGTGCCTTCACACGGAGCGCGGCGAAGCGCGTACGGCCGAGCCCCTCAGCAGGGCCGTCCCTGGAGGGTACGGGTGCGTTTCCCCTCGCTGTCAAGCATGTCCACACTGTGGGCGGTGCGTCTCAACTCGGTTGACGTGAAACCGGATGCCTGTTCCACTGAGCGCATGCATCCGCAGCAGTGGCTGGTCAAGCGCTCCCACATCGACCTCGGTCGAGTGTGGTCCTCCTCCTGTTGAGCTGACCCCCTGCGCGCCCGCTCGGACGGGTGTGCTCTCCGCGTTCTCCACGCAGGCGCCTTCACACGCACACCCCTCCCCTCGCGCACCCCGCTCCGCCGTTCCACGCCGTTCCATGCCGTGCAGTTCCATGCCGTGCCGTTCCGCTTGCCGCAGCTCCCGGCCTTCCGCCCGGCTGCTCCCGCAGGTCTCCGCGCCCGCGGACCCTGTGCCTCGCCGCGCCCGCGCACAAGCCCGGTCGGCGGGCGGGCAACCCACTGACCGTCCGTCAAGGTGCCGGGACCACGGCCCGGTCCACCGCCACGGCCCCGGCGGCCGTGGCGTCCGGGCGTCCCGGCGGACTCCCCGGACGGCGGGCCCGGGGCGCCGGCGTGCCTCAGCAGCTGCAGTCGCACCCGCAGCCGTCGCAGCAGTTGCCGCAGCAGTCGCACCCGTCGCAGCAATCGCAGCAGTCACTGCAGTCGTCGCACCGCTGGCAGAGGCCCTCCTTGCGCTCCCCCGTCCACGGGTCGTCGTACTCGCAGCACATCTGGCACGTGCAGGCCAGCCCCATCCACACCGCGCAGCCCGCCAGGAGTCCTCGGCGGTCGCGGCGCGGGGGCTCGGGCGGCGGCGGGGCGCCCGGCCCGGACGGCGCGTACGGGTTGCCCGGCGGCGGCCCGTACAGCTCGCCGCCGTGCGGGACGCCCGCGTGCGAGCCGCCGTGCGAGCAGGCGCTGGTGCCGAAGGCCCGGTCCACCGAGTTGCGCAGCTCGTGCGCGAGCAGCACATGGGCCAGTTTCGCGTCCGTGAAGTCGACCTCGCGCAGCGCGAGCCGTATCCCGTGCAGGGCGTCGTCGGCGAGGCGGCGGGCCTCCGGCAGGGGCGTGCCGGTGGCGGTGAGCGGATTCCACGCGCCGGCCGCCGCGTCGGCCTCCCGGTCCTCCACGGCGTCCAGGAGGTGGGCGAGCCGTCCGAAGAGCCGGCCCGCCTCCGCGAGCGGCTCCGCGTTGCCGGGCCGTCCGGCCAGGACCGCGGTGTGCGCGAAGGCCGCTGCGGTCGCGGTCTCGGTCGGCTCGGTGACCGTCAGCAGCGGGGTGCCGGGACCCGCGAGCGCCTCGATGCCCGTCTGCCGCTCGACGGCGTCCACGAGGACGGCGGTGTCGAAGCCGACGGCGGAACCGGTGCGGGCGCCGGCGCGGCCCCAGTTCGCCGCCACCCGGCGCGCCGCGAGCGCCACCGGTCGCCGGGCCAACAGCCCGTCCCCGTCGGCCACGTGGTCGCGGACCTTGGCCGAGGCCAGCACCAGTGAGACGGCGGCGGCGAGCCGCGCCCCCTCACCCTGAGCGACGGACGCGCCGCGCATGCCGCGCAGCGGACACGGCCCGGCGGTGCGCCGCCAGGCGCCGGCGCGATCGGCCTGAGCCTCCGTCAGAACCGATATCAGCAGGCCGTCGTAGTTCGTGACGACCCGCGCGAACTGCCCGTGGTCCCCGCGCAGTGCGAGGCAGAGCCCGCACAGATGCGCCATCCACTGGGTCTTGAGGCTCTCCCCCAACCGGTGCCGGCAGGGCCTGACGATTCCGAACATGTGGATCCCCCGTGGTGTCTGTGACGTTGAGCTGCGGCATCGTATCGACCGCTTCGTTCACCCGTACGCTCCAGCCGTCACCCGTACGCCGCGAAGAATCATATTTCACTCTCAGTCAGCAGCGGTGTACGTCAGGACCCTTGGGGTACGCGGGCTCTCGACGAATTCCCTGTGCACCAGTACCGTCACGAATCCCCCGCGCGGCGTCTATCCCCTTGGCGCGACATCCGCATCATGGACGACCATGGGGAGGCGGAAGCACGAAAGACCGCTGTGAGAGGAGGCGTCCATGGGATCGGTGCGCAAGGCGAGTGCCTGGCTTGGCCTCGTCGACGACAACGATGACGAGCGTTACTACGACGACGACTACACCGAGGGCTCCACGCCGGGAGACGCCTGGGTCACGGACCCGCGCGTGAAGGTGGCGTCCGACGCCGCCGAGGAGAAGGGCCGCCGGATCGGCACGGTCACCCCGGACAGCTTCCGGGACGCCCGTGGCATCGGAGAGCTCTTCCGTGACGGTGTCCCCGTCATCATGAACCTCACGGCCATGGAGGCGGCCGACGCCAAGCGCGTCGTCGACTTCGCGGCCGGCCTGATCTTCGGCCTGCGCGGCTCGATCGAGCGTGTGTCGAACCGGGTTTTCCTGCTGACCCCCGCCGACACCGAGATCGTCAGCGGGGAGCCCGTCGGCCGTCGCGCGGACGGCTTCTTCAACCAGAGCTGAGGCAGGGCCGCTCACCGGACCCGCCTCTCGGCGCCGCCTAGCGGAAGGCGTCGAGACCGGTGAGCGCCTTGCCCAGGACCAACTGGTGCATCTCGACGGTGCCTTCGTAGGTCAGCACGGACTCCAGGTTCGTGGCGTGCCGCATCACGGGGTACTCCAGCGAGATCCCGTTGGCGCCGAGGATCGTCCGAGCGGTACGGCAGATGTCGATCGCCTCCCGCACGTTGTTGAGCTTGCCGAAGCTGACCTGCTCGGGGCGCAGCCGTCCCGCGTCCATCCGGCGCCCCAGGTGGTGGGCGAGCAGAATCCCCTTGTGCAGCTCGACCGCCATGTCGGCGAGCTTGGCCTGGGTGAGCTGGAAGCCGCCGATGGGCCGCCCGAACTGCTCGCGGGTCCTGGCGTACTCGACGGCGGACTCGAAACTGGCCCGTGCGGCGCCCATCGCGCCCCACACGATCCCGTACCGGGCGTGGGACAGGCAGCTCAGCGGCCCCTTCAGTCCGGTGACCCCGGGCAGCACGGCGTCGCCGGGCAGCCGTACCCCGTCCAGGACCAGTTCACTGGTGACGGAGGCGCGCAGGGACCACTTGTGCTTGATCTCGGGTGCGGAGAAGCCGGGGGTGTCCGTCGGCACGACGAACCCGCGGATCCCGTCGTCGGTCCGCGCCCAGACGACGGCGACGCCGGCGACCGAACCGTTCGTGATCCACATCTTGCGTCCGGTGAGGACCCAGTCGCCGCCGTCGCGCTTGGCGTGCGTGCGCATGGCCCCGGGATCGGAGCCGTGGTCCGGTTCCGTCAGCCCGAAGCAGCCGATGACCTCGCCGGAGGCCATCCGCGGCAGCCACTCCAGCTTCTGCTCCTCGCTGCCGAAGCGGTGGATCGCGTACATGGCGAGCGAGCCCTGCACCGACACGAGCGACCGGATGCCCGAGTCCGCGGCCTCCAGTTCCAGGCAGGCGAGCCCGTACTGCACGGCGGACGCCCCGGCGCAGCCGTACCCGGTGAGGGACATGCCGAGCGCTCCGATGCCGCCCAGCTCCCGGGCCAGCTCGCGGATGCCGGGGAGTTCGCCCTTCTCGTACCAGTCGGCGACGTACGGCAGGACGCGGTCACCGGCCCACGCCCGCACGGTGCCCCTGATCGCCAGGTCCTCGGGGCTCAGCAGGTCGTCGACGCCGAGCGGATCGGCGGGGTCGAAGGGCGGCAGCTTCGAGGGAGCGGACATGGAGGGCCTCCGGCGCACGGAAACTAGCACTGATCACTACGGCTGACGGCCGACGTTACGACGCCGTGCCCGGCACGTCCAGGGCACTTCCGCCGACGCGCGGGTGCGGGCGCCCCGGCGGGGGGCCGCTCAGCGCAGGGACTCGGCCCGCGCGGGGGCCGGGGCCTCCCTCGGCGCGGGCACCTCGACTCCGGCCGCGACCGTCCCGCAGTCCATCACCCGGGGCAGCCGCAGGGCCATCACGGCTCCGAGGAGCAGCAGTCCGGCGCTGACCAGCAGGGTCACGTGCAGTCCGTGCACGAACGCGTTCCGTGCCGCGTGCCGCAGCGCCTCCCCCGAGGGTCCGCCCAGCCGGGCCGCGACCTCGTAGGCCTCGCCGAGGGAGTGCCCCGCGGCGGCCGAGTCACGGGCCGGCACTCCGGGGACGGCCGCCAGCGAGGGGGCGTACGCCGCGTTCATGACGCTGCCGAGGAGGGCGATGCCGATGCCGGCACCGAGCTGGTACGACGTCTCGCCGATCGCGGCCGCCCCGCCGGCCTGCGCCTGGGGGGCCTCGCTGAGCATCGACTCGTACGCCCCGAAGAGCGTCACCTCCAGGCCGAAGCCGAGCAGGACGAAGCCGGTGAGCAGCAGCGGCGGGTTGTCGTGGCTGCCCATCGCCGTCAGGGTGACGACCGCGGCGGCGGTGAGGCAGAAGCCGGAGCAGACCATGGTCCGCGGCCCGAAGCGCTGGAGCATCCTGGCGCCGACGAGGCCCGCGGCCATCGCCGCGATGGTGAGCGGCAGCAGTCTCAGCCCGGTCTCCAGCGGGGAGAGCTTCAGCACGAGCTGGAGGTACTGGGCGGCGATCAGTTCCAGCCCGACGAGCGCGAGCATCGCGAGCACGATGCACCCCACGGACGTGCTGAAGGCGGGCCGGGCGAACATCCGCAGGTCCACCAGCGGGTGGCGGCGGCGCCGCTGGCGCCGTACGAACCCGGTCAGGAGTCCGGCGCCCAGGAGGAGCGGCACCAGCGTGAGGAGGCTCAGCGGGTCCTCGCCACCGCCCAGGCGCTTCACGCCCAGGACCACGCCGAAGAGCCCGGCCGCCGCCATCAGGGCGCCGACGACGTCCCACGGACCGTCGCGTTCGCCCTTCGACTCGGGCAGCAGCAGCCGTCCGACGGGCAGGCTGACCAGCATCAGCGGGATGTTGATGAGGAAGACGGAACCCCACCAGAAGTGCTCCAGGAGGAATCCGCCGAGGAGCGGCCCGACGGCAGCGCCCACCGCGGCCACGGCACTCCAGATGCCGATGGCGAGGGCCCGCTCGCGCCGGTCGGGGAAGACCTGCCGCAGGATGGACAGGGTCGCGGGCATGATCATCGCGCCGCCGACGCCCAGCAGGGCGCGGGCCGCGATCAGCACCTGCGCGGTGTCCGCGAGGGCCGCGATCGCGGAGGCGACGCCGAACAGCGCGTAGCCGAGCAGCAGGATGCGTCTGCGTCCCACGCGGTCGCCGAGCGTGCCGAAGAGGATCAGCAGCGAGGCGCAGACGAGCGGGTAGATGTCGACGATCCAGAGCAGCTCTATCGCGCCGGGCGTGAGGTCCTCGGTGACGGCGGGCACCGCGACGTGCAGCACGGTGGCGTCGACGGCGACCAGCAGCAGGCTGACGCAGAGGACGACGAGGACGACCCACCGGTTGGCACCGGCCCCGGCCTCCCGACGGCGACGCGCGGCGGCCGTGGTCGTCCCGGACATGTACGTACCTCCCAGATTTTCCCTCGCGTTCGGCGATCCGCTGGGTGGGGACTCCCTGCGGCTGCGGCCGGGGAGGAGCGGCGTCCCGGGCCCACGCAACAAAGGCGAGTGAGTGGTCAGCGTACGCGAGTTCCCGCCGATGTCGGGTGGCGGACCTCTCACGTTCCACGGGACGCCGTGTGGCGTGCGCCACGCGTGGGAGGGCCGCGGGCCCGCCCCGGCACGGGGCCCCGCCGAGGGCGCCCCCGATAATCGGACCCGTGACCGATCTTGTAACCTCCGCCGCCCCGACCCGTGCGGAACCAGCCTGGCGCCGCGCCGCGCCCGCCCTCCTCGGGTACGCGGCGGTGCGGGTGCTGGGCCTGCTGGTGCTCACGGTGTGGAGCGCGGCGCGGGACACGAGCGCGCACCGGTTGCTGTCGGCCCGCTGGGACTCGCTCTGGTACACCCGGGTCGCCGAACTCGGCTACGGCTACGAGGTGCGCCTGCCCAATGGCGACGTGCACTCGAACCTGGCGTTCTTCCCCCTGCTGCCGTGGCTGGAGCGGGCCGTCGCGGCGGTGTCCCCGCTGTCGTACGCGGACGGCGGCCTGCTGGTGTCGGCGGTGGCCTCGCTCGCCGCGGCCTGGGGGATCTTCGCGGTGGCCGACCACGTGTACGGCCGCCGGGCGGCCGTCTGCGCGGTCCTCCTGTGGGCGGTGCTGCCCGTCGGGGTCGTGCAGTCGATGGCGTACAGCGAGTCACTGTTCACCGCGCTGGCGGCCTGGTCGCTGTACGCGGTCCTCAGGGGCCACTGGGTGAGTGCCGGGCTGCTCGCCTCACTGGCGGGGCTGACCCGCCCGGTGGGCGCGGCGGTGGTCGCGGCCGTCTGGGTGGCGGCGGTCGACTCGTTCGTACGGGAGCGGGGTGCGGTGGCGCGGGACGGCGCGCCGCGGTGGCGGCGCGCCGTCGGCATGGCGGTCGCGCCCCTGGGCGCCGCCGGTTACGTGCTGTGGGTCGGCGGGCGCACGGGCGGGGGGCCACTGGGGTACCTGGACGTCCAGGCCGGCTGGCGCAACGGCTTCGACGGCGGCTACGCCTTCGCCGTCTTCGTCGCCGGCAAGTTCACGTCGTTCCCCTCGGCGCTCGCCGGACTCGGCCTCGTCCTCGGGACGGGCCTGCTGATCCTGCTGTACGTGGTCTGCGTACGGCAGCGGCAGCCGCTGCCGCTGCTGGTGTACGCCGGGGTCGTCACGGCCCTCGCCCTGTGCGCGTCGAGCTACTTCGGCTCGAAACCGCGCCTGCTGCTCCCCGCGTTCCCGCTGCTGCTGCCGCCGGCCCTGGCCCTGGCCCGGCTGCGGACCTCCAGGTCGGCGTGGGTACTGGGGAGCGCGGCGGTGGTGTCGGCGGTGTACGGCGCGTTCTGGCTGAACGGCTCGGGTCCGCCGTGACCGCCGTGACGGCGCACGCCGTGACGGCGCCGCGCCCGGGTGAGCGTCCGGAGAAGCACGGGCGAGTTTTCGGTGAACGAATTGATAAGCGCCACATAACTCCCCACCGGAATGATCAATCGAATTGAAGGAAGAGCGGACGAGGGATTCAATAATCCTTGGAAATAACCCCCCTCCTGAGAGCAATCCCACATCACATCGTCATCACAAAGAGGGGGCTTCGGCCTGGAACACAGCTCACTCGCTGTAACGTCGATTGAGTGCGTACCGAACGAAAGCTGACTCGTCTGGACCGGGTCTTCGCCCGGCTGGACCGTGAGCCGGAACGACCGGCCCACATCGACGTGCCCAGGATGAGCCGGCACAGGGTGGTCCTCTTCGCGTCCACGCTCGCCTTCTACCTCGCCATCGTGTGGGCCGTCGTGATCACCTCGTGGCTGGTCCGGCTGGACTGGCAGGTCATGTTCTTCCGCCCGTACCAGCAGTGGCCGGAGATCCACGCGTTCCTCGACTACTACGTGGTGCTGGGCCAGCGCGGCCCCACCGCGGTCATGGTCGCCGCCTGGCTGGGCTGGCGCTCCTGGCGGCAGCACACCCTGCGCCCCTTGCTGGTGCTGGGCGCCTCCCTGCTCCTGCTGAACGTCACGGTGGGTGCCGCCAAGATCGGCATGGGCCGGCTGGGCCCGCACTACGCCACCTCGGTCGGTTCCAACGAGATGTGGCTGGGCGGCGACATATTTCCTTCGGGCCACACCGCCAACGCCGTCGTGACCTGGGGCATCCTGGCCTATCTGGCCTCGACCCCGTGGGCCAGGCGCTGGTTGTCGGCGCTGTCCGCCGTGGTGTCCCTCGGCGTCGGCCTGACCACCGTCTACCTCGGCACCCACTGGCTGAGCGACGTGGTGCTCGGCTGGGCCGCGGGCCTGCTGATCCTGCTGGCGCTGCCCTGGTGCGAGCCGCTGATCGCCCGCGCCGAGACCGTGCTCTTCGATCTGCGCGACGCCTGGCGCGACCGGCTCCGCCGGCCCGTGCCCTCCGCGGTCCCCGAGCCCGTGGGCGCGCCCGCGGCGCGCCCGCTCGGTGGCGGCGCCGGCGACCGGGAGCCCTCGGTCCGCGAGCCCGTGGCCGCCTCCCGGCCGCCCCGCCCGCAGGGTTTCCTGGCCCCGGGGCCGCACACGGCCCGCTCCGAGCGCACCCCGGTGACGCCCGTCGGCAGCCGAAGACCCCCTCAGACCGATCGCGTGACCCGCGGTACGGCCTCGGCGCGCCCCCTGACGGGCGGCTGACCGGGGCGGCGGGGGGCCGGTACGCACAGACCACCCCCGCACGGCGAAGGCCCCGGCTCAAGGAGCCGGGGCCTTCGCCGTGTCCGCACGCGCTGCCGGTCGCACGTCCCGGTGGCGGCCGGCCGTCCGTGCCGACCGCGCCGGGCAGGTCAGCCCTTCCAGCAGCGGGTCACACGGCCGTCGGCGACCTCGAAGTTCAGCCGCCCCACGCGGTACTCCATGGTGATGATCGAGCCCGGGGGCAGTGAACGCACCGCGGACCAGCCGCGCTCACGGGCCAGCCGTTCGGCGCCGGCCGCCTCCAGTCCGACGTACGCGTCCGGAGTGTCCACGGGCTCTGCGGGAGGAGTGGGAATCGGTGCCATGCCGCCACGTTATGCGGCGGAATGCGGGCAGGGAACCCCGGGCCCGGACACCAAGCGTCACCGGTCCCTCTCCGGTCACGCTTCTGTCACAGGACAACGACACGCGTTTCGGCCCGACTCCCTCACACGAACGAGCGGTTCGGCATGCGTTCCGCACGCCTTCGAACGTAATTCGGAGGTACTCCGGGACCACTCGCACCGCGATACGAATAGTCCCCGTAAAGAGTGCGCCCGCGAGGCCGCCGCCACGGCTTTGCATTCCGATTCCACGCACGGCCCGGGAAGTCGGACCGCCATGGGAATTGCACGGTTCACGCACACGGCCTCCGCATGCCCGGTGTTCGCGCGGGTGTCCGGGCGCGGCCGGAACGAGGGCCGGGGCACGGGTGGACAGCGGGCGAACACGCGGGACGGAAGCGGGCGCCCGACCCGGCGTCGGGCCCGGACGCGCGCCGGACCTGATCCGGGCGGTGGTCCGGGTGGGCCCGCCCTCCGAGCCCGCCCACCGGGCCTGCCCGCCGCGGTGCCTGTGCCGCGGCGGGCGGCGCACCGCGGGTCAGCGCGCCGCGGGACCCGTCCGGGCCGCGGGCGGGGCCGCCGCTCCGCTCCGGTCGAGCGCGGCCGTCAGGCGGTCCCGGCCGGCCCGGATCGCGTCGAGCAGCGCGACCGGTTCGAGCACCTCGAACTCGATGCCCATCAGCATCACGTGGATCACCATGACGTCGAGGTTCGCGGCCCCCGTGCGCAGTACGCAGCTCGCCGGGCCGTCCGCCTCCAGCGTCCCGGCCGAGGGCGAGACGCGCCGAGCCGCCTCCTCCAGGGGCACCAGCAGCCGTACGACGGCCTGCGTGGCGTACGCGCGCACGGACACGCCCTTGGACACGTACGCGGCCAGGTCGTCCGCGGGCGGCCGCCGGGGCGGGAAGCGCGGCCCGTGCGGCGGCCTGGGCGAAACCCGGTCCGCCCGGAAGGTGCGCCAGTCGTCCCGGTCGACGTCCCAGCCCACCAGGTACCAGCGGCGCTCCGTGCACACCAGCCGGTGCGGCTCGACCGTCCGCCTGCTCGTGGCCCCCTCGTGGTCGCGGTACTCGAAGCGCAGCCGCTCCGAGTCCCGGCAGGCGGCGGCGAGTTCCGTGAGCACGGCCGGGTCGACGGGCGAGGGCACGGGGCCGCGCAGCATCGGCACGGTGAAGTCGTTCAGGGCGCCGACCCTGCGCCGCAGCCGGTGCGGCAGCACCTGTTCGAGCTTGGCGAGGGCGCGCACGGAGGTCTCGCCGATGCCGTCGATGCCCTGCCCCGCGGCGGTGCGCAGGCCGACGGCGACCGCCACCGCCTCGTCGTCGTCCAGGAGCAGCGGCGGCAGTTCGGCTCCCGCGCCGAGCTGGTAGCCGCCGCCCGTGCCGGGGCTCGCGTTCACCGGGTACCCGAGTTCGCGCAGCCGGTCCACGTCCCGGCGGACCGTGCGCGGGGTGACGCCGAGCCGGTCGGCGAGGTCCGCGCCCGACCACTCCCGGTGCGCCTGGAGCAGTGAGAGCAGCCGCAGGAGTCGTGCCGAGGTCTCCACCATGGCGGCGAGTCTGCCACCGGTTGCGGACAGCCACTGTCCGCGACGGCGCCCGCGGCGGACCGGGTGCACCCCTGTTCCTCGCGGTGGACCACTCCGGGCTGAGGGAGGGCCTGTGGGACCTGTGGCTCCGCCCGGCGGGGGAGGCGGGGCGACGTGGCCGTCACCGCGGCGGCCGCCGTGAACCGCGCCGGCCCGCAGCGCCGTCCGCGGCTCCCGGCGGGCGGGGGGCGCGGCCGGCGGCGGCGCCGCTCGTCGTCGACAGCAGGCGCGGCTGCGGACCGCAGCCGGCGGGGTGCGCCGTTCCCGAACGGTCGCGCCGTCGACATCCCGGTTTCGGAGCCTTTGGGCGTCCGGACGCATCAGGGGTCGTAGGGCAACTGCGGTACGTCGAAGCACTCGTCGTCCAGGTCGCCCTGGCCGACCCAGCCGCGGGCGTCCTCCCAGCGGGCCACCGACAGGCACGTCCTGCGCGTCCCGGGAGGCTCGGCCAGCCGTTCGTGACGGACCGGCGCCAGCAGGCCGTCCGCGGTGTACGGCCTGCCCGAGTCCATGAACCGGTCGACGCAGGCGCGGGTGATCCCCGTGCGCGCGCAGGACCGCGCGGCGTCGGTGAACCACATGGCGGCCGCCCAGCCCTCCACCTGCCACTGGGAACGCGTCCGCAGTCCCTTCGTGCCGTCACGGAACTCGCGTACCGCCGCGTGGCCGGTGTCCTCGTAGGAGCGGCTGGCGCCCGTCACCCACAGCGTGTTGCGGCAGCGCGGCGCGTTCTTGTAGTCCTCACGGACGGTGGACGTCCAGTTCTGCACGTTGGTGACCTTGGCCGTGACGTCGGCGCCCACCTCGTCCATGGCCTCGCACAGCCGGGAGTTGCCGTAGGTGTCGATGGCGTCGAAGACCAGGTCGGCGCCCTGCTTCTTCAGATCGGCCGCCGCCGCCCGGAAGTTGGGGAGCGCGAAGTCGACCTGCTCGGTGACCACCTTGTACCCCTCGGCCCGCAGGCCCCGGGTGACGAGCCGGGCGTAGGCCGCGGAGGCCGACTGGTTGTAGGAGACGACGGCCGCCGTACGGGCGCCCTGCTCGCGCTTGAAGTAGCGGTAGACCTCGGTGCCGCCGTACAGCTTGCCGTCCCAGCCCGGTGTCCCGTTCCGGGGGGCGAGGCTGCCGTAGATCCCGTACAGGTGCGGGTAGGTGTCGTACGCCGCGCCGATGGGCTGGCCGCCGATGTCGGGCACGCCCGCGCGGGACACCCGGGACGCGCCCGCGTAGTCGAGGGACGTGGTGGCGACCAGCGCGACGACCCCGTCCTCGTCGACGAGCCGGTGCACGCACTCGTTGTTGCCGACCCCGCTGCCGCCGTCGTCGCAGGTGCGGACCTCGACGGTGCGGCCGCCGATGCCGCCGCGCGCGTTGAGCCGGTCGAAGTACGCCTTCGCCCCGTCGCGCGGGCCGGTGAACGCGTCCCCGCCGACGGGGCTCGTCACGCTCGTGACGATGCCGACGCGGATCGGTTCCGCGCCGCCGCCCGCCGGTGCGCGGTCGGGCCGGCCGCCGAAGTCGCCCTCCGGGAGCCGGCTGCCGCAGGCCGTGGCCAGGATCAGCAGCAGGCCCGCGGCGGCGCACTCAGCAACCCGGGCCCGGCGACTCATTGCCGCTCAGCCCCACCAGACCGCACAGCGTCTTGACGGACACCTTCCACGTGCCGTCCTGCTCCACGGCGGTACCGGCGGCGTCCGGCATCACGGTGGCGCCCTTCAGGGTGAGCGTGTAGGTCACTTCCGCCCCGGTGGGCGAGGTGAACCGGACCTCGCCGACCGTGGCCTCCACCTGCCCGCCGCGCTCGTCGCCGCTGAAGCTCCCGAGGACCTGGCCCATGTCGTCGCCGTTCTCCAGCAGGTCCGCCTTGTCCTTCACGGCGACCTTCGGATCGAAGAACTTCGCCCAGTTCTCCTTGATCTCCTTCTCCGCCGCCGCCGGATCGTCCGGAGCGCTCGCGCCCGGACTCGGCTCGGACGTCGTGGGCGACTCCGCGGTGGGCGAGGGCGGGGCCGTGTCGTCGCCACCGCTGTCGTCCCCGCAGGCCGTCAGGGCCGAGGCGAGGACGAGCACCACCACCGCCAGCCCCCGGCCGGTCCCCCGCCTGAGGTCACTCCCGAGAACCATCTGGCTCACCACCGGGTGTCGGTCCGGGCGGTGCGCGCCCGGTGCTTTCAGGGTCAGCTTCCAGAAGGCATAGTGCAAGCCATCGGCCGACATGGACAGACACATGACGTGGGAGCCTCGATGCGGACTGCTCGACTGCGGACTGTGCACCCCGTCCTGTGGGCCGGGTGGGCCGCCCTCGCCGCGGGAGCGGTGCTGTGCGTACTCGGCTGGTACGGGATCTCCGGGGAGCGGTACGCGGAGCGGCAACTGCCCTATCTGGCGTCCTGCACGGTGCCCGGAGCGGCGCTGGTCGTCGCGGGCGCGGTCCTGCTGGCCCAGGGCAGGAACGCCCTCGCGGCGGCACGGGTGGAGGAGCTGTACGCGCTGCTGGTGGCGGCGGGGCCCGACGACGCCGAGCGGCCCGGGGAGACGGCCGCCGCGCCCGTCGCGATCGGCACGGACCTGCTGATGGTGCCGGGCGGCACCCTGTGGCACCGCGCGGACTGCCCGCTCGTGGCGGGGAAGCAGGACGCGCTGCCGGTCGACTCCCGGCTCCTCGCCGGCGGCGGACTGGCCCCGTGCCCGATCTGCGAGCCGGACGCCCCGGACGGCCGTACGCCCTCCCGGGACCGCCCGCCGGCCGGCCCGGCCCCCTCCGCCGACGGCGCGGCCACGCTCTTCCCGGACGGCCGTACGCGGGCCCCGGGCCAGGTGGCCCCGCCGGACGGCCGCCCCGCCGGCCAGGAGGGCCCCCCGGCCGACCCGGACGGGCCTCCCCCGCCCCCGGCCGGCTGATGGCGTCGCTCACGTACGACCTCACGCTCGCCGGGCTCTCCGTGGGCGCCGCCGCCGCGCTCACCGGCATCGGCCTCGTCGTCACCCACCGGGCGACCGGCGTCCTCAACTTCGCGCACGGGGCGATCGCCATGGTGTGCGCCTTCCTGCTGCGCCAGCTCACGGTCGAGTGGCACTGGCCGCTCGGCCTCGCCGCCGCGTTCACCCTGCTGGTGGTGGCCCCGGGCATCGGTCTGGCGCTGGAGCGGCTCGTCTTCCGTCCGCTCTCGGTCCTCGGCGGCGATCCCGCGCGGAGCCTGGTCGCGTCCATCGGCGTGTTCGTCCTGCTCGTCGGCGGGGCCGTCCTGGTGTGGGGCCCGGGGGCGCGCGCGGACGCGCCCACCCTGGTGGCGGCGGAGCCCTGGGGTCTGCTCGCCGTGGTCCTCGCCGTGGCGGCGGGCGTGACGGCGGTGACCCGCGGGACCGGGTTCGGGCGGGACTCGCGGGCCGTCGTCGACGACCGCGCGCTCGCGGCGCTGAACGGCGTCGACACGAACCGCGTGGCCGCCGCGGGCTGGGCCTTCGGCGCGTTCACGGCGGGTCTCACCGGCGTGCTCCTCGCCCCGTACGTGCGCCTGGACCCGTACGGCATGCCCCTCCTCGTCATGGAGGTGCTGGCGGTCGCGGTGGCCGCCCGGATGCGCAGCCTGACGGTGGCCGTGGTCGTGGCCCTCGGCATCGGGGTCGCCCAGAGCCAGCTCACCCGGCTGCACCCCACGGGATGGCGGGAACCGCTGCTCCAGGCGGTGGGCACGAATCTGTTCGTCGTCGCGCTGCTGGTCGCGGCCCTGGTCCTGCCGGGCATCGGCACCCGGGACGCGCTGCCGCGCACGGCGACGGCCCGGGTGGCGACCCCGCCGGGCGCGTGGATCGTGGCGGCGGTGCTGTTCCTGATTCCGCTGGGGTTCGCGGGCTCCGACCTGCACACGTCCGTGCAGGTCCCGGCGCTCGGCGTGATCCTGCTCTCCCTGGTCGTGGTCACCGGCCGCGGCGGCCAGATCTCGCTCGGGCAGGCGGCCTACGCCGGCCTCGGCGCGCTCTTCACCGCCCTCCTGGCGGCGGGCCGCTTCCCCGGGCTGCCCGCCCTCCCCGAACTCGCCGCGCTGGCGGTGGCGGTGCTGCTGGTCGCGCCGCTCGGCCTGCTGACCGGCTGGCCCGCCGTCCGCCGCCACGGCCTGGCGCTCGCGGTCGCCACCTTCGCGGTGGGCGTCGGAGTCAGTCGTTTCGTGTTCGCCCAGCCGTACGCGACCTCCGGCCTGGCCCTGGGCCGCCCCGCCGGCTTCGAGGACGACCGCGCGTACTACGCCCTGGAACTCGTCCTGCTGGCCGGCGCGCTGCTGGCCGCGCACGGGCTGCGCAGGGGCCGCACCGGGCGGGCGCTGGCCGCCATGCGGGACCACGAGGAGGGCGCCTCGGCGGCGGGCGTCCGCGTCCCGGCGCTGAAGGTGACGGCGTTCGTCGCGGGAGCCGCGCTGGCCGCGCTCGGCGGCGGGATGCTCGGCATGGGCCTGCGGGCCTTCGACCCCGGGGCGTACGACCCGGTGCGCGGCCTGCTGTGGTTCGCCGCGGTCGTCGTGCTCGGCGCCGACAGCGTCCTCGGCGCGCTGGTCGCGGCGGCGCTCCTGGTCGGCCTGGACGAGGGCGCGCGCGGCGGGGTCGCGGCCGCGCTGATCGGCCTCCTCGCCGTGCTCGTGGGCCGCTTCCCCGGCGGACCGTACGAGTCCCTGCGCCGGGCGGCGGCGGGCCTGCGGCCTGTCCGGGACGTGGCGCCGACCCCGCTGGGCGCAGCCGTGGGGCGCCGGCTGCGGGCCGCCGGCGCGGCCACCCCCGCCCCGGTCGGGGCGGCCTCCGCCGCGGGGGCGACGGCACTGCGGCCGGGAACCGGGCCCCGGACGGCCGAAGGCGCGCCCGTCCGGCCGTCCGGGGAGCGCCCGGTACTGCGGGCCCCGGGCCCCCGGGTCCGGCGGGGGGTCCCCGGGCATCCCGTCCTGCGTGCCCGGGGACTCACCGTGTCCTACGGCGGGTTCACCGCCCTGGACGGCGTCGACCTGGATCTCGCCGCGGGCCGGATCACGGCCGTCGTGGGGCCCAACGGTGCCGGGAAGAGCACCCTGTTCCACTGTCTCGCGGGCACCCTGCGGCCGGACGCGGGGCGGATCGCGGTCGGCGGACGGGACGTCACCCGGCTGCCGGCCCACGCGCGGACCCGGCTGGGCGTCGCCCGTACGTTCCAGCGGCTCGCCGTCTTCCCGACGCTGACCGTGGCGGAGAACGTCCGCGTGGGCGCCGAGCAGGGCCATGTCGTGGACCCGGCGGCCGTGGAGCGCGCGCTGCGGCTGCTCCGGCTCGACGGGGCGGTGCGGGCACGGCCGGCGGCCGGCCTGCCGACGGGGACGCTGCGGCGCGTCGAGCTCGCGCGGGCCCTGGCGGGGAGCCCGCGCGTCCTGCTCCTCGACGAGCCCGCGGCGGGGCTCGACACGGACGAGGTGGCCGCGCTGGCCCGAGTGCTGGGCGCCCTGGCGGCGGACGGCACGGCCCTGCTCGTCGTCGAGCACGACCTCGACCTCGTGGCCGGTCTCGCGGACACCGTGCACGTCATGACGGCGGGCCGGATCGTGTCCTCCGGTCCGGCCGGGGAGGTGCTCGGGCGTCCGGCGGGGCCCGGCGGAGCCGCGCCGGGACGCCCCGGGGCCGGTACGGCGGCCGGCGGATGAGCGCCCGCGGCGTCTCCCTGCGGCGGGCACGGGTGTCCTACGGCCCGCTGGAGGCCCTGCACGGCGTGTCCCTGTTCGCGCCGGACCCCGGGGTGACCGTGCTGCTGGGCCGCAACGGCTCCGGGCGCACGACCGCTCTGCGCGCCCTGGCAGGAACCGTGCCGCTGTCCGGCGGGGCGGTCGTCCGGGACGGCGTCGACATCACGGGGGTGCGCGCGGACGAGCGGGCCCGCCGCAGCCTGTGCCTCGTCCCGGACCGGCGGGCCGTCTTCGGCTCGCTCACCGTCCGCGAGAACCTCGGCCTCGCGGCCCGCGGCGGGGACGCCTCGGCGGCCCTCGACGCCTATCCGCAGCTCGGCCCGCTGCTCGCGCGTCGGGCAGGCACCCTCTCGGGCGGCGAGCAGCGCATGGTCGCCCTCTCCCGGGCCCTGCTGTCGGGCGCGCGCGTGGTCCTCGTCGACGAGCCCGCCCAGGGCATGTCGCCGCAGGTCGCGGCCCGCACCTACGAACTGCTGCGCGGTCTGGGCGCCTGTGTGGTGGTGGCCGAGCAGCGGCTGCCGCGCGGCCTGTCCGACGGGACGGTCCTGGTGTACGAACTGCGGCGCGGCACCGTCGTGTTCAGCGGTGAGGCGGCGGAGCGGGCAGCGGCGGGCCCATCAGGGCCCGGCCGTGCGGCAGGTCCGTAGGCAGCCGGCCGTCGGCGAGGACCGGCGGGCCGGCGGCGCGGCGGCCCGGCGTCCTCCACAAGCCGAGGGACCGTCCGGGGCCCGCGGCCTTCGGCAGCTTCAGCATCGTGCCCGGGAGCAGCCGGCCGGGGTGCTCGCCGACGGTCTTCCGGTTGGACGCGTACAGCGTCCGCCAGCCGCCCTTGAGGCGGTAGCGGCGCGCGAGGGAGGCGAGGGTCTCCCCCTTCCTGACCACGTGCGCGCGCCCGCTCAGCCGGTACCGCTTGGAGCAGACGGGCCAGGCCCGCCAGCCCTGGACGCGCACCACCTCCTCGGCGACCCTGATCTGCTCGCCGCGCGTGGCGAGGTCGGCGCGCCGCGCGTAGGCGGTGCCGCCGAAGGCGCGCCATGTCGGCTGCCAGAACTGGAGCCCGCCGTAGAAGCCGTTCCCGGTGTTCGCGTGCCAGCGGCCGTTGCTCTCGCACTTGGCGATGCAGCCCCAGGGCCACTGGTCCTTCGCGCAGCCGTACGGCGGCGCGGCCGCGGCGGCACCGGGCGCCGCGGACGGTGACGCCGCCTCGGCCCCTCCGGGAGCGAGCACGGCCAGGGCGACGGCGACGACGACGGAGGCCGTGTACCGCTTGCGCTTGATCGACATCGGGCCACGCTAGGCGGGCCCGGCACCGTGCCCGGCCCGGCCGCGCAGGAGACGGGTGGGGCCCCACCCGGTCGGAGGACCGGGCGGGGCCCCGGGGCGTCGCGCGCCGGCCGGTGCTCCGGGTTCAGAGCTCCAGCCGCTGCCCGGGGAGGATCCTGTCGGGATCCGCGCCGATGACCTCCCTGTTGGCCGCGTGGATGCGCTGCCAGGTCGTTCCGTGCCGTGCGGCGATGCCGCTCAGCGTGTCGCCGCTGCGGACGGTGTAGTCGCCGCGGGACGCGTCGCGGCCCGTGCGTCGGGCCGGCCGGTCCAGTGCCGCCGCCTTCTTCGACGGCTTCGCCGGTGCCGCCTCGGCGGCGGGCTTCCCGGGCGCGGCCTGCGCGGGGGCTCCGCCAATGGCACCCGCGCGCACCGAGCAGCTCGGCCAGGCGCCCCAGCCCTGCGCGCCCTGGACCTTGGTGGCCACCGCGATCTGCTGCGCCCTCGACGCCTCGTCCGCGGTGGACGCGTAGGCGGAGCCGCCGTACGCGCGCCAGGTCCCGGCGGAGAACTGGAGTCCTCCGTAGTAGCCGTTCCCGGTGTTGATGTGCCAGTTCCCGCCGCTCTCGCACTGGGCGATGCGGTCCCACACCCCGCTGTCCGCCGCCGCGGCCCCGCCGCCGGCGGCGAGCATTCCGAGCGGGGCGAGCAGCGCCGCCCCGGCGAGGACCGCCGTCCGGCGGACCGTGCGGGTGTTGTCGGCACATTCGGACATGTAGTTCCCTCTCGAAGAACCCGGGATCCCCCAAGGCGGCGCGGAGTACCGCGATTCGACGCGGTCGTGCCGTGCCGCCCCACCCGCCGGCGGTGGTGCTGTCGTGCTTGGTGCTGATCGGGTCCTGCGGCCGGCGGACGTACCCGAGCGGTGCTCGCTGCACACAGCCGAGGAATCTAGGCAGCGGGCCGGGCCGGCAACAACCAATCCCCCGTCGTTCGAGGCCAGTTGGCCATTACCGTGAGTATCGTCGAATTTGAGACACCTATTTCATTCGCTGATTTCCTGATTTGTCGACCATGGGCGATGCGCTCCTGTGACTCAGTTCACCGGATCAACAGGCAGGACAGTCCGAGGAGTTGGCGTGGAGTAACAGATTCCGCGGCCGATTTCACCGTGCGCGCCGGATGGTTCGATTCCGTTCGCTCCCGGGCGTGACTCCGGCCACAGATCATCCGTTGTCTTCTTCATGAGCCGGGAACCCGTCCGGTTCATGGACCGGGAGCCCCCGGCCACGCACCACATCCCGAGGAGCCACCCGTGCCGCGCATGCTCGACGTCAGCGACGACGTACGCGCCGAGATCGGCGACGAAGAAGCCGACCGGCTGCTCGCCGGCGAGAACGCCCCGGGCAGTTACGACTGCACGTCCTGCCGCACCCAGGGCGACTCCGAACAGGAGCGGACCAGCACCGTCCTGTTCATCGGCGACGAGACGGCCGTGCTCGCCTTCGCCCACGCCACCTGCCTGCCCTCGCAGGTCGTCCAGGTGACCGAGGAGCAACTCCAGGGCGCCGTCAGGTCCATCACCGGGGACGAGCGCCCCTCCGGCGCCCAGCCCGAGCAGGCGGTGCTCGGCGTCACCAGCGGACTCGTCCTGATCGCCGGCGAGTTGCACCCCGCCCTCGTCGTCGAGCCGACCGCGCGCATCGCCCGGCCGGGCACGACCGGGGGCAGCGGGGACGACTTCCTCCCGCTCCTCGTCGAGCAGGGCTTCATGCCGGTGAGCGGGCTCACCGAGGTGCCGCCCGTACTGCACGGCTGGTCCGTGCTGCTCGCCATGGGCCAGCTGCACGCGGTCCTCCAGCCCGGGACCGGCGGCGGCTCGCCCGTCGCCTGGTGGCAGGCCCACCAGCCGCTCCAGGTCACCGAGAGCTGGCGGGCCGCCGCGAACAAGCACCAGCAGGTGCTGCTGTTCGCCGCCCCGGTGGGCTCGATCGGACGGCAGCCCCGCGAGGACCTGCTGCGCGGCGCCCTCGACAAGGCGGCGGCCGACGGCCGGCTGGTGGCGAGCGCCATGCCCCTCGCCGGCACCTGAGCGCGGCGCGGCCCGCCGTTCGCGCCGGGCACACTCCCGGTGACCTGCGAAAGCGGGCGGTCGGCCGCATCCCAAGGGCGGCGGGTTCGTTGGCACGTACGTGCACACCTACGACTCCCCCCGCCGCCTGCCGTACACGTCCCCCGTCCCGGCCAGGCTCCCCCAGGCTCTCCAGTCCGGCCGGACAGGGAGGGCCTCCGAGCCGCAGGACACCGCCTGCGGCCCCTCGGCCACGCCGATCTACGACGCGCTCTACGCGGAGTACCGCAGGTCCTTCCGGACCCTGCCGGGCGACCGCAGCGGCGAGGAGGGGGCCGGTTTCACGGCCTTCGGGTCCGGTCCGCACGGTTCGGGGGCGCACGGCACGGGTCTGCACGGCACTGGGCTGCTCAGCACGAGCACGTACAACCCGGGTGCCTACACGCCGGGTTCGTACGGGGCGCGGCACGGCGGCGGACAGCACCAGACCGGACACGTCGCCCCGCACCAGAGCCCGACGATCACGGCGGTCTGGCAGCCGTCGGCGCGTCAGCACTCCACGGTGCCGGCCCCGCCGGCCCTGCCGCCCGGCCCCCGCCGGGAACACTGACAGGAGCCCCGCCAGTAGCACCGACGGGAGCACTGGCAGGCAACAAGGCGCAAGGAGAAGGGCCCCCGCGAGGNGCGGGGGCCCTTCTCCTTGCGCCGGACACGGCCTGTACCGCCGCCGTGCTGCCGCGGACCGTGTCCGCGGCCGCCCTACTTCTTCTTGCCGCGCTTCTCGCGGACCCGCACCGAGATGTGGATCGGGGTCCCCTCGAAGCCGAACTCCTCGCGCAGCCTGCGCTCCACGAACCGGCGGTAGCCGTGCTCGATGAAGCCGGAGGAGAAGAGCACGAACCGCGGCGGCTTGGTGCCCGCCTGGGTGCCGAAGAGGATGCGCGGCTGCTTGCCGCCCCGGATCGGGTGCGGGTGGGCGGCGACCAGCTCGCCGAGGAAGGCGTTCAGACGGCCCGTCGGGACCCGCTGCTCCCAGCCCGCCAGCGCGGCCTCGATCGCCGGCACCAGCTTCTCCATGTGGCGGCCCGTACGCGCCGAGACGTTGACCCGGGGCGCCCACGCGACCTGGAGCAGCTCGGTCTCGATCTCGCGCTCCAGGTAGTAGCGGCGCTCCTCGTCGAGGTTGTCCCACTTGTTGAAGGCGAGGACGATGGCGCGGCCCGCGTCCACGGCCATCGTCACGATGCGCTGGTCCTGCACGCTGATGCTCTCGCTGGCGTCCAGCAGGATGACCGCGACCTCCGCCTTCTCCACCGCGGCGGCGGTACGCAGGGAGGCGTAGTAGTCGGCGCCCTGCTGGAGGTGGACACGCTTGCGGATGCCCGCCGTGTCGACGAACTTCCAGGTGATGCCGCCGAGCTCGATCAGCTCGTCGACCGGGTCGCGGGTGGTGCCCGCCACCTCGTTGACGACCACGCGCTCCTCGCCCGCCACCTTGTTCAGCAGGGAAGACTTGCCGACGTTCGGGCGGCCGATGAGGGCGATGCGGCGGGGGCCGCCGATCGCGGTGCCGAACGTCTGCTCCGGGGCCTCGGGCAGCGCCTCCAGGACGGCGTCCAGCATGTCGCCGGTGCCGCGGCCGTGCAGCGCCGAGACGGGGTGCGGCTCACCGAGGCCGAGAGCCCAGAGGTACGAGGCGTCCGCCTCGCCGCTCTGGCCGTCGACCTTGTTGGCGCACAGCACGACGGGCTTGCCGGCCTTGCGGAGCAGCCGGACGACCGCCTCGTCGGTGTCGGTGGCGCCGACCTTGGCGTCGACGACGAAGACGACCGCGTCGGCCGCCTCGATCGCGTACTCGGCCTGCGCGGCGACGGAGGCGTCGATGCCGAGGACGTCCTGCTCCCAGCCGCCGGTGTCGACGACCTTGAAGCGGCGGCCCGCCCACTCGGCCTCGTAGGTGACACGGTCGCGGGTGACGCCCGGCTTGTCCTCGACGACCGCCTCGCGGCGGCCGATGATCCGGTTCACCAGGGTCGACTTGCCGACGTTCGGCCGGCCGACGACGGCGAGGACGGGGAGCGGGCCGTGGCCCGCCGCCTCGATCGCGCCCTCGACGTCCTCGGCGTCGAAGCCCTCTTCCGCGGCGAGCTCCATGAACTCCGCGTACTCGGCATCGCCAAGTGCCCCGTGCTCGTGCTCCGAGCCGTCGGGCTGGATCTGGTCGTTCATGAAGTCCGTACCTCGTTCATCGTGGTGATCGGTGGAACCCCCCGTTTCGGGTGATCCACTACTCAAGTGTCGCTCAGCGTCCCGTGAGGCGCCTGGCGTTTTCCAGGTGCGCGGTGAGCTGCTTCTGGATGCGCACCGTCGCCTCGTCGAGCGCCGTACGCGTACGCCGTCCGCTGCCGTCGCCCGCCTCGAAGGGGTCGCCGAAGACGACGTCGACCCGGCTGCGCAGCGGGGGCAGCCCCTTTATCAACCGTCCGCGCCGCTCCGTGCTTCCCAGCACGGCGACGGGCACGATCGGGGCGCCGCTGCGGACGGCGAAGTAGGAGAGGCCCGCGCGCAGCGACGCGAAGTCCCCGTCGCCGCGGGTGCCCTCGGGGAAGATCCCGAGGACGCCGCCGTTCTCCAGGACGCCCAGGGCCTGGGTGATCGCGGTGCGGTCGGCGGTCGTCCGGTCCACCTTCAGCTGGCCGATGCCGAGCAGGAAGGGGTCGAGCGGGCCGACGAAGGCCTCTTTCTTGATCAGGAAGTGCGTGGGCCGGGGCGCCACGCCCATGACCATCGGGCCGTCGATGTTGTGGGAGTGGTTGACGGCGAGGATCGCCGGTCCTGCCGCGGGGACCTTCCAGGCGCCGAGCACCCGCGGCTTCCACAGCCCGTACATCAGGCCCACGCCGATGCGGCGCCCGATGTCGGCGCGCCCCGCGGACGGTGCTTCGGTCACTTCGCTGCCCGCTTCTCCTCGACGAGGGTGACGACGCACTCGATGACCTGCTGGAGCGTGAGTTCGGAGGTGTCCACCTCGACCGCGTCGTCCGCCTTCGCGAGCGGGGAGGTCTTGCGGCTGGAGTCGGCCGCGTCCCGCTTGATCAGCGCCTCACGGGTGGCCTGCACGTCCGCGCCCTTGAGCTCGCCGCTGCGGCGGGCGGCACGCGCCTCGGGCGACGCGGTCAGGAAGATCTTCAGGTCCGCGTCCGGCAGGACGGTCGTACCGATGTCCCGGCCCTCGACGACGATGCCCGTCCCGGCCGCCGAGGCGATCGAGCGCTGGAGCTCGGTGATCCGGGCGCGCACCTCGGGGACGGCGCTGACCGCGCTCACCTTGGAGGTGACCTCCTGGGTGCGGATCGGGCCCGCGACGTCCGTGCCGTCCACGGTGATGGTCGGCGCCGAGGGGTCCGTACCGGACACGATGTCGGGCTTTCCGGCCGCGTCCGCGATGGCGGAGGGGTCGGTGACGTCTATGCCGTTGGTCACCATCCACCAGGTGATCGCCCGGTACTGGGCGCCCGTGTCCAGGTAGCTCAGGCCGAGCTGGGCGGCGACGGCCTTCGAGGTGCTCGACTTGCCCGTGCCGGAGGGACCGTCGATGGCGACGATCACGGCCGGGGCGGTCCGGGCGGCAGTGGTTTCCACGGGTGCGGACACCTTCCTGGTACGGGGTGGCGGGCTGGTTCGGGCGCGAACGCGCCCCGAACAAGGTTACTGGCTCCCCGGCCCCCGATTTACGGGTCCCCACGGGCACCCCCGGCACCACCTCCGCGCGACGCCCGCGGGGACGCGCCGGGCGCCGATGCGGCCCGTCGGCAGCACCGGACCGGGCGGCCCCGCCGGACCGTGGAGGCGGCGCGGGCCACGGCCTGCGCCACGCGCGGGGCGGCGGGGGCCCGGCCGGGCGGGACGCGCCCTGCACCGAGCCGACGGCCGGATCAGGAGACGGCACCGGTTCCGGAGACCGGGCGGCGAACCGTGTCGAGATGGCCGTCGTACGTCGGTCTCCGCCGCCGGGGGCTCCCGGCGGGGGCTACTGCCGGATGGCCCAGCCCCGCTCCCGCAGGGCCGCCGTGAGGACCGGGGCCGCCGAGGGCTTGACCATCAGCTCCACGAGACCCGCCTGCTGCCCGGTCGCGTGCTCGATGCGGACGTCCTCGACGTTGACCCCGGCCCGGCCGGCGTCGGCGAAGATGCGGGCCAGCTGGCCCGGCTGGTCGTCGATGAGCACGACGACGCTCTCGTACACCGTGGGCGCCGTGCCGTGCTTGCCCGGGACGCGGACCTGGCCCGCGTTGCCGCGGCGCAGCACGTCCTCGATGCCGTCGGCGCCCTCGCGGCGCTTGGCGTCGTCGGAGGACTGGAGGGACCGCAGGGCGCGCACGGTCTCGTCCAGATCGGCGGAGACGTCCGCGAGCAGGTCGGCGACCGGGCCCGGGTTCGCGGAGAGGATGTCGATCCACATCCGCGGGTCCGAGGCGGCGATCCGGGTCACGTCGCGGATGCCCTGGCCGCACAGCCGTACGGCCGTCTCCTCGGCGTGCTGCAGACGCGCGGCGACCATGCTGGACACCAGGTGCGGCATGTGCGACACGAGCGCGACGGCCCTGTCGTGCGCGTCCGCGTCCATCACGACGGGCACGGCACGGCAGTGCGACACCAGTTCCAGTGCGAGGTTGAGCACCTCGGTGTCGGTGTCCCGGGTCGGCGTCAGCACCCAGGGGCGGCCCTCGAAGAGGTCTCCGGTCGCGGCCAGCGGACCCGACTTCTCGCGGCCCGACATGGGATGCGTGCCGATGTACGCGGACAGGTCGAGGCCCAGCGACTCCAGCTCCCGGCGCGGACCGCCCTTGACGCTGGCCACGTCGAGGTAGCCGCGCGCCGCCCCCCGCCGCATCGCGTCGGCGAGGGTGGCCGCGACATGGGCGGGCGGTGCCGCGACGATCGCGAGGTCGACGGGACCCGCCGGCGCCTCGTCCGTGCCGGCGCCCAGCGCGGCAGCCGTACGGGCCTGCTCGGGGTCGTGGTCGGCCAGGTGCACGGCGACGCCGCGGGAGGACAGGGCGAGTGCCGCCGAGGTGCCGATGAGGCCGGTGCCGATGACGAGCGCGGTCCTCACTGGGCGATGTCCTTGCGCAGCGCGCCCGCGGCGCCCAGGTAGACGTGCGCGATGTCGGAGCGCGGCACGTCCGACTCGATGTGCGCGAGGACCCGTACGACCCGCGGCATCGCGCCCTCGATGTCGAGTTCCTGGGCGCAGATCAGGGGCACGTCCACGATGCCGAGCTTGCGCGCGGCGGCCGCCGGGAAGTCGCTGTGCAGGTCGGGGGTCGCCGTGAACCAGATGCTGATCAGGTCGTCGGTGGTGAGCCCGTTCCGTTCGAGGACGGCGGTGAGCAGCTCGCTGACCCGCTCGTCCATGTGCCCGGCCTCGTCCCGGTCCAGTTGGACGGCGCCCCGCACCGCTCGTACCGCCACGGTGATGCTCCTTGCTGGTGTGCGTATCGGTTCCTGGTGCATCCAGCCTAGTCAGCCCCCGGTGACCCGGTGCGCGGCGCCCGCCTGCCGAGACGGCCGCCGGGGTGCGGAGCGGGCCCGCGGACGGGCCCTCGACGCAGGGAGCACCCGGTGTGCCCCGGGTGCGCGCGGCCCCGGGGACAGCAGCCCCCGCGCGGGCCGGCAAGGAGCGAATCCGTCCCTGCGCGGCCCCGCCCCGCGGGCGCCGCCCCCGCGCCCGCAAGGAGCCCGGCGTCGTGCGGCCCGTCATCTTCCTCAGCTACAGGCGCCGCCCCCGCCCGCAAGGAGCCCGGCGGCCCGGAACGCCCCCGGGCCCCGGCACCGGCCGCGCCGGGTGCGGTACCGGCCACCGGGTCCGGCATCCGCCGCCGACCCGGAATCCGCCCCTCGGACCCGAATCTCCGCTTCCGGCCGCTTCGGGTGACGCCGTCCCCTAGGGGCGTGATCGACCGCAAATCTCCGCGAAGTCGCTCCTGTACGCCTCTGGACGCCGGGGCGCGGGTCCGCTTGCATGGTGAGGCTGTCCACGCCTCGGGGGAGGCACGATGAAGCGCTCCGGACCACTGTTCACGCTCCTCGCGGGACTGCTGTTCGCCCTGGTCATGCTGTCGCTCAACGCGACGACCGGGACGCGCGGCACGTCGGCCGGGAACGACACCTCGTCCGACGCCGTGTCGGCAGGACCCGCCACCGCGTCGCCGACGGACCCGGCCGCCGGGCCGTCCGGGTCGCCGAAGGGCAAGCCTTCCGCGTCGCCCGGCCCGTCGAGAACCGCCGTGCCGAACGGCGACTACGCGGGCCGCACGGACGACGACTCGTCCGCGATCGCCATCACGCTGCGCGACGGGAAGGCGGTCGCCTACTTCTGCGACGGCCGCGACCAGGAGTCGTGGCTCAAGGGCGACGTCGAGGCCGACGGCGGCATGCGGCTCACCGGCGAGAAGGGCGAGGTGCTGACGGGCGACCTGGCGGGCCGGCGCATCACCGGCAGCGTCGACATGGGCGAGCGGGACTACGGCTTCACGGCCGACCGGGCGGTCAAGCCCTCCGGGCTGTACCGCGCCACCGCGAACGTGCGGGGCGCCAAGCTGGACGGCGGCTGGATCGTGCTGCAGGACGGCCGCCAGGTCGGCATCCTCAGGCGCGACGGCAAGCCTTCCGAAGCACCCCGCATCGACCCCGCGACCGGCGCCGTGACCGTCGACGGGAAGCGGCTCACCGCCCGGCCCGTGACTCCTTGACCGTCGCGCTCCACCCGCAGCCCCACCCCCGGCCCAGCCGCGCTCCCGCCCCAGCCCCGTCCCCACGCGCACCCGGGCCCTGCCCTTCGCCCCGCCCCAGCCCCGCCCCGTCCCCGTGACCGCAGGGAGCCGACCAATGACCGTGGACCCGAACGCAGCAACCCAGGGCTTCCGCCCACCGGACCCCGCCTCGGGGCCCGGGGCCGCGCGCTACCTCGTGCCCGCCCTGGTCGCGGGCGCGGTCGCCGTGGGCCTCGGCGTGTACGGCAACACGCACGACCCGCAGGGCACGGCGTTCAACCTGGCGGGCTTCTCCAGTACGAGCGCCGTCAAGTCCTGGCTCGCCACGGCCGCCATCGGCTTCGCGGTGGTCCAGGTGGTGTCGGCGCTGATGCTCTACGGCCGGCTGCCGGGCCCCGGCTGGTCCGGGACGCTGCACCGCTGGTCGGGCCGGATCGCCTTCCTCCTCGCGGTGCCCGTCGCCGTGCACTGCCTGTACGCGTTGGGCTATCAGACGTACGAACCGCGCGTCCTTTGGCACTCGCTCCTGGGTTGCTTCTTCTTCGGGGCCTTCAGTGCCAAGATGCTGCTGCTCCGTTCGGAGCGGCTGCCCGGCTGGTTGCTGCCCGTCGTCGGCGGCCTCGTCCTCTCTGTCCTGACGGTGGTCTGGCTGACCTCCGCCCTCTGGTTCTTCCGTACCTTCGGAGTGACGACATGACCAACCGTTCGACGCGGCGCACGGTCCTCGCGACGGGTGCGGCCGCGCTGCTCACGGGCTGCACCACGTACGGGGACGAGAACGACGGGGGCGATGCCGAGGAGGCCTCCTCCGCGCCCCCGTCCGGCGGCGGGGACCGGAGCGGGTCCCCGGCCGGCGGGCAACTCACCACGACCGCTGAGATCCCCGTCGGGGGCGGCAAGATCTTCAAGGACGAGAAGGTCGTCGTCACCCAGCCCGAGAAGGGCGAGTTCAAGGCCTTCTCCGCGATCTGCACGCACCAGAACTGCATCGTCGCCAATGTCTCGGACGGCACGATCAACTGCACCTGCCACGGCAGCAAGTTCCGTGTCGCCGACGCCTCGGTGGCCGACGGCCCGGCCCCCCGGCCGCTGCCCGCCAAGCAGATCACCGTCTCCGGGGACTCGATCAGCCTCGCGTGACCACCGCGCCGCGCGGGCCGGTCCGACCAGGGCCGGCCCCTACCGGTCCGACGGGCCCGATCCGCCCGTCGGCTCCTCCCCGGTCCCCGCCTGCCCCGCCCACCGGGGCACGCCCCCGCCCGCTCGCCGGCCCGGACCGTCAGGCGTCCCAGAGCGCACCCAGGGCCATCAGCTCCCCCTGGTACTCGATCCGGTCCGCCCACGCGGTGGGCCAGGCGTCCGCGCCGAGGTGGGCGCCCGCGAACGCCCCGGCGAGGGACGCCACGGAGTCCGAGTCGCCCGACGTGCACGCGGCGCGGCGGAGCGCCGTCACGGGCTCGTCGACGAAGAGCAGGAAGCACAGCAGCCCCGTCGCGAGCGCCTCCTCGGCGATCCACCCGGCGCCCGTGGCCAGGCACGGGTCCGTCTCGGGCGACGGCGACCGCAGTGCCTCCCGTACGCGCTCCAGCACCTCGAGGCAGTCGTCCCAGCCGCGCGCGATGAAGTGCGTGGGCGTCGGATCCTGGGCCCGGGTCCACAGGTCGCCGAGCCAGCGCTCGTGGTAGCGGGTGCGGTTCTCGTAGGCGTACGAGCGCAGCAGCCCGACCAGGCCGGTGGGTTCGGCGCCCTGGGCGAGCAGGTGCACCGCGTACGCCGTGAGGTCGGAGGCGGCGAGTGCCGTCGGGTGGCCGTGGGTGAGCGCGGCCTGCAACTGGGCCGCGCCCGCGCGCTGTTCGTCGCCGAGCCCCGCGACGAGCCCGAGGGGCGCGACCCGCATGTTGGCGCCGCAGCCCTTCGAGTCCACCTGGCTGGCGTCCTGCCAGGGCAGCTCAGCGCGCTTCAGCCGGTCGCAGGCCGTCAGACAGGTCCGACCGGGCGCGCGGTTGTTCTCCGGCGACCGGTACCAGTCGACGAACTCCTCGCGTACGGGCCGCTCCAGCCGCTTCGGGCCCAGCAGCCCCCGGTCCATCGCCGTCCGCAGCCCGCGCCCCAGCGCGAGCGTCATCTGCGTGTCGTCCGTGACGAGGGCGGGGTCCGGCAGCTCCAGCTCCCGCCAGGGCCCGTACGCGGCGAGGATCGCCGGCACGTCCTTGAACTCGGTCGGGGCCCCGAGCGCGTCCCCGAGGGCGAGCCCGACCAGCGCGCCGGTGGCGGCCTGCTTCCTGACGGTCGTGGTCATGCGGATCGTCCTTCCCGAGACGGGTCTGCGGCGGTCGGGGACCCCGAACCGGGGCGTGCCGAGGAGCCGGTGGCGGTGCCGGCTGCGGGGGCCGGGGGGTCGGGCGCGCGGCCCGCTCCCCCGGCGGGCGCCGCCGGGCGCAGCAGCGGAGGGTGCGCGGTGGTCGCGCCCCCCGCCCGGTACAGCGCGGCGGGCTTGCCCCGGCCCCCGGTCAACCGGGCGCCCCCCGGGACCTGTTCGACGAACCCCGGTGTCGTGAGGACCTTGCGCCGGAAGTTCGGGCGGTCGAGAACGGTGCCCCAGACGGTCTCGTAGACCTGCTGGAGCTCGCCGAGGGTGAACTCCGGCGGGCAGAACGCGGTGGCGAGGCAGGTGTACTCCAGCTTGGCGCCGATCCGTTCATGGGCGTCGGCGACGATCCGGTCGTGGTCGAAGGCGAGCGGCCCGAGCCCTTCGCAGGGCAGCCAGCGCGCGCTCGCCGCGTCCCCGCCGCCGGTCGGCTCGGGCGCGTCGGGCAGCAGCGCGGCGAACGCCACGGAGACGACCCGCATCCGCGGGTCGCGGTCGGGTTCGCTGTAGGTGCGCAACTGCTCCAGGTGCAGCCCGGAGACGTCCGACAGGCCGGTCTCCTCCGCGAGTTCGCGCCGCGCGGCCGTCTCCGCGGACTCCCGGGGCAGCACGAAGCCGCCGGGCAGCGCCCACTGCCCCGCGTACGGCTCCTGCCCCCGCTCGACCAGCAGGACCTGGAGCACGCCCGCCCTGACCGTGAACACCGCGAGGTCGACGGTGACGGCGAAGGGCTCGAAGGCGTGCATGTCGTAGCCGTCCATACCTCCTCCTCACCCCCTCCTCGCGGCCTGCGCGGCCGTCCCGCGCCCCGCCGGGCGACGGCCGGGGACCGGGACCACCCCCGTGGGCCCTGCTCCGTCGGCCGCGCCCGGCACGGGCACTCTTTAATGGTCAGTGCGACTATAAAGAGTGGGCGCGACGGCCACAAGCCCCCGGCGCGAACCCAGTACGGCGAACACCCCGGGAACGCACGTCGGCCGGCCCCGGGACGTCCCGGGACCGGCCGATGCCGTGAAGTGCCGTGCGCTGCCGTGCGCGGGCGCCGTGCCTAGAGGCCGACCTCCGCCATCAGCATGCCGACCTCCGTGTTGGACAGCCGCCGCAGCCAGCCCGACTTCTGGTCGCCGAGCGTGATCGGTCCGAAGGCGACCCGCACCAGCTTGTCGACCGGGAACCCGGCCTCCGCGAGCATGCGCCGCACGATGTGCTTGCGGCCCTCGTGCAGGGTCACCTCGACGAGGTAGTTCTTGCCGGTCTGCTCGACGACGCGGAAGTGGTCCGCCTTGGCGTACCCGTCCTCCAGCTGGATGCCGTCCTTGAGCTGCTTGCCCAGGTCACGCGGGATCGGGCCCACGATGTGCGCGAGGTAGACCTTCTTCACCCCGTACTTGGGGTGGGTCAGCCGGTGCGCCAGCTCGCCGTGGTTGGTGAGCAGGATGACACCCTCGGTCTCGGTGTCGAGCCGGCCGACGTGGAAGAGCCGCGTCTCGCGGTTCGTCACGTAGTCGCCGAGGCACTGCCGCCCCTCGTTGTCCTCCATGGTGGAGACGACACCGGCGGGCTTGTTCAGCGAGAAGAACTGGTACGACTGCGTGGCGACGGTCAGCCCGTCGACCTTGATCTCGTCCTTCTCCGGGTCCACGCGCAGACCCTGCTCCAGCACGATCTCGCCGTTGACCTCGACCCTGGCCTGCTCGACCAGTTCCTCGCAGGCGCGCCGGGAACCGTAGCCCGCACGCGCGAGGATCTTCTGGAGTCGCTCGCCCTCCTGCTCGGCACCGGGGAAGGTCTTGGGGAGCTTCACGTCCGGCTTGCCGGCGTACCGGTCCCGGTTGCGCTCCTCGGTCCGCGTCTCGTACTCGCGGGAGCGCGCGGGCTCGGTCCGTCCGCCGCGCTGCTGGCCCTGCCTGGGGCCGCCCTTGGCGCCACCGCGCGCCGACGCGCCGCGCCCCGACTTGGGGCCGTCGTGCGAGCCCCCGGGGCCCACGTCGTAGCGGCGCTCCTCGGGACGCGGCTTGCTGGGACGCTTCGGCTGGTCGTCACGCCCGGCCGCGCTCCTCGGCTGGGAGCCGCCGCCACCGGTGCCGCGCGAGCCGCCGGCCCCACGCGGACCGCCGCCACCGCCGCCACCGCCGCGCGGACCGCCGCCGCCCGCACCGCGCGGACCGCCGCCGCCGGTTCCGCGCGAGCCGGCGCTGCCGCCGCCACCGCGCGAACCGCCGCTCCCGCCGGATCCCCGCGGGTTGCCGCGCCCGCTGTTCCTGCCACTGCCACTGCCACTGCTTCGCATCAAAGTTCCGTCGTCGTCGTGTCGTCTGCGTCTGCATCCGGTGCGTCCGGATCGAACGACGGGACCCCTTCCAGCGTCTCTGCTTCGATCGCGTCCGCCTCTGGGAGGAAGGGCGCGAGCTCCGGGAGCTCGTCCAGACCGCGCAGGCCCATTCGCTCCAGGAAGTAGTTCGTCGTCCTGTACAGGATCGCACCTGTTTCGGGTTCCGCGCCCGCCTCCTCGACCAGACCCCGCTGCAGGAGGGTGCGCATCACGCCGTCGCAGTTCACTCCGCGGACCGCGGAGACCCGGGAACGGCTGACGGGCTGCCGGTACGCGACCACCGCCAGCGTCTCCAGCGCGGCCTGGGTCAGACGGGCCTGCTGGCCGTCCAGGACGAAGCGCTCCACGGCCGGCGCGTACTCGGGCCGGGTGTAGAAGCGCCAGCCGCCGGCGATCAGCCGCAGCTCGAATCCGCGGCCCTGCACGGTGTACTCGTCGGCCAGCGCCCGCAGCGCGTCCGCGATCTGCCGTCTCGGCCGCTCCAGGATCTTCGCGAGGTGCTCCTCGGTGGCCGGCTCGTCCACCACCATCAGGACGGCCTCGAGGGCGGGTCCGAGGTCGAGGTCCGCGACGGTGCGCGGCCCCGCCGGGTCGCCGGTGGTGTCCTCGCTCACGCCTTCTCCTCCTTGGCCGAATCGGCCGGCTCACTCGACCTGGCCGAATCGGCCGGCTCACTCGACCTGGCCGACCTGGCCGACTCGGCGGGCTCGGGCGGTCTGTCGAACTCGTCGGTCACCTTCGGGCGGACATCCCCTTCTCCGCCCGTCCAGCGCACCACCAGGTCCCCCAGAGCCTCCTCCTGGTCCAGGGACACCGCCTTCTCGCGATAGAGCTCCAGAAGGGCGAGGAAGCGCGCCACGACGGTGAGGGTGTCGCCGGCGTCCTCGACGAGCGCGGCGAACCGGGCCTCCCCGAGTTCGCGCAGCCGCGCCACCACGACGGCGGCCTGCTCCTGCACGCTGACGAGCGGCGCGTGGATGTGGTCGACGTACACCTGGGGCTTGGGCCGGGGCTGCATCGCCTTCACGGCGAGCCGGGCGAACCCCTCGGCCCCGATGCTGATGACGACCTCGGGCAGCAGCGCGGCGTGGTGCGGCTCCAGCCCGACGGTACGGGGGTAGCGCCGCGCCTCCTCCTGGAGCCGCAGGTTGAGGATGTCGGCGACCTGCTTGTAGGCGCGGTACTGGAGCAGTCGCGCGAAGAGCAGGTCCCGGGCTTCGAGGAGGGCGAGGTCCGCCTCGTCCTCCACCTCGGCGGTGGGCAGCAGCCGGGCGGCCTTGAGGTCGAGCAGGGTGGCCGCGACGACCAGGAACTCCGTCGTCCGGTCGAGGTCCCAGTCCGGGCCCAGCGCGCGGATGTACGCCATGAACTCGTCGGTGACCCGCGAGAGCGCCACCTCCGTGACGTCCAGCTTGTGCTTGGAGATCAACTGGAGGAGCAGGTCGAAGGGGCCCTCGAAGTTCACGAGCCGCACGGTGAAGACGCCGTCGGCGGGTTCCGCACGGGGTTCCGCGTCCGGGGCGCCCTCGGGAGCGGCCCGGCCCCTGACGTCTTCTTCGGCGGGATCGGGCCGTGGCGGTCCGTCGGGAGCGGTGCCGGGGTCCGCGGAACGCTCCCCCGACGGGTCTTCCTGGTCCGGCTCCGGTGCCGCGCCCGGCCCGTCGGCGGGGCCGTCCGGTGCTCCGGTGCCACCGGGCCCGCTCGCGGGCGCCCCGGGCTCCGTGTCCGCCGGTGCGGACTCCGCCCCGGGCGGCGCCTCGGCCCCGGGACCCCGTCCCAGCGCACGCCGACGGCCGGCAGCACCGCCGGACGCCGGGACAGAGGGGTCGTTCGAGGTCATAGCCGTCGCAGGCTACCGCTACCGCCCGCGCAACCGTCGTACGAGGATGCTCGCGTCCCCACGCGATTCGAGATCCGCGAGGACCACGGCGACCGCCTCGCGCACGATCCGCCCGCGGTCCACGGCGAGCCCGTGCTCCCCGCGCAGCACCAGCCGGGCGTGCTCCAGGTCCATGAGCTCCTCGGCGGACACGTACACCGTGATCTTCTCGTCGTGCCGCTCCCGCCCGCTGGGGCGCCGGCCGGAGCCGCGCCCGCGCTGCTTGCGCGACGACGATCCGCCAGAACCTTCCTGCGCGCCCTGGCGCCGGCCCGACCGCTCCGCCGCGGCGGCCCGGCTGCGGGCCTCCCCCGCGTCGGAGGGGTCGGCGTCGGCGGCCACATGCTCGTCGCCCTCGCCGTCGCCGCCCTGGACGGGCACCGCGTGCGGCGCGTCCTCGGCGGCGGCAGCGGCGTCGCCCTCGCCCGCCGGAGCGGGCACCCGGGCCTCGCCGTTGGCCTGCCGCCTGGGGGTGGACGCCTGGAGCGCCATACCCCCGGTCGTACGGAACAGTTCGTCGGCCCCCGGCAGACTCACTCGGCGTGACACCGGGCGAGCACCTCCCTGGCGAGCTGACGGTAGGCGGCGGCGCCCACGGAGTTGGAGGCGTACGTCGTGATCGGCTCACCGGCGACCGTGGTCTCCGGGAAGCGGACCGTCCGGCCGATCACCGTGTGGTAGACGTGGTCGTCGAACGCCTCGACCACCCGCGCGAGCACCTCACGGCTGTGCACCGTGCGCGAGTCGTACATGGTGGCGAGGATGCCGTCGAGCTCCAGCTCGGGGTTGAGCCGCTCCTGGACCTTCTCGATGGTCTCGGTGAGCAGCGCGACTCCGCGCAGCGCGAAGAACTCGCACTCCAGCGGCACGATCACCTTGTGCGCCGCCGTCAGGGCGTTGACGGTGAGCAGGCCGAGCGAGGGCTGGCAGTCGATCACGATGTAGTCGTAGTCGGCCATCAGCGGCTTCAGGGCCCGCTGCAGGGTGGACTCGCGCGCGACCTCGGAGACGAGCTGGACCTCGGCGGCCGACAGGTCGATGTTGCTGGGCAGCAGGTCCATGTTCGGGACCGCCGTCTTCAGGAGCACCTCGTCCGCCGCCATGCCCCGCTCCATGAGCAGGTTGTAGACGGTGAGGTCGAGCTCCATCGGGTTGACGCCGAGGCCCACGGACAGCGCGCCCTGCGGGTCGAAGTCGACGAGCAGGACCCTGCGTCCGTACTCGGCGAGCGCGGCACCCAGGTTGATGGTCGACGTCGTCTTGCCCACGCCGCCCTTCTGGTTGCACATCGCGATGATCTTCGCGGGGCCGTGGTCGGTCAGCGGGCCCGGGATCGGGAAGTAGGGCAGCGGACGACCCGTGGGACCGATGCGCTCGCGGCGCTGACGGGCCGCGTCGGGCGCGAGCGTGGCCGCGTACTCCGGATCGGGCTCGTACTCGGCGTCGGGGTCGTAGAAGTGCCCCTCGGGCAGTTCGTCGTAGTCGGCGAAGTGGGTGCGGTTGTCGCCACTTCCGTTGCCGGCCATGGCGTTCACGTGATGGCCATCCATGCTCTGGTGTGCGGGCTGGGTCATCCCCGAGGGGTGGAGACCCTGGTGGGCTGCGAAGGTGCGCACAGCGACGGAGCCGACAGCCTCGAGCCCCGTGGGCCTTGAGCCCTGCGCAGGCATTCCTGGTTGACCACCCCCGGGAGTAAATGTCGACTCATTCACAAGTCGTCTTACCTCCTTGGTGACCAGGAAACTTCTAGATAGGTCAGCGTGGCACCATGCCGACGGTTGGCGACTCTATGGCGTGTCACCGGTCCGCAGCAACACAATCCGCCGGACCCGGCCCGATGTGTCGGCAACCGAACACCCCTCTGTCAAGGGCGTAAGGGCGTCGCACGGCAGGTTTCACGGGTGTGCGAATCGGTTGAAGGGTTACCTTCGCGGCGAGTTGAACGAGTGTCGCAAAGTGACCCGACACACACCCGGCCGGACCTTGCGGGGCAAGGTCCGGCCGGGTGCGCGGGGTTGACGACCTGTGTTGACGTATCGCCTTTTGCCGAGGGGGAGATCGCCCGGCGTACCGGGACGGAACGGGCGGTGACGTCAGCCGATCAGGGTCACCAGGTCGACGTGCTCCATGCCGTGCGCCTCCGCGACCTCACGGTAAACCACCTTGCCGTCGTGGGTGTTGAGACCCCTGGCGAGCGCCGGGTCGCGGCGCACGGCCTCGACCCAGCCGCGGTTCGCCAGCTCCACGATGTACGGCAGCGTGGCGTTCGTCAGCGCGTAGGTCGACGTGTTGGGCACGGCGCCGGGCATGTTCGCGACGCAGTAGAAGACCGAACCGTGGACCGGGAAGGTCGGCTCGGCGTGCGTCGTGGGACGCGAGTCCTCGAAGCAGCCGCCCTGGTCGATCGCGATGTCGACAAGAACACTTCCGGGCTTCATCCGCGACACGAGCTCGTTGGTGACCAGCTTCGGGGCCTTGGCGCCGGGGATCAGCACGGCACCGATCACGAGGTCGGCCTCCAGGCAGGCCTTCTCCAGCTCGAAGGCGTTGGAGACGACGGTCTGGATCTTCGTGCCGAAGATCTTGTCGGCTTCCTTGAGCTTGTTGATGTCACGGTCGAGCAGGGTCACGTGGAAGCCCATGCCGATGGCGATCTGCGCGGCGTTCCAGCCGGAGACGCCGCCACCGATGACGACGGCCTTGCCGGCCGCCACGCCCGGGACGCCGCCGGGCAGCACACCGCGGCCGCCGTTGGCGCGCATCAGGTGGTAGGCGCCGACCTGCGGGGCGAGGCGGCCCGCGACCTCGGACATCGGGGCGAGCAGCGGCAGCGCGCGGGAGGGCAGCTCGACCGTCTCGTACGCGATCGCGGTGGTGCCGGACTCCAGGAGCGCGTCCGTGCACTCCTTGGACGCCGCCAGGTGCAGGTACGTGAAGAGCGTCTGGTCCTTGCGGAGGCGGTGGTACTCCTCGGCGATGGGCTCCTTGACCTTGAGCAGCAGGTCGGCGGCGGCCCAGACCTCGTCCGCCGTGCCCAGGATCCGCGCCCCGGCGGCGACGAACTCGTCGTCCGTGATCGAGGAGCCGACGCCGGCGTTCTGCTCGATGAGGACCTGGTGGCCGTGGCGCACCAGCTCGTGCACGCCGGCGGGGGTGATGGCCACCCGGAACTCGTTGTTCTTGACCTCGCGGGGGATGCCGACCTTCACGTCGATCACGGTCCTTGGCTCAGAAGGGGTCTGGGGGTACGCATGTCGGGACGATGCCCGACATACCCGGATGCACAGGTGCACACCGGGAGACACCACGAAAGAACGCGGCGGAGCCAGTCTAATGAAGGGATTATTTCTGTCTAGCCTTTCAATGCATCAATCTTCCGTGGATGCACTGCGGATTTCGCAGGCGTTAGCGTCGTGTTCCCTGGCTGAGTCGTCCTCCGGGGCCTCTTCACCCAGCATGCGCTCGGCCGCGCCTCGGTGCAGCCGGGCCGCCGCGGGGTCCCCGAGCCGGTCCAGCGTGTCCGCGAGCCTGAGCTGCAGCGCGGCCTGGAGGCGGACGTCGTCCGCGCGGCGCGCCCACTCGACCGCCTCCTGGCAGGTGGCCAGCGATTCCTCGGGCCGTCCCGCGTACTCCTGGACGCGTGCCATCTCGCTCAACGCCCTTGCCTGGCCCGGCACATCACCGGTCCTGCGGTAGCCCGTGACCGCCGAGCGCCAGTTGCGCAGCGCCTCGCCGTAGCGCCCCGCGTAGGTGTGCGCGGTGGCGATGCGGCCGTGCAGCCTGGCCGCGTCCTCGCGCTCGTCACGGGCGAGCCGCTGGGCGAGCGCGCGCCCGTACCAGTCGGCGGCCCGGTCGTAGTCCCCGAGCTCCTGGTGGGCACCGCCCACGGATTCCATCGCGCGGCCGGTCGCATACGGGTCGTTCGCCTCGCGTCCCGCGTCGAGGGCGGCCCGGTAGCGGGCGAGCGCCTCGGTGGTCCGCCCGGTCCTGGCGTCCAGGTCGGCGAGGTTCAGCAGCGCGGCGGCCCTCTCCCGGGGCAGGTTCCGGCGCTCGGCGACATCGAGGACGAGCCGGTGGATTCCGTACAGGTCGGCCGCCGCCGCCTGCGTGCCCACGTGCGCGACCATCGCCCTGACCAGCGCGGCCATGAGGCGGCGGGCCAGGGTGTCCAGCTCCCCGTCGGCCACCGCGAGCCGGGCCGCGGCCAGCAGGGCGGGCTGCCGGATGGTGAGCCAGTCGGCGGCGGCGCGCGGGTTGGGGAAGCGCAGGGTGCGCGGCATCCCGGCGAGCTTCTCGCGGGCGGGCGAGCTGTCGGTCTCCGTGATGGCGCGGCAGGACACCAGCAGCCGCACGGTCCGCTCCAGCATGCGGGCCCTGGCCAGCTGGAGCTCGGCCGGACGGTCGTCGGTCTCGGTGAGCGCCCGCAGCAGCGGCAGCAGGCAGCCGGGGACCTCGTACTGCGGCAGCGGGGACTCGACGGGCCGCAGGAAGCCGAGCCGCGCGAAGTCGTCCAGGCTGGTGCGGGCGGCGCCGACCGAGCAGCCGGCGAGCGCGGACGCGGTGTGCGGGTCGACCAGGCCCGCGGGGGCGAGCGACAGGAGCCGCAGGGTCCGCGCTGCGGTCGAGGACAGGGCCGTGTAGGCGAAGCGGAAGACCCGTTCGAGGACGGGACCGTCGTCACCGTCGGTGTGCAGCTGCTTGGCCAGGTCGGCGACCGCGCTCTTGGGCCGGTGTGCCAGCCAGGCGCCCGCGAGGACGAGCGCGGCGGGCTGGGCCGCGCAGATCTCCACCAGCCCCTCGGCGGCGCGCGGGTCGACGGTGATGCGCACCGAGCCCGCGTACCGGCCCAGGAGTTCGAGGGCCGACTTGGTGTCCAGCCCGCCGAGCGTGCAGGGGCGGACGTCGGAGATCCCGGTCAGGGGGCCGCGGGAGACGGCGACAACAAGACAGTCCGGGGTTTCCGGCAGCAGCGCGTCCACCTGCTCGGCGTCCGCCGCGTCGTCCAGCAGGAGGAGCATCCGGCGGGTGGCGAGCGCCTCGCGGAGCGCCTCCGAGAGCTCGTCCTCGTCGGCTCCCGCCGGTGCGGTCAGTTCGAGTGCGCCGAGCAGGTCGCGGGCGGTGCGTTCGGTCGGCACGGGCGTGCCGTCGGGTTCGGTCAGCCGGGCCCGCAGGACGCCGTCCGGGTAACTGTCCGCGACCTGCCGCACGAGTTCCGCGGCGAGCGCCGTGCGGCCGGATCCGGGCTTTCCCGCGATGAGCAGCACCCGCGCCCTGGGCGCTTTCCGGCCTGCGAGCGTATCGAGCCCGGTCCGCTCGATGTCGACCCGGAGGCCTTTCAACTCTCTTGTACGGCCGAGGAACTGACTCTCCGTGGGAGCGGACCCGGCAGCCGGGCGCCGCCCTTTTTTCGACACCTTGGTGCCGCCGGCGTCCACCGCCTGATCCGTCACGGGCCACACTCCCGTCCCACTGCGCGCGCCATCCCGCCGGGACTCCGGACGGGGCGTTTTCAGAGCCTAGTTCACGCTCTGCGACGATCCGTGCGGAGCACGGCGGGCACGTCCCCCGATCGGATCAGGCGATCGTCACACCGGGAGGCTTCGCGCGTGCGCCCGAGTGAATCGGGAAGGGCTCAGGCCTCGAAGGGCCGGGCCGGCCACGGCGCCTCGGCGGGGCGCAGGGCGTCCAGCCCGTCGCCCTCACGGGCCGCGATCAGCGAGAGGACCCCCACGACGAGGCAGTTGTTGTGCAGTTCGCCGGCGAGAACGCCGCGTACGAGTTCGTCGACCGGGACCCGGGAGAGTTCCATGTCGGCCTCCTCGTCCTCGACCTCGAAGCGCTGCCCCTCCGCCTCGGCCAGGTCGCGGGCGAGGAAGATCCGGACGGCCTCGTCGCACCCGCCGGGCGTGGTGAACACGTCGGCGAGCACCCGCCAGTCCTCGGCCTTGACGTGGGCCTCCTCGTACAGCTCGCGCTGCGCGGCGTGCAGGGGGTTCTCGCCGGGGACGTCGAGCAGGCCCGCGGGGATCTCCCAGAGCTTGTGGCGCACGGGGTGCCGGTACTGGCGGATGACCAGCACACGCCCCAGGTCGTCGAGGGCGAGGACGGCCACCGAACCGGGGTGGACCTGGTAGTCGCGGCGGACGACGGACCCGCCGGGCATGACCACGTCGTCGGTGCGCACGGAGGTCTTGTTGCCCACGAAGGGGGTCGCGGTCGCCCTGACCTCCCACTCCTCGGCGGTGTCCTTGATGGTCATGTCGACTCGTCCTCCACGCGTGCGGGGCCGACCGCCGCGGGCCGGCACAGAGAAAACCGGGGTGCGCGTCCCTGCGGACACGCACCCCGGCAACCGTACAACCCTGTGCTACTTGGCCGTCTTGCGCTCCACCGCGGCCTTGACCAGGCCCGCGAAGAGCGGGTGCGGCCGGGTCGGGCGGGAGCGCAGCTCGGGGTGCGCCTGGGTCGCCACCAGGTAGGGGTGGACGTCGCGCGGGTACTCGACGTACTCGACGAGCTTGCCGTCCGGGGAGGTGCCCGAGAACTGCAGACCGGCCTTCTTCTCCAGCTCGGCGCGGTAGGAGTTGTTCACCTCGTAGCGGTGGCGGTGGCGCTCCTCGACGTACTCCTTGCCGTCGTACACCTCGCGCACGATCGAGCCCTCGGCGAGCTTGGCGGGGTACATGCCCAGGCGCATGGTGCCGCCCATGTCGCCCTCGCCCGCGACGATGTCGAGCTGCTCGGCCATGGTGGAGATGACCGGGTGGCCGGTGGCCGAGTCGAACTCGGTGGAGTTGGCGTCCGGGATGTCGGCGAGGTTGCGGGCCGCCTCGATGACGATGCACTGCAGGCCCAGGCAGAGCCCGAGCAGCGGGATCCGGTTCTCCCTCGCGAACCGGATGGCGCCGACCTTGCCGGACACACCGCGGTCGCCGAAGCCGCCGGGGATGCAGATCGCGTCCACGTCGCCGAGCTGGCCGGCGGCGCCCGCCGGGGTCTTGCAGTCGTCCGAGGTGACCCACTTGATCTTCACGCGGGCCTTGTTGGCGAAGCCGCCGGCCCGCAGGGCCTCGGTGACCGAGAGGTAGGCGTCGGGCAGGTCGATGTACTTGCCGACCAGCGCCATGGTGATCTCGTGCTCGGGGTTGTGCACCCGGTCGAGCAGGTCGTCCCAGGTCCTCCAGTCCACGTCGCGGAACGGCAGGTCCAGCTTGCGGACGACGTACGCGTCCAGCCCCTCGGCGTGCAGGACCCGCGGGATGTCGTAGATGGACTTGGCGTCCATCGCCGCGACCACGGCCGCCTCGTCGACGTCGCACATCAGCGAGATCTTGCGCTTGATCGCGGTGGGCACCTCGCGGTCCGCGCGCAGCACGATCGCGTCCGGCTGGATACCGATGTTGCGCAGCGCGGCGACGGAGTGCTGCGTCGGCTTGGTCTTCAGCTCCCCGGCGGGGCCGATGTACGGCAGGAGCGAGATGTGGACCACGAACACGTTGTCGCGGCCGACCTCGTGCCGGACCTGGCGGACGGTCTCCAGGAACGGCAGGGACTCGATGTCGCCGACCGTGCCGCCGACCTCGGTGATGACCACGTCGACGTCGTCGGTGGCCATGCGCCGGATGCGGTGCTTGATCTCATTGGTGATGTGCGGGATGACCTGGACGGTGTCGCCGAGGTACTCGCCGCGCCGCTCCTTGGCGATGACGGTCGAGTAGACCTGCCCGGTGGTGACGTTGGCGGACCCGTCGAGGTCGACGTCGAGGAACCGCTCGTAGTGGCCGATGTCGAGATCGGTCTCGGCCCCGTCGTTGGTGACGAAGACCTCACCGTGCTGGAACGGGTTCATCGTGCCGGGGTCGACGTTCAGGTACGGGTCGAGCTTCTGCATGGTGACCCGCAGACCCCGTGCCTTGAGCAGCGCGCCCAGGCTGGAGGCCGTCAGGCCCTTGCCGAGGGAGGAGGCGACACCCCCGGTGACGAAGATGTGCTTGGTCGTCGTGGCTGTGCTGTTTCGGAAAGCAGCGGGCGGCATGGCCAAGAGGGGGCTCCCGTGGTCGCGGTCTGGGGTGCGGTCCGGCTGTCCGTCCGGGGTTTCCCGGAGGGGCCGTCGCTGCGGTTCGGGGGTCCCTTCTACTGCTGGGGCGCCCACCGGCTCACGGGCTACCAGGGTATCAGCGACAGGACGAGGCCGCTTCCGGCCACGCTCCGCGCACGGGGCGACACGGACCACACCGTGCTCACTCGATGCTCACTCGATCGGCTCAGACGGGTTGTACGGAGCGGCGCGCGGATCATCAGAGTGCGTCGTATCCTGCTCGGACACTCGCTGCCGAGCCAGGCCCGCGTACGGCACCACCCCCGCCCGTCTCCCGGAACTTCTCGAGCTCGTCAGTTCGTTTCGCAACGACATCCCTACGACAATTGACGTCGCGCGACGACGATCACCAACGTTCCCTTGACCGCAAGAGCGACCGCCCCTCGGGGGGCGACGTGGCCGTTCGACTGGAGATGCACGTGGCCGGGCGCATCGAAGACTACGCACTCATCGGAGACATGCAGACAGCAGCGCTGGTCTGCCGGGACGGCACGGTGGACTGGCTGTGCCTGCCCCGCTTCGACTCCCACGCCGTCTTCGCGGGACTGCTCGGCACGGAGGAGCACGGGTTCTGGCGGCTCGGACCGGCGCACGCGTCCGACTCCCCGCCGCCGGCCGCGGCCCGCCGCCACTACCGCGGCGACTCGCTCGTCCTGGAATCGGAGTGGGACACCCCGCGCGGCACGGTCCGGGTGACGGATTTCATGCCCCCGCGCGACGGCGCGCCGCAGCTGATCCGGATCGTCGAGGGCGTCACGGGCAGGGTCCCGATGCGCTCCGCGCTGCGGATGCGGTTCTCCTACGGCCGTGTCGTGCCGTGGGTGCACAAGCACGAGGGACGCACGGTGGCCGTCGCGGGCCCCGACTCGGTGTGGTTCGACACCGAGTGCGAGACGTACGGCAAGGCGCTCACCACGTACTCGGACTTCACGGTCGCGCCGGGCGACCGGATCGCCTTCACGATCTCCTGGGAGCCCTCGCACAAGCAGCCGCCCGCGCTGCCCGAGCCGGAGCAGGCCCTGGAGGCCACCGAGGACTTCTGGCGCGAGTGGGTGGAGCAGTGTACGTACCACGGGCCCTACCGCGAGGCCGTCGTCCGTTCGCTGATCACGCTGAAGGCCCTGACGTACGCGCCGACGGGCGGCATCGTCGCCGCCCCGACGACCTCCCTGCCGGAGGAGATCGGCGGCGTCCGCAACTGGGACTACCGGTACACCTGGCTGCGTGACGCGGCGATCACCCTGTCGTCACTGCTGCGCACGGGCTACCGCGAGGAGGCGCGCGCCTGGCGCGAGTGGCTGCTGCGGGCCGTCGCGGGCGACCCGGAGAACCTCCAGATCATGTACGGCATCGCGGGCGAGCGGGAACTCGGCGAGGCCGAGCTCGACTGGCTGCCGGGCTACGAGAACTCGGGGCCCGTCCGGGTCGGCAACGGCGCGGCCCACCAGCTCCAGCTCGACGTGTACGGCGAGGTCACCGAGGCGCTGCACCTGGCCCACATGACGGGCCTGGCCCGCAACGACTACGCCTCCCTCCTCCAGCTCAAGCTGATCCGCTACCTGGAGGACCACTGGGACGAGCCGGACGAGGGCATCTGGGAGGTGCGCGGTCCGCGCCGCCACTTCGTGCACTCGAAGGTGATGGCCTGGGTCGCGGTGGACCGCACGATCAAGCTGATCGAGTCCGGCGACGCGGACGGCCCGCTGGAGAAGTGGCGCGAGCTGCGCGACGACATCCACCGGGACGTCTGCGAGAAGGGCTACGACCCGGAGCGCAACACCTTCACGCAGTCGTACGGCTCGAAGGAGCTGGACGCCTCGCTGCTGCTGATTCCGCAGATGGGCTTCCTGCCGCCGGACGACAAGCGGGTGATCGGCACCATCGAGGCCATCCAGCGGGAGCTGTCCACGCCGGACGGCTTCATCCTGCGCTACCCCACCGCCGGTGAGAACGCGGGCGTGGACGGCCTGGAGGGCGACGAGGGCGCGTTCCTCGCCTGCTCCTTCTGGATGGCGGACGACCTCGCGATGATCGGCCGCGTGGACGAGGCCCGCAAGCTCTTCGAACGGCTGCTGGCCCTGCGCAACGACCTCGGACTGCTCGCGGAGGAGTGGGACCCGCGTCTGCAGCGCCAGGTCGGCAACTTCCCGCAGGCGTTCAGCCACGTGCCGCTCATCGACACGGCCCTGCGCCTGACCGCGTCCGGGGCGTACGGGGGCTGACGGCCCCTCGCCCGCCACGCCCGGTGCCCGGGTCCGGAACCACCGGGCCCGGTTCCGCACGCCCGCGACGGCGACCGATCCGGCGCGACCTCGTCCGCGGCGACCTCGTCCAACGTGACCTCGTCCAACGTGGCCTCGTCCAACGTGGCCTCGCCCGGCGCGACCGACGCGCCGGGCCCGCCTAGGCTGGAAGGGTCCACCTGCCCCCTGTCCGGAAGGGGCGGCCATGGCTTCCCTCTCGAAGGCGGGCGCGGCGCTGACCGCGTTGCGCGAGGACCTCACCGGCGAGGTCTTCGCTCCGGGGGACCCGGGGTACGACGGGGCGCGGACGGTCTACAACGGGATGATCGACCGGCGTCCGGCCGTGGTCGCGCAGTGCGCGGACGGCGACGACGTCGTACGGGCGGTGCGGTTCGCCCGCGACCTCGACCTGCCGATCGCGGTCCGCGGCGGCGGGCACAGCGTGGCGGGCATGGCCCTCAACGACGGCGGTCTGGTCGTCGACCTGCGCCGGATGCACGCGGTGACGGTCCGTCCGGAAGAGGCGTCCGCACGGGTCGGGGGCGGCGCGACGATGGGCCATCTGGACCGCGCCACCGAGCCCCACCACCTCGCGACGACCGGAGGGCGGGTGTCGACCACGGGGGTCGGCGGGTTCGTCCTGGGCGGCGGGAGCGGCTGGCTGGAGAGGAAGTTCGGGCTCGCTGTCGACAACCTGCTCGACGTCGACCTGGTGACCGCCGACGGTTCGGCCGTGCACGCGAGCGAGCGGGAGAACCCGGAGCTGTTCTGGGCCCTGCACGGCGGCGGCGGCAACTTCGGCGTCGCGACCTCGCTGACCCTCCGGCTCCACGAACTGCCCTCGATGGCCTTCGCCCTGCTGCTGTTCCGGCCCGAGGACGGGCCCGGGGCGATCAGGGTGTTCCGCGGGATCATGGAGTCGGCACCGGTCGAGGCGGGCGGCGGAGTCCTGTACATGACCGGGCCGGCCGAGGAGTTCGTACCGGAGCGCCTGGTCGGCACGCTCGTGTGCGGCGCCCTCCTGACGTACGCGGGCTCCGAGGACGAGCTGCGCCGGACCGCGGAGCCGCTGCTGGCGCTGCCGCACGAGGCCGAGGTCGTCACCGCGATCCCGTACGCGGAGCTCCAGCGCATGAACGACGACCCGCCGGGCCTGCGCAACCACTGGTCGGCGGAGTACCTGACGGGTCTGCCCGACGAGCTCGTGGACGTCTTCAGCTCCAGGGCGCTGACCATGCCCGTGCCCACGCTCACCCAGCACGTGCTGTTCCCGCTGGGTGGCGCGGTCGCCGACGGCCCCGCCGGGTATCCGGTGCCGTACCGGGACGCGCCCTGGGCCGCCCACCCCTTCGGGATGTGGGAGGACCCGGCGGACGACGAGCGGTGCGTCCGGTGGGTGCGGGACGTCCGCGCCGACGTCCGGCCGTGGAGCACCGGGGCGGTCTACCTCAACTTCGTCGGCGACGAGGGCCGGGACCGGGTGGAGGCCGGCCTGGGGCCCGAGCACACCCGGCGGCTGGCCGAGGTGAAGGCACGGTACGACCCGGACAACGTGTTCCGCTTCAACCACAACATCGCTCCCGCGTAGGACCGCCGCCGCGCAGCCCGGGCCGCACGGGCCTACAGGCCTGACTGGCCTCATGGGCCTCACGGGACGGACGGCCGGACGGCGACGACCCGGGAGGGCCGGGCGGGCCCCGGGCCCGCCCGCCGGATCGCGGCACGGGGCCCCGGACCGGGTAGCGTCCGACCCATGGACAGCCGTATCGACACGCCGGACACCCAGGGTGGCGGAATCACCGTGCAGCGGGCCCTGGAGCTGCCCGGACTGCGCGGCGGCCTGCCGGAGATCCTGGCGGGCGCCGACCGGCTGGGGCGCACCGTGCGCTGGGTGCACGCGGGCGAGGTGCCGAACATCGCCTCGCTGCTGAAGGGCGGCGAGCTGCTGCTGACCACGGGGTACGGGCTCGGCACCCGCCCCGCCGACCAGCGCGCGTTCGTGCGCACCCTCGCGGAGCGCGGCATCGCGGCCCTCGTCGTCGAACTGGGGCCGCGTTTCACCCGGTTGCCCGCGGCACTCGTGGAGACCGCGCGAACGGCAGGTCTGCCGCTGGTCCAGCTCCACCGCGAGGTGCCGTTCGTGACGGTCACCGAGGAGATCCACACCGAGATCGTGAACGGCCACTACGCCCTGCTCCAGCGGGCCGAGGAGGTCCACAGGCGCTGCACGCAGGCCCTGCTCGGCGGGGGCGGCATCCCGCAGGTCCTCGGCATCCTGGCGGACTTCAGCGGCAACCCGGTGTTCCTGGAGACGGCGGACGGACAGCTCCTGTACGCGGCCGGCACCGGTCCGGCGAACGCCGATCCGCTCCAGGTGTGGGAGGGGCTGCGCGCCCAGCACCAGGACGAACCGCCCGCCGGTTCGGTCCTGGTCGACGTGCCCGGCGGCGGTCCCGGCCCGGGGTCGGTGCGGGCCAGGCTCGTCCTGCTGCCCGTCAACGCCCCCCTCGCGCCCGTGCACCGGATCGCGGCCGAGCGGGCGGCGGCGGTGCTGGCCGTGGTCCTGATGCAGGCCCGCCAGGAGGAGGAGCTCGCTGCGCGCGGCCGCGGGGACTTCCTGACCGATCTCGCGGAGGGCCGCGTCACGGCCGCGGACGCTCCCGCGCAGGCCCGGGTGCTCGGCTTCAAGCCCGGCCGCAGCCCGCTGCTCCCGGTGGTCATGCGGCTCGCCGACGGCCCCTCCCCCGACGGGGCCGCGGCGAGCGGCGGCAACTGGGCCGTGCTGGCCCGCGCGGTCGGCGAGGAGTTGGCCTCGGTCGGGGTGCCGGTCCTGCTGGGCGTACGCCCCGTGGAGGGCCGCGTGCCGCTGCTCCTGGGCCTGCGCGCGGAGTCGGAGCGTGCTGCGGTGGCCGACCGTGTCGCGACCGCGCTGCGGACGGGCGCCGAGCGGGCGGGCATGGTGCGGCCCGGAGCGCAGCCGCCGGTCGTGGTGGTGGGGGTGGCGGGCGGTTGGGCGGCCGCCTCCGCGGGGCTGCGGCACGCGGCCGAGGCCGCAACGGCCGCCCAGGGCCTGTCCGACCGCCTCTGGTACGACGCGCGCCGCCTCGACATCGACCTGCTGCTGTGGCGGCTGCGCGAGCACCCGGACCTGGCGGCGTTCGTCGACCGCGCGATCGGCCCGCTGCGCGACCACGACCACCGTTCGAAGCCGCCGCTGCTGCCCACGCTGGAGACGTATCTGGCGCACGCCGGCCGCAAGGCGGAGACGGCACGCGAGCTGCACCTCAACCGGCAGACCCTCTACAACCGGCTCGCGAGGATCGGGGAGTTGCTCGGCACCGACCTGGACGACCCGCAGACGGTGCTGGCGTTGAGCCTCGCGCTGCGGGCCAGGCGGCTCGTACCCTGAGCGCCCCCCACCGGGCCCGGCCGACCGCTAGGCGAGCGGTACGGGCCTGGTGAGTTCGTCGTACACGCTGAGGACCTGGGCGACGGTCTCGTCCTCCGTGGGCCAGGTGGCCGCCTGACGCGTCCCCCTGTCCCTCAGCAGCTCGCGCCGCCCCGGGTCGGCGAGCAGACCCGTGACGGCCGCGGCGAGCGCCCTGGAGTCCGCGTACGGGACGAGTTCGGCCGCGTCGCCGACGAGTTCGGCCACGCCCGCGGTGTCCGCGGCGACGAGCGGCACGCGCGCGTGCAGTGCCTCCTGGGCGAGCACGGAGCGCGACTCGCGGCTGCCCGGCAGCAGGGCCAGGTCGGCGGCGGCGAGCAGGTCGCCGACGTCGTCACGGCGGCCGACGAGCCGTACGGGAAGCTCCTCGGTCTCGACGCGCCGCTGGAGTTCCGCGCGCAGGGGGCCCTCTCCGGCGATCACGAGCAGCGGGACCGGGTCGAGGCGGCACCACGCGCGCGTGGCGTCCAGCAGCGTGCCGTACCCCCGGCGGCGCTCCAGGGCGCCGACGGCCACGAGCAACGGGCGGTCGATCGCGCCGAGTTCGGCGCGCGCCTTGGGCCGGAGCCTCTCGGCCTCCTCGCTCCCGGCGAGCGGCGGGCGGGGCGCGGGCAGCGCCACCGCGGCGAGCCGCGCGTCCCGTGCTCCCCTGCTGCGGGCCCGGTCCACGAGGTCGGACGAGGGGCCGAGGACCACGGACGCCGCCTTGGCCACCCGTCGTTCCAGCAGCCGCAGCACCTGGGCCCGGGCGCCCTCGGCGTACGGGCGGGTGTGCCAGGTGACGACGAACGGAACGCGCCGGCCGCCGAGCGCGAGCGCCGCCCTGAGCGCGGCGTGCAGTCCGTGCGCGTGGACGAGGTCGGCGTCGGCGCAGGCCGCCCGCAGCAGGGCGACCGAGGACGGGTCGTTGCTCCTGGGCACGGGCACGTGGTCGGCGCCCACACCGGTGAAGTCGTAGGCCCGGTCGGCCTCGTGGGGAGCGCACACGGTGACCCGCACCCCGCGGGCGACCAGCCCCGACGTCAGCGAGCGGACGTGGGCGCTGCTGCCCGCGCTGCCGCCGCCGAGCACTTGGACAGTGCGCAGCGGCGCCTGTCCGTGCGGTGAGTGGCTGCTCACGTGGCTCACGTGGCCGGGGCTCCTGGTTCGGCGTCGGGCGGTCACGAAGAACGTACAGAACGAACGCGCGGTGGGGGTGTAACGCTCGTCGCCCTTCTTCAAGCATGCCAGGGCGCGAGGGGGTTGCCGACCACCGCGTGAGCGGTGCGCGGCCGGGGATGCGGGCGCCCGCGCGCGGGTGCGGGGCGTCCTGCGATGCCCGGAACCACCGAGGGGCGTGCGCCTCACGGCGCAAGCCCCCTGTGCACGCCCGCGGGTGCCGCCGAGCGCCCGCCCGCACGCCGGATTCCCGCCCCGGCCGGCCCTTCGCCGCCGCCCGCCCACCAGCGGGGCGGACCTGCTCGGGCCGTCGCCGCACGCGGCCGCGCACAGCACGCCGTTCGCGTCTGCGGGCCGCCCCGCGGGACCGGCCGCCACGACGACGGCGGCGGTGCCGGAGCACGGCGACCCGGGTCGGCGGACCGCCCGCGTCGCCGGACCAACCGGGTCGCCCGACCCACCGGGACGGCCGGACGGCTCGCGTCGGCCGACCCGCCGGGCAGGCCGACCGCTCGCGTGGACCGGCGGCCGGATCGGCCGGACCGCTCCCGCCGGGCGGGCCGACCGTTCAGCCGTCCGCCCTGGCCGTGGCCAGCAGCTCCTCCGCGTGGGCCCGGGCCGTCTCCGAGTCCTCCTGGCCGGCCAGCATCCGGGAGAGCTCGCGGACGCGCTCCTCGCCCTCCAGGACCTTCACGCCGGACCGGGTGACCGTGCCGTCGTTCGTCTTCTCCACCAGGAGCTGCCGGTCCGCGAAGGCCGCCACTTGGGGCAGGTGGGTCACGACGACGACCTGCGCGCTCTTCGCGAGCTTCGCGAGCCGCCGGCCGATCTCCACCGCCGCCTTGCCGCCGACGCCGGCGTCGACCTCGTCGAACAGGTACGTGGGCACGGGGTCCGTGCCCGCGAAGACGACCTCCACCGCGAGCATCACACGGGACAGCTCACCGCCCGACGCCCCCTTGGCGATGGGCCGCGCCGGCGCGCCCGGGTGCGGGGCGAGCAGCAGCTCGACCTCGTCGGCGCCCGCGGGCCCGTAGGCGACCGGACGGCCGCCCACCTCGACACCCTCGGCGTCCTCGGTCTGCCGGATCTCGAACGACACGCGCGCGTGGGGCATGGCCAGCGAGGCCAGCTCGGCGGTCACCGCCGCGGCGAACCGCTCGGCGGCCTCCGTACGGGCGTCCGTCAGCGCCTGCGCCAGCCCGCCCAGTTCGGCCCGCAGCGCGTCCCGCTCGGCGGTGAGGTCGCCGATCCGGTCGTCGTCGCCGTCCAGTTCCAGCAGCCGGGCCGCCGACTGCTCGGCCCAGGTCAGTACGGTGCCGACGTCCTGGCCGTACTTCCGGGTCAGCGCCGTCAGCGCGGCGCGCCGCTCCTCGACGGCCGCGAGCCGCAGCGGGTCCGCGTCGAGGTCGTCGGCGTAGCCGGCCAGCTCGCCCGCCACGTCACCGAGCAGGATCCCGATCTCCCCGATGCGGCCGGCCAGCGTCCCGAGGGCCGCGTCGTGGGACCGCACGGCCTCCAGGGCCCGGTGCGCGCCCGCGACGAGCGTGGCGGCGTCGATGCCCTCCGGGTCCTCCGGATTGCCCGCGAGGGCGGCGTGGGCGGCCGTGGCCGCGGACGCGAGGGCCTCCGCGTGCCCGAGCCGCTCCGCCTCGGCGGCGAGTTCGACGTCCTCACCCGCCCGGGGCTCCACCGCCGCGATCTCGTCCAGGCCGAAGCGCAGCAGGTCGGCCTCCTGGGCCCGCTCCCGCGCACGCGTGGTGATCTCGTCCAGCTCGGTCGAGACGGCGCGCAGCCGCCGGTACGCGCCCGCGTACTTGGCGAGCGGCACGGCGACGGCGTCTCCCGCGTACCGGTCGAGCGCCTGCCGCTGCCGGGACAGCTTGAGCAGCCCCTGCTGGTCGGTCTGGCCGTGCACGGCCACCAGGTCGTCGGCCAGCTCCGCGAGCAGCCCCACGGGCACCGACCGTCCGCCCAGGTGGGCCCGCGAGCGGCCCTCGGCGGAAACGGTACGGCTGATGAGCAGCGTCCCGTCGTCGAGTTCGGCGCCCGCCTCCTCGGCCCGGACGATCGCCGAGGCCCCGGCGGGCACGGCGATGCGGCCCTCCACGACGGCGTTCTTGGCGCCGATCCGTACGAGCGCCGGGTCGGCGCGTCCGCCCAGCAGCAGGCCCAGGCTGGTGACCACCATCGTCTTGCCCGCGCCGGTCTCGCCGGTCACGGCGGTGAAGCCGGGTGACAGCTCGACAACCGCGTCGTCGATGACTCCGAGCGACCGTATCCGCATCTCCTCCAACACGGACATGACCATACGAGGTTTCTCCCGCCCGGCGCGACGCCGCCCCAGTCACCGGGCGAACACGCGGCGGCCCGAGGTGGTCCGGGCCGTGCCCGGGAAGCCCACAGGGCGCCCGGAATGCCCGGCTTGGGCCCTCTGGTGCCCGTTGTCCGCCCCGCCCGGCGGTGCGGGTGCCCCGGCCCGGACCGCCTTACGGGAGGAGGCGGGCCGGGTGAGCCCCCGGTCCCCGCGCCCCGGGCCGAGGGGGTGGCCCGGGCCGCTCGGTTGACGGGGCACGCGCGAAGGCCGCCCCGCGCGGACTGCGCGGGACGGCCCCGGTAGTGACGGGCCGCCGCCGGCCCCGCTCCTCGCTTCTCCGCAGGTCCCGACAGGCCCGTTCAGGCCCCCTCGGGTCCCCCTCAGTTCGGGGCGCCCCGCCAGCCCGCCACCGGAAGCGCGAACTTGGCCACGAGCCGGTCGGTGAACGACGCGTGGTGCAGCCGGGCCAGCCGTACGGGGACGGTCCCCCGGCGGACCTCGACCCGGGCGCCCGGCGGCAGCTCGATCGTGCGCCGGCCGTCGCACCACAGGACCCCGGGCGGGATGTGCGGCAGCACCTCGACCGCGAGCACCGAGTTCGGCGAGGTCACCAGCGGCTTGGCGAACAGGGCGTGCGCGCTGATCGGCACCATGAGCAGCGCCTCGACCTCCGGCCACACCACGGGTCCGCCCGCGGAGAACGCGTACGCCGTCGATCCGGTGGGCGTCGCGCAGACGATGCCGTCGCAGCCGAAGCCGGTCACGGGCCGCCCGTCGATCTCCAGGACGACCTCCAGGAGCTTCTCGGCGGAGACCTTCTGCACGGCGGCCTCGTTGAGCGCCCAGTCCGTGTGCACGACGTCGCCGTTGCTGTGCACGACGACGTCGACGGTCATCCGCTCCTCGACCTCGTACGCCCTCGTCACCACCCGGTCGACGACCTTGTCGAGGTCGTCGCGCTCGGCCTCCGCGAGGAAGCCGACGCGCCCGAGGTTGACGCCGAGCATCGGCACGCCGGAGGCCCGGGCGAACTCGGCGCCCCGCAGCAGCGTCCCGTCACCGCCGAGGACGATGAGCAGCTCGCACCCGTCGAGGCACTCGGGAGTGGCCTCGTCGACGAGCTCCACCGTGGGCGGCAGCGGCAGGTCCGCCGCCTCCGCCGCCAGGACCCGTACACCGAGACCGGAGCGCAGTAGCCCCTCGACGACGAGTTCCGCGCTGCGGATGGCCGCGGGCCGTCCGGTGTGCGCGAGCAGGAAAACAGTACGAGCTCGGGTCTGTGTCAACGCGGCCCCTCCGCCACTGCACGGTCAACGTCGGCCGGGTCCAGTGCGGGTGCCCCGGCACGCAGCCACAGAAAGTACTCGACATTCCCGGAGGGCCCGGGCAGCGGACTGGCCGTCACGCCCTTCACCCCGAGTCCAAGCTCCCCCGCCTGCCGTGCCACCCCGCGCACGGCGTCCGCCCGCAGCTCCGGGCTGCGGACGACCCCGCCGCTCCCGAGCCGCTCCCTGCCCACCTCGAACTGCGGCTTGACCATCATCACCAGGTCGGCTCCGGGCGCCGCGCACCGCACGAGGGCGGGCAGCACCAGGCCGAGCGGAATGAAGGACAAGTCACCGACCACAAGATCCACCGGCTTCCCATCGATCGCCTCCAACGTCAACTCGCGTACGTTCGTACGGTCCTTGACGGTGACGCGTTCATCACTTCGGAGAGACCAGGCGAGTTGTCCGTAACCGACGTCCACGGCGACGACGTGCGAGGCGCCCGCGCGCAGCAGCACATCGGTGAAGCCGCCGGTGGACGCGCCGGCGTCCAGGGCCCGCCGTCCCCCGACCTCCAGGCCGAGCGGTACGAAGGCGGCCAGCGCCCCGGCGAGTTTGTGGCCCCCGCGCGAGACGTAGTCGGGATCGTCGTCGTCCGTGGCGACCACGATGGCGGCGGCCGTCTCCACCTGGGTGGCGGGTTTGGTCGCGAGGGTCTTGCCGACGGAGACCCGCCCGGCGGCGATCAGTTGTCCGGCGTGCTCGCGCGAGCGGGCGAGCTTGCGCCGGACCAGCTCGGCGTCGAGGCGGCGTCGTGCCACTCCTGCCACGTTCGGTTCAGCTCCTGTTGCTGTTGCTGTGGGACGGAAGGGGCACCGGAGGTCCCGGCTGGGCGTCGAGCGCGGTGAGCGCGTCGCGCAGCCCCCTGTGCACATCCTCGTACACCTCCACGTGTCCGTCCGTGGCCAGGTGGTCTGCGTCGGCCAGCCGGTCGAGCAGGACGTCGACGTCGGCGTCGCCCGTGGGCGCGCGCACCACGTGCAGCGGCGCCGGGGCCGCCGGGTCGGGTTCGGGCAGGGCCCCGGCCACCGCGGGGGCCGCCCCGGCGGTCGGGCCGTCCGCCTGGGCGGCGGCCTCCGCCGCCGCGTCGGGCACCGTGCCGAAGGGCTCAGCCTCCGGTCCGGTCATGGAGTCGCTCATGCCCCGACGCTACCGCGAAGCGCTGGGGTACCGTCGATCACGATGGCGACGATCGAGGAGTGCCGCAGCGCGCTCGACACACTCTCGGACAACATGGCGGGCGCCGGCGGCGACGTGCACGACGCGGCGGCCCTGGACCGGTCGCTGAGCTGCCGTGTCACGGACCTGGACATCACCTTCGTCGGCCGTCTCAGGGACGGCCGGATCCAGGTGCTGGACACGGTCGAGGGGCCGCCTGCCGAGAAGGCCCAGATCAGACTGGCGATGACCGGCGACGACCTGGTCGCGATGGTCGGCGGCGAGCTGAACTTCGCGAAGGCATGGGGCTCGGGCCGGGTCAGGCTCGAAGCGGGCCTGCGGGACCTGGTCCGCCTCAGAAAGCTGCTCTGACGCGGGCGCACCCCGTGCCGGCCCGCCCGGCCCCGCTAGTCCTTGCCGACGCCCGCGGTGGCGGTGGCGGCGGCGATCCCGGAACCGGTACGCGCCCTCCGCGCGGCGGGCACCACCAGCGGAGTACCCGTCTCCGGGTCCTCGATGACCTGGCAGCGCAGCCCGAAGACCTCCTCGACCAGACCGGCCGTGACGATGTCGCGCGGCGCGCCCTCGGCGACGACCGACCCGTCGCGCAGGGCGATCAGATGGGTGGCGTACCGGGCCGCGTGGTTGAGGTCGTGCAGCACCGCGACCAGGGTGCGGCCCTGCTCCTCGTGGAGTTCGGCGCACAGGTCGAGCACGTCGATCTGGTGCTGGATGTCGAGGTACGTGGTCGGCTCGTCCAGGAGCAGCAGCGGGGTCTGCTGGGCGAGCGCCATGGCGATCCACACGCGCTGGCGCTGCCCGCCGGAGAGTTCGTCGACGAGCCGGTCGGCGAGTTCGGCGACCCCGGTCGAGGCCATCGACTCGCGGACGATCCGCTCGTCCTCGGAGGACCACTGGCGCAGCAGCCCCTGGTGCGGGTAGCGGCCGCGTCCCACGAGGTCGCCGACGGTGATCCCGTCCGGCGCGATCGAGGACTGGGGCAGCAGCCCGAGGGTCCGCGCCACCTTCTTCGCGGGCATCGACTGGATGACCTGCCCGTCCAGCAGCACCCGGCCACTGCTCGGCCTGAGCATCCGGGACAGCGCGCGCAGCAGGGTGGACTTGCCGCAGGCGTTCGGACCGACGATCACCGTGAAGGAGTTGTCCGGTATCTCCACCGACAACTGCTCGGCGATGACGCGCTGGTCGTAGGCGAGGGTGACGTCCTCGGCGGACAGGCGGTTCACAGTGCTCCTCCGGGTGTTGGTGTGCGGCCCGTCGCCGGCGCCCGTACGTGTCGTCCCGCCGGCCCTCATATCCGGCCCGCCCTGCGCTCGGTGACCAGGAGTCCCAGCAGGTAGACACCGCCGAGCACCCCGGTCACGGCGCCGACGGGCAGCTGGTCGGCGCCGAAGGCCCGCTGCGAGGCCCAGTCCGCGACGACCAGCAGGGTGGCGCCCATGCACATCGCGGGCACCAGGTTGGGGCCCGGCGAGCGGGTCAGCCGCCGGGCGAGCTGGGGCGCGGTCAGCGCGACGAAGCCGACCGGTCCGGCGGCCGCCGTGGCCGTGGCGGTGAGCAGCACCGCGGCGGCCATCAGCAGGAGCCGGGTCCTCTCGACCCGTACGCCGAGCGCGTACGCGGTGTCGTCGCCCATCTCCAGCATGCGCAGCTCGCGGGCGTTGCCGAGGACGAGCGGCACGAGGACGGCGGACAGGCACAGCAGCGGCCAGACCTGCTCCCAGCCGCGGCCGTTGAGCGAGCCGGTCATCCAGACGACCGCGCGGGCCGCGTCGACGAAGTCCGCCTTGGTGATCAGGTAGCCGTTGACCGCCGTGACGACCGCCGAGACGCCGATCCCGACCAGGACCAGCCGGTAGCCGTGCACGCCGCGCTTCCACGCGAGCGCGTAGATGGCGAACCCGGTGACCAGGCCGCCGGCCAGCGCCCCGGAGGTGACGGCCGCCGCGTCCCCGGAGAAGAGCACGATGACGACGAGCGCGCCCGCGGTCGCCCCCTGCCCGAGGCCGAGGACGTCCGGGCTGCCCAGCGGGTTGCGGGAGATCGCCTGGAACAGCGCGCCGCCGAGACCGAGCGCGGCCCCGACCAGCAGTCCCACCAGGACGCGCGGCAGCCGCAGTTCGTTGACGATGAACTCCTGGCCCGCGTCGCCGTTGCCCAGCAGGGTGCTGAGGACGTCCGAGGCGGGGATGGGGAAGTCGCCGGTGCCGATGAGCACGACACTCGCGGCCAGCGCGGCCACGAGCAGCAGGGCCACGACGGTGAGCGCGCGGACGTCGACGCGCACCGACAGTCCCGCGCCGGTGCGGACCGTCCGGCCGCGGAACGGCCGGCCGGTGGCGGAAGCGGGCCCGCGTTCGGCCTGGTTGTGGGGGGTCTTCACAGCTGTGCCGTCCTCCGCCGTCGTACGAGAAGGATGAACACCGGGCCGCCGAGGACCGCCGTGACGATGCCGACCTGGAGTTCGGCGGGCCGGGCGACCATGCGGCCGACCACGTCCGCGCCGAGCAGCAGCACCGGCGACAGCACGGTGGCGTACGGCAGGATCCACCGCAGGTCGGGCCCGGTGAAGGACCGTACGACGTGCGGGACCATCAGCCCGACGAACACGATCGGCCCGCAGGCCGCGGTCGCGGCGCCGCACAGCAGGGTCGCTGCGACCATGGACAGCGCCCGGGTGCGTCCGAGACGGGCGCCGAGCGCGCGGGCGGTGTCGTCGCCCATGGCCATCGCGTTCAGCGGACGGGCGAGGGCCAGCGCGAGGACCGTGCCGATGAGCAGGAACGGCAGCACCTGCTCGATCGTGGCGTCCGTCGCCGCGGCCAGCGACCCGACCGTCCAGAAGCGCATCTTCCCGAGCGCGGCCTCGTCGAGGATCATCACGGCCTGGAGATAGCCGTACAGCGCCGCGCTGATGGCGGTTCCGGCGAGCGCGAGCCGCACGGGCGTGGCGCCACGGCTGCCGCCGAGCGCGTACACGAGCGCCCCGACGACGGCCGCGCCCGCGAAGGCGAACCACACATAGCCGCGCAGCGAGGTGACGCCGAAGAAGGTGATGGCGGTGACCACGGCCGCCGACGCGCCCGCGTTGATCCCGAGCAGCCCGGGGTCGGCCAGCGGATTGCGGGTGAGCGCCTGGAGGACGGCGCCGGACAGACCGAGCGCGGCACCGACGAGCAGTCCGAGGACCGTACGCGACAGCCGCTCGCCGACCACTACGTCGCCGTACATGCCCGAGTCCTGGAACAGGCCGTGCCAGACCTGTTCCAGCGACAGTTCCTTCGCGCCGATCGCGATGCTCGCCACGGCGACGAGCGCCAGCAGGGCGACGGAGGCGAGCAGGCCCGCGGCACGCGCCGCACGGCGGGCGGGGGGCGCGGGGGCGGTCTCCGCGCGCGGTTCAGGAGGACTGTCGACCAACACCCGGTTAGGTTAGCCTACCCTCGCATGCGGGTCGGCTCCCGCACACCCGTTGACCTGCGGGACTCCCGGTCGCTGAGCCGCGGGACGCCCGTTCGGCGGTCCGCGACCCCCGTCGGTCCTCGGCGGGGGTCCCGGCAGACGGCCTCCGCGACCGGCCCCGGGCGGCGCCCACGACTCACCGTCGACGGCCTCCGCGACCCGCCGGCCGCGGCTTCCGGGCGAGCGCCTCCCCGACCGGGGAGACGCACCGGACCGGCCCGCCCGGATGCCCCGCTCAGAGTCCGAGCCGTGCCAGCGCCTTGCCCGCGTCCAGTCCGCAGGACCCGTCCCCGGCCGCCGTCCAGGCGGCGGCGCACAGCGCCCGCAGCCCGTCCATCGGCTCACCACCGCCCTCCAGTTCCAGCCGTTCCGCGCCCGCCGTCGCCGTCCAGCCACCGCAGCGGAAGCCCTCGCCCGCCGCGACGACCTCGGGCTGCCCGGTCAGCATCCCACGCAGGTCGGTGTCGACATAGGTGGGCCGGTGCTCGGGCGGTGCGGCCAGGAGCTGCGGCCCGTCCGTCACACCGGTCAGCACCAGCAGCGAGTCCACCTCGCCGTTGAACGCGCCCTCGATGTCCGTGTCGAGCCGGTCCCCCACCACCAGGGGCCGCTTCGCCCCGGTCCGCAGAACCGTCTCCCGGTGCATCGGCGGCAGCGGCTTGCCGGCCACCTGCGGCTCGGCCCCGGTGGCGATCCGCACCACCTCCACGGCCGCGCCGTTGCCCGGGGCGATACCGCGCGCGCCGGGGATCGTCAGGTCCGTGTTGGACGCGAACCACGGCACCCCGCGCGAAATCGCGTAACACGCCTCCGCGAAGCGCCCCCACGGCAGATCGGGCCCGCCGTATCCCTGCACGACGGCCACCGGATCGTCCTCGGCGGACTCCACGGGCTCCAGACCGCGCTCGCGCAGCGCCACCCGCAGCCCCTCCCCGCCGATCACCAGCACGCGCGCGCCCGCGGGCACCTGCTCGCTGATCAGCCGGGCCACGGCCTGCGCCGAGGTGATGACGTCCGACGCCTCCGTCGGCGTACCCAGCTCGGTGAGGTGCTCCGCGACGGCACCTGGGGTGCGCAGCGCGTTGTTGGTGACATACGCGAGATGCATCCCGCCCGCACGGGCCGCGGCGAGCGAGTCGATCGCGTACGCGATGGCGTTCCCGCCCGCGTACACCACCCCGTCCAGATCGAGCAGCGCCGTGTCGTACGCCTCGCTCAGGGCCCGGTCACTGCCCTCGGGCCGCGTCCTCACGGTCTGGCTCATTGCGCATCTCTCCTCGTTCGATCCCTTTCCCCCGATCATCCCCCACCCGGGCCGCCCACTTACGATGCATCAATGAACACTGCAGGTCCCGCGGACGTACCGGCACGCATGGGCCTTGAACTCGCCCCCTTCCGGGGCCTGCGCTACGACCCCGACCGGGTCGGCAGCCTCTCCGCCGTCACCTCCCCGCCGTACGACGTGGTCGTACGCCCCGACGGCCTGCACCACCTCGAGTCGGCGGACCCGCACAACATCGTCCGGCTGATCCTGCCCCAGGCCACCACCGCGAGCGTCCGCAACGAACAGGCGGCCGACACGCTGGACCGGTGGCTCTCGGAGGGCGTCCTGACCACGGACACCGAGCCGGGTCTGTACGTCTACGAGCAGCAGGGCGACGGACTGCTGCAACGGGGCGTCATCGGCGCGCTGCGCCTTTCGGAGCCGTCGGACGGTGTGGTGCTGCCGCACGAGGACGTCATGCCGCACGTCGTCGCGGACCGCGCGGCCCTCATGCGGGCCACCACCGCGAACCTCGAACCGCTGCTCCTCACCTACCGGGGCGACGGCGCGGCCACGGGCACGACAGCCGTCATCGAGCGCACCGCCGAACGGCCGCCCCTGCTGCGCACCACCACGGAGGACGGCTTCCGCCACCGCCTGTGGGCCGTCACCGACCCCGCGGACCTCGCCGAGATCCGGACGGACCTCGCCCACCGGCAGGCCCTCATCGCCGATGGCCACCACCGCTGGGCCACGTACCTGCGTCTACGCGCGGAGCACACCTCGCCGAGCCCCTGGGACTTCGGCCTGGTGCTGCTGGTCGACACGGCCCGCCATCCGCTGCGCGTGCGCGCGATCCACCGGCTCCTGCACCGCCTCCCGGTCGCGGACGCCCTCGCCGCCCTCGCCGGCGACTTCCGGGTGCGACCGGTGGACGGCCCGCTGCCCGAGGCACTCGCGGCGCTGTCCGGGGCGAAGGCCGCGGGGAACGCGTTCCTCCTCGCCGGCGACGGACGCTTCCACCTCGTCGACCGCCCGTCCCCCGAACTCCTCGGCCGTACGGTCCCTGCCGACCGGCCGGAGGCCTGGCGCACCCTCGACGCCACGGTCCTGCACGCCACGCTCCTCGACCACGTCTGGCGCATCCCGGACGTCCCGGAGCACATCGCGTACATCCACGACACGGCCGCCACGGTCGCCAAGGCCGAACAGGACGGCGGCACGGCCGTCCTGATGCACCCGGTCCACGAAGAGGTCGTACGCGACCTCGCGAGCCAGGGCGTCACGATGCCCCGCAAGTCGACGTCCTTCGGCCCGAAGCCGGCCTCGGGCCTGGTGCTGCGCGCGCTCACCCACTGACCGGGACACGAATGGGCGGGACCCCCTCGGGGATCCCGCCCATTCACTTCCCGCGGGGCCGTCAGCCCTTCAGGTCACTCTCGTCGCGGCCGTCGCCCTCGGAGTCCTCTGCCTTCTCGGCCTTGTCGGCCTTGTCGGAGACCTCGGAGACCTCGGAGACCTCGTCATCGAGGTCGCTCCCGGACTCCGGGGACTCGGTGTCCTCCTCGTCCTCCGCAGCCGCATCGGCCACCGCAGCCTCATCGGCCACGTCGGCCACCGGGACCTCGGAGTCCGCGACGGGCTCGCCCACGGCTGCCTCGTCACGGTCGTCCTCGTCGAGGGCGTCGACGAACTCGACGCCGTCCAGCTCCGCGAGCCGGTCGGAGGCGTCCGTGCTGCCGTCCTTGTCGGACTCGACGGCCTTGGCGAACCACTCACGCGCCTCGCCCTCACGCCCGGCCGCCAGCAGCGCGTCGGCGTACGCGTACCGCAGCCGCGCGGTCCAGGGCTGTACGGAGTTGGAGGCCAGCTCGGGGCTCTGCAGCGTGACGATGGCCGCGTCGAGCTGGTCCAGGTCGCGCCGCGCACCCGCCGCGACGAGCCGCATCTCGACCTGGCCGGCCTTGTCGAGCTTCTGCACCTCGGGGGCACCGGCCATGTCGAGCGCCTTCTCGGGACGCCCGAGACCACGCTCGCAGTCCGCCATGACGGGCCACAGGTCCACGTTGCCGGTCATGCGCCGGGCGGCGCGGAACTCGGCGAGCGCCTCGCTGAACTTCTGGCTCGCGTACGCGGCGAATCCCGCGGCCTCCCGCACGGCGGCGACGCGCGACGCCAGCCGCAGCGCGACCCTGGAGTAGCCGTAGGCGCCCTCGGGGTCCTCGTCGATGAGCCGGGCCACCATGACCAGGTTCCGCGACACGTCCTCCGCGAGCCCCTTCGGCAGGCTCATCAGCTCCTGCCGTACGTCCTTGTCGATCTCGTCGCCGGTGACGTCGTCCGGGATCGGGAGCCGCCTGATCGGCTCGCGGTCACGGTCGCGCTCGTCACGGAAACGGCCACCGCCACGGCGGTCGTCGCCTCCGCGGTCGTCACGGCCGCGGAAGCCACCGCTGGGGCGTCCACGGCTGTCGTCGCGACGCGGGCCGCCACGGGGGCGGTCGTCACGGCCGCGGAACCCTCCGCGGTCGCCACCGCCACCACGGCTGTCATCACGGCGGAACCCACCGCGGTCGTCATCGCGACGGGGCGCGGGACGGTCGTCACGACGGAACGAAGGACGGTCACCGCCACCACGGCTGTCGTCACGGCGGAACCCACCGCGGTCGTCATCGCGACGGGGAGCGGGACGGTCGTCACGACGGCCGTAGCCACCGCGATCCCGGTCGTCACGGGCCGGACCACCGGAACGCTCGTCACGCCGGAACGGCGGCCGGCCGCCCCCACCGCCGCGGTTGTCGTCACGACGGAAGGAAGGACGATCGCGGTCGCCCCCGCCCCCACGGTTGTCATCACGCCGGAACGGCGGACGGTCACCGCCACCACGACTGTCGTCACGCCGGTTGTCGTCACGACGGAACCCTCCGCGGTCGCCACCACCACGGCTGTCGTCACGGCGGAACCCGCCGCGGTCGTCATCGCGACGGGGCGCGGGACGGTCGTCACGACGGAACGGGGGACGGTCACCGCCACCACGGCTGTCATCACGACGGAACCCACCACGGTCGTCATCGCGGCGAGGCGCGGGACGGTCGTCACGACGGAACGGCAGGCGGTCACCGCCACCGCCCCGGTTGTCGTCGCGACGGAACCCACCGCGGTCGTCGTCACGACGGGGGGCGGGACGGTCGTCACGACGGCCGTAGCCACCGCGGTCGTCATCGCGGCGAGGAGCGGGGCGGTCGTCACGCCGGAACGGCGGCCGGCCGCCCCCACTGCCGCGGTTGTCGTCACGACGGAAGGAAGGACGATCGCGGTCGCCCCCGCCCCCACGGTTGTCATCACGCCGGAACGGCGGACGGTCACCGCCACCACGATTGTCGTCACGCCGGTTGTCGTCACGACGGAACCCACCGCGGTCGCCACCACCACGGCTGTCATCACGCCGGTCGTCACGCCGGAACGGCGGACGGTCACCGCCACCACCCCGGTTGTCGTCACGGCGGAACGGGGGACGGTCGCCGCCACCACGGCTGTCATCACGGCGGAAGCCGCCACGGTCGTCATCGCGGCGAGGAGCGGGGCGGTCGTCACGACGGCCGTAACCGCCACGGTCGTTGTCGCGGCGCGGGCCCCCGCGGAAGCCGCCGCGGTCACCACTGTCCCGGCGGCGCTGATCGCGCTCCGGTCGCTCGTCGGGAGAGTTGGTGGACATGGTGACTCCTGTCATCGGTACCGCAGTCATTCTCGCGCAGCCGAGTACCCGGCGCGCTTCGGAAAAACAAAAAAGGACCTCTGGTCCCAGCGAGTCGCTGGGACCAGAGGTCCTCCAAAAATTGTTCGGCGGCGTCCTACTCTCCCACAGGGTCCCCCCTGCAGTACCATCGGCGCTGTGAGGCTTAGCTTCCGGGTTCGGAATGTAACCGGGCGTTTCCCTCACGCTATGACCACCGAAACCCTTTCAGACACCCTGCCATGAGGCAGAGTTTTGAACGGGCAGCGAACAAGCACACTATTCAATTGATTAGTGGAACTGTTCAGCCAGCACAACCGTTCGTTGTCTGGGAACTACACAGTGGACGCGAGCAACTGAGGACAAGCCCTCGGCCTATTAGTACCGGTCACCTCCACA
>NZ_BMWD01000005.1:0-204687 GCF_014651055.1 Streptomyces fructofermentans
CTACGTGATCTACTAACGGCCGCATAAGCCATCAGGTGTTGCGAGCATCTCTAGAATCCGCCGGAACGGACGTGGGGGCACGGTGTCCAGGGCCGTGCGCCGCGGGCCGCCGACGCCGACCGGCCGAGGCCGGCGGGCGCGGGCGGACTCCCGACGGCGTCGGCCGTACGGGGACGGCGCTAGGCCAGCAGCTCCACCTCCGCGAGCGTCGCCTCACCGTCGACGACCAGCCGGTACTTCCCGTACGCGCCGGGTGCCGCGACCGAGAAGGCGCGTGTCTGGCGGTCCCACGTGAAGGACTCCCCGGAGCGCGTGTCGAGGTCCTTCCACGTGGTGCCGTCCGTGGAGCCCTGCAGGACCCACCCCTTGGGCGCCTTGGCCCTGTCCGAGGACGTCAGGGTGTACTGGACGGCCTTGACCTCCTCCTTGACGGGCAGGTCCACCGAGGCCGCGGCCGCGTCCGTGGCGGACGTGTCGTCGAACAGCGGACCCTCGCCCCGGAGGGCGTCCTGGCGCGGCGAGGGGACCTTGTCGTCCTCGGTGATCGAGACGGGCGCCGCGTTCTTCCCGGTGCCCCACGAGGAGGGCCTCGGCCCCATGTCGAACTCCAGCACTCCGCCGCGCGAGATGAGCGAGTGCGGCAGCGAAGTCGACGTCCACTTGCGGCCGTTGACCTTCAGGCCCTGCACGTACACGTTCTTCGCGCTGTTCTTTGGAGCCTTGACCACCAGGTCCCGGCCGTTCTCCAGGTGCACGGTCGCCTTGGTGAACAGCGGTGAGCCGACGGCGTATTCGCCGCTGCCCATGACCAGCGGGTAGAAGCCGAGCGAGGAGAACAGGTACCAGGCCGACTGCTCGCCGTTGTCCTCGTCGCCGTGGTAGCCCTGCCCGATCTCGCTGCCGGTGTAGAGGCGGGAGAGGACCTCGCGGACGTTCTTCTGGGTCTTCCACGGCTGGCCGGCCGCGTCGTACATGTAGTTCACGTGGTGGGCCACCTGGTTGGAGTGCCCGTACATGCCCATCCGGACGTCACGCGCCTCGGTCATCTCGTGGATGACGCCGCCGTAGGAGCCGACGAAGTCGGGCGAGGCGGTCTCGGGGGTCGCGAAGTACGTGTCGAGCTTGTCCGCGAGCCCGGAGCGCCCGCCGTAGAGGTTCGCCAGTCCCCGTGAGTCCTGGGGCGCGGTGAACGCGTAGCCCCAGCCGTTCGTCTCGGTGTAGTCGTGGCCCCACACCCGGGGGTCGTACTTCGTGGACTCGACGCGCCAGTCGCCCTTCTTGTCGCGGCCCTGGAAGAAGCCCGCCTTGGCGTCGAAGAGCTTCACGTACTCCTGGGCCCGGTTGAGGAAGTACTGCGACTCCTCCTTGTAGCGCTTGTCACCGGTCTTCCGGTGGAGCGCCTGCCCCATCCTCGCGATGCCGTAGTCGTTGAGGTAGCCCTCCAGCGCCCACGACAGCCCCTCGTGCGTGTCCGTGCTCGTGTACCCGAGGAAGGGCGAGGTCGCCATGCCCTTGCGGCCGACGCCCGAGGAGGGCGGAACGACCGTCGCGTTCTTCACCGCCGCGTCGTACGCGGACTCGGCGTCGAAGTCGACGCCCTTCACGTACGCGTCGGCGAAGGCCACGTCCGACGACGTGCCGGTCATCAGGTCCGCGTAGCCGGGGGAGGACCAGCGGGAGGTCCAGCCGCCGTCCTTGTACTGCTGGACGAACCCGTCGACCATCTCGCCGGCCTGGCCGGGGGTCAGCAGTGAGTAGGCGGGCCAGGTCGTCCGGTAGGTGTCCCAGAACCCGTTGTTGACGTACACCTTGCCGTCGACGATCTTCGCCCCGGTGTGCGTCGGTGTGTCCGGGCCGGGCATCGGGGAGAACGGCGAGGCGTACTTGTACTCCTTGCCGACCTTCTCGAAGCCGGAGTTGGGGTACAGGTACAGCCGGTAGAGGCTGGAGTAGAGCGTCGTCAGCTGGTCGGGGGTGGCACCCTCGACCTCCACCTTGCCGAGCAGCCTGTCCCACTGCTTCTGGGCGCGCGAGACCACCTTGCCGAAGGAGGTGCCGTCCGGGATCTCCTGGCGGAGGTTGTCCTTGGCCTGGTCGATGCTGATCAGGGAGGTGGCGAGCTTCAGCGTGACGGTGCGGTCCTCGCCGGCGTCGAAGCGCAGATGGCCCTTGACGCCGGAGGAGCCGCCCTCGACGACGGGCGCGTCGAACACGCCGTGGACGAAGAGCCGGGTCGCGCCCGTGGACAGACCGGACTTGACGTCCGAGTAGCCCGTGACGATCCCGTTCTCCTTGTCCAGGGTCAGACCGGCCTGGTCCGTGACGTTGTCGAAGATCACCGAGGCGTCGTCACCGGGGTAGGTGAAGCGCAGGGCCGCCGCGTGGTCGGTCGGCGCCATCTCCGCCTTGAGGCCGTTCTCGAACGTGACCCCGTAGTAGTACGGACGTGCCGTCTCGTTGTCGTGGCTGAAGGCGAGCGCCCGGGCGGCGCGGCCCGTCTCCGGAGTGCCCTCGGCGGCGGACGGCATCACCTGGAAGGTCTGCCGGTCGCCCATCCAGGGGCTGGGCTCGTGGCTCGCGCTGAACGCCTGGATCGTGGGCAGGTTGTCCGCGTTGTTGCCGCGCGCGTAGTCGTAGAGCCAGCTCAGCGACCCCGCGTTCGTCACCGGCGTCCAGAAGTTGAAACCGTGCGGCACGGCGGTGGCCGGGAAGTTGTTGCCGCGCGAGAAGCCGCCGCTGGAGTTCGTGCCGCGCGTCGTGGACGCGTAGTCGGACAGATGCGCCTTCGGCTTCTCGGGTGCCTTGACGCGCAGGGAGACGTCGTCCAGCCAGCCGCGGAACTTGGCCGGCCCCTTCGGGGAGTCGTACGCGACCAGGATGCGGTCGACGGTCCGGCCGGCCGCGACCGAGCCGATCCGCGAGGCGACGTTGTTCCACTGGTTGACGTACAGCACCTTCGCCGCGCCCTGTCCCTGCGGCGTCAGCGCGAAGCCGTGCTGGTCCAGCGGGCGCAGGTCGCTCAGGTACGTGCCGTCCGTGAAGGCCAGGTCCACCGAGACGTTGGTGGCGTCGTAGTCGAGGTCGCCGTCCGCCATGGACGGGAAGATCCGGTAGGACAGCTCGGTGTCGCGGCCGACGGCCACGTTCACGTCGAAGACCTTGTTGTACGAGTAGGCGCGGCCGTCGGCCTTGTGGGTGCCCGCGTAGCGCAGGGCGCGCTTGCCGGTGAAGCCCGCGCCCGCCTTCGCGGTCGGCGAGCCGCTGGGGCCGCGGTCGACCAGGGACAGCATGTCCTTGGGCGTCGGGTCGTCGTCGCCGCCCGTCGAGAACTGGACATCGGCGAGTTGGAGGATGCCGCCGCTGTGGTTCCTGGTGACGTCCAGCCGGAAGTGCGCGTACTTCGCGGGTTCCGCGAGGTCGTACTTCTTCGTCTGGAACCGCTCGCCGAAGGACTCGCCCGTACGGGTGTCGAGGGTCTTCCAGTCCGAGCCGTCGGTGGAGCCCTTGAGGGTCCAGTCGGCCGGGTCGCGCTCGTCGTGGTCGTTGGCCGAGGTCAGCGCGTACGAGACCAGGTCGACCGGGGCGTCCAGGTCGAACTCGACCCAGCCGCTGGACTCGAAGACCAGCCATTTCGTGCTGGGTTCGACGTCGACGAGGTTCTCCTTGACCTCACCCCCGCCGGTGTTCTCGCCGCTGGCGCGGACGTCCGTGACGTGGTCCGTCACGTTGCCGGGGATGCCGGTGCTGTAGCCGCCGTCGACACCCGACGTGCGCTTCGTCCCGTCGGACGAGGTGTCGACAGTGTTCAGCCAGTCGGGGGCGCGGTCGCCCGTCTCGAAGGAGGAACGGAACTCCTTGTCGGCGGCGGCCGCTTCACCCGGTCGGGCGACGGCGGCGCCCTGTGAGGCCACCACCAGGGCGAAGGCCGCCGCTCCGAGTACCGCGGTGGAGCCCCACCGGTGTCGTGCTCCGTGCCGAGTTCTCTTCCGTGCTCTGGAGTGCATGCGCGAGCACCCTCCCTGCGCCTGGACAACGTTGTCAGATTTGCTGCGCAAGGACCAGTAGGGAGTCAAGTGGCCAAGGATGTCAAGGGTGTTGGGTGTGGCGTACGGGGGGTTGCGCCGAAGGCCCCTCGCCGGGCCGCCTGGCGGCTCCCTGTTCGACCCCTGATCGGCCGCTGTGAGGTGTGCGCGCGGGAGCGCCTGATATTTCCGCGAGGTCTCACTTAGGGAAAGAACGTCGGCCAACCCTGCATTCGATCTTGCTCAGCTGGCGGGAAGTGGACTATACCTGTCGCGTCCACTCCGGTCGTTCGACCGGTCGTGGACAGGCAATGACCACGGGGGCGAGAAGCGCGGCGGACACCGAATGCCGTGCGTTCTCGCCCGCCCCCGTGTGTGAAAAGTGCACGACCCCAGCTTCACCAACCGCGGTGCCGGGGAGGGTCCGGTTCACCGCCTGAGTCCTGATGAAGGCGAGGACTTGAGCATGGGATCCACTTCTGCCCACAACAACGGCGAGGGCGTCGGCCGCCGTGATCTGATCAAGCGGTCCGCCGCGCTCGGCCTGATTTCCGTACCCACGATGGGATTTCTCTCGGCCTGTGCCACCGGAGGCGGTGGCGGTGACGACAAAGAGACGAAAGCGCCCGGTGGCGAGAAGTCCGCGAAGAACCCCCTGGGGGTGAAGAAGGGCGCCGCTATGGAGGCGTTCATCTTCAAGGGCGGCCTGGGCGACCAGTACGCCAAGGACGCCGAGGCCGACTACAACAAGACGTACGGCGTCACCGTCAAGCACACCGGCACCCAGCAGGTCGGCCCCAAGCTGACCCCGCGCTTCGCGGGCGGCAACCCGCCGGACGTCATCGACAACTCCGGCGCCGACCACCTCGACATGAACAAGTTGTCGACGCAGGGGCAACTCCAGGACCTCCAGGCCCTGCTGGACGCCCCCTCGCTGGACGACGCGGCCAAGAAGATCTCGGACGTCATCCACCCGAGCACCATCGAGAAGGGCAAGCACGGCGACGTCTTCGACGTCCTCTACTACGCCTTCACGATCTACGGCACGTGGTACTCGCAGAAGGCCATGGACGACAACGGGTGGGAGTACCCGAAGACGTTCGACGACATGGTCAAGCTCTCCGGCGACATCAAGAAGAAGGGCATCGCGCCCTGGACGTACCCGGGCAAATATCCCTACTACGTCCACTTCAACCTCTTCGGCCAGATCGCCAAGATCGGTGGCATGGAGGAGTGGATCGCCATCGACAACCTGGAGCCCAACGCCTGGACGAAGAGCGACGCGGTCAAGCAGGTCGTCGAGTTCTACGAGGAGCTGGCCGCCAAGAAGTACTTCCTCGAAGGCTCCCAGGGCCTGACCCACATCCAGTCGCAGACCGCCTGGAACAAGGGCAAGGCCATGTTCATCCCCAACGGCTCCTGGGTGGAGAACGAGTCGGCCCCGACCACGCCGAAGGACTTCGGCATGGCCGTCGGCGCCCTCTTCGACGGCGGCGCGGGCGACAAGATGCCGCAGGGCACCCTGCGCGCCGAGCCCAGCGAGCCGTACATCGTCTCCAGCAAGGGCAAGAACCCGGCCGGCGGCATGGAGCTGCTGCGCATCATGCTCTCCAAGAAGCACGCGCAGAACTTCGCGACGAAGGTGAAGTCGCTGACCTGTGTGGTCGATGCGACGGAGGGCATGACTCTCTCGCCGGGCCTCGCGTCCGCGAGCAGTGTGTTCAAGACGGCCGGGGACAACCTGATCAGCCTTCAGCTCCAGGAGTGGTACCCCGCGCTCACCGACGAGAAGATCGGCGGCCTCACCGGCCAGCTCCTCACCGGTGACCTGAAGGCCGCCGACTGGATCAAGAAGACGCAGGCGTACGCCGACGCGGTCGCCAAGGACGACTCGGTCAAGAAGTTCAAGCGCGAGCAGTAGACCGCACGTCCGGCAGGCCGGAAGACAAAGGGGAAGGGCCGGGAAGCGCAATGCAACACGGCAAGTACCGATTCATCGTGGGCTTCCTGGCCCTACCCGTGATCATTTACGCGATCTTCGTGATCTCGCCGTTCGTCCAGGCGTTCCAGATCTCGATGACCGACTGGTCGGGACTTGTCGGGACGGCGAAGTTCGTCGGCCTCGACAATTTCCACAAGCTGTGGGACAGCGACGACTTCTGGAACGCGCTGCGCCACAACGTCTATATGCTCATCGCCGTCCCGATCGTCACACTCGGGCTGGGTCTGTTCTTCGCCTTCATGCTCAATGTCGGCGGAAAGCGTCGGAAGAACGAAGTCATCACCGGGGTCACCGGATCGAAGTTCTACCGATTCGTCTTCTTCTTCCCGCAGGTCATCTCGATCACGATCGTCGCCGTCATCTGGTTCAACATCTACAACCCCGACCCCGACGACGGGATGCTCAACTCCCTGCTCGGCGGGCTGGGGCTGGACAGCCTGCAGAACGCCTGGCTGGGCGAGAAGAACCTCGCCCTGCTCTGCATCATGGCCGTGATGATCTGGTCCCACGTCGGCTTCTACGTCGTGCTGTTCTCCGCGGCGATGGCGTCCATCCCGCGCGACATCTACGAGGCGGCGCTGCTCGACGGGGCGAACCGCTTCCACACGTTCTTCCGCATCACCCTGCCGCTGCTGTGGGACACCGTGCAGACCGGCTGGGTGTACATGGGCATCATCGCGCTCGACGCCTTCGCGCTGGTCCAGATCATGTCGGTGAACATGGGCGGACCCGACGGCGCGACGGACGTCATGCCGCTGCGCCTCTACCTCACGGCCTTCCGGGACAGCCAGTTCGGCTACGCGTCCGCGATGGGCGTCGCCATGCTCATCGTCACCATGACGTTCGCAGTGCTCACGATGCGCTTCGCGCGCCGTGAGCGGATCGAGTTCTAGGGATACGGCGGATGACGACCGAAATCGACGCGGTGACCAAGACGGACGAACCCCGTCCGGCCGTCACCAAGAAGCTCGGACCCACCGACGGCCGCAGCTCCGAGGGCGGGGTGCTCCACGTCTTCTCGCACGGCATGCTCGTCCTGTGGGCGCTCATGGTCGGCGTGCCCCTGCTGTGGGTGCTCTGGAGCTCGTTCAAGACCAGCAACGGCATCCTCAGCGACCCGTGGGGCCTGCCCACCACGTTCCACTTCGAGAACTGGTCGAACGCCTGGAACAAGGCGAACATGGGCCAGTACTTCCTGAACACCATCATCGTCGTGGGCGGTTCGGTCACCGGCACGATGGTGCTCGGCTCCATGGCCGCGTACGTGCTGGCCCGGTTCACGTTCCCGGGCAACCGGTTCATCTACTTCATGTTCGTGGCCGGCATGTCGTTCCCGGTGTTCATGCTCGTGATCCCGCTCTTCTTCGTGCTGCGCGACTTCCCGGGCTCGTCGCTGCTGGCCACCTACCAGGGCCTGATCCTGGTCTACATCGCCTACTCGCTGCCGTTCACGGTGTTCTTCATGACCGCCTTCTTCCGCACCCTGCCGACCTCCATCGCGGAGGCGGCGCTGATCGACGGGGCGTCACATACGCGGACGTTCTTCCAGGTCATGCTGCCGATGGCCAAGCCGGGCCTGATCAGCATCGGGATCTTCAACTTCCTGGGGCAGTGGAACCAGTACCTCCTGCCGATGGTGCTCAACCAGCAGGAGGACAAGTACGTCCTCACCCAGGGCCTGGCCATGATCGCGCTCCAGCAGGGCTACGAGAACGACTGGGGCGCCCTGATGGCAGGAATGATGATCGCGATGATGCCGGTGCTCGCCGTGTACGCGATCTTCCAGCGCCAGGTGCAGTCCGGTCTCACGGCGGGCGCGCTCAAGTAACGTTCGGTTTGTGAGGGTGGTCCCGGATTGCGTCCGGGACCACCCTCGTGTCTTCGGGCGCATCGGAGCACCCCTCTGCTCAACCTCTTGACGGGAGGCAACCCAAACGGCTCAGCTTAGAGTTCACTAGTTGGACATAGACGGGGCCTCACCGAGGCGGCCCCGTACGCAGGAGGTCGTCGTGGAGACTCCGGGGTCGCAGTCATCACTGCACCGGGCCAATCTCGAACGGGTCGTACGCGCGGTGCGCCTGGCCGGATCGCTCACGCAGGCGGAGATCGCGAGGACCACGGGCCTTTCCGCGGCCACGGTCTCCAACATCGTCCGTGAGCTCAAGGACGGCGGGACGGTCGAGGTCACACCGACTTCCGCGGGTGGCCGCAGGGCCCGCAGCGTGAGTCTGAGCGGTGACGCCGGCATCGTGATCGGGGTCGACTTCGGGCACACGCATTTGCGCGTCGCGGTCGGAAACCTGGCCCATCAGGTACTGGCCGAGGAATCCGAGCCGCTCGACGTGGACGCTTCGGCGGCACAGGGCTTCGACCGGGCGGAACAGCTGGTCAACCGCTTGATCGCGGCAACCGGGGTGGACCGGGACAAGGTCGCGGGGGTGGGCCTCGGAGTGCCGGGGCCCATCGACGTGGAGTCCGGGACGCTCGGCTCCACGTCGATCCTGCCGGGCTGGACCGGCACCAGGCCCGCCGAGGAGCTGCGGGGGCGGCTCGGCGTGCCGGTGTACGTGGACAACGACGCGAACCTGGGCGCTCTGGGGGAGCTGGTCTGGGGGAGCGGCAGGGGCGTCCGGGACCTGGCGTACATCAAGGTCGCGAGCGGTGTCGGCGCCGGACTCGTGATCAGTGGCAAGATCTACCGCGGCCCGGGTGGCACCGCCGGAGAAATCGGGCATATTACTCTTGACGAGTCCGGACCCGTCTGCCGCTGCGGCAACCGCGGCTGCTTGGAGACGTTTGCGGCCGCACGCTACGTGCTGCCGCTTCTTCAATCCAGTCACGGCACCGACCTGACCATGGAAGGGGTCGTGCGGCTGGCGCGGGACGGAGACCCTGGCTGCCGTCGGGTGATCGCCGACGTGGGCCGACACATCGGGAGTGGAGTCGCCAACCTCTGCAACTTGCTCAACCCGAGCCGGGTGGTCCTCGGCGGCGATCTCGCCGAGGCCGGTGAGCTCGTCCTCGGGCCCATCAGGGAGTCCGTCGGCCGCTATGCGATCCCCAGTGCGGCACGGCAGCTCTCCGTTCTGCCGGGGGCCCTCGGCGGCCGGGCGGAAGTCCTCGGGGCACTCGCTCTCGCACTCAGCGAGATGGGCGATTCGACCCTTTTGGACGGATCTTTCGCCTCGGTCGCGCCTGCCTTCACTTAGAGAACGGATGGCACCGTTGCCATCTCGTTAAGGATTTACTTCTTGACGCCGCACCCGTGGCCAAGTTGACTTCGAGCCACCTCGGCCGCAACGTCGCGGCCTCGTCAGGGAGGTTTCTGAATGAACATGCGTATGCGTCGCGCCGCCTTTGCCGTTGCCGCTGGTGCGATGGCCGTCTCGCTCGCTGCCTGTGGCAGCGCCGGCGACTCCGACGAAAGCGGCGACAGCACGAAGTCGCCGGCCAAGGGCGACAACATCAAGGTCGGCCTTCTCCTCCCGGAGAACCAGACCGCGCGGTACGAGCAGTTCGACAAGCCGCTCATCGAGAAGAAGGTCGCGGAGCTGACGGACGGCAAGGGCGAGGTCATCTACGCCAACGCCAAGCAGGACGCCACCACGCAGGCCCAGCAGGTCGACACCATGATCACCAACAAGGTGGACGTGCTGATCGTCGACGCTGTCGACTCGAAGGCCATCGCCAACTCGGTCAAGAAGGCCAAGGACGCCGACATCCCCGTCGTCGCGTACGACCGCCTGGCCGAAGGCCCGATCGACGCCTACACCTCCTTCGACAACGAAGAGGTCGGCCGTGTCCAGGGCAAGGCCCTCCTCGAGGCTCTCGGCGACAAGGCCAAGCCCTCCGCGAAGATCGTCATGATGAACGGCGCGGTCACCGACCCGAACGCCGCCCTCTTCAAGAAGGGCGCGCTGTCCGAGCTCGAGGGCAAGGTCGACATCGCGAAGTCGTACGACACCAAGGAGTGGAAGCCGGAGAACGCCAACGCCAACATGGAAGGCGCCATCTCCGCGATCGGCAAGAAGAACATCGTCGGCGTCTACTCCGCCAACGACGGCATGGCCGGCGGTATCATCACGGCCCTGAAGTCGGCGGGCGTCACCCCGCTCCCGCCCGTCACCGGCCAGGACGCCGAGCTTGCCGGTGTGCAGCGCATCGTCGCGGGCGAGCAGTTCATGAGCGTCTACAAGCCGTACGCCCCGGAGGCTGCCGCCGCCGCGGAGATGGCCGTCGCGCTCGCCAAGGGTGAGAAGCTCGACTCGGTCGCCAAGGACTCGGTCGACAGCCCCACCACGAAGGGTGTCGCCTCGGTGCTCGTCCCGGTCACCTCGCTGACCAAGGAGAACATCGCCGACACCGTCGTCAAGGACGGCGTCTACACCGTCGCCGACATCTGCACGGCCAAGTACAAGGCCGCCTGCGACAAGATCGGCCTCAAGTAGTAACCCGCTGGTCCGTCGACCAGGTGCGGGAACCCGTCAGCGGGTTCCCGCACCGGGCTCAGTGCCCGTGACGGACCGGCACCCGAAGCCCCTCCGGCGCCCCGCAATCACCAGCCCCGCAAGCTAGGGCGGGGCGCCGGAAGGAACACTTCACCCCTCCGAATTCTTCTGCACAACCTCCCGCCGGGTCAGGCGGCGAAGGAGATGGTTCACGTGTCCGCTACGCCTGTCCTGGCGTTGCGCGGGGTCTCCAAGCGGTTCGGTGCCGTCCAGGCGCTCACCGACGTAGAGCTCGAGATCCACGCCGGCGAGGTGGTCGCCCTCGTCGGCGACAACGGCGCCGGAAAGTCCACGCTGGTCAAGACGATCGCCGGCGTGCACCCCATCGATGAGGGCGTCATCGAATGGGACGGCAAGACCGTCCAGATCACCCGGCCGCACGACGCCCAGAACCTGGGCATCGCGACCGTCTACCAGGACCTCGCGCTGTGCGACAACATCGATGTCGTCGGCAACCTCTACCTCGGGCGTGAGCTCAAGAAGAGGGGCATCCTGGACGAGGTCGAGATGGAGCGCCGCTCCCGCGAGCTGCTCCAGACGCTGTCGATCCGCATCCCCAGCGTGCGCATCCCGATCGCCTCGCTCTCCGGCGGTCAGCGCCAGACCGTGGCCATCGCGCGATCCATGCTCGGCGAGCCCAAGCTGGTCATCCTCGACGAGCCCACCGCGGCCCTCGGCGTGGAGCAGACCGCCCAGGTCCTCGACCTGGTCGAGCGTCTGCGCGAGCGCGGCCACGCCGTCCTCCTCATCAGCCACAACATGGCCGACGTGAAGGCTGTCGCCGACAAGGTCGCCGTGCTCCGGCTCGGCCGCAACAACGGCGTCTTCGAGGTCAAGACCACCTCCCAGGAAGAGATCATTTCCGCCATCACCGGTGCCACGGACAACGCCGTGACCCGTCGTGCGGCGCGCAGCAACGGGGAGGCTCAGAAGTGAGCACCGACAAGACCTCCGCCAGCAAGGACGAGCACCTCGTCGAGAACCCCGAGGCGGCCGCCGCCGCGGTCACCGCGGTCGACCCCCGTCTGCTCGTGCGCGAGCAGGGCCTCGCCGGCTACGTCGGCGAGTTCAAGCGGAAGATGCGCGCCGGTGACCTGGGCTCCGTCCCGGTCGTCATCGGCCTGATCGTCATCTGCATCATCTTCCAGAGCCTGAACTCGGCCTTCCTCTCCGCCGAGAACCTGAACAACATCGCCGTCGCGATGGTGGCGACCGGCATGATGTCGGTCGGCATCATCTTCGTGCTGCTGCTCGGTGAGATCGACCTGTCGGTCGGCTCGGTCAGCGGTGTGGCGGGCGCCATCACCGCGGTGCTCACCGTCACGCACGGCATGAACCAGTGGCTCGCCATCCTCATCGCCCTCGCCAGCGGCGCGGCGATCGGCTCGCTGCACGGCTTCTTCTTCGCGAAGATCGGGGCTCCCGCGTTCGCGGTGACCCTGGCCGGCCTGCTGTTCTGGCTCGGCTTCATGCTCCAGATCCTGGGCGAGAACGGCACCATCAACATCGACAGCGAGGGCGCGGTCGGCAAGCTGACCACGTACTACTTCTCCGATGTCGCGGCCGCCTACGGACTGGCCACCGCCGCCGTGGTGCTCTTCTTCGTCACCACGTTCCTGGACAGCCGCCGCCGCGAGGCCGCGGGAGTGCCCTCCCGTCCGCTGAGCGAGATCGTGCTGCGCACGGCGCTGCTGGCGATCATCGCGTTCGCCGCGGCGATCATGTTCAACCAGTACAAGGGCCTGCCCCTGGCGCTGCTGCTGTTCCTGCTGGTCCTGGTGGGCACGGACTTCCTGCTCCGCCGCACGGGCTACGGTCGCAAGATCTTCGCCCTCGGCGGCAGCGTCGAGGCGTCCCGTCGTGCCGGTATCAACGTCACGGCGGTCCGGATCTCGGTCTTCGCCATCGCGGGCCTGTTCGCCGCGGTCGGCGGTCTCTTCTGGTCCTCCAAGATCGCCGCTGCCAACCAGAGCGCCGGTGCCGGTGACCTTCTGATGAACGTCATCGCCGCCGCCGTCATCGGTGGCACCAGCCTCTTCGGTGGCCGGGGCCGCACCTGGAACGCGCTTCTCGGTGTCATGGTCATCACCTCGATCCAGTACGGACTCGCCCTTGAGGGCATCGCCACCCCGGTCCAGTACATGATCACCGGTGGAGTCCTGCTCGCGACGGTCGTCATCGACTCCGTCACCCGCAAGACCCAGCGGACCGCCGGCCGCGCCTAGCGCCCGGAGGGCCGGCGGGTCGACCGCGCGGCCCGCGGCGCGGAGCACCCCGGAACCCGTTGTCCTGACGGGTTCGGCGGGCCCCGCGCCCCCGGTGGGGCGCAGCCCCTCCCACGACAAGTGCCCGGCACCAATGGCGGTGCCGGGCACTTTTGTGTGCGTTGGGGCGTTTGGTGGCAGAACAGTCGGGCGAGATTGTTGTACGGCCGGTTCCGCGATGTACAACGCGGAGCCCGGCCGACGCCTCCGAAGGCGGAACATTAGACTCGACAGACCCGGCAATAGCTCGATCAGCTCTACTGCAAGGAGGCACGGGTGCCGCTGCTGACCCGCATCAGGGGACCGCGCGATCTGGACCGGCTCAGCCTGGAGCAGCTGGACCAGCTGGCGGACGAGATCCGGACCTTCCTCGTCGACGCGGTCTCCAAGACCGGCGGCCACCTCGGCCCCAATCTCGGCGTCGTCGAGCTCACCATCGCACTGCACCGCGTGTTCGAGTCGCCGAAGGACCGGATCCTCTGGGACACCGGACACCAGTCCTACGTGCACAAGCTCCTCACGGGCCGGCAGGACTTCTCGAAGCTGAAGATGAAGGGCGGCCTGTCCGGCTACCCCTCCCAGGCGGAGTCCGAGCACGACGTCATCGAGAACTCGCACGCCTCCACGGTCCTCGGCTGGGCCGACGGCCTCGCGAAGGCCAACGAGGTGCTCGAACGGGACGACCACGTCGTCGCCGTCATCGGGGACGGGGCGCTCACCGGCGGCATGGCCTGGGAGGCGCTCAACAACATCGCCGACGCCAAGGACCGCCCGCTCGTCATCGTCGTCAACGACAACGAGCGGTCGTACGCGCCGACCATCGGCGGCCTCGCCAACCACCTGGCGACCCTGCGCACCACCGACGGCTACGAGCGCTTCCTGGCCCGCGGCAAGGACCTCCTGGAGCGCACCCCGGTCGTCGGCAAGCCCCTCTACGAGACGCTGCACGGCGCCAAGAAGGGCCTCAAGGACTTCATCGCCCCGCAGGGCATGTTCGAGGACCTCGGCCTGAAGTACGTCGGCCCGATCGACGGCCACGACATCGAGGCCCTGGAGTCCGCGCTCGCCCGCGCCAAGCGCTTCGGCGGGCCCGTCATCGTCCACTGCCTCACCGAGAAGGGCCGGGGCTACCAGCCCGCCCTCCAGGACGAGGCGGACCGCTTCCACGCCGTCGGCAGGATCCACCCGGACACGGGTCTGCCGATCGCCTCCTCCGGCGCCGACTGGACCTCGGTCTTCGGCGAGGAGATGGTCAAGCTCGGCAAGGAGCGCAAGGACGTCGTGGCCATCACGGCCGCCATGCTCCAGCCGGTGGGCCTCGACAAGTTCGCCAAGGCCTTCCCCTCGCGCGTCTACGACGTGGGCATCGCGGAGCAGCACGCCGCCGTGTCGGCGGCGGGCCTCGCCACGGGCGGCCTGCACCCGGTCTTCGCCGTGTACGCGACCTTCCTCAACCGCGCCTTCGACCAGGTGCTGATGGATGTCGCCCTGCACAAGTGCGGTGTCACCTTCGTGCTCGACCGGGCCGGCGTGACCGGCACGGACGGCGCCTCGCACAACGGCATGTGGGACATGTCGATCCTCCAGGTCGTGCCGGGCCTGCGGCTGGCCGCGCCGCGCGACGCCGACCAGGTCCGCGCCCAGCTCCGGGAGGCCGTCGAGGTCACCGACGCCCCGACGGTGGTCCGCTTCTCCAAGGGCGCGGTCGGGCCCGCCGTACCCGCCGTGGGACGCATCGGCGGGATGGACGTCCTGCGCGAGCCGGGCACGGACACCCCGGACGTGCTCCTGGTCTCCGTCGGCGCCCTCGCGCCGATGTGCCTGGAGATCGCCGGCCTCCTGGACCGGCAGGGCATCTCCACGACCGTCGTCGACCCGCGCTGGGTCAAGCCCGTCGACGAGGCCATGGCCCCGCTCGCCGAGCGCCACCGCGTGGTCGTCACCGTCGAGGACAACTCCCGCGTCGGCGGTGTCGGCTCCGCGGTCGCCCAGGCCCTGCGCGACGCGGGCGTCGACGTGCCGCTGCGCGACTTCGGCATCCCGCCGCGGTTCCTCGACCACGCCTCCCGCAAGGAGGTCATGGCCGAGATCGGGCTGACAGCGCCGGACATCGCCCGCCAGGTCACCGGGCTCGTCTCCAGGTTCGACGGCAGGTTCGACCAGGCGCACGCCTCCGCGGAGCCCGCGCGCGACTGACGCACACCCGGATGGGCCGGTTCCAGCACCCTTTACGGTGGTGGAACCGGCCCATTCGCGTGAACGCCCACGTGCCGGGGCATACGGAGTACTCCCCCTCTCGATCATGTCGAGGAAGACAAGCGTGGGAGGTACGACCGTGAGCAGCACCCTCTTCAGAACGAAGAAGGTCGAGCAGTCCATCCTGGACACAGAGGAACCGGAGCACGCGCTCAAGAAATCCCTGTCCGCACTCGACCTGACCGTCTTCGGCGTCGGTGTCATCATCGGCACCGGGATCTTCGTGCTCACCGGCACGGTCGCGAAGAACAACGCCGGCCCCGCCGTGGCCCTGGCCTTCGTCGTGGCCGGTGTCGTCTGCGCGCTCGCCGCGCTCTGCTACGCCGAGTTCGCCTCCACGGTCCCGGTCGCCGGGTCGGCGTACACCTTCTCGTACGCCTCCCTCGGCGAGCTGCCCGCCTGGATCATCGGCTGGGACCTGGTGCTGGAGTTCGCCCTCGGCACGGCGGTGGTCGCCGTCGGCTGGTCCGGTTACATCGCCTCGCTGCTGGACAACGCGGGGTGGCAACTGCCGGCCGCGCTGAGCGGCCGGGAGGGCGCCGACGGCTTCGGCTTCGACATCCTCGCGGCGGCGCTCGTGCTGGTGCTCACCGCGATCCTGGTGGTCGGCATGAAGCTCTCCGCGCGGGTCACCTCGGTCGTCGTCGCCATCAAGGTGACCGTCGTCGTCGTGGTGATCGTCGCCGGCGCCTTCTTCATCGACGGCAAGAACTACGAGCCCTTCATCCCCGAGGCGCAGCCCGTGGACGCGGGCGCCGGACTCCAGTCCCCGCTGATCCAGCTGATCTTCGGCTGGGCGCCCTCCAACTTCGGCGTGATGGGCATCTTCACCGCGGCCTCCGTGGTCTTCTTCGCCTTCATCGGCTTCGACGTCGTGGCCACCGCCGCCGAGGAGACCCGCAACCCGCAGCGGGACATGCCGCGCGGAATCCTCGGATCGCTGATCATCTGCACCACCCTGTACGTGGCCGTGGCCATCGTCGTGACCGGCATGCAGCACTACAGCGAGCTGTCCGTCGACGCCCCGCTCGCGGACGCGTTCAAGGCCACCGGACACCCCTGGTACGCGGGGTTCATCAGCTTCGGCGCGGCCGTCGGCCTCACGAGCGTCTGCATGATCCTGCTCCTCGGGCAGACCCGCGTCTTCTTCGCGATGAGCCGTGACGGGCTGCTGCCGCGGTTCTTCTCGCGGGTCCACCCGCGCTTCAAGACCCCGCACCGGCCGACCATTCTGCTCGGTGTCGTCATCGCGATCCTCGCGGGGTTCACGAGCCTCAGCGAACTCGCCGAGCTGGTGAACATCGGCACGCTGTTCGCCTTCGTCGTCGTGGCGATCGGCGTGATCATCCTGCGCCGCACGCGCCCCGAGCTGCCCCGCTCGTTCCGTACGCCGCTGGTGCCGTTCCTCCCGATCGTGTCCGTGCTCGCCTCGCTCTGGCTGATGCTGAACCTGCCCGCCGAGACCTGGCTGCGGTTCGGCATCTGGATGGTGATCGGTGCGGCCGTGTACTTCGCCTACGGCCGTTCCCACAGCCGTCTCGGACGGCACGAGGAGACCACGATCGACGGAGGCGCGAACCCGCCGCGCGGCGAGGCCCCGTAGCCGGACGCACGGCCCTCCCGGCCCCGCGCCGTCCCGCTCCGGCGGAGACCGCGGGGCCGGGCGCGTACGGGGCCGTACGGGGTCCCACGGGGCAGGGGGGCCGAACGGGGCGTGGCGGGGACGCGCGGCGGTGGCGGGCTGCGAGGTGCGGGCTGCGAGGTGCGGCCGGCGGCCGGCTGGGGAGGTCAGGGCCTGACGGTGCGGGGTCCGGTGACCTCGGCCCCCGACTCCGTGACCCTGGCGCGCAGTTCGCGGTCGGCCGTCACCACCAGACGGGGCCGGTCGGCGGCCTCCCTGACCAGCTCGACGATGCGGTCGTCGCCGCTGCCCGGGGCCGGGTCGACGCGTACGCCGGGCACCGATTCGACGCCCCTGGCGGCGCCTTCGACGACCAGCACGAGTTCCAGGGGCCCCGGCCGACCGGGGAGGCCCTCGGCGGCGTACGGGACGAGGAGGTCCCTCAGCCGTTCCGCGGCGCCCCGGCGGTCGCGCCACCAGCCGTCGGGCACGGACCCGACCACGTTGGCGGCGTCGACGATCACCAGCGGCGGAGTGTCCATGGGGCCAGGGTCGCACGCCGGCGGTCCACCCCACCTGATTAGAGTGGTGGAGTGTCAATGGTCCGCACAGTGAACGGCGACTGGCTCATACGCGGGCGGGACGGCAGGCTCAGCGCCTACGCCCCGCTGGACGAAGAGGTGCGCTGCTGGGCCCAGCAGCATCCGGGCGGCTCCTGGTCGGCGCCCCGCGCGGTGGGCGGCGACCAGCGGGTGCATCCCGTCCTCGCCCTGGGCCAGGGAGCCGACGGATACGCCCACTTGGTGACCTGGCGGCCCACCGGTGCCGGTGAGGCCGGGCTCGTCCACTCGACGCACTTCCGGCCGCACCTCGCCGCGCTCGACTGGAACAGGCTCGGGCACCCCGGCGAGAAGGGACCGCCGACCGGAGTGCCCGCGGTCGCCGTGGACGCCCAGGGCCGCGCCCACGTCTTCGTACGCAATCCGGCGGGCGGGGTCAGCATGCGCGGCCAGAAGGAGCGCGGCGGCTGGGGGCCGTGGCGCGACCTGCTCGGCCGGGACGTCGAAGGCGAACTGGCGGCCGTGACGCGGGCGTCGGGGCTCGTCGAGCTGTACGCGACCTCGCCGGAGGGCGTCCTGCGCTGGACCCAGGCCGGTCCCGGCCACATCCCCGAACTCGACGACGAGCCGCTGAAGGCGGACGCGCGGCCGGGCACCCTCACGGCGCTGCCGACCTCCGACGACCACGTCACGCTGTTCTTCACGGACGGCACGGACACCGTGTGCGCCTGGCGGGCCGGCGCCGACCCGGTCCCGCTGGTGACCTGTGCCGGGCCGGGGCCGGTGTCCGCGGTCCGCTGCGTCCTCGACGGGGTCGACTGCACGCTGCTGGCCCAGCGCTCGGCCGACGGCCGTGTCGCCTTCGCGGCGTATCCGACCGAGCAGGAGTCCGCCGGTGCCTGGTGGACCGAGTCCGGGCCCCGGCTGCCCCCGGGCGCGCGGGTGTCGGTGGGCGAGGACCACGAGGGCCGGGTCGTGGCGGCCACGCTCCGGCCGGACGGCGGGGAGCTGCTGCTGACCCGCCGCAAGGACGAACCGGGGCTCGCCCTGGAGGCATGGCGGCCGGTGCCGGCCACTCCGCCGCGCCCCTGACACGGACGTACGGGCCTTCGGGGCGCCCAGGGCCCTTCACGGGCCCTCCCGGGGCGGTCGGCACCGCTCGCCGCCGAGTTGCTGCCACGGATGCGCGGAGGCGCGGCAACCGGCCCTGCGCGGGCGTGAACGGGGTGGGGCCGCCCCCGGCCCGAGGTGCCGGAGCCGGCTCCGTCGAGGTGGGCCCGGCCGTGCGCGAGGGAGCCCGGTGTGCTCCGGCCGACGGACCGGACTGGCACGGGAGTTCGGCCGACGGTGGTGAACGTGGCGGCTCGGCCGGGGAGTTCGGCCCCGCGATGGTGAACAGGCAGGCTCGGTGGGGAGTCCGGCTGTGGCTGTGGCTGTGGCTGTGGCTGTGGCTGCGGGCGCCGGAGCGCGGCGTCGGCCGGTCGGCGGACGGGCCCGGCCCGTGGTTCCGTCTTCGCCGCGTTGCGGGCGGCCCGCGTCCGTGAGTTCCGGCGTGATGCGGGCGCGGCACCGAGCCGTGGCCGTCCGCCCACGGCCGGCGCGTCGGCGGCCCCGGCGCGGGATCGCCGATGCCCGGCACACCCATCGGTGTGCCGGGCATCGGTGTGTTCAGGCAGCGGTTACGCGGGGACGCTCGCCACGCCCTGCGCCAGGAACGGCTTGCCGTTCACGCGCTCGGAGACACCCTCGCGGTCCAGGTACGGCGTGATGCCGCCCAGGTGGAAGGGCCAGCCCGCACCCGTGATCAGGCACAGGTCGATGTCCTGCGCCTCGGCGACGACACCCTCGTCGAGCATGAGCCCGATCTCCTGGGCGACGGCGTCGAGCACGCGGGCCCGCACCTGCTCCTCGGTCAGGACGACGTCGCCCTGCTTCAGCAGCGCGGCGACCTCCGGGTCCAGCTCCGGCTTGAAGCCGTTCTCGGCGGAGTACACGTAGAAGCCGCGCTTGCCCGCCTTGACGACGGCGGCGAGGTTCGGGGAGACCGTGAAGCGGTCCGGGAAGGACCGGTTGAGGGTCTCGGACACGTGCAGGCCGATCGCGGGACCGACCAGCTCCAGGAGCACCAGCGGCGACATCGGCAGGCCGAGCGGCTCGACGGCCCTCTCGGCGACCTCGACCGAGGTGCCCTCGTCGATGACGTTCTGGATCTCGCCCATGAAGCGGGTGAGGATGCGGTTGACGACGAACGCCGGGGCGTCCTTCACCAGCACCGCGGTCTTCTTGAGCTTCTTGGCGACGGCGAACGCCGTGGCCAGCGAGGCGTCGTCGGTCTGCTCGCCGCGCACGATCTCCAGGAGCGGGAGGATCGCGACCGGGTTGAAGAAGTGGAAGCCGACGACCCGCTCGGGGTTCTTCAGCTTCGAGGCCATCTCGGTGATCGAGAGCGACGAGGTGTTCGTGGCGAGGATCGCGTGCGCCGGAACGACGGCCTCGACCTCCGCGAACACCTGCTGCTTGACGCCGATCTCCTCGAAGACGGCCTCGATGACGAAGTCGGCGTCGGAGAAGCCCTCCGCCTTGTCCAGCACGCCGGAGACCAGGGCCTTGAGGCGGTTGGCCTTGTCCTGGTTGATACGGCGCTTGCCGAGCAGCTTGTCGATCTCGGCGTGCACGTAGCCCACGCCCTTGTCGACGCGCTCCTGGTCGATGTCCGTCAGCACGACGGGCACTTCGAGGCGGCGCAGGAAGAGCAGCGCGAGCTGCGAGGCCATCAGGCCCGCGCCCACGACGCCGACCTTGGTGACCGGACGCGCGAGCGACTTGTCCGGAGCACCGGCGGGGCGCTTGCCGCGCTTCTGCACGAGGTTGAACGCGTAGATGCCGGCGCGCAGTTCGCCACCCATGATCAGGTCGGCGAGGGCCACGTCCTCGGCGTCGTAACCCTTCTGCAGGTCACCGTCCTTGGCCGCCGCGATGATGTCCAGCGCGCGGTACGCGGCCGGGGCGGCGCCGTGCACCTTGCCGTCCGCGACGGCGCGGCCCTTGGCGACGGCCTGGTCCCAGGCCTCGCCGCGGTCGATCGCGGCACGCTCGACGACGATCTCGCCCTTGAGGACCGAGGCGGTCCACAGCAGGGACTGCTCCAGGAAGTCCGCACCCTCGAACAGCGCGTCGGCGATGCCGAGTTCGTAGACCTGCGAGCCCTTGAGCTGCTTGTTCTGGTTGAGCGAGTTCTCGATGATCACCGAGACCGCGCGGTCGGCGCCGATCAGGTTCGGCAGGATCGTGCAGCCGCCCCAGCCGGGTACCAGGCCGAGGAAGACCTCGGGGAGCGAGAAGGCCGGCAGGGCCGCGGAGACCGTGCGGTACGAGCAGTGCAGGCCGACCTCGACGCCGCCGCCCATCGCCGCGCCGTTGTAGTAGGCGAAGGTGGGCACGCCGATACCGGCGAGGCGCTTGAAGACCTCGTGGCCGCCCTTGCCGATGGCGAGCGCGTCGTCGTGCTTCTTCAGCAGCTCGACGCCCTTGAGGTCCGCGCCGACGGCGAAGATGAACGGCTTGCCGGTGACGCCGGCGCCGACGATCTCACCGGCCGCCGCCTCCTTCTCGACCTGGTCGAGGGCGGTGTTCAGGTTCGCCAGCGACTGCGGGCCGAAGGTGGTCGGCTTGGTGTGGTCGAAGCCGTTGTCCAGCGTGATGAGCGCGAAGCGCCCCGCGTTGAACGGCAGGTCCAGGTGACGTACGTGCGCGGACGTCACGACCTCGTCCGGGAACAGCTCGGCCGCGCCCTTCAGGAGTTCGGTGGTGCTCACTTGTCGCCTCCGGCGTCCTTGTGGTGCGGGTTCTCCCAGATGACCGTCGCGCCCATGCCGAAGCCGACGCACATGGTGGTGAGGCCGTAGCGGACCTCGGGCTGCTCCTCGAACTGGCGGGCCAGCTGCGTCATCAGTCGGACGCCGGAGGAGGCCAGCGGGTGGCCGTACGCGATGGCGCCGCCGTACTGGTTGACGCGCGCGTCGTCGTCGGCGATGCCGTAGTGCTCCAGGAAGGCCAGCACCTGGACGGCGAAGGCCTCGTTGATCTCGAAGAGGTTGATGTCCTCGATCGACAGGCCCGCCTTGGCGAGGGCCTTCTCCGTGGCCGGGATCGGGCCGTAGCCCATGACCTCCGGCTCGACACCGGCGAAGGCGTAGGAGACCAGGCGCATTTTGACCGGCAGGTCGTGCTCGCGGGCGAAGTCCTCGGACGCGAGGATCGAGGCCGTGGCGCCGTCGTTCAAACCGGCCGCGTTGCCGGCGGTGACCCGGCCGTGCACGCGGAACGGGGTCTTCAGGCCGGACAGGTTCTCCAGCGTGGTGCCCGGGCGCATCGGCTCGTCGGCGGTGACCAGGCCCCAGCCCGTCTCACCGACCTCCGCGTTGGAGTTGCGCACCGAGATCGGCACCAGGTCCTGCTGGATCTTGCCGTTGGCGTACGCCTTCGCGGCCTTCTCCTGCGAGCGCACGGCGTACTCGTCGGCGCGCTGCTTGGTGATGGTCGGGTAGCGGTCGTGCAGGTTCTCGGCGGTCATGCCCATGAACAGGGCGGACTCGTCGACCAGCTTCTCGCTCACGAAGCGCGGGTTCGGGTCGACGCCCTCGCCCATGGGGTGGCGGCCCATGTGCTCGACACCGCCGGCGATGACGGCGTCGTAGGCGCCGAAGGCGATGGAGCCCGCGGTCGCCGTCACGGCGGTCAGGGCGCCGGCGCACATGCGGTCGATCGAGTAGCCGGGGACGGACTGCGGGAGCCCGGCCAGGATTCCGGCGGTGCGGCCGAGCGTCAGGCCCTGGTCGCCGATCTGCGTGGTCGCGGCGATGGCGACCTCGTCGATCTTCTTCGGGTCGAGGCCGGGGTTGCGGCGCAGCAGCTCCCGGATCGCCTTCACGACGAGGTCGTCGGCACGGGTCTCGTGGTAAATGCCCTTCGGGCCCGCCTTGCCGAACGGGGTGCGGACGCCGTCGACGAAGACGACATCCCTGACGGTACGAGGCACGATGGCTCTCCTCCAGGGTGCGGGATGGCACTGCTGCGCGGCGCACGCGGCTGAGCGCGCGCTCACCTCTCCATGCTACTTACGAGTAACCATGCTGCCCAGTCCTCGGGCCGGGAGCGGCGAAGGTCACACATGTCCCTACCACGGGAGGGGCGCGCGGAACGGCGCGGCAGGCCGCTCCGGCGCGGGTCCCGACCGCCCCCGAACGGCCCCCGCGCCGGTGTCCCCGCCGCTCAGGGCCGTGGTGGCGCGGTCGAGCCGCGAGGGGTGAGCACCGGTGTGGGCACGGGATGCGATCCGGGCCCCTCGCCGGTGATCACTCCGAAGAGCGTGCGGGCGACGTCCGCCCCGAACCCGTGCACGTCGTGGCTCATCGCGGACAGCGTCGGATGCGTCAGACGGCACAACTGCGAGTCGTCCCAGGCGAGCAGCGACACGTCCGCGGGCACGCCCAGCCCCATCTCGGAGGCGACCGACAGTCCCGCCACGGCCATGATGTCGTTGTCGTAGACGATCGCGGTGGGCCGGTCGGAGGGGGCGGCGGACAGCAGCGACCGGGTGGCCCGGGCCCCCGCCTCGCCCGAGAAGTCGGTCGCGACCTGCCGGGCCCCGGCGAGCCCCAGCACCCGGGCCGCCTCGTCGAACGCGGCCGTACGGATCGCCGTGTGCCCGAGCCCCGCGGCGCCGCCCACCCGTGCGACCCGCCGGTGCCCCAGCGCCGCGAGATAGCGCACGGCCTCGGTGACCGCGGTCGCGTCGTCGGTCCACACCGAGGTCAGTCCCCCGGTGAGCGAGGGGTGCCCGACGGCCACGACGGGCACGCCCAGCCGTTCGGCGGCGGCCGCGCGGGGGTCGTCGGCCCGGAAGTCCACCAGGATCGACCCGCTGACCTGCCTCCCCCGCCACCAGGCCTCCTGGATCCCGACCTCCTCGTCGACGCTGCGCACGAGCCGCAGCAGCAGGGCGCAGGACTGCTCCGTCAGCACGCTCTCCACCCCCGACACGAACTCCATGTAGAAGGGTTCGAGTCCCAGCAGCCGCGCGGGCCGGCACACGGCCAGGCCGACCACGTCGACCCGCCGGCCCGCGAGCGAGCGCGCGGCCAGGTTGGGTTCCCAGCCCAGCTCGCGGGCCGCCCGGAAGATCCTGTCCCGGGTCGTCCCGGACAGTCCGGGCTTCTGGTTGAAGGCCAGCGACACGGCACCCTTCGACACCCCGGCGCGGGCCGCGACGTCCTTGATGGTGACGCGGGGCGGTGTCGTCATCGTGCGGGCTCCACGCAGTACAGGGCGGATCGGGCGGTCACCGCGTCCGCGGTGTCCGGAGTCTCCCAGCCGCGCACCCCGATGGTCACCCGTTCGCCCGGAAGCAGCGTGACGAGCCCTCGGTCGGCCCGCGCCGAGGGCGCCAGCCGGTCGGCCTGGAGCAGCAGGTCCCGCACGAGGGTGTGGGCCGTGACGGTCACCCGGCCCGGGGCGACCGAGACGTCGAACCGCGGCCGGGGGTAGGGGATGTCGCGGTCGGGCGCCGGGAAGTGCAGCGCGCGCAGCCCGTCGGCGTCCGCGACCAGGAACTCCCCGGGGCCGGCCGGGCGCAGCTCGCCGGGCACCGGGAGCCGGGCGACCGCGCGCGCCCCCGCGTCGAACTCCACGACCGCCTCGGCGACCACGGCACCGTCCACGGACATCCGGCGCAGGACCGGAGCGCTCCTCCAGGGCCGTGCCGCCTGGTTGACGGCGGCGAGGACCGGCCCGCCGGGTCCGGGGCGCAGGGTCAGCAGCCGGTCCGCGTACAGCCGTTTGAGCTCGTGGTAGAGCGGCTTCTCGCGTCCGTCCCCGTCGATCGCGGCCCAGGAGGTCACCGGCCAGCAGTCGTTGAGCTGCCACAGGACCGTGCCCGCGCACACGGGCCAGTTCGAGCGCCAGTGCTCGATCCCGGCGGCCACCGCCCGCGCCTGGTTGACCTGCGTGAGGTAGTGCCAGCGGTCGAAGTCCGCCTCCGAGAAGCCTTGTTCGGGTACGGCGAAGTGGTGCGCGAGTCCGCGGGCGAGCTTGCCGTTCCCGTCCTCCGCCTTCTGGTGGTGCAGCATCCCGGGGGAGTCGGGCGCCGGCTCCTCGCCGGGCAGGGCACGCCGCAGCGTGGCGTACGCGGGCGGCGCCTGCCAGCCGAACTCGGCCACGAAGCGCGGGACTTCGAGCGTGTAGTCGGCGTAGTCCCGACGGTTCCACACCTCCCACGAGTGGTGGGTGCCGTGCGCCGGATCGTTGGGATGGCGGTCCCAGGAGCCCGACCACGGACTGCCCGCCGCGTACGGCCGCGTGGGGTCCAGTTCGGCGACGATCCGCGGCAGCAGCCCGAGGTAGTAGCCCTCGCCCCACGAGTCACCGGCCAGCGGGCGCTCCCAGTCCCAGTCCCTGAAGCCCCACAGGTTCTCGTTGTTGCCGTTCCACAGCACGAGGGAGGGGTGCGGCATCAGGCGTACGACGTTCTCGCGCGCCTCCGCCTCCACCTCCCCGCGCAGCGGCTGCTCCTCGGGGTAGGCCGCGCAGGCGAAGGGGAAGTCCTGCCAGACCAGCAGGCCCAGTTCGTCGCAGGCGTCGTAGAAGTCCTCGTTCTCGTAGATGCCGCCGCCCCAGACCCGGACGAGGTCCACGCCCGCCGCAGCCGCCTGGGCCAGCCGGGTGCGGTACCGCTCGCGGGTGACCCGGGACGGCAGGGCGTCGTCCGGGATCCAGTTGACGCCCCGCGCGAACAGGCGCTCGCCGTTGACGACGAAGGTGAATCCCGAACCGTGCTCGTCGGCGCTTCGGTCCAGTTCGACGGACCGGAACCCGATGCGCCGCCGCCAGGCATCGAGCGGCCCGCTCGCGTCGGAAAGCGTCAACTCCACCTCGTACAGCGGCTGTTCGCCGTATCCGCGTGGCCACCACAGCTCGGGGTCCGGCACCTCGACGAGGACGGTCGCGCCGGTGCCGACGACCTCCACCCGTGTCTCGGCGCCGCCCGCGCGGGCGCTCAGGGCGAGTCCCGCCCGGCCGGCGGTCCGCTCGACGTCGACCAGCAACTCGACGCGGCCGAGACCCTGTTCGACCGTGACGACCGGTCGCACCCGGGCGATGCGCGCCGTCGACCAGTGCTCCAGGCGCACCGGCCGCCAGATCCCGGCCGTCACCAGTGTCGGGCCCCAGTCCCAGCCGAAGGAGCAGGCCATCTTGCGGATGTACTGGAACGGCTCGGGATAGGCGTTCGGCCGCTCGCCGAGGAGCCCGCGCACCGCCTCGGCCTCGGCGTGGGCGGACCTGAAGCGGACCGAGAGCAGGCCTTCGAGGCCCGTGACGTCGAAGCGGTGCGAGCGGTGCATGTTCCGCACCGAGCCGAGCTTCCGGCCGTCGAGCGTGATCTCGGCCGCGGTGTCGAGGCCGTCGAAGACCAGGTCGGTCCGCTCGTGGCCGCCGGGCAGCGGGCCGAGGGTCCTCTCGTACGTCCACTCGCGCCGCCCCACCCAGCCGACCGCGGCCTCGTTCCGCCCGAGGAACGGGTCCGGGACGACCCCCGCGGCCAGCAGGTCCGTGTGCACGCAGCCCGGCACCGAGGCCGGCAGCGCCGCCCCGTCGTGCCGCAGGATCCATCCCTCGTCCATCGGGGCGACGTCCAGCATGCGCACTCCTAAACCGGTCTAGGCCATGACTGACCAGGGCTGGGAAATACTTCTGCATCGTTGGCGGAATTGGGACTTTACCGGTTCAGTAACGGCTGCCAGAGTGCGGAACCAGCCATCCCCACCCGTGCTCATCCGTCCCTGAACGGAGCTGGTGCAAATGAACCGCAGCACGAAACTGGCCGGAACGCTCCTCGCCGCGGCACTGCTGGCCGCGGGCTGCACCGGAAGCGGAGGCACCTCGAAGGGCGCGGACGCCAAGGCCCCCACCGACCCCGGCAAGGTGTCCGGCGGCATCACCGTCCTCACCCACCGGACCGACCTCGTGCAGGACGGCACGATGAAGAAGTACGCCGCCGAGTTCAACAGGACCTACCCCGACGTCGACGTCGAGTTCGACGCCCTCACGGACTACGAGGGAGAGGTCAAGATCCGGATGAACACGGAGAACTACGGCGACGTCCTGATGATCCCGGCCGTCGTCAGGAAGAGCGACTACCCCAGGTTCTTCGCCTCGCTCGGCACCAGGGCGGAGCGCGCGCGGAAGTACCACTTCACGGACTTCACCGAGGTCGGCGGCAAGGTCTACGGCCAGAGCCCGATGGGAGCCGTCCCCGGCTTCGTCTACAACAAGCGGATCTGGAAGGAGGCCGGGATCACCGAATGGCCCACCACGCCCGCCGAGTTCCTCGACGCCCTGCGCGCCATCAGGTCCGGGACCGACGCGATCCCGTACTACACGAACTTCAAGGACATGTGGCCGCTGACCTCGTGGACCTACGTCAACGGATCGGTCGGCTGCGACACCGGCGCGACCACCGCGCTGGCCGAGGGCGACCCCTGGGCCGAGGGCGCGGACCTGCGGGTCGGCGACACGCTGCTGTACGACATCGTGCGCGACGGACTCGCCGAGAAGGATCCGACGACCACCAACTGGGAGGCCTCCAAGCCGAAGTTGGCGAAGGGCGACATCGCCACCATGTGGCTGGGCTCCTGGGCGGTCACCCAGTTCAGGGCCGCCGCCGAACAGGCCGGCGCCGACCCCGCCGACGTCGGCTTCATGCCCTTCCCGGCCCAGCCGGGCGGTACGTTCTGCGCGACCATGTCCCCCGACTACAACCAGGCCGTCAACGTCCACTCCGACCACAAGGACGCGGCCCGCGCCTGGATCGACTGGTTCACCGAGAAGTCCGGCTACGCGGCGGACAACCTGACCCTCTCCCCGGTCAAGGGAGCCCCCCTGCCCGAGGTCCTCGAACCCTACGAGGACGCGGGCGTGAAGTTCATCGAACTGGACGACGCCCAAGGCGCGGCCGTCAAGGAGATCGACAACCAGTCCGAGGTCGGCATCTACAAGCCCGACTACCGCCAGGACCTCGTCGACCTGGCCCGCGGCGCGCGCAAGGGCGGCCTCGACGACTTCCTCGGCGATCTGGGCGGGCGCTGGACCGAGGCCCGGAAGTCCGCGGGGTCCTGATGGCGCATCCGACCGGGCGGGCGGCGCGGCCCCAGGAGGCCGCGCCCACCGCGCCGCCACGCGCCCCGCGCGGCCCGCGCCTGCGGCGGGGCGCCACCCCGTGGCTCTTCCTCGCCGCCCCGCTGCTCCTGCTGATCGTCTTCACGTACGCGCCGGTGGCCAACATGGTCGCGTACAGCTTCACCGACTGGGACGGCGTCAGCCCCGAGCTGAACTACACGGGCGCCGGCAACTACGCCGAACTCCTCACCAGGCCCGCGCTGTTCGAGGTCTTCTTCGTCAGCGGCTACTACCTCGCCGCCTCGGTGCTCCAGATCGCCCTCGCGCTCTACTTCGCGACCGTGCTCAGCTTCAACGTGCGCTTCCGGAACTTCTTCAAGGGCGTGCTCTTCTTCCCGTACCTGATCAACGGGGTCGCCATCGGGTTCGTCTTCCTCCACTTCTTCCAGGACGGCGGCACGCTCGACTCGGTGCTGCGGCTGCTCGGCGTGCACACCGACCGTCCCTGGCTCGGCACACCTGTCTCAGCCAACGTGTCCCTGGCGGGCGTCTCCGTCTGGCGCTACCTGGGGCTGAACTTCGTCCTGTTCCTCGGTGCGATCCAGTCCGTCCCGGGAGAGCTGTACGAGGCGGCCGAACTGGACGGGGCGAACCGCAGGCAGCAGTTCCGGCACATCATCGCGCCCGGCATCAGGCCGGTGCTCAGCCTGAGCGTCATCCTCTCCGTCTCCGGCTCGCTCTCGGCCTTCGAGGTGCCGTTCATCATGACCGGCGGGGCGACCGGCACCGAGACCTTCGTGATCCAGACGGTGAAGCTGGCCTTCCAGTTCAACAAGACCGGACTCGCCTCGGCGTCCGCGGTCGTGCTGCTGCTGATCATCCTGGCGGTGACCTGGGTGCAGCGGCGACTGGTTCCCGACGACAGGGTGGACCTCGTATGAGCCGCAGGGGAGTCGCCCGCACCCTCACCTACCTGTCGCTGGCCGGGGCGAGCGCGGTGGTCCTGCTCCCGCTGCTCGTCGTCCTGCTGACCTCGCTCAAGTCCGGTCAGGAGATGGCGAACGGCAGCGGGGCGCTCGAACTGCCCGAGAACCCGCTGGACTTCGGCAACTACCTGACGGCGTTCCGCGACGGACGGATGCTCCAGGCCTTCGGGAACACCGCGTTCATCCTGCTCTTCTCGGTCACCGGAACGGTGGTCGTCGGGTCGATGGCCGCGTACGCGATCGACCGCTACGTCTTCCGCCTCAGGAAGCTCGTCGTCGCGCTCTTCCTGGTCGCCACGCTCGTACCGGGAGTGACCACACAGGTGGCGACCTTCCAGATCGTCGACAGCTTCGGCATGTTCGACAGCCGCTGGGCGCCCATCGCGCTCTACATGGGCACCGACATCGTCTCGATCTACATCTTCCTGCAGTTCGTCCGGTCGATCCCGGTCTCGCTGGACGAGGCCGCGCGCCTCGACGGGGCCAACGCCTTCACGATCTACCGGAAGATCATCCTTCCGCTGCTCAAGCCCGCGATCGCGACGGTGGTCATCGTCAAGGGGATCACCGTCTACAACGACTTCTACATCCCGTTCCTCTACATGCCCTCCGAGGAACTCGGCGTGATCTCCACGTCGTTGTTCCGCTTCAAGGGGCCGTTCGGGGCGCACTGGGAGACGATCTCGGCGGGCACGGTCCTCGTCATCCTGCCGACGCTCGTCGTCTTCCTGTTCCTCCAGCGCTTCATCTACAACGGCTTCACGAGAGGCGCGACGAAGTGACGCGGGGCGGTGGCGCGGTGGGGCCGCGGCGTCCGCCACCGCCCCACCCGCCGCCCGCTACGGAGCGGTCGCCGCGAGCGAGGCCACCAGCACCGGTGTCACCTGCTCGACCTGCCACCGCCGGGCCCCGTACCCGGCGAGCGAGGCCGCCACCGACTCGGCGTCCGGCGTCGAGGGCGGCTCCCAGCACACGCGCCGGACCGTGTCCGGGGTGATCAGGTTCTCCTGCGGCATGTTCAGGGACTCGGCGAGTGCCGACACCGCGGTGCGCGCGGCCGACAGCCGGGCGGCGGCGGCCGGGTCCTTCTCGGCCCAGGCGCGCGGCGGCGGGGGGCCGGACACCGACTGGCCCGGCTGCGGGAGCTCGGACTCGGGCAGCGCCTTCGCCCGGTCCACGGCCGCCTGCCACTGTTCGAGCTGGCGCCTGCCCATGCGGTGCCCGAAGCCGTTGAGCGCGGACAGCGCGTGCACATTGGCGGGCAGCGCGAGCGCCGCCTCGACGATGGCCGCGTCGCCCAGCACCTTGCCCGGTGAGATGTCCCTGCGCTGCGCGATCCGGTCGCGGCTCTGCCACAGCTCGCGCACGACCGCCATCTGCCGGCGGCGGCGCACCTTGTGCATGCCGGACGTACGGCGCCACGGGTCCTTGCGCGGCTCGGGCGGGGGAGCCGAGGCAATGGCGTCGAACTCCTGGTGGGCCCACTCCAGCTTGCCCTGCCGGTCCAGCTCCTTCTCCAGCGCGTCCCGCAGGTCGACCAGGAGCTCCACGTCCAGCGCGGCGTACCGCAGCCAGGGCTCGGGCAGCGGGCGGGTCGACCAGTCGACCGCAGAGTGGCCCTTCTCCAGGACGAAGCCGAGGACGCCCTCGACCATCGCGCCCAGCCCGACACGGGGGAATCCGGCCAGCCGGCCGGCCAGCTCCGTGTCGAACAGACGACTGGGGACCATGCCTATCTCGCGCAGGCAGGGCAGGTCCTGGGTCGCCGCGTGCAGCACCCACTCGACACCGGAGAGCGCCTCGCCGAGGCCGGACAGGTCGGGGCAGGCGACCGGGTCGACGAGCGCAGTTCCCGCGCCCTCGCGGCGCAGCTGCACGAGATAGGCGCGCTGCCCGTAGCGGTAGCCGGACGCGCGCTCGGCGTCCACGGCGACGGGTCCGGTGCCGGCGGCGAAGGCGGCGATCACCTCGGCGAGCGATTCCTCGTCGGCGATCACCGGCGGAATTCCGTCGCGGGGCTCCAGCAAGGGGATCGGCGCCGGTTCGACGTCGTCCGGAGGAGCGCCTCCGGTGGTTCGCAGTGAACTGTCTGCTGCGGTCTCTTGGGCGTCGGTCACCTGTCAAGGGTATCTGTGTATGTACGACGCCCGTCGACGGAACGTTCCGTCGACGGGCGTCTGGGGGTCGTAAACCAGTCAGGTCAGTGAATTCCGGATCAAGGGCGGTGCCGGTTCGTCCGGAACGCCTGCTCCCGGGGTGCGGTCAGGGCCGCTCCGGGACGCGGTCAGTGGATGATTCCCGTCCGCAGGGCCACCGCGACCATGCCGGCGCGGTCTCCCGTGCCCAGCTTGCGGGCGATGCGGGCGAGGTGGCTCTTGACGGTGAGCGCGGACAGTCCCATCGAGACGCCGATGGCCTTGTTCGACTGGCCCTCGGCCACGAGGCGGAGCACCTCGACCTCGCGGCCGGACAGCTCGCGGTAGCCGCCCGGGTGGCTCGGGGCACCCGGGGGACGGCGGTGCATGCGGGCGGCGGCCGAGCCGATGGGGGCGGCGCCCGGTCGGCTGGGGAGGCCCAGGTTGGTGCGGGTGCCGGTGACGACGTAGCCCTTGACGCCGCCCGCGAGGGCGTTGCGCACGGCGCCGATGTCGTCGGCGGCGGAGAGGGCCAGGCCGTTCGGCCAGCCCGCCGCACGGGTTTCGGACAGGAGGGTCAGGCCGGAGCCGTCGGGGAGATGGACGTCTGCGACACAGATGTCGCGGGGGTTGCCGATGCGGGGACGAGCCTCCGCGACGGACGAGGCCTCGATCACGTCGCGAACACCGAGCGCCCACAGGTGGCGGGTGACGGTGGAGCGCACGCGGGGGTCGGCCACGACCACCATCGCGGTCGGCTTGTTCGGGCGGTAGGCGACCAGGCTTGCGGGCTGCTCGAGGAGAACGGACACCAGGCCTCCTGGGGTGCGGGACGGGGACCGGCTGTGGGGATGAAGCCGGGATGAACCGTGCTTTCAAGGTCACAGAGGTCTTCGGCACCAAACCCGTCCGCCTTTAGAGAATGATCACGATTTGGTGAGTAATAGTGTGTGCGAATCGGACGCACGATCGATCACCCGAAGATCGAAACGAGTTCGCTCCGCTTCGTTACGGGGCTGAAAGTGGTCGTATCGATAAAGGGTCAGGAGCGTTTCCGGGCACGACCCGGCCGTGCCGCAAGGGGCGAGCACGCGATTCGGGAGTCCGCGCCGACGGTCACCGCCGCGCGCGGAGCGGCCGGAGAGGGCGCCGTGCCGCGCTCCTGCGGCCGCCGGAGCGCGCCGGGGAAGGGCCGGTGACGCCCTGGGAGAACCGGTGGCACCGGGAAGAGCCGGTCACGCCCGCTCGGGCTCCGCGCGCCGCTCGGGAACGGCCGCGGACGACGGCGGCCACCGCGCGGGCGACGGCAGCCGGAGCGGCCACCGCGCGGGCGACGGCAGCCTGAGCGCGGCCACCGCGCGGCCACCGCGATGTCCCGGGGCCCGCCGCCGGGGGCGTCCCTACGGCACGGCGGGGTGGGACGCGGCCGGCACGGGCGGGCCGGGGTGGCAGGGCCCGCCCGTGCGGGCGGGGCCGGGACGTCAGCGGGACTGCGGGCCCCGCCGCTGGGGCAGCGTGACGATCGAGGCGTCTCCCGGCCCGGCCGGGGGGAGTCCCGCGATCTGGGCCAGCAGATCGCACCAGGCGGTCAGATGGGACGCCGTGTCCGGGATGCCGCCCAGGCCCTCGCGGGGGGTCCACGAGGCGCGGATCTCGATCTGGGACGCGGACGGGCGGTCGGCGAGCCCCCCGAAGTAGTGGGACCCGGCCCGGGTGACCGTGCCGCTGGGCTCCCCGAAGGAGAGGCCGCGCGCCTGGAGCGCGCCCGTCAGCCAGGACCAGCAGACGTCGGGCAGCAGCGGGTCCGACGCCATCTCCGGCTCCAGCTCGGCGCGCACGAGGGTCACCAGCCGGAACGAGCCGTGCCAGGCGTCGTGCCCGGCCGGGTCGTGGAGCAGCACCAGGCGGCCGTCCGCCAGGTCCTCGTCACCGTCGACCACGGCGGCCTCCAGCGCGTACGCGAACGGAGCGAGCCGCCGCGGCGCCTTGGTCGGGTCGATCTCGATCTGCGGCCTCAACCGCGCGGTCCTCAGCGCTTCGACGGCGGCCCGGAATGGCAGCGGAGCCGCCTCCAACGCATCCCGCTCCCCTTCCCCCTCCTTGGAGTCGTCCATTCCGCCAGCGCCGTCCGACAGTCGTCCCTGAGCCGCAGCCATGCGGGGAAGATTAAGGGGAACAGGGCCTTCGCGCAGGGAGAGACACCCCTGAGCGGGGCCACTGTCCGGATCGCACCGTTCGGGCACGCCCCCGCGCGCGCCGGCCGGCCGCGGTGCCGGGGTCCGCGCACCCCCGTACCGGGGCCTCGGGAGCCCCGGCGCCGTGCGAGACTTTTCGTCGTGAGCGCCAACGACAGCCCCCAGGGCCACCAGCCGACCGCCGCGTACGACTCCGCCTTCATGAAGGCGTGCAGGCGTGAACCCGTACCGCACACGCCGGTGTGGTTCATGCGGCAGGCGGGGCGCTCACTGCCCGAGTACCTGAAGGTCCGCGAGGGCATCCCCATGCTGGAGTCCTGCATGCGGCCCGAGCTGGTCGCCGAGATCACCCTCCAGCCGGTGCGCCGGCACGGCGTGGACGCCGCGATCTACTTCAGCGACATCGTCGTACCGCTCAAGGCCATCGGCATCGACCTGGACATCAAGCCCGGCGTCGGCCCGGTCGTCCAGAACCCGATCCGCACCCGCGCCGACCTGGGCCAGCTGCGCGACCTGACCCCGGAGGACGTCTGGTACGTCACCGAGGCGATCAAGCTCCTGACGGCCGAACTCGGCGGGACCCCCCTGATCGGATTCGCGGGCGCGCCCTTCACCCTCGCGAGCTACCTCGTCGAGGGCGGCCCCTCCAAGAACCACGAGCACACCAAGGCGCTGATGTACGGCGACCCGCGGCTCTGGGCCGACCTGCTCGACCGCCTCGCGGAGATCACCTCCGCCTTCCTGAAGGTCCAGATCGAGGCCGGCGCCAGCGCGGTGCAGCTCTTCGACTCCTGGGTGGGCGCCCTGGCACCCGCCGACTACCGGCGCTCGGTGATGCCCGCGTCCACCAAGGTCTTCGACGCCGTCGCCGGGTACGGCGTCCCGCGCATCCACTTCGGCGTCGGCACGGGCGAACTGCTCGGCCTGATGGGCGAGGCGGGCGCTGACGTCGTCGGCGTCGACTGGCGCGTCCCGCTCGACGAGGCCGCCCGCCGGGTCGGCCCGGGCAAGGCGCTCCAGGGCAACCTCGACCCCGCCGTCCTGTTCGCCACCCGCGAGGCCGTCGAGGAGAAGACCCGGGAGGTCCTCGACGCCGCCGCGGGACTGGAGGGCCACGTCTTCAACCTCGGCCACGGTGTCCTGCCGAGCATGGACCCCGACGCCCTCACCCGGCTCGTCGACTACGTGCACACCCGCACCGCCCGCTGAGGGCCGTCGCGCCCGTCCGACGTCACCGGTCGCGCCGCGCCCGCCTGCCCCACAGCAGGCCGCGCGGCTCCGGTGGCTGCACGGTCCCCCTGCGCAGCGGCCAGGCCAGGACCATGCCCGCGAGGAAGCCGGCGACATGGGCCGCGTACGCCACCGTGCCGGCCTCCGGGAGACCGCTGCCCGACGAGTACACCGCCTGGAGCGCGAACCAGAAGCCCAGCACGATCCAGGCGGGCAGCCGCAGCGGCAGGAACACCAGGAACGGCACGAGGACCCACACCCGGGCTCTCGGATACAGGACCAGATACGCCCCGAGGACCCCGGCGATCGCCCCCGACGCGCCGATCAGCGGGTCCGCCGAGTCGGCGTTGACCAGGGCGAAGCCGTACGTCGCCGCGTAGCCGCAGGCCACGTAGAACAGCAGGTAGCGGATGTGGCCGAGGCGGTCCTCGATGTTGTTGCCGAAGATCAGCAGGAACAGCATGTTGCCGAGCAGGTGCAGCCAGCCGCCGTGCAGGAACATCGCGGTGAGCACCGACAGCGGCGGCGACTTGTCGTAGCCGGGCGCTCCGACGACGCAGCCCGGGCCCCGCGGGCCCACGCCCACGTCGCCCGTGGGGACGCCCGCCGGCAGCCGGCCGTGGATCAGCTCGCGGGGCACCGCCGCCCAGTGGTCCAGGAACGCCTGGAGGCGGCATGTCTGCGCCAGACCGTGTTCGCCGGTGACCCAGGAGGCCACGCCCGGAGTGCCCAGGAACACCAGGACGCCGGCCGCGACCAGCGCGTAGGTCACATAGGGCGTGCGACGTGCCGGGTTCACGTCATGGACGGGTATGACCACGCAGGGATACTGCCCGGGATCGCGGAATCTGAACGGGCGTGCGGACGCGTGCGTATGTCACGGCAACGCCCGCGACCCAAGTCACACGTGAGGAACAGGTCCATGAACGACCGAGTCACTCAGCCGTTGATCGCCACGCCGGACGGAGAGGCGGAACTCGCCCTCGTCGTCAGGCTGCCGTGGGAGGACGTGGCCGCGCTCGGCCAGGAGGCCGGGCAACTCGCCGCGAGCATGGGACGGCCCGTGACGCTGGACGAGGCGGCGACCCACCGGCTGCGCAGCAGGCAGCCCGGCACGCACGCCCGGCCGCAGTCCGCGCCCGCCGTGTCGACCCCCGCGGTGTCCGCCGTGTCGTCGCTCCCGCGCACCCCCGGTGAGCAGGCGCGGCAGGCCATAGAGAAGATCAACGGAAACGCGAGCGCCCCCGGGACCGCGCAGGGCGCCTGAGCCGGTCCGGCGCCCGTCCGCGGGCGCCGGGGCGCGGTGCCCCGCCCCCGCGGTCCGGAACCGCGGGAACGGGCCCGGCCCCGGCTAGCCGCCGGACCGCACCGCCGACACCGCCTTGCGGGCGGCGACCAGGATGGGGTCCCAGACCGGGGAGAACGGCGGGGCGTAACCGAGGTCGAGGGCCGTCATCCGTTCCACGGTCATGCACGCGGTGAGCGCCACGGCGGCGATGTCGACGCGCTTCGCGGCGTCCTCGCGGCCGACGATCTGCACGCCGAGCAGCCGGCCGGTACGGCGCTCCGCGAGCATCTTCACCGTCATCGGATCGGCGCCCGGGTAGTACCCCGCGCGGCCCGTCGCCTCGACGGTGACCGACTCGAACCGCAGGCCCGCCCGGTGCGCGTCCTTCTCGCGCAGCCCGGTCCTGGCGATCTCCAGGTCGCACACCTTGCTGACCGCCGTGCCCACCACTCCGGGGAACGTGGCGTAGTCGCCGCCCACGTTCGAGCCGATGACCTGGCCGTGCTTGTTCGCGTGCGTGCCCAGCGGGATGTGGCGCTCCCGGCCGGAGACCAGGTCGAGCACCTCCACGCAGTCGCCGCCCGCCCACACGTTGTCGTGGCCGCGCACCCGCATCGCGAGGTCGGTCAGCAGCCCGCCGTGCTCGCCGAGCGGCAACCCGGCGGCCTCGGCGAGCGAGGTCTCCGGGCGCACCCCGATGCCGAGCACCACCACGTCCGCCGCGTACTCCTCGTCCTGCGTGGCGACCGCGCGCACCCGGCCGTCCCCGCCAGTGAGGATCTTGGTGACCTCGGCCCCGTTGACCATCGTGATGCCCAGGCCCTCCATGGCCACGTGCACCAGGCGGCCCATGTCCGGGTCGAGCGTGGACATGGGCTCCGGGCCGCGGTTGAGGACCGTGACCCCGTACCCGCGGTTGATCAGCGCCTCGGCCATCTCCACGCCGATGTAGCCGGCGCCGATCACCACGGCCCGCCCGCCCGGCGTGCGGCCGAGCGTGTCGAGCAGCGCCAGCCCGTCGTCCAGGGTCTGCACGCCGTGCACCCCGGGGGCGTCGATGCCGGGCAGCGGCGGGCGCACCGGCCGCGCGCCCGTCGCGATCACGAGCTTGTCGTACGGGGTCCAGGACTCGGCACCGGTCCCCAGGTCGCGGGCGCGCACCCGGCCGCCCCGGACGTCCAGGTCCGTGACCTCCGTGCGCATCCGCAGGTCGATCCCGCGCTCGCGGTGCTCCTCGGGACTTCGCGCGATCAACGCGTCGCGGTCGGTCACGTCACCGCCCACCCAGTACGGGATGCCGCACGCCGAGTAGGAGCTGAAGTGGCCCCGCTCGAAGGCGATGATCTCCAGTTCGTCGGGGCCCTTCAGACGCCGGGCCCGGGACGCGGCGGACATGCCCGCCGCGTCCCCGCCGACGACCACCAGACGCTCCCTGGCCGTGCTCTCGCCGCTGATGCTCATACGGACACGCTACGGCGGGAGTGCGCGCGATTCCCGCGGTCAGCCGCGGTCGTCGCCCTCCTGCCGCGCGGGCGGGGCGACCGGCAGCGGATCCGTGCCGGCCGGCGCGGTCGCCGCGGCGCGGCCGCCGCGCGGCCGGTCCTTCAGGAACCGGGCCCACAGGAAGAGGAGCAGGGCCGCCCCCACCAGGAACGGCAGCACCGCGCCGAGCGCCAGGGCCAGCCAGCGGAACATCGTCACGAACGCGTCCCAGCCGCCCGCGAGCGCGTCCACGAACCCGGGGTCCTCGTCCTCGGCCGCCTTCGCCGGCTTCTCGGTCAGCGACAGGGTGATCGTGGCGAGGCTCGTCCGGTCCTTCAGGGAGGCCTGCTGGGCGAGCAGTGACTCCAGGTCGGCCTGACGGGAGCTCAACTCGCCCTCCAGGGTGACCACGTCGGCCAGCTTGGTCGCCCGGTCCATCAGCTCGCGGATCCGCGTGACGCTGGCCCGCTGCGACTTGACGCGGCTCTCCACGTCGACGACCTGCTCGGTGACGTCCGAGGCCTTGGCCGTCCGGCTGAGCAGCTTGCCCGAGCCCTCCAGCTCCGCGAGCACCTCCTCGTACGCCTCCGCGGGAACGCGCAGTACGACACGGGACCGCTCGCGGCCCTCGGCGTCGCGGTCCGTGGTCTCGTTGCCGACCATGCCGCCCGCGTTCTCGACCACCGTGCGGGCCTCGGCGAGGGACTCCGGGACGTCCTTGACCCGCACGGTCAGCGAGGCCGTGTGGATGATGTGGACCGTGACCGGCTTCTGCGGCGCGGCGGCCCGGTCGCCGGTGCTCTGGTCGGCGCGGCCCCCCTCGGCGGGCGCCGCGGCGCCCGCCCCGGCCCTGTCCGCGCTGACGCCGGACTTGGCGTCCGAGTCGCCGGACGCGGTGCCGAGGTCGCTCGCGTCACCGCTGCACCCGGTCAGGGCGAGGGCGGCGGCGAGCAGCACCGACGAGAGGATCTGGACGGGCCGTGCGGCCCGGTGCCTGGACGTGCCGTGTGTCTGCATACGGGCTTCCCCCGGGGTGCGTCGTGGTGACTGACGTCACTACGACGCCTGGGCGAGGCGATACGTTGGGCCGATCCGGTCCCGAACCGGTCACGGTCCGGACTCGTCATGGACACCCTCACCGCGGGGCTCGCGGGCCCGTTCCCGCACACCCGGGGAAACGGGCGGCCGGGCGGCGTCTGGGACAGTGGAGCCATGCACGCAGACACACGAACGGGGACGGCCCACGTCGTCGTGGTCGGGGGAGGCGTCGCCGGGCTGGCCGCCGCCCACCGGCTGCTGGACCCGGGCACGAGGGTGACCGTTCTGGAGGCCTCGGACCGGCTCGGCGGCAAGCTCCTGACCGGCGAGATCGCCGGGGCGCGGGTCGACCTGGGAGCCGAGTCGATCCTCGCCAGGCGGCCCGAGGCCGTGGCGCTCGCCCGCGAGACGGGACTCGCCGACCGGCTCAGGCCGCCCGCGACCGCGACCGCCTCGATCTGGACGCGTGGCGCCCTGCGCCCCATGCCCAAGGGACACGTCATGGGCGTACCAGGCGACGCCTCCGTCCTTTCCGGGGTCCTCTCCGAGGAGGGGCTGCGCCGCATCGAGCGGGACCGCGACCTGCCGCGCACCGAGATCGGCGACGACGTGGCCGTGGGGGAGTTCGTCGCGGAGCGGCTCGGCCGCGAGGTCGTGGACCGCCTCGTCGAGCCCCTGCTCGGCGGCGTATACGCGGGCGACGCCTACCGCATCTCCATGCGCTCGGCCGTCCCCCAGCTCTTCGAGGCGGCCCGCACCCACACCTCGCTCACCGCGGCGGTCCGCGGGATCCAGGCCGCCGCCGCCCGAGGACAGCAGGCCGGACCGGTCTTCACGGGCATCGAGGGCGGCGTCGGCACACTCCCGCTCGCCGTCGCGGAGTCGGTGCGCGCGCGGGGCGGCGAGATCCTCACCGGGACACCCGTGACGGAGCTGCGCCGGGCCGAGGGCGGCCACGGGTGGCGGGTGGTCGCCGCGGACCGCGTCCTGCACGCCGACGCGGTCGTGCTAGCCGTGCCGGCGCCCGCCGCGGCCGCGCTCCTCGGCGCCGAGTCGCCCGCCGCCGCGGCGGAGCTGCGCGCGGTCGACTACGCGTCGATGGCGCTGATCACCCTCGCCTACCGCCGCGACCGGGTGGCCCTCCCCGAGGGGAGCGGCTTCCTGGTGCCGCCCGTCGACGGACGCACCATCAAGGCCTCGACGTTCGCCTCCCGGAAATGGGGGTGGATCGACGAGGAGAACCCGGACCTCGTGGTGCTGCGCGCCTCCGTGGGCCGGTACGGGGAGTCGGAGGTCCTCGACAGGGACGACGCCGACCTCGTCGACGTCTCGCGGCACGACCTGCGCGAGGCGGTCGGCCTGGACGCGGTGCCCGTCGAGACCCGGGTGACCCGCTGGAACGACGGGCTGCCGCAGTACCCGGTCGGGCACCACGCGCGCGTGGCCCGCGTCCGCGAGCACGTCGGCAGGCTGCCGGGTCTCGCGGTGTGCGGGGCGGCCTACGACGGCGTCGGCATCCCGGCCTGCGTGGCGAGCGCGAACGCCGCCGTGGACAGGCTGAGGGGCGACGACCGGGCCCTGGCCGCGCTGACCGCCAACCCGGTGCAGAGCCTGCACGGCGGAGCGGGAGAATAGCCCCATGAGTGACGACGCCACCACCACCGGCCAGGCGAGGATTCCGAACGCCGGCAAGAAGGCCAAGGACCTCAACGAGGTCATCCGCTACACCCTCTGGTCCGTGTTCAGGCTGCGGGACGTCCTGCCGGACGACCGCGCCGGCTTCGCGGACGAGGTCCAGGAGCTGTTCGACCAGCTCGCCGCCAAGGACGTCACCGTCCGCGGCACGTACGACGTGTCCGGGCTCCGCGCCGACGCCGACGTCATGATCTGGTGGCACGCCGAGACCGCCGACCAGCTCCAGGAGGCGTACAACCTCTTCCGGCGCACCCGGCTCGGCCGCGCCCTGGAGCCCGTCTGGTCGAACATGGCGCTGCACCGCCCGGCGGAGTTCAACCGCTCGCACATCCCGGCGTTCCTGGCCGACGAGACGCCCCGCGACTACATCAGCGTCTACCCGTTCGTGCGCTCCTACGACTGGTACCTGCTGCCGGACGAGGACCGCCGCCGGATGCTGGCCGACCACGGCAAGATGGCCCGCGGCTACCCGGACGTGCGCGCCAACACGGTCGCCTCGTTCTCCCTCGGGGACTACGAGTGGATCCTCGCGTTCGAGGCCGACGAGCTGTACCGGATCGTCGACCTCATGCGCCACCTGCGCGCGTCCGAGGCGCGGATGCACGTCCGCGAGGAGGTCCCGTTCTACACGGGCCGCCGCAAGTCGGTCGCCGAACTGGTGTCGGGCCTGGCGTAACGGGGTGCCGCGGGGGCCTCGCGGACCGTCGGCGGCTCGCCCGCCGGCCGTCCGCCGTCCCGCGGCGGAGCGACCGGCCTCGGCTCCGCGCGCGGCGCGCACACCGCGCGCCGCACGGGCAGCCGGCCCTCCAGCAGGTAGGTGTCCAGATGCGCGTTGACGCAACGGTTGTCGCCGCCGCCGATGCCGTGCGAGCCCGAGCCCTGCTCGGTCACCAGCACGGACCCGGACAGCCGCCGGTGCATCTCCAGCGCGCCCGCGTACGGCGCGGCCGCGTCCCGTTCCGCGGCGAGGATCAGCGTCGGGGGCAGCTCACCGGGTGACGTCCGCACGTCGAGCGGCCGCCGCCGGGGCAGCGGCCAGTACGCGCAGGGCAGGTTCGTCCAGGCGTTGTCCCAGGTCTCGAAGGGCGCCACGTCCGCGAGCCGGGTGTTGTCCCGGTCCCAGGTGCGCCAGTCCCGCGGCCAGGGCGCGTCGTTGCACTCGACGGCCGTGTACACGGCGTTGCCGTTCTCCTGCTCCTCGATCGCGTCCGGGTACGGTCCCGCCTGCCGGACCAGCGGCTTCGGGTCGCCCTTCAGGTACGCGGAGAGCGCCAGCGCCCGCTGCGGCCAGTGGTCGTCGTAGTAGGCGGCCTGGCGGAGCGCGGCCTGCAACTGCCCCGGTCCGACCGTGCCGCCCGCCGGCTCGGCGGCCAGCCGGGCGCGCGCCCGCTCGTAGTTGAGCAGCACCTCCTCGGGGGTTCGGCCGAGGCCGTACACCGAGTGGTGCTTCGCGATCCACGCGCGGAAGTCCGCCCAGCGGCCCTCGAAGGCGAACGACTGGTCGAGGCTGTTCCGGTACCAGACCCGCTCCGGATCCGGGTTCACCGCCGAATCGAGGACCATGCGGCGCACGTGCGAGGGGAACAGCGTCGCGTAGAGGGAGCCGAAGTACGTCCCGTACGAGGTACCCATGAAGGTCAGCCTCCGCTCGCCCAGGGCGGCGCGCAGGACGTCCAGGTCGCGGGCGTTGTTCAGCGAGGTGTAGTGCCGGATCGCACGTCCCGAGCGCTGGAGGCAGCCCCGGGCGTACGCCTCGGCCCGCGCGACGCGCTCCTTCTTGTACGACTCCGAGGGGTACGCCGGAGCCCGCGAGGGCCCCCGCAGCAGGAGCTTCGGGTCCTGGCAGGACAGCGGCGCCGAGCGGCCCACACCGCGCGGCGCGTAGCCGACGAGGTCGTACGCCGCCGCGATGCGCTTCCACTCGGGGACCATCCCGATCAGCGGGAAGTACATGCCGGACGCCCCGGGGCCGCCCGGGTTGAAGACGAGCGACCCCTGCCGGGGCACCTGCCGGCCGCCGTCCCTGCCGGTCGCGCGCACCCGGCTGACGGTCAGTCTGATCCTCGCTCCGTCGGGGCGCGCGTAGTCGAGGGGGACCGTCACCGTGCCGCACTGGAGACTGCCCGGGGTGTCCTGCTCCTCGGAGCACGACCCGAACCTGATTCCCGCGGCGGCGGCACGCTCCGCGGCGATCGCCGTGCCGTGCCGTTCCGCCCAGCCGGGAGGCGTCTGGGCGCTGCCCGCGGGGGCGGCGACGACGGCGGTCAGAACCAAGGACCCGGCTGTTCCGTAGAGTGCGGCAGCTCTCATGACGACCCCTTCAGCGCCCGGCAGCAACAAAAGGGATATTTCGTTTGGCAGTTGGCGAAGTAAAGCACCGCCCCGCGGGTGTCGGCTCAATGACCCCGATGCGCGTCCCCGAAGGGCGGTTCGCGGTGGGCGAAGGCCGCCCTCAGGTCCGGTTCGCCGATCGCCCGGACACCGCGCACGGCCACGGTGGTCAGGTAGGTCCGGTCGTCGCTGGTGATGTCGGCCCGCCGGGTCAGGGCGCTCAGCAGCCGCTGTCCGGCCGGGGAGGCCCAGCGCGTGTAGGGGTGGACCTCGATGCGGGCGATGGCCAGGCAGCTCAGGGTGAGGACGAGGGGCAGGCTGAACCAGATGGCCACCAGCGCCCGGTTCGCGACCGGCTGAGGCGGCATCAGCAGGGCCGCAGAGGCCAGCAGCACCACGCCCGCGGCGGCGGCCCGCACCTGCCGGACGGCGCCCGCGACCGTGGTGCCCGCGCCGTCCGGCACGGCCAGGCCCGCCGCGACGAGACGGTCGGCGAGCGCCCGTACGGACTCGGCGGCCGCCGCGGTCGTACGGACCGGGGCGATCCGCGACTGGCCGTCCGGCCCGATCGCGCCCAGCACCGAACGCTCCATCTCGTCCCGGCCGCGCGGGTCCACGACGGTCGCCCAACCGGTGTGGGCGAGCAGCAGGCGCCGCTGCCGGGCCATCGACACCAGGGTCAGATCGGCGACCCTGGCCGGGCCCCCGGACAGGAACGCGGCCTCGTAGAGCGTCAGGCCGCGGCCGTACGACGCCTCCGGGTCGTCGGAGGCGGCGGCGCGTACGGAGGCCAGGCACAGGCGCGTGCACGATGTGCCGGCCGCGGCCCAGGCCAGGAGCAGGAGAAGGACCCAGAGCATGCGGGCTTTCTATGCGACGCGGGGCGGAGCGCGCCACGGCTTGTTCACAATGTGGACGGACTGTCGCACATGAGTCACGTTCGGTTTCGGAGTGCGGCGGTTGCTGGGGCTTCTTGTCCTGCGATGTGCCTCGGCCCCCGCTCCCGCGACGGCCCCGCGGCCCGCCGGGGCCCGGGGTGCGTGCCGGTGCGTGCGGCTGCCCTTCCGGTGCCTCTCGGGCGGCGTCGGCGCCCGGTCGGTCCGGTCACCCCGTGCTCCTCGGCGCCTCCGTCGGTCCGCGCGGCGGCGGGGAGGTGGCGGCGGGCGGCAGGGGGTAGGTGCGGGCGGGCGACGGGGAGACGGGCACGGGCAGGTCCGGCGAGACCGTCGGTCCGGGCGGCGCGGGCGACACGGTGAGAGGCGGCGCGCTCGCCCCGGCCGCGTCCCGGGCCAGGGCCTCGAAGTCCACGAGCCCGGTGGCCTCCAGGACCTCGATGTGGTCCAGCACAGTGGTGTTGGCGTCGTCGGCGAGGTCGCGCACGAGCGAGTTGCGGGTGTTCGCCCGGACCTGGGCGACCAGCCCGAAGACCTTGCCGTGCGCCCTGCGGAGGATGTTCGCGAACTGCACGTCGTACTCCCCGCCCCGGGCCGTGCCCAGCGTGCCCAGCCACTCCCGCTGCTGCTCGTTGGGCTGGTTGGGCAGTTCCAGGCCGAGCCGGGCGGCCACGTCGCGCACCCGCCGGTCCAGGAACGTGTGCCCCTCCACGAGGTGTTCGCCCGCGGTGTGCACGGCCTCGGTGGTGCCGCGCTCCTGGGCCTGCTGGCCGGCGGGCAGTTCCCACAGCCCCGCGAGCCGGACCTTGGTCACGAAGTCGCGGTCCTGCGCGGACAGCGGGCCGTAACCCGTCGACACGGTCCCGGCGTTCAGCGCGTCCACACCCGTGCCCGACCGGTCCGCGTACGACCAGAGCGGGAAGGCCATCGCCGCGAGGGTCGCCACCAGCCCCGCGATGACGAGCCCCGTGCCGCTGAACAGGCCGCTGCCCCTGATGGATCGCATGGTGCCTCCTGTTGCGGCACCGCACGTAAGTGCGTTCGGATGGAGCTTGGCATATTACTGCGCGGGCCGCGTCACCTGCGGTGAGCGATGCCAGCCGCTGCCGCGCGGGCGCCGGAAGGGCACATGGGACCGGTGTACTCGCAGATCACGGCGTTGTGATCGCGGCCCGGTGTTCGCGGGAGGGGGCGGCGGCCCGGACGACGGTTCCGGCCGGCGGGCGCGCGGGTCCATGGTGCGCGGGCGCGCGCAAGGCGGTGCGCTGCGCGCAAGGCGTGCGGACGGGGCGGTTGGACACAGGTGCGCGCACCGGCCGACGGGCAGCCGGCCGCCCGCGGCCCGGTGGGTCGGGTCGGGCCGGGCCGGGTCCGTCCGCAGGCGTCCGGCAGAGCCTCAACGCCCCAGCAGCACCCGGCGCGTGGCGCGCGCCAGCCGGGCGGCCGGGGAGTGGGACAGGGGCGCGGGTCCGGAGCGCTCCAGCCACCAGTCGCGCAGCGCGCGCCGCGTGCCGGCGTCCTCGACGCGCCCTTCGAGCAGCAGGTGTTCCGCGAAGTCCAGGGCGTCCCGCCGGTACCCGTCGCCCATCGGGTGCCCGTGCGCGTACGCGAGGAAGGCCCTCCGGTAGGCGCCCGCCAGGATCACCGGCAGTTCCGGCGCGACCTTGGCCACGACGTCGGCCCGCTTGCCCGCCAGCGCCCGGGCCTGGACGGCGAGCCTGGCGCCGTCGAAGCCCTCGGGCACCGGGGTGCCGGCGACGAGCGCCGACAGCAGGGCCGCCTGCGCGAGCGCGAGCCTCTGACGGGCGGGTCCGTCCGGGACCGGGGTCCCGGGCACCTCCCCGTCGTCCGGCTCCGACCGCTCCGCCGGGGCGGACGCCGCTTCTCCGCCCTCAACCGGCCGGTCCGCGGAGGCGGGAGCGGGCGCCCGCCCGGAGACGGGGAGGGTGCCGGGGGCGGAGACGGAGACGGGCGCGGCTGCCCGCGCGGTGCGGGGCGTGGGCGCGGACCGCCCGACCGTCTCCCGTATCGCGTCGAGCTCCCGGGCCAGTTCGGCCGGCTCGGGGAAGTTCTCGTCGCGCTCCAGCAGGACGCCGGGAGGACGCACCCGCGAGCACAGGTCGGCGAGCACGTCGAGCACGGCCGGGGGGACGGGATGGGCGTGGCTGTCGTGCCAGACGCCGTCGCGCTCGAAACCGCCCGCGACATGGACGTACGCGATGGCCTCGACGGGCAGTTCCCCGAGCGCCTTCGCCGGGTCCTCGCCGCGGTTGACGTGGTTGGTGTGCAGGTTGGCCACGTCGACGAGGAGGCGTACGCCGGTGCGGTCGACCAGGTCGTACAGGAACTGTCCCTCGGTCATCTCCTCGCCGGGCCAGGAGATCAGGGCGGCGATGTTCTCCACCGCCAGCGGCACGGGGAGCGCGTCCTGGGCGACGCGGACGTTCTCGCACAGGACGTCGAGGGCGTCCCGGGTGCGGGGGACGGGCAGCAGGTGCCCGGCCTCCAGCAGCGGGGAGGCGGTGAGGGGGCCTCCCGCGCGGACGAAGGCGATGTGCTCGGTGACGAGCGGGGAGCCGAGCGCCTCGGCGCGGGCGGCCAGTTCGGCGAGCCGCCCCGCGTCGGGCCGGTCCGCGCCGCCGAGCCCGAGCGAGACCCCGTGCGGCACCACCGTGACCCCCCGCTCGCGCAGCCGCACCAGCGATTCGGGGAGGTGCCCCGGGCACACGTTCTCCGCCACGGCCTCGACCCAGTCGATGCCGGACAGCCGCTCCACGGCTTCGGCGATCTCCGGCCGCCACCCGATCCCCGTACCCAGTCGCTTCATCGTCATCGTCCCCCTCCTTCGTCACGCCCGTACCAGGACCGTGTGTCGACTTCCGCGACGGACCTGACTTCCGGCGTGCCGGGGTCATGGCCCCGGCGAGCGGGGCCGAACCCCACGGCGGGGAGTTTCAGAGCAACATTTGAGGTTCGGCGCGGGTGGCGGCCGGTCCTGCTACTGCTCGGCCGGCGGCGCCTCCGGGTCCTCCGGCTCGGGGCGGCCCGTGTTCACCGTGCCGGGCGCTCCGGGGGAGGGCCTCGACGTGGTGCCGATGTCGCCCGACGGCGTCAGGGCCGGCGCCTCGGGCGGGGAGACCCCGGCCGCGGGCGGCGGCGGACCGGTCGGGCTGGCCGTCGTGCCGGCGACCGAGTCGTTCGCGATGGCCTCGAAGTCGACCTCGCCGGTCTTCTCCAGCACCGTGATGTGGTCCAGCACGGTCTGGTTGGCGTCCGAGGCGAGCTGGCGCACCAGCGAGTTGCGCGTCTGGTTCCGCACCGCCCCGATCGCCGGGAAGATCTTGCCGTGCGCGGACCTCAGGAGGTTCGCCCACGTCTTGGCGTACTCCTTGCCCGTGCCCGCGGCGGTCATCTGGTTCAGCCAGCCCTGCTGCTGCTCGTTGGGCTGGTTGGGCAGTTCGACGCCCAGGTCCCGGGCGACGACCCGGACGCGCTTGTCGAGGTCGGTGTGCCCGACGATGAGGTGGTCGGCCGCCTCCTTCATCGCGCCGGAGGGAGCCCGCTCCAGGGCCTGCTGGGCGGCCGGCAGCTCCCAGAGCCCGGCCAGGCGCACCCGCACGATCAGGTCGCGGTCGGAGGCGGTCAGCGGCCCCCAGCGCGTCGGCACCGTCCCGGCCGCGAGATTCGCCGGCCCCGTGCCCGCGCGGTCGGTGTACGACCACACGGGGAACGCGAGCGCGCCGAGTGTGCCGACGAGTGCCACGATGACGAGGGCCGTACCGTTGATACGCCGCAAAAGAGCCTCCCGGGGAAAACCAACTGGTCGTTGGGAACCTGTGCTTGGCCAGCGCCAGGAGATACGTAGGGTACGGCCGGGATGTTCAATGCCCGACGTGGGGTGTTCGAGAAAGCCGTCCTCGGGGTACCGGTCCCGCGCGCACGGCGTCCCGGACGGCGGACGCGGCGGTTCCGCACCCGTGGCCCGAGGGGTCCGTCAGGAGGCGACGCGGCGCAGCGCCGGATGGTCGGCGACCACCGTGCACGAGCCCGGCGCGATCTCCGTGAAGCCCGCGTCCCGCACCAGGGGCAGGCCGCTCGCGACGAGCCGGGCCCACCGCTCGGGGGCGGCCGTCCGCACGGCGAGCGGGTAACCGGCCCCGCGCCATTCGGCGCGGTCCCGGTCCGACAGCTCCCACCAGGCCAGTTGCGCGCCGTGGCCCGCCTGCGCCATCGCCTTGCCCGCCGACATCTCCAGGTCCGGGCTCAGCCAGAGCACCGGCGTGCCGGGGCCGGGGGCCGCCGGCGGTTCCGGGTCGTCGAGGTCCGTGCCGGAGACCTGGAGCCGGGCCAGGTCCTTGGGCCATCCGTCCAGGGGGACCGGCGGGAAGACGCGGACCTCGGCCGTGCCGCCCGTGACCGTGATGCCCTCCAGGGCCTCGGCCCGCCGCCACTCGGCGCCGCGCGCCCGCCGGACCACCTTGCGGATCCTGGCGTCCTGCCAGTCGCGCACAGCCTGCGCCCACACCCCGTCCCCGAGGGACCGCTCGTCGCCGAGCAGCACGAGCACGGCCCGGGCGGCGGTCTCCAGGGCGTCCGTACGCGCCGGGGGTCCGGCCCGTTCGATGCGGGCGACCAGCGGCAGCACGAACTGTGGTGCCTCGTCGCGGGCGGTCCGCTCGTGCCGGAAGGGGCTGTCCTCCGGGCCGTCCCCGGGGCCGGCCGCGGGGGCGGTCGTCTCGTCACTGCTCACCCGTCCAGTCTGCCAGGCGGAAGATCGGCTTCGCCGACCGGTCAGCCGGAGCAGGCCGTGCGCTGCGCCTCCTGCCACTCGCACACGGGGCACAGCGTGACCCCCCGGTGGGACTCGGGGTGCTCGGTGGGCCTGCGGCACAGCACGCACTCGGCGAAGGGCGGTCCGCCGTCCGCGCCGTCCCCCGCCCGCACCCCCTCGGCCCGCGCGTCCCGGGCCTCCGCCGCTCCGGGGGCCGCCGCGGCAGCCCGGGCCGCGCTGTCGTCGGTGCCGCAGTACTCGCTCATGGGACCAGCGTAGGCCGCCGGTGCGAGGCCCCGATCAGCTCCGAGACCCGCACGAAGCGGTACCCGCGCTCACGCAGCCGCGGAACGACGGCCCGTACGGCCCGCTCGGTGGCCGGAGCGGCACTGCGCGTGCAGTGCATGACCACCACCGAGCCCGGCCGCACACCGTCCAGCACGTCCCTGGCCACGGCGTCCGCGTCGGTCGCGAACGCGTCGCCGCTCACCACGTCCCACTGCACCGCCGTCACCCCCGCCGCGCTCAGCGCGCGCAGCGCGCGCCGGTCGTAACACCCGCCGGGGAAGCGGAAGTACGGCATGACCCGCCGCACGCCCACCCTGCGGAACGCGTCGAAGGCGCGCTCCACGTCCGCCCGCATCCGGGCCCCGGGGATCGTCGGCAGCCCGTAGCAGTCGGCCGTGAACGCGTGGTGGCTGTAGGAGTGGTTCGCGACCTCGAAGAGCGGATCGCTCCCGATGGACCGGGCCTGCGCCGGGTACTCCTCCGCCCAGCGGCCGGTCATGAACACCGTGGCGGGAACCCTGAGCCGGCGCAGGGTGGCGACGAGTCGCGGGTTGTCGAAGCGCTCCCCGGCAGCCGCCCGGGGGCCCTGGTCGGCGGTCATGTCGGCGTCGAAGGTGAGGGCGACGGTCCGGTCGCCCGTCCGGGGCGCGTTCCTGAAGACCGGGGTGACCCCGGCGGGGCCGGGGGCGAGGGTGGGCGGCCCGGACGCGGTGGCGGGCACCGGCTCGGGGCGCGCGGCACGGGGGGTGCCGGGCGCGCCGCAGGCGGTGAGGGCGGCACCCAGTACACAGGCGAGGGTGACACTCCGTACGAAGATGTTCACCGGCTGACGTTAACCGGATCGGTAGGAATATCCGGTTATGTCCTTCGGGTGTCGGGTGTCGGGTGTCGGGTGTCGGGTCCTCGGGGTCGGGGGCGGGGTCGGGGTCGGATCGGGTGTCGGGTGCCGGAGTGCCGAGGGCGGGGCGCGGCCGACCCTCCCGGAACCGTTCCGGGGGCGCCGGCCGCCCCGGAACGGTTCCGGGACGGCGCGGGGCGGCCTCCCGCGGCAGCGGCGGGCTACTTCCGCCAGGGGCCCGTCACGGCGAACGTCGTCCCCGGGGTGTAGCAGTTCACGTACATCGTCCGGTGGTCGGGCGAGAAGGTGACGCCCGCGAACTCGCCCCACTCCGGTGCTTCCGGGGTGCCGATGTTCTGACGGTTGCGGGCCATGGCGTACACCTCGCCCCGCCGCGTCACGCCGTACACGTGCTGGGCGCCCTCGCCGTCCTCGCAGACCATCAGGCCGCCGCCGGAGGCGAGGCAGATGTTGTCGGGGGACTCGCCGGGCAGTTGGACGTCGGTGTCGGGACCGAAGACGATCACCAGGGTGAGCCGCCGGGACGACGGGTCGTACCGCCAGATCTGCCCGAAGTGCGTGGCCGCCGAGCCCTCGCTGCTGTGGGCGAACGAGGACACGAAGTACACGCACGTGCCGCCCCAGTAGCAGCCCTCCAGCTTCTGCGCGTGGGTGATGCCCCGACTGCCGAAGTCCTGGAGGCGGATGGGTGTTTCGACGGCGAGCGGGTCCGGCACGTCGACCCATTCGACGCGGTCGAAGGTGGCGCCCGTCTCCTGGATCGAGGAGAGGTCGGGCACGCCCGGTACGCGCATCGCCTGGAGCCGGCCGCCCGCGCGGAGCGAACCGGGCCCGCCCTCCGGCTTGTTGGGGAGGAAGCGGTAGAAGAGCCCGAAGGGCTTGAGGAAGGCGTCCTCGGTCTCGTAGACGACGCCGCGCCGCGGATCGACGGCGACGGCCTCGTGCTGGAAGCGCCCCATCGCGGTCAGCGGGACGGCCCCGCTGCGGCGCGGGTCCGCTCCGTCGACCTCGAAGACGAAGCCGTGGTCCTTGGTGTAGCCGTTCGTCCCGGCCTTGTCCTCGGTCTCCTCGCAGGTGAGCCAGGTGCCCCAAGGGGTGGGCCCTCCCGCGCAGTTGACGGCGGTGCCAGCGATCGCGACCCGCTCGCCGACGACGTTCCCGCGCGCGTCCAGGGTCAGCGCCGTACAGCCGCCCTTGCCGGCCGGGTCGTACGTCAGGCCCTCGACGGTCGGGACGGGAATCCGCCCGGTGTTGCGGTTCTCGTGGTTGCGGACCAGGTGGACCCGGCCGTGTCTGCCCTGGAAGGCCGCCATGCCGTCGTGGTTGCTGGGCACCCGGCCCTCGCCGGAGAGCAGCGGGTCGCCCTCGCGGGACAGCACCCGGTAGCGGAATCCCCTCGGCAGGTCCAGCAGTCCGGCCGGGTCGGGGACCAGCGGGCCGTACCCGTGGTGTCCCAGCGCGGCGGCCGTGCCGGTGAACAGTTCCGACAGGGCTCCGGTGAAGGCGATGCCCGCTCCCAGGGCTCCGGAGCGGGCCAGTACTTCGCGTCGTGTCGCGGGCAGTCGTGTGTCGGACATGGGGCAACCCTTCCTGTTGGCGGACAGGAGAACGTGACCCGCTTGTGTGTATCACGCACTTCGGGACACGTGAACCACACGCGTCGCGTGGCGTTCTCACGCACCGTCGGACGACCCGGATGGCGGGGAAGCCGGATCCCGGCCGGACGGCCCGCCCCGCGAAGGGGGTGCCTGGCCCCCGTCGGCCGTGCCGTACGGCGCCGACGGGCCCGCCCCGGGCGGCTGCTGGGGCTGTGCGGCCGGCTGCTGGGCGCGTTCCAGGAACCGCAGCAGTTCCACCGGGAAGGGCAGTACGAGGGTGGAGTTCTTCTCGGCGGCGACCGCCACCACGGTCTGGAGCAGCCGCAGTTGGAGCGCGGCGGGCTGCTCCGACATCACTCCGGCGGCCTCGGCCAGCTTTTTCGACGCCTGCAGTTCCGCGTCCGCGTTGATGACCCTGGCCCGCCGCTCACGGTCGGCCTCGGCCTGCCGGGCCATCGAGCGCTTCATCGCGTCCGGCAGGGACACGTCCTTGATCTCCACCCGGTCGATCTGGACGCCCCAGCCCACCGCGGGGCTGTCGATCATCAACTCCAGGCCCTGGTTGAGCTTCTCCCGGTCCGACAGCAGGTCGTCGAGATCGCTCTTGCCGATGATCGAGCGCAGCGAGGTCTGCGCCATCTGCGAGACGGCGAACCGGTAGTCCTCGACCTGGATGAGCGCGTTCACCGGATCGACCACCCTGAAGTAGACGACCGCGTCGACGCGCACCGTGACGTTGTCCCGGGTGATCCCCTCCTGGGCGGGCACCGGCAGCGTGACGATCTGCATGTTCACCGTGCGCAGCCGGTCGATGCCGGGGACGACCAGGGTGAAGCCCGGTTCGCGCGGGGCGCCCGCCAGCCGCCCCAGCCGCAGTACGACGCCGCGCTCGTACTGCTTGACGACCCGGGCCGCCGCCCCCAGGTACACGGCCGCCACGGACGCGGTGGCCGCCGCGGCGATGAGGAGTTCCTCCACCATGACTGACGACCCCTCTCCGTCGAGTCGCCGACCCCTTGCCGTGCAGCCGGTTTGTCGTCCCTTTCAACGATATGCCCGGCCCGGGGGCAGGGTCGAACCCCTGGCCGGGGCGGTGGGGTACGGCGGCCGAGGGGCCGCCGGTGCGCGGGAGCCGGGCCGGCTCCCGCGCACCGGCGGGGGTCAGGGCGACATCAGGCGCACGGGCTCGACCCCGCTCGCGCTGTGCCGCTCCGCCCAGGTCTCCAGCGCCGTACGGCACGCGTGGTCCAGGTGGTGCAGGCCCGAGAGGTCCAGCTCGACCGGACGGTCCTTGGGCAGCGCCTCCAGGCTGTCCAGTATCTTCGGCAGCCGCAGGAAGGTCGCGTTGCCCGACAGGTACGCCTGCACGGGCCCCGCCCCCTTGTCCGTGACCTCCAACTTGAGGTGCGAGGACTCCCAGGCCGTCTTGACGATGGCCAGGGCGAGCCCGATCAGGACGCCCTCGAACATGCTCACCGCGACGATGGACACCGCCGTGATCGCCAGGACCAGTGCCTCGCCCCGGTGTTCGCGCCACAGCGCCGCGATCTGGCGCAGCGGGATCAGCTTCCAGCCCGCGTGCACCAGGACGGCCGCGAGCGCCGGCAGCGGAATGTACGCGAGCACGCCCGGCAGCAGCGCCGCGAACAGCAGCAGCCACACGCCGTGCAGGACCCGGGACGCCTTGGTCCTGGCGCCCGCCCGCACATTGGCCGCGCTGCGGACGATCACCGCGGTCATCGGCAGCGACCCCAGCAGCCCGCTGACCGCGTTGCCCGCGCCCTGCGCCATCAGCTCCTTGTCGTACTGGGTGCGCGGCCCGTCGTGCATCCGGTCCACGGCGGCGGCGCTGAACAGCGACTCGGCCGAGGCGATCAGCACGAAGGCCAGCACCGTGCCGAGGAGGCCCGCGCTCGCGAGTCCGCCGAAGGCCTCCAGGTCCGGCGGGCGGATCGAGTCGAGCAGTCCCCGGACCTCGACGGTCGCCACCGGGAGCCCGAAGGCGAAGGTCACCAGGGTGGCCAGCGCGACCGCGCCGAGCGCCGCCGGCACGGTACGCGCCTTCCCCGGGAGGCGGTTCCACAGCACGAGGACGGCGACCGTGCCCGCGCCCAGCGCGGCCGAGGCCGTCGCCGCGGGCGATCCGGCGGTGTCCGCGACCAGTCCCGGCAGTCCGGCCAGCTTGCCGAGGCCGGAGGCGGGGGCCGGGGCGCCCGCCACCGAGTAGAGCTGTCCCGCGATCAGGACGAGCCCGATCCCGGCCAGCATGCCCTCGACGACGGCCACCGAGATCGCCCGGAAGTAGCGCCCCAGGCGGAGGGCGCCCATCGCGAGCTGGACGAGTCCGGTGGCCAGCACGATGACACCGAGCGCGGGAAGCCCGTACGCGCGCACGGCTTCGAGGACCAGCACGGTCAGTCCCGCGGCCGGACCCGACACCTGGAGGCTGCTGCCGGGCAGCAGCCCGGCGACCAGTCCGCCCACGATGCCGGTGACCAGGCCGAGTTCGGCGGGCACGCCCGACGCCACGGCGACGCCCACGCACAGGGGCAGGGCGACGAGGAAGACGACGAGCGAGGCGGCGAGGTCCTGCCGGAGCCGGACGGACCTGCCGCGGCCCCGCTTCGGGGTCCCGTCGTCCGGCGCGGGGCCCGTCACCCCGCTCACCGCGCCCGGAAGGGGTCGGGCCGTCCGTGGCCCGCCCGCACGGCACCGGCGCGGACTCCGCGCGGGCGGGCGGGAGGGGGCGACATGGGCGGGGGGACGTGGGCGCGGGCGGCGGGCCGCCCGCGAAGAAGGCATGAGTGATCGACGAGGTGTCGCATGGGGGGTTCCTCCTGGCGCGCCCGGGAGCGCGTCGGCGTACGGGGGCGGAGCGCGTGCGGGCACGGCGGGACGACCCCACGCCGGCGCGTGGCGGCGGACGTGGCGCGGTGAGGGCGGGTCGGAGTCGCGGCGTGCCCGTGGCGGGATCAGCAGCGGAAGACCTGGAGGGCCGCCGTGGAGTGGCCGGTCGAGGATCTCGTCGTACGGTGTGCGGCGGCGGTGACGCGTGAGACGTCTCCGTGGAGGTCCGCCGGGTCCCCGCGGAGCGGGGAGCGAACGGTCGCATGGGGCGGGTGGTCGCCGGCCCTGACCCGGTCACGGGTCCTCAGGGGGCCGCCGGGGTGGGAGGGGTTTGCGCGCTCGCCGCAGGCGACGAACTCCGCCTCGGCGCCGGGGCCGCCGGAGTGCGCTCCGTGCGCGGACGCGAACGTGGTGGAGGGTGCCGAGAACTGCAGGGCCAGCAGGACGGCGGCGAGAACAGCGAACAGGGTCCGGGCCGTCTTACCTCGTACCATGAGCCCCCTCCCGGCCGTTCTCCGTGCGCGTGCTCTCGCGTCGAAGGCCCGTGTGACGCGGCAGGTCGTTTGCGGACCCAACTTAACGGTCCGCCCCGGGGGCGGACCGAGGAGAACGGGAATCAGCTCCGAAAGAGTCCGAAAAGCGGCGTACCGGGCTACCGGCGTCGGGACCGGGTCGGCGAGTGCCCGGTCACGCCTTGACTTCCTTGATCAGGGGCTTCGCGTCCCGTGCCAGCGCGGTGAGCCGGGATATCGCGCGGAAGTACTTCTTGCGGTAGCCGCCGTTCAGCATGTCGTCGCTGAACAGCCGGTCGAAGGGCAGCCCGGAGGTCAGGACCGGCACCTCGCGGTCGTACAGACGGTCGGCGAGGACGACGAGCCGCAGTGCCGTCGACTGGTCGGGGACCGGCCGCACATCCGTGAGGCAGACCGCCGAGACCCCGTCGGTCAGCGCGCCGTACCGGCTGGGGTGCACCCGGGCGAGGTGGTCCAGCAGGTGCGGGAAGTCGTCGAGCGAGGCGTGCGGCGTGGCGTACGCGGCCTTCGTGACCTGCTCGTCCGAGTAGGGGGCGGGGGCCTCGGGCAGCCCGCGGTGGCGGTAGTCCTCGCCGTCGATGCGCAGCGCGCGGAAGTGCGCCGACAGCCCCTGGATCTCGCGCAGGAAGTCGGCCGCCGCGAAGCGGCCCTCGCCGAGTCTGCCCGGCAGCGTGTTCGACGTCGCGGCCAGCGCGACGCCCGCCTCGACCAGCCGGCCCAGCAGGCTGGACACGAGGACGGTGTCGCCCGGGTCGTCGAGTTCGAACTCGTCGATGCACAGCAGCCGGTGCCCGCTCAGCGTGCGCACGGTCTGCTGGAAGCCGAGGGCGCCGACCAGGTTGGTCAGCTCCACGAAGGTGCCGAAGGCCTTCAGCCCGGGCTCCGCCGGGGTCGCGTGCCACAGCGAGGCCAGCAGGTGCGTCTTGCCGACGCCGTAGCCGCCGTCGAGGTAGACGCCGCGCGGGCCGGCCGGGGCCTTCGCGGGCCTCCTGCCGAAGCCGAGCAGGCCGCGCCTGCCGGCGCCGGACGCGTGCGCCCCGCCCAGTCCCGCGGCGAAACCCTCCAGGACCCCCACGGCCTCGGTCTGGCTCGGCTGGTCCGGGTCCGGGACGTAGGTGCCGAAGCGGACCGAGTCGAAGCGCGGCGGCGGCACCATCTCGGCGACCAGCCGGTCCGCGGGGACGTGCGGCTCGCGGGCGCACAGGGACGACGGGGCCGTATCGGCCGTCGGGGCGGAACCGGGGGCGGTGGAGGTTGACACGGTCCCCCACTCTACGGCGCGTGCCAGACTGCACGGCATGCGACGCCTGTTCCCTGTGACCGACGAGACAGCAGCCCGGACCCCGGGCGACGCCCCCGGAGCGCGGGACGCGGACCGGGAGTGGGCCCTGGAGGAGCTGGCACGCGCCTACGCGTATCCGGCCGCTCCGGCGAACCCCGGCGGCACGGGTGCCTGGCTGCGGGCCAACATGGTGTCCACGCTCGACGGCGCCGCCCAGCACGAGGGGCGCTCGCAGCCCATCTCCGGCGCGGCCGACATGCGGGTCTTCGGCACCCTGCGGGGGGTCGCGGACGCGGTCGTGGTCGGTGCGGAAACGGTACGCCAGGAGGGGTACCGCCCGGCCCGCGCGCGGGCCGACTTCGCGGCGCTCCGGGAGGCGGCGGGGCAGGGGCCGGCGCCCGCGATCGCGGTGGTGAGCGCGAGCCTGGACCTGGACTTCTCGCTGCCGCTCTTCACCGAGCCCCTGGTGCCCACCCTCGTGCTCACCGGCGCCTCCGCGGACCCGGGCAGGGTCGCCGCCGCCGAGAAGGGCGGCGCGCGGGTGGTGATCGCCGGGGACGGTGCCGGAGTCGACCCCGCCCGGGGCGTACGCGCCCTGGCGGACCTGGGGCTCGGCCGGCTGCTGACCGAGGGCGGGCCCCGCCTGCTCGGCCAGTTGGTCGCCGCGGGCGTCCTCGACGAACTCTGTCTGACGCTGTCCCCGATGCTGGTCGCGGGCGACGCCCAGCGCATCGCCGGAGGGCCCGGGACGGCCGTGCCCGAGCGGTTCGAGCTGGTCTCGCTGCTGGAGGAGGCCGGGTTCCTGTTCAGCCGTTACCGTCGGACCTGAGCCGTGGGTGGAATCACCCGTTCCGGTTGTCGTCCGACGGGCGCGCCGAATCATGCGGTACCCGTGCGGTGACGGGGCAGGATGGTTTCCGCAGGGGCCTACGGACGGCCCACGGACGAGAAGGGCGCCTGTCGTGTTCACAAGCGTACTGATGATCGAGAAGGCCCTGACGTCCGCGGACGTGGAGTTCGTCACCACCCTGCACGGCGAGGAGGACGTCGCCTTCCACGTGCTGCTCCAGCCCCGCGGGGACCAGGCCGACCGGCTCCTGCGGGCCATCGACGACGTGGCCCTCGGCGAACTGGACGAGGCGGCCCGCGAGGGGGCCACGCCCGAGGGGGACGAGGCGGTCGGCGAGGGGCAGCAGGCCCTGGACGTCTCCCTGGTGGCCCTGCGCGCTGCCGGCAGCCGGGCGGAGGGCCGGCTGATCGAGGACCACCCACTGGACGCCCTCAAGGGCCTGGTCGAGGAGTCCGGCGCCGACGAGGTCATCGTGCTCACCGACCCCCACTACGTCGAGGAGTTCTTCCACCGCGACTGGGCCTCGCGGGCCCGCCACAAGGTGGGCGTGCCGGTGCTGAAACTGTTCTCCCACAGCAAGGCATAGGCTGACCCCCCAGACCCGTACCGCACCGCTTGGGGAGAAACGCGCATGGCACCCGGCCTTCCTACCGCCATGGACCGACCGCACTTCATCGGCATCGGCGGCGCCGGAATGTCGGGGATCGCGAAGATCCTGGCCCAGCGCGGTGCCCGCGTCGCGGGCAGCGACGCCAAGGAGTCGGCGACCGCCGAGGCCCTGCGCGCCCTGGGCGCGACGGTCCGCATCGGGCACGCCGCCGACCACCTGGCGCCCGACGCCACCTGCGTCGTCGTCTCCTCGGCGATCCGCGAGGACAACCCCGAGCTGGCCCGCGCGGCCGAACTCGGCATCCCCGTCGTCCACCGCTCGGACGCCCTCGCCCGGCTGATGGACGGTCTGCGCCCCATCGCGGTCGCCGGCACGCACGGCAAGACGACCACGACGTCGATGCTCGCGGTGTCCCTGTCGACCCTGGGCCTGAACCCCTCGTACGCGATCGGCGGCGACCTCGACGCCCCCGGGTCCAACGCCCTGCACGGCGAGGGCGAGATCTTCGTCGCCGAGGCGGACGAGTCGGACCGCAGCTTCCACAAGTACGCGCCCGAGGTGGCGATCGTGCTCAACGTGGAACTGGACCACCACGCCAACTACGCCTCCATGGACGAGATCTACGAGTCCTTCGAGACGTTCGCCGACCGGATCACCGCGGGCGGCACCCTGGTGGTCTCGGCCGACCACGAGGGGGCGCGGGAGCTGACCCGCCGACTGCGCGGGCGCGACCTGCGGATCGTGACCTACGGCGAGTCGGCCGACGCGGACGTGCGCGTGCTCTCCGTCGTCCCGCGCGGGCTGAGGAGCGAGGTGACGGTCCTCCTCGACGGCACGGAGTTGGCCTTCGCCGTCTCCGTCCCCGGCCGGCACTACGCGCACAACGCGGTGGCGGCCCTGGCCGCGGGTGCGGCGCTGGGCGTCCCGGCGTCCGAACTGGCCCCGGCCCTGGCCTCGTACACGGGCGTCAAGCGGCGCCTCCAGCTCAAGGGCGAGGCGGCGGGCGTGCAGGTCGTCGACTCGTACGCCCACCACCCCACAGAGATGACGGCGGACCTGGAGGCCATGCGGGCCGCGGTCGCCGGCCGCATCCTCGTGGTCTTCCAGCCCCACCTCTTCTCGCGGACCCAGGAGCTGGGCAAGGAGATGGGCCAGGCGCTCTCCCTCGCGGACGCCTCGGTCGTGCTGGACATCTACCCGGCCCGCGAGGACCCGATCCCCGGAGTGACCAGCGGACTGATCATCGAGGCCGCCCGGGTGGCGGGCGCCGACGTGACGCCCGTGCACGACATGGCGGAGGTGCCCGCGGCGATCGCGGGAATGGCGGGACCCGGCGATCTGGTTCTGACCATGGGCGCGGGTGACGTGACGGATCTCGGTCCCGAGATCCTGGCCCGCCTGCCGAAGTAGCCGTACCTGTTGTGAGGGGTTGAGCTTCATGTCGTACGACGTCGAAAAGCCGGACGAGCAGTGGCGTGCGGAGCTGAGCCCCGGGGAGTACGCGGTCCTGCGCAAGGCGGGCACGGAGCCCGCCTTCACCGGTGAGTACACCGACACCAGGACGAAGGGCGTGTACTCCTGCCGTGCCTGCGGGGCCGAGCTCTTCACCTCCACGGAGAAGTTCGAGTCCCACTGCGGCTGGCCCTCCTTCTACGACCCCAAGGACTCCGAGGCGGTCGAGCTGATCGAGGACCGCTCGCACGGGATGTCGCGCACCGAGGTGCGGTGTTCCCGCTGCGGTTCGCACCTCGGGCACGTGTTCGAGGGTGAGGGGTATCCGACCCCGACCGACCAGCGGTACTGCATCAACAGCATCTCGTTGCGGCTGACGCCCGACGCGGCCTGACCCGGGCGGACCACCGCCCGCCTGACCGCACGACGACCCCGCGCCCCAAGGGCGCGGGGTCGTTCCGTCGGGCCCCGGCCGGGGGTCACCCCGCCCGGCCGGGCCGCCCCGTACCGCCGCCGTGCGCCGAGCCGGCGATCAGCTCGTCGACCAGTCCGATCAGCACGTCCCGGCACGACGCGCGGTCCCGGGCGTCGCAGAGCAGGACCGGCGTGCCCGCCGGCAGCGCCAGCGAGTCCCTGATCTCCTCGGGGGTGTACGGATGCCGCCCGTGGAAGCCGTTGACGCCGACGACGAACGGGATGTCGCGCCGCTCGAAGAAGTCGATGGCGGCGAAGCTCGACTCGGGACGCCGGACGTCGATGAGCACGACCGCCCCGAGGGCGCCGATCGCCAGGTCGTTCCACATGAACCAGAACCGCTGCTGCCCGGGCGTGCCGAAGAGGTAGAGCACGAGTTCCCGGCCGAGCGTGATGCGGCCGAAGTCCAGGGCCACCGTCGTGGCGTGCTTCTCCGGGATGCCGTCGAGGTCGTCGACGCCGAGTCCGGCCGAGGTCAGCGGTTCCTCGGTGCGCAGCGGCGCAATCTCGCTGACCGAACCGACCATCGTCGTCTTGCCCACGCCGAAACCGCCGGCGATGAGGATCTTGACCGAGTCGGGAGCCGGGGCCTCCCGTATCGCGGGGTCAGAGCCGGCCAAGGCCGTCCCTCACTTTCTGCAGCAGGTCCATGTCCGAGGTCCGGGAGATCGGGCGGGGCGCCCGGGCGGTGATCCGCCCCGCCTCCAGCAGGTCGCACAGCAGGATGCAGACCACACTCACCGGCAGGTCGAGCTGGGCGGCCAGCTCCGCCACCACGACGGGCTTCGCGCACAGCCGCAGGATCCGCGCGTGCTCGGGCTGCGGCCGCGCGGCCCGCTCCGGCTGCGGGTCCACGGCGGTCACCGACGTGATGAGCGTGAAGTCGGCGCGGCTGGGCCGGGTGCGCCCGCCGGTCAGCGTGAACGGCCGCACGAGACGGCCCGCCGGATCGCCCCCGTTCACCTCACTCGCCGCCGCCGCCGCCGGTGCCGGCGCGGCCGGCGCGCGGTGCCGCGCTGAGGTGCTCGCCGATCTTCTTCACGAGCATGTTCATCTGGTACGCGACCACGCCCACGTCGGCGCCCTGGCTGGTGAGCACGGCGAGATGGGCGCCCGTCCCGGCCGTGGTGAGGATGAGGTAGCTCTGCGCCATCTCGATGAGGGCCTGGCGCACGGGGCCGCCGCGGAAGTCCATGCTGACGCCCTTGCTGAGGCTCATCAGCCCGGACGCGGTGGCCGCGAGCCGCTCGGCGTCGTCGCGCAGGAACCCCGTGGACCTGCTGACGACCAGCCCGTCCTCGGAGAGCACGACGGCGTGGTTCACCTCGGCGACCCGGTCCACCAGACCGGTGAGCAACTGGTCGAGCTGGCTGTGCGTGGCAGGGGTGGGGCGTGTCATTTCTCTGTCCTTCATGAGCGGTCTGCGGGCGGAGCCGAGGTGACGGACGCGCCGTCGGGGGCTGCTTCCTCCCCTTGGCCGTACGTGTCGTCCGGGTCGGTGTCCTGGTCGCGTGCCCGGAGCGTTCCGCGCTGGAAGCCGGAGAGGGAGGAGGCCGCGCGCTCGGCGGTGAAGTCGTCCGGTCCGTCGTCCGGGCCGACGGGCCCGGCGTCCGCACCGCTGTCGGCCCTGGGGTCCTCCAGCAGTTCGGCGGCCAGGCTGGTCTGCGGAACCCGGCGCGGCAGCGGGGTGAGTCCCGCGCCGCCCCCGGACCCGTTCCCGGCCGCGCCGGACGTACGGCTCCGACCCGCGGCGCCCGAGGTGCCGAGCCCCGCGGCGGCTCGCGCTCCCGGCCCGTCCGCGGCCCGCTCCCGGGCGACGGGCTCCGCCTCCCGGGAGCGCTCGTGCGCGTGCCGTTCGGCGGCGGGAGCCGGTGCGGTCCGCGTGTCCCTCCCGGACGCCGGAGCCGTGCCGGTGCCGCTCCCGGCGGTCGTGGCGGTCGCGTCGCTCGCGGCGGACGGTTCCGGCTCCCGGGCGTGGGAGGAGTCCGTGCTCGTCGGGTCCGTCGGCTCAGTCGTGTCCGTCCGGTCCGTCGTGCTCGTCGTGCTCGCCGTGTCCACGGAACGGGCCTCGTCCGGGAGCGGGGCCGGGAAGGGCTCGCGGACCACGACGTCGTGCGGGACCAGCACGATCGCGGTGGTTCCGCCGTACGGCGAGGAGCGCAGGGTGACGGCGATGCCGTGCCGGGTCGCGAGCCGGGCCACGACGAACATGCCGAGCCTGAGGTCGTCGGCCAGCGCCACCACGTCGAACTGCGGGGGCTGCGCCAACTGGGCGTTGAACGAGGCGTAGTCGTCGTCGGACATCCCGAGGCCGCGGTCCTCGATCTCGACGGCCAGACCCTTGGCCACCATCGCGGCCCGCACCCCTACCGGGCTCGGCGCGGGGGAGTACGCGGTCGCGTTGTCGATGAGCTCCGCCAGCAGGTGGATGACGTCGGCGACCGCGGGCGGGGTCAGGAAGACCTCCTCGTCCGTGTGCACGTCGACCCGCTGGTACTCGGCGACCTCGCCGACCGCGCTGCGCAGGATGTCGACGAGGGCGACCGGCTCGGTCCAGCTGCGCCGGGGCTGCTCGCCGCTGATGATGACGAGGTTCTCCTCGTAGCGGCGCAACTGGCTCGCGGTGGAGTCGAGTTCGTACAGCCCCTTGAGGATCCGCGGGTCCTGGTGCTCCCGCTCCAGGGTGTCGAGCTTGCTGAGCTGGAGGTTGACCAGGTTCTGGCTCTGCCGGGCGATGCCGAGGATGACCTTCTGGAAACCGCGCCTGGTGTCGGCGAGTTCGACCGCGGTGTGCACCGCCGTGCGCTGGGCCGCGTTGAACGCCTGCGCCACCTGGCCGAGTTCGTCGTGCCCGTAGTCCAGCGGGGGCGTGGCGGACTCCACGTCGACCGTCTCGCCCCGGTTGAGCCGCGCCACCACGTCGGGCAGCCGTTCCTCCGCCAGGCTCAGGGTGGCGATCCGCAGCCCGCGCAGCCTGCGGGACAGGGAGCGCGTGATGCGCCAGGACACGACGACGCACAGCAGCAGGGCGACCAGGCCGCCGGCGCTCAGCGAGGCCGCCTTGACCAGGAGTCCGCGCGCCTGGTCGTCGCTGCGTTCGAGGAGACCGGCCGTCTCCTGCCGGATCAGCGCGGTGTACTGGGCGGAGAGCTTGTCCAGCGCGGTGTTCCACCGCTCCCGCGCGTCCGGCAGCTCCACCCGCCTGTCGTCGCCCGCGCCCCGGGCCCGGGCCGCCAGCACCTGGTCCTCGACGGCCTCCAGGGCCTTCCAGTCCGCCCCCTGGAGTATCCGCTCCGTCTGCGCCTTCACCGTGCCGCTGAGCGAGGGCACGAGCTGGTCCTGGACCAGCCAGCGCCGGGCGTTGACCAGTCGCGCGAACTGCGCCCGCGACTCCTCGTCGAGCTCCCCGGACGGCCACACCAGGTGGAGCTGGGCGTCCTCCTGGGACACCAGTTCCGCCGCGTGCTCCAGCGCGACGAGCGGACCGGCCTGCGAGGTGAGGTCGCCGTCGTCGACCTGGGACAGCTCCTGGAAGGCGTGGATCTGGTCGTCGATGATCGACGTGTACTGGTCCAGCGCCTGCTGGGGCGTGATGTCGGTGGGGTCGTCGACCTGGCCCCGGTAGTACTCCAGGCTGCCCACGGAGGCGATGACCGAGTACATGCGGTCCCCGACGCGCTCGGGGGCCCGCTGGATCTCGTCGGACTGGCCGACCAGCCGGGCGACCGCCTCGTCCGTGCGCTGCCGCTGCTCGTCCAGGGCGACACGGGAACTGCCCGGCGAGGCCAGCAGCACGGCGGACAGGCTGCGTTCCTTCTGGAGCGCGAGCGCGGCGTCCGTTCCCATGGCGCCCGTCGACCGGCTCAGCCCTGTCTGGTCGCGCAGCCTGAGCCCCTCGGAGAACATCTGGATCGTCGTCACGCCCCACATCGCGGCGAGGGTGACGCAGGGCACCAGTGCCAGGAGGATCAGCGAGAGGCGTATGGAGCCGAGACGGCGTCGGGGGCCTGTCCGTGGAGACATCGTCGTCCTAGAGCGATCAGCGGGGGGCGGAACGGAGGTGCGGGAGCGGGAAGGGGGCCGACGGCGGTGGGTGGCCGCGTGTCCGGCCTGGCACGGGGGATGCGCAGGATGCTATCCGTACAAGTGACCGTACGCACCGTGAGTGTCCGAATCCTTGTCGGCGCCGATACCCGGAACGCCCCGGCCCGGAACGCAGTTGCCGGGCACCTGGCACGGCAGTGCCGGGGGCACCGGCTCAACGGGTGCCGTCGGCCGCGTACTTCGCGACGGAGGCCACGTTCTCCTTGGTGACGAACGCGGGTCCGGTGAGCACGGGCTTCTCCCCGCCGCCGCTGACGTTGCCGTTGACGCGGTACAGCCAGAGCGCGTCCACGGCGAGATAGCCCTGGAGATAGGGCTGCTGGTCCACCGCGAACTGCACGTCCCCGCTCCGCACGGCCTTGACCAGGTTCTTGTTGAGGTCGAACGTGGCGACCTCGGCCCTGCTGCCCGCCCGTTTCACGGACTTCACCGCCGCGAGCGCGAACTCGGCCCCGTTCGTCACGACTTCGTCGATCGTCGCGTCCCGCCGCAGCGCGGCCGAGACGGAGTCGGCCACCGCGTCCATGTCGGTGCCGTCCACGTAGAGCAGATCGGTACGGCCGCCGAACGCCTTCTTCACACCGGCGCAGCGGGCCTCCACCGCGACGTTGCCCCGCTCGTGGATGACGCACAGGGCGTGCCGGGCGTCCAGGTCGTCCAGCCGGTCGCCGACGGCCCGGCCCGCCACGCTCTCGTCCTGGCCGAAGTACTGCAGCAGACCGCCGGACCTCCAGGCGTCGATGCCGGAGTTCAGCCCGACCACGGGGATGCCGGCCGCCCGGGCCGAGGCGATGGCGCTCCGCATCGCCTCGGGCTTCGCCAGGGTCACCGCGATGCCGTCCACACGGTCGGCGACGGCGTCCCGCACGAGGCCGGCCTGCCCCCGGGCGTCGGGATCGCTCTCGTACGCCAGCTCGATGCCGTCCTTGGCCGCCGCCGTCTCGGCCCCCCTGCGGACCAGCTCCCAGAACGCGTCGCCCGGAGCGCTGTGGGTGATGAGGGCGACCCTCGTACGGGCCTTGCCGGCGGCGTCCGCCCCGCCGGTGCCCCGGTCGGAGTCCGACCCTCCGGAGGCGGAGCACCCGGACGCGAGCAGGCAGCCCGCGGCGAGGACGGCCAGAACGGTGGCGCTGCCGCGTCCGAAGGGGCGCCGACGTGAACGGGTCGGGGTCATGGGTGGAGCACCTCGCTGTGCGGCCGGGCAGGCATGGGGGGTGCGGAGTCGGCGTGCGTGTGGCCGGGTCGAAAGGGCCCGGTGGTCCGACCCCCGCAGGCCGGAGCCAATCGTGTGCGGCGTCCGGTAGTCAAGTGAGCGGCCTGGAAGCGCGGTTGAGGCAGGGCCGCGCGAACGCGCCGAGGGTGTGCGGGACCGGGGCCGGTGCCTCGCGAGGGCGTGCGCGCGGGAGCCCGGCGGGACCGGGGCCCGCTCGGACCGCCGCGCTCCCGGCGGGAACGGGGGCGGGCCGCGAGCAGCGGCGTCCGCCGGGGAGGGGACGCACGCCCCGCCGAGCCCGGTATCCGGCCCGGACGGGACGCCCTCACCGGGCCCGGTGTCCGGCGAGGACGCGAGGTCCCACGGGATCCGGCACCCGGCGGGGACGCGAGGCCCCATCGGGACCGGCGTCCCGTGGCGGGGGCGCCCGCCCTGTCGCTACGGCTTGCGGGCCACCGCCCCGTACATCGCGATGTCCTCGTCGCGGATCGGACCGGTGTCGGTGCCGTCCGGGTACCACTTGTGGACCTGGACGATGCCGGGCCCGATCAGGTCGAGGCCCTCGAAGAACTCCTCGGCCTCCGTGAACGTGCGCAGCCGCATGGGCATGTTGCGGGCCGCGTACTCACGGGCCACCCGGCCCACCTCCCGCGGCGCGAACTCGGCGGTGCCGATGGACATCGCGAGATAGCTGCCGGACGGGAGGGGGTCGAGCAGGCGGCGCACGATGCCGACGGCGTCGTCCTCGTCCAGGACGAAGTGCACGATGGCGATCACCGTGAGGGCCACCGGACGCGTGAGGTCGAGGGTCTCGCGCAGCTCCGGCGCGTCGAGGATGCTCGACGGGTCGGTCATGTCGGCCTCGACGTACGCCGTCCTCCCCTCCGGGGTGCTCGACAGCAGGCCCTGGGACAGGGTGAGGACGATGGGGTCGTTGTCGACGTAGACGACCCGCGAGTCCGGGGCCACCGACTGCGCGATCTCGTGGAGGTTGGGCGAGGTGGGTATGCCGGTGCCGATGTCCAGGAACTGGCGTACGCCCGCCTCCTTCGCGAGGTGGGCGACCGCGCGGTTCATCCAGTCGCGGTTGGCCTTCATGTGGATCGGCATCGCGGGCCACTCCCGCGTCATGGCGTCGCCGGCCTCCTTGTCGGCGGGGTAGTAGTCCTTGCCGCCCAGGATGTAGTCGTAGATGCGGGCGGAGTGCGCGTTCTCGGTGTCGATTCGGTCGGCCGGCCATCCGTTGTCGGGCAACGCCGTTCCTTCCCTTCCGGTGGTGGATATCGGTGAACGCTCCGTGCGAACAACACGGTTCAGATCAGGAAGTCGGCGTCACCCGCCTTCACACCCGCCAGGAAAGTCGTCATCTCGCGCGATGTGAAGACCAGTGCCGGCCCGTCCGGATCGGTCGACTGGCGCAGCGCCACGCGTCCGTCGCCGAGCCTCTTCGCCTCGACGCAGGCGCCTCCCGCGTCGTCGCTCCAGGGCTTGGACCAGCCGAGCGGTCCGAGGTCGCGGGACGGCACGCCGTTGCGTATGCGGTGGTGCACTCAGAGCTCCTTGCGAATCGCACCGAGGAGGGCCTCGGTCTTCCTGGCGGGCGCGGACTGGGCGCCCAACCGGTCCAGGGCCTCGCGGTACACCACGACGTCGTCGTCCTTGTCCAGGTACACAGCGCCCACCAGGCCGCTGAGATAGACGATGTCGGGCAGTTCGGGCGCCCGGAACCGGAAGAGGTGGAACGCGCCGGCCCGCATCGCCGGATGCGGGCCGTTGGCGAACGGCATGATCTGGAGCGTCACATGGGGCAGCGAGTTGACCTCGGCGAGATGGTCGATCTGGGCGCGCATCACCTCGGGGCCCCCGACCGGCCAGCGCAGCACCGTCTCGTCCATCACGATCCACACCCGGGGCGGGGAGGGCCGGGACAGGAGTTCCTGGCGTCGCATCCGCAACGCGACCCTGCGCTCGGTCGCCCCGGCCGGGGCGTGCGGGTTCCCGGCTCCGAGCAGGGCGCGCGCGTACGCCTCCGTCTGCAGCAGCCCGTGCACGAACTGCGCCTCGTACGCGCGGATCTGGAGCGCCGCCTGCTCCAGGCTCAGATAGGCGGCGAACCAGTCGGGGAGGACATCGCGGTAGGTGTGCCACCAGCCGCGCCTGTTGGCCTCGCGGACCGACTTCAGGAAGGTGTCGATCTCCTGCTGGTCCCGCACGCCGTAGACCTGGAGCAGCTTCTCGGCGTCAGCGAGCCTGAGCCGGGCCACCTTGGCGGCCTCCATCCGGCGGATCGTGGAGTGGCTGACCCCGATCGCCGCGCCGGCCTGCTCGAACGTCATCCCGGCCCGCGTGCGCAGCTCCTCCAGCTGTCTGCCGAGGATCATGCGCAGGACGGTGGGCGCGCCGCCCCAGTCGGTCTCAGCGGTCACTCCGTACCCCCTCGTGCCGGGTTCGAGGTCGCAGTCTGTCACGATCATCCGTTCGGAAGGCAGCATGCGCCGTGCAAATTGCAATTTTCAACTTGTCGGTTGCGGGCTGTTGTCGGCAGGTGCCACAGTGGTCTGTACCGTCCAGGACCGGTGAACGACCGGCGATTGCGGCCGAGTTGGGGGAGAGAAGGTCGTAACTCATCGCTGGCCAGCGCGAGTTGTGCAGGACTCGTAGTGGATCCGGACCCGTTCGGTACCGGCACCGGTCCGACCACCGGTGCGAAGGCAGACGAAAGGCGAACGGCGATGGCTCCGCCCTCCCTCCCCACGCCCGGAGGCCGACCGCCCGCTACCGAACGCCCTTGCAGAGCGGGCGTGTTCGGCCTGACCCCCGAACCCGCCTCGGTCTCCGCGGCCCGACGGAACGTGCGCGAACTGCTGACCGAGTGGGGCACCGGCCCCGAAACCCGGGACAACGCCCTCCTGGTGGTCTCGGAACTCGTCACCAACGCCCTCACCCACACCGCGAGCGAGTGGATCGTCTGCCGGCTCCGCACCTTCCGGGGGCGCCTCCACATCGAGGTCGAGGACCGGCACCGCGGCCGGACCCTGCCCGCGCCGCGCCCCGCGGGCCCCGACGACCAGGACGGCCGCGGTCTGATGCTGGTCGGCGCGCTCAGCAGTGACTGGGGTGTCCGGGACGCCCCGAGGGGAGGCGGCAGCATCGTCTGGGCCGTCCTGCCCGACCTGCCGGTGCGCTGCCAGGAGGCCCCCGAGCGGGTCGCGCCGCAGCGCCGCGCACCCGAACCGGCCGGGCCTCGGCACCGGTTGCCGGGGTCCGGGGCGCCGGAGCGTCCGGTGGAGAGACCGGAGGCGCCGGGACAACCGTCGGAGAGACCGGCGGTGTCGGAACGTCAGGTGGAGAGACCTGCGGTGCCGGAGAGACCGGCGGTGCGGCCGGCGGTTCCCGTACGCGCGGCGCCCGTACCCGTCGTGCCGGAGCCGTCCCCCACGGTCCCGCAGCAGCGGCGAGCCCGGCACACCGGCCCCGCCGGACACCTTCCCACCGGGCCCGGCCTCGTCCCCACCGGGCACGCGTCCTCCCTCACGGGACACGCGCCCACCCCGTACGTCACCCGGCCCGCCCCCCACTCGGCCGAAGGATCCCCACCGCATGGAACTGCAGCACGCCCCTGACCCCCGATTCCGCAGGCCCGCGACTCCCGTACCCACGCACCCGGTCCGCCTGGTCATCCCCGCACGGCTGCGCGCCGGGCTCGGCTGCGACGCCGTCGGCACGTCCCGGGAGCACGGCGAGCGGATCATGAGCTGCCTGCCGCGCGTCGGCTGTGTCTTCGCCGACGGCCACGCCGGTGACGAGCGCTGGTGGTGGGTCGTGCCCGCCGGCTCCCAGATAGGTGTCACCTGGCCGCCCGCCATGACCTACACCGCCGGCGCGCACCGGGCCGACCCGTCCTGGACGCGCGCCCGCCGGGCTCCCCGGTCCGGCACGCCCCGGCTGATCCACAGCCCCGAGGGGGACTCGCCCTACACGCCGCCCATCCCGCTGTACTTCCTCGCGTGCCGCCTCACGGGCAGCGTGCCGCGCTGGTCGCTCGGCGCGGGGAGCTGAACCGCCCGGCCCGCGCGACGGCGCACGCCGTGCACCGTGAACGGTCCCGCACGTCCGTATGTCGAGGTGGGTCAGCAGGAACGGTCCCACCCGTCGCGGCGCGAACCGCCGTACGCGCCCGGGCTCGGCCGTGGCGGAGGATGATGGGCGACCATGCCGGGTGACCGGGTGGCGCGCCGCACTGCCGGCGCATCTCGCGCCGGCGCAGGGCGGCGGCCACCACGCCGTACCGGGAGCGGCCCACTCCCGGTCACGCCGCCCACGCGGTGGTGACGTCGGGCGGCGGCGGGGCGGAGCCGGCGCAGCGCGCCGGCGCCATGACGGCGGCCCACGCCGCGGCCGCCCGGCTGCTCCGGCACGCCGACGCCGCGGTCACCGCCGCGGTCGCGGGAGTGCCGCACCGACCTGTGCCGCCGCGCTCGCGGCCGTACTCGCCGCCGCCGGTCCGGCCGCCGCGCACGCGGAGGTCGAGGCGGACACCCCGCGGGCCCTCGCGGAGAACGTCACAGTCACGCTCACCTTCGCCGGGAGGTGATCCCGTACGCCGGGAAGTGATCCCGTACGGCTCCGTCCCGTGGTGTCAGGGACGCGGCCAAGGGCGCTCGTCGAGGTTCTCGATGTCGGTGTTGAACCGCTTGAGGTAGCCGGCGAACGCGGCGACCTCCTCCGGATCCCAGTCGGCCATCACCTTCTCCAGCGCCCCCACGCTCTCGGTGCGATGCGTGTCGAGGCGGCGCTCGCCCTCCGCGGTGATGCGGAACTTGCGGGCGATGCCCCCCTCGGGATCCGGGATGCGCTCGACCAGACCGCCGCGCAGCATCGCCGCGGTCTGCCGGTTGAGGGTGGAGGCGTCCAGGCCGAACGCGTCGCTGAGCTGGCCGATGGACATCGGACCCTCCATGCGGATGCGGCTGAGCACGATGTAGGCGCTGCGCTCCAGCCGGCCGCCGACCCGGGCCCGTGGCGAGTTCAGGTAGAGGTGCCGCCCGAGCAGCATCGTCTCGAACTCGATCAAGTGCGTGGGCTTGTCCATGCCGCCGGTCCTTCCCAGTTCTGACCTCGCACCCCGTACCTGAGCGTGGGCCGAGGCCGGGGCAGGAGCCATGACATCAAATATGCACCATCCACGTATTGTGTACGATGCACAAAGTGTGCCCGGGGGCGAGGCCGGTACGGCCCGGGCGGCGGTGCCACCGTCCGGCGCGGCACTCAGCGCAGCCGCGGCAGCGCGTCCCGGGCGGCGTGGCCGAGGACGCGCAGATCCCCGGCGAAGCGCTCGCGGTGGGAGGCGGGCAGCGGCTCGACGAAGTGGCGCCGGATGTTCTCCACGTGCACCTCGGAGGCGCGGACCACCGTTTCCTCGCCCAGCGGGGTGAGCCGGACCAGACGCCCTCGCCGGTCGTCGGGGTCGTCCGCCCGGGAGACCAGTCCGGCGTCCTCCATCCGGTCCACCAGACGCGTCACGCCGCCCGTGGTGAGGACCTGCTCCCGTCCGATGGCCTTCATGGGCAGTCCGGCGCCGCCCGCCCGGCCGAGGACGAGCAGCACCTCGAACATGAGGTGGCTGATGCCGCACTCCCGCTCGATCGACCGGCCCAGGATGTGCTCCAGCCGGTTGGCCGTTCCCAGCAGGCGCCCGAAGGCCACGATCAGTTCGTGATCCGCCGCCTGTTTCGCCGTCGTGATCCCGGCCTGCTCAACCACGGTCGCGCCGCCCTTCCGTCGTCCCGGACATGTCCGGCCCGATCATGCCGTGACGCACCGCCGTGTGACGACGGTCGTGCACTCCCGGCCTCGGGGACGGGACCCCTCAGACGCTGTAGCCGCCGTCGACCCCCAGCGCCTGGCCGGTGATGAACCCGGCACGGTCGGAGGCGAGGAACGCCACCGCCTCGGCGATGTCCGCCGCGTCCCCGAACCGGCGCAACGGGGTGTTGCGCAGGGTGACCCGGAGCGCCGCCTCGTCCAACTCGCCGCTGTCGATGAGCCGGGCGGCGATGCCGTCCTTCAGCATGCCGGGCGCCACGCAGTTCACCCGGACCCCGTAGCGGCCCTCCTCCGCGGCCAGTGCCCTGGCGACCGCCTCGACCGCCCCCTTGGTTCCCGACGACAGTCCGTCCCGGACCGGGAAGCGGCGGGTGGCCACGGTGGTGACGGCGACGATGCTGCCCCGGCTCGCGCGCAGCAGCGGCAGCGCGGGGTGGACGAGGTTGAAGAACGCCCCTGCCTCCGCGTCGAGTTGGGCCCGGTACCGGCTCGGGGTGACCGTACTCAGATGCACCATCGGCACGTGCGGGCCCGCCGCGTGGACCAGGGTGTGGAGTCCCCCGAACGCCGAGGCGGCCTCGGCGACGGCTGCCGCGGCGGCCTTCTCGTCGCCCAGGTCCGCCTGCCATGCCCGGACGCGACGCCCGGTGGCCCCCAGCTCCTGGACCAAGGCCTCGGCGGCGTCCCCCCGGGAGCGATAGGTGAACGCCACGTCACTGCCGCGTTCCGCGAGCACGCGCACGACCGCGGCACCGATGCCACCGCTGCCGCCCGCGACGAACGCCGCTCCCGCCCTGTCCGAGAAATCCATCATGCACGGCCCCAGGAATCGTCTCGACGCTCTCCATGACCTTGCCGGTCCGGCGCGGACCCCGGTTGTACGGACCCCGGTGGTGCGGACCCCGGTGGTGCGGACCCCGGTTGTACGGACCCGTGGGGCACCGGAGCCGGGAGGTCCAGGTGTACGGGCACGGGGTGCTCTGGTGGCGCGGGGCCCGGGCGACGCCGGTCGTGCGGCCATTGCAGCACGAGGCGCCCCCCGCCGGACAGATGCGGGCGGGGAGGGACGGACGCCGGGCCCGGACGCGCGGACGCCGGGCCCGGACGCGCGGGCGGCACGGGCGTCGGGCGGCACGCGGGCGTCGGGCGCCGCGGTCCATGTCGCGGCGGGGCGGGGACGACCGGTGCGTGCCGGGGTGGTCGGGCGTCGGGCCCGGGCGGACGGTCGCGGGGGACGCCCCGTCGGGATGTCAGTGGCGTCGGCGATACTTCGACGACGCTCCCGCTCCGGCCGGCGGGGGAGGGGACCGCACGTCCGAGGGGGAGCACCATGGCGCAGTCAGATCTGTCCGGCGCACCGCCGGCGCCCCCGTGGCGCCTGCTGCTCGCGTACGTACGCCCGTACCGCTGGACCCTGCTGCTCGGGGCGGTGCTGTCGCTGGTGACCGGGGCCGCCGGGCTGGCGCTGCCGCTGGTGGCGAGGTCGCTCATCGACGACCTCGCGCACGACCGTGCCGTGACCGGCGCGCTGCTGGCCATGTCGGCCCTGGTCGTCGTCAACGCCGCGGTGGGGGCGCTCGGTTCCTACGTGCTGCGGTACACCGCCGAGTCGGTCGTGCTGGGAGCGCGGCGCGGGCTGGTCTCGCACCTGCTGCGGCTGCGGATAGCGGCGGTCGACCGGAGCGAGCCGGGTGACCTGATGGCCCGGATCACCTCGGACACGACCCTGCTGCGCGAGGTCACCACGGATTCGCTGGTCGGGCTCGGCACGGGCGGTCTCACCCTCGTGGCCACCCTGGTGATGATGGGGTTCGTCGATCCGGTCCTGCTGTCCGTCACCCTGGGCGTCGTCGTCGGCGCCGGCACGGTGATCGGCGTGATCGTGCCCCGCATCAACCGCGCCAGCCGCCGCGCGCAGGACGCGGTCGGGGCGATGGGGGCCTCGCTCGAACGCACCCTCGGCGCCCTGCGGACCATCAAGGCGTCGGGTGCCGAGCACCGCGAGGAGCGGGCCGTGCACGCGGCGGCCGAGGAGTCGTGGCGGCAGAGCGTGCGGGCGGCCAAGTGGGCGGCGCTGGCGGGCAACACGGCGGGTCTGTCGATGCAGGTCGCGTTCATCACGGTGCTCGCGGTGGGCGGCGCGCGCGTGGCGACCGGCGCCGTGGACATCGGCACGCTGGTCGCCTTCCTGCTCTACGTCTTCTACTTGATGTCCCCGATCCAGCAGGTCGTCGGAGCCGTGGCCCAGTACCAGACGGGCTCGGCCGCGCTGGCCAGGATCGAGGAGGCGCGGCGGCTGCCCGCCGAGCCGGCGGCCGAGCCGGCGCCACTGCCGCGGTCCGGCGCCGAGCCGGCGACGATCGCCTTCGAGGACGTGCGCTTCCGGTACGCGGACGACCTGCCGTACGTCCACCACGGTGTGACCTTCGCCGTCCCGCCACGCGGCATGACCGCCTTCGTCGGTCCTTCCGGTGCCGGGAAGACCACGGTGTTCTCGCTCATCGAGCGGTTCTACGACCCGGAGGAGGGGACCATCGCGCTGGACGGGCGCGACCTCACCGACTGGGAGGTGTCGGGCCTGCGGTCCGCCATCGGCTATGTCGAGCAGGACGCGCCGGTGCTGTCCGGGAGCCTCAAGGACAACCTCCTGCTCGGCAACCCCGACGCCGACGAGGCCGAGTTGCTGGCCGCCGTGAAGACCACCCGGCTGGACTCCCTCGTCGACCGGCTGCCGCAGGGACTGGACACGCTCGTCGGGCACCGCGGCACCAAGCTCTCCGGCGGGGAGCGGCAGCGGGTGGCCATCGCGCGCGCCCTGCTCAGACGGCCCCGACTGCTGCTGCTCGACGAGGCCACCAGCCAGCTGGACGCGGTCAACGAGGCCGCGCTGCGCGACACCGTGGCCGACGTGGCCCGCACCACCACCGTCCTGGTCGTCGCCCACCGGCTGTCCACGGTGACCATGGCCGACCGAATAGTCGTGATGGACGCGGGACGGGTGCGGGCGGTGGGCACCCATCGTGAACTCGTGGGCGCCGACCCGCTGTACGCCGAACTGGCCGCCACCCAGTTCCTCGCGGCCACCGACGACGGCGAGGCGTGAGCCCGGCGTCTCCCGGCCGCCGCGGATGCCGTCCCGCGGACGGCGACCGGTCCCGGCGGACCGCGACCTGACCGACCACGACCCGACCTGACCGACGGACTCGACCCGGCCGTGACCGGACTCGGCCGCGACCGGACCCGACCGTGACCGGTTCCGGCCGTGACCGAACCCGACCCGACCGTGACCGGTTCCGGCCGACCGCGACGCGGCCCGGTCGGCCGCGCCCCGGGTTCACCGACCGCGCGGGCGCACCCGTGTCCGAGGCATGCCGGGGAGCGGTGGCCTCCGGGAGCGCTCCCACTCCCGCTGACCGGCCCGCGCGGCAGCCGGAAAGGGTTCCACGCCGGTCAACTGGGCTTTCCCTATGGGGGTTCCGGGCCGGGTCTCAAGGGTTTTCCCTGTATCCGGGGCGCGAACGCGCCACCTATGGTTCGAGTTGTTCGAGCAACAGCCGGCCCGCGGGCAACCCCCGCGGCACCGCTCGCGTCCGGCCGACCACCGCGCCCCTCGATCGCACTCCCGCCGCTTCGACGACGAAGCGGACCGGACTCCGCCCCCGACGTGTCCCGCCGCGCCTCCCGGGGCGTGGTCGCCGTCGGCACGCCGAAGGCCGAACGCCGTGTCGGACGTCCGGTCGACGCTCCACCCACCGAGCCACCCCCCACAGGGTGCGGGCCGAGAGGCCCCGCGGGGGCGGCCGGCGCGGAAACGCGCCGACCGCCCCACCTCTCCCACCGGTACGCCTCGTCGCCCGAGGCGCGTCCGCCGTCCCACCGCGTCCGCTCGTGTGCCGGAGCCGCCTCCGGACTCGGGACTCCGGACTCGGGACTCTGCGCTCTGGGCCGTGGGTTCCGGGCCGTGGACTCCGGGCTCCGGTCAGGGCTGCGGTCCGGGACCGCCTCCGGGTCGCATCCACCTCCGGAACGATGTCGGAACCCCCGCGTCCGGGACAGGATGCCCGCATGAAGGGTGACCTGTTTTCCAGCGAGTACATGGTGCAGCCGGCCGGCGCGGCGGGCATGAGCGTCCAGAACGCCAAGTCGATCAAGTACACGGTCAACGGCGAGATGTTCGCCCGGCAGGGAGCGATGGTCGCCTACCGCGGCAGCCTCCAGTTCGAGCGCAAGAGCCAGGGCGTCGGCGGGATGCTGAAGCGCGCCGTCACCGGCGAGGGGCTGCCGCTCATGGCGGTGCGGGGCCAGGGGGAGGCCTGGTTCGCGCACGAGGCGCAGAACTGCTTCATCGTGGACATCGACCCCGGTGACGTCTTCACGGTCAACGGCCGCAACGTGCTGTGCTTCGACGCCTCGCTGTCCTACGAGATAAAGACCGTCAAGGGGGCGGGGATCGCGGGCGGCGGCCTGTTCAACAGCGTGTTCACCGGGCAGGGCCGGCTCGGGCTGGTCTGCGAGGGCAATCCGCTGGTCATCCCGGTCTCGCCGCAGTGGCCTGTGTACGTCGACACGGACGCGGTCGTCGGCTGGACGGCGGGCCTCCAGACCTCGCTGCACCGCTCGCAGTCGATCGGCTCGATGATCCGCGGCGGCTCCGGCGAGGCGGTGCAACTGATGCTCCAGGGCGAGGGATGCGTCGTCGTACGGCCGAGCGAGGCGACCCCGCAGAAGGCCCAGCAGCACTGACGCGGAAGCCCGGTGGCCGCAGCGCCCGCGGGCGCTGCGGCACGCCGAGCACGCGCCCCGGGACGGCACACCTTTCCCGGAACCGGGCCCGCTCACGCACCGGTTCACGCGATGGGGCGATCATGCGCCGCCGGACGGATGCCCCGATCGGGCCACGGGTAGGGCCCGGCCATGACGCAGCCGTTCGAACTGCCGCACTTCTACATGCCGTATCCCGCGCGGCTGAACCCGCATGTCGACGAGGCCCGCGCCCACTCGACCGAGTGGGCGCGCGGGATGGGCATGCTGGAGGGCTCCGGCATCTGGGAGCAGGCCGACCTCGACGCACACGACTACGGGCTGCTGTGCGCGTACACGCATCCCGACTGCGACGGGCCCGCCCTCTCGCTCATCACCGACTGGTACGTGTGGGTCTTCTTCTTCGACGACCACTTCCTGGAGATCTTCAAACGCAGCCAGGACCGCGCGGGCGGCAAGGCCTACCTGGACCGCCTCCCGCTCTTCATGCCGCTGGACCTGTCGACTCCCGTGCCCGAGCCGTGCAATCCCGTCGAGGCCGGTCTCGCCGACCTGTGGGCGCGCACGGTCCCCTCGATGTCCTTGGCGTGGCGCAGGCGGTTCGCCGAGTCCACCGAGCACCTGCTCAACGAGTCGATGTGGGAGCTGTCCAACATCAACGAGGGGCGGGTGTCCAACCCCGTCGAGTACATCGAGATGCGCCGCAAGGTGGGCGGCGCCCCCTGGTCCGCGGGGCTCGTGGAGTACGCGACGGCCGAGGTCCCCGAGTCCGTCGCCGCCTCGCGTCCGCTGCGCGTGCTGATGGAGACGTTCTCGGACGGAGTGCACCTGCGCAACGACCTCTTCTCGTACCAGAGGGAGGTCGAGGAGGAGGGGGAGCTGAGCAACGGAGTCCTCGTCCTGGAGACGTTCTTCGGCTGCACGACGCAGCAGGCCGCCGACACCGTGAACGACATCCTCACCTCGCGGCTGCACCAGTTCGAGCACACGGCTCTCACCGAAGTGCCCGCGCTGGCAGTGGACAAGGGCCTCACGCCGGACCAGGTCGGAGCCGTCGCCGCGTACGCCCAGGGCCTCCAGGACTGGCAGTCCGGCGGCCACGAGTGGCACATGCGGTCGAGCCGGTACATGAACGAGAGGGCCAGGGCCACGACGCCCGGCGGGCTGGGCGGGCCCGGAACCTCGGCCGCCGACGTCGGGGCACTGCTCGCGGCCGCCGGCGCCGAACGGCTGCGCGCGTACAGCCACGTGCCGTACCAGAAGGTGGGCCCCTCCCTGCTCCCGGACTTCCACATGCCGTTCCAGGTCCGGCTGAACGCGGACCTGGACGGAGCGCGCCGACGGATCACCCCGTGGGCCCACAGCATGGGCATCCTGGAGGAGGGCGTCTGGGACGAGGACAAACTCGTGGCCTACGACCTGCCGCTGTGCTCGGCGGGCCTCGACCCGGACGGCACGCCCGAGGCGCTGGACCTCAGCGCCCACTGGCTCGCGTGGGGGACGTACGGCGACGACTACTACCCGATGGTCTTCGGGCACCGCCGGGACGTGGCCGCCGCGAAGCTGTGCACCGAGCGGCTCTCCGCGTGCATGCCCGTCGACGGCGAGGAGATCCCGCCGCCGGCCAACGCCATGGAGCGCGGCCTCGCCGACCTGTGGAGGCGCACGACGGCCGGCATGACCCCGCAGGCCCGGCGGGCCGTGCGGGCCTCGGTCGACGTCATGACCGAGAGCTGGGTGTGGGAGCTGTCCAACCAGCTGCAGAACCGCATCCCCGACCCCGTCGACTACCTGGAGATGCGCCGGGCCACCTTCGGCGCCGACCTCACCATGAGCCTGTGCCGCCTGGGCCACGGGCCCGAGGTTCCGCCCGAGGTCTACCGCAGCGGCCCCGTCCGCTCCCTGGAGAACGCCGCGGTCGACTACGGGATGCTCATCAACGACGTGTTCTCGTACCAGAAGGAGATCGAGTACGAGGGGGAGGTGCACAACGCCATCCTCGTCGTGCAGAACTTCTTCGGCTGCGACTACCCGACGGCGCTCGGCGTCGTCCACGACCTCATGACGCAGCGGATGGAGCAGTTCGAGCATGTGGCCAAGCACGAGTTCCCCGTGCTGTACGAGGACTTCGCGCTCTCGGAGCAGGCCCGCGAGACGATGGAGGGGTATGTCGTGAGCCTCCAGAACTGGATGGCCGGCATCCTCAAGTGGCACAGGGACTGCCGTCGTTACGGGGCCGCCGACCTGGCGCGCCGCGCCCACGGCTTCGTACCGGGACGGCTGCCGGAACCGCCGTTCGGCGGAGCCCGGCAGTGGGCCGTGACCGCCGCGCGCTGACCCGCCCGACCGGGCGCCCCCGCGGGCGCGCCCGGTCGGCCGGGTGCCGGGCAGCCCTCCGCGGCCCCGGGGCGATCACCGCACCGGGGCCGTACTCACAGGGCCACCCTGAAGTGGCTGGTCAACCGCCCCTCGTCGTCGAGGACGTGGAAGGCCAGTCCGGGCGGCGCGTCCCGGTCGGCCGCGCCCTCGCCCTCCCACGGCATGCGCAGCGACCAGGTCACCCCGGGCCCGACGGCCAGCGGCCGCCCGGCGAAGACCGTGGCCGCGGGCGTGTGCGCGTGCCCGGTGACGACGCCGACGATCTCGCCCCTGCGCCCCATCAGTTCGGCCAGCGCGCCGGGCCCGCGCAACGGGTGGGCGTCGGGCAGCGGATGGTGCAGCGCGACGGGCGGATGGTGGAAGGCGAGCAGGGCCGGCACCGACCCGCCGAGGCCGTCGAGCGTCTCCTCGATCCAGGCGTACGTGGCGGCGTCCAGCTCGCCCTCGTCGCTGTCCGGCACGCTGGAGTCGCACATCAGGACGGCGGCGCCGTCGAGGACGTGGACGCTGTTGACGGGTCCGTCGCCCGCGGGTTCGCCGAGCAGCGCCTTGCGGTAGGCCGCGCGCCGGTCGTGGTTGCCCGGGCAGGTCAGTACGGGGAACGGGGCCGCCGGGCCGCGCAGTCCCAGGAGGCGGGCGGCCTCCTCGTACTCGGCCTCGGTCCCGTGGTCCGCGATGTCCCCCGTGACGAGCAGGGCGTCCACCCGTCCCGGCAGCCCCCACAGCAGGTCCCGTACCCGCTCGGCGCGCTCCGTGGCCCGTTCGGTCCCGTCGAGATGCAGGTCGCTGATGTGTGCCAGCACGAGCATGGTCCGGCCGCCTCCCCTGAATGCTCTTAATGGATTGAGTTCATCCAACCATTAGCGTCAACAGTCGGGCAACCGGGCGGTGTTGATCCGGGGCGCCGGTCGCGGGCGGTACGGGGCCCCCGGGAGCCGGGAGAAATCTGCTGGCGGGGTGTCGCGCGCCGGGCCAGGATGAGCCCCATGCTCAGCACCCTCCTGACCTTCCTCGGCGCCTGCACCCTGATCGCCGCCTCGCCCGGCCCGAGCACCGTGCTGATCATCAGGCAGTCGCTGCTCAGCAGGCGGGCGGGCTTCCTGACCGTGCTGGGCAACGAGACCGGCGTGTTCGTCTGGGGCGCCGTCGCCGCGTTCGGCCTCACCGCGCTGCTCGCGGCCTCCGAGACGGCGTACGACGTGATGCGCTTCGTCGGCGCGGTCGTACTCGTGGTCTTCGGCGCGCAGGCGCTGTGGCACGCGAGGCACGCCGACGGCCCGGTCGCGCAGGAGGGCGGGCTGCCCGGGAGGAGCGGCTGGGCCTCCTACCGGAGCGGCCTGCTGATCAATCTCGCCAACCCCAAGGCGGCGATCTTCGCGATGTCCTTCCTCCCGCAGTTCGTGCCGCCGGGCGCCCCTCACCTGCCCGCCATGCTGGGGCTCGCGGCCCTCTGGGCGGTCTACGAGATCGGTTACTACAGCGTCTACGTGTGGGGTGTCGCGCGCATGAGGACGGTGCTCTCCCGGGCCGGGGTGCGGCGCAGGCTGGAGCAGGTCTCCGGCGGAGTGCTCCTGCTGCTCGGCGCGCGGCTCGCCCTGGAGGGCTGACACCGTCACGGCGGGCCGCCCGGCCCGCCCCCGGCCCCCCGTTCGGCACCCGGCGGGCGGGGCGCCGCCGCGACTCCCCGACGCCGGAAGCGGTGACCGGCTCGCGCCGTCCACGCTGTCCGGGCAGGATGCTGCCCGTAGCCCCTTCTGCCCCACGGAGGCCCGGATGACAAGCACGCCCGCGCCCTTCACCGCCGGCGACTACCAGGCACGGATGGAGCGCGCCGCGCGGGCCGCCGCGGACGCGGGCCTCGCCGGGGTGCTCGTCGCGCCCGGCCCCGACCTCGTGTGGCTCACGGGCTACGCGCCGACCGCGATCACCGAACGGCTGACCCTGCTCGTGCTGGCCGCCGGTCAGGACCCCGTGCTCGTGGTGCCCACCCTGGAGGCCCCGGACGCCGAGAAGGCCGCCGGCGCGCCCGCCCTGACACTCCGCGACTGGACCGACGGCAAGGACCCGTACGCGGCCACGGCCCCGCTGCTCGACGCGGCGGGCCGCTTCGGCGTCAGCGACAACGCCTGGGCCATGCACCTGCTGGGTCTCCAGGGGCGGCTGCCCGGCACCTCCTACGTCTCCCTGACGGAGGCCCTGCCCATGCTCAGGGCCGTCAAGGACGCCGCGGAGCTGGAGCGCCTCGCGGCGGCCGGAGCCGCCGCCGACGACACGTACGAGAAGATCCTCGACGTGCCCTTCGCGGGCCGGCGCGAGTCGGACGTCGCCGGTGACCTCGCCGACCTGCTGCGGCAGTTCGGGCACAGCCAGGTGGACTTCACGGTCGTCGGATCGGGGCCGAACGGCGCCAACCCGCACCACGAGGCGGGCGAACGCGTCATCGAGCACGGCGACATGGTCGTCCTCGACTTCGGCGGGCTGAAGCACGGCTACGGCTCCGACACCTCCCGCACCGTGCACGTCGGTGAACCCGACGCCGAGGAGCAGCGGGTCCACGACGTCGTCCGCGAGGCCCAGGAGGCGGCGTTCCTGGCCGTTCGGCCCGGGATCGCCTGCCAGGACGTCGACCGGGTGGCCCGCGCGCACATCACGGAGGCCGGGTACGGCGACCGCTTCATCCACCGCACCGGGCACGGCATCGGCGTCACCACCCACGAACCCCCCTACATGGTCGAGGGCGAGGAGCGGCCCCTCGTGCCCGGCATGTGCTTCTCCGTCGAGCCCGGCGTCTACCTTCCGGGCCGCTTCGGCGTCCGCATCGAGGACATCGTGACGGTCACCGAGGACGGCGGACGCCGGTTCAACAACACCCGCCGGGAACTGGCAGTCGTGCACTGACCCCTCCCGCAGCAGATCCCCCGGACCCCGAACGGCAGACGGCGCGACCATGACCCAGGCAGCGACACCCACAGCGGACACCGTGCGGCGCCTCGTCCGCTCCCTGCTCCCGGACAGCGGCGGGCCCGCGATCCGGCCCGCCGGCGGAGGGGGCGAGCACTCGACCTGGTTCGTGGGGTCGCGGCACGTGCTGCGGCTCGCCCCGGACCGCGACGCCTCCCTCAAGCAGCGGCGCGAACTGCGACTGCGCGATCTGGTGCGCCCCCACATCGGGGTCGCGCTGCCGGCGAGCATCGCGCACGGCGAGTGGGCGAGCGGCCTCACGTACACGCTCGACACCCTGATCCCAGGCGGCTCGGGGGAGCGGCTCGACGTATCCGCCGTCGGCGAGGCCGACCTCGCGGGCCTGCTCACCGGGCTGCGCGAGGTGCCGGCCCGCCAGGCGGAGACCCTCGGCGTGCCCCACACCGCGCCGCGCTCGCTGGAGGAGCTGAGGGCCGCCGCCGGGCCGGCCGCGGAACAGCTCGGCGCGGCCGACGAGTTCGACCCCGCCCGGCTCCTGCAGCTCACCGCGCCCGCGGCGCTCCAGCTCGCCGCGCAACCCGGCTCGGCCGTCCTCGTCCACCACGACCTCACGGGCGAGCACCTCGTGGTGGCCGCCGACGGGCGCGTGCGCGGGGTCCTCGGCTGGGCCGAGACCGCGGTGGGCGACCCCGCCGAGGACATCGCGGGGCTCGCCGTCGCCGTGGGCGCCCCGGCGGCGGTCCGCGCCGCCACCCTCGCGGGCTACGGAGCCCGCCCCTGCCTGCGTGGCCTGTGGCTGGCCCGCTGCGACGCCCTGACCGCCCTCGCCGACCGCCTGCGGTCGGGGGACACCGCCGCGCTGCCACTGCTGCGGACACGGCTCGTACGGTCCTGGGAGCCGATCCTGCTGGAACGGGTCACGGAGTTCCGCGACGACGCCGACGGGCCGCCGTAGCCACCGCGCCCCCCGGCCCGCCGCTCCCCGACCGGTCCTTCCCGGGCACGCGAACCACGAGGGCCGTCACTCCCGTGCCTGCCGCTCCCGGGCCGTCACTCCTGGAGGAGTACCACGCACGACTCGCCCGGCAGGCTCAGCATGCCGTCGGCGCCCGGCGCCTCCACCGGCTCCCACGCGGCCAGGACCCGCGTCGGCCGGGTGCCGAGCGGGATGGCCGCCGGCTCCCCGCCGAGGTTCACGGCCACCCGTACGTCGCCGCGGCGGAAGGCGAGCCAGCGGCCGGCCTCGTCGTGGGCGACCTTGACGTCCGAGAGGTCGGGGTCCGTGAGGTCGGGCTGGGCGTGCCGCAGTGCGACGAGTTCGCGGTACCAGGCCAGCACGCGCGCGTGCACCCCGCTCCGCGGCTCGGACCAGTCGAGGCAGGACCGGTCGCGCGTGGCGGGGTCCTGCGGGTCGGGGACGTCCTCCGCGGCCCACCCGTGGGCGGCGAACTCCCTGCGCCGCCCGTTGCGGACCGCCTCCGCGAGGTCGGGGTCGGTGTGGTCGGTGAAGAACTGCCAGGGCGTGCCCGCGGCCCACTCCTCGCCCATGAACAGCATCGGCGTGAACGGCCCGGTCAGCGTCAGCGCCGCGGCGCACGCCAGCAGACCGGCCGGCAGCGACGCCGAGAGCCGGTCGCCCAGCGCGCGGTTGCCGATCTGGTCGTGGGTCTGCGAGTACCCCAGCAGGCGGTGCGCGGAGACCCGGGCGAGGTCCAGCGGGCGGCCGTGGCGCCTGCCGCGGAAACTGGAGTACGTGCCGTTGTGGAAGAAGCCCTCCGTGAGCGTCTTCGCGACGGCGGCGAGCGGGGCGCGCGCGAAGTCCGCGTAGTAGCCCTGCGCCTCACCGGTCAGCGCGGCGTGCAGCGCGTGGTGGAAGTCGTCGTTCCACTGCGCGTGCAGCCCGAGGCCGTTCTCCTTGCGGGGCGTGATGACCCGGGGGTCGCCCAGGTCGGACTCGGCGACCAGGAACAGCGGTCGGCCCAGTTCGCCCGAGAGCCCGTCCACGGCGGCGGACAGCTCCTCCAGGAAGTGGCACGCGCGCGTGTCGTGCAGGGCGTGCACGGCGTCCAGCCGCAGGCCGTCCAGCCGGTAGTCGCGCAGCCAGGCCAGCGCGCTCCCCAGCAGGAAGGCGCGCACCTCGTCGGAGCCGGGCGCGTCCAGGTTCACCGCCGAGCCCCACGGCGTGTGGTGCGTCTCCGTGAAGTAGGGCCCGAAGGCGGGCAGATGGTTGCCGGAGGGGCCCAGATGGTTGTGCACGACGTCCAGGACGACACCGAGCCCGAGGCCGTGCGCGCGGTCGACGAAGCGCTTCAGCGCCTCCGGGCCGCCGTACGGCTCGTGCACGGCCCACAGCGACACCCCCTCGTACCCCCAGCCGTGCCGTCCGGGGAACGGGCACACCGGCATCAACTCGACGTGCGTGATCCCGAGTTCGACGAGGTGCCCCAGCCGGTCGGCGGCCGCGTCCAGGGTGCCCTCGCGGGTGTACGTGCCCACGTGCAGCTCGTACAGCACGGCCCCCGGCAGGCCGCGCCCCGCCCAGTCGGCGCGCCACGCGTACCCCTCGTGGTCGACGACCGCGCTCAGCCCGTCGGGGCCGTCCGGCTGACGGCGCGAGCGCGGGTCGGGCAGTACGGGACCGTCGTCGACGGCGAACCCGTACCGCGTGCCGTCCTGCGCCTCGGCCTCTCCCGTCCACCACCCGACGCGGCCGGGATCGGGCTCCAACGCGTGTGCGCTGCCCGCGCAATGGAGCGTCATGCGGTCGGCCTGTGGTGCCCACACCTCGAACTGCACGGACGGTTCTCCCTCGTCTGCTCACCGTGACCTCGCCGCTCCCATGGTGCTCCAAACGCGATCAATCCACCTTCGCATCCTCCCGATCGAACGACTGAAAACAGCCGAACCGGCCAACGGCGGCACCGGGCGGGTGCCGCGTTTTCTGGACACCCCGGCCGTGCTGCCAGACAATCACCTGCGTGACGTCGTCCTCGGAGTTCCACACCTATCCCGCACCCGCGCGGCTCTCGGACGCCGAGCGGGACCGGGCGCTGCGGGCGCTGCGGGACGGTGTCGCCGAGGGACGGCTCTCGCACGACACGTTCGTGCTGCGGATGGAGCTGGCGTTCGCCGCCCGCACCCCGGGCGAACTGGCCGCGCTCACCGCAGACCTGCACACCGAGAGCCGCTGGTCGCGCGCGCTGTTCGGCACGGTCGAGGCGGTCTCCGGATTCACCGTGCGGCTGCGCAGGGCCTGGCAGGCCGAACGGCTTCCCAAACTGCTGCTGCCCGGGCCGGACAACGCGCACCCGCTGCGGATCGGCCGCGATCCGGCCAGCGGCCTGCGGCTCAGCCACGAGACGGTGTCCCGGGTGCACGCCGAACTCTCCCGCCAGGGAGGCCTGTGGGTGCTGCGCGACCTCGGCTCGACCAACGGGACCTCGGTGAACGGGCGTCGGGTGATCAGCGCCGCCGTCGTCCAGGTGGGCGATCAGGTCAGCTTCGGCCGGATGGCGTTCAGGCTCGCCGCGAACTAGCGCCGACGGCCCGCCTCTTCGAAGCCGGCGGCGGAGACCGCCCGCCCCGCCCCGTCGCCGGAACGCCGCCCTCCGCCCGGCGTCCGTCCCGCCGTTGAACATCGCGCCCCCGCAGCGGTGTTGACGTACCCCCGTGTCGTGACTCACTGTGCGTACACCATGCACACCAGGTGAACCGACGGCCACTCGCACGGCCACTCGCTGCGGAGGTACGACCCTGCCACCACTGCTCCGCTACCCCTCCGTCGACGAGTTGGGCCTGCGGGCCGCCGCGCTCGCCGAACGCCGCCCGAAGGACGTCCGGCTGCGCCGCGTCGGCACCTCGCGGGCCGGAACCCCCCTGTGGCTGCTCTCGGTCGGCCACGGCAGCCGGCACACCCTCGTCGTCGCAGGCCCCCACGCCAACGAGCCCGTGGGCGGGGCCACCGTCCTGCGGCTGGCCGAACGGGTCCTCGCGGACCCCCGGTTGCGCGACGGCGCCGACGTGACGTGGAACCTGCTGCTGTGCCTCGACCCCGACGGCTCCCGCCGCAACGAGGGCTGGCTGTCGGGGCCTTACGTCCTCGGCCGCTACTTCCGGCACTTCTTCCGCCCCGGGTTCGCCGAGCAGCCCGAGTGGCTGCCCGACGGCGCCGGACGGGCGGCCCTGCCGGAGACCCGCGCGCTGCTCGCCCTCCAGGACGAACTGCGGCCGTTCCTCCAGTGCTCCCTGCACGGCGTGGACGTGGGCGGCGGGTTCGTCGAGCTGACCCGTGACCTGCCTGGACTCGCCCCGCGCCTCGCCCACGTCGCCGCGCGCACGGGCGTCCCCCTCGAACTCGGCCCGTACGACACGCTGTACTGGCCCGGCCTCGGGCCCGCCGTCTACCGCATCCCGTCCCCGAGGCCCGGCGGCCTCGCGGCGGCCATGACGGAGGCGGCCGTCGAGTCCACCTGGTTCCACCCCCACCCGTACGGCACGGTGACCGCCGTCGTCGAGGCGCCCATGTGGGGCGTGGCGGCCGTGGAGGACTCCTCCCGGCCCGCGGACCCCGAAGGCGTCCTGCGGGCCGTCAGCCGTACGCTGCGGCACGACACGGCCCTGCTGGAAGGGCTCCTGGCCCGGATCCGCCCCGGTCTGGCGGCGGTCCCGGACGCCGGGGTACTCCTCGCGCCCGTGGACGACTATTTACTGGTCGGCCCCGGTCTCGCGGACTCCTGGGACCCCGACACCGGCCCGGCCCCGGGCGCCGACGGCACCGCCCGCCCGATGCCGCCCCTCGACACGGCCCGGCTGACCGCGCTGCGCATCTCCGGGAGGCGCCTGGCGCTGCGCACGGCGGGGCTGCTCCGGCGGCTGGTGACCACCGCGGGGAACGACCCGTCCGGCGCGGGAGCGGAGCTGGACCGGCTCATCGACGCCTGGTGCGCGGACTACCACGACGGCCACGGGGCGCGCTGGATCCCGGTCGCACGGCAGGCCGACTACCAGGCCCGGGTGGTCCTCGCGGCCTTCGACCTGGCCCGGCGCGGGGAGCCGGGACCGCCGCCCGGCCCCCGCCCCGTCGACGCGCCCGCGACGAGGTCGGAGGTGCCGTCCGACTGAGCCGGGCGGAAAGCCGTACGACATCTCGTGCGAGGCCCGTACACCCCACCGGAGCGGACGGTACGAGAGCCCGTACGGTCCCTGCGGCAGCCGCAGAGACCGTACGGGACCCCCCTCGGGGCACCCGTACGGGCCGTGCGGGACCCGGCAGGGCACCCAACTGCGCCGGACGGGAGGCGGCGGGGCGGCCGTACGGGCCGGGCGGGGGCCCGGACGGGAGCGGTGCCCGCTCAGGCGGCGCGGGGCCGGGCGTGCCACGCCGCGGCCACGACGGTCCTGCTCTGGTGCTCCACCTGGTGCTCCAGCGGCACCCAGCGCGCCCGGAAGCGTTCGGCGAAGGAGTCGCTCCAGGCCGCCACCAGGGGCTCCAGGCGCGGCACGGCCCGGTCGTCGGCCTCCCGCAGGACCCGCAGGAGCATCGCCGCGGCGCGCAGCGGAAGCCGGCGGCCGAACGCGTCCACGCTGCCCACGTACGCCATCGTGGTGTCCGCGGGCGGCTCGTGGACCCAGTCGCCCGCCAACCCCGGCACCAGCCCCAGCGCCCACTGGGTGGCGCGCAGCAGCGGTCCCGGCGGCCCGCACAGGCGCGGCAGCGCCTCGGCGAGGACGCTCTCCACCGCGTGCGCGTCCCTGAGGAGCCGGCCCGCCAGCCGCCGCAGCGCCGCCGCGGGCGCGGGATGGGGTGCCGGGTCGTCCACGAGGTCGCTGGCCCACATCGGCACCTCCACGACCGCCGTCAGGCCGCCGTACCGGTGGGCGTGGTACCACGTGCTGTGCCGGGCGTCGTCCGGCATGCTCGGGTACGCGAGGTCCGAACCCGGCGCGGGCATGACGTGCACCCCCGGGCCGGAGGCCGGCCAGCCGGCGGCGTCCGAGGCCCCCGTCTCGACCGGGATGTTCAGCTCCGCCGCGGACTTGGCGAACGGTTCGGCCAGGCCCGGGACGTCCTTCGTCAGCTGCACCCAGCTGCCGCCCAGATCCGTCCCGTGGAGACTCACCTGGAGGTACGGGCGGAGCCTGTCGATGACACCGGTGAGCGCGCGCGTCTCCGGAGGCAGCAGGTCGGGCGGCAGCACGGAGGGCGACCACTCGGGCTGCTCGGGCCCCGCGGGACGGAAGAAGCCGAGGTGGTAGTCGAGCAGCGTGCGGGGCGCCGGCGTCACGTGCAGGCTGGCGCCGTCCGGGTCCGCGCAGAGCAGGAAGTGCCAGGACGTGTCGGCCCGCAGGCGTCTTTCGCGTACGACCCTTTCGGCGAGCGCCATCGCGGTGCGCCCGCCGGTCGGCTCGTTGGAGTGCGCGCCCGCGACGACCAGCACCGAGCGCTCCGCGTGGCCCACGGAGAGCAGGTGCAGCGGGCGCCCCGCGCGCGAGCGGCCGATCTGCCGGAGCGAGCACAGGCTCGGCCGGTGGGCGGCCAACGCCCCGGCCGAGGAGACGAGTTCGGTCACACTGGGATAGCGCAGCTCCGGCAGGACACTCACCCCCGACTTGTTCCGGCCCGGCTTCGCACCTGGCAGTAGTCCACGGACCGGATGAACTGTCAAGGACGCATGGGGGCGCCCCGGGGAGCGTCGGGCGGCGCCGCCGGAGCGCCGGGTCGACGGCCCCGGGGGCGGCGGCGACGGGCCGTGCAGGTCCCGCCCGACGGCTTCCGCCGGCCGCCTTCCGTCAGTTGTCGGCCGCCGTCCGCCCGCCGTCCGTCCGCGGCGCGTCGCCGGTCCGCTCCAGGAGCACCACGGGCAGCGGTCCGAACAGCGACCCGACCGGTGTGTCCCCCGTGAACTCCCGTCCCGGGGACAGCAGATCGGTCCAGCGTCCGGCCGGCAGCGGCAGTACGGTGTCACGCCAGCCGCCCGCCTCGGCCAGCCGCAGGGACAGCCGCGTGACGGCCGTGACCACCCCGCCGGAGCGCGCGAACGCCACGCAGTGCGCGGCGCCCGGCCCCCGCGCGGGAAGCGGGGTGTACGAGGCGCCCTCGCCGAAGAGGTCGGGCCGCCGCCCGCGCAGCCGCAGCGAGGCCCCGGTGAGCGCGGCCTTCTCGACGGACAGCGCTCCCGGGTCCTTGGGCGGGAAGGCGGCGGGCCGCCGGTTGTCGGGGTCCACCAGGGCCCGGTACTCGTACTCCGTGCCCTGGTACAGGTCCGGGACGCCCGGCATCGTCAGATGGACCAGCGCGGCGCCCAGCACGTTGGCCCGCACGTGCGGTTCGAGCGAGCTCCGGAACTCCGCCACGCGCCGGCCCGGAGCCCCGCACGGACCCGCCTTCAGGAACGCGGCCACGGCGTCCTCGTACACCGGGTCCTGCTCGGTCCACGTGGTGGACAGGCCCGCCTCCCGCACGTGCTTCAGCAGTGTGTCCAGGAGCCGTCCGCCGTCCGCGGGGCCGAGGCCGACCGCCGTCTGCCACGCCGCCCAGGCCACCTGCGGGTCCGGCGCCCCGACCCCCTCGGCCGCCGTCGCCGCGGTCACCTCGGCCAGCAGGTCGGCCCAGCGCGCGGGTACCTGCGTGAGCACCGAGATCGCCGCGCGCACGTCGGCGCTGCGCTTCGTGTCGTGCGTGGACAGCACGGTGCCGGTGGCGGGCCAGTCCCGCTGCACGCGCGCGCAGTAGGCGTGGAAGACGTCCGGCGCCACGGCGGGGGCACCCGGGGCACCGCCCACCTCGGTCGCCGACAGCAGCGGCACGTACCGGTAGAACGCCGTGTCCTCCACGGACTTGGCCCGCAGCGCCGAGGACGTCTGCGCGAAGCGGGCCCGGAACGCGTCGTACTCGGGCCCCTCGCCGGCGCGGCCCACCACCAGGTCCCGTACGAGGTCGACCGCGCCGGCCTCCTCGGGGACCGTGAAGGCGCGCCGGGCCTCGGCGGCGGCCTCCTCGGTGACGACCGACGACGCGTCCTGCGAGGTGTACGGCCGGTAGACCTCCAGGCGCACCAGGAGCTCCCGCAGTGCGGTGCGCAGCGCCCAGGGGGCGCGGTCGCGCAGGGCCGGGTCGGGCGAGGAGCGGCACAGCCGGTCGGCCTCGCGGGTGAGCCGGTCCACCTCGGCGGCCAGCTCGTGCAGGACCACCTTGTACGCCGCCCTGCGCACCGTCGCCCCCCAGTCGCCCCCGCGGTCCGGCGGGGGAGCCGCGAACCGCCGGTACCGGCCGAGGAGTTCGCCGGCCCCGGCCGGGTCCGTGAGGAGGCCGTCCACGTGCCGCAGCGCGTCGTACCCGGTGGTCCCCGCCACCGGCCAGGCGGCGGGCAGCGGTTCGCCGTCGGCGAGGATCTTCTCGACCACGGTCCAGCGTCCGCCCGTGGCGTCGTGCAGCCGCCGCAGATAGGCGTCGGGGTCGGCGAGCCCGTCGGGGTGGTCGATGCGCAGCCCGTCGACCACGCCCTCGTCGAGCAGCTGGAGGATCTTCGCGTGGGTCTCCGCGAACACCTCCGGGTCCTCCACGCGCACGCCGATCAGCTCCGAAATGCTGAAGAAGCGGCGGTAGTTGAGTTCGGTGCGGGCCAGCCGCCACCACGCGAGCCGGTACCACTGCGCGTCCAGCAGCCGGGGCAGTGGCAGGTGCTCGGTGCCGGGCCGCAGCGGGAACGCCTGGTCGTGCAGGCGCAGCACGTCGCCGTCGACCACCAGGGCGTCCGCCACCGTGCCGAGCGGCCCGCCGAGCACCGGCAGCAGCACGCGCCCGTCCTGGGCGTCCCAGTCGATGTCGAACCAGCGGGCGCGGGGCGAGCCGGGGCCGTCGCGGAGCACGTCCCACAGCGCCCGGTTGTGGCGCGGGGCCATCGCCATGTGGTTCGGCACGATGTCCACCACGAGTCCGAGGCCGTGCTCCCGGGCCGTGCGCGACAGGGCCCGCAGCCCCGCCTCACCGCCCAGTTCGTCCCGCACGCGCGCGTGGTCGACCACGTCGTAGCCGTGGGACGACCCCGGGACGGCCTCCAGGACGGGGGAGAGGTGGAGGTGCGAGACGCCGAGCGTGGCGAGGTGGGGCACGGCGGCCTCGGCGGCCCCGAAGGGGAACTCCGGCTGGAGCTGGAGACGGTACGTGGCGGTCGGCGCGACGGGTGCATCCGGGTCGGGGCGCTCAGGTGTCATGGGAACCTACGTACCCGCCCCGCCGCCTTTCGTGTCACCGACACGCGCACGGGTGGCGTGCCCCGGCCGCGGGGCGCGCGGGTCCCGGCGGGCGGGGAGCGGGACGCGCGCGGGGCCGGCGGACCCGCGCGCGTGCGCACCGCCTAGGCCGGGCGCTGGAGCACCACCATGCTCCGGTCGACGAGGGACAGCCGGTCGCCCGCCTTCACCCTCGCGCCCGTCCCGGGCGCCACGCCCTCGGAGCGGGCCGTGTCGACGACCACCTGCCACTGCCGTCCGTGGTTGACCGGCACCACGAACTCCAGCGTCTTCGGCGAGGCGTTGAACAGCATCAGGAACGAGTCGTCGCTGATGCGCTCGCCGCGCGGTCCCGGCTCGGAGATCGCGTTGCCGTTGAGGAACACGGACAGGGCGCGCGCCTGCGTGGAGTCCCAGTCGCGCTGGGTCATCTCCTCGCCCGCCGGTGTGAACCAGGCGATGTCCGACAGCTCGTCGTGGGTGCCCTCGACCGGCCGCCCGTGGAAGAAGCGGCGCCGCCGGAAGACGGGATGGTCGCGCCGCAGCGCGGCCATCGCGCGCGTGAAGTCCAGCAGCTCGCCGCCGTCCTCGGGCCACGGCACCCAGGACAGCTCGCCGTCCTGGCAGTACGCGTTGTTGTTGCCGCCCTGGGTGCGCCCGAACTCGTCGCCGTGGCTGAGCATGGGGACGCCCTGGGACAGCAGCAGGGTGGCGGTGAAGTTCCGCATCTGCCGGGCGCGCAGCGAGAGGACCCCGGGGTCGTCCGTCTCGCCCTCCGCCCCGCAGTTCCAGGACCGGTTGTGGCTCTCGCCGTCGCGGTTGTCCTCGCCGTTGGCGTCGTTGCGCTTCTCGTTGTACGACACCAGGTCGTGCAGGGTGAAGCCGTCGTGGCAGGTGACGAAGTTGATCGAGGCGAGAGGGCGCCGGCCGTCGTCCTGGTAGAGGTCGGAGGACCCGGTCAGCCGGGAGGCGAACTCGGCGAGCGTGCGCGGCTCGCCCCGCCACATGTCCCGTACGGTGTCGCGGTACTTCCCGTTCCACTCGGTCCACAGCGGCGGGAAGTTGCCCACCTGGTAGCCGCCCTCGCCGACGTCCCAGGGCTCGGCGATCAGCTTGACCTGGGAGACCACCGGGTCCTGCTGGACCAGGTCGAAGAACGACGACAGCCGGTCGACCTCGTGGAACTGGCGGGCCAGGGTCGCCGCGAGGTCGAAGCGGAACCCGTCGACGTGCATCTCGGTGACCCAGTACCGCAGCGAGTCCATGATCAGCTGGAGCACGTGCGGGGAGCGCATGAGCAGCGAGTTGCCCGTCCCCGTGGTGTCCATGTAGTAGCGCGGATCGTCCGTCAGCCGGTAGTACGAGGAGTTGTCGAGGCCCCGGAAGGAGAGCGTCGGCCCGAGGTGGTTGCCCTCGGCGGTGTGGTTGTAGACCACGTCGAGGATGACCTCGATGCCGGCCTCGTGCAGCGCGCGCACGGCCGACTTGAACTCCAGGACCTGCTGTCCCCGGTCGCCCCAGGAGGCGTACGCGTTGTGGGGCGCGAAGAAGCCGATGGTGTTGTAGCCCCAGTAGTTGCTGAGCCCCATGTCGGCCAGGCGGTGGTCGTTGACGAACTGGTGAACGGGCATCAGTTCGAGCGCCGTGACGCCGAGTTCGGTCAGGTGTTCGAGGATGGCGGGGTGGGCCAGTGCCGCGTAGGTGCCGCGCAGCTCGTCCGGCAGACCGGGGTGCCGCATCGTCAGGCCCTTCACATGGGCCTCGTAGAGCAGCGTGTGGTGGTACTCCGTGCGCGGCCGCCGGTCGTCGCCCCAGTCGAAGTAGGGGTTCACGACCACCGAACTCATCGTGTGGGGAGCCGAGTCCAGGTCGTTGCGCCGTTCGGGTGAGCCGAAGTGGTATCCGTACACCTCCTCGCCCCACTCGACGCCACCGCTTATGGCGCGCGCGTACGGGTCGAGAAGCAGCTTCGCGGAGTTGCAGCGCTGTCCCCGCTCGGGCGCGTACGGGCCGTGCACGCGAAAGCCGTACCGCTGGCCCGGCATGATGCCGGGCAGGTACGCGTGCCGCACGAACGCGTCGGTCTCGCGCAGCTCTATCGCGGTCTCGGAGCCGTCGTCGTGGAGCAGACACAGCTCAATCCGGTCGGCGGCCTCCGAGAAGACCGCGAAGTTCGTGCCGGCGCCGTCGTACGTGGCACCGAGTGGGTACGCCTGTCCAGGCCAGACCTGCATGGATGCAACTCTTCCAGTTGTGCGACGCCGCGGGGGGAGACTCGGGCCCGAGTCTCCCCGAAAGTGATGGAACCTCCTACGACTTACCTCCCTCTTACCCGTCGACCAGTGCATACGACGTATGCCGAACATGCGGGATTCACGTGACTCCTACGGCCATGGGAGGAACAGGGGGAAATGTGCGCAAGAGAGTGCACCGCCATTTGGGCAAGGTGGTCGCGGGGGCGGCCGTCGCGGTGGCCGGGACGGCCGTGATGGTCGCGATCACCCTGCCGGGCGCCGCCGGTGCCGACGAGGCGGGCGGCCGGTCCGCCGCCGAGCGGGCCGACCGGGGGACCGGCCAGGAGCAGGGCGCCGTGCGTCCGGGCGTCGTCGCGGCGGCTCCCGCCGAGGGCGACCGGGGCGAGGGGCGGGACCCGCTCACCGCGGACGAGACCGAGCGCGTCGAGGAGCTGGCCCTGGACCGGCGGATGCTCCGCTCCGGCCAGGACGTCGAGGGGGACCGGGGTCCGCAGCGGATCGCCGTCGAGCTCGCCGAGCCCGAGCTGACCGAACTGGACGACCCCGCCGCGCCGCGCCGCGCCGAGGTGTCGTTCTACGACTACAAGGACGACTCGCTCGTCACGAGGACCGTCAACCTCGACACGGGCAAGGTCGAGGGCACCGACACCCAGCGGGGCGTGCAGCCGCCGCTCAGCCGTGCCGAGACCGAGGAGGCGGCCCGGCTGCTGATCGCGGACCCGCGCGGCTCGGGCCTGCGGGCGGACTACAAGGACGCCACCGGCAAGGAACTGACCGGTCCGGACCAGCTCCTGCTGAACAGCATGGTCTTCCGGGCGAACGCGGGGACGGCCGCCGCCCTCGCCGACTGCGGGGAGCACCGCTGCGTGCGGCTGTTCGCCAAGGTCAGGAACGGACCCTGGATCGACAGCCGTGACCTGGTCGTCGACCTGAGCGCCCGCAAGGTGGCCGAGGTCCGCTGACCCGCCGCCGGGCCGCCGGACCGGAGTCCGCGGCCCCCGTACGCCCTTCCCACTTTCCTGCTTGTGCAAGGGAGTCATTTCTTCATGCGCGTGAACAGAACCAGCCGTGTCCGCGGCCGGACGGCGGCAGGCCTCGCCGTCGCCGCCCTGACCGCCGTCGCGGCCGCGTCCGCCGGACCGGCCGCCGCCCAGCCCAAGGCCGCCCCCGCGGCGGCCGCGGAGTGCAGCGAGGCGTACCGGATCGAGCAGAAGCTCTCCACCGGCACCACCTGGACCATGTGCTGGCACTACGAGCGGGAGGCCGGGCTCGTCCTGGAGAACGTCTCGTACCAGCCCCCGGGCGAGGCCGGCCCGATACGCGTCCTGACGAGCGCCAAGCTCGCCCAGATCCACGTCCCCTACGACGACGGGTCGGTCGAGTACGACGACCTCACCGGAGCCGGGTTCGGTCAGGGCCTGATGAACCTCGCGCCCGGCGAGTGCCCCGGCGGCACCATCCGGACCGTCAAGGTCCCGGACGCCTGGGACCCGGAGCAGCCCGACGTCAAGGGCCTGTGCGCCACGACCCGTTCGCGCGGCCACGCCTACCGGATGCAGGGCGCCTCGGCGGGCAAGGTCTGGCAGGAGCAGGGCAAGGACCTGCTCGTCTACACCGTCAACCAGGTCGGCTGGTACGAGTACATCACCGAGTGGCGCTTCCAGGACGACGGCACCGTCCACGCGAACGTCGGCGCGACCGGCAGTCTGTCGCCGGGCGACTACGACGCGGGCGACGGCCGGGGCTGGCCGATCGGCAAGGGCGCCAAGTCCTACGCCACCAGCCACAGCCACAACGTCTTCTGGCGGCTCAACTTCGGTCTCGACGGCTCCTCCAAGAACAAGGTCGAGCAGTACGACTCCGTGGTGAGCCCGCCCGCCCAGGGCGGCCAGGCCCCGCGCAACAAGACCACCCGCACCAAGGTCACCAAGGAACTCGCCGGTGACGCACGGAACATGCGCTGGTGGCGGGTCGTCAGCACCGTCGGGAAGAACAAGGACGAGCACGCCCGTTCCTACGAGATCGTTCCGGGCGCCTCCTCCACGTACCCGGGCCGCAGCTACACCAAGCACGACATCTACTTCACGCAGTACAAGAAGTGCGAGCAGTTCGCCAGCAACAATCTCCGCAACTGCGGTGCGGGCGCGGGCAAGTCGGTGGACAAGTGGGCGAACGGGCAGGCCCTCACCCACCCCGTGGCCTGGGTCAACATCGGGTTCCACCATGTCGCCCGGGACGAGGACCAGCAGCCGATGCCCGTTCACTGGCAGGGTTTCTCACTCGCCCCACGTGACGTGACCGCTATGAATCCGCTCACTCCGCCGGAGCTGGCCGACCAGAACGGTCAAGTGGAAACCGGTAGTTGAGAAACGACCCTGTCCATCCGGCTGCACCGCCGACCGCTCCCGGAGTACCCTTCCTTGATCGTTGGCTGGGGTAGTGCTCGGGGGAGCGGAAGGCGGTGTGCGGGTGGGTTCCGGAGGGCTGGAGCTGCCCCCTGGTGACGGCGGTCACGAGGGGAGCTCCACGGATGCCCCACCCGGAGCGGTGTCCCTGGCACGGCCGATGGAGATCGGCGCGGAGCTGGACTGGGGCGCCGACGCCTGGCGTGAGGTGCGTACGCGCGCCCAGCGGGCCGGCCGGGCCTACATCTGGCTGAACCTGGTCGAGCAGCGGCTGCGCGCCGTCGTGGCCGCCGTTCTGCGCCCGATCTACGAACCGGTCCACGGCGAGGACGACTGGGTGGTCGCCGCCGCGGGCCCGGCGGGCCAGGAGTGGGTGCAGCGGGCGGTGGCGGTCCGTGAGGTCAGCCGCCGCAAGGGCTATCTGCTCGACCCCGCCGACGACAACGTGCTCAGCTTCCTCACCCTGCCCCAGCTGCGCGAGCTGATGGTGCAGCACTGGCCGTGCTTCGAGCCCTACTTCGACGAGCGCCGGGACGTCGAACTCGCCCTGGACGAACTGGAAGTCACCCGCAACGTCGTCTCGCGTAACCGCGCCCTGTCGGAGGCCGTGCTCGCCCAGGCCGAGCGCGCCTCCGCGAAGCTGCTGGAGATCCTCGGCGCGGGCAGCGACGTGCCGTCCTCGCGGCGGCTGCCGGTCGACGCCGTCGAGAACCTGGTCGGCGACCGGTACGCGGACGTCGTGGGCGTGCACTCGGACCGGGTGCGGCTGCTGCGCCAGTTCCCCGCCGAGGACCTCTTCGGCGGCGCCCGCAGGCTCGACGCCATCGGCATCGGCCTGAACCTCCTCGTCCAGAACTTCTCCGGCCGGCGCCTCGTGCGGCTCGCCGAGTCCGGCTGCCGGGCCCGGCTGCTGTTCCTCAACCCGGCGTCCAGCGCGGTCAAGCGACGGGAGCGGGAACTCGGCATAAAGCGTGGTGAGTTGAGCCGGTCGGTGGAGATGAACATCCTGCACATGCGCCGGGTCAGGTCCAGGCTGCGCGATCCGGGCGCCTTCGAGATCCAGGTCTTCGACGAGACGCCGCGCTTCACCGCCTACCTCGTCGACGGGGACGGCTCCGACGGCGTGGCGGTCGTGCAGTCCTATCTGCGCAGGACCCGCGGGATGGAGGCACCGGTGCTCGTCCTGCGCGGCGGCGGCAGGGTGCTCAAGCCGGACGAAATGGGCGAAGAAGGCCTGTTCGGTACGTACCGCGAGGAGTTCGAGGTGGCCTGGGCCGATTCGCGCCCGGTGTCCTGAGCGGGTCGGGGCTTCCGCGGTCCGCCGGACCGGGTCCGGGCCGCCGGGCGGAACGCGGTCCCCGCGTTGTCAGTGGCCCGTGCGATCGTGGAGGTCACTGGGGGAACGCACCACGAAGAAGGGGGCCGGCATGGGTTGGCACGGTGAGCTGCTGATCGGCTTCGACCTGGAGACGACAGGCACCGATCCGCGCGAGGCGCGCATCGTCACGGCGGCCGTGATCGAGGTCAGGGGACCGGAACCGGCCGGGCGCCGGGAATGGCTGGCCGATCCGGGTGTCGAGATACCGGCGGACGCCGTGGCGGTCCACGGGATCAGCAACGAGCGCGCGGCGGCCGAGGGCCGCCCCGCCGACGAGGTGGCCGACGCGATCGCCTCGGTCCTGGTGTCGTACTGGCAGGCGGGCGTACCGGTCGTCGCGTACAACGCGGCCTTCGACCTGACCCTGCTGTCGGCCGAACTGCTGCGGCACGGGCTGCCGTCCCTGCGGGAGCGGCTCGGCGGGACCGACCCCGGCCCCGTCATCGACCCGTACACGATCGACCGCTCGGTGGACCGCTACCGCCGCGGCAAGCGGAACCTGGAGGCGGTCTGCGCGGAGTACGGGGTGCCGCTCGAATCCGCCCACGACGCCTCGGCGGACGCGCTGGCCGCGGCCCGCCTCGCCCACGCGATAGCCGTCCGCCACCCCAAGGTGGCGGCACTGGGCCCGGCCGAGCTGCACCGCCGCCAGATCGAGTGGTACGCGGAATGGGCCGCCGACTTCCAGAACTTCCTGCGCCGCAAGGGCGACGCGACGGCGGTGGTGGACGGGACATGGCCGGTGCGGGACCTCGCGGACCAGCGCGTCTGAGAGGTCAGGGCGCGGCACGTTCCGCGCGGTCGGGGGCCGCGCCCGGACCCGGACCCGGACCCGGTACGGTCACCGCCGTGTCCGAGGGCTCCGGCGGGCGAGGGCGCGGGGCATGCCCGGACGCGGGCCGCACCGCCGCGGTCCGGTGGGCGCGTTCGACGGCCTGGCCCATGTAGGTTCCCGCGACCATCAGGGCCGCGCCGAGTCCGGTGAGCACGGTGAGGCGGTCGCCCGCGAGACCGACGCCGACCGCGACGGCCCAGATCGGCTCGGTGCCCAGCAGCAGTCCCGCCCGGCTGGCCGAGGTGCGCTGGACGGCCCAGGTCTGGGCGAGGAACGCGAACACACTGCAGAACAGGGCGAGATGGAGGAGCTGGGCCCAGCCCGCCGCATCGACGCGGGCCAGCGCGGGCAGCCCTCCGGACGCGGGCAGCAGGAACAGCGCCGCGCCGACGAGTGTCTGCACCGTGGTCAGGTGGAGCGGGCGGACCGCCCGGCCCGCGGTGAGCCGGCCGACGAGCGCGACGTGCCCCGCGCGGACCACCGCGGCGGCCAGCATCAGCAGGTCGCCGAGACGGGGCGCGTGGAAGCCGTTGCCCGACATCAGGAGGCCGACGGCGAGCAGGCACACCCCGGCCGCGGCGTAGAACGACGGGGGCAGTCCGCCGGGGTGACCCGTCCGGTCCAGCAGGGGGGTGAGGACGATGGTCAGACTGATGATCAGCCCCGCGTTGGCGGCGCTCGTGTGGGCGACGCCGTAGGTCTCCACGATCAGCACGGCCGCCTGCGTGAGCCCGAGCGGCACGCCGGTCCTGACTTCGTCCCGCGTCCACCAGGCGGACGGCCTGCCGGCGGCAGGCTTTCCGGCGGCAGGCTTTCCGACGGACGGTCCTTCGACGGCCGGCCGGCCGCCGGACCGTCGGACGTCGGAAAGCCTCCCGGCGGCGACCAGGCCGAGACAGGCGACGGCGGACAGCGCGTAGCGGACGAACAGCACCACCAGCACGGGCAGCACGGCGGTGGCCGTCTGGGCGGCGAGGTAGCTGGAGCCCCAGACGAGGGCGACAAGGAGGAGTACCGCGTCGGTACGGCGGGCGTCAGGCACCCGCTCACCCTGCCCGCCCGCCCTGTCTGTAGCCCAGACCCAACTTCTTAAATGATCCTTTAGCATCGCTACACAGAGCCGAGGGGTGGTCCATGGACGAACGGCAGCTCAGAATCCTGCGTGAGCTGGGCGAACTGGGCAGTGTCACGGCCGTCGCCGAGGCGCTCCTGGTGACGCCCTCGGCCATCTCGCAGCAGTTGCGGCTGCTGCAGCGGGCGATTCCCGTGCCGCTCACCGAGCGCCAGGGTCGGCGACTGGTGCTCACGGACGCCGGACAGGCCCTGGCCGGTGCGGCGATCGAGGTGGAGACGGCGCTGGAGCGGGCCCGGCACACGGTCGCGGAGTTCATGGACCGGCCGGACGGCGAGGTGTCCGTCGCCGCCTTCCACAGCGCGGGTTCGGCGTTCTTCCCGCCGCTCCTGCGGGGTCTCGCCGGACCGGGCGCCCCGCGGCTCGCCCTCGCCGACGAGGACGTGGCCCAGGACGACTTCCCCCCGCTGACCCGGGAGTACGACCTCGTCCTGGCCCACCGTCTCGAACACGCGCCGCCCTGGCCGCGCACCGTCACCGCCACCACGCTGCTGAAGGAACCGCTGGACGTCGCGATGCCCGCGGACCATCCGCTGGCGGCCAGGCTCCGGCTCTCGCCGCGGGACGTCGCCGACCAGCCGTGGATCACCGTGCACGACGGCTTCCCCCTGATGGCGACGATCGAGGCCATCGCCACCGCCGCCGGATGCCGGCTCCGGCCGGCCCACCGCATCAACGAGTTCTCCGTGGTCGCCGAGGCCGTCGCCGCCGGCGGAGGGCTGGCGCTGATGCCCCGCTGGACCACGCGCCCGCATCCGGCTCTGGTCCTCAAGCCCCTCAGCGGCGTACGGGCGCGGCGGCACATCGACGCCCTGCACCGCCCCGAGCGCACGGCCCGCCGCGCCGTGCGCACGGTGCTCGCGGAACTGCACACGGCCGCGGCGGCGATTCGCGCGCGCGGCTGAGCCCCGTACGGCCGGCTCGAAGCCCGCCCACCGGGCCCCGCCCGCAGCGGCCCCGACCGTGTGCGGAGTGCCTGCGCCCGGGTCCGGAGCGGCCGACGGCACTGCGCGGGACGGCACCCGACCGGGGCCGGAACGGCCCGCGACCCGGTGCGGCGCCGGGCCGTGCCGCGCGGTCGCCCGGGTTCACCGCCGCCCGGCAGCCCCGCCGGACCGGTCTAGAACGGGTACCAGCGGACCGTCTCGTCGGCGTCGCGCAGCGAGGCCACCCGGCGTTCGAACTCGGCGAGCGCCCGGGGGTTGCTCGGCGCGTGCTGGGCGACCCAGGCGCAACTGGCCGTCTCCCGCGCCCCGCGCAGCACACCGCAGCCCTCCCACTCGCGCACGTCCCAGCCGTACGTCCGGGTGAACGCGTCGTACGCCTCGGCGGGGAGCCCGTACCGGTCGCGGGACAGGGCCATGACGACCAGGTCGTGTTCGCGCAGGTCGGCGGAGAACGTCTCCAGGTCGACCAGGACGGGCCCGTCCGGACCGACGTGGACGTTGCGGGGGAGCGCGTCGCCGTGGATCGGGCCGGGGGACAGCCGCGGGACGAGCGAGGCGGCGGCAGCGGCGAAGCCGTCGCGCCGGTCCCGCAGATACGCGGCGTCCGCCGGGTCGATCGCGTCGCCCGCGAGCCGCAGCCAGCGCTCGACCCCGCCCAGCAGTTCGCGGCGCGGCAGCGCGAAGCCGGGCGCGGGCAGCGCGTGCACCACGCGCAGCAGTTCGGCCAGGTCGCGGGGTTCGGCGGGGCGGACGGCGGCGGGCAGCCGGTGCCACAGCGTCACGGGGTGGCCCGCCACCGAGCGCGCCCCGGGCTCGGCGGCCCGCACGGCCGGGACGCCCGCTCCGGCGAGCCAGTGGGCGATCTCCAGTTCACGCCGCGCCCGGTCGAGGAGTTCGGCGTCGCGTCCGACCTTGACCACCAGGTCGCCGGCGGCGAACACGGCGTTCTCGCCGAGGGCCAGCAGCTCCGCGTCCCTGTCGAGCCCCGCCTCGGCCAGTACGCCCCGTGCCTGTGCCTCGTCCACCACTCGCCTCCCGCGGCGCTCCGTCCACGCGGCTCCGTGCCGGGTGCCGGGCACCGCCGGCACCGGACGCGGGAGCGCGCCGTGCGCCGACCAGTCTCGCATTCGGCCTGGTGGGAGGCGCCCGCAGGGCAGGCGGCCGGGAGGCGCCCGGTCGGCGCCGCAAGCCTGCCGCGGGCCGCGGCCAAATCATTGGACGATACGTATCGTCTCGTCTAAGGTCGGGGCATGACCACCTCGCACCCCGCCCACATCGCCATGTTCTCCATCGCCGCCCACGGGCACGTGAACCCGAGCATCGAGATCGTCCGCGAACTGGTGGCCCGCGGGCACCGCGTCACGTACGCGATCCCGCCCGCCCTCGCCGCCAAGGTCGCGGAGACGGGTGCCGAGCCCAGGCTGTGGACCTCGACGCTGCCTTCCCCGGACGACGACCCCGCGGCGTGGGGGAGCACGCTCCTGGACAACGTCGAACCCTTCCTGGACGACGCGATCCAGGCGCTCCCGCAGCTCGCCGCGGCCTACGAGGGCGACGAACCGGACCTCGTCCTGCACGACATCACCTCCTACCCCGCCCGGGTCCTCGCGCACCGCTGGGGCGTCCCGGCCGTCTCGCTCTCCCCCAATCTCGTCGCCTGGGAGGGCTACGAGGAGGAGGTCGCCGAACCCCTGTGGGCGGAGCCGCGCGAGACCGAGCGGGGCCGGGCCTACTACGCGCGGTTCCACGCCTGGCTGGAGGCCAACGGGATCGGCCTGCACCCCGACCCGTTCGTCGGCCGGCCCGGCCGCTCGCTCGTCCTGATCCCCAGGGCCCTCCAGCCGAACGCCGACCGGGTCGACGAATCGGTCCACACCTTCGTCGGCGCCTGCCAGGGCGACCGGACCGCCCAGGGGGACTGGCGGCGACCCCCGGGGGCCGAGCGGGTCCTGCTGGTGTCCCTCGGCTCGGCCTTCACCAAGCAGCCCGAGTTCTACCGCGCGTGCGTGCGCGCGTTCGGCGACCTGCCGGGCTGGCACGTGGTCCTCCAGATCGGCAGGCACGTCGACCCGGCGGAGCTGGGCGAGGTCCCCGACAACGTGGAGGTGCGCGACTGGGTGCCCCAGGCGGCGATCCTGCGGCAGGCCGACGCGTTCGTCACGCACGCGGGCGCGGGCGGCAGCCAGGAAGGGCTCGCGACGGCCACGCCCATGGTCTGCGTGCCCCAGGCCGTCGACCAGTTCGGCAACGCCGAGATGCTCCGGGCGCTCGGGGTGGCCCGCCACCTGCCGATGGAGGACGTCACCGCCGACTCGCTGCGCGAGGCGGTGCTCGCGGTGTCGGGGGACCCCGAAGTGGCCCGCCGGCTCCGGGAGGTCGGGTCGGCGATGGCGGACGAAGGCGGTACGCGGCGTGCCGCGGACCTGATCGAGGCGGAAATTCCCGAAGGGCGCCGCCGGGCCCGAGAGGGGCGGATCGGGTGACTGTCGGCGAACCCCGAATTCCCACGCGTCACGGTTGTACGCGAACAGTGAAGCCCTGGCGCACTTTCGATAACGGGAAGGTCATTGGGTAACGCTCGCATAACGTGCCCTGCGCCCGGTGGACGCACGGACAGGGTCAACGGGTACGACCCCTGACCTCCGCGGAAGGTTGCACGCGCACCTTCTTGTACCTTTGCCGAACACCTTCCTAGCGTGAAGTGAACCCACTTCGAACTTTGGGAAGTTGCCCTATGCGCCGAGACATACCGCCCCTCGCCGAGGTGCGCCGCATCACCGAGAAGAAGCGGGACGCTTGGTGGACGGTGCTCCTGGTCGACCCGGTCGCCACACCACTGGTCCGGTTCACCGCGATGTTCACGAGGGTGACCCCCAACCAGATCACCTGGGGCGCGTTCCTCCTCGGCCTGGTCTCCGCCGCGTGCTTCGCGCTCGGTGACTGGCGGTGGCTGGTCGCCGGCGCGGTCGTGTACCACCTGAGCTTCATCCTCGACTGCATGGACGGCAAGGTGGCCCGGCTCACGGGTCAGGGATCCGTCTTCGGGGCCTGGCTGGACTTCGTGTTCGACCGCATCAGGGTGGCCGTGTGCGCGATCGCGCTGATGGCCGGTCAGTACCACCGGACCGGCGAGACGCTGTACATCTGGCTGGCCCTCGCCGTCGTCGGACTCGACACGCTCCGTTACATCAACTCGCTGGAGATCTTCAAGATCCGCCACTCCATGCGCAAGCAGATCAAGGCGCGTGTGCGGGAGGCCAGGCGTTCGGAGAACACGGCCGAACTCGCCTTCATGGAGGATCTGCTCCGCAGCAATCCCGAGGCGGACATCGAACAGGACCTCCGCGCCGCGGCGGATTCCGCTTCCCCGCAGACGGAGGGAGTGCTGCCGGGCCCCGGCACGGAAACCACTTCAGTTTCAGGGACGGTTCCCGGTTCCGTATCGGTGTTCCGTTCGGGAGCCGCCGCTGAGCCCGGCACCGTTTCCGACTCCGTTGCCGGAGCCGAATCGGCGACCGTCGCCGATTCCGGTCCGGCGGCCGGTTCCGCGCATTCCACGGTCCATTCCGCCGTGAATTCGACGGCCCGGGACTCCGGTCCGGCCGATTCCGGCACCGGTGACGGCCCCGAGGGGCCGACGGGACTTCCGGGGAAGCCCGAAGCCAGGGTGATCGACCTCCACCAGGAGTTCCGCCACCGTTTCCCGTCCTATCTGCGCGCGCGTTCCTTCCTGCTGCGCCACCGCATCCGGACCCACCTGGTGAGCGGCATCGAATTCCAGATGGGCGTCTTCATCGTCGGCCCGCTCCTCGACTCGGTGATCGAGGCGACCCTGGTCTCCGCGTCGCTCATCCTGGTCTTCGAACTCGCCATCATCTACAAGCTGTTGCTGTCGACCCGCGACTTCACCCGCACGATCGACTCCTTCGAGCGGGACGAGGTCGCGACCGCTGCCTGAGCGCGGACGCACCCGCGGGTGTGACCGGGGCCGCCGCCCCGGTCACACCCGCGTCCGTCGTGCCCGCCCGTGCGGAGAGGGTCAGACGCCGACCTTCTCCCCCTCGACCGCGGGGGGCGGCTGAGGCGCCGAGGCGGGCTCGGGCGACTCGTCGTGGGTCAGGTCCGGCAGCCGGTTCAGCCACCGCGGGAAGTACCAGTTGCGCTCGCCGAGCAGGGCCATGACCGCGGGCAGCAGCACACCGCGGATGATCGTCGCGTCGATGAGGACCGCCGCCGCCAGGCCCACACCCATCTGCTTCATGGACTGCATCGACAGGGTGCCGAAGATCGCGAAGACGGCGACCATGATGACGGCGGCGCTGGTGACGACACCGGCCGTCGTGACCACCCCGTGCTGGATGGCGTCCCGCGTGGTCAGACCCCTCAGCCGGGCCTCCCGGATCCGCGAGACCACGAAGACGTGGTAGTCCATCGAGAGTCCGAAGAGGATCACGAAGAGGAACAGCGGCAGCCAGGTGATGATGGCGCCCACGCCCTCCGCGCCCACCAGGGAGGCGCCCCAGCCGTGCTGGAAGACGGCGACCAGGATGCCGTAGGCGGCGCCCACCGACAGGAGGTTGAGGACGATCGAGGTGATCGCGATCGTCAGCGAACGGAACGACAGCAGCATCAGTACGAAGGCGAAAACCACCACGAAGGCGAAGACGGGCGCCACCGAGCCGACGAGCTGGTCGTTGAAGTCGGCCGAGCCCGCGACCTGCCCGGTCACCGGGGCCTCGACCCCTTCGACCGTGCCGAGCGTCGCCGGACGCACCTCGTCCCGGATGATGCCGAGGCTCTTCTCGGCCCTGTCCAGGTCGGAGCCGCCGACCAGCGGCACGTAGACGAAGGCGATGTTCTGCGCGTCGTGCACCTTGACGTCGACCGGTCCGCGCGAGGCCCCGGAACTGACCGCCTGCTCCCGGAAGTCGGCGAGCGCCGCCTTCACCTCGGGGGCGTTGATGTCCTTGGCGCTGACGACCACCTCGGCCGGGTCCGAACCGCCGGGGAAGGCCTCGTTGACCCGGTCGTACGTCGCCACGATCGGCAGCGAGTCGCCGAACTCCTGGTCCAGCGTGAGGTTCTGGGTCTTCATGCCGAGCGCGGGAGCCGCGACGGCCAGCAGCACGCCGGCGGAGACGACCAGCGCCACCGCGGGCTTCGCCAGCACGACGCGCAGCACGGCGGTCCACAGCCGGCTCTCGCCGTTGCCCGCCCCGCCCTTGCCCGCACCGCCGTTGCGCCCGCGGCGCTTGTCCGGGTGCAGGAAGGGGATGCGCCCCTTCTCGACGCGCGAGCCGAGCAGCGAGAGCACCGCGGGGAGCACGGTCACCGAGCCGACCATGGCGACCGCCACGACCATCAGGGAGGCCAGGCCCATCGCCTCGAACGTGGCGAGTCCGGTGAAGAGCATGCCCGCCATCGCCACGCACACCGTGACGCCGGAGACGATGATGGCGCGGCCGCTGGTCGCCGCGGCGATCCGCAGCGCCGTCTCGCTGTCCCGGCCCGCCGCGCGCTCCTCGCGCTCGCGCCGCAGGTAGAACAGGCAGTAGTCGACACCGACGGCCAGGCCGACCAGGAGCATCACGGAACTGGCGGTCTCGTCCATCGGCTGCACATGGCTGACGATCGCCATCAGGCCCATCGTCGCCACGATCGCGGTGATCGCCAGCAGGACCGGCACCAGCGCCGCCACGAGGGCGCCGAAGGCGACGAGCAGGATGCCGAGGGCCACGGGCACGGCCGAGTACTCGGCCTGCTGGAAGTCGTCGCCGAACGCGTCGTCGAACGTCTTCATCATGCTGGCGCCGCCGATCTCCTCGATCCGCACCGACGCGTGGTCCTTCTGCACCTCCTCGACGGCCTCGAGGACGGGCTCGACCCGCTCGCCCGCGGTGTCCGCCGCGCCGCGCATGTCGAACTGCACGAGGGCGCTGCGGCCGTCCTCGGAGATCGTGTCCGTGTCGTAGGGCGAGGTCACGCCGGTCACCTCGCCGGTGCCCTCGACGGCCTTGACCACCGCGTCCACCGCGGCCCGGAAGTCGGCGTCCGTCGCCTTGAGTCCGGCGCCCTTCGCCTGGACGAGCACGGTCTCCCCGGCGGGCTCCTCGATGCCGGCCGCCTCGCTGATGGCCGCGGCCCGGCTGGTCTCGCCGCTGAGCTGCTGGCTCTCCTTGACCTCGACGGTGCCCGCGGCCGAGCCGAGGCCCATCGCCAGGACGACGAACAGCACCCAGATCCCGACGGCCGCCCAGCGGTGCCGGGCACTCCAGCCGCCGGCCCGGGCGGCCAGGCCCCGTACCCGCGTGTCTCCGTTACCCATGACGGGCTTGCCCCCTTGTTCGCGGCCCCGACCCCCTGCCGGCGCCTTCCGCTTCGAAGGTATGCGCCGTACGGGCGCGTCTCCTCGTGCCTCCCGGTGACGTGCCGGGCGCCGGAGTACTCCCCTCGGACCCCGCGGCCTCCGCACTGAGGACGATTCCGGTCCCCTACATGTAAAGCCGGGCGTAGGGGGTCGCGTTCGGGGTGTCCGGTCTGCGCGCCCGGAACCGCTTTGTCATTACGAAGACTTGTTGAACAAGTCACAGCTCTGTGCGGGTGTTGATCCGGGCGCCCGGATCGGCGAGGCTCTTGAGCCGGCCGCCCGGTCACCTCCGCTGTCCGGGCAGTCGCGGACGGCGGCCGTCGCGCCCACCCCCACGGGGCGCGACGGCCGCTCTATGGTGTGCGGATGACTGTGGGTACGACGACATACGCGGCACTGCTGCGCGGCATCAACGTGGGCGGCAGCAGGAAGGTGCCGATGGCCGAACTGCGCACGATCATGGAGGGCCTGGGGTACGGGAACGTGCGCACCCACCTCCAGAGCGGGAACGCCGTCTTCACCGCCCGAGGCGACGAGGACGCGCTCGCCGCCGAGCTGGCGGGGGCGGTCGAGCGGCACTTCGGCTTCGCGGTGGACGTACTGGTGCGCGACCACGCCTACCTCGGGAGCGTCCTCGACGACTGCCCCTTCCCGGCCGCCGAGCTGGAGGCCAGGCAGCTGCACGCGACGTACTTCTCGGCCCCCGTCGACGCCGAGCGGTTCGTCTCGGTCGACCAACCGGCTTTCCTGCCGGAGGAGTTCCGCCTCGGCGACCGAGTCCTGTACCTGTACGCCCCCGACGGGCTCGGCCGCTCCAAGCTGGCGGAGGCCCTGGCGAAACCCCGGGTGACGAAGGGCGTCGTCGCCACCACGCGCAACTGGAACACCGTCACCAAACTCGTGGAGCTGACCCGTGACTGACCGCGACCGTGCGGTGGACGAGGCGATCGAGGGCGAACTGAGCCTCCTCGACCCGGAGATCAGACGCTCGCCCGACCGCGTGGCGGCGTTGCTGCACCCCGACTTCCACGAGTTCGGCGCCTCCGGGACGCACTGGGACCGGGCCTCGATCATCGACTCCCTCGCCGCCGAGCCCGGCGGTTTCCCGAGGACCACCTCGCGCATGAGGGGCGTCCTGCTCGCGCCGGACCTCGTGCACCTGACCTTCGACACGGAGGACAACGGCCGCCACGCGCACCGGAGTTCACTGTGGCGCAGAACGGGCGGGGGCTGGCTGCTGTACTTCCACCAGGGGACGCCGTTCACCCCCACGGTGACCGAGGGGGCCTGACGCCCGGCCCGCCGAGGGCGCTGTCGCGTTTGTTCAAGAGGACGACCGGTGGCGTCCCTAGCGTGGACGCATGGACAACGAGAGAGCGCCCCTCACGATCACCGGCCTGCACCCGGCCATGACCGAGTGCGCCGCAGAGGCCGCGCGGGTGGCACGCGGGGCCGCGTCCGCACGGCTCGACGGACCGACCCCCTGCGCGGACTGGGACGTCCGCGCGCTGGTCAACCACTGGGTCCTCTACACCTCCCACGGCCTGGAGCACCGGGCCCTGCGCAGGCCGATCCCGGACGAACTGGCCGCCCGCGACTTCGCGGCCGCCCCCGGCTGGCCGGACGCGTACGCCGAGCAGCTGGACCGGGCCGTGGCCGCCTGGTCGGACCCCTCGGTGTGGGAGGGCGAGGTGGACTTCGTCGGGGGTGCGATGCCGGCGCCCGAACTCGCGTCGATGATCGTCAAGGAGACGGCCGTGCACGGGTGGGACGTGGCGGCCGCCACCGGACAGGAGTTCCACGTCTCGGACGCGACGGCGCGGATCGTGTTCGACGTGGTCGACACGCACGGGGAGCTGTACCGGCGCTACGACGGCTTCGCCGCGCCCGTCGCCGTGCCGCAGGACGCGACCGTGTTCCAGCGCGCGCTCGCACTGAGCGGACGCGACCCGTTCGGCCCGGCACACCGGCCCCGGGCCACGGACTGAGGACACCCCCCGGCGGGCGGGACACCCACCGACGGGCGGCGGGTCCGGCAGCGGCCGTGACGGGCGGCCGGGGGCGGGGTCTTCAGGCGCTCGCGCCGGCGTCCGCGAGGGCGTCCGCGAGGCCCGTGACGGGCGGCCGGGGCAGACGTGTTCGGGCGTAGGGGCCCGGGAGCGTGGCCGCCCGGCCGCGACGGGCGGTCGGGGCAGGCGCGTTCAGGCGCTGGCGCCCAGTGCCGCCAGGGCCGGCGTCCTCGCCTCGTCGTAGCGGGCGAGCAGCAGCCTCGCCACCTCCGGCGCCGGTCCCAGCACGTCCGCGAGGACGTCCGCCCCGGCCGCCCCGCGCGCGATGCGGTCCGGCAGGAAACCCGGCGCGAGCACATAGGGGGCGACCGCCACCCGCTCGCAGCCGGACTCCCGCAGCTCCCGCACGGCATCCTCCGTGCGGGGCAGCGACGCGGAGGCGAACGCGGGCCGCACGGCACACCAACCGGTGCGCCGCCACTCCCGCGCGACTGCCGCGATCACCGCGATCGCCTCCGGGTCCGTGGACCCCGCCGAGGCCAGCACGACCCCGGTCGAGGCCTTGTCGCCGGGCGCCAACCCGGCTTCGTACAGGCGCCGTTCGAGCGCGTCCGTAAGGAGCGGGGACGGGCCGAGCACCTCGGCCTGCCGGACGCGCAGCACCTGGGGCGCCTCACGCAGTACGGCCGGGATGTCCGCCTTGGCGTGGAAGGCGCGTGTCAGCAGCAGCGGCAGGGCCACCACGTCCCGTACGCCCTCCGCGGCCAGTGACTTCAACACCCCGGGAACTGAGGGGATGTTGAAGTCCAGGAAACCGGTCTCCACGCGCACTCCCGGGCGCATGGCGCGCACCCGTCGCACCAGGGCGTGCACGGTCGCGGCGTGCCGCGGGTCGCGGCTGCCGTGGGCGATGACGAGGAGGACCGGTCCTGGCATGGCAGTTCAGCTCAGCTCTTCACGAGGAGACCGCGGCTGCGCAGGACCCACCGCTCCAGAGGACTGAAGATCAGCAGGTCGATCGCGATACCGACGATCAGGATGAGGAGGATGGCGAGGAACACGGTGGCCATGTCGCTGTTGGTGCGGCCGTTCTCCAGCAACTGGCCCAGTCCGACGCCGAGATCGGGATGCGTGGCGATGATCTCCGCGGCCATCAGCGAGCGCCAGGAGAACGCCCAGCCCTGCTTCAGGCCCGCCAGGTAGCCCGGCAGGGCCGCAGGCATGACGATGTGCCAGGTTCCCCGCAGGCCCGTCGCACCCAGGGTGCGGCCGGCCCGCAGGAACAGCGGCGGCACCTGGTCGACACCCGAGACCAGCCCGTTGGCGATCGACGGGACGGCACCGAGCAGGATCACCGCGTACATCATCCTGGGTTCGAGGCCCAGCCAGATCACGGCCGGCGGCACCCAGGCCACCGACGGCAGCGACTGGAGTCCGGACAGCAGCGGTCCGATCGCGGCGCGGACGAACCTCACCCGCGCCACCAGCAGACCGAGCGGCGTGCCGATGGCCAGCGCCAGCAGGAAGCCGAACAGGCCCCGCGAGACGCTGGTCCAGACGTATTCGAGGAGCCTGCCCTCGAGCCACGCCTCCGACAGGGCGCCCCACACCTGGTCGGGCGGCGGCAGCTTGCTCGGATCGGTCACGATCTTGAAGGAGACCAGCGCCTGCCACACCACGAGGACCAGCGCGATCGACACCAGCGGCGGCAGGATCTTCTGCGTCAGGGTCTGCCGGAAGGGCGTACGGGCCGTCTGGACCGAGTCCAGCGCGTCGAGCCCCGCCTCCAGACCCGCCAGATCGCCGGTCTCCTTGACGGCGGCGTCGGCCTTCGTCTCAGTGCTGGCCATGGCGGCGGATCTCCCCACGCAGTTCTTCGGTGATCTCGACGGACAGCTCCGCCACCGCGGTGTCCTCGATGCGGCGCGGCTGGGGGATGTCCACCCTCCACTCCCGGGCCACGCGTCCGGGCCGTGACGACAGCAGCACGACCCGCTCCGCGAGCCGCACCGCCTCGCGCACGTTGTGCGTCACGAACAGCACCGAGACGTTCGTCTCCCGCCAGATGCGGGTCAGTTCGTCGTGCAGCACGTCCCGCGTGATGGCGTCGAGCGCCGCGAACGGCTCGTCCATCAGCAGGAGCTCGCTGTCCTGGGCGAGCGCGCGGGCCAGGGCGACACGCTGACGCATGCCGCCCGACAGCTCGTGCACCCGCTTGCCGTACGCGCCTTCGAGCCGGACGAGCCGCAGCAGCTCCTCCGCCCTGCCGCGCCGGTCGGCCTTCGGAACTCCCCTGAGCTTCAGGGCGAGTTCGATGTTCTTGCCCGCGGTCAGCCACGGGAAGAGGGCGTGCTCCTGGAACATCAGGGCCGGACGGCCGTTCGTCGTGATGCTCCCGGTGGACGGGGCGTCGAGCCCCGCCACCAGGTTGAGCAGTGTCGACTTTCCGCAGCCCGAGGCCCCCAGGAGGGTGACGAACTCTCCCGGAGCGACATCGAGTGTGATGTCGTCCAGGACGAGCTGCTGTCCGGCGGGTCCGGAGAAGGACTTCGAGACGTGCTCGATACGCGCGGCGTGGTCCGCCGACGTACCGGTGTCGGCAGCCTTGGCGAGGGCGGTTGCCATGGTCGTCACCTCCTGGGAACTCGTGGTTGTCCGGACCTACTTGACGCCGAGTCCGGCGTCGTCGACCGCGCTCTCACCCTCGGCCGCGAGGACCTTGTTCAGGAGCGTGAGGTCGTAGATGCCGTCCAGGTTGGGCTCCTCCAGCAGACCGGCCTTGACCGCGTGCTCCGCCTCCGTGTTGAGCGTGGCGGCCAGCGGGTCGTTGGTGATCTGGATGGACTTCCAGGCGGGGTCGAGCACCTCGGCGGGAAGCTCCTTGCCGGAGTCCTCCTTGAGCCGGGCGTTCGCCGCCGCCTTCGCCTCGTCCGGGTTGGCGTTGATCCACTTGTTGGTCTTCACCGCGCCCTTCAGGACCGCCTCGACGACCTTCGGGTGCTCCTTGAGGAACTTCTGCGACACGATGATGTTCGTGATCACGAACTTCTTGTCCGGCCACAGGTCGGACTCGTCGAGCAGCACCTTGCCGCCCTCGGCGACCAGCTTGGACGCGGTCGGCTCGGGCACCCAGGCGCCGTCGATGGAACCGGCCTTGTAGGCGTCCGGCGTGATCTTGTTGTCCGTGCGGACCACGGAGACGTCGCCCTTGCCGCTCTCCGCGTCGACCTTCCAGCCCTGCTCGGCGGCCCAGTTGAGGAACGCCACGTCCTGGGTGTTGCCGAGCTGCGGGGTCGCGATCTTCTTGCCCTTGACGTCCTTGAGGGACTTGACCCTGTCCGGGTTCACCACGAGCTTCACACCACCGGAGGCCGAACCGCCGATGATCCGCAGGCTCTTGCCGTCGGACTTGGTGTAGCCGTTGATCGACGGCGACGGGCCGATCCAGCCGATGTCGATGGAACCGGAGTTCAGCGCCTCGATCTCGGAGGGGCCGGCGTTGAAGGTCGCGTACTCGGCCTTCGTGCCGCCCAGTTCCTTCTGGAAGAGGCCCTCCTGGCGGCCGACCAGCGCGGTCGCGTGGGTCAGGTTGCCGAAGTAGCCGATCTTGACGGTGTCGAGACCGTCGATCTTCTTCGCGTCGGCGGCGACGTTCTCCTTGGAGCTGTCGTCGGTCGACTCGGAGCCGTAACCGCAGGCGGCGAGCGTCAGCAGCGGAAGGGCCGCGGCCACGGCGATGCCGCGGCGGAGAAGCGTGGAGCGGGAGCTGGAGCGGTTGGCAGGCACGGGAGGGGTTCCTCTCGTTGGCCCGGCGGTCACGGTTCTTCAGGTCGTGGCCGGGAGGTCGGCAGGTCTTCGTCGTATCCGCGACGTCGGGCGGGGGGACCGGGCGCGCAGGCAGTGCGCGTACGTCATCGCGCACATCGCGCGACTCCGCCCTGCCCGCTGCCGAGGGCGCCGCTGCCGACGCGGCCGCCCTCCTTCGCGAACGTGGAGTAGAAGTCGGTGGCATTCATGATCAGAAGTCCCACCCGTCGTCGTCGGACTCGTCCTTGACCGGTTCGGGGGCGGCGAAGGACTCGCCGACCATGCCCGCGGTCAGCGTCGTGCCGTCGGCCGGGTCGATCAGGATGAACGAACCGGTGCGCCGCGAGTCCGCGTAGGAGTCGACCGGCAGCGGCTCGGACGTACGGATCTTGACGCGGCCGATGTCGTTGGCGACGAGCTGCCCGGGGTGCGGGTGCAGGGACAGGTCGTCGAGCGTGAGCCGCGACGGGATGTCCTTGACGATCGCCTTGACCGTGCGCGTGCCGTGCTTGAGCAGGACGCGGTGGCCGACCGTCAGCGCGGCGTCCGCGACGTGGCACACCGTCGCCTCGATGTCCTGGGTGGTCGGCGGGGCGTCCTTGCTGGGCACGATGAGGTCGCCGCGCGAGATGTCGATGTCGTCCTCCAGCAGGACGGTGACCGACTGCGTCGTCCAGGCCGTGTCGACGGGCTCGCCCAGCAGGTCGATCGCGGAGATCCGCGAGGAGCGGCCGGAGGGCAGGACGGTGACGGCCTCGCCGACCCGGAAGGCCCCGGCCGCGATCTGGCCCGCGTACCCCCGGTAGTCCGGGTGTTCGGCGGTCTGCGGACGGATCACGTACTGCACGGGCAGCCGCGCGTGGCAGTGCGCCAGGTCGTGGCTGACCGGGACCGTCTCCAGGTGTTCGAGGACCGTCGGGCCGCCGTACCAGTCCATGTTGGCCGAGGGGTCCACCACGTTGTCGCCGGCGAGCGCCGAGATCGGGATCGCGGTGATCTCCGGGACGCCCAACTCGGAGGCGTACGCCGTGAACTCCTCGGCGATCGCGGCGAAGACGGACTCCTCATACTCGACGAGGTCCATCTTGTTGACCGCGAGGACGACGTGCGGGACGCGCAGGAGGGCCGCTACCGCGGCGTGCCGGCGGGTCTGCTCGATGACGCCGTTGCGGGCGTCGACGAGGACGACGGCGAGGTCGGCGGTGGAGGCGCCGGTGACCATGTTGCGGGTGTACTGCACATGGCCGGGGGTGTCGGCGAGGATGAACCGGCGGCGCGCGGTGGCGAAGTAGCGGTAGGCGACGTCGATCGTGATGCCCTGTTCGCGCTCGGCGCGCAGGCCGTCGGTGAGCAGGGCGAGGTCGGGGGTGTCCTGGCCGCGGCTCGCCGAGGCCCGCTCGACCGCCTCCAGCTGGTCCGTGAGGATCGACTTGGAGTCGTGCAGCAGGCGGCCCACGAGTGTGGACTTGCCGTCGTCGACGGAGCCGGCGGTGGCGAAACGCAGCAGGGTGGTCGCCGACAACTGCTCGACCGACAGGGGCTCGGTGGGTTCGGTGGTGCTGGTCATGTCTAGAAGTACCCCTCGCGCTTGCGGTCTTCCATCGCGGCCTCGGACACCTTGTCGTCCGCGCGGGTCGCGCCGCGCTCGGTCAGCCGGGAGGCGGCGATCTCGGTGATGACGGCGTCCAGGTCGGTGGCGTCGGAGTCGACGGCGCCGGTGCAGGACATGTCGCCGACCGTGCGGTAGCGGACCTGGCGCTTCTCCACCGTCTCGCCCGCGCGCGGGCCGCCCCATTCGCCGGCGGTGAGCCACATGCCGGCCCGCCGGAAGACCTCGCGCTCGTGCGCGAAGTAGATGCCGGGCAGCTCGATGCCCTCGCGGGCGATGTACTGCCAGACGTCCAGCTCGGTCCAGTTGGAGAGCGGGAAGACGCGGACGTGCTCGCCGGGCGCGTGGCGGCCGTTGTAGAGCTGCCACAGCTCGGGGCGCTGGCGGCGCGGGTCCCACTGCGAGAACTCGTCCCGCAGCGAGAACACCCGCTCCTTCGCGCGGGCCTTCTCCTCGTCGCGGCGTCCGCCGCCGAAGACGGCGTCGAAGCGCTCGGCCTGGATCCGCTCCGTCAGCGGCAGGGTCTGGAGGGGGTTGCGGATGCCGTCGGGGCGCTCGCGCAGCACACCGCGGTCGATGTAGTCCTGCACCGAGGCGACGTGCAGGCGCAGGCCGTGCCGTTCCACGGTGCGGTCGCGGTATTCGAGGACCTCCGGGAAGTTGTGCCCGGTGTCGACGTGCAGCAGCGCGAAGGGGACCGCGGCCGGCGCGAACGCCTTCAGCGCGAGGTGCAGCATGACGATGGAGTCCTTGCCGCCGGAGAAGAGGATCACCGGCCGTTCGAACTCGCCCGCGACCTCGCGGAGGATGTGCACGGCCTCCGACTCCAGCGCGTCCAGGTGCGACAGCGCGTAGGGGCTGTTCCCCGTCTCCTCGGAGACGGTGGCGACGGTCGTCATGCGAGACCCCTCTCGGTCAGCAGCGCGTGGAGCGCGGCCGCGGACTCCTGCACGGTCTGGGTGTGCGACTCGATGCGCAGGTCGGGCGACTCGGGTGCCTCGTAGGGGTCGTCGACCCCGGTGAGCCCGGAGAGTTCGCCCGCCGCCTGCTTGGCGTACAGACCCTTTACGTCCCGCTCGCTGCACACCTCGACCGGCGTCGCGACATGCACTTCGAGGTAGGGGGCCCCGCTCGCCGCGTGCCGCTTGCGGACCGCCTCACGGCTGTCGGCGTACGGCGCGATCACCGGCACCAGCGTCTTGACGCCGTTGCGGGAGAGGAGGTCGGCGAGGAACCCGATGCGCTGAACGTTCGTGTGCCGGTCCTCGCGGCTGAAGCCGAGGCCCGCCGTGAGGAGCGTACGGATCTCGTCGCCGTCGAGCACCTCGACGCGGTGGCCCTCCGCACGCAGGCGCGTGGCGAGTTCGTACGCGATGGTGGTCTTGCCGGCACTCGGCAGACCCGTGAGCCAGATGGTGGCTCCGGTCACTTGGTTCTCCTGGTTCATCGGGTTCGTCGCGGTCGGTGCGGTCGTCGCGGGAGTCGGCGTCGTCGAGGGCGCGGCCATGGGGTCAGCCGTGCAGCCCGCACTCGGTCTTGGAGCGGCCGGCCCAGCGGCCGGCGCGCGCGTCCTCGCCCTCCCGCACCCGGCGGGTGCAGGGCTCGCAGCCCACGGAGGCGTAACCGTCCATGAGGAGGGGGTTGGTGAGGACGCCGTGCTCGGCCACGTACGCGTCCACGTCGTCCTGCGTCCACCGGGCGATCGGCGAGACCTTGACCTTGCGGCGCTTCTTGTCCCAGCCCACCACGGGGGTGTTCGCCCGCGTCGGCGACTCGTCGCGGCGCAGGCCCGTCGCCCAGGCGCTGTACCGGGTGAGCCCCTCCTCGAGCGGCTTCACCTTGCGCAGCGCGCAGCACAGGTCGGGGTCGCGGTCGTGCAGCTTCGGCCCGTGCTCGGCGTCCTGCTCGGCGACGGTGCGCCGTGGGGTCAGCGTGATGACGTTGACGTCCAGGACGGCCTCGACGGCGTCCCGGGTGCCGATGGTCTCCGGGAAGTGGTAGCCGGTGTCGAGGAACACGACGTCCACGCCGGGGAACACACGGGAGGCGAGGTGGGCGACCACCGCGTCCTCCATCGAGGAGGTCACGCAGAACCGCCCGCCGAACGTGTCGGCTGCCCACCGGAGGATCTCCTGGGCGGACGCCTCCTCCAGGTCGCGGCCCGCCTGTTCGGCGAGCGCCTCCAGTTCGGCGTCCCGGTCGTTCTCGCGCCGGGTGTCCGGCTCGGTCCGAACGGTCGTCATATGTCGTCCCCTCCACCGTCGTTGCGCTGAAGTCCTCGGGACAGGAGTCCCAGGAACTTCAACTGGAAGGCTCGGTTGCACGCGCCGCATTCCCAGGCGCCGTGACCCTGCTCGCTGGGACGCAGGTCCTCGTCACCGCAGTAGGGGCAGTAGAAGGGGGCGGCCCGCTCGCTCACGACAGGGCCTCCTCGGAGGCGCGCGAGGCCCAGACCGCGAACCGCTCGCCGTCCTCGCGCTCGTCCTGGAACCGCTTCAGGACCCGCTCGACGTAGTCGGGCAGTTCCTCGGAAGTGACCTTCAGGCCGCGGACCTTGCGGCCGAAGCCGGCCTCCAGGCCGAGCGCGCCGCCCAGGTGCACCTGGAAGCCCTCGACCTGGTTGCCCCGGTCGTCCAGCACCAACTGGCCCTTGAGGCCGATGTCCGCGACCTGGATGCGGGCGCAGGCGTTGGGGCAGCCGTTGATGTTGATGGTGATTGGCTCGTCGAACTCCGGGATGCGGCGCTCGAGTTCGTCGATCAGCGAGGCGCCCCGGGCCTTGGTCTCGACGATGGCGAGCTTGCAGTACTCGATGCCGGTGCAGGCCATCGTGCCGCGCCGGAAGGGCGAGGGCCGGGCGGTGAGGTCGAGCGCCTCCAGGCCCTCCACCAGTGACTCGACCCGGTCCTGCGCCACATCGAGCACGATCATCTTCTGCTCGACCGTGGTCCGCAGCCGGCCGGAGCCGTGCTCCTCGGCGAGTTCGGCGATCTTCGTCAGGGTCGCGCCGTCGACGCGGCCGACGCGCGGGGCGAAGCCCACGTAGTACAGGCCGTCCTGCTGCCGGTGCACACCGACGTGGTCGCGCCAGCGGGCGACCGGCTGGTCGGGCGCGGGACCGTCGACGAGCTTGCGCCCGAGGTACTCGTCCTCCAGTACCTGCCGGAACTTCTCGACTCCCCAGTCCGCGAGCAGGAACTTCAGCCGGGCGCGGGTCCGCAGGCGCCGGTAGCCGTAGTCCCGGAAGATCGAGAGGACGCCGATGTGGACGTCCGCGACCTCGTCGAGCGGGACCCAGGCGCCGAGGCGCTGGCCGATCTTGGGGTTGGTGGACAGGCCGCCGCCGACCCACAGGTCGAAACCGGGGCCGTGGTCGGGGTGTTCGACGCCGACGAAGGCGACGTCGTTGATCTCGTGCGCCACGTCGAGCAGCGGCGAGCCGGAGACCGCGGTCTTGAACTTGCGGGGCAGGTTCGAGAAGTCCTTGTTGCCGATGACGCGGCGGTGGATCTCCTCGATGGCCGGGGTGCCGTCGATGATCTCGTCCTCGGCGATGCCGGCGACGGGCGAGCCGAGGATGACGCGGGGCGTGTCGCCGCAGGCCTCGGTCGTGGACAGGCCGACGGCCTCCAGGCGCTCCCAGATCTCCGGGACGTCCTCGATGCGGATCCAGTGGTACTGGACGTTCTGCCGGTCGGTGAGGTCGGCGGTGCCGCGCGCGAACTCCTCGGAGATCTCGCCGATGACACGCAGTTGCCGGGTGGTGAGGCGTCCGCCGTCGATCCGCACCCGCAGCATGAAGTACTTGTCGTCCAGCTCCTCCGGCTCCAGGATCGCGGTCTTGCCGCCGTCGATCCCGGGCTTGCGCTGGGTGTAGAGGCCCCACCAGCGCATGCGGCCGCGCAGGTCGTTGGGGTCGATCGAGTCGAAGCCCCGCTTGGAGTAGATCGTCTCAATGCGTGTCCGCACGTTGAGACCGTCGTCATCCTTCTTGAACTGCTCGTTGCCGTTGAGCGGCGTGAAGTGCCCCACGGCCCACTGACCCTCGCCGCGGTGACGGCTCACCTTGCGGCGGGGCGCGGCGGCAGCGGGATTCTGTGGCGTGGCGGCCATGACTGTACGTCCTTCGGGACAGGCGAAAACGCGGCTCTGACCTGCGCCTACGGGCGCATACGGGCATACCTGCGCGTCATTGCGCAGGGCGGTGCAAAGGGGGAGGTGTGCGGCGGTGCTGCGGCTCGTCAGCCTGCCGGACAGATGGCGCTGGACATGCGGCCGAGATCGACGTGTCGCCGACTCACCAAGGCAATTCCAGTTCCAGACATGACGGAAGCGTGTCACGGCGTTCTGGACACAGTCCAGCTTCGTCCAAAATGTGGACACCCCAGTCCCGACATACGAGACGGGGGTGTCCTCGGTCACACGGCCGGGGCCGCGCCGTGTCGTGCCAGGTCAGCCGACCCGCGCGCCGGGCCAGGGTCCGGGGGTGGCCACGTCGGGCTCCTCCTCGACCCTGGTGTCGAACAGCGTGAAGCCGCGGCGCAGGTAGTTGTCCATCGCGTGCTCCCCGTCCTTGCTGCACGTGTGCAGCCAGACCCGCTTCGTCGGGGCCCGTCCGGGCCAGCGGTCGGCCAGGTCCCACGCGCGCGCGGTGCCGTACGAGAGGAGGTGCCCGCCGATGCGGCGGCCCCGGAAGGCGGGGATCAGCCCGAAGTAGACGATCTCCACGACGCCGTCGTCCTGCGGGTCCAGCTGCACGTAGCCCGCGGGGGTCCCGCGGTCGTACGCGACCCACGTCTCCGCGCCCGGCCTGTCCAGGTCCTCCTGCCACTGGGCGTACGTCCAGCCGAGCCGGTCCGTCCAGCGGATGTCGCCGCCGACGGCCGCGTACAGGAAGCGGGCGAACTCGGGGGAGGGCACCTCGGCGCGGACGATCCGGACGTCGCCGTCGGGCGCCGCGGCGGGGAGCCGGTCGGCCGGGGACGTCTGCTCCAGGGACCAGGTGGTCACAGCGATGCTCATGCCGCCCAGCGAACCACGAAGGCCGGCTCCGCTCCAAAGCGGTGCCCACCCGCGCACATGTTCACCCCGGCGGGCGCCGCCGCGTCACTCGACCGAGCCGTCGACGTCCGCCAGCGGCACCGCGTACAGCACCCGTCCCGTGTCGTCCCCGCGCGCGGCCCGCCCGCTCAGCGTCCACAGCTCGCCCGTCTCCTGCCAGTAGGAAAGGGACTCGGTGTGCCGGCCCCAGCAGGCGTACGTCGGGTCCGAGCCGCACCTCGCGGCCTTGGCTGTGCTCTCGTTCTGCCGCCACAGGGTGCCGTTCCGGTCGCTGCCGCCCGGCGTGTGGCCCGTGTACCAGTCCGCGGCGTCCGCGCCGTCCGGCCGGTGCGACAGCACGCCCTGGAGCCCGACGGCCTCGGTCTCGTAGGCCTCGTCGGCGTTCACGACGCCCCGGGCGGTACCGGCCAGCAGGCCCGTGCGCCCGCCCGCGGTGCTGTAGTCGTAGCGCCAGATCCGGGCGTGCTCGCCGCCGCCGGGGCTGAACCACTCGTTGGCGACCAGGCTGTCCGGGGTGGAGGTGCGGTCCAGGGAGAGGGAGGCGAAGCAGGGGCGCGCGTCGTTGTCGCGCGCCCGGCACGTCCCGCCGGGCAGGTCGTACGAGCCGACCGCCGGCAGGACGTACCGGTGGCCGTCGGCCGACCAGTGGTCCCCGCTGCGGCCGACCCCGGCCCCGCCGGCGTCGGCGCGCAGGATGCGGTTCATGTCGAAGACGAGCAGGGCGTCGTCGGGGCCGGTGCCGTCGCCCGCGGTGGTGATCAGCTTGTCCTGGTACCAGACCATGCCGCCGAGGCGGGAGTGGACCGGGGCGAAGTCCTCGCCGTCGGCCGTCGGGGCGACCAGCAGCACCCAGCGGTAGCGCAGGGCGTCCGGATCGCTCGCGTCGATGAACGCGACCCGGGCGAGGCCCTCCTCGCCCGCGGAGGCGTCCGCGGCGGACGCGGCGCGGGTCCAGCCGGCCAGGATCACGCGGTCGTCGCCCCACCTGCCGTCCCGGTCGGCGTCACCGGACGTCGTGACGGACTGCGGCCGCCACTCCTGTGTCGTCGCGTCGCCGCCGTCCCAGCAGTACGCGCGGGTGGCGGCCGGTTCGACGGGCAGGGCCGCGGACTCGCCCGCGTCGCAGTCCGCCCGGTTGCGCATCGGGTGGTCGGCGCCGTCCAGGACGGTGTCCACGCCGACGGGTCCGCCCATGGCGCCGGTCAGCCTGTCCAGGGCCGTCCCGTCGGCCAGGTTCTCGCGCAGTTGCAGTCTGCCGATCTCGGCCGACGAGGTGACGGGTGTCAGCGGCCCCGGGTTGTCGCTGCCCGCGGCCTGCGAGGTGCTGATGATGGTGGCGGCGGCGGTGAGAGCGAGTGCGGCCCCGGACAGAGTGGCCCGCAGGACGCGCCCCTTCTTCCGGCGGCGATGTCTGCCCCGCTGTGACATAGGTCCTCCCGTCGTCGGCCAACTGCTGCCCGGGATCCGGCGGTTGGGCCGGGGGCGGCGGATGTGGGGGGCCGTGGGATGGATGGTACGTCAGGGGGTGTCGGGTCCGGTCGAATACCCCGTAATCGGTAGGGATCGCGCCAGGCGGTGGTTGACTGTGGCCGGACCCGACCCCCTCGGTGGCCGATTCGCCCTACCCGGTGACCGGTGCGCCGACCCGGGGGCGCCAGCTGCCCGGCGCCGTGCCGCGCGACCCGAGCACCGCCGGAGCGGTCGAGTGGGGGAGCAGGCCGAACGGGTCGTCCGGCAGGGTCACTTGGACCTCGGCGTGTTCGCAGAAACGATACGGCCGATGCTCCAGCACCGCCCCCAGATACCGTCGTACGCGCGACATCTCGGCCCGTACGGTCACGGTCCTGGCCGGGTCGCCGAACATGTCGTCGGCCAGTTCGGCGGCGCTGCGGCCCCCTCGGTGCAGGGCCAGCAGATACAGCAGCTCCGCGTGCCGGGGGCTCAGCTCGTGGGTCCAGGTGCCCGTGCCGCCCGCGACGGTCACCGTCCAGCGCCGGGGCTGCGACACGTCCAGGCCGATACGCGTGGCGTCGCGCGGCGCCGGCACCGTGTCCGAGGCCCGCACCAGCCAGCCGCCGGGCAGCGGCTCCACCGAGCAGGGCCCCAGCGCGGGCAGCCAGATCCGGTCCGTGCCGATCGCCTTCGGCAGCGCCAGCCGGTCCAGGTACGGCATCCCCGCGACCGCCGCCGTCCAGCCGTCCGTGTCGACGACCAGCGCGCGCCCCGGGACCTTCGCGAGGATCGGCGCCGCCACCGACCGCAGCCGGTCGAGGGACGTCAGGTGCAGCTCCCGCAGCCGCGCCTCGGCGAGCTTGGCCACCGAGTCGACCCAGGCCAGCGTCGCCGGATGCATGGTCTCCCAGGGGCCGCTGATGTCGACGACCCCCAGCAGCCGTCCGTCGCGCGGATCGGTGATCGGAGCGCCCGTGCAGGTCCAGGCGGCGTGGCTGCGCACGAAGTGCTCGGCGGCGAAGACCTGCACGGGGCGCCGCACGACCGCGGGTGTGCCGACCCCGTTCGTGCCGACGACGTCCTCGCCCCAGTCCGCGCCGACCTCGAAGCCGAACCCGTCGGCCCTGTGCAGCACGGGCCGGCTGCCCTCGCGCCACAGCACACGGCCCTCCGCGTCCGCCACCACCATGATGTGGTGCGCCAGGTCGGCGACCGACAGCAGACCCTCCCGCAGCACCGGCAGGACGTACTGCAACGGCGATTCGCGCCGCCGCCGCTGCACCTCGTCGGGCCCGAGCACCCCGGCGCGCACGTCGTGGTCGGGGTCGACGCCGCTGCGCAGCATGCGCCCCCACGACTCCCCGATGACCGGCCTGGGGTCGAGCGGGGCGCGCTGCCCGGACAGCGTGGCGCTGCGCACCTTGTCGAGCACCCGCGCCGCCTGTGCCGCGTCCCCGGCGGCGAACCGCGCCACGTCCATCGACGGCTGCGTCATGGGGTCCTCCCGAAAGGCCTGAGCGGACAACCGGCCCCGGCCGTTTTTGGCCAAGGGACCCAAGGCCCGTACCGACTGCACGCCTCATAGTGCCGCCTGACCGTCGCGGAGGGCGACACTCCGCACACGAAGCGGTGATTTCGCGCGCCGCGCGCGGAGCTTGCAACCCCTTGCAACCCTGGTGGACTTCTCCAGAGTGTCCAAAACTTGACCCGACGCCGTCCTGTGCGGCGCGCGTGCTCCGCTCAACGGGGCCGGACCGGGGGTGGTGCCGTGTCGGCGCAGCACCACCCCCGTGCCGCGGGCCCGCCGTCCGGCGGACGCCGACGGCCGCACGCGCCCGCCCGACGGGGCCGCGACCACGCGGCGCGCCGAACGCCGAAGCCGAGGCGGCCGGTTCAGGAGACGCGCCGAACGCCGCAGGCACGGCGGCCGGTTCAGGAGAGAGCCCGAACCCCGCCGCGGCGGCCGATTCAGACGACGGGCCGTGCCCGGTCGACCACCGAGGCGAGGTCAAGGGTGTGCGGCAGGGTCCCGAACGAGGACCCCCAGTTCCCGCCCAGCCGCGAGCCGCAGAACGCGTCCGCGACCTCCGGCGGAGCGAACCGCACCAGCAGCGACCCCTGGAGCACCAGGGCGACCCGCTCGGCCAGCCGCCTCGCCCGCCCCTCGACGCCCTCCAGATCGGCCAGTTCGGTCAGCAGGCCCTTGATCGCCCCGTCCAGCCGGTGGTCGGCGCCCCGCGCGAGACCCACCTCCCGCAGATACGCGTCCAGCGCGCCGGGCTCCCGCTGGAGCGCCCGCAGCACGTCGAGCGCCTGGACGTTGCCCGCGCCCTCCCAGACCGAGTTGAGCGGCGACTCGCGCAGCAGTCGCGGCATGCCGGACTCCTCCACGTACCCGTTGCCGCCCAGGCACTCCAGGGCCTCGGCCGCGACGGGCGTGCACCGCTTGGTCACCCAGTACTTCGCTGCCGGCACCGCGAGCCGCAGGAAGGCCCGCTCCTGCTCGCCGCCGTCGTCGTAGGCGGCGGCCAGGCGCAGTCCGAGCGCCGTCGCCGCCTCGGACTCCAGGGCGAGGTCCGCCAGCACGTTGCGCATCAGCGGCTTGTCGGCCAGCGGGCCGCCGAACGCCTCGCGGTGGGTGCAGTGGTGCACGGCCTGCGCGACCGCCTGCCGCATGAGGGCGGCCGAACCGAGCACGCAGTCCAGGCGCGTCGCGGCGACCATCCCGATGATCGTGCGCACCCCGCGCCCCTCCGCGCCGACCCGGCGCGCCCAGGTGCCGTCGAACTCCACCTCGGCCGACGCGTTCGACCGGTTGCCCAGCTTGTCCTTCAGCCGCTGGATGCGGAACACATTGCGGCCGCCGTCCTCCAGCACGCGCGGCACCAGGAAGCACGTCAGTCCGTCCGGAGCCTGCGCGAGGACCAGGAAGCCGTCCGACATCGGGGCCGAGCAGAACCACTTGTGGCCCGTCAGTTCGTACGTCCCGTCCTCGGCGAGGGGCCGTGCGGACGTCGTATTCGCGCGTACGTCGCTGCCGCCCTGCTTCTCCGTCATGGCCATCCCGAAGAGCACGCCGGCCTTCTCGGACGCGGGCCGCAGACCCTGGTCGTAGACCATGGACGTGAGCCGCGGCTCCCACTCGGCGGCGAGGGCCGGGTCCGTCCGGAGCGCGGGCACCGCGGCGTGCGTCATCGACAGCGGACAGCCGTTGCCCGCCTCGACCTGCGACCACACGACGAAGGCGGCCGCGCGCCGCACATGCCCGGCGGGCCGGGCCCACGCCGCCGTGAGGCCCGCCGAGACGCCCTTGCCGAGCAGCCGGTGCCACGACGGGTGGAAACCGACCTCGTCGACGCGGTGGCCGTAGCGGTCGTGCGTGCGCAGTACCGGCGGGTTCCCGTCGGCCAGGGATCCCCACTCCTGGACCTGCCGGGAGCCCGCGGCGCGCCCGAGGTCCGACAACTCCGTGCGCACCTCGTCGAGGAGGGCCGGATCGACATGCCGGCCGACCGCCTCGCCGAGGGCCCGGTCCGCGGTGAAGACGTCGTACCCCACCAGCGGTGGAGCCTGGTTGGTCACGGTGTGGGTGCTGGCTGCCATGCCGGCGAACCTACCCTCCGGTACCGCGGTCGTCACCAACCCGCCGCCGCACCCCCGGCACCGCGCCGACCAGGTTCCTCCGGACCGGTCAGGCGGGCCGCGACAGCGCCGCCAGTTCGTCGGAGCCCAGCGGGTCCTCCTCCGCGGTGTCCGAGGGCCAGCCCGCGCGGTGGACCGTGTCGAGATAGCGCTCGCCGAGGTCCGGGGCGATCGCCACCGCCGTGAGGTCACGGCGGCCGTCGCGGTCCAGCCAGGCGGACGCGCCGCTGACGACCGTGCCGGTGGAACCGCCGAACAGGAAACCCCGGGCGGCCAGTCGGCGGCAGGCGCGGATGGTGTCCGCCTCCTCGACGCTCACCACGTCGTCCACGTACGACCGGTCGAGCATCGGCGGGGGCACGCTGGTGCCCAGTCCCGGGATCATCCTGCGGCCCGGGGCCCCGCCGAACGTCACCGAGCCGACGCTGTCCACCGCGACGATCCGCACCCGGCGCCGCCACTCCCAGAACCAGCGCGCGCAGCCCATCAGGGTGCCCGTGGTGCCGGCCCCGACGAACAGCACGTCCAGACCGGGGAAGCGGCGGGCGATGGCCGGTGCCGTGGTGCGGTAGTGGGCCCGCCAGTTGCCCTGGTTGCTGTACTGGTTGAGCCAGACGTACCGGGCGTCCGAGGCGCACAGCGCCCGCACGTACGCGATCCGGGCGCCGAGCAGGCCGCCGTGCGCGTCGGGCACGTCGATGACGTGCACCCGGCTGCCCAGCACCTCCATCATCCGCCGGGTCGGCGGGTTGCACCGGGAGTCGGTCACGCACAGGAACCCGTAGCCGCGGCTCGCCGCGATCACGCTCAGCGCGACGCCCAGGTTCCCGGACGACGACTCGACCAGGACCGAGCCGGGGCGCAGGACGCCCTCGCGCTCCGCGGCCGCCACCATCTCGGCCGCCGCCTTGAGTTTGATCGACCCCGCGAAGTTGAACCCCTCGCACTTCAGGTACAGCGGGAGCTCCATCGCCGCCCGCAGGTCGACGTACAGCTCGTCCTCGTTGAACTCCGAGGGATCGGAGATAACGGGCATGTTGTCCCCCCTCTTTCGTGCGCGCCGTGCCGCACCGCGTGCGGCACGGCGCCCGCCGGTCAGCCGTACCGGCGCAGTTCGTGGAAGAACCCGTCGACGACGTGCGGCTCGCCGTGCCGGGTGACCTCGTCGTGGACGAACCTGCCGACCGCGAGGTCCAGGACCCCCAGGCCGAACGGGGAGAACACCACCGTCCGGTCGGCCGGCGCGGTCACCCGGCCGGCGAGCACGTCCGCCAGCGTGCCGTCGAGGAAGTCCCGCCCGCCGGTGAGCCGTTCGGCCAGGTGCGGTGAGGTCTCCGCCTTCAGGCAGTGCTCCACGTCGTCCACGAAGTTGGCCGAGGCGAGCAGGATCTCGGGGGCGAGGTCGCGCAGCGAGACATGCAGGACGAGTGGCGCGTGCCCGAACCAGCCCGTGTCGTGGACGTGGGGCTCGGCCGCGACGGTGGCGAACACCAGCAGGTCGCTGGAGCGGATCAGCTCCTCGGCGCTGTCGTGCACCGTGATCCGGCCCTTGGCGCCCGACCGCTCCAGGTAGCCGCGGAACCCGGCGGCGCTCCCCGCGGACAGGTCGTGCACCCCGGTCTCCTCGAACGCCCAGCCGGTGGCGGTCAGATGGGTGTGGACGTAGCGGGCGATCAGGCCCGTCCCGACGAACCCGACCCGGGCGGGCCGGGGCCTGCCCCGGCTGAGCCGGTCGGCGGCCAGCGCCGCCGAGGCGGCCGTGCGCGTGGCGCTGATGATCGAGCTCTCCAGGCACGCGAACGGGTAGCCGGTGTCGGGGTCGTTGAGGATCAGCACGGCCGAGGCGCGCGGCAGCCCCGCCGCGGTGTTCCCCGGGAAGCTGGAGATCCACTTGATGCCGTCCACGCCGAGCTGCCCCCCGATCGAGGCGGGCAGCGCGATGATGCGGGACGACGGGCGGTCCGCGAAGCGCAGGAAGTACGACGGCGGGTTCACCGAGTCGCCCGCGTCGTGCAGCCGGTACACCTGCTCGACGAGGTCCGCGATCTCTGGCTCCCGTCCTTCCAGGGCCGCCCCGACCTGGCTGCCGGGTACGACGGTGAACGGGGGAGGGCCGAGCGCCCCCGGAGCGGGAGCAGGCCGTGCCGGCCGGGGTCCGGGTACGGTCGCGCGGTCCGTCCCCGTGTCCCTCGCGTTCCCGGTGTCCCCGGTGCCTCCCGTTCCCCCGGCGTCCCCCGTGTCCCTCGCGCCCGTGCTCCCCGTGTCCGTGCTCCCCGTGTCCGTGCCGGGGCCGGGCGTGCCGCCCGCTCCCGCCGCGCCGCTCTCCGGCGACGCGCCGTCCGCCGTGCCGGTGGCCGTCATACCGCACTCACCTCGATCGTCGGCGCGCAGTCGGAGAGCCGGACCGGGTCGCCCAGCGCGGCGAGCACCTCGCGCGGGCCCTGGAAGGGCTCCCGGCCGTGCGCGGTACGGATGTTGTCGACGAGCAGCAGGTCGCCGGAGACCCACGGCTCGCGCGCGGTGTGCGCCTCGTACACCTCGTTGATCAGCCGTACGACGTCCTCGCCGACCGGGTCGCCGCCGCCGTAGCGGGTGGTGAAGGGGAGCCCGTCGGCCCCGTAGACGTCGACCAGGTACTCGCGCACCTCGGGGTCCATCGTCCACTCGTTGAGGAAGGCGATCTGGTTGAACCAGCAGCGCCGCCCGGTGACCGGGTGGCGGACGACCGCGCTGCGCCGCTGGCGGGTGCGCAGGGAGCCGTCCGGCTGCCAGGCGAACTCGATGGCGTGACTGCGGCAGTAGCCGCTCACGGCGTCGCGGTCCTCGGTGCCGAACGCCTCGGTGAGCGTCGCCCCTATCTCGTCGTTGTACGTCCGGGAGAGCAGCCAGCCCTCCCGGGCGAACCGCTCGGTCAGCTCGGCCGGCAGGGCGTCGAGCACGGCCGCCGCGTCGGCGACCACCGTGGCGCCGCCCCCGGCGGGCGCGTCGAGGCAGGCGAACATCATCAGCCCGGGGAACTCCAGCGCGTAGCTCAGCTCGTGGTGCAGGCACATCTGCTGGTTCGGGGGCCACTTGGAGGAGGAGTGCACGCCGTCCGAGTACGTACGACGGGGTGCGAAGGACTCCCGGTCGGGCATGAGGCGTGCGGCCAGCCGGCGCAGGACGACCGCGGCGGTCGCCGGGTCGCGCAGGCCCAGGCCGCGGACCAGGACGCAGCCGTGCGCGGTGACAGCGGCGCGCAGCGCGTCACGGTGGCCGGCTGCCCAGCCCGCCGCGTCGCCCGCGGCGTCGGCGCGCAGGATCGGAGGACTGCCGGGTCGCAGGTCGACGTCGGTGAGCAACGCCGGAGAGGAGGGCGACATCGTGTGCTTCCTTTCGGTCTTGCGGTGTTTCCGGTGGTGCGGGAGTGCGGTGCCGGGGCGCCGGGCGGGCCGGCCCCCGGCGGGGGTTCTCAGGAGGCCGCGCGCGGCACGTCGTCGAGCAGCGCCGCCAGATCCGCGAGGACGGGGTGCCGGGCCACGTCGTCGAGGCTGATCGCCCGGTCCAGCGCGACGGCCAGCTTCACCGCGGTGAGCGAGGTGCCCCCGCGGTCGAAGAAGTGGTCCCGCGGGCCGATCCGGTCCCGGGGGACGCCGAGCACCTCGGCCCAGGCCGCCGCCATGCGCAGTTCGTTCGGGGTGCGGGGCGCGCACACCCCGTCCGCGGCGCCGTCGAGTTCCTCGGCCAGGGCGGCCAGGGCCCGGCGGTCGGTCTTGCCGTTGGCGGTCAGCGGCAGGCCCGGATGCCAGTGGACGGCCGACGGGACCATGTACGCGGGCAGCGACGCGGCCAGCCGCTCCCGCACGTCGTCCGCGCCGCGCGGCCGGGACCCGGCGCAGAACGCGACCAGCCGTTCGCCCCGTACGACCACCACGGCGCCGTCGCGGACGCCGGGCACCCGCAGCAGCGCGTTCTCGACCTCCCCGATCTCGATGCGGAATCCGCGGATCTTGACCTGGCTGTCCCGGCGTCCCAGGAACTCCAGCTTCCCGTCCGGCAGCCAGCGGCCCTGGTCACCGCTGCGGTACAGCCGCTCGCCCGGGCGGTGCGGGTCCGCCGTGAAGGCGGCAGCCGTCCGCTCGGGGTCGTTGACGTACCCGCGGCCGACGCAGACACCGGAGAAGACGATCTCCCCCGGCGCTCCCAGCGGCACCGGGGACAGCCACGCGTCGACCACGTACACGCGGACGTTGCCGACCGGCCGCCCGAGCGGGACCCGGTCCCCGTCGGGCGCGCGGTCCATGACCTCGTGGTTGGTGTCGTCGGAGGTCTCCGTCAGCCCGTACGCGTTGACCAGCCGGATGTCCGGCGCCGTGGCGAACCAGCGCTGCACCAGCTCCTTCCTCACCGCCTCCCCGGTCACCGACACGCAGCGCAGGTCCGGCAGTTCACGTGGACGCCGCTCCAACTCGGCCAGCACCGCCTCCAGGTACGACGGAACCACCTGGAGCACGGAGACCCCGTCGCGTACGAGCGTGTCGACGAACCGCGGCACGTCCAGGACCGCCTCCTGCTCCACCAGCACGGTGCGGCCGCCGACCAGGGGAGCGCACACGAGCTGCCACAGCGAGATGTCGAAGCACTGCGGCGCGGTCTGGGCGACCGCCAGGCCCGGGACGATCCCCAGGTCGTCGATCTTGGCGAGGGCGTGGTTGAGGAACCCCGCGTGCTCGCACATCGCGCCCTTGGGCTCACCGGTGGAGCCCGACGTGAAGTAGATGTAGGCGAGTTGGTCCGCCGCCACCGGGACACCGAGGTCCCCGTCCGCGTGGTCCTCCGCGTAGGCCGTCTCGACGTACAGCGTGCGGTGGTCCCCGGCTGCCCGGTCCAGCGTGGCCGTGCTGCCGCGCTCCGTCAGGACGAGGCCGCAGCCGGCGCGCGCCAGGGTCGTCGCGATGCGCTCGGCCGGGAAGTGCGGCTCGACGGGCAGGTAGACGCCGCCCGCCTTGAGGACGGCGAGAACGGCGGCCATCCAGTCCAGATCGCGTTCCATGACGACCGCGACGACGTCCTCGCGGCCCAGTCCGCGGGCCAGCAGTGCCCGACCCAGGCGGTTCGCCCGGGAGTTGAGCTCGCGGTACGTCCACCGCTCGTTCCCGCGCACCGCCGCCACCGCGTCCGGCTGCGTCCGTACCCGCTCCTCGAACAGCTCGTGCACCCTGCGGTCGGGCAGTTCGCGGTGCGGCCCGGCCAACCCGTCGAGCTGGAAGCGCAGTTCGGCGCCCGGCAGCAGGCTCTGCCGGCCGTGCTCGGCGTCCGGGTCGCCGCCGAGCAGCGAGAGCGCGGTGAGGTGGTAGCCGGCGATCCGGGCAGCCGCGTCCGCGTCGAGCACGTCGGTGCGGTAGCGCAGCCGCAGGGAGCGGTCCACGACGGCCACGTGCAGCACGCAGTCCGCGGGACCCCGGCCGCCGTACGGGTCGAGCACGGTCTCGTACGCCGCCGGACCGTCGTCCGGAGCCGGGCCGCCGCCGTGTGCGGCCAGGTCCGCCCGCCGCCGCAGGTCGCGCCAGGAGCCCGCGCCGACGGTCAGCCGGCAGGGCACCGGGCGCTCCCCCTTCGCTGGGACGTACCCGGTGGTGACCTCCTGCTCGCCGGACAGCACGGCGAGCACCTTGGCGTGCGCGGCCAGGAGCGCGACGGGTTCCCTCACCAGGCCCTCGGGCAGGGGTACTTCGCAGTCGGCGGTGCCGGGCACCGGGTCGGCCGTCCACCTCGGGATCATGTCCATGGTCGTTCTCCCCCTCGTTCTGTGCGTCGTACGTGCCGCACGCCGTCAGGCGTGCCGCGTCCCGCTCGCCGGATTCCCGCCCCAGCGCGCCCGCGGCGGGACCTCCTCGCCCTTCATCAGGAAGGAGTCGGGGGCGAGCACGGCGCCGTCCCCCATCGAGACGCCGTAGTGCACCAGCGCGCCCGCCCCGAGCGTGCAGCCGGCGCCGATCGTGATGTGGTCGGACTTGAAGGTGCCGTCCTCCTGGGAGTGCGACTGCACCTTGCTGTGGGCGCCCAGGGTGGTGTCGCTGCCGATCGCGGTGAGCGTCCGCTCGGTGATGGCGCAGCCGTCGTCGAAGACCCGCTGACCGAGACGGACGCCGAGCAGCCGCCAGACCAGGTTCTTGAACGGGGTGCCGTCGAGGAGGACGAGGTGTGCGGCGGGCACCTTCCACAGCCGCTCCTGCTTCCAGAACAGCGGGTCGTAGATGGAGCACAGCCGGGGCTCCAGCGGGCGGAAGCCGGTCAGCAGGCGTTCCACCAGCACGTAGTAGCCGACGCTGAACACGAGGCCGACGACGACGGAGGCGCCGATCAGCGGTCCGCCCGCGGCGCCGGCGGTCCCGTACAGGTCGAGGGCGGCGAAGCCGATGACGGTGAGCGCGAACCAGTCCAGCCAGCGGATGAACAGGAACAGGCCCATGCTGCGGAGGTTGTACCGGTTCTTCGCGGCGAGGCGGCGGCTCAGCTCCTCGCCCTCGCGCAGGTGGTCGAAGCGGCTGTCCCGCTCCACGGACCGCGGGATCTCGAAGCACGGCGAGCCGAGCAGGCCCACGCCCTCCCGGACCTCGCCGTCGAGGGGGACCATCACCTTCGTGGCGAGCAGGCAGTTGTCGCCGGTGCGGCCGCCCGCCGGGTAGGCGATGTGGTTGCCGAGGAAGTTGCGCGGTCCGATCGTCGCGCGGGAGAGGCGGAAGGACGTCGCCGAGAACTCGGTGTTGATCAGGGACAGTCCGTCGGCGACCATCGTCCCGGCGCCGACGGTCGCCAGGTACGGCGTCTCGTGCCGGAGCTCGGTGCCGAAGTTCGAGCCGGTCTGCTCGACGCTGGAGAGGTCGTATCCCACGGTCCGCAGGTACGGGACGATGTACGAGCTGTCCCCGAAGAGCCAGGCGAAGAACTTGATGTTGGTCAGCCGGGAGACGGTCCGCTGCACCGAGTAGTGGAAGCCGTAGAGCGGATAGACGCGGTCCGGCCTGACGAGCGGGGCCAGCAGCCGGGGCACCACGGTCACGGTCAGGGCGCCGGCCACCACGAAGCCCAGGAAGAGCGCGGCCGACAGCCCCAGCGCCTCCGCGTAGAACCGGGCCGAGGTGACGTGCCGGGTCTCCAGGTCGAGCAGCACGTGCAGCGAGGGCGCCACCCCGAGCAGCAGGTAGGCGCCGCCCACCACGAGCGGCACCTGCACCAGCAGCGTCTGGACCAGGGTGAGCAGGGCGTACCCGACCCGGCGCGGGGTGCCGCAGTCGGCGGGCGCGACCCGTACGTAGTCGACGTCCGTGCGCTGCGCGGGCGAGCCGTGCCACCGCTGGCCGGCCGGCACCGCGGCCCCGTCGTACAGCGCGGACGAGTGGCCGAGCTGGGAGCCGTCGCCCATGGAGGTGCCGATGTCCAGGAGCGTCCTCTCCCCGACGAACACGTCCCGGCCGAGGGTCACCGGACCGGTCCGGATGCGGCCGGCCTGCGCCCGGTAGCAGAGGATGAGGGACTCCTTGCGGACCACCGTGCCGGGGCCGACGCTGAGCAGGTCGGTGCAGACCGGGACGGTGCGGGAGAGGATCGTGACGCCCTCGCCGATGCGGGCGCCCAGGGCCCGCAGATAGAGGACGTAGAGCGGATTGCCGGCCAGCAGGGCCATCGGGTTGGCCCGGAGCAGCACCTTGACCGTCCAGAAGCGGACGTAGGCGAGGCTCCAGACAGGGAACTCGGTCTCCTTCCACCGGCCGACCAGCACCCACTTGGCGACCACCGGCAGGATGCACATGCCGATGAGGACGGCACCCCCGAAGACGGCCGAGCGCAGGTAGACCCGGACCGGGCCGCCGCCCGCGGAGATCCACTCGTACCCCCGGGCGGTCACGAACCCGGAGAGCAGGCAGTAGACCGCGAAGACCAGGAACTGGAGCGTCCCGCAGAGCAGGTAGCGCGCGGTGCTTCCCCGCGGGGCCGGTTCGGCGGGCTCCGGCGCGGTGGCCGGTGACGGGAGGGGGGCCTCGGACAGCGCCGCCGCCAGGCCGCGGATCGTCGGGTGCCCGTACACGTCCCTCATCGACACCGGCGGCAGGTCGGGGAGCTTGCGGACCCGGGCGCAGAAATGGGCCATGACCAGGGAGTTCGCGCCGAGGTCGTCGAAGAAGTTGCTGTCGACGGGAACCTCGTCGACCTGTACGACACCGGCCAGCACGTCGGCGAGGACGCGCTCCGTGCCGGTCAGCGGGTCACCGACGGCCGGGGTGCCGGCCGGAGCGGTTGTCGTGACCTCGCCGGGTTTTCCCACCACGTGATCTCCTTGCTGGTGTATTTCCGTATGCGGACCGTTCGCGGGGGCGGTGGACGGCGGACGCCCCGGGCAGGACCGGGCCGGCGGCCGGGGCAAGTGAATTCGGGGGGTGGGAAATGCGCGGCAGGTGAATACTCGGGAGGTGAATGCGGGAGGATCGGGTCCGTTGTTTCGCGAGTAATACCTGTGCCGAAAGGGGTGAGGTGTGCCGCGGGGCGGCGCAAAGCCCGTACGGAGGCAAGGGGTGTCCGCAAGGGAATCGACTCATGAGAGAAGCGGTTCGGAAAATGAATGGAAGTGACCGCGTGAAAGGCGCAGTGGAGCACGGCATGATCCGTGTGTTCCCACGCGGATCACGGGTAACGCGGCTGTGTCGGGGCCTTGGTCGAGGCCCCTCTGAGAGTCCCCCGTGTCGTGATGCCACTGAGCCGTTCCCGGCGGTGCCCAGCGGAATGCAATCCGAATTCTTTCGGTGTGCTCATGAACGGGTCAAGGGCGTTTCGGGCAATGGCGATTTATCGCCGTAGGGGGCCGATCGGGCCGTGCCGCGAAATCGGCGGACCCGCGCCCTCCACCGGGGAACTCACCTTCCGGGTGGTGCATCTGTCATTGCCCGCTCCGCTTGCCGGTGCCCCACAATTCAGCCAACGAGGCCATGACAGAAAAAGGGTTCGATTTCATTTTACGATTTCCCGTGAGTTGCCGCCGATTTTCTGCGGCATGACCGAACCGTACGGGAACACGCGGCACACGGGCCCGCCTCCGCACCGGTCGTGGCACGGGGGATGAGGGCATCCTCGTGCGGCGGATACCTTTAGGGCGTGCAGCCAGCAAGTGAACCCCCCCACAGGACGTCGGGTCGCCTCCACCGGGCGCGTGCCCTCTACCGGAACGTCTCCAAGCGCCGGACCGCCTGGCTGCTGCTCAAGGACACCGTGAACTCGTGCATCGAGTACCGGATCCTGGGCCTCGCGGCCGAGGCGGCGTTCTTCACGCTGCTGTCCGTGCCGCCGCTGCTGCTGAGCATGCTCGGCCTGCTGGTCTACGTCGACGACTGGACCGGCGCCGACACCATCGCCAGCCTGGAGAGCAACCTCCTGGAGGCGTCCCGCACGATCCTGACCGACAAGGGCGTCACGCAGATCGCCGAGCCGGTCCTGCGCGACGTGATGGAGGGCGGCCGCCCCGACGTCATCTCCCTGGGCTTCCTGTTCGCCCTGTGGTCGGGCTCGCGCGCGGTGAACGTCTTCATAGACACCATCACCGTGATGTACGGCCTCGACGGGGTCCGGGGCATCGTCAAGACCCGGCTGATGGCCTTCCTGCTGTTCCTCGTGGCCCTGCTGATCGGCTCGATCGCGCTGCCGCTGATGGTCGCGGGGCCGGACGCGGTGGTCGACGTGGTCCCCTGGTCGACGACCGTCGTGCAAGTGCTGTACTGGCCCGTCGTCATCGTGCTGTCCATCGCGTTCCTGACGACGCTCTACCACGTCTCCGTGCCCGTGCGCTCACCGTGGGTCGAGGACGTGCCCGGCGCGCTGGTCGCGCTCGCGATGTGGGTGCTGGGCAGCTTCCTGCTGCGCATCTACCTCACCAACACCGTCGAGGGACCCAGCATCTACGGCTCCCTGGCAGCCCCGGTCGCCGTGCTGCTGTGGATCGGCGTGTCCGCCTTCGCCGTGCTGGTGGGGGCCGCAGTCAACGCCGCCATCGACCGCGTCTGGCCGGCCGCCGCGACCGCCGCCGCCCGTGCCGTCAACGAGCGGCTGCGCGCGGAGCAGGCCGCAGACCTCGTGGCCCGCGCGGCCGCCGCCCGGGCCGCCCTGCCGGACGACCCGGACGACCCGGACATGCCCTCCGAGTTCCCGGAGCGCTGGTCCCGCTTCCTGCCCCCGGAGGACGTGACCTCCCGGCTGCGGACGCACGTCAGGAGCACCCCGAAGAACGGCGACGAGCCGCCCCCGCAGCAGTAGGGCGCGCGGCGCCCGGGCCACGGGGAGGGCGGGACGCCCCGCCTCGCCCGCCCCCGCCTCGCCCGCACCGCCGCTACCCTGCCGCCCAGCCCCGCCCCTGCCGCCCGGGCCGCCATGACGGCCCGTGCCGCCCCGGCCGCCCTGCCGTGACCGCCACGGCGTCCGCCCGGTCGCGTTCCCGGCCGCACGGGACCCCGGGCCGGATCCGGGCCGGGCCGGGGTCAGGACGTCCACACGCCTGCCGCCGCCTGCTCCCGGGCGAAGTCCGTGAAGTCCCGCGGGGCACGGCCGAGCACCTGCCGGACACCGTCCGTGGCCCCCGCGTTGCGTCCGTCGAGCAGGCCCTCGAAGACCTCCTCCATGAACGCGACCTCCTCGGCCGGCAGCCCGAAGCCGGCCAGGATCTCCCCGTACTCCTTCACCGCCACCGGCACGTACCGGACGTCCCGGCCCGCCGCGGCGGAGACCTCTGCCAGCGCCTCGCGGAACGACAGCGGACGTCCTCCGGTGACCTCCACGGTCCGTCCCGCGAACGCCGGGTCGGCCAGGGCCGTCACCACCACGTCGGCGATGTCGCGCGTGTCGACGAAGGGCTCCGGCACCTCGCCCGCGGGGAACACGAACTCGCCCCGGCGGACGCCCTCCACCAGCAGCCCCTCGCTGAAGTTCTGCATGAACCACGCCGACCGCACGACCGTCCACCCCGCGCCCGAGTCGCGCAGCGCCCGCTCGGTGGGCTCCGCCTGCCGCTCGCCGCGTGCCGAGAGCATGACCAGCCGGCCCACGCCCAGCTCCCGCGCCCGGTCCGCCAGCGCGGCCACGTTCCGGTCGGCGCCGGGCGCGCCGATGTCCGGCGCGTACGCCAGGTACGCCGCGTCCGCGCCGCGCAGCGCACCGTCCCAGGTCGAGGGGTCGTACCAGTCGAAGCGCACCTCGCCGCCGCGCGAGGCGGCGCGTACCCCGAACCCCGCGGCCCGCGCCGCACGAACCACCTGGCGCCCCGTCCTGCCCGAGGCACCCGTCACCAACACCGTCCTGTTCCGCGTGTCTTCTGTCATGCGTCCAGTCAACGGCCGTGCGGGACAAGGGAACATCGCCGAACCTCTCGTTCCCATGCGCGCGCGTCTACGCTGAGTCCATGGACGCACTCGCTGGCCTGCTGGAGGGCCCCCGCGCGCGTGGCGCTTTCATGATCAGGGCGTGTTTCGAGCCGCCGTGGTCGATCCGCATCGAGGACCGGGCGCCACTCACGGTCATGCTCATGATCCGCGGAGAGTCCTGGATCGCGCCCGACGGCGGCGAGCCGGTGCGGCTGCGGGCGGGCGACCTCGCCATCGCGCGCGGGCCCGACCCCTACACCTGCGGCGACGACCCCGCGACCCCGCCCGGCGCGGTCATCCTGCCGGGCCAGGTGTGCACGTACCCGGACGGGCGTTCGATGCGGGGCACGATGGACCTGGGCGTCCGCACCTGGGGCGAGCGGCTCGACGGCTCCATGGTGATGCTGATCGGCACCTATCCGATGCGGGGCGAGGTGAGCGGCAGGCTGCTCGACGCGCTGCCGCCGCTGCTGACCCTCACCTCCGACGTGTGGGAGTGCCCGCTGACCCCGCTGCTCACCGAGGAGATCGTGCGGGACGAGCCGGGCCAGGAGGTCGTCCTCGACCGGCTGCTGGACCTGCTGGTCATCGCCGCGCTGCGGGCCTGGTTCTCCCGCCCGGAGGCCGCGGCGCCCGCCTGGTACGCGGCTCTCGCGGACCCGGTGGTGGGCCGGGTGCTGCGCGTCCTCCAGGACGATCCGGCGCACCCCTGGACGGTCGCCTCCCTCGCGACGAAGGCCGGCGTCTCGCGTGCCGCGCTCGCCCGCCGCTTCAGCGAACTCGTCGGCGAACCCCCGATGACGTACCTGACCGGCTGGCGCCTCGCACTCGCCGCGGACCGGCTGCGCGACACGGGGGACACCCTCGACGCGATCGCCCGACAGGTGGGGTACGGCAGCGCGTTCGCGCTCTCCAGCGCCTTCAAGCGGGTGTACGGGGTAAGTCCGCAGGAGCACCGGACGAGGGCGGCGTAGTCCGGTGGCTGCCGAGCCGGGCGGGGACGAGCCGGGCCGCTACCGGGAGCGGGCCTCGCGGCTCGGCGGCGCGGTGGTGTGGACCCGTACCGCCGGGGCGGGCGACGCGGCTCCGGTGCTGCCCGACGGCTGCATGGACCTGCTGTGGACCGAGGGGCGGCTCTTCGTCGCGGGGCCCGACACCCGCGCCCACACGTCGCACGCGGACGCGGGCACCCGGTTCGCCGGCGTCCGCTTCTTCCCCGGGACCGCCCCCGCCTACCTCGGAGTACCGGCGCACGCGCTGCGCGACCGGCGGGTCGACCTCGCCGACCTGTGGGGCGCGGCCCGGGTGCGACGACTGACGGAACGGGTCGACGCGGCGGCCGATCCCGCCGCCGCGCTGGAGGCGCTGGCGGTCGGTCGCGCGGCCGACGCGGAGCCGCCCGACCCGCGGTTGCGGGCCGTCGTGGCGGCCCTGTCCGAGGGGAGGTCGGTCGCCTCCACCGCGGACGCGACCGGTTGGAGCGAGCGCCAGTTGCACCGGCGGGCGCTGGGCGCGTTCGGGTACGGGCCCAAGACACTGGCACGGGTCCTGAGGCTCCAGCGCGCGCTGGACCTGGCCAGGGACGGGACACCGGCGGCGGCGGCCGCCCTGCTCGCGGGCTACGCAGACCAGGCCCATCTCGCCCGCGACGTACGGGACTTGGCCGGTACGACGCTGGGCGGGCTGCTGCGCGGCTGAGCGGGCGCGCGGCTGCCGCCGGCGTCGTCCGCGCGGCCGACCGGAGCGCTTGCGGGCGGACTCAGGACGGGTCGCCGAGGCGGGCGAACAGGTCCACGCCGTTGCCGTCCGGGTCGAGGACCACGGCGTAGCGCATGCCCCATTCGGCGTTCCAGGGCTTGAGTTCGCCCCGGTGGCCGGCGGCGACGAGGGCCTCGTACGTGGCGTCCACCTCCGCGGGGCTGTCGCACAGGAACGCCAGCCCGACCCGGCCCCCGCCGGTGGGAGGCCGCCAATCGGCGTGGAACGAGCGGATCGTGGCCTCCGTGTCGAGGGCGAGGCGCAGTCCGCCGGGCAGCTCCGCCTCGGTGTGCGGAGCGCTCTCGGAGCCCTCGGGGAAGGTGAGCCCGAGGCTGCGGTAGAAGGCGAGGGAGGCGGCCATGTCGGAGACGACCAGGCCGACGACGTCGAATCGTGGAGTCATGTCCCCACCGTACGGAGAGCGGCGGAGCGGCGTCTTGAACGAATCGGACGCACGCGCCGACGCCCCTGGGGCAGGATGGCGATCATGAACCGTGCGGCCCGAGCCCTGTCCCTGTTGCTGCTGCCCGTGCTGCCGCTCGTGCTCGGAGCCTGCGGCACGGAACGCCCGGCCGCCACGGCGGACGCGGACCGGCCGGCCGCGAACCCGGCGACCGGGGGCAGGGCGACTCCGGGGACGGCCGAACTGGACTCCCGGGCGAAGGCGTTGGGGGTCGCGCCGGAACTCGTGTACGTCACCGCGTCGCCCGGATACACCGTGGTCCGGCAGTCGGTGGGCGTGTACGGGGGCGACGGCTTCTCCGCCGTGTACTGGTCGCGGAGCAGCGGCGCGCGGATCGGGCTGTTCGTGGACCGGGGAACCCTCACCGGGGCGGACTGCGAACGGGTCCCGGTGGGTGGGGCGGGTCCCGACGACGCGGTCGTCTGCGAGCGCGACGGGGACGCCTGGTACCGGACGTCCGGCGGTCACCACGAGTACGCCCTCCTGCGCGACGGCCACGTCGTGCGGCTCGAAGCGGACTCCGCGGGCGTGGACCGCGCGGTCCTCAAGGCCGCCGCGCGGGCGGCCCACCGCCCGGACGCCGCCGAACTGGACGCCCTCCTGCCGCCGTTGCCCGAGCGGACCGCCACCGCGCCGGTCGAACGCGGGGACCTGCCGCCGGTCGGCGACGGGGCACCCGACAACGAGGTGAACACGACGGGTTGAGCACGACGGCTTGAGTACGAAGGGTCCTGAGTGCGACGGGTCCTGAGCACGACCACGTGGCCCCGGCCCGCGACGGGCGGGGCGCGGGCTCCCGCACGGCCCGTGGGACACGGCGTCCCGGACCTCCGTCCCCGGCGGCCCGCCCGCCCCGCGCAGAGATTGGGAACCCATGGCGGCACCGCACCCCCGGCCCCGTGTCCTCGTCCACACCCGCACCACCGACTACCGGCACGCCTCGATCCCGGCCGGCGTCGAGGCGGTGCGCTCGCTCGGCGCGGCCCACGGCTTCACCGTGGACGCCACGGAGGACCCCGCGGTCTTCGAAGCGCCCCTCGGCGCCTACGCGGCCGTGGTCTTCCTCTCCACCAGCGGTGACGTGCTGACACCCGCCGGCCGGGAACGACTCGCCCGGTACGTGGACGGGGGCGGCGGCTTCGTCGGCGTGCACGCAGCGGCCTGCACCGAGTACGGCTGGCCGCGGTACGGCGAACTGCTCGGCGCACGGTTCGCGCGGCACCCCGCCCTCCAGCCGGGCCGGGTCCTCGTCGAGGACCGCGAGCACCCGGCGACCCGGCACCTGCCCGCCGTCTGGGAGTTCACCGACGAGTGGTACGACTTCCGGACGAACCCGCGGGCCGCCGTACGGGTCCTCGCGAGCGCCGACGAGGGCTCGTACGACGGAGGCGGCATGGGTGACGACCACCCGCTGGTGTGGTGCCGCGACGAGGGGGCCGGACGGGTCTTCTACACCGCGCTCGGACACGCCCCGGAGGCGTTCCGGGACCCCGACTACCGACGGCACCTGCTCGGCGGCGTCGGCTGGGCGGCCCGGCTGACGACCGACGACGGCACTCCACCGGACCTCCGACCCGACGGTCACGCCACGCGGCCGGGCGGTCCGTCCGGGCGGCCCGGTCCCGCGCCGCCACCGCCCTAGGCCGGTCCTGTGCCGCGACCGTCCTGGGCGGGTCCTGTGCCGCGACCGTCCTGGGCGGGTCCCGTGCCGCCACCGTCCTGGGCCGGTCCCGTGCTGGCCCGCACCACCAGCCGGGTGGACAGCTCCGTACGGGTGCCCTCCGGCTGCTCGCCCGCCATCATGCGCACCAGCAGCCGCAGCGCGGTCGCGGCCATCTCGGCGAGCGGCAGACGCACCGTCGTCAGGGCGGGTGCCGCCCAGCGGGCCTCGGGCAGGTCGCCGAAGCCGACCACGCTGATGTCGTCCGGTACGGACAGCCCCCGTCCGGCCGCCGCCCCGATCGCGCCGAGGGCCATCCGGTCGGAGCAGGCGAAGACGGCCGTGGGCGGTTCCGGCAGGTCCAGGAGTTCCAGCATGCGGCGGTGCGCGGCGGCCTCGTCGTAACCGCCGTGGCGCAGGTACTCGGGACGGTGCCGCAGGCCGGCGGCGGCGAGCGCCGAGCGGTAGCCGGCGACCCGGGCGCCCCCGCACGTCCTGCGGCGGTGCCCGGCGATGACGGCGACCCGCTCGTGGCCGAGCGCGAGCAGATGCTCCGTGGCGATGACTCCGCCGTGCCAGTCGGCGGCGCCCACGGACACGGCCCCGGGCGGGGGTTCGAGCAGCGGGTCGATCAGCACGAACGGGATGCGCTGCTGCTCCAGCCAGGCGTACTGCGACGGGCTCAGCCCGGCCAGGTGGAGGAGCACGCCGCTGGAGCCGCGCGCGGAGAGCTTGTCCAGCCAGCCGCGCTCACCCCGGCCCGCCGGGGGCCGTGCGGTGCCGCCGGCCGAGACCACGACCTCCAGGCCCGCGTCGTGGGCCGCCTCCTCCACCCCGCGCAGGACCGCGCCCGACCAGGAACTCTCCAGCGACTGCACGACGAGGTCGACCAGGCCGGGCGGCCTCACCGCGTCGAACCGGGGTCTGCGCACGTAGCCGAGACGATCGAGTGCCTCCATGACGCGGCGGCGCGTCTCCGGAGCCACGTCCTCGCGGCCGTTGACCACCTTCGAGGCCGTCGGAACCGACACGCCCGCCGCTCGGGCGACGACGGCGAGGGTCGGCCCGGCCACGCTCCCGGTACGCACCATGCAAGCCCACCTCTCCGGCCCCGTGGCGAGGGCCAGCGAAAGTTTCGGATAGAAAGCGCTTCCTACATTAGAGCCGCCGTGACTGCGCGTGGAAGTGGCGGGTACTCCGCGGAATCCGGCCGAGCCGAAACTTTCGGCCACGCGGAGACGGGTCTCGCGGGCGCCTCGCACGAGGTGCCCCGGCGGGCGCGGGTACGTCCGCGCCGCCCGACCGGCTCCGGGGCCGGCCCCTCCGCGCGCCGGGGGACGGCCTCCGCGACCGGGCGGCCCCCGTGCGGTGGCCCGGCGGCCCGCGGTGCCGGGGGCGGCCTTCCGTGCGGTCGGGGGCGCCTCGCACGGCGCGTGGGCGGGTCCGGTGTGCGCGCAGGCGGCTGACCGGTGGTGGTGGACGGTTGTGCGTGTGCCGGGGGCGGCCTTCCGTGCGGTCGGGGGCGCCCCGCACGGCGCGTGGGCGGGTCCGGTGTGCGCGCAGGCGGCTGACCGGTGGTGGTGGACGGTTGTGCGTGTGCCGGGGGCGGCTTGCGTGCGCTGGTGCTCCGGCTTCCGTGCCGGGCGGGCCCGGTGTGGCGCGCAGGTGGTTCACCGGTGCTGCCGGACGGTCGTCCGTGTGTCGGGCGGACGGCCTTCCGCGCCTGGTGGAGCCGGTGTGGCGCGCCGTCCCGCGCACTCTCTCGGGGGCCTCCCGGGAAGCTCCGTACGGCCCGTGCCGGAAGGGGTGACCGCCCGGTCCGGGGTGTCGGCCCGGGGTCCTGAGCTGCGTGACCCACGGGTTGTGTGGTGCCCTAGGGGGCAGTCCGTCGCCACGGTGAGGAGCTGGTCCGTATGACCGAGGGTCCGGTGGTCGCCACCCCGTACGGTGCCGTACGCGGCCGCTACGAGAACGGTCTCGCCGTCTTCCGGGGCATCCCCTACGCGGCACCGCCCTTCGGTCCCCGCCGCTTCCAGCCGCCCGCCCCGCCGGAGCCCTGGGACGGGGTGCGCGACGCCGGTGCCTTCGGGCCCACGGCGCCCAAGCCGCCGTACTCCGAGCCGTTCGCGCGACTGCTCGCCGACCCGGTGGTACCGGGCGACGACTGCCTCAACCTCAACGTGTGGACGCCCGACCCCGGCGCCGGAGCCCGCCTCCCGGTCATGGTGTGGGTGCACGGCGGGGCCCTGACCCGGGGTTCGTCGGCCGTGCCCGTGTACGACGGCCGCGCCTTCGCCCGCGACGGGGTCGTGTTCGTGTCCTTCAACTACCGCCTCGGCGTGGAGGGGTACGGGCTCTTCCCCGACGCCCCCGCCAACCCCGGACTGCGTGACCAGCTGGCCGCGCTGGAGTGGGTGCGCGGCTCGATCGCGCAGTTCGGCGGCGACCCCGAACGGGTGACGGTCTTCGGCGAGTCCGCCGGGGCGATCAGCATCGGGGCGCTGCTGGCCAGCCCGTACGCCCGAGGGCTGTTCCGGCGGGCCGCGCTGCAGAGCGGCCCGCCCGAGGCGACCGACCGGGACAAGGTGCGCAGGCTGGTGCGCCGGATGGCGGCCCGCCTGCGGATTCCGGCGACGGCCGAGGCCTTCGCCGCGGCCGACCGGGACGCCCTGGCCGAGGCCCAGGCCGAGGCGGGCCGCCGCGCCAGCCCGGTCCTCGGCGGGCCCGCGTTCGGCATCGTCGTCGACGGCGACCTCGTGCCGTGCGAGCCGATGGAGGCGCTGACCGGGGGCGCCGCGGCCCAGGACGTCGAGCTGCTGCTGGGCTGGACCAGCGAGGAGTACCGGCTGTGGCTCGCGCCCACCGGACTGCTGGAGCGGGTCGACCGCCTGGGTCCGGTCGCGCTGGCGGGCGCGATGGCCCGCTGCCGCTCCGGCCCCGAGGTCCCGCGCGGCTACCGCCTCATCCATCCCGGGGCGAGCACCGGGGACCTGGTCGGCCAGATGGTCACCGACCACCTCCTGCGCGTACCGCTGCACCGGCTGGCGGACGCGCACCGGGCCGCCTCGTACGTGTACGAGTTCGCCTGGCCCTCGAACGTGCCCGGGCTCGGCGCGTGCCACGCCCTGGAGCTGGGCTTCGTGTTCGACACCGCGGGTCTGCCCGAGGCCGCCCGACTCGCCGGTCCCGGTGCCCCGCAGGAGCTCGCCGACGCGATGCACTCCGCCTGGGTGCGGTTCGCGGTCGACGGCGACCCCGGCTGGCAGGCCTGGGATGCCACGCATCCCGTACGGATGTTCGGGGCGGGGGAGCCCGAGGTCGTGTACGGGCCCAGGGACCGCGAGCTGGCGCTCTGGGAGGCGGACGCGACCACCGTCGAGCCGCCCCCGGTTCCCCCGAGGAGGACCGTGCTGCCGCTGTCGATGGTCCGGCGCTTCCGCCGGACGGGGGGCGTGCGGCGTCCGTGACGACCCCGGTGGTGTGCGGCGCGCGGTGCGGGTGAGTCGCGGGACGGCGTACGGCGTACGGCGTACGTGACGGCCAGGGCCGGCCTTCGTGCGCGCCCCCGGCCCGGGTGACGTGCGCTGTGTGACGTGTGTGATGCGTGAGGCGCCCGAGGGCTCGGGCTGGGTGCGGGTCCGCAGGCGTTCCGCCAGTGGCGGTGGCGGTGGCGGTGGCGGTGGCGGTGCCAGAGCCGGTGCCGGTGCCGGTGCTTGTGCCCGAGCCGGCGCCGGACGGGGGCGCGTGGTTCGCGGGCGGGGGCGTACGCGGCGCGGCGGGCGGGCCGTACGGGGTCAGCCCGTCCGCAGGGCCGCCGCGATGCCCGCGACCGCCGACGGCCCCACGCGGCAGCAACCGCCGATCAGCCGGGCGCCGGACCGCTGCCAGCCGGTGACCAGGCCGGGTGCGAAGGTGGACCGCCCGCGCCAGGCGCGCGCCCCGGAGTCCCAGACCTCGCCGCTGTTCGGGTAGACGACGACGGGCTTGCCGGTCACGCGCGCGGCCGTCTCCACCGCGCCGGCCGCGTCCTCGGGGGCGCAGCAGTTGACGCCGACCGCGACGACCTCCTCGGCGTCGGCCGCGAGCCCGAAGGCCTCCTCCAGCGGCTGCCCGGCCCGCGTCCTGTCCCCGGCGACGGCGTACGAGAGCCAGGCCGGCGTTCCGAGCCCTCTCAGCGCCCGCAGCAGCGCCCGCGCCTCCACGGTGTCGGGCACGGTCTCCAGCGCGAGGACGTCGGCTCCCGCGGCGGCGAGCACCTCCAGTCGCGGCCGGTGGAAGCGTTCGAGTTCGGCGACGCCCAGCCCGTACCGGCCCCGGTACTCCGAGCCGTCGGCGAGCATCGCCCCGTACGGGCCCGCCGACGCGGCCACCCACGTGGGCGCCCGCACCCCTCCCGCGCGGGCGCGCCCAGCCGCCTCGCGGGCCAGCGTGACGCCGAGAGCCATCAGGCGGGCTGCGCGCCCGCGCGGGACGCCGCGCCGGGCGAAGCCCTCGAAGGTCGCCTGGTAGGTGGCGGTGATCGCCACGTTCGCGCCCGCCGCGAAGTAGGCGAGGTGGGCCTCGGTGACCGCCTCGGGCCGCTCGTCGAGCAGCCGGGCCGACCACAGTTCGTCGCTCAGGTTGTGCCCCGCGGCCTCGAGCTGGTTGGACAGCCCGCCGTCCAGGACGAGGACGCCGGTGGCGAGAGCCTCGGCGAAGGAGGGCGCGGCGGGGGAGGGCCCGGCGCCGGGCGCGCTGGTCATCCCCCGACGCTAGCCGACGCCGCGCCCGGTGCCGCGTCCCGGTCCGTCCGTCGAACGGGGCGCCCAGCATGCGGGACGGTCCCGCGCGAGTCCGTGCCCCGCCGCAGGGCGGCCGTGCCCTGCGGCGGGGCACGGCGGCGGGCCCCCGACGGCGGACGGGCGCGGGTTCACCGCCTGCGGGGATGCCCGTTCCCTTCGCGCGGAGGCTTCGCCCGCGGGGACGAGCCTCCGGGTGCGCTCCGGCGCACCCGGGGTTCCCGAGGGCGCCGGAGCGCACCTCGGGGCCGGGCCATGCCGGTCGTCGCAGTTCGCGCCGGAACCGTTGACCTCTCCCCAACACGCCCTTACGGTTTCGGCGTTCGGAATTGGCAGATGTTGTTCGAAATTGCGAATGGTCGGCACGGGAGGACGCCCGTGCCGAGCTGTTCCTCCGCAACCGAGCAGACCCGCGCATCCATCGCAAGCGGCCTCCACCGGCAACCGGTCCGCCCACCCCTCCGGCGCCTCCGTCGGCGTCCCCCGATCCGGCACGGCCGTCGACCGGGCCGCCGCGACGCGGGCGACGGCACGCCGTGCCGGGGGTGCGGGCGAACTCGACGGCCCGGCGGGCCGCTTCACCGTTCTGAAGGAGTGTCGGAGTTGAGACGCGAGTTCTCCCCGAGACGTGCGTACGCCGTCCTCACAGCCCTCTGTCTCGTGGTCGCCGGAATCCTGGTGACCGCCGCGCCCGCCCAGGCGGCACCCCAGACCGTCACCAACGGAACCCCGTTCACGGACGTCGGCGGTGCCGCCGTGCACGCGCACGGCGGCGGTGTCATCAAGGTCGGCACGTACTACTACTGGTTCGGCGAGAACCGCAACGCCGACAACACCTTCCGGTACGTGGACGCCTACCGTTCCACCGACCTGAAGAACTGGGAGTTCCGCAACCACGTCCTGACCGAGGCGAGCGACCCGGAGCTGGCGACCGCCAACATCGAGCGGCCCAAGGTCATGTACAACGCGGCCACCGGCACCTTCGTGATGTGGATGCACAAGGAGAACGGCGTGGACTACGGCGAGGCCCGCGCGGCGGTCGCCGTCTCGAACACCGTGGACGGCGACTACTCCTGGCGGGGCAGCTTCCGTCCGCTCGGCACCCACATGTCCCGGGACATCACGGTGTTCATGGACACGGACGGCGCGGGGTACATGGTCTCGGCGGCCCGTGAGAACTACGACCTCCAGATCTACCGCCTGACCGCCGACTACACCGGCATCGCGAGCCTCGTGGCCGACCCCTGGCACGGCGGCCACCGCGAGGCGCCCGCGCTCTTCAAGCGCAACGGCGTCTACTTCATGCTGACGTCCGGTGCGACGGGTTGGAGCCCCAACCAGCAGCGGTACGCCACGGCCACCTCCCTCGCGGGCCCCTGGACGGCGATGGCCGACGTCGGCGACGCGACGGCGTACGGGTCGCAGACCGCGTACGTCCTTCCCGTGCAGGGCAGTTCGGGCACCTCGTACCTCTACATGGGCGACCGCTGGGGCAACTCCATCGGCGGAACCGTCAACGACTCGCGCTACGTCTGGCTGCCGCTGGCCTTCCCGACGTCCACCACGATGTCCATGTCCTGGTACCCGGAGGTCGCCGTCGACACGGCCGCCGGAACGGTCACGGGGCAGGGCGGCCCGTACGAGACCCTCACCGCGCGGCACAGCGGCAAGTGCGCGGACATCCCCTCCCAGTCCGTCCAGGCGGGTGTCGCGCTCACGCAGTACACCTGCAACGGCGGCGGCAACCAGCGCTTCTGGTTCAAGAGCGTCGGCGGCGGCCACGTCCAGCTGATGGCCCGGCACAGCTCCCTGTGCCTCCAGGAGAACGCCGCAGACGTCACCCAGCAGGCATGCTCCGCCTCCTCCACCGCACAGCAGTGGACCGTCACCGCCTCGGGCGGTTACGTCACCGTCAGGTCCCGGGCCGGGGGCGAGTGCCTCGACGTCAACGGCGGGTCCACGGCCAACTCGGCGGCGGTGATCACCCACCCCTGCAACGGGGGCACCAACCAGCAGTGGACCAGGGGCGGTTGACCCGGCCGATCCCGTGTCCGCCGGTCCGCTGCGTCCTTATCCCGGGGCGGAGCGGACCGGTCGACGCGGGGCGTGTGCCCGGCGTTCCGCCCCGCGTCGGCAACTGGAAAGCGCTTGCCCTTCCGGGGTACGGTCAACCACCGGACTGCTCGGCCCGGTTGGAGGAACTCCTCGCCCGGGGGGCTGGTGTCCGCGCGCCCGGTGCGATGAGCTGGACCCCTGGGGCGTCCCGACCGGAACCGGGGCGCCCCAGGCCCTCACCCCGTCGCCGCCGAGCCCGCCCCGCGCCACCGCCCCCGGCCGGTGGCATGCCCGCGCCGTCCGGTCCGGTCGCCGAGCCCGACAGGAGTCCCTTTGATGCCCGCAGGCCCCGCCGGTGTGCCCGAGGACCGCGTGCTGAGCCCGTACACCGGCCTGACCCGCGCCCACTGGGAGGCGGTCGCGGACTCCCTGCTCGCCGCCGTGGAGCCGTACGCCACCGGGGACCGCGCGCTCTACCATCTCCCCGGGGACCGGGTGAGCTGGTCGGGCCGCCTCTCCGACGGCCTGGAGGGGTACGCGAGGACCCTGCTCCTGGCGGCGTTCCGGCGGGACGAGAAGGTCCTGAAGCGGTACGCCGACGGCCTCGCCGCGGGAACCGCGGGCGTCTGGCCCCGCATCGAGCACCGCGGTCAGCCGCTCGTCGAGGCCGCCTCGATAGCCCTCGCCCTGCGGCTGACCCGCCCCCTGCTCTGGGACCGCCTCGACGACGGCGTCCGGCAGCGGGCGGCGTCCTGGCTCGGTGACGCGCTGACGGCCGAACCGTGGCCCTGCAACTGGGAGTTGTTCCCCGTGACGGTCGGCGGCTTCCTCGCGGAGGCCGGGTACGAACCCGAGCGGTCCCGCGCCGCGATCGACCGCGGCCTCGACCGCGTCGAGCGGTGGTACGCCGGAGACGGCTGGTACAGCGACGGACCGGGCCGTGCCTTCGACCACTACAACGGCTGGGCCATGCACCTCTATCCGGTGCTGCACGCCCTCCTGGCCGGCGACGCCGCCCTCCTGGACCGGTACGGCGGCCGCCTGGAACGCCATCTCGCCGACTACGCCCGCATGTTCGGCTCCGACGGCGCGCCGATGCGCCAGGGCCGGTCCCTCACCTACCGCTTCGCGACGACCGCACCGCTGTGGCTGGGCACCCTGGCCGGACGTACGCCCCTGCGGCCCGGCGAGACCCGGCGGCTGGCCTCCGGCGCCCTGCGGTACTTCCTCGACCGCGGCGCCGTCGACGAACGGGGGCTGCTGACGCTCGGCTGGCACGGACCCGACACGGCCGTCCTGCAGGGCTACTCGGGTCCCGCCTCCCCGTACTGGGCGGCCAAGGCGTTCGTCGCCCTGCTGCTGCCCGCGGACCACGCGGTGTGGACGTCCCCGGAGGAACCCGGGCCCGCGGACCGCGCCGACGCCGTCACGCCCGTCCGCCCGCCCAACTGGCTTCTGCAGTCCACCAGGGCGGACGGGCTGGTGCGCCTCCACAACCACGGCAGCGAGGACGTCCGCTACGACCCGTACTACACGCGCCTCGCCTACTCCACGGCGACGGCACCCTCATCCGGCCACGACAACTGCGTACTCCTCGGCGGCGATCCGTCCCGCACCCGGATCGAACCCCTGGGTACCGGCGGGAGTTGGGCAGCGTCCCGGCACACGGCGGCGGGCGGCGCCCGCGTCACGAGCCTGCTCGTCGCGCACGGTGCCGCGGAGGTGCGCGCCCACCTGGTGGCGGACGCCCCGCCGGGAACGCCGGTACGGGTGACGGGCTGGGCGGCGGGGGAGGGCCGACGCTCCGAACTCCTGCCCGCGCACGCCCTGTCGGTGCCGCCGGACCCCTCGGCGCCACCCGGCCCCGGCCCCGGGGAGACCGGGCCGGCGCTCGCCGGAGTCCCGTACGCCGAGGGTGTCACGGCCGACGGGCCGACCCTCTTCGTCGCCCTCGCCCGGCTCACCGCGGAGGACGGTGCGCCGGCCCTCGCGGACCTGGTCACCGTGCGTGTGGAGGACGGCCGCGGCCTGTGCGTCGAGTGGTCCGACGGCACGGGGGCACGCTTCCGGTTCGCACCCGGCGCCGGGGCGTCCGCGGACCGGCCGTGGACGGTGGCACCCCGCTGACCGCGGTGCGGTCCCGCGACCGTTCGGCGCCCGCCGGACCGCCCGGCCCGAGCCCGGTCGCACGGACCCGGACACCGCTCCCGGCACGCGCCGGACCCGCGGCGCCCCCGCCCGCCGCGCCGGTCCTCCGACGGGACCGGGGACGACACCACGACCGCCGACGCCCCAAGTCCCGTACGGGCGCCTGGTACCGTTGAGGCTTTCGTGGGTATAAGACTCCGTGGAATCCGACCGGCGAGGGACCCAGGAATCATGGACATCCCCGGTAACAAGCGACTGGCCGCCGCCGTCGTGATGCGCAAGGGCCGTGTCCTGCTGGTGCGCCGCAGCGCCGTCGAGCGCTTCCTGCCTCGCGTCTGGGGTGTGCCGTGCGGCAAGCTGGAACCCGGCGAGAGTCCCGAGGACGGCGTGCTGCGGGAGCTCAAGGAGGAGACGGGACTCCTCGGCGAGGTCGTCCGCAAAGTCGGCCGGTCGTCGTTCGTGAGCGAGTACCGGGGCCACGAGACCAAGAACTGGCAGGACAACTTCCTGGTCAGACCGCTCTCCCGGCACATCGTCCTGCCGGAGCCCGACCAGGAGCACCGCTGGCTGGCCCCGCACGAACTGCACACGGTCGACATCGACACGTACAACCTGGACATCGTGCGCCAGGCCCTCACGAACGTCTGAGCAGCTCCGCCAGGGCGTCCAGTTCGGACAGGTACCCGTCCACCTCCAGTGGCACCTTCGGCACCGCCTCCGGGTGCGGGCCCGCCGCCGTGAACACGTCGGTACGGCGCCGGCGTCCCCCTCCCGTCTCCAGGAACAGCGTCACCGTCGGCTCCGCCGTGGCGCACCACGCCCGGTGCAGGGTGTGCGCGGGCAGGGCGTAACTGCTGCCCGCCGAGTACTCCGCCACCTGCGTCAGACGCAGCCGGGCCGCGCCCGCCGGCTCCAGCAGCCAGTCGGCCGAACCCTCGGCCAGGGACTCCTGGTAGCGGTCGGCCTCGATGCCCCCGTCCCACCGGGGCGCGTACAACTCCATCGCCAGCCGCCCCCGTACGACGTGGGAGGCGAGCGGAGAGCGGTGGTTGTGGATGTCCTCCCGGCCGATCGCGCCTCGCCCCGGATGCCACAGATGGGCACGCAGCATGTGGTGCGGACCGCCGTCGACCAGCAGCAGCTTGTCGAAGCCGAGGACATGCCGGTACGAGAGTCCGGCGCAGCCCGCCGGGTCGCCCTCACCGGAGGCGAGTTCGGCGACCAGTTCCAGCAGCCTCTCGGGGGAGCCCAGTTCGGTGACCACCGCCCGGGCCGCCGACACCCGCTCGTGCTCCGGCAGTGCGCCGTGCAGCGACTCCGTCAGCAGTCTCCGCGTCGCCAGGATCTGTCGGCCGCCCATGCACGCCCTCCCACTCACCCATTCCGTCGGTATACCCATACGGCATGGGCCCGGAGCGCCGAAAGGCCCTGATAGGTCATCCACATGGGGCGGCGCAGCTCACCGCTGTCGTCCCGGGCCCACGTCCAGATGCCGTCCGTCTGCCCGGCCCACACCGCGCTCGCCGCGCCGTGCAGCCGCTCACGCCACTCCTCCTCCAGGCCGTCCTCACGCGCGATCTCCCGGGCACCGGGGGTCAGCAGGGCGCGCACGACCCAGGAAGCCGTGAAGTGGCGTACGTTCAGCACCTCGTGGCGCGAGGGGTCGTCGGCGCGCGGCCTGCGGACCTCCTCCCGCAGGTTGGACAGGTCGAGACAGGCGTCGTGCGGCGCGTCCGGGCAGGCCAGCAGCCAGCGCACCGCGTCCTCGCGGGCCGCGCGCGCGTTGCCGTTCTCGCCCAGCACCCGGGCCACGCGGTCCAGGGCGACCGCGGCCTGGGCGGTGTGCAGCGCGGACGGAGGCCCGTGGAAGGGGGCCAGCCGGTAGCCCCAGCAACGCCGGTGCTCCCGGCGGGGATCGGTCACGGCACCCTCGACGAGGGCGTCCCGCAGCAGCGGCAACGCGTCCGAATCCGGTGCGGCGCGCAGCAGACCGCGCAGCACGGTCGTCACGACGTGCGTCAACTCACGACCCGTGCGGTCCAGTTCCCGGGTGAACCCGGTCGCGCAGCCGGCCACCTCGGCGGCGAGCCGGTCCCGAGACGCCCCCGCCCTGGCGAGCGCGCCGAGCACCAGGGCGGTGACCTCGGGGCGCGCCTGCGAGCCCTGGGAGCGGGCCGACCATCCGCCGTCGGGCAGGCGCAGCCGCCACAGCGTGTCCACCAGGTCGCCGGCGCCGATACGGCCCTCCGGCATGCCCAGGTCGAGCATGATGTGCAGCCCGTACGCGGTGCCCACGGAGGTGGGGCGGCCCGGTCCGCTCTCCCCCAGGGAGTGCGACCATCCGGTGAGCCGCCCGCGCACCGGGTCGTCGACGACGCAGATCTGGTCCGCGAGGGTGTCGTACGCGGCCGAGAACAGCTCGGGGAGCGGACCCGGTTCGGTGGGGGAGGGGTCCTGGACGGGCCGCCCGCCCGCGGGGGCGGGCGGGTCCTCCGCGTACCTGGCCCGGAGCAGGGCCGCCGACAGCCAGGCGGCGACGGCCGTCGCGGTGCCGCTCAGCACGGCGATCGCGTACCGCGCGGACTCCCCGTCGATGCCGGTCGGCAGGATGCCGATCAGGGACTGGAAGACCGCGTATCCGGCGGCCGCGCAGCCGAATCCGCCGAGCCAGCGCACCAGCCGCGCGGGCCGCGGGCCGTGCGGCACGTGCGGTTCGGGGTCGGGCCTGGACGGACCGCGTCGGAGCTGCTGTTGGGACAAGGCGCGCTCCCTCCCCCAGGGCGGCACGTGCACCGGCGAAGCTTCCAGTCTAAGTGGTCGGCGGGACGCCTGGGGTGCCGACCGTCGGCGGTGCCCGAACGGGCCCGCGTGCCACCCGAGTTGCCAGTGGCCCCCTGTCCGATGCTGCGCGGCCGCAGACAACCCACCTGGGAGGCTGGCCAGTTGTCGTGCACCGTCGACATCGCGTGCGGTGCGGCACGCCGTGCGCCGCCGGGTCCGGCCGCGCCGGTCAGGCGGACCGCCGCTGCTCCTTCGGCCAGTGCTCCAGCAGCACGTGGAGGGCGTCGACGGCCCGGTTCCAGGACGCCTGTACGTCCCGGGAGGCGCCGAAGGCGCCCGTGGACTCCAGCGCGCAGTAGCCGTGGAAGGTGCTGCGCAACAGCCGCACGGCGTCGGTGAGATCGGGTTCGCCGAGGCCGTACGCGCGCAGCATGCCGTAGGTGATCTCGGCGGTCCGCCGCATCGCGGGGGAACCGGCGACGAGATCCTGGTCCATGGGGATCTGGGTGGCCGCGTACCGTCCGGGGCGCTCCAGCGCGTACGCGCGGTAGGCGCCGGCGAAGGCCGCCAGGGCGTCCTTGCCCGCGCGTCCGGCCACGGCCTCGGCGATCCGGTCGATCATCTCGGCGCCGGCGAGCAGGGCCGTCCTCGTCCGGAGGTCCTGGAGGTTGCGCACATGGGAGTACAGGCTCGCGTCCTTCACCCCGAAGCGCCTGGCCAGGGCGGACAGCGTGACGTTCTCGAAGCCGACCTCGTCGGCGAGGTCGGCGGCGGCCGCGACGAGCACCTCGGCCGTGAGCCCGGCACGGGCCATGACGATCAACCCTCTCTCGGGTCCGGGCAGGAACCTGGTGAGGGTAGCAAGGGCCGCCGGCCCGTCCCGGAACCGAAAGGGCCGCCGTCCCGTCCCGGAGTCGAACCGTGGCGCATCGCCCCGCGCCGCAGCGCCGCCGCCGTCCCGGTGCCGGACCCGCTGCCCGGTGCGCCGCTGTTGCAGGGGCAACAGGCTCGGGCAGAGGGGTGGTTGGGGAAACGGAGGGCGCTGTGGCGATCGGCCCTGTGCGGGCCGCCCGGGGATCACCCCGTGGTCGTCCGAGGTTCATGTACCGCGTCGATCCTCCTCGCGTGGCCGCAGTGGCCGCGGGACACCGAGGAGGGGCCGGCCATGGGACACGGGCACGCACACGGGCACCATCACGACCACCACCACGAGCACGGGTCCGGGGCGGGGGAGCTGCCCGCCGCGCTCGACACCGCGGTGCCCGACGAGGCACTCGACCCGGAGCAGCGGTCGCGCCGGTCCCTGCTGCGCGGAGCCGGGCTGCTGGGCGCCGGGCTCGCCGCCGGGAGCGTTCTCGCCCCGGCAGCGGCCTCCCCCGCGTACGCCGCAGGCCACGGCCGCCGCACGAACGGCTTCCTGTGGCTCGCTGGGGACCACCACATCCACACGCAGTACAGCAGCGACGGCAAGTACCGGGTGGTCGACCAGGTCCGGCAGGGCGCACGGCACGGGATGGACTGGCTTGTCATCACCGACCACGGCAGCGCGACGCACGCCAGGATCGGTGTGGAGAAGGTCAACCCGGACATCAAGGAGGCCCGGGCGGTCCACCGGGACACGCTCGTCTTCCAGGGCCTGGAGTGGAACATCCCGGGTGCCGAGCACGGCACGGTCTTCGTCCACCCGGGGCGGAACGAGGTGTCCGTCCTCAAGCAGTTCGAGACCGACTACGACGGCAGCGTGAGGGGTGCCTCCGACTCGACGCCCGCCAACGAGGCGCTCGCCGTGGCGGGCCTCGCGTTCCTGTCCGAGCAGGTCGAGCGGCGCAAGGTCGAGGACGCGTTGATGCTGGCCAACCACCCGGCGCGGCGCGGCGTCGACTCGCCGCACGAGATCCGCGCCTGGCGCGACGCGAGCCCGGCCCGCCGCCAGATAGCCGTCGGCTTCGAGGGCGCGCCGGGACACCAGGCGGCCGGTCTGCCCGCTCCGCACGGCCCGGGACGGGCCCGCGGCATCTACGACAACAGCCCGAGCGCCAACTCCTTCGCCGGTTATCCGCCCGAGAGCTACCGCACCTGGGGCGGCTTCGACTGGATGACCGCCACGGTCGGCGGTCTGTGGGACAGCCTGATCGCCGAGGGCAGGCCCTGGTGGATCACCGCCAACTCCGACTCCCACCAGGTCTACGCGGACACCGCCGCACGCGGCCCGGGCGGGGACTTCGACGCGAACGGGCGGTACGAGGACCCGGTGTACGGCGGCGGTATCGACACCACGCAGGGCGACTACTGGCCCGGACAGTACAGCCGCACCCACGTCGGCTCCGACGGCTTCTCGTACGCCGCCGTGATGGACGGCATCCGGGCCGGCCGGATCTGGGTGGACCACGGCCGGCTGATCGACGGACTCGACGTGCGTGTCTCGGGCGGCGGACGCTGGGCGACACTCGGCGGGGCGCTGCACGTCAGGAAGGGCACGAAGGTCACGCTGAACGTGGACGTGACCCTGCCCTCGGGCGCCAACTGGGCCGGTTTCGTGCCGAAGCCGGCCCGTGTCGACGTCATCCAGGGCGACGTCACCGGAGCGGCGGCGGACCGCGACACCCTCACCGCGCCGTCCGCGAGGGTCGTGCGGTCGTACGCCGTGGACAGGTCCTCCGGCACGTTCCGGCTGACGTACGAACTCGGCCGCGTCGACCGCCCGGTGTACGTCCGGCTGCGGGGCACTGACGGCAGGCGCTCCGCGCCGGGCGCGAGGGGGGCGGCGGTCGACCCCGCGGGGCCCGCCCTGGACGTCGTGGGCGACGCGGACCCGTGGGCCGACCTGTGGTTCTACTCGAACCCCGTGTGGGTGCTGCCCGCGTGAGCCCGTACGCCGTCACGGTCGACGCGGGAGTGCGCGACGTGCGCGCGGCCGACCGTCTGCTGGTGGAGCTGGCGGCCGAACTCGCCCTTCCCGGGGGCGCGTTCGGCTGTACGCATCTGGTGCGCGGGGAACGGCCGAGGGTCGTGCTGTCGTTCACCGCCCCGTCCCCGTTCCGGGTCGACGCCCTGGCGGCCGGACCCTACGAGGTGTCGTCCGGGGTGCCGGACGGGGCGGGCCGGGCGGTCCTCTTCCCGGGGGCCGGGGCGCTGACGGGCACCATGACGGTCGCCGGGCTGCTGTCGGCCTCCGCGATCGACCGGGTCGCCGTCCTCGGCTCCCACGGTGAACCCGACCCGGCACAGGACGTGGTGACGCGTGGTCATGTGCGGCCGCAGTGGCAGGACGGCGAGCTGGTCCTGACGCTGATGCCCGCCGCGGGCGGTGTGCTCGTCCCGTTCGAGGTCCCCGATCCGACACCGTGCTGCGCGGACCACTGACCCGTGGGGCGGCCCGGCACCGGACGGAGGTGCCGGCCCGCCCGGTCAGCCCTTGATGCCGGTCTGCGCGACCCCCTGCACCAGCCAGCGCTGCAGGAACAGGAACACGAGCACCAGCGGCAGGATCGACACGGCCGTGGCCATGAAGATCAGATGGAAGTTGACGGTCTGGTTGGTCATGTACGACGACAGCGCGACCTGCACGGTCCAGGCCTCCTGGTCCTGCCCGATGACCAGGGGCCACAGGAAGGCGTTCCAGCCGCTGATGAACGTGATCGTCGCGATGGCGGCGAAGAAGTTCAGCGAGTTGGGCACGACGATGCGCCAGTACGCGCCCCAGTGGCTCAGCCCGTCCACGCGTGCGGCCTCCTCCAACTCCCGTGGGAAGCCGAGGAAGTACTGGCGGAACAGGAAGCAGGCGAACCCGCTGAAGAGGCCCGGGACGACCAGCCCGCGCAGACTGGAGACCCAGCCGAGCGACGAGACCAGCACGAAACTGGGCACGAAGGTGACGGCGGTCGGCACCATCAGGGTCACCAGGACCGCGTAGAAGACCTTGTTGGCGTGCCGGTACGGGATGCGGGCGAGGCCGTATCCGGCGAGCGAGCACACCAGCAGGGTGCCGACGGTGTGCAGTACGCCGACGACCGCGGAGTTCCACAGGGACCGGGCGAACGGCACGGTCGGATCGTCGAACAGTTCGGTGACGTTGCCCCACTGGACGGCGGCGGGGAGCCACTGCCAGTCCTCGCCGGTGATCTCGGCGTCGGTGGACAGGGCGTTGCGCAGGATCAGGTAGAAGGGGACGAGGAAGAGGAGCGCGCTGACGGCGGCGGCGAAGTGGAGCCCGGCACCGCCGCGCCCGCCCCGCCTCCTGGGGGAGCGGGCGGCGCGGGACCCGGCCGCGGCGGGGGGACGGGTGCGGGTCGTGGTCACCTGGAGTCCTCGTTCCTGCCGAAGCCCATGAACCTGCCCTGGACCAGCGTCACTCCGCAGATCAGCACGGTGAGGATCACCGCGCCCGCGCTGCCCGCCCCGTAGTCCTGGTTCTCGCCGAGCGCCGTGTAGTACAGCTCCACGAGGGGCGGCCGGCCCCAGGTGGTCTTGGAGAGCAGGTTGAAGAACTCGTCGAAGGCCTGGTAGGCGGCGACGAGCAGGAGCAGGACCACCGCGGTGGACGTGGCGCGCAGTTGCGGCAGGGTGATGTGCCGGAACGTCTGCCAGCCCGGCTTCGCGCCGTCGATCGCGGCGGCCTCGTACAGTTCCGGCGGGATGTTCTGGAGGGCCGCCAGGAAGAGGATCATGTAGAAGCCGGCCTGGAGCCACAGCCGTACGGACACGATGACGAGCCAGTACCAGGGCGGGTCGGGGTCCGCGAGCCAGGCGATGTTCTCCACGCCGAACCAGCCGAGGAACGTGTTCGCGAGACCGAAGCGGACCCCGCTGAAGACGGACATCTTCCAGATCAGCGAGGCGGCGACGAAGCTGACCGCGGTCGGCAGGAAGAACACCGACCGGAAGAACGCCCGCATGAACCGCAGCCGGTCGACCATCAGCGCGAGCCCCAGGGAGAGCGCCCAGGTGACCGGCACGATGAACGCGGCGAACACGGTGAAGGTGACGAGCGAGTCGGTGAACCGGTCGTTCGTGAGCATGTAGGTGTAGTTGTCGAAGCCGACGAAGGTGCTGGGGGTGACGGTGAAACGGGCCTCGAAGAACGAGAGGTAGGCGCTCCAGCCGATCGGGATGTAGACGAAGACCGCGAGCCCGGTCAGGAACGGTCCCGTGAAGAGCCAGAAGCTCAGGGTGCTGCCCCGTACCCCTGGCCGCCGCCCGGCCCGGGTGGCCCCGGCGGCGACGTGGGCCTTCGCCGCGTCGCGTGCGCTGGTGGTGGTCGGCATGCCGTGTCCGTCCGCCGGCCTATCCGAACAGCTTCTTGAGTTCGCGCCCGACCGTCGCGTCGGCCTTGTCGAGCGCCGCCTCGGGGTCGCCGCCCTTGCGGACGGAGTCGGCGACGACGCCCTCCAGCGCGACGATCATGGCCTGGGTCCAGGCGGGGTTGTCGAAGTGCCCGTAGTCGGTGAAGAGCTTGACGCCCTCGGCGGGCAGGCCGGACTTGAGCTTGGTGGCCGATGCGGCGAGGGAGGTGCGCGGCGGGATGTGGAAGCCGTAGGACAGGGCCCAGTCCTCCTGGTACTTCTTCTGGTCGATCCACAGCCACTTCACGTACTCCTTGGCCAGGTCGACGTCCTTGGCCTTGGCGTTCACGAACATCGACCAGCCGCCGTTGGTGACCGCGGGCTTGCCGCCCTCCGCGGCGACGGGGAAGGGGATGATGCCGATGTCGTCGCCGAGCGCCTTCTGGATCACCGGCATCGCCCACATGCCGCACCACTGCATGGCGACCAGGCCCTGGGTGAGCGCCGACGGGTCCCACCAGTCGGCGGGGGCGTCCAGCAGCAGATGGCCCGCCTTGAACATCGTGCGCAGTTTCCCGAGGCCCGCCGCCACCTCGTCCGTGTGGTAGGCGATCTCGTTGCTGTCCGTGAGGGTGTCGGCACCGGTCGCCCAAATTAGCGGGTTCATGACAGGCGTAATGGTGTTGCCGAGGAACAGTCCCTTGACCTTGCCGGTGGTGAGCTTCGCCGCCGCCTCCACCAGCTCGTCGAGCGTGCCCGGCGGCTCGATGCCCGCCTTCTCCAGCAGCGACGGACGGTAGTACAGGAACTGGGGGTCGTCGATCATCCGGACGCCCCACACCTTCCCGTCGATCGTGTGCGAGGCGATGTCGGCCGGATTGAAGTCGTCCTTCACCGGATCGATGATGTCGTCGAGCGGCGCCACCTGACCGCTCTTCACCATCTGTATCTGCGGGTGGAATTCGAAGACGTCGGGCGCGTTCTTCGTGAGCAGCGCGGAGAACAGCTTGCTCTCGAAATTGGAGCCGGTGATCCACTGCGTGGAGACGTTCGCGCCGTCGTAGGCCTTCGCGTACCTCTTGATCGCCTGCTCGGTGCCGGCCTCGCCGTACGCGTGGAAGTACTGCACCAGGTTCTTGCCCGAACCGCCGCCCTCACGGCCGGTGTTGCCGCCGCAGGCGGCCAGCGGGCCGAGGGCCGCGAGCCCCGCGGCGGCTCGGAGTACGGATCGACGGGACCGGTCGCTGCTGCTCAGTGCCGACATTCTGACGTCCTTGTCTCGAGTACGGCTGCTGATCGAATTCGCCGTGGGAACACGGCCGCGGCTGGAATTCGCGGTGCGGTGCGGGACGTTAACCTTCGCCCAATGCTTCAGCAAGGGGTTGGACGAAGTCTGTTCGAAGCGTTGCCGGTTGTGCGGAATCCCGGACGCGGGGTGCCCGGGGAGGCCCGCGTCCGGACCGTGGAGCCGGGGAGCCCCCGGCGCGGCGCCGACGGGCATCGGCACACGGACACGGCCGAACCCGCTTCGCCACAAGGGGAGTCGGACACTGCGGCCACGGACGCGTCGGAGCAGCGGGCGGCGGGCGGCGGTTCAGGATGGGGCGCCGCGGGTGGGCCGGCGGGGGCGGGACCCCCGGCGGGTCACGCGGGCGGCGCCGTGCGGCTCCTCGCCGGGTCGGTGCGCGGCGCGGACGCCGTACGGGCCGCCGGAGCGGCCCGGCGGGCGGCGGGTCCACCGGCGGCGGGACCCCGGACCGCCGAACTCAGCGCCCCTTCCAGGGCGAAGGTCGCCGCGCCCAGGCAGACGGGGTCGGTGGGAATGGGGGAGAGGACGATCTCGGTGCCGGCCAGCGGCCGCTTCAGCGCGTGCCGGGCCACGGCCTCGCGCACCTCGCGCAGCAGCGGCTCTCCGAGCGCCGCCGCCACCCAGCTGCTGAGCACGACCACTTCGGGATCGAGCAGGTTCACCAGGTTCGCGATGGCGGCGCCGAGGTAGCGCGCGGTGTCCCGGACCGCCTGGACGGCCACCGGGTCCCCGGCCGCGACGGCCCGGGCCAGCGCGTCGATGGTCGCCGTCTGGTCCTCGGGGTGCAACAGCGGGCTGTCCGGGCTCAGTTCGCGCAGGTTCAGCATGATTCCCGGCGCGCCGGCATACGTCTCCACGCAGCCGCGGTCGCCGCAGTGGCACGGTCTGCCGTCGAGCACGAGGGTGGTGTGGCCCCACTCCCCGGCGCTGTTGCTGACGCCCCGGTGGAGGCCGCCGCCCAGGACCAACCCCGCGCCCACCCCGGTCCCGAGGTTCACCACCACGGCGTCCCCCCGGCCGCGCGCGGCGCCGAACCACAGCTCGGCGACCGCGCAGGCACGCAGCGGGTTGTCGAGGTGCAGAGGGTAGGCGATGTGCTCGGCGAGCAGGTCCAGCAGCGGCACGTCGTGCCAGTCCCAGTTCGGCGCGTACTCGGAGGTGCCGGTCTCCCGGTCGACCTGGCCCGGCACGCTCACGCCGACGCCGAGGACGCGCGCGCCCTCCACCCCGGCCTGGGTGACCACCGAGCCCACGGCGGACACGACGTGCCCGACGACCTGCTCGGGAAGGGTCCCGCCCGGGCACATGCCCTCGCGGGCGCGGGCCAGCACGTTCAGCGCGAGGTCGAACAGCTCGACGCGCACGTACGTCTCCGCGATGTCCACGCCGATCAGCGCGCCCCCCGACGCGTTCACCGCGACGAGTCCGCGCGGACGGCCGCCCGCGGAGTCCTCGAACCCGACCTCCGTCAGCATCCCCAGGTCGAGCAGTTCACCGACCAGCGTGGCGACCGTGGCCAGGCTCAGTCCGGTGGCGGCCGCCAACTCCTGGCGCGACGTGGGCGACCGGGCGATGATCTGGCGCAGCACGCCGTAGCGGTTCGCGGTGCGGATGTCCCGTGACGTGCGCTTCACCGGTGGTGCCCCCTCGGTCCTCCCGGACACGGCGGAGCCCGCGTGCCCGGCGCGGCGCAAGGCTACGGCCTGCCGGGGACGTTCGACAAGGGCTTCGGAAAGGGGCTGGACAAAGTCCCCGGGTGCGCCCGACGCGGTGCGCCGCACCGCTCGCCGTCACCCTCCGAGCACCGCGTCCACGAACTCGTTGCGGAACGTTCCCCGCGGGTCCAGCTCCCCGGCCAGCGAACGGAAGTCGTCGAGGCGCGGGTAGCGGCCGCGCAGCACCTCCGGCGCCGCGGTGAAGACCTTGCCCCAGTGCGGACGCGGCTCCCACGGGGCGAGCGCCTCCTCCACGCGGCGCACCACCGGCAGCACGGCCGCCGTGTCCTCGACCCACGTGAAGTGGAGGGCCACGGTGTCCCGCCCGTACGCCGGGCTCAGCCACTGGGCGTCGGCGGCGACCGTGCGCACCTCGCAGATCTGGAGCACGGGCGCCACTTCGGCGCGGATCGCGTCGATCGCGCCCAGGGCGTCGAGGGCGTGCGGGCGCGCGAGCAGGTACTCCGACTGCAGTTCGGCCCCGCTGCTCGGCGTGAACTCCGGCCTGAAGTGCGGCAGTCGCTCGTGCCAGGGTCCCGGAACCCCGAACTGCGGGGTGCAGTTGACCGCGGGCATGCCCGGGACCGGGTGCATCGCCTCCACGGCGGGTTCGGCCCACGGGAAGCCGCCCCACGGCCGGTCCGTGCGCCGCTTCACCCACACCTGAGCGAACCCCGGCTGCCGCCAGTCGGTGAACAGGCTCACGCTGTACGCCGACGCCGACACGGCCTCGAAGTCCAGTCCCACCCGCGGGAGCGGGCCGAAGACCTGCTGGGCGACCTCGAAGTCCGGTTCGAGGTCCAGGGTGAGCGCGGTGACGACACCGAGGGCGCCCAGGGACGTCACGGCGCCCTCGAAGCGGCGGTCCCCCCGCCCGATCGTGAGGGCCGAACCGTCGGCGAGGACGAGTTCGACCTCCCGTACGGCCGAGGCGAGGGAGCCGTTAGCGTTGCCCGACCCGTGTGTGCCGGTCGCCACCGATCCGGCCACCGAGATGTGCGGCAGCGAGGCCATGTTGGGCAGCGCGAAACCGCGCCCGTGCACCACCTTCGCCAGTTCCGCGTACCGCACCCCGCCCGCCACCCGGACGGTCCCGGCCTCCGTGTCCACGTCGACGGACGGCGGCAGGGCGGTCAGGGAGAGCAGTACGCCGCCGCTGCCGGGCTCGGCCAGCCCGTTGAACGAGTGGCCGCTGCCGAGCACGCGCACCCGCGCGCTGCCGGCCACGAGGGTCCGCAGCGCGTCGAGCGAGTGCGGGCGGTGCAGCTCCTTCGCGGAGTACGTGATGTTGCCCGCCCAGTTGGTCAGGGGCTCTGCCATCCGTCGTCCCTCCCGGGGATCTCGGCCGCCGATGGACGCGCCGGGGCGTCCCCGGCGTGCACGGCGGGCCCCGGCCGAAGGACCCCCGTGGTCGTCGACCCTCTCATTGCGCGCCATGTGCGGCGGAGACCGGTTTCCCTCCCGTGTCGCCCGGCGGAGGGCCGCTCCCCGCCCGGGCGTCCACCGGCGCGGCCCGTCCCGACCGCCGGGCCCGTGGCGCGCCGGGGAGGGCCCCGGTCGGCGGGCGCCGGGAGGCGGGGCATACCGTGAGGAGTCGAGCATCGCAGCAGGGAGCGAGGAGGACGGGATGGGCAGCCGTACCGCGCTGGTCGAGGATCTGATGGAGAGGTTCCCGCACGTACCGCGGGAAGCCGTCCTCAAGGAGGACCTGCTCCGGGGAGGCGTGGCCTTCGACGACTCGGCGCTCTCCGACAACGAGGACGGCGACGTCAAACCGAAGTCGTACTTCATCTTCTCCTTCGACCACGGCACGCTGCCGGAGCTGGGAGCGGCCGCGCTGCGCCGCCCGCCGGAGGAGATCATCCTCACCGGAGGCCCGTACGACCTGCGCCGGACCGTCGTGTCGGTGCGGGTGAACCCCGCCTCGCCGTACCGGGTCGCCGCGGGCGAGGACGGTCTGCTCGGCCTCTACCTGGACGGGAAGCGGATCTCCGACGTCGGTGTGCCGCCGATGCCCGAGTACTACCGGCACACCCTCTCCAACGGGAAGTCCGTGATGGAGGTGGCCCCGACCATCCAGTGGGGCTACCTCATCTACCTCACGGTCTTCCGCGTGTGCCAGTACTTCGGCGCGAAGGAGGAGTGCCAGTACTGCGACATCAACCACAACTGGCGGCAGCACAAGGCGGCGGGCCGGCCGTACACGGGTGTGAAGGACGTCGACGAGGTCCTGGAGGCGCTGGAGATCATCGACCGGTACGACACGGCCAAGGCGTCCACCGCGTACACGCTCACCGGCGGCGCGATCACCTCCAAGCTCCAGGGCCGCGACGAGGCCGACTTCTACGGCATGTACGCCAAGGCCATCGAGGAGCACTTCCCGGGCCGCTGGATCGGCAAGGTCGTCGCCCAGGCGCTGCCCCGCGACGACGTGCAGCGCTTCAAGGACTACGGCGTGCAGATCTACCACCCCAACTACGAGGTGTGGGACCGCCGCCTGTTCGAGCTGTACTGCCCCGGCAAGGAGCGCTACGTGGGCCGCGACGAGTGGCACAAGCGCATTCTCGACTCGGCCGAGGTCTTCGGGGCGCGCAATGTGATCCCCAACTTCGTCGCGGGCGTCGAGATGGCCGAGCCGTTCGGGTTCACCACGGTCGACGAGGCGATCGCGTCCACGACGGAGGGGCTGCGGTTCTTCATGTCGCAGGGCATCACGCCCCGCTTCACCACGTGGTGCCCCGAGCCGACCACCCCGCTGGGCAAGGCGAACCCGCAGGGCGCGCCGCTGGAGTACCACATCAGGCTGCTGGAGGCCTACCGGTCGACGATGGACGAGTTCGGGCTCTCCTCGCCGCCCGGATACGGTCCGCCCGGGCCCGGCAACGCCGTGTTCTCCGTGAGTTCCTTCATGGACAGCCTGCCGGCGAACGAGCCGACGGCCGAGGTGTCCGCGCGCTGAGCACCCCGGCGCCGGGCCGCGCGCGCGAACGCGCGGGCCCGGCGCGGGCGTCCTGGGGCCGAACCCCTAATGGGAGCGCCGGGCGGCGGGAAGGAGCCCGGCGGGTCGCGCGACCGGCGGTAACCGGATTTACTGGTCCCGCTTGTCACTTGTGCGGGAATCGTGGAAAACTCGGGCCCCGTTGCGAGACTTCTGCCCAACTCCCGTACTGAACAGGCGAGTTGACCCCCCTTGTGGATGCAGGTGAAGCCCCCGCCCATGCCAGACCTGCCGACCCCTCAGGACGCCGCTGAGGCAACACTGTTCTCGGAATGCTGGGACGCGGTCCTCTCGTACGCGGACCTGTGCACCGGTGGTTCGAGCGACGCACGCCAACTGGCCTCCGAGGCCTTCTCGCTCGGCATACGCGAGGCCCGCACCGCGGAGACGGGCGCCGGGGGGAAGAACCCCGGACGCCGGGCCCGTACGCCGCTGCTGCCCCGCATCCCCCTGCTGCTGACGGCCGTACGCCAGACGGCGGCCCTGTGGGAGACCCGGGGCAAGGGGGACCGGCTCGACCCCGAACTGCGCCTGTGGCTCGGCTCCGACAAGGCCGCCCGCTTCACCGGGCCGCCCCTGCACCGGCCGCTCGCGCTGCGCGGACTGCGCGACATGCAGGAACCGGACGCCGCGCTGCTGTGGCTGGCCGAGGTGGAGGCGCTCCCGTCCGCCTCCGTGGCGCGCCGGCTCGGCCTCGATCCGCAGGGAGCCGCCGAGGAACTCCAGCAGGTGCGCGGGGTGTTCCGGGACCGCTGCCACCGCAACCACATCGACACACCGCTCTCCGAGGACTGCCGCAGCTACGCCCGGCTCCTCGACGCGGTGACCCGTTCGCCGTCCGCCGAGGTGCCCGAGGACCTGTCGAGGCATCTCGCGGGCTGTGTCGAGTGCGCGGAGGCCGCCGCCTGCCTGCGGCTCGGCGGCGGCGGGCTGCCCGCGGCGCTCGCGGGCGGCGTCATCGGCTGGGGCGGGCTCGCCTACCTCGAACGCCGCCGCCGGGCCGTCGAGTCGGGCCTCAGCCGCGGCGCGGCCGACGACGCCGACGAGTCCGGGCGGCCGGCCGGTACGGAGGACGGGCCCCGGATCGGACGGGCCGGGCTGCTGGCCGGAGCCGTCGTGGTGTCCCTGCTGGCCCTCGCCGTGACCCTGGTGCCCTTCGGCGGGGACGACGAGGCCGACTCCCTGGAGCAGTCCGCCGGCAGGGAGACGGTGGGGGACCAGCCGTCGCTCGACCCCCTGCCGTCGGTGTCGCCCACGGGTTCCGCCGCCTCCGCGCGGTCCACGGCGTCACCCCGTGCCTCGGGCGCCGGCGGCGCGTCGGGAGCCGACTCCGACACGGCGCCGCAGGGCGACTCCTCGGCCTCCGCCGAGCCGGACGACCCGCGTGCCGACCCGAGCGAGCCCGCCGTCTGCCACGCCCGGTACGACCTGGTCAACGAGTGGCCGGACGGGTTCCAGGCGACCGTCACCATGAGGTCCGTGTACGCGCTGGACACCTGGCAGGTGACCTGGAAGTACCTCGACGGCCAGCGGGTGACCCAGATGTGGGACGGCACCGTCGGGCAGAGCGGGTCCCGCGTCACCGCGCGTGCCGCCGACTACAACAAGTCGGTGGCCGCGGGCGGATCGTTCGTCATGGGGTTCATCGGCTCGTGGCAGCACGGGAACTCGGCTCCCGTCGAGTTCACGCTCAACGGCCGGAGCTGCACCCACACGAGCTGACGCCCGCGCCTTGAGCTCCCTGGTCCCGGTGCGCCCGTGCCCCGGGACCTGCGGACTCCGGGACCCGCGGGCTGCGCGCCGACAGGGCTCCGGGACCTCCGGGGCCGTGGGCCCGGGACCGTCGGGTGCCCGACTCCCGGAGGGCCTCCGGCACCGGGGCGCGGGAACCCGGGCGCCGAGGGCCGGAGAGTGGCCGCACGCGCAACCGGACTCCGCGGTGCCGGCCGCAAGGCCACCGGGCGCCGGTGAGGGAGCGTCCGCGAAGGGACGAAAAAAATCGCTTGGCCCGCGCGCGCGACGCGGGCTAGGGTCGCACTGCTACCCGCGGCGGGTCCCCCGCCAGGGTGCCGAGCCGTTGTGAGCCGAGAACAGAGAACCAGGAGGTGTGACCGATGGCTGTCGTCGAACTGGGCGCTGCCCGCATCCGGAAGTTCATCGAATCCACCCCTGTGGTCGCCGGCTGACACCTCTTCCTCCGCGCCCGAGTGCGCGCGGCCGGGGCCACCCTCCGAAGGGTCTCCCTTGTCTTTCTCCACCTCACGTGCGTCGGCCTCGGCTCTCCCGTCGGCGCCGTCGCCCGATCCTTCCGCGCACCCGCTCGCGCCCTACGGCTGGGACGACGACTGGGCCGCCGCGTTCGCCCCGCATCTGGAGCGGGGCCTCGTGCCGGGCCGCGTCGTACGAGTCGACCGCGGCCAGTGCGATGTCGTCACCGCCGACGGACTCGTCCGCGTCGACACCGAGTTCGTCACACCGAACGACCCGCTCAGGGTCATCTGCACCGGGGACTGGGCCGTCGTCGACGCCGGCGGCGACCCCCGGTACGTCCAGGAGTACCTGCCGCGCCGCACGGCCTTCGTGCGCTCGACGTCGTCCAAGCGGTCCGAGGGGCAGATCCTCGCCGCCAACGTCGACTTCGCGATCATCGCGGTGTCCCTCGCCGTGGAACTCGACCTCGGCCGGATCGAGCGGTTCCTCGCGCTCGCCTGGGAGTCCGGCGCCCAGCCGCTGGTCGTGCTGACCAAGGCGGACCTCGTACCGGACGCGCTGGGACTGTCGTACCTGGTCCGGGACGTGGAGGACACGGCCCCCGGCGTGCCGGTACTGGCCGTCAGCGCCACCGACGGCAGCGGTCTCGACGTGCTCGCCGCCGTCGTCTCCGGCGGGACCACCGTGCTGCTCGGCCAGTCAGGGGCCGGCAAGTCCACGCTGGCGAACGTGCTGCTCGGGCAGGACGTGATGCTCGTGCGGGCCGCTCGGGACGTGGACGGCAAGGGCCGCCACACGACCACCACCCGCAACCTCCTGGTGCTGCCCGGCGGAGGCGTGCTGATCGACACGCCGGGCCTGCGGGGTGTGGGCCTCTACGACGCCGGGAGCGGTGTCGGACAGGTCTTCTCCGAGATCGAGGAGCTCGCCGCGGGCTGCCGGTTCCAGGACTGCGCGCACGTCGCGGAGCCCGGGTGCGCGGTGATCGAGGCGGTGTCCGACGGCGAACTGCCGGAACGGCGCCTCGACAGCTACCGCAAGCTGCTGCGGGAGAACCAGCGGATCGTCGCCAAGACCGACGCCCGGCTCCGGGCGGAGATCCGCAAGGAGTGGAAGCGGCGCGGGGCCGAGGGGCGCGCCGCGATGGAGGCCAAGCGGGGACGCCGGGCCTGAAGGACCTCCCGGGCGAGTACCGGCAGGGTGGGAACACCCGGCGGGCCCGTGGTGCGGACCGGCACCACGGGCCCGCCCGCGGGACCCGGTGGGGGCAATGTCACGTCCGATTTCCGCCAGCTCCGGGGGCGGGGGCGACGGACACTGGTGGGTGTGACGGACGAGGAGACCAGGTACGAGACCGTGCGGAGCCGGGACGCCCGGTTCGACGGCGTGTTCTTCTTCGCCGTGGAGACGACCGGGATCTACTGCCGGCCGAGCTGCCCGGCGGTGACCCCGAAACGGGAGAACGTGCGGTTCTACGCCACGGCGGCCGCCGCGCAGGGCTCCGGGTTCCGGGCGTGCCGCCGGTGCCGGCCGGACGCGGTGCCCGGTTCCGCCGAGTGGAACGTGCGCGCGGACGCCGTGGGACGGGCCATGCGCATGATCGACGACGGGGTCGTGGACCGCGAGGGCGTCACCGGACTCGCGGCACGGCTCGGCTACAGCGCCCGCCAGGTGCAGCGGCAGCTCACCGCGGAACTCGGCGCGGGACCCGTGGCCCTCGCGCGGGCCCGGCGCGCGCACACCGCGAGGCTGCTGGTGCAGACGACCGAGCTGCCCATCACGGAGATCGCGTTCGCGGCCGGGTTCGCGAGCGTCCGGCAGTTCAACGACACCGTGCGCGCCGTCTATGCGTCGACACCGACCGAACTGCGCGCCGCCGCGCCCCGCGGCGACGCCGCCGCGCGCCGTACGGCCGCCGCCTCGGCAGGCATCCCGCTCCGGCTCGCCCACCGGGGCCCGTACCGGGCGGAGGCCGTCTTCGACCTGCTGGCCGCAGAGGCCGTCGCCGGGGTCGAGGAGGTCGCCGGTGCCCCGGGAGCCCGCACGTACCGGCGGACCCTGCGGCTGCCGTACGGCACCGGGATCGCTGCCGTACGGGAGCGCCGCCCGGGCGCCGCGGCCCGTGACGGAGGCTGGCTCGACGCCCGGCTGCACCTCACCGACCTGCGCGACCTCACCACCGCCGTGCAGCGGCTGCGCCGGCTGTTCGACCTCGACGCCGACCCGTACGCCGTGGACGAGCGGCTCGGTGCCGACGGGCGGCTCGCTCCGCTGGTGGCGGCGCGGCCGGGGCTGCGGTCGCCCGGTTCGGCCGACCCGGAGGAACTGGCCGTGAGGGCGCTCGTCGGGCGTGAGGCCGCCGAGCGGCTGGTGCGCGCCCACGGGAAGGCACTGGACGCGCCCTGCGGGACCCTCACCCACCTCTTCCCCGAGCCGGCCGCGCTCGCCGCGGAGGAGGGCCCGCCGGGGGCACTGGCAGCCGCGCTCGCCGACGGCGGCCTGCGGCTCGACCCGGGTGCCGACCGCGAGGAGGCGGACCGCGCGCTGCGGGCCCTGCCGGGCATGGACGGACACACCGTCGCGGTGATCCGCCGCCGTGCCCTCTGCGATCCCGACGCGGCACCCCCGGGCGCGGACTTCCCCGACGCCTGGCGGCCCTGGCGCTCCTACGCCCTGCACCACCTGACGGCGGCCGGCGCCGGCGGCCCCGTGACGCCGAACGAGCCGGAGGAGCGATCCCGATGAGCCCGATGAGCCCGATGACACCGATGACGAGGGTGACCACCATGAAGACGACGTACTACACGACCCTCGACAGCCCCGTCGGGCAACTCCTGCTCACCGCCGACGAGTCCGGCGCCCTGACCTCGCTGTCCGTGCCCGGCCAGAAGGGCGGACGGACCGTCCAGCCCGGCTGGCGGCGGGCGTCCGACCCGTTCCACGAGGCCGACCGGCAGCTCGCCGCCTACTTCGGTGGCGAACTCACCGAATTCCGCCTTGAGTTCCGGGCCGCCGGCACCGACTTCCGGGAGCGGGTCTGGGACACCCTCGACACCGTGCCCTTCGGTACGACCATCACGTACGGGGAGGTCGCCGCGCGCATCGGTGCCTCGCGGGCCGCCGTACGGGCCGTCGGGGGAGCCGTCGGCGCCAACCCGCTGCTGATCGTGCGGCCGTGCCACCGGGTGATCGGGGCCGACGGCTCCCTCACCGGCTACGCGGGAGGGCTCGACCGGAAGGTCCGGCTCCTGGAACTGGAGGGCCTTCGGCCCGCGACCGTCGCCGCAGGTGTCACTCCTCCAGGCCCCAGCTGTGGATCCGCCTCGGGTGGACGCGGATCAGCTCCTCGCTGAAGTGGGGTCCCAACTCGTGCGGTCCGGTCAGTAGTTCGGCCTCACCCCGGATGTCCACTCCGCGCACCTTCCACGGGCGGAGGCTGACGACGTCGTCGACGACGAGGGCCACCTTCGGATTCTTCTGCAGGTTGCGCCACTTCTTGGTCGTCCCCATGGCGTAACCGCCGATCAGGATCGTCCCGTCCTCCTGCGGATGGAACCCGACGGGGTTCGCCTGCGGCTGTCCGTGCTGGTCGACGGTCGCCAGGCGGCCGAGCCGCTGGGACGCCAGGTACACCCGTTCGGCTTCACTGAATGCGGTCATGTCCGCAGCCAAGCACGGTATCCGCGCCGTCCGCACCGGATCCTGTCCCCGGGTCCGGAGCCCGCCCTCATCGGGCTCCGTCGGCGGGAGGCAGGAACGCATGGCCGAGGTCGCACGCGCACCGCTCGGAAGCGCACGCGGGAGACGGGCGGTTTTCGGACGGATGCGGCCCGCCGGGACGCGGCGGCGGCCGCGGTCCTGGCCCGTCCCGTCCGGGCGGTCCCTGATCCTGCTCGGCGGGGCGCTGACACTGACGGTGACGGGCACGGCCGCCACCCACCCGGCACCCGTACGCGCCGCCGGGAGCGTCGTGGGCACCCCAGCGAGCCCCGTACGGGCCCCCGCGCCGGCGCAGGCCGGTCCCGTACGGCAGCCCGCCGCCGGCCCGACGGCGTTCCGCGCCCCGGCCGCGCGCTGGACCGGCACCTGGGAGGCCGCCGCGTCCGGGACCGCCCCGGGGCTCCCGGGAGCCTCGATCCGCAACGTGGTCCGTACGAGCGTCGGCGGTACGGCGGTCCGGGTGCGCCTGACCAACCGGCTCGGCACACGGCCGCTGGCGGTCGGCGCCGCCACCGTCGCCCGGCAGGCGCCGAAGGGCCGCCCCGGCGCCGACGCCCGGCCCGGCACGATGCGCGTCCTCACCTTCGGCGGCCGGGCCAGGTTCACGGTTCCGCCGGGCAGGGACGTCGTCAGCGATCCGCTGCGGATGCGCGTCCCCGGCGCCGCCGACCTCCTCGTCACCGTGCACACCCCGGGCGACCCGGGCCCCGCGACCTACCACCGCTCCGCCCTGCGGACCACCTTCGTCGCCACCGCGGGCAACCGTGCCGCGGACGTCCGCGGCACCGCCTACCGGGTCACCAGTCGTTCCTGGTACTACGTGACCGGCGTCGACGTCCTCGGGCCGCACCCCGCGGGCAGCGTCGTCGCGCTCGGCGACTCCCTCACCGACGGCTCCGGCTCCACACCGGGCGCCCACCGCCGCTGGCCCGACCGGCTGGCCGCGCGGCTCCGCGCGCTCCCGCCCGGCCGCCGGCAGGGCGTACTGAACGCGGGGGTCGCCGGGAACCGGCTGCTCCTGGAAGGCCGGGGGCCCAGCGCCCGGGCCCGGTTCGACGCGGACGTCCTGTCCCGCACCGGAGTGCGCACGCTGATCGTGCTGGAGGGGATCAACGACATCAGGAGCACGCCCAACCAGAGGGATCCGGCCGTCATCGCGGCCGCGTACCGCGAACTGGTCCGGCGCGCCCACACGCGGGGCATCCGCGTCCTCGGCGCCACACTCACCCCCTTCGGCGGCAACGCGGGCCACACACGGGCCCGGGAGCGCGTCCGCCGGTCGGTCAACCGCCTCATCCGGACGGGCCGCCTGTTCGACGCGGTCGTGGACTTCGACGCCGTCGTCCGCGACCCCGCCCGGCCCGAGCGGCTGCTGCCCGCGTACGACTCGGGCGACCACCTCCACCTCAACGACGCGGGCCTGCGGGCGCTGGCCGACAGCATCGACCCGGCAGCCCTGCGCGGCTGACGCGCGGGGTCATCCCCAGATGACGGCGCCCAGCCACGCCCCCATGATCAGCAGGCAGGTGAAGAGCTCCACCAGCACGCTCGTCCCGCCCTTGCGCATCACCGTGCGCACCGAGGCCTTCGCCTCGCCCGGGCCGCCGAGCCGCAGGCGCTCCGCGAGGTACCCGCCCCCGATGAAGCCCGGAATGGCACCGAGGACCGGCACGAGGAAGAAGCCGAGCAGCGCGCCCACGCCCGCGTACGCCGCCATCCTGGGCGTGGCGCCGCTCGTCCGCAGCTGCCGCGGCGGCAGCCGCCAGCGGATCACCTGCGCGACGAACAGGAGGCCCGTGGCACCCACGAGCACACCCCAGGAAAGCGTCTGCGGGTCCTCGAAGGTCCACCACAGGACCGCGGCCCACACGAGCCACGACCCGGGTGCGCCCGGTACCAGCACTCCGCCGAGGCCGAGCAGGATGACCACGCCGACCAGCAGGAGTTCCCACGCTCCCATCTGCCCAGAGTGCCCGAGTCCGGGCGAAACCGCAGATCAGTCCTGTCGCTCCCGGGCCACCCAGCCCCGCTCGTACGCGTGCCAGCCGAGCTGGAGCCGGGTCGTCACGCCCGCCAGTTCCATCAGCCGTTTGACCCGGCGCTGCACGGTCCGCAGGCCCAGGTCGAGCTGTTTCGCCACGCTCGCGTCGGTCAGCCCGGCCAGCAGCAGGGAGAGGATCTCCAGATCCGGCCCGTCCGGCCCGTCCGGCCCCTCCTCGACGAATTCGCCGGGCGCGCCGAGCCGCAGCGGCAGCGCGGTGCGCCAGACGGCCTCGAAGAGGCCCGACAGCGATTCCAGCAGGCCGCTGGCGTGCACCACGAGCGCGGCGGGCTCCAGGGTCCGCGAGGTCAGCGGCACCAGGGCGAGCGTCCGGTCGGCGATCACCAGCTTGGTCGGCACCGTGTCCACGACCCGCACCTGCTCGTCGCGGCCGAGCGCGGCGGACAGTTCGGTGATGCCGTTCGGCAGGTCCAGGACCGAGCGTTCCACGACCACGCGGTAGCGGACCCCGCGGTGCGCCGCCTGCTCCTCGGCGTCGTTCTCCGTCCCGGAGACGACCGAGGGCCTGCCCGTGACCAGCGCGCACACCTCGTCGCCGGCCCCGAGCTGGAGCTGGAGGAAGCGCTGCGCGACCGCCGCCGCGCCGGTCACCACCTCGACCAGGTCGTGCACCGCGGGCTCGGCGGCCAGGGCCCGGTACTCCTCGGCGAGCAGCGCGGCCGTCATCTCGGCCCGGTCCAGCTCGTGGCGCCGCTGGGTGAGCAGGGCGCCGAGCGCGACCCCGGGCGGCGCCGCCACCCAGCGTCCGGGGCGGGCCGACGACTGGGCCGCGAGGCCGTGCCGCTCCAGTCCGCGCAGCGCGCGCTCGGTGTCGTGCTCGCCGAGCGTGAGCCGTCGTGCGAGGTCGGGCACGTCGGCGGCGCCCACGGACACCAGGGCCCGGTAAGCCGACTCGTGCGTGCCGTCCAGACCTATCGCTCCCAGCATGCGGCGACGCCCCTCCCCGAAAGACCGGCCGTGGCGGAAATGGGCCACGGCGTAAAACCGCCTCGGCACATCATCGCCGCACCCCGCGTCCTTCTGCCAAGGTGGCGCCACCGCGGTGCGACGTGCCGCCCGGTGAACGTCCGCCCGTGCGAGGGCGGTCGTGGACCGGGCTGCGGGCTTCCTCCGCGCGGTCCCGACCCGGGCCGTGCGCGTGGCAGGCGGTGTCCGAGGTCCGGGAGGACCGTGCGGGCGCGGCCCCTCGGGCCGCTCCCGGACGGCGACCCGTCCACCCCGTCCCGGGGAGGCGGCCGCCCCGCACCGCACCGGCCGGCTCCGGAAGGGGCGCGGCCGCACAGAGCGTGACCCCGGGCCCGACCCACTGGGCCGGCCAGGGGTCGCACCGGCGCCGCCGGGCGGTTCTCCCGTGGGGGGTGGGACCGTCCGGCGGTCCGCCATTACCGTGCGAACCCGAACCCGTGGCCGGTTTTTCCGGATGCACCGTTTTCATCCGGCCCGGGCGGTGGACAATTATGGGCATGAGCCATCAGGGGGAGAGGCCCACCGGTCAAGAGGACGACTGGTGGCGGCAGTTGTACGACGACGCCACGGGGGACACGGGGCCCGCAGCCGCGGCCGACTCCCTCGACGACCGGTTCGCCTCGGCGGCGGACACCGTGGCCGGGGCCGAGGACGCTCCCCCGGACGCGCCCGTCACGGGGCAGGGTGTCCCCCCGCCCCGGACACGGACGCCGTTCGAGGAGTGGGGCCGCCGGCCGGTGGACGGACCGGCGCCCGCTCCCCGGCGGCCGTCGGGCGGGCCGCGTCCGGCGGGACCGGGCGGAACCGCCGGCGACGGGCCCCCGGCCGCGGGGCCGCCCGTCGGGCCCGCGGGCAGTGGATCGGGGACGCCGGGGCCGGTGGCCGGCTGGGCGGCCCACGGGCCGTGGACGGACGCCCCCCGAGGACTCGCGGGTCCGGCACCGGACACCGGAGCGGGAGCCGCGCCCCCGACCGGACCCGGGCACGGCCCGGGTCCGCGCGCGGGCACGGGGCCAGGGCGCGCCGGCGGGTCAGGACCCGGCCCCGGGGCCGCCGGTCCGGGCGGTGCGGCCTGGTCGGGTGCGGACGGTGCCGGAAGTGGCGCAGGTTCCGGGCCCCACGGTTCCGGGACCCGGCAGGACGGGGACGGTCCGGGGCGCGGGGCCGCCCCGGCGGCCGGCTCGTGGGCGGACGGTTCGCGCCGTGGCGCCCCGCCCGGGGCACGACCGGGTGCGGACGCGTCCGGACGGGCCCCCGAGGACCCGCCGGGTGACGGTCCGGGGGCCGGAGGGTCCCCGGACGACACACTGGGGCGCAGCGGGCTGCGGCGGCAGCCGGCCCCGTGGGAGGCGCCGCCGCCCGTGTCCCGGGGCCCCGCGTCCTTCCCGCCCGGCCCCAACCCGCCGCCGGTCCCGGACACGGGCCCCCGTGGCGGCGGACCCGCCGGACCGTCCGGCGGCGCGATCCCCCCTGCCCGGGTTCCGTACCCGCGCTCCGCCCCCTCGGTGCCACCGGCCTCCCCGCCGCCGCCCTCCGCACCGGCCCCCGGCCCGCGGTCGGCCGCCGGGGACGACCGGGAACCGCACCCGCGGGCCGCAGCGGGCCGGGTGCCCGAACCGCCCGCGGCGCCCCCCACGGACACCGCTGCGCCCGAGTGGCCGCCACGGCCGGCGGGCCGCCCCGCCGCCGGCCCTCCGCCCCCGGAGGAGCCCAAGGCGGTGGCCGAGTCCGGCGGGAGGCCCGCCGGGCCCGGTCCGGGCGACCCGTACGGCCCCTCAGCCACCCTGGTCGACGCCCCGCAGGGCACCGGCCGGGGGTCGGACCCGCCGGCCGTCCCGGAGGCCCCCGGCCCCGTCGGCCACGTCGGATCCGGACCGCCCACCTACGACGCGGAGCCCACGGCCCTGCCCGCCGCCGACCCGGACGCCCTCGACGACCTCGTGCCGGACACCGTGCTGGACGGCGCCTCCTACGGGACCTGCGTCCTGCGGGCCGCGTCCGTGCGGGGCGACTCGGCGCGCTACCGGGGCGAACCCCGCAGGGACGCCCTGCTCACCGCGCGCTTCGGCACCGGCGACGGAGCCCTCCTGCTCGTCGCCATGGCGACCGGGGCCCGTGCGACACCGGGGGCGCACCGCGCAGCCGCCGAGGCATGCAGGTGGATCGGGCGGGCCGTGGGGCGCAGCCACGCACGGCTGGCGGAGGACATCAGGGCCGCCAGACGGGGCGACCTGAAGTCGGGACTGCACCGGCTCACCGACCGGAGCCTGGGCAGACTGCGCGCCAGCGCCGCCGAGCAGGGCGTCGAACCCGAGGAGTACACCGCGGGCCTGCGCTGCCTGCTGCTGCCCGCCGACCCCGAGTGCCGTACGCGCGTCTTCTTCGGGGTCGGAGCGGGCGGCCTCTTCCGGCTGCGCGACGGCGAGTGGCAGGACATCGAGCCGCGCGTCGCCGACACCGCGGGCGAGCCCGTCGTCGGCTTCGGCTCACTGCCGCACGAGAGCCCCGCGGGCGACCGCCTGACCATGGACCTGGGCATCACCACACCCCCGAGCCCCTACGAGCCGGCCCCCGAGCCGCCCGCGCGCGACCCCTTCCGCTTCCGCGCGTCCGTCGCCCGGCCGGGCGACACCCTCCTGCTGTGCACCGGGGGCCTGGCCGACCCCCTGCGCGGCGAACCACGCCTGGTCGAGCACCTCTCCTCCCGCTGGTCGGGCGGCGGGGCGCCCGGTCTCGCGGCCTTCCTCGCGGACACGCAGGTCCGGGTCAAGGGGTACGCCGACGACCGGACGGCCGCCGCCGTCTGGGAGGCGTGACCGCGCCCTGTGTGGATTCATGGAACACGAGAGGGATCCCGGGACAGCCGAGGAGCGCGTGACCCATGGCCAAGCAGAACGTCGCCGAGCAGTTCGTCGACATCCTCGTCCGCGCGGGGGTGAAACGCCTGTACGGAGTCGTCGGCGACAGCCTCAACCCTGTCGTCGACGCCATCCGGCGCAACTCCGCGATCGACTGGATCCACGTCCGCCACGAGGAGACGGCCGCCTTCGCGGCGGGCGCCGAGGCCCAGGTCACCGGTTCCCTCGCCGCCTGCGCGGGTTCCTGCGGCCCCGGCAACCTCCACCTCATCAACGGCCTCTACGACGCCCACCGCTCCATGGCCCCGGTGCTCGCCCTCGCCTCGCACATCCCGTCAGGCGAGATCGGGCTCGGCTACTTCCAGGAGACGCATCCCGACCGGCTGTTCCGCGACTGCAGCCACTACAGCGAGATGATCTCCAACCCGAGGCAGATGCCCCGGCTGCTGCACACCGCCATCCAGCACGCGGTCGGACGCAACGGCGTCAGCGTGGTGACGCTGCCCGGCGACATCGCCGACCGGCCCGCCCCGGACAAGGCCGTCGAGACGGCGCTGGTCACCTCACGGCCCAGTGTCCGCCCGGGCGACACGGAGATCGACGCACTCGCCGCGATGATCGACGAGGCCGACCGGGTCACCCTGTTCTGCGGGAGCGGCACGGCGGGCGCGCACGCCGAGGTCATGGAGTTCGCCGAGAAGGTCAAGTCCCCGGTGGCGCACGCCCTGCGCGGGAAGGAGTGGATCCAGTACGACAACCCGTACGACGTCGGAATGAGCGGCCTGCTGGGCTACGGCGCCGCGTACGAGGCGACCCACGAGTGCGACCTGCTGATCCTGCTGGGCACCGACTTCCCGTACAGCGCCTTCCTGCCCGACGACGTCAGGATCGTCCAGGTCGACGTGCGGCCCGAACACCTCGGCCGGCGCTCGAAGCTGGACCTCGCGGTGTGGGGCGACGTGAAGGAGACCCTGCGCTGCCTCACCCCGAAGGTGAGCCCCAAGAGCAGCCGCCGCTTCCTCGACAAGATGCTGAAGAAGCACGCCGACGCGCTCGAGGGCGTCGTCAAGGCGTACACGCGCAAGGTCGAGAAGCACGTCCCGATCCATCCCGAGTACGTCGCCTCCGTGCTGGACGAACTCGCCGACGACGACGCGGTGTTCACCGTCGACACCGGCATGTGCAATGTCTGGGCGGCCCGTTACATCTCGCCGAACGGACGCCGCCGCATCATCGGCTCCTTCTCGCACGGCTCGATGGCGAACGCGCTGCCGCAGGCCGTCGGAGCCCAGTTCACCGACCGGGGGCGCCAGGTCGTCTCGATGTCGGGGGACGGCGGATTCTCCATGCTGATGGGCGACTTCCTCACCCTCGTCCAGTACGACCTGCCGGTGAAGGTCGTCCTCTTCAACAACTCGTCCCTGGGCATGGTCGAGTTGGAGATGCTGGTCGCCGGACTGCCGTCCTACGGGACCACCAACAGGAACCCCGACTTCGCCGCCGTCGCCCGGGCCTGCGGCGCCTACGGGGTGCGCGTCGAGAAGCCCAAGCAGCTCGCGGGCGCGCTGAAGGACGCCTTCCGGCACAAGGGCCCCGCGCTCGTGGACGTCGTCACCGACCCGAACGCCCTGTCCATCCCGCCGAGGATCAGCGCCGACATGGTGACGGGCTTCGCCCTCTCGGCGTCGAAGATCGTCCTCGACGGAGGGGTCGGCCGCATGCTCCAGATGGCCCGCTCCAACCTGCGCAACGTGCCCCGGCCCTGAGCCCGGCCGCGCCCCGACCCGTGCCGTGCCTCCGCCCACCGCCCCTGTGCCCGCGCGTCAGTCGGACCAGGGGCTCCAGTGGCGGCCGGACGTGTCGTAGGCGTACCGGGGCAGTCCCCCGATGCCGCTGGTACGGAAGGGGCGGCCGCCGTCGTCGACGCGCACGGTGCCGGTGCGGCCCTGCGAGGACCAGTCGAGCTCCAGGTACCAGCGGCAGTCGCAGGCCTTCGTCCCGGCGGTGACCAGCAGCACCTCCGGGTCCTCGTCGGAGACCCGGTACGGCATCCGCATCGCGGGGATCGGGCTGCCGGCGTCGCTGCCCGCGAGCGACCGGACGACGGGCCGGTCCCTGTCCAGGTCGACGGAGAAGGAGCGCGGGGTGAGGGAGCCGCCGCAGCCCTCGTTCATCGCGAACACATTGCCCCGCACGGGGGCGGAGCGGCCGACCACACGCACGCGCAGCTCCTCCAGGACGACGGCGGTGGAGGACCGGCCCTGCACCGAGATCCGTACGACCGTCTCGCCCCCGTGCACCGCGTTCTGTGTCGCCGCCCAGGCTCCGGCGTCCTGAGCGGCAGGGGGCGGCGGCACCCGGTCGGGTTCCTTGCCGATGACGTAGTCGTGGTCGCAACCGAGCGACCACACCTGCGAGTTCGCGGTCCAGGTGAGCGGCACGGCGGCGGTGCCGGTGCCGTTCGCCGTCGCCTTGCCCGAGGGGCGGGCGGACGGCCCGGAGGGGGACGGCGACGCCTTCGTGCCCGGCTCCGGTGAGGACGAGGGGCCGGTGGCGGTGGGGGAGCCGATCCCGGACGGGTTCCGGGGCCCGGCCGGGGCCGAGGTGGCCGGGGCACGCCCCGGGGCCCGCCCGGTGTCGTCGGAGGACCCGCCGGCGGTCAGGGCCGACAGGCCGCCGATCGTGACGAGCAGGGTGGCGGCCGCGGCCGCCGCGACGGCGAACCTCCGCCGGTGGCGGCCCGACGGCGGACGGGACTCGGGGCCGGGCCCGTCGGCGGAGGGCACGGCCGGGCGCGCGGGAGCATCCGCACGCGCGGCACCCGCCCCGCGCCCGCTCTCCCCGCCGGGCCCGCGGCCCCGCGTTGGGCTCCCGTCACGCGAACCGCCCTCGGCGCCTCCGCCCTCCGCGCCTCCGCCCTCCGCGCTTGCGCCGCCGGCGCATCCGCCATCCGCGTCTCCGCGCTCCGAACTTCCGTGCTCCCCGCCGGAGGGGCCGTCCGAGGCGCGGTCCTCCCCGCCGGAGACGCCCGCCACGGGCGGGGCCTCCCCGCCGGACTCGGTGGGCCCGTGCTCCTCGGCGGACCCGGGCCCCGCACCCGAGTCCTCCCCGCCGCCGGAGCTGCCGGAGCTGCCGGAGCCGTCCGCCGGGCCTCGGCCCTCTCCGCGGGACTCGCCGTCAGAGGTCCCGTCCACCCCGCCGGAGGCACCCCGCGCGGCCCCGCCAGGGGCGTCGGGGGCCGCGTTCCCGTCCGCGCCGCCGGGGGCTTGCCCGTCCGACGGCTCGGGCCCCGCCGCGGCCGGCTCCTGCGACGGGTCCCCGCTGCCGGCCGGGCCGGAGCCCTCCGGAGCAGCGGACGTCCTGGGCCGCTGCCGTGCCGCGACGGCCGACATCCAGCGGCGGTGCAGCTCGATCCGCTCCTCCGGAGTGGCCCCGCAGTGCACGGCGAACCGCTCCACCGGCGCGAAGTCCAGCGGCACCGCCTCACCGGCGCAGTAGCGGTGCAGTGTCGAGGTGTTCATCGGCACCCGGCGCGCGAGGGCGCCGTAACTGCGGTCGGTGCGCGCCTTCAGACCCCTCAGCAGCGCGGCGAACCGCTCGACGTCCTCGTCCCGAGTCGACACGGTGTCCCCGTCCTCGTCGTCGCCCCTGCCCGAAGAGGCGTGTCCCGTCCGCGGAGGGCATCCCAGCCCTCCATGTACCTGCACGTCAGAAGGGCTGGGATGGTTCCACGGGGGTGGATCCGGCGCGGCCCGTTGCGCCCGCCCCGAGTGACGGCTGATGCTTCTGGTGTCGCACCGAGCGCCGCCGGACCGACCACCCGGTGGCCGTCCACGACGGACCTCGCGACCACCGAACCCACTTCGAAACAGCCGAAACAGCCAACACAGCCGAAACGGCCAACACAGCCGACACGGCCAAAACAGGGGGACACCCATGCCCACGCACACCCGAGCCGTCGCGTTCACCGCCGTCGCAGCCGCGGGCCTCGCACTCGCCACGGCACTCGCCGGCCCGGCCGGCGCCGCGCCGGGCGCCGCGGCGAGCGCCCAGCCCAAGCCCAAGTTCCTGTCCGCCTCGCAGCTGCCCCCGCACCCCTCGTCCGCCTGGACGGCGGGCAAGGTCACGGACGGCGTCCCCGACGAGCTGCGGTTCTGCCTGGAGGACATCCTCCCCGGCTACGACTCCCGCTACCGGCAGTTCTGGACGGACCTCGACACCGGAGCCCGCCAGCTCACCTTCGTCGTCGGCAGCAACACCAAGGCGAAGGCGCTCGCCGCGGGCCTCAAGAAGGAGATCCGGTCGTGCGCCGCACGCGCCGAGCAGTCCGACCCGGAGGTCGAGGCCACCCTCAGGAGCTACGGCACGCTGCCGGTCGAGGAGGGCGCCAGTGTGTACGGCCTGCACACCGAGACCTCGTGGGGGGCGAACGACATCCACCTCCTGTCGGTCGGGCGTGACGGGAAGGCCGTCACGGTCGTGGACTGGGGGCAGATGGGCGGCTTCGCGGACGCTCCGGTGAAGGCGTTCAAGAAGACCACGACCACCGCGGTCAACAAGCTGTACTGACCCGGCGTCACCCACTGGGGCCGCCCTCCCGCCACGGGGGTCGGGAGGGCGGCCCCCGCACGGCGCCCGGAGATCCGGAACCAGTGGGTCCGTCGGTCGTGCGAAGGGCCCGCGACGGGCCGCGCGTGCCCGTTCGGGCCGCCGTCGGCGGCGGTCCGCGCGGTTGATCCCCCACTAGAATTCGGGTGACCGAACCGGGGGAGACCACTGTGGAAACGATCATCGTCCAGTTACCGGGTCCGGCGCGCGCGGACGCCGGTCAGGAACGAGGCAGACCCGGTCTGCTGCACATGGGCCCGGGTGACGTGGCCGACTTCGGACGGGGCGGGCCGGGCGGCCGGACCCCCGCCGTCGTCCTCCCCGACCCCGGCGTCTCGCGCTGGGCCGGACGGCTGGAGGCGGCCGACGACTACTGGCGCCTCTCCAACTTCAGCCGGACCGCCGGGTACGTGGTGGAGAACCTGGAGGGAGCCGGCGAGTACCTCACCGTGGCGCCCGGCCGGCTCGGCGCACCCGTGCCCTTCGAGTTCTCGCGGGTCGTCCTGCCCGCGCTCAACGGAACCGCCGACTTCAAGGTCTTCGCCCCGCAGCACGCCTACCTCGACGAGCGTTCGGCGCCGGGCGGCGGCGACCAGACCGTCAACCCCTTCGCGCTCGACTCGACGGCCAAGTACTTCCTCGTCCTGGTCGCCCTCTGCGAGCCGAGGCTGCGCGAGCCCTCCGACACGGCGCTCCCCGGAGCCGGGGAGATCGCGGAACGGCTGCGCCCCCTGGACTCCTGCCGTGAACTGACCCGCTCGGCGGTGAACTACCACATCGACTACCTGGCCTTCGCCAAACTGCGTCTGGCCCACGCCGACGAGGCCGGCGACCAGGGCGGCCGCACCGGCGCCAAGCGCGCCCAACTGGTCGCGTCCGCGCTGCGGTTCGGCCTCGTACGGGAAGAGCACCTGATGCTGCTTCCGCCGCGCGCGGCGAGCCGCCGTGCGGGGCACGGCGCCTCCGCGTGACACTGCCGTCCGGCGCCCCCACACCTCGCGTCCGCCGCGGGTGTGCGCCCGTTCCCCCCGACCGTCCAGCGCGGCGGGCGCACACCCGCCGCCGCCCGTAGAAGCAGGCCTCGAATGACCCCCCACACCGGTCCCTCGCCGCACCTCCCCGCGGGCTTCCGCGTCGGCGACTGGGAACTCGGCGCACCCATCGGCTCCGGCGCCTGGGGCACCGTCCACGAGGCGCGTGCCCTCGCCGACGGCTCCCCGTTCGCGGTGAAGGTGCTGCGCACGGACGCCCTGGCGCCCGGGCAGCGGGCCGCCCTCGACGAACTCGTGCGCCGCGAAGTGCGGTTCAGCCGCGAGGCGGACCACCCCAACCTCGTACGGACCCACGCGGTGCACACCGTCGAGGCACCCGAACTCCCGGGCCTGGACGGCGCGATCGCCCTCGTCATGGACCGGGCCGAACGCAGCCTCCAGGACGTGCTGGACGCCACGGAGCCCGGCCGGGGCGTACCAGGCGCGGACCGCGTCCTGCGATCCGTCGCGGCCGGACTCGCGCACATGCACGCGGCCGGATGGGTGCACGGGGACCTGAAACCGGCCAACATCCTGCTCGGCGCGGAAGGCCAGGTGTGGCTCGCGGACTTCGGCGTCGCCTCCGAACTGGAGGGCACCCACGCCCACATGCCGCCGCTCGGCACCCTCGACCACCTGCCGCCCGAGTGGTGGTCGCAGCGCACGGGCGCCCGTGGCACGGTCGTACGGCCGACCGCCGACATCTGGGCCTTCGGCGTACTCGCGCACCAGGTGCTCACGGCCGGGCTGCACCCGTTCCCCGGCGCGACCGCCCGGGCCCGCGCCCTCGCCGCCCAGTCCTACGCGCGCGGCTCCGTACCGCTGCGCCTGGAGCCCGGCATCGAGGAGGAGCGGCGCCGCCTGGTCGCGGACTGCCTGGCGCCGGACCACGCCGCGCGCCTCCCGCACACCGCGGACGCCCTGCGGGCCCGCCTGGACGACCTGTCCGCCGGGCGCCGCGGACCCCGGCGGGCGGTTCCGGTCGTCGCCGCCGTCCTGGCCGCCGTCCTCGCGACGGCCGGCGCCGCCCTGGTGTGGGGCGACGAACCCGCCGCGCGGAAGGACGGTCCGCGCACCGCCGCTTCGGCCACGGGCACACGCGGCCCGGCGCAGGGGGCGCCCGCCGCCGCGGGGGAGATCCCGGCGGACTCCGACGTGCCCGAGGCGCTGCGCCCGGTGATCGTGAAGGCCGCGCACCGCTGCACGGACGAGGAGATCACCCCCGCGCTGCTCGCCGCGATGCTCAAGGCGGAGAGCGGCTTCGACGCCGACGCGGCCCGCCCCGAGACGGACGAGTACGGCATCGCCATGTGGACGCCCTCGGTCTTCCGCGCCTGGGCGCTGGACGGGGACGGCGACGGCGACAAGGACCACATGTCGCCACCGGACGCGATCACGACCATGAGCCTCTACGTGTGCTGGCTCGACCAGCGGTTCAAGCAGGCGAAGCTGCCGAAGAAGGACCTGGTCGCGCTGGTCGTGGCCGGCTACCGCACGAGCGACCGCACGGTCATCGAGGAGCGCGGTGTCCCCGAGCGCGTACGGCCGCACGTGGAGAAGGTGCTGCGGTACCTCGCCGAGTACGAGCGGTGAGCCGGGGTCCGGCGCCTCCGGACCCCGCCCCGCCGCCCGCGCCGGGTCACGACCCGGAGCACTCCGGCACGTTCGGCAGCTTGTTCTCGGGCGAGCTGACGTAGATGTTCGAGATGTAGCCGCCGTACTGGGGCAGGTAGGCCCACCAGTCGTTGTCGTACGGCGGCACCGACACGGCCTGCCCCTTGCGCTGGCAGCCCACCAGGACCTCCACCCCGGCGGGCAGTTGGGTGATCGGAGGGTTGCCCGTGGACGGGTCCCGGCGGACGTTCACGTGATCGCTCCAGGTTCCGAACCAGGTGCCGGCCGGAGCCGTCCCGCCGGGCACGTTCAGCGAGCGGGTCAGCCTGCCGATGTCGGTGTAGGCCTTCCCGTACGACGTGCCGACGGGATGGAGCGTCAGGACGGCCACGATGGTCCGGTCGCCCGAGCCCACGGTTCCGGTGCTGTGCAGGGCGGGACGGGTCAGGTCCAGGGCCGGGGCGTCCGGCGCGGCGTCGGACGCGGGCGAGCGTCCGCTCGCCGCCGAGGAGGTGCCCGCCGAGGAGGCACCCGTCGTGCAGGTGCCCGCCGGGAACGAGGAGCCCGCCCAGCCCTGCTTGACGGCCCACGGGCGGTCGAAGGCGCCGGCGATGCCGAAGTGCTGGTCGTAGCCGTCGGTCGCGCAGCGCGTGGACTGGCGCAGGTTGCCCATCACGAATTCGCGGACGGGAGCCGGCGCGGTCTCCAGGAGGTAGCGGTAGATCCTCACCGTGTCGCGGGCGGACAGCGCGGTGTAGCCCCAGAAGCCCTCCTGCCCGGCGGGCGGCGGGTCGGTGTCGGTCAGCCCCACCTCGTCGATCATCCGCCGGACGATCCCGGAACCGCCGTTCGCGGACCAGTAGTGGTTGGCGGCCGCGTCGTCGCTCCCGCGCAGCATGGGTTCCAGACGGGCCCGGTCGGCGGCCGGTACGGAGTACGTCGGCGCGCGGCCGAGCAGGTAGTCCAGGGCGATCAGCAGTTTGACGACGGAGGCGGACCTGAACTTCGCGCTCGAGTCGAGCTGTTCGGTGAAGGTCCCGGTCTGCCGGTCGAAGACGGCGACCCCGGCGATGACGCCGTCGGGCACCCGGACGGCGGCGGTGGCCGGCGCGGATGCGCCGGTGGTCAGGACCAGCAGGGCGGCGGCGGACGCGAGGAGCGCTCTCCAGACGCGTCCCCCCGTCCCGGGCCGGCGTGCGATGCGGTGCATGGCGTTGACTCCCCTGGGGACCGGGCGGGCCCGGCGGCTGCCTGGACCGCTCCGGTCGGACGTCGGGCTTCGGACGGTGCCGGACGGCGGCGCGGACGCGCGCCGCCGGGGCTTGTGCGGGGCCGCCGGGCTGCGCGAGGGTGAATCCGGCGTACCCGGCCCGCGAACGGGCCGTTCGGAGCCTAGGAGAGCGGCGGCCCCGGGGGTCCTGACGGATGTCAGGGTCCGTACCTGCGGGTCCACCGGCCCCGGGACGGGGATGCCGGACCACCGGCGCAGGACCGGCCGCCACCGGCCGGGCGCGTACCGTCCGACCCGGCCGGCGCCCCCGGCAGGAGCCGCGTCTCGGCGCACGGCCTGCGCGCGTACGGCCGGATCGGCAGACGGCGATGGGCGGTCGGGACCATCGTCAGTGGTCCCGTCCGGGCGGCGGGCGTAGGCGCGGTGACCGTGCCCGTACCGGGGAGCCGGGCGGAGGCCCGCGTTCGGGCACGCGGTCCGTCCCGGCCGGTCGGCGCGCTGCGCGCGGGCCGTTGCTCCACGGGTACGGGCGCCCCGGGGGGTGTTCCCTCGCGCCGGACCGCTGTTTCCCCTGCCCGGCACCGGACTTCGGGTCCGCCGGGACGGGTGGCGCACCCCTGCCGCTCCATGACCCCGCGCCGGTCAGCGGCACGCGTCCGGTTCCGTGCGGCCCCCCGGCGAGCAGGCATTTCGCGCGGTGGAGGCGCTCCCAGCGTGGGCAGTGCGCGCCGCGCGGAGGGCACGCAAGGGCCCGCACATGCCGGTGGGCCGCGCCGGAGGCACAGTCGGTCCGGGCCGGTCGCGGTGGGCGAACCCGGCCCCGTGGGACGGGAGTTCGGCCGGGTGGGGCGCTGCCGTGAAGCGCGCGGCCGCTTCGGGCTCCGACCGGGCGGGGCCGTCCGGTCCACGGCGTCCCCGGGCGCCCCCTGTCCGGTCACGACGGTGCTCCGGACCGTGCCCGATTCGGCATGACTGCCGCGTTCCGGCGGGGGGCATGCATTCCGTGAACGTGTTCGAGCAGGAGGGATACCGACGGCGCGCGCAGGGCGGGGGTCATGAAGAGGCAGGCACGAGGAGGCGGTCCCGTGATATCCGGGGCCTTCTCGTCGAAGAGGGTGAAACTGACCAAGACGAGGGAGGACCCGGCGGACGGGACGACCGGACGGCACGGCTTCTCCCAGCTCAGGCGCAGGCTGGGGCGGGCCGATCTCCGGGCGGTGCCCGAGGTCCGCAGGGCACTGAGGGAGATGCTCGCCCACTGGGGCAGGCCCGGCAGGTCCGAGGTGGCGGAACTGCTGACCAGCGAGCTCGTCACCAACGCGCTCATCCACACCGACCACGACGCACTGCTGACCGCGACGGTCGGTCCACGCGGACTCCGCGTGGAAGTGCGGGACTTCGTGGGACGCAGGCCGATACTGCGGGTACCGAACGCCGACGACGGTACGCACGGCAGAGGCCTCGTCCTGGTGCAGTCCCTCGCGGACGCCTGGGGAGTCAGGGCGCACGGAGTGGGGAAGGCGGTGTGGTTCGAACTGGACGGGGGCGCGGCGTGAACGCCGCGCCCCCGTCGGGGTGGTGGCCGCCCGGGCCCCCGGATTCCCGCTCAGCCGAACTGCTGCTCCAGGTCCTTCAGCTTGCGCTCAAGGGAGTCGAGTCGCGGTAGGGCCATTGTGTCGTCCTCCGCGGTGAGATCGACCGTCATCGACTCGCCACCGCGCCGGACGGGCTGCAGCGAGGGGCGGGCGCGCACGGGGATGTCGGGCGATATGGCAGGCTCCGAGGAGACCTGCGCGGATGTCGCCGCGGGCAGCTCGGCCTGCCTGCCGCGACCGGTCAGTCCGCGGTGCCCGCGGGTGATCGCCTTGAGCCGCGCGCGGTCCAGCTTCTCCTGGTCGCGACGGCGCTGACGGTTCAGCTCCTTCTCACGCTTGTCCTCGCGGACCTCCTCCACCGCCTCGTCCAGGGTGCGCACACCCTCCAGGAGCATCAGCGACCAGGCGCCGAACGTCTCGCGCGGAGCCCGCAGCCAGCGGACGATCCGGATCTGCGGCAGCGGACGGGGGACCAGGCCCTGCTCGCGCAGGGCGGCGCGGCGCGTCTGCTTCAGCGCGCGGTCGAACAGCACCGCGGCCGACAGGGACATGCCGGCGAAGAAGTGCGGGGCACCCGCGTGGTCGAGACCCCGCGGGGCGTGCACCCAGTTGAACCACGCGGCCGCGGCCGCGAAGGTCCACACGAGTATCCGGGAGCCGAGGGCCGCGTCACCGTGGCTCGCCTCGCGGACCGCGAGCACGGAGCAGAACATGGCCGCGCCGTCCAGGCCGAACGGCACCAGGTACTGCCAGCCGCCGGAGAGATTCAGGTTCTGCTCGCCGAAGCCGACCAGGCCGTGGAACGACAGGGCCGCCGCCACCGCCGCACAGCAGAAGAGCAGGACGTAGGAAGCGGTGCCGTAGATCGCCTCCTTGCGCCTGCGGCGCTCCTCGCTGCGCTCCCACGAGTCGTCGGAACTCGCTTTCTCCCCGGCGCGCTTGCCTCGCGCGAGCACCGCAACCGCCGCCAGCAAGCCCAGGAGCAGCACGGCGCCCGGAAGCAGCCAGTTCAGCGATATGTCGGTCAGTCTCATCTGGGGTCCCTTGCATTGGGATAGGGCGTAACGCCCGCCATAGTGGCCCAATCCCGTAGGTCCTCAGGGGGTTTCGGGGCAAGAGGCCGCCAAGGGAGTGCAAGAGGATGCGTGAGGGCGGCGATCTGCTCGAACTGCCGCGCGAGGAGCGGGAGTTGAGTTCGAGTTAGATTACCCGTACGGGTGGTTCCACGGAAAGCTCTTGCGGCTGGTGAGGATTTCGTGAAGCGACTGTGACCAAAGTGTCGGCCACGGCAGGCGGGGGCCCGCCGTCGGGGCCCCCGACACGGACCGGCACCTACGGCCGCACGTGGACCGGGGCCCCGGTCGACCCCGGCCCGAATCCGGCCCGAATCCGGTCCGACCCCCGGGCCGCGCCTCGGCAGGGCCACGCGCCGCGGACAGTCCTGCGCTCCCGGCGGGCCGGGACGCCCTGGCCCCGCCCCGGCCGACCTCAGTCCGAACCCGGGCCGACCCAGTCCGAATCCGGCCGTCCCTCGGCCGGAGTCCCGGCAGGGCCGTGCGCCGCGGGCGGTCCCGGGTTCTCGGCGGCCCGAATCCGGGCCGGGCCTCGGCTGGGCCCCGCCCCGGCCGAATCCGGGCCGACCCGGTCCGAATCCGGCCGTCCCTCGGCCGAAGTCCCGGCAGGGCCGTGCGCCGCGGGCGGTCCCGCGTTCCCGGCGGCCCGAACCCGGGGAGGGCCTCGGTCGCACCCAGGTCGACCCCGGTCCGGATTCGGGCCGACCCCCGCACCGCGGGCGCTCCTGGGCTCCCGTCGGGCCGGGACGCCCGGGCCGACCCAGTCCGAATCGGGCCGGCCCCCCGCAGGGTCGCGCACCGCCGGCGCTCCCGCGTTCTCGGCGGGCCGGGGCGCCCCGGCCGGGGCGGCCGGACGCCGCGCGGCGGTGCCTCAGGCCGCCGCGGCCTCCGCCGTCAGCTTCGCCACGCGGACCGCCTCGGAGTTGCGGGGGCAGTTGGCGCAGGTGTCCTCGGGGTCGAGCGTGTAGTAGAAGCAGCAACTGGCCCGGTCCCGGGTCGGCAGGCACTCGCCGTTCGGACCGGCCACCTCGCGGAACGCGGCCGAGCCCACGTACGGCTTGGCCGTGCCCGGCATCAGCAGCTCCAGCTCGGCCGCCGCGCGCCGCTCCTCGCCGAGCAGCCCGGCGACGTACCAGAGGCTCTCGACCACCTCGTCGGTCGCCATGCCCCACAGGGCCCGGCCCCGCCGCCGCATCCGGGGCCCGAACGCGCCGAGGAGCGGCTCCAGGTGTTCGGCCACGGAGGCGCGCACGGCCGCGCGCAGGGCCTCCTCGTCCGGCACCACGCGGGCGCCCGGCAGAGCCGCGGCCGGGTCGTCGGGCAGGCAGGCGAACTCTCCGACGCGGACGGAGACGCGGCCGGGCATGCGCTGGAACGTGACGTCCCCCACCGGCAGGCGGGGGACGCGGCGCAGCAGGAACCACGGCACCGTGATCAGCAGGCAGACCGGCCACGCGTACCGGTGCAGCCCGAAGGCCGCCACCACATCGGGCCGGGCGCGCTGTCCGTGGTCCGCGAGCACCTGCGCGTCGTCCCACGCCAGGAACGCGTCGAGGGCGGCACCGCCCGCGGCGAGTCCGGCCGCCGGGAAGTGCCCGCCGCCCGTCGGAGCCGGATCGTCGGGCCCCAGCTCCGTCACGCCGAGGCCGGGCAGCACCTCGGTCATCCGCGTGTACGCCGCCGTGAGGACCGGGCCGACGGGACGCACGACGCCGCCGGGCGCGGCTCCGGACACGGTGGGAGCGGACATGCGGGAACCCCGATTCACGATCGTTCGCAGGTAAGGCTTACCTTACCCGACCGGGTCGAGGTTTACCCTGTTCTGTCGGGGCTGCTCCGGACCCCGCCCGCACACCCATCACACTGCCCACCCCCGCAGGAGGATCCCGTGGAGAAGGCCGGTTCGCGCGAGGCGTACGGCTCCGCAGGCGACCCCTCCGAAGCGGGGCCGGGCACACCCGCGCCGCGCGTACCGCCGCAGTTCCGCGCGGGCGGCGCGGGCCGGGAGCGGCCCGCGGTACGCGCCCCCGGGCCCGGCGCGGGCGCTGTGCCGAGCGGCGCGGCCGCGGCGGCCGGGCCTCCCGAGCGCACGGCCCGCGGCGAGCACACGCACAGCGAGGCGCCGATCCCCCGGCCGCGCCTGACGCACGGGAGCGCCACCGGCGTGCCCGCCGTGTCCGCCGCCCCCCGGCCGGTGATCCAGCGCGCCTCCGTCCGGGGCCAGATACTCGACGCGCTCCGGGCCGCGCTGGTCGGCGGCGACCTGGCCCCCGGCGAGGTGTACTCCGCGCCCGTCCTCGGCGAGCGCTTCGGCGTCTCGGCGACCCCGGTGCGCGAGGCCATGCAGCAGCTCGCGATCGAGGGTGCCGTGGAGGTCGTCCCGAACCGGGGCTTCCGCGTCGTGCGGCGCGGCGCCCGCGAACTGGCCGAGCTGGCCGAGATACGGGCCCTGGTCGAGGTGCCCGTGATACTCCGCCTCGCCCGCACGGTCTCCGCGTCCTGCTGGGCCGAGCTGCGCCCCCTCGCCGAGGCCACGACCGCCGCCGCGGCGTGCGGCGACCGGGGGCGCTACGCCGAGTCGGACCGGGCCTTCCACGGGGCGCTGCTCGCCCTCGCGGGCAACCGCCAACTGGTCCGGATCGCCGACGAACTGCACCGCCGCGCCCAGTGGCCCCTCGCCGGCGCGCCGGCCTCCCGCCGCCGTGCCGACCTGCTGGCCGACGCGGCCCAGCACAGCGCGCTCCTGGACGCGTTGACGGCCCAGGACCTGCCCGCCGTGCAGTCCGTCGTGCACGCGCACTTCACGGACTGCTAGCGGTACGCGCCCGCCCGGGCCGCGCTGCCGACCGGAGCCCGCCCCGCCCACCGCGCCTCGCACGCAGCCTCCGACGGGCCGACGGGCCGACAGCGCGACGGGGGAGTTCCGGCCCTTTCCGCCCCGCGCCCCGCCCCGCCGATGTCAACCGGCGGACCGAGGGCCCGGCAGGGCCGGCGGGGCGCTCGGGGTCAGGCCGTGGCCGCCGGCGGGGCCAACTGGGCCCCCAGCCACGTGGGTACGCCTCCCAGGAGCCGGAACAGCCGCCCCGCCTCGGCCCGCAGCCGTCCCGCCTCGGGCTCGCTCTCCGCGTCCGCCAGCGAGGCGAGCGCCGGAGCCGTGCCGACGAGGTAGCCCAACTCCTCGCGGATGCGCAGGGATTCCGCGAAGCCGTGCCGGGCCTCCGCCGACTCGCCCTCGCGCAGGGCCAGTCCGGCGAGATGGCGCCAGGTGCAGGAGAGCAGCAGGGGGTCGTCCTGGGCCGTGGCGCCGGCGTGCGCGCGGCGGTAGGCCGCGCGGGCCGCCTGCGGGGAGTGGGCCAGGTTCTCGGCGAGCAGCCCGCGCCGGAAGTCGAGCAGGGCCCGCCCGGGAGCGCCCGGCGCGATCAGCGCCGCCGCCCGGCCGAGCGCTGCCCGTGCCTCGTCGGCCCGGTCGCGCACCGCGAGCAGCGTGGCGGCGTAGGCCAGTTGGCCGCGTTCGCACGCCGCCGCCCCCCGCTCGTCGTCGCTGCGGGCCAGCGCCTCCGCCGTGCGCAGCGCGTCCTCCGCCTCGGCCCACCCCTGTTCGGTGTAGAGACACCGTTCGACGAGGAGCGAGGCCCGCTGGAGCGCGAATCCCGGCGTGCGTGGTTCCAGGAGCGCGGCCGCGTCCGCCCAGCAGGCGCGCGAGCGCAACCGCCACACCGCGATCTGGAGTGGGTCGTCCCCGGCAGCAGTTCCGTAACCAGACATGGCGGAATACGCCACGTTGCCCTCCCCGAGCACACCATTGAGCTGTTGAGTGGTGGCGGCATCTCAGCACGAATCCGCTCGCCCGGCCAAGGGGGTGGGTGAAGGATTTCACAAAGTCGGGGGACAGAGGCCGCACTTGGTGCCCGCCGTCCGGCGACCCTGTGACCTCAGCTCATGCGCAGCGCGAGGAAGAAGTCCAGCTTGTCCTCCAGGCGCGAAAGATCGCGACTCGTCAACTGCTCGATGCGTCCCACCCGGTAGCGCAGCGTGTTGACGTGCAGGTGGAGCCGGGCCGCGCACCGTGTCCAGGAGCCGTCGCAGTCGAGGAAGGCCTCCAGCGTCGGGATCAGTTCGGCGCGATGGCGGCGGTCGTAGTCGCGCAGCGGGTCGAGGAGCCGGGCCGTGAAGGCGCGGCGCACGTCGTCCGGGACGAACGGCAGGAGCAGCACGTGGGACGCCAGCTCCTGGTGCCCGGCCGCGCAGACCCGTCCGGACCGCGCCGCGGCCACCCGGCGGGCGTGTCTGGCCTCCTCCAGGGCGCCGCGCAGTCCTTCCGCGGAGTGCACGGACGCGCTGACCCCGAGAGTGAGCCGCCCGTCGTCGCCGAGACCCGCCGACAGCGGGGCGCGTACGGCTTCCAGCAGCGCGTCCGCCAGCAGACCGGTCTCCGAGCCGTCGTGCTCCGAGGACACCGCCGGCAGGGGTACGAGGGCGATGGCCTCGTCGCCCGTGTGGGCGACCGCGATCCGGTCGGACGGCTCGGGTCCCGAGGACCGGGGGTCGACGAGGATCTCCTCCAGCAGCGACTGGGCCACCGGACCGCCCTCGACCTCCCCGCCGTCCCATTCGACGCGGGCCACCACGACCTGCCAGTGCGGGGCGGCGCCGAGACCGGGCAGCAGCACCGGGGCCGCGACCCGCAGCCGCGCCGCGATCTCCGCGGGCGCCGCACCGGTCTGGACCAGTTCCAGGACCTCCTGGGCGAGCCGTCTGCGCACCGTGCGCGCCGCGTCCCGCCGGTCCCGTTCGACGGCGATCAGCTGGGTGACGCCCTCCAGGAGGTCGAGCCGCTCCTCGGGCCAGTCGCCCGCGTCCGCCTCGACGGCGAGCACCCAGTCCGACAGGACGCTCTCGCGCACGTCGCGGGCGCCCGCCGCCGCGCGTCCGCCGCCGCCGATCGGGAACAGCGAGTACGTCGTGCCGTCCAGCGTCGCCCGGTGGGGCCCCCGCCGGCCGGTGCGGGCCGCGGCCAGGTGCTCGCCCGCCAGGGCGGCGCACACCCCGCCGGGCAGGTCCGGCTCCGCGAGGTGCGAGCCCGCGATCAGGCGGCCGGCGGGGGAGAGCACCCAGGCCCGCAGGTCCAGGTCGGAGCCGAGCAGGTCCAGGACCACGTCGGGGCCGCCGCCCGCCGGGCCGGAGGTCATCATCCGGCGGTGCCGGTCGACGACGGCCGCCAGGTCCCCGGCCCGCTCGCCGGACACCTGCCGCACCACGTGCTCGGTGATCGTCGCGAAGGCCACCGACTCGTTGACCGCGAACAGCGGCAGCCGGTGCCGCGAGCAGGCGCTCACGAGGTCGTCGGGGACCGGGCCCAGCTCGGCCTCGCCCGCGGCGAGCGCGGTCACCCCGGCGCCCGCGAGGAGCCGTACGAAGGGTTCCGAGTCGGCGGCGTCACGGCGCCAGGCGAGCCCGGTGAGCACCAGCTCGCCGCCGGAGAGGTAGCGGCTGGGGTCCCGCAGGTCCGTGGTCATCACACCGCGCACGGTGCGGTCCAGCTCGTCCTCGCCGCCGAGGAGCCGCAGGCCCAGCGCGTCGGTGTCCAGCAGTGCGCGCAGCCGCATTCTCGTCGCCGCCGTTCTGTCTCGAAATCTACGATGGATCGGGAGGGCCGAAGGGCGGAGCCCGGTGCGCGGGTCCCGGCCCCGCGAGCCGGACCACGGTGCCCGGCGGACGGTGGTCCCGGCCCGGGCGGCCCGTGTCCTGGGCCTTCGCGAACGGTGCTCGCGGCGGCCCCGGGGCTGTGCGTGGTGTTTCCGGAGGAAAGCGGGGAGGTTGCCGATGACCTCCGTTCATACGAATCTACAAGATGGGTGCGTTGGCCAGCCAACTCCTTCATGGTTTCGGTGACTGACCCAGGTGCGGTACGGCGCTGTGTACTGACGTCACTCCACGTGAACAACTCATGAACGAGCCGGGCCCGCCGCACACGAACTGGCTTGATCAGAACCATCCACGAGACGAAGAAGAGAGCCGGTCATGGACTTCCTTCGCCCGGCCAGCTGGGAGGAGGTGCTCGCCGCGAAGGCCGAGCACCCCACCGCTGTGCCGATTGCCGGTGGCACCGACGTGATGGTCGAGATCAACTTCGACCACCGCCGGCCCGAGTACCTGCTGGACCTGAACCGTGTCGGCGAGCTGGGCGAGTGGGAGGTCGGCGAGGAGTCCGTCCGCCTGGGCGCCTCGGTCCCCTACACCGCCGTCATGGAGAACCTGCGCGGCGAACTGCCCGGCCTGGCCCTGGCCTCCCACACCGTGGCCTCCCCGCAGATCCGCAACCGCGGCGGGGTCGGCGGCAACCTCGGCACCGCCTCCCCGGCCGGCGACGCCCACCCCGCCCTCCTCGCGGCGGGCGCCGAGGTGGAGGTCGAGTCCGTACGGGGCTCCCGGCTCATCCCGATCGACGACTTCTACACCGGCGTGAAGCGCAACGCCCTGGCCGCCGACGAGCTGATCAGGGCCGTCCACGTCAGGAAGGCGGACGGGCCGCAGCAGTACTCCAAGGTCGGCACCCGCAACGCCATGGTGATCGCGGTCTGCGCCTTCGGCCTGGCCCTGCACCCCGACACCCGCACGGTCCGCACCGGCATCGGCTCGGCCGCGCCCACGCCGGTCAGGGCGCGTACGGCGGAGGAGTTCCTGAACGCGGCGCTCGACGAGGGCGGCTTCTGGGACAACGGGAGGATCATCACCCCTTCCGTCGCGAAGCAGTTCGCCGAACTGTGCGCCGCCGCCTGCAACCCGATCGACGACGTACGGGGCACGGCGAGCTACCGCCGCCACGCGGTGGGCGTGATGGCCCGCCGCACGCTGACATGGACCTGGGAGTCGTACCGCGGCACGGACGGCCGGGCGCATCGGAAGGGGAGTGTCGCGTAATGCGTGTCAATTTCACGGTCAACGGCCGTCGCCAGGAGGCCGACGACGTGTGGGAGGGCGAGTCCCTGCTGTACGTCCTGCGCGAGCGCCTCGGCCTGCCCGGCTCCAAGAACGCGTGCGAGCAGGGCGAGTGCGGTTCGTGCACGGTCCGCCTCGACGGCGTCCCGGTCTGCTCCTGCCTGGTCGCGGCCGGGCAGGTCGAGGGACGAGAGGTCGTCACGGTCGAGGGTCTCGCCGACTACGCCAAACAGCGTGCCGCGCAAGGGGGTTGCGCCCCCGGAGCCTGCGGCGGCCCGTCCCCGGACGGCGCCCGGGCCGAAGACGGCACCTCTGTGCGGGACGCCCAGGACTGGAGTGCCCGCGGCACCGACTCGCAGACCGGCGAGGGAACCGAACTCTCCCCGATCCAGCAGGCGTTCATCGACGCCGGCGCCGTCCAGTGCGGTTTCTGCACCCCGGGCCTGCTGGTCGCCGCCGACGAGATGCTGGAGCGCAACCCGACCCCCACCGACGCGGACATCCGCGAGGCGCTGTCGGGCAACCTGTGCCGCTGCACCGGCTACGAGAAGATCATGGACGCGGTCCGCCTCGCGGCCGCCCGGCAGGGAGAGGTGGTCTGACCATGTCCGCGAAACCCATCCCGGCGGCCTCGGCCCGGCAGGGCGGCGCCCCCGTCGGCACCCCCACCAAGCTCACCCAGGGCTCGCAGACCCGGGGCGGCGTCGGCGAGTCCACGCTCCGCCCGGACGGCACGCTCAAGGTCACCGGCGAGTTCGCGTACTCGTCCGACATGTGGCACGAGGACATGCTGTGGGGCCAGATCCTGCGCTCTCCCGTGGCCCACGCGGAGATCGTGTCCATCGACACCTCCGAGGCCCTCGCACAGGCCGGCGTGTACGCGGTCCTGACGTACGACGACCTGCCCACGGACGTGCGGAACTACGGCCTGGAGATCCAGGACACCCCGGTCCTCGCGCACGGAAAGGTGCGCCACCACGGCGAGCCCGTCGCGATCGTCGCCGCCGACCACCCGGAGACCGCGCGCCGCGCCGCCGCCAGGATCAAGGTGGAGTACAGGGAGCTGCCGGTCGTCACGGACGAGGCGTCGGCGACCGCCCCGGACGCGGTCCTCGTCCACGAGAACCGCGACGACCACCACGTCGGCCACGTCCCGCACCCCAACATCGTGCACCGCCAGCCCATCGTGCGCGGCGACGTCGCGGCCGCCCGGGAACGCGCCGACTTCGTCGTCGAGGGCGAGTACACCTTCGGCATGCAGGACCAGGCGTTCCTGGGCCCCGAGTCCGGCCTCGCCGTACCCGCAGAGGACGGCGGCGTCGACCTCTACGTCGCCACCCAGTGGCTGCACTCCGACCTGCGGCAGATCGCCCCGGTGCTGGGGCTGCCCGAGGACAAGGTCCGGATGACGCTCTCCGGCGTCGGCGGTGCCTTCGGCGGCCGCGAGGACCTGTCGATGCAGATCCACGCCTGCCTGCTGGCGCTGCGCACCGGCAAGCCGGTCAAGATCGTCTACAACCGCTTCGAGTCCTTCTTCGGGCACGTCCACCGCCACCCCGCGAAACTCCACTACGAGCACGGGGCGACGAAGGACGGCCGGCTCACGCACATGAAGTGCCGGATCGTCCTGGACGGCGGCGCGTACGCCTCCGCGTCCCCGGCCGTCGTCGGCAACGCCGCGTCCCTGTCCGTCGGCCCCTATGTGCTCGACGACGTCGACATCGAGGCCCTCGCGCTCTACTCCAACAACCCGCCCTGCGGCGCCATGCGCGGCTTCGGCGCGGTCCAGGCGTGCTTCGCGTACGAGGCGCAGATGGACAAGCTCGCCGACAAGGTGGGTATGGACCGGGTCGAGTTCCGCAGGCTCAACGCGATGTCCCAGGGCACGGTCATGCCGACCGGACAGCCGGTCGACTCGCCCGCGCCGGTCGCCGAACTCCTGCGCCGCGTCAAGGCGATGCCGCTGCCGCCCGAGCGCCAGTGGGAGAGCTCCGAGGGCGCGGACGTGCGCCAGCTGCCCGGCGGCCTGTCCAACACCACGCACGGCGAGAGCGTCGTCCGGGGTGTCGGCTACGCCGTCGGCATCAAGAACGTCGGCTTCTCCGAGGGCTTCGACGACTACTCGACCGCCCGGGTCCGCATGGAGGTCGCCGGCGGCGAGCCCGTCGTCACCGTGCACACCGCCATGGCCGAGGTGGGCCAGGGCGGTGTCACCGTCCACGCGCAGATCGCCCGCACCGAGCTGGGGGTCGCCCAGGTGACGATCCAGCCCGCCGACACGCGGGTGGGGTCCGCCGGTTCGACCTCGGCCTCGCGCCAGACGTATGTCACCGGCGGCGCCGTGAAGAACGCCTGCGAACTCGTCCGGGAGAAGGTCCTGGAGATCGGGCGCCGCAAGTTCGGCACCTACCACCCGGCCTGGGCGACGGCTGAACTGCTCCTGGAGGGCGGCAAGGTCGTCACCGACGGCGGCGAGGTGCTGGCCGGACTGGTGGACGTGCTCGACGGCGAGAGCGTCGAGGTCGAGGAGGAGTGGCGGCACCGGCCGACCGAGCCCTTCGACCTGCGCACCGGTCAGGGCTTCGGGCACGTCCAGTACTCCTTCGCGGCCCACCGGGCCGTCGTCGAGGTGGACACCGAACTGGGGCTGGTGAAGGTCATCGAACTGGCCTGTGCCCAGGACGTCGGCAAGGCGCTCAACCCGCTGTCCGTCGTCGGCCAGATCCAGGGCGGCACGATCCAGGGCCTGGGCATCGCGGTCATGGAGGAGATCATCGTCGACCCCGTGACGGCGAAGGTCAGGAACCCGTCTTTCACCGACTACCTGATCCCCACGATCCTCGACACGCCCACCATCCCGGTCGACGTGCTCGAACTCGCCGACGACCACGCGCCGTACGGACTCCGCGGCATCGGCGAGGCCCCCACCCTGTCGTCGACCCCGGCCGTCCTCGCGGCGATCCGGAACGCGACGGGCCTGCGGCTCGACCGCACACCGGTGAGGCCGGAGCACCTCACCGGCACGGCGTAGAACTCTCCGGGCGGCGCCACGAACGTCACCGCCGGCGCCGCCCGGAGCACCCGGGCCCGTACCGCTCACGGCACCCGGCCCCCACCAGTGGGGGAGACACCGCATCCGGCAACGGAACCTGATCGTTCGTCTCGGGCCGTCCCCCGGGTCGTGCGGCCGAAGCACCTTCCCAAATCCCGCAACCGCCACGGCGGTCGAGCGGCCCTCGGGCCTGCCGCGGGTGCCCCTTTGAACCTTGGGAGTAGGCCCACATGACCCAGCAGTCCCTGGAGCCGAAGACCGCCGCGGAGGACGCGGGCACGGGTACCCGTGCCCCGGCCGGCCGGTCCTGGCTCGACCGCTACTTTCACATATCCCCGCGGGGCAGCTCCGTCGCTCGCGAGGTGCGCGGCGGCACCACCACCTTCATGGCGATGGCGTACATCCTGCTGCTCAACCCGCTCATCCTCTCCGGCAAGGACGCCGCCGGTGACACGCTCGGCCAGAAGGCCCTGATCACCGCGACCGCGTTCGCGGCGGCCCTCTCCACGCTCCTGATGGGCTTCTTCGGCAAGGTGCCGCTCGCCCTGGCCGCCGGACTCTCCGTGTCCGGCGTCCTCGCCTCGCAGGTCGCGCCGCAGATGACCTGGCCGCAGGCCATGGGCATGTGCGTGCTGTACGGCGTGGTGATCATGCTCCTGGTGGTCACCGGGCTGCGCGAGATGATCATGAACGCGATCCCGCTGGCGCTCAAGCACGCGATCACCATGGGCATCGGGCTGTTCGTCGCGCTGATCGGCCTGGTGAAGGCGGGCTTCGTCCACCGGGGCGAGGCGACCCCCGTGTCCCTCGGCCCGCACGGCGAACTCGCCGGCTGGCCGGTCCTGCTCTTCGCCGCGACCCTGCTCCTGATCTTCATGCTGCAGGCGAGGGGCGTCCCGGGCGCCATCCTCGTCGGCATCGTCACCGGCACGGTCCTCGCCGTCGTCCTCAACACCCTCGGCGTCATCGACCCGAAGCAGTGGGCGAGCGGCGCGCCGGAACTGCACGGCGGCGCCGTCTCCATGCCGGACTTCTCGATCTTCGGCGACGTCGAGTTCGGGGGCTGGGACGAGGTCGGCGCGATGACGGTGGGCATGATCGTCTTCACGCTCGTCCTGGCGGGCTTCTTCGACGCGATGGCCACGATCATCGGCGTCGGCACCGAGGCCGGGCTCACCGACGACAGGGGCCGGATGCCCGGCCTGTCCAAGGCGCTGTTCATCGACGGGGCCGGCGGCGCGATCGGCGGCGTCTCCGGGGCCTCCGGGCAGACCGTGTTCGTCGAGTCGGCCACGGGTGTCGGCGAGGGGGCCCGCACGGGTCTGTCCTCGGTGGTCACCGGTCTGTTCTTCGCCGCCTGCCTGTTCTTCACCCCGCTGACGGCGATCGTCCCCGGTGAGGTGGCCGCCGCCGCCCTGGTGGTGATCGGCGCCATGATGATGATGAACGCCCGGCACGTGGACTGGGCCGACCGCGCCACCGCGATCCCGGTCTTCCTCACCGTCGTGATCATGCCGTTCACGTACTCCATCACGGCGGGCGTGGCGGCCGGAGTGATCAGCTACGCCGCCATCAGGGTCGCCCAGGGCAAGGCCCGGGAGATCGGGGCGTTCATGTGGGGCCTGACGGCGGTCTTCCTCGTCTTCTTCGCCCTGAACCCCATCGAGAGCTGGATGGGCGTCCGCTAGCGCCCGCACCGGGCGCCCGGAGAACCGCCGGGCGCCCGGCCCGCCGACTGCCGCGGACCCCGTACCGGACGCCCCGTGCGCACCGTCCGCCCGACCCCTGTGAGGAGACCGAGAGATGCTGGACATCGCCGAGGAGCTGGACCGCTGGGTCGAGCGGGGACGCGACTTCGCCGTGGCCACGGTGGTGGCCGTCGGGGGCAGCGCGCCCCGGCAGCCCGGCGCCGCGCTGGCCGTCGACACGGAGGGCACGGCGATCGGCTCGGTCTCCGGCGGCTGTGTGGAGGGCGCCGTGTACGAGCTGTGCCGCCAGGCGCTGGAGGACGGGGAGACGGTCCTCGAACGCTTCGGGTACAGCGACGAGGACGCCTTCGCGGTGGGCCTGACGTGCGGCGGGACCATCGAGGTCCTGGTGACTCCGGTACGCGCCGCCGACCCCGGCCGCCGGGTCGTCGCGGCGGCGCTGTCCGCCGCCGCCCGCGGCGAGGCGGCCGCGCTGGCGCGCGTCGTCTCCGGACCCGCGGAACTGCTCGGCCGCGCCCTGCTGATACGCCCCGACGGCTCGTACGAGGGCGGCTTCGGAGCCCATCCCGAGCTGGACCGCACGGTGGCGGGCGAGGCGCGTGCCCGGCTCGACACGGGCCGCACCGGCACCCTGGAGATCGGAGAGCGGGGCTCACGCTGTGGAGCACCGCTCACCGTCCTGGTCGAGTCTTCCGTCCCGCCGCCCCGCATGATCGTGTTCGGTGCCATCGACTTCGCGTCGGCACTGGTCCGCGTCGGGAAGTTCCTCGGCCACCGGGTCACGGTGTGCGACGCGCGACCCGTCTTCGCCACGGCGGCACGCTTCCCCGAGGCCGACGAGATCGTGGTGGAGTGGCCGCACCGGTACCTGGAGGGCACGGAGGTCGACGGGCGCACGGTGCTGTGCGTGCTGACCCACGACGCGAAGTTCGACGTACCGCTGCTGCGGCTCGCCCTGCGGCTGCCGGTCGCCTACGTCGGAGCCATGGGCTCCCGCCGCACCCACCTCGACCGCAACGAACGGCTGCGCGAAGTCGGCGTCACCGAGATGGAGTTGGCCCGGCTGAGGTCGCCGATCGGCCTCGACCTCGGAGCCCGCACGCCGGAGGAGACCGCCCTGTCGATCGCCGCGCAGATCGTCGCCGAGCGACGCGGCGGCAGCGGCTCCGCGCTGACCGGGGCGCACACCCCGATCCACCACGACCTCGCCGCGCCGCCGGCGGGGCGCATCGGCTCGGTGGCCTGACACACGCGGCGCACGAGCCGCGCCTCTCGGTCCCTCTCGGTCCCTCTCAGACCCGGGCGAGCAGCCGGTCCAGCGGCCGGGGCGTCCGGTCGAGGTCCAGGCTCTCCACGAGTTCCCGCGCGTACTGGGCCTTGCGTCCGCTGTGGGTGCCCATGAACCTGCGGAGGTGCTGCTCCACGGTCCGATCCCGCTGGGCGGGCTGGTTCTGGAAGGTGCGGAACGAGCGCAACTCGCCCTGCTCGTCCACGACCCGCTGTACGTGGTCGCTGCCGAGCGAGCGGATCAACTCGTCCTCCAGGTCCGCGTCGCACACGTAGAAGCCGAGCGATTCGAGCCCGTCCCGCGTCAGTTCGGAGCCGAGGCCCGCGCGCTCCAGGGCGCGCCTGAAGAACCGCTCCTCGCCGAGGTCGCAGAGGCCCGCCAGCGGCACGCCGAGCCCCCGGGGGCCGCACAGGTCCACGAACCGCGCGATGTTCGTCGCACCCCCGAGCGGTACGACCGCGACGCCCTCCGCGTCGAGGTCCCGGCCGTGCCGGGCGGCCAGCGCCTCGACGGCCACCAGGTCGCTGCCGCCCTCGACGAGGACGACCGTGCGCACCCCGACCCCCCGGGCCAGTTCCCCCGCGCCGACGGCCGCGTCCGCCGCCTCCGGACCTCCCGCCGCCCAGTCGACGACCGCCTGACGGAACCGCCCCATGTCGTTCATGGGTCCCAGTCTCGCAACCGCGACCCGCCCCGTTCCACAGACTTTCGACTGCGTGGACCCCCTGACGTCCTGCGGCGGGCGGAGGGGACGGGCGGCCTCCACGCGGTACGGGGCGCTGCCCGGAGCCGTCCCGCCGAGCGGGACGTGGCGGCGGCGGGCGGCTGCCTGGAGTTCGGCCGCGCTCGGGGACGCTCCGTGGGTCAGTCGCGCAGCAGGCGGTCCACCGCCCGACCGAACATGAGGCGCCCCGCCCGCGCCACCACGGGATCGGCGGCACGCGGCAGCCCCCGCACCCCCGCGTCCTCCCGCCAGACCACCCGGGAGCCGCGCCCGCCCGGGCCGGCGCCCACCTCGATCTCGGCCCAGCCGGTGACGGTCCTGCCCCGCTTCACCAGGCGGCACAGTCCGGCGGCGGAACCGCCCGGAGGCCGCCACACGGTGATCTCCATGGGGTCGTCGAACCCGGCGGCCCCGACACCGGTCCGGGCCACGAACACGGTCCCGACCCCGACCGGCGGCGCCGTCACGACGGAGATCCGGGTCAGCGGCACGACGTCCGCGTGCCGCTCCCAGTCGGTCAGCCGCCTCCAGGCCTCGACGGCGTCCAGGGCACTGTCACGGCGGATCAGGAAGAGGGCCACACCGTGATCGTAGACACGGAAGGCCCGGACCCGCGGCACGGTGGGCGGGACGGTGTCACCGGGACGTACGGCGGGCGGGACGGTGTCATCGGGACGTGCGGCGGGCGGGACGGTGTCACCGGGACGTGCGGCGGGCGGGGGCCGAGTGCGTACGGCGGCGGCACGGGCGTCGGGTCCGGGTCCGGGTCCGGATACGTGGACCGGGGTCCGAGCGGCTCGTCCCGGACAGTCCGGGCGAGTCCGGGCGAGTCCGGGCGAGTCCGGTCCAGGACCCGGTCCAGGACCCGGTCCAGGACCCGGTCCAGGACCGGGTCCGAGATCCGGTCCGAGACCCGGTCCGAGTCCCATTCCTGGGCCGGGCGGCCCGGAACGGTCCGGGGCCGCCGTCAGGCCACCGTGCTCCGACCGACCACCGTCCCGGCCCGGTCGATGCAGATCACGTCGACCGCGACGGGCGCGCCCCGCAGCACCCCCAGCGCCTCGTCGCGCGCCGCCGTCGCGACCAGATCGCCGAGCGGCACGCCGGACGCCAGGCACGACTGGAGCGCGGCGAGGCCGGTGTTGGCGGCGGCCACCCCGGCGGCCAGGGCGTCGTCGGCGCCGCCCCGCCGGGCCAGCTCGGCCAGGAACCCCTTGTCGACCTGGGAGCGGCCTGAGTGCAGGTCCAGTTGGCCGGCGGCGAGCTTGGAGAGCTTGGCGAAGCCGCCGCAGATCGTCAGCCGCTCCACCGGGTGGCGGCGGACGTACTTGAGGACCGCGCCTGCGAAGTCGCCCATGTCCAGCAGGGCGTCCTCGGGCAGCCCGTACTCGGCGACGACTGTCCGCTCCGAGGTCGAGCCGGTGCAGCCGGCGACGTGCGTGCGCCCGGCCGCGCGGGCCACGTCCACACCCCGCCGGATCGAGTCGATCCACGCCGAGCACGAGTACGGCACCACGATCCCCGTGGTGCCCAGGATGGAGAGGCCGCCGAGGATGCCGAGCCGAGGGTTCCAGGTGGAGCGCGCGATCTCCTCGCCGTGGTCGACGGAGACGGTGATCTCGACGTCGCCGGTACCTCCGTGGCGGGCGGCGACCTCGGCGACGTGCTCGCGCATCATCCGGCGCGGAACGGGGTTGACCGCCGGTTCGCCGACGGGCAGCGGCAGGCCCGGACGGGTGACCGTGCCCACGCCCGGCCCGGCCCGGAAGACGACCCCGGCACCCGCGGGCAGCCGTCGCACGGTCACGCGTACCAGCGCGCCGTGCGTGACGTCGGGGTCGTCGCCGGCGTCCTTCACGATTCCCGCAGTGGCGGTCCCGTCGGCCAGTTCCTCGACCGCCAGCGCGAACGACGGCGTCTGCCCCTTGGGCAGGGTGATGGCCACCGGATCGGGAAAGCTCCCGGTCAGCAGCGCGGTGTACGCGGCCGTCGTCGCGGCCGTCGCACAGGCCCCGGTGGTCCAGCCGGGCCGCAGACCAGTGTGCTTGAGTTGGGCGGTGCGTCCGCCCCGCGCCTCGGGCGCGCCCTTCGCCCCACCGCCCCGCGCCTCGGGCGCGTCCTTCGCACCGCCGCCGTGTGCCTCGCCACTCATGAACGGACCCGGACTCCCATGCACGTACTGATACTCGGCGGAACCACGGAGGCCCGGCGTCTGGCGGAACTGCTGCACGGCGTGCCCGGCCTGCGGACGACCAGTTCCCTCGCCGGCCGGGTCGCCGGCCCCCGGCTGCCCCCGGGCGGGGTGCGCGTCGGCGGGTTCGGCGGGGCGGAGGGGCTCGCCGCGTGGCTGCGGGAGCACGGGGCGGACGCGATCATCGACGCCACCCACCCCTTCGCCGGGACGATCGGTTTCCACGCGGCGCGGGCCGCCGCCGCCACCCATGTTCCCCTGCTCGCGCTGCGGCGCCCCGGCTGGGTCCCCCGCGAGGGTGACCGGTGGCACGAGGCGGGCTCCCTGGAGGAGGCCGCGGCGCTGCTGCCCGGGCTGGGCAGGCGGGTGTTCCTCACCACCGGCCGGACGGGGCTCGCGGCCTTCGCGCGTCCCGGGCCGGACGACCTGTGGTTCCTCGTACGGTCCGTCGAAGCGCCCGAGGCCCCGTACCCGCCCCGCATGGAGGTGCTGCTCGACCGCGGCCCCTTCACCCTCGAAGGGGAGCGCGAACTGCTGCGCCGCCACCGTGTGGACGTCGTGGTCACGAAGGACAGCGGGGGAGCGGCCACGGCCCCCAAACTTGCGGCGGCCCGCGAGGCGGGGCTGCCGGTGGTCGTGGTCCGGCGGCCGCCCGTCCCCGAGGACGTGCCTGCCGTGGCCGACCCCGAGCAGGCGGCCCGCTGGCTCCTGGACCTCCTCGGGGGCCGCGGCGGCCCCGGGCCCACCGGCCGGTAGGACCTGGTGGGTCGGTCCGGGGGCGTGGGAGGATGCCGCCCATGACTCATCTCCGAAGGGGCCGTGCCACGTAGACGACCGGCCTCGCTCCGAGCGCGGGAACGCGGTTGGCGAAGCCCCTGGGTCCGGTACCGCGATGTCCCGGGCCTGTCGGGGGCGGCGAACGCCGCCGTCCGTGTGCTCGAACGGGAGCGGCTGTCCCCGGGCGTCGTGTCGGTGGCCCTGAGCGTGTGGTCCGCGCGTGTCCACGGCTCCGGGCGCCGGTGGAGGCCGTGGGAGGACGAGTTCACCTGCGCCTGCTGCGGCGAGGGCTGGGCCCGGGACAAACTGCAGGAGGCACTGCTCCTCCTGCCGCCGAGGGCCGCCACCGAACTCCGGGTACGGGTCGAGCGTCTGGACGTGCTGCTGCTCAGGCGGACGCACCATGAGCCGCCGGCGGATCCGGATTCGCCGTGGTGGCACGGAAGGCGCTGACCCGGTCGCGCCGCTCACGCATCTGCCGCTTGGCCGCGCCGGCCGTATCCGTCGGCCGGGGCCTCGCGCCGCCTGCGGCGATTGACGGCCCGTTGGGCGGAGGCCGCGCGCGGTGCCGGCGTCCCGCCGGGGTGGCGGTCCGGGATGCGCGCGGCCGGCTGCCGCGGACGCGTGTCCCACCGGCCACCGGCCGCCGATCGCGGGTCGGCGGTCGTTGACGGCCGCCCTGCGGCGCGGCCGAGCGCCGCCGTTGGCCTGCGGCGCGGCCGACCGGGGGGCTGCCGGCGCGCCCGCAGCTCACGGAGGAGGGCTGGCGTGCCGAGTGCCGAGTGCCGCGTACGGCCTGCGGCCTGGACGGCCTGGTCGGCCGCTGGCCGTCGGCCATCCGTCCCGCCACCGGGGGAGCCCGGCGGCTCGCCCGCATGCCTGAGGCCGACGGCCCGCGACTCACCGCCCGCGACTTACCGCCGCGACTCACCGCCCGCGCGGCTCACCGCCCCCGCCTCACTCGTCCTCGCTCGCGAGGGCGTTGATCGCGGCGGCGGCGATGGCGCTGCCGCCGCGGCGGCCGTGCACGACGATGTGGTCCAGGCCCGAACGGTGCGCGGCCAGGGCCTCCTTGGACTCGACGGCTCCGACGAAGCCGACGGGGACACCGATCACGGCGGCGGGCCGGGGCGCCCCCTCCTCGATCATCTCCAGCAGGCGGAAGAGCGCGGTGGGCGCGTTCCCGACGGCGACCACGGCACCCCCCATCCGGTCCCGCCACAGCTCCAGGGCGGCCGCGCTGCGGGTGGTGCCGAGCTTCGCCGCGAGGTCCGGGACGGCCGGGTCGGAGAGCGTGCAGAGCACGTCGTTGCCCGCGGGCAGCCGCCCGCGGGTCACGCCACTGGCCACCATGGAGACGTCGCACAGGACGGGCGCCCCGGCACGCAGGGCCTCACGGGCCCGCGTCACCACGTCGGGGGAGTACGCGAGGTCACGTACGAGGTCGACCATCCCGCAGGCGTGGATCATCCGGACCGCGACCTGGGCGACCCCGGCGGGCAGCCCCGCGAGGTCCGCCTCCGCGCGGATGGTGGCAAAGGACCGGCGGTAGATCTCCGCGCCGTCCTTCTCGTAGTCGAACACTGTGTTCTCGCTCATCCGTTGACGTCCGTGGCACGTGCGGCCGCCACGGCGGCGACGGGTCCCGGGGGCGGGCGGCGGGCACGGCCGCGAGCATACCGACCGCCGGACGGGCGTACGTCCCCGCGCACCACCCGGCCCTCGGGGCGGCTCCCGACGACCCGCGCCCTCTTGCTGTTAATGTGCAACTGCGCAAGAGTTGCAATAACGAGGTCGAAGGATGTTGGACATGGCGGTCTACACGCTCCCGGAGCTTCCGTACGACTACGCGGCGCTCGAACCGGTCATCAACCCCCAGATCGTCGAGCTGCACCACGACAAGCACCACGCGGCGTACGTGAAGGGCGCGAACGACACCCTGGAGCAGCTCGCCGAGGCGCGGGACAAGGAGTCGTGGGGCGCGATCAACGGTCTGGAGAAGAGCCTGGCCTTCCATCTCTCCGGCCACATCCTGCACTCGATCTACTGGCACAACATGACCGGCGACGGCGGCGGCGAGCCGCTGGCGGCCGACGGGGTGGGCGACCTCGCGGACGCGATCACCGAGTCCTTCGGCTCGTTCGCCGCTTTCAAGGCCCAGCTCACCAAGGCGGCCGCCACGACGCAGGGTTCGGGCTGGGGTGTCCTCGCCTTCGAGCCCCTGAGCGGGCGGCTGATCGTGGAGCAGGTCTACGACCACCAGGGCAACGTCGGCCAGGGCTCGACGCCGATCCTGGTCTTCGACGCCTGGGAGCACGCCTTCTACCTCCAGTACAAGAACCAGAAGGTCGACTTCGTCGACGCAATGTGGGCCGTCGTTAACTGGCAGGACGTGGCCCGGCGTTACGCCGCCGCCAAGGAGCGCGGCGACAGCCTGCTCCTCGCGCCCTGACACCTGGGCCCGGCACCCCGGACGCCCTGCTCGTGATCGTCTTCTCAACCTTCACGGCAGGGGGCACGACGAAGGGCCCTCGCGAGCACCCGCTCACGGGGGCCCTTCGCCGCGCACCCGGTGCCGCAGGCCGCGGGCACGCCCCTACAACCAGTCCCGCCGCTTGAAGATGACGTACAGGCTCGTGCAGACCCCCGCCATCAGCAGAACCGCGAAGGGGTACCCGAGCACCCAGTGGAGTTCCGGCATGTGGTCGAAGTTCATGCCGTAGATGGTGCCGACCAGCGTCGGCGCGAACAGGATGGCCGCCCACGACGAGATCTTCTTGATCTCCTCGTTCTGCTCGAAGCCCGCCTCGGCGAGCGCCCGCATCTCCGCGTTCTGCTGCTGCGTCACCAGTGTCGCGTTCACCGTGAGGATGTCCGCCAGGGCCTGGCGGAAGCCGTCCACGCGCTCGCTCGTGTGCGTCACGTGGTCCGCGACGTCGCGCAGGTAGCGCTGGAGCTCCTCGTCCGTGCCGTACTTGGCGAAGCCCGCCATCAGGGCGTGCAGCATGCCGACCAGGGGGCGGGTGGCGCGCTGGAACTCGACCATCTCGCGGGAGAGTTCGTAGATGCGGCGGGAGACCTCCGGCTCGCCCCGGAAGACCTCGGTCTCGATCTCGTCGATGTCGTTCTGGACCCCGGCGACCACCGGCGCGTAGCCGTCCACCACGGAGTCCAGGATGGCGTAGAGGACCGCCTCGGGGCCGAGCCTCAGCAGCTCCGGCGTCCCCTCCATGCGGTGGCGCACCGCGGACAGGTCCGGTGCGGCGCCGTGGCGGACCGTGATCAGGAAGTCGGGGCCGACGAAGACGTGCAGCTCGCCGAAGTCCACCTCCTCGGACGCGTCGAGGTAGCGGGCCGCGCGCAGGACGACGAAGAGCGTCTCGCCGTACCGCTCCAGCTTCGGACGCTGATGGGCCTCCATCGCGTCCTCGACGGCGAGCGGATGCAGGTCGAACTCGGCCGCCAGGGAGAGGATCTCGTCCTCCGTCGGACGGGCCAGCCCGATCCAGGCCGTGCGGTCCGGCTGCTCTCGCAGCTCGCGGAACGTGTCGGCCAGGGAGCCGGGCGTCGCGACCCGCACGCCGTCACGGTAGAGCGCCGCCTGCACGACGCTGCCCGGCTCGGGCGGAACCGGGTCCGCGGCGGTCGGCTCGGGCGCCGGGGGATCGACCGGCGGTGGTGCCGCCGGACCCCCGGTGCGCCGCCACACCGACTTCCGGCCGGGTTTGCCGGGGGGTACGGGGCGGGCTCGGCGCTCCGGCATCGCGGCTGCCTCCGTGTCGAACGTCAGTCTTGCCGATCACGGGCAGGATATACGGGTCAAATGGCGCGGGCGCCCGGCGCGGGGCGGACAGGCACCGGAATCCGACGGGTTGCGGACAAAGGCTGTCCGCAAGCCCCGCTACCGTGCGGAGCATGACGAAGACCTCGACCGCCCCCGTGCTGAGCGTCCGCGAGCTGAACCGGGCGACCCTCGACCGCCAGCTCCTGCTGCGCCGCTCCGCGCTGTCCGCGACGGACGCCGTCTCGCACCTCGTCGGCCTCCAGGCGCAGAACGTCAAGCCGCCGTACTACGCGCTCGCCGCCCGGCTGGACGGCTTCGCCCCCGAGGACCTGTCGGCCCCGATGGCCGCCCGCGAGGTCGTCCGCATCGTCACCATGCGCTCCACCATCCACACCCACACCGCCGACGACTGCCTCACGCTGCGGCCGCTCGTGCAGGCCGCGCGCGACCGGGAGCTGCACGCCTTCCGCGCCGGACTCGCCGGCGTGGACCTCGACCGGCTCGCCTCCATCAGCCGCGAGCTGGTCGAGGCCGAGCCGCGCACCATGAAGCAGCTGCGCGAGGCGCTGCTCGCCGAGTGGCCGGACGCCGACCCGCAGGCCCTGTCCATCGCGGCCCGCTGCCGGCTGCCGCTCGTCCAGGTCACCCCGCGCGGACTGTGGGGGCGCAGCGGGCAGGTCGCGCTCACCACCGCCGAGCACTGGCTCGGCCGCCCGGCCGAACCCGTGCCCGCTCCCGACGCGACCGTGCTGCGCTACCTCGCCGCCTTCGGGCCCGCCTCCGTCAAGGACATGCAGACCTGGGCAGGTCTGACCCGGCTGCGGGAGGTCTTCGAACGGCTGCGGCCCCGACTGGCCACCTTCCGCGACGAGTCGGGCGTCGAGCTCTTCGACCTGCCGGACGCTCCCCGGCCCGACGCCGACACCCCCGCGCCGCCGCGGCTGCTGCCCGAGTTCGACAATCTCCTGCTCTCCCACGCCGACCGCTCACGGGTGGTGTCCCCCGACTACAAGGGCCGTACCTGGCAGGGAAACCAGGCCTACTGCACGCTGCTCGTCGACGGGTTCGTGGAGGGGGTGTGGCGCCTGGAGGAGACCCGGGACGAGGCGGTGATCACGATCGAGCCCTTCGGCCGTCTGAGCCGTGGCGCGCGCGCCGAGGTCGTCGCGGAGGCGGAGCGGACGCTGGCCGTGCTCGGCGGCGCGCCCTCGCACGACGTACGTTTCGGGACCGTCGTACGGGGCTGACGGCGGCACGTCCGTACGACGTCACCGCGTGGCCGGCACCCGGATCACCCGGATCACATGGATCACATGGATCACATGGATAGGGGGCGTTGCGGGCCGCT
>NZ_BMWD01000005.1:204715-390645 GCF_014651055.1 Streptomyces fructofermentans
CTCGTGGAGGCCCGCAACGCCCCCTGGCTCTACCTGAGTCGGGCTCAGGGAGTTGTCGGGGCGGTGCCCGTTACGAGGAGACCTGCGCCGCCACCAGGCTGGAGAAGGTCGTCAGCCGGGTGTACACGCCGGGGTAGCCGGCGTCCGCGCAGCCGTAGCCCCAGGAGGTGATGCCCGCGAGCTTGCCGCCGATGACGAGCGGGCCGCCGCTGTCGCCCTGGCAGGTGTCCACGCCGCCGGAGGTGTAGCCCGCGCACACCATGTCGGTGGAGATGTAGGACGAGCCGTACGCCGACGAGCAGGTGGAGTTGGAGACGGTCGGAACGGTGGCCGTGCGCAGCTGGTTGGAGGACGAGCCGCCCGAACTGGTCGTGCCCCAGCCGAGGATGCGGGCCGTGGTCCCGGCCGTGTACACGCTGGTCTCGGACGAGGAGACGTAGCCGATGGGCGTGTACGGCATGGACGCCGACAACGTCAGGACGGCGACGTCGTCGCCCTCCTCGGCGTCCGTGTAGCCCGGGTGGATCCATATCCTGCTGACCTGGGCGACCGTGCCGTTGGTGCCGTTGCGGTAGGTACGGCCGCCGACCACACGGGTGTTGCTCGTGGTTCTGCCGACCATGCAGTGGGCGGCCGTCACGACCTTCGTGGCCGACACCAGTGTGCCGCCGCAGAACTGGCTCTGCGAGGCGTTGGTGATCTGCATGACGTACGGGTACGCGGCGGCCGTGGTCGTCGAGCCGCCGACGATGGGCTGGGGAGCCGCTCCGGCGGTGGTCGCGCCGAGCAGGCAGGTGGTCGCTGCGGCGGCGACGGCCACGCCGACGGCGGCGGCCTTCTTGGCGAAGGTGAGCCCGGACATGGATCTCCTCAGGGGTGCCGGTGGGGGGTCACTGTGGGGGTGGTGCGACAGCCTGCGGGGGCGGGACCCACGCTAGGAGTCGGCCCGCCGCATCCCCAATGAGGGAACTCCCTGCGGGAGTTGACGAGGGATAACCCTCGGCTGCCGCTGCCGCTGCCGCTGCCGCTGCCGCTGCGGCTGGAGCGGCTTCGGCCGTCCCGTGCCTGCCGCGGCGCAACGGGCCCTGCGCGCCACCGGGCCACGCCGTGAGCGCGCACCATGAGTGCGCGACCTGAGCGCGCAGCAGGCGTGTGCGACCCGAGCCCGCAGCAGGCGTGTGCGACCCGAGCGCGCATCAGGCGTGTGCGACCCGAGCGCGCGTGACGCCGACTCGCGTGACGCCGACTACTGGGGTGCGCGGGAACTCGGAAGCCCCGACGGCAGTGGCGAGCCCGGGACTTCACAGACGCCGAAGCCTCGAGGAGCACCCGAGACCCCGGCTCCCCGGGACCCGAACAGCTCAAGAAGGCCCGCCGGTTGAGAGACCGCCCAGGTGACGGCCCGCCGCGCGAGGGCCGACCAGGTGACGTCCCGCCAAATCACGGCCCGCCGCGTGAGGGCCGACCAGGTGGCGTCCCGCCAGATCACGGCCCGCCGCGTGAGGACCGACCAGGTGACGTCCCGCCAGGTGACGCCCCGTCAGGTGAAGTCGCTGGGGCAGCCCCCGCCTCACTGCCCCCGCTGCTGCCGCGCGGCCAACCGCACGATGTCCACCCGTGACCGGATGCCCAGCTTGCGGTACACCCGGGTCAGCGTCGCCTCCACCGTCTTCACGCTGATGAACAGCCGTGCGGCGATCTCGCGGTTCGTGGCGCCCTCCAGGACGAGCCCCGCGACCTGACGCTCCGTCGAGGCCAGCCGGTCCAGGTGCGGGAGGACCGACTCGGGCGCGGCGGACGCGGGCGCCACGGGAGCGGGACCGGCCGCGGAGACGGTGTCGAGCTGCCGCAGCCACGGCACGGCCCGGCAGCGCCGGAACAGCCGCGCCGCCTCGTCGTACGAGCCCCGCCCCGACTCCTCGGCGCGCAACCGGGCCAGCGCGAGGGCCGCCCGCGCCTCCTCCAGCCCGTACCCGAGGTGCGCCAGCCTGTCCTGCGCCGAGACCAACTGCCGTACAGCCGCCTCGTGCTGCCCGCCGGCCGCCTTCACCAGGGCCTCGGCCCGGTCCAGTACGGCAAGGACGCTCGCCCGGCGGAGCCGTACCGCGTGCTCGCGGGTGGCGGTGATGACCTCCTGCGCCTCGCCCGGTTCGCCGATCAGCACCAGGGCCTCGGCCAGATCGCCGTGCCAGCGGCCGCGCGCGGGGTCGAATATGCCGAGTCCCTGCTCCAACTCCCACGCCCTGCGCAGCGACTTGACGGTCCCGGCGGCGTCCCCCGCCACCAGCCGGGCGTGACCGAGGGCGCCCAGTGCCCGGGACAGGTAGATCAGGTCGCCGTCGTCCTCGGCGCGGCGCACCGCGTCGCCGGCCAGCACGAGGGCCCGGTGCACATCGCCGCCCGCGGCCTCGGCGAGCGAGGTGAACATGTTGCCCGCGGCCTCGCCGATACCGGTGTCCCGGGCCAGCCGCAGGCTCTCGTGGCCGAGGTCGAGCGCGCGGGCGCAGTGCCCGGAGCGCAGTTCGGTCTCGGCCAGCCCGCGCAGGAAGTGCACCTCGCTCTCGACCATCCCGCGTCGGCGCACCTCGCCCAGCAGCCGGGTGATCGTCGTACGGGCCTCGGTGAGCTGGTCGCTCATGAGCTGCCAGCGGAACCGGGTGGCGCCCGCCCCGTTGTGGTCGCACGCCACCCGCAGGTCCTGCGGTTCCGCGAGGGCCCGCTCCAGGGTCGCCGGGGCGTCGGGGTGGCCCATCATGGTCTCCATCTGGGCCTGGAAGGACAGCGCGAGCAGCTCGGTGCTCCGGTCCCCGGCGGTGGCGGCGAGCCGGGCGGCATGGGCGGCCTCCTCGCGGCCCTTGGCCATCTCGCCCTCCACGAGCAGCGCGCGCCAGGCCAGTTGGTAGCGGACCAGGGCGAGCAGCCGGGGGTCCTCGCCCGCGTCGGCGAGTGCTCTCGGGAACACGGACTCGACGTCCGCCATGGCCTGGCCCGCGGAGTCGATCACGACCATCCAGGCGCGCACCCGCACGGCCGCGTCCGTCGCCCGGTCGAGGACGTCCCTGGCCACTTCGCGGGCGAGGTCGATCTCCCCGGAGGTCAGCGCGTCCTCGGCGGACCTGAGCCGCCGCTCGTCAGCGCCGGGTCCGCCGTCGGGCGGGGTGTGGCGGGCGGCGAGCAGCCCGAGCTGGGCGGCGACCGAGGGAGCCCCGCGGTCCCGGGCCAGCGCCGCCGCCTCGGAGAGCCGCGCGGCGACCCGCTCGTCCGTGCCCGAGGTGGCCAGGGCCAGATGCCGGGCCCGCTCGATCGGGTCGGAGGCCGCCGTGGACAGCGCGGCGTGGGCGGCCCGCCGCTCCTGGGGCGTGGCTTGCGCGTACAGCGCGGCCGAGACCAAGGGGTGCGCGAACCGTACGGCTCCCTCCTGGCCGTCCGGCCCCGAGGGGTCGGGGTCGTGCGCCGCCGCGAGCCCGAGCGAGGCCGCGAGCGCGATCTCCGACTCGGCGTTCCCGCGGCCCGCGGCCAGCAGCAGGGCCTGGGTCGGCCGGGCGCCGGCGCTCGCGACCAGCAGGGTCCGCCGGGCGTCGGCGGAGAGCAGCTCCAGCCGGCTCAGGACGAGCGCGCGCAGCGAGGTCGGCACCGGCAGCGGCTCACCCGGTCGGTGCGGGGTCGGGCTCTCGGCCAGCGCGCGGGCGAGCTCCAGGGCGAACAGCGGATTGCCGCCGCTCGTGTGGTGGATGTCCCGCAGGGTCGAGCGGCCCAGCCCGGTGTAGCCGCGCGAGACGAGCAGGTCGGAGACGTGCGGCCGGGACAGGGGGGTCAGCCGCAGGGGCAGGGTCTCCGGCGGAAACGCGCGTAGATACGGGTCGTGTTCCTGTTCCTTGGGCTCGGTCCCCGTACGCACCGCGCCGATCATCCGTACCGGCATCCCGCCGAGGCGGCGGGCCGCGAACCCGAGCAGCTCGGCGCTCGGCGCGTCCAGCCACTGGAGGTCGTCGGCGACGAGCAGCACCGGCCCCCTGGCGGCCAGCGCGCGCAGCACCGAGAGCACCGCGAGCCGCAGCGCCAGCCCGTCCTGGTGCAGTGACGATTCGGCGCGCCCGGTGAGCGCCGCCTCCAGTGCGGCCTGCTGCGGCGCGGGCAGCGTGTCCGCGACCTCGTCGGCGACGAGCCCCAGCAGATCGACCAGGGCGAGGAACGGCAGATGTGATTCGGACTCGGTGGCCGAACAGCGCAAGACGGTCCTGGCCGATTCGGCGTATTCCGCAGCCATTGCGCGCAGGACGGTCGACTTTCCGATTCCGGGCGGACCGTGCAGGAGGAGGCTGCCTCCGCGGGAGAGCTGCTCACGAGCCCTTCCGAGCAGGTCCTCCCGCCCCACGACCTGCTCGGAACGGGGTCTGACAGGCTCCTCGAAATCCCGTCGCACGCGCACCGCTCCCCTCAGGTCGTGTTCGTCTCAATATTAAGCAAAGAGGCTCTGAATATCTGAGGGTTGCGTAGTGAGGGAAATAACAGAGATTCGGTATACGGGATTTCAGGGCGCCCGGCCGTGTATGGCACCGCCGGGGAGGTACGGACCTTCAGGGCAGCAGCCCGGCCCTGCGCGCCGCCACCACCGCCTCCAGCCGGGTGTGCGCGCCGAGCTTGCGCATCGCCGAGCGCAGATAGGCCTTCACCGTCTCCGGCCGCAGCCCCAAACGGTGGCCCGCGGCCGCGTTGGTCGAGCCCGACGCCACGCAGGCCAGGACGTCCAGCTCACGCGGGGTGAGCCCGACCCGGCGGCCGGTCGGTGCCGGGGCCGGCGGGCCGGCCAGGGCCGCGCAGACGGCCAGCAGCTCGGCCCGCAGCTCAGGGTCCGTGACGCGCGGGGCCAGCGCCCGCAGCGCCCCGTGCGCCTCCCGGACCCGCTCACGCCCCGGGCCCCCGGCCGCCGCCGGCTCGCACGCCGAGGCGAGCAGGTCCCGCGCCTCGTCCCGTACGACCAGGGACTGCTCCACGTCCCGCGCCGCGTCCAGCGCCGCCGCGAGCGTCCGGTCGCCGAGCGGCTGCGCCGTCCGCAGGGCCCCGTACAGGACGCCCCGGACCCGGCGGCGCACGACGACCGGGACCGCGAGCACCGACCTCAGCCCCTCCGCGGCCACCGCCGCGTCGTACTCGTGGCTGATCCGCCGGGAGGACGAGTAGTCCGCCACGGCGCACGGCCGGGCGAGGGCGACCGCCTTGCCGCCCAGGCCGCTGCCCGACGACACCGCCAGCGCGCTGAGGGCGGCCGTCGCCGTACCGCTGAGTTCGCTGATGCGCACCTGCCGGCGGCCCGCCTCGACCAGGCCGCCGAAGGCGACGGGCAGCCCCGTCGCCCGCCGCAGCCGCATCAGCGCGCCGCGCAGTTCCACCGCCTCGGCCGCGTCCGTTGCCACGTGCCCGTCCCTTCGCCACGGCACACCCCCCGTCCGGGGGTAGTGGGACCCGCATCACGGATTACACGATGGCAGTGAGCCGCCCCGCAATGGCCCGGGTCCGAGGAGGAACAGATGACGACGCCGCCGCCGACACCGCCCGCGGAGAGCTTCCGCAGCGCGCGGGACTTCCTGCTGGCACACCGCGAGGACTACGCCACGGCCTACGAGGGCTTCCGCTGGCCGCGCCCCGACCCCTTCAACTGGGCGCTCGACTGGTTCGACGTCATCGCCCGCGGCAACGACCGCACCGCCCTGCACATCGTCGAGGAGGACGGCACCCGCACCGAGGTCTCGTTCGCCGCCATGGCCGAGCGCTCCGCGCGGACGGCCAACTGGCTCCGCTCGCGGGGCGTGGCCGCGGGCGACCGGATCCTCGTCATGCTCGGCAACCAGGTCGAACTGTGGGAGACCGCCCTCGCCGCGATGAAGCTGCGGGCCGTCGTCATCCCGGCCACACCCCTGCTCGGTCCCGCCGACCTGCGCGACCGAGTCGACCGCGGTCAGGTGCGCCATGTCCTGGTCAGGGCGGAGGACACCGCCAAGTTCGACGAGGTGCCCGGCGACTACACCCGGATCGCGGTGGGCAGCGGCACCGGCGGTGAAGGGACGGGGCCCGGACGGCACGGGACCGGCCCCCGGCCGGACGGCTGGCAGCGGTACGAGGACGCGTACGGAGCCTCCGCCGACTTCGAGCCCGACGGCGTCACTCCCCCCGGACGACCCCCGTTCGGGGGGAGTGAGACAAGACAAGGCCCCGGTACCCCCCCAATGGGGGTAGCCGGGGCTTCGTCGTACCCACCCCCGTTCGGGGGTGATGCCTACTCCGCTACGTCACGCCACTCGACGGTGACGTGGTCGTCCACGGTCATGCTCGACACGTGCTTGCCCCGCTGAGGGTTCAGCGTGACCACCAGGGTGAAGTCCACCCACGCTCGACGCGTCGGGAGCGGACTGTCGGGCCAGCCCTTGATCAGGCCGGCCACCCCTGTCACCGGATCGAACGGAGGAAGGCCGGCCGACCCCACCAGGTCCGCCTCGACGACTTCGAGCTTGGTCCGCAGCGCAGCCGAACCCGCAGTCATCTGAGACAGGCTGATCGCACCCTCGGCGAAGGCCGTAGCCAGCCCGTCAAGGCGCTCACGCAGCACCTGCGCCTCCGCGTGCTTGGACGCAGCCGAAGAGCCGTCCTCCGCCTGCTCGGCGCTCAGGAGCTGGCCCAGGAAGTCGGGGAACATGAACCGGGCGAGCGTCGCGTTGCTCGCACGGTCGTCGGCGATGAGCCGAGGCGTCCGCGTGTGCGTCGCCTTGCACCCGTAGACGAGGACACCCCGGTAGCCACGTCCGTTGACCGTCTCGCCGCACACACCGCACAAAGCGATGCCCGCGAGCAGAGTTCCGGGCGTCCGGCCCGTCCGCTTACCCCCGCTGAATCGCTCGGGGTTGCCGAGGATCGCGACGACACCGTAGAAGACGTCCGGGTCGAGGATCGGAGGCCACAGCGCCTTGCCCACGACCTCGCCCAGGTAGGTGGACCGCCCGACGTAGCGCGGGGAGGTCAGCACCTTCTTCACGCCACGCAGAGACCAGCCCTTACCGCCCCCGGCGACACTGCGAGGGGACTGGAGCCCCCGCTCGACCCAGTCGCGGGCCACGGCGGACAGCGACCAGCCTTCGAGGATCTTCTGGGCGCCGTCGCGGATGGCCGCAGCCTCTTCGGTGACGATCGACATGTGGTCATCGCCGTACCCGAAGGGGCGGATACCTGCGGTGTACGGACGGCCGGCTCGTGCCTGCTGTGCGTTGGCCAGCTTCTGGCGCTCGGCCTTCTGCTCACCCTCGTACGTGGCCCAGGCCGTCACCGTGCGGGCGACAGCCCGACCGGCCGGAGTGGACAGGTCGAGGTGTCCGGCCATCACCGCGTGGACGTTGACGCCGAGCTCGATCACCCGCTCCAGATCCTTGGTCACACGGATGAGCCGGTCCGTGTGCCAGCAGATGATCGCCTCCGGCTTGCTCGCGATCATGGCCTCGAAGTCGGGGCGCACGACGCTCTTCTTCGTGGCGCTCAGATCGTTGTCCGTCCACACGTGACGGACCTCCATGCCGAGGTCGGCCGCGAGCTTGCGGCATGACTCCTCCTGCCGGGCGACGCCCTCTTCTTCGCCCGTGAGATCCTGGCTGATCCGAACGTAGATGTCGGCCCGGATCACAGGCCCTCCGTTGTTGCGCATACTGCGCATGGTACCCCCAAGCTGAACCACTGCTTCGGCATGGTGATGGGGAACCTGGCGGCCACCTCGCACGGGGCGTGCATGGTGATCCCCGCCCCCTCGTTCGAACCGGCGGCGACGCTGAGGGCCGTGCAGCAGGAGCGCTGCACCTCGCTCTACGGCGTACCCACCATGTTCATCGCGGAGTTGAACCTCCCCGACTTCGCCGAGTACGACCTGTCCTCCCTGCGCACCGGGATCATGGCGGGCTCGCCCTGCCCGGTCGAGGTGATGAAGCGGGTCGTCGCGGAGATGCACATGGCGGAGGTGTCCATCTGCTACGGCATGACGGAGACGTCCCCGGTGTCCCTCCAGACCCGCCGGGACGACGACCTGGAGCACCGCACGGGCACCGTGGGACGGGTGCTGCCGCACATCGAGGTCAAGGTCGTGGACCCGGTGACGGGGGTGACGCGGCCGCGCGGCACGGCGGGCGAGCTGTGCACCCGCGGCTACAGCGTGATGCTCGGCTACTGGGAGGAGCCCGCCCGGACGGCCGAGGCGATCGACGCGGGCCGCTGGATGCACACCGGGGACCTGGCGGTGATGCGGGAGGACGGCTACGCCGAGATCGTCGGCCGGATCAAGGACATGATCATCCGGGGCGGGGAGAACATCTACCCGCGCGAGATCGAGGAGTTCCTCCACGCGCATCCGCGGATCGCCGACGTGCAGGTGGTCGGCGTCCCCCACGAGCGCTACGGCGAGGAGGTACTCGCCTGCGTCGTCCCGCTCGACCCCGCCGACCCGCCGTCGTTGGCAGAGGTACGGGCCTTCTGCGAGGGCCGGTTGGCGCACTACAAGGTGCCCAGCAGGCCGCGGGTGATGGAGTCCTTCCCGATGACGGTGTCGGGGAAGGTGCGCAAGATCGAGCTGCGGCGGGACGGGGCGGTCGGGGCGGGAAGCACGGACCAGGCCGTGTGAACGGGCGTCACGCGACGGGCCCGGGGCCGGCGCCCGGGCCCGGGTCGGCCGCCGGAGGGCGGTGTGTCGCGGGGGCCGCCCCCGTCGCCCTGTACATGCACACCCTGGGCCAGCGGTCGAGACCGTGCCCGGCCTCCGCGGCCCTGATCCTCCGCAGCCCCGGGGTGAGTTCGGCCTCGGCCAGCACGCGGAAGCCGATGCGCTCGTAGTAGGGCGCGTTCCAGGGGACCTCCGTGAAGGTGGTCAGCGTGAGACCGCTCAGGCCCCGGTCGCGTGCGCGTTCGGCGGCGTACGCGATCAGGGTCCGGCCGACCCCGCGGCGGGCGGCGTCCGGGTGCACGGAGACCTGCTCGATGTGGAAGGCGCCGTCCACCGGTTCGCCCACCAGGTACGCGACGACCCGCCGGGCCGGCCCGTCCTCCACGCCGGGTTCCGCGTCCCCCTCGTCTCCCTCGTCCCCCTCGGTGCCGCGGCGGTGCCGGACGCCACCGCCCGCCGCCCGGACGACCCAGGCGTGCCCCGCCTCGCGGAAGCGCTCCAGCAGGTCGAGCGGGGGCGGCTCGTCGTCGGCGATCTCGGCCATGCCGAGGACGCGGAACGGCTCACCCGCGGCGCGTTCGATGTCCCGGAGCAGCGGCAGGTCGGCGGGAGCGGCGGGTCCGATGCGCATGAGGCCAATGTATGCGGGTGTGCCGGGGGCCGGAACGGGTCAGGCGCCGGCGGCGAGGAGGTCGTCGGCGAGGGCGTTCGCCGGCTGGGGCGTGCCGGTGAGGTCGAGGACGAACAGGGGGATGCCGAGGGCGTCCGCGCACACCCGGGCGTCCTCCTCGTAGCCGGCCAGGGAGAAGTACACGCAGGCCGCCGACTCCGTCATCGCCGCGAGCCACAGGCACTCCACGTCGCGCCGTGAGGCGGGGTGCACGGTCGGGTCGACCTGGGCGACCATGCCGCGGGCCGCCAGCCCCGTGCCGGAGGGCGGACGCCGGTCGGCCCGGCGGATGTCCCGGTACCCGAGCCAGCGCAGATACAGCGCGGCGGCGGTGACGGCGTCCTGGGCGGTGCGGATGGTGATGGGCTGGAACGCGCGGCGGGGCACGGGAGAGGAGGGGGTGCCGGAGGTGGGAGGAGGCGTGCGGGGCGTAGAGGGAGGCGTGCGCGGGGTGGGGGAAGCAGGTCCGCCCGAGGCCGGGGGCGCGGGCGGCCCGGAGGGCGGCGGTTCGGCCGCGCGCGGAAGGGGGATGGCGGCGGGGCGGTGTCCGGGCGGGGTCTCCGGTGGCGGTCGGCGGCCCTTCCCGTCGGCCGTGCCTTCGGCCGCCCCCTCCCCGTCGGCCGTTCCCCCGTCGCCCTCGCTCCCGAAGTCGCCCTCGCTCCCGAAGTCGTCGTCGCCCCCGAAGTCGCAGTCGTCGAGGCCGAGTTCGGTGTCACGGCCGGGTCCGGTGCCGGCGTCACGGTCGGTGTCGCCGTCCGCGGAGGCCCCGTCGGCGCCCGGCGTCCCCGCGTCGGGGCCGGGTTCCGCTTCGTCGTACGGGTCCGGCCGCCGGGCCGCCGTCGACCCGGCGACGGGCACGCGCAGTACGACTCCGCACGGGCAGCCCACCTCGGGGCTGGGCCACTGGTCCTCGCGGCCGCAGGCCCCGCACAGGACCGTCACCCAGCCCTCGTCCCAGGTGTGGTGCGTGATCGGCTCCGCGTGTCCGTACCGGTCGAGGACGGGAGTGACGGGCGCGCCGCACGCGCACGGGTAGGCCGGCGCCGCGTAGGCGTGCTCGCGCCGGCAGGCCGGACAGCGCACCGGCACGCTCTCGGTCATGGACCTCTCCAGAACACCGCGTCGGGACAAGCCCGTCCATCGTCCTCCGGAACCGGGGCCTTTGGCAGCGGAACGGTCGGACATGCCGGGATTCACACCCCCGCCGTCCGCCGGCCCGCCCTTGACGCGCTCCGGGGCCCCACCTACATTGCTTCCAGATAGTAGAAGTTAGTTTCCGCAATACGGAATTCGCAGCTCTCCGCGGGGCGCGACGGGAGCCCGAATCCGACGGCCGAAGCAGGAGTACGCCATGGCTCGTATGACCGCTGCCCGCGCGGCAGTTGAGATCCTCAAGCGCGAGGGCGTCACCGACGCGTTCGGTGTCCCGGGCGCGGCGATCAACCCGTTCTACGCGGCCCTGCGGGCGGCGGGCGGAATCAGCCACACCCTCGCCCGGCACGTGGAGGGCGCGTCCCACATGGCCGAGGGGTACACGCGCACCGGGCCGGGCAACATCGGCGTCTGCATCGGGACGTCCGGCCCCGCGGGCACCGACATGATCACCGGCCTGTACTCGGCGACCGGTGACTCGATCCCGATTCTCTGCGTCACCGGCCAGGCGCCGACCGCGGTGATCCACAAGGAGGACTTCCAGGCCGTCGACATCGCCTCCATCGCCGGGCCCGTCGCCAAGATGGCGGTCACGGTGCTGGAGGCGGCCCAGGTCCCGGGCGTCTTCCAGCAGGCCTTCCACCTGATGCGTTCCGCGCGCCCCGGCCCCGTCCTCATCGACCTCCCCGTCGACGTCCAGCTCACGGAGATCGAGTTCGACCCGGAGACGTACGAGCCGCTGCCGGTCTACAAGCCGTCGGCGACCCGCGCCCAGGTCGAGAAGGCCGTCGCGATGCTGTGCGCTTCGGAGCGGCCGCTGATCGTCGCCGGCGGCGGGATCATCAACGCCGACGCGTGCGAACTCCTGGTGGAATTTGCCGAACTGACGGGCACTCCGGTGGTGCCGACCCTGATGGGCTGGGGCATCCTGCCGGACGACCACGAGCTGAACGCCGGCATGGTCGGCCTCCAGACCTCGCACCGCTACGGCAACGCGACCTTCCTGGAGTCCGACTTCGTCCTCGGCATCGGCAACCGCTGGGCCAACCGCCACACCGGGCGCCTCGACGTCTACACGGCGGGCCGTACGTTCGTCCACGTCGACATCGAGCCCACCCAGCTCGGGAGGATCTTCGCCCCGGACTACGGGATCGCCTCGGACGCGCGCGCCGCGCTGGAGCTGTTCGTCGAGGTGGCCCGCGAACTCGCCGCCGCGGGGCGGCTGCCCGACCGGTCCGCCTGGGCGGGGGCCGCCCAGGAGAGGAGGGCGCGCCTCCAGCGACGTACGCACTTCGACGACGTCCCCATCAAGCCGCAGCGCGTGTACGAGGAGATGAACAAGGCCTTCGGCCCCGAGACCCGGTACGTGACCACGATCGGCCTCTCGCAGATCGCCGGCGCCCAGATGCTGCACGTCTACCGGCCGCGCCACTGGATCAACTGCGGACAGGCGGGCCCGCTGGGCTGGACCGTGCCGGCCGCGCTCGGCGTGGCCAAGGCCGACCCCGAGGCACAGGTCGTCGCGCTGTCCGGCGACTACGACTTCCAGTTCATGATCGAGGAGCTGGCCGTCGGGGCCCAGCACCGGATCCCGTACGTGCACGTCCTGGTGAACAACTCCTACCTGGGCCTCATCCGGCAGGCCCAGCGGGCGTTCGACATCGACTTCCAGGTGAACCTGGAGTTCGAGAACATCAACTCGCCCGAACTCGGCGTCTACGGGGTCGACCACGTCAAGGTCGTCGAGGGGCTGGGCTGCAAGGCGATCCGCGTCACCGATCCGGGTGGGCTGGGCGCCGCCTTCGAGCAGGCGAAGAAGCTGGCCGCCGAGTTCCGGGTCCCCGTCGTGGTGGAGGCGATCCTGGAACGCGTCACCAACATCGCGATGTCGACCACGAACGACATCGGCGCGGTCGTGGAGTTCGAGGAGATCGCGACGGAGCCGGGGCACGCGCCCACCTCCGTCAGGACCCTGAAGGTCTGACCACTCGCGCGGACCGCCGGGAGGAACCGAGGCCCCCCGCCCTGGGGATCCAGGGCGGGGGGCCTCGCGTTCGCGGTCGGGACCACCCCCGTCGCCCGGACCGGAACCCGTCAGGAGCCGCCGGTCGCGCGGCGAGCGGCGGTCCCTGGGCCGTGCCTGTGCGTTCCCCCGTGCGCGGGGCCCGCCGCCCCCGTGCCGGCGGGCCCCGTGTGAGAGGAGGATGCGCCCTCCGGGGCGGACAGTTGAAGCCCTGGGACCATGTTCAGAGGTTGATTTGAGGGTTCCGTAGTCGCTCTACGTCCGCCGAGGTACCCGGCGGGGACGCGGACCCGCGCTCAGGGGGCGCCGGCCGGGGGCGGGGTCGGTCGTCCGACCTCGTGGTGCTCCGACAGCCCGGGCCAGTCGTCGGGTCCGCCGCCCTGCCAGTCGACGATGTCGCTCTCCTCCACCTCGATCCCGTCCAGGTCGGCCAGCCGCAGGATCTCGACGACGTCGTCGAGGTGGTAGGCGATGCCGAGGGTCTCGCTGCCCGTGGTGACCCGGCGCGATCCGTCCAGCGCCGGAGGGTGCACGACGATGCTGGGAAGGTCCATGGCTCCAGGCTGCTGCGCCGCGGGGGAATCCGCACCCGGGGGATCGCGGGCCGGTGGCGCCGGGCGGGCAGCGCGGGAGCGCCGGGCACGAACCTTCCGTGCCCGGCGCTCCCGGTCCGGGGGACCGCGGCGGTCGCGACGGTCCGAAACCGTCCTTCCCTCTGGTCGGGAAGGGGGATCGTCCTTCACCACCGCACTGGCTCGCGCACCACCGCGGGCCCCGTCCGGCACCGGCCTGCCGGCCGGTGCCGTGCTGTGCCCGCCGGCCCCGGGGAGACCCCTCATCCGGGTCCCGGGTTCGGCGGGCGACGCGCCCGGTGGTCGGACCTCCCGTCGGACCGGGGCGCGGGTCTGGCTGGACGCCGACAGGCGTCGGCGTGGGTTCCGGGCGGCGCCGCCGCCTGGGCGCGACAGGACAGTGTCGGCGCCGGCGCCGCCCGGGGATCTGGTGGGCCGACCGTGGGGTCAGACCCGTTCGCCGGAGAGGCGCTCCACGGCCCGCAGCAGGGCGGAGTGGTCCAGGCCGCCGTCGCCCTGGGCGCGCAGGGAGGCGACGAGCTGGGCGACCACGGCACCGACGGGCAGCGCGGCGCCGACGGCGCGCGCGGCGTCCGTCACGATGCCCATGTCCTTGTGGTGCAGGTCGATCCGGAAGCCGGGCTCGAAGTCGCGGTCGAGGAAGTTGTCCTTCTTGCGCGTCAGCACGGTGGAGGCGGCGAGGCCGCCGTTCAGTACGTCGAGGGCGGCCCGCAGGTCGACGCCCGACTTCTCCAGGAAGACCACGGCCTCGGCGCACGCCTGGATGTTCACGGCGACGATGAGCTGGTTGGCGGCCTTGACCGTCTGACCGGAGCCGTGCGGCCCGCACAGTACGACGGTCCTGCCGAGGGCCTCGAAGACGGGCGCCGCCTCGTCGAAGTCTGCCCGGTCGCCGCCGACCATGATCGAGAGCACGGCCTCGATCGCCCCGGCCTCGCCGCCGGACACCGGGGCGTCCAGGACGCGGATGCCCTTGTCCCCGGCCGCCCGGGCGAGGTCCACGGACGTCCGCGGGGTGATGGAGGACATGTCGATCAGCAGGGTGCCGGGGCGCGCGTTCTCCAGGATGCCGTCCGGACCGTACGCGACGGCCTCGACCTGCGGGGAGGCCGGGACCATCGTGATCACGACATCGGCGTCCCGTACGGCCTCGGCGATCGAGCCCGCCGCGGTGCCGCCGGCTTCGGCGAGCCGGTCCAGCTTGTCCTTCTCCAGGGTGAACCCGGTGACGTGGTAACCGGCCTTGACCAGGTTCTCCGACATGGGTGAGCCCATGATGCCGAGACCGATCCAGGCGACCGACGGGCGCGCCGGGCGGGAGGAGTCTGCGGGGTTGCTCATGAGGGTGCCTCTCTGAAAGCTCTGGTACGTCGGTGGGGCGGCGCTCAGCGCGCCGCGCGGGCCTCGGCGGGCAGCCATCCGAAGGCCTCGGCGCTCGGCCGGTCGCCCGGCTTGTACTCCAGGCCGACCCAGCCCTCGTAGCCCTGCTTGCGGAGCCGGCCGAGGAGGTCGGCGAGCGGGAGCGAGCCGGTGCCCGGTGCTCCGCGCCCGGGGTTGTCGGCGATCTGCACGTGGCCGGTCCTCGCCGCGTACCGGTCGATCACCGACGGCAGGTCCTCGCCGTTCATGGACAGGTGGTAGAGGTCCATCAGGAACTTGGCGTTGCCCAGTCCGGTCGCCTCGTTGACCCGGTCGACGACGGCGATCCCGGCGGGCGCGCTCACCAGCGGGTAGTGCGGCGACTCGGCCCGGTTGAGGGTCTCGACGAGGAGCGCCGCGCCGACGCGATGGGCCGTGCGGGCCGCCGACACCAGGTTCTCCAGGGCGAGTTCGTCCTGCTCGGCCGGGTCCACGCCGTCGACGCGGTTGCCGTACAGGGCGTTGAGGGCCGTGCAGCCGAGCGAGCGGGCGAAGTCGGCGGCCACGTCGATGTTCGCGCGGAACCGCGCGGACTCCTCGCCCGGGACGGACAGCGCGCCCCGGTCAGGGCCCGGCAGCCGCCCGGCGTACAGGTTCAGGCCGACGAGGTCGACGCCGGCGTCCTCGATCGCCTTCCGCAGGCCGTCGAGCGCGGAGGCCCCGGGCGTGGGGGAGTCGACCCAGGGCCACCAGAGCTCGACCGCGGTGAAGCCCGCAGCGGCGGCGGCCGCCGGGCGCTCCAGGAGCGGCAGCTCGGTGAAGAGGATCGACAGGTTGACGTCGAAGCGCTGGTCCGCGGCTGCGTCCATCGGGAAACCCTGCATGGGCGTCGGCGCTCCCTTCCGTGTCGAGAGGGGTGTAGGGGGTGCGTGTACGTGATGCCTGTACGGGCCGCGGCGCGGGCACGTGTGCCGGTCCCGGAACGACCCGCGTACGAACGCCGTACGCCAGGTGCGGCGGCGCGTGTCGGGGTCCGTACCGGCGGGGCTCCCTGCCGGAACACCCGACCCGTTCATTGATTCCATATTGTGGAAGTTTCTTTCTGCTTGATGGAAAGGCTGCCTTTGCGGGTGGGCCCTTGTCAAGGGGGTGGCCCCGCGTCGCGCCCGATCCGGGGCTTCGTACGGCGGTGTGCCGACAGTGCTTCGGCCGCGGATCGGCGGCGGTGCGGGCGGTTCCGGTCGGCGTCGCGGTGGCGGCGTCCCGGCGGCCCCGCGAGGCGGCCCCGGGCCTCGGCGAGGGGTGCGCAGGCCGGTCCGGCCGGTCGTCGCGGGGTCCGGTTCCGTTGGGCTAGGGTCGCCTGGACGTCCGGGCCGGCCGGGTCCGGTGGGCCGCGGCGCGCGCGGCACGGAAGCCGACGCCATGGGGGCGCAGTGCGATTGAGAGTGGAGTTCACGACGGAGCCCTTCGACCTCGACGAGGCGCCGCCGCACGCGCTGGTCGCCCGCGAGGTCGTCGAGGCTGCCTCGCTGGACGCCGTGGACGTGGGCCCGTTCGGGAACACCGCGGAAGGTGGCGCGGACGAGGTGCTCACCGCCGTCGACGCGCTGCTGCGCAAGGCCCTGGAGGCCGGCGCCACCCGAGTCTCGTTCCAGGTCAACGTGGTCGCGGAGGGGGACAGGTGACCGCTTCCGGGGGCGAGTCCTTCGTCGCCGCGGTCAAGCCGCTGGTCGACGCCATGGGCGGGGAGCTGCTGCCGCCCGGTCAGGCGGGACCGGACGACGTCGTGCTCTCCTGGGAGGGTGCCGACGTGGTCGCCGTGCGCCTGCCCCAGCTCGCCGACTCGCTGGACCACATCCTGGCCGCCCTGGAGCGCAAGCACGGCCGACCCCTGGCCGAGCTGGACCGCAGGGCCAAGCAGGAGATCGTGCGGATGCTGGAGGTGCGGGGGGCGTTCGCCGTGCGGCACGGCGTGGAGACCGTGGCCGGCGCGCTGGGCGTCAGCCGGTTCACCGTCTACAACTACCTCAATCGCGAGAAGGGTGTCCGGCCGCCCGGTCAGGGCCTCTGACCAGGCGGGACGCGGCGGCGGGCCGGTCGTTCGCGGGGGTCGGGTCCGGTGTCGTCCGGGCCCTTGGCGCCGCGGCGTTCGCAACCCCGAGTTTTCAACAAAGTGTTGACGTGGTGTTTCGGAGGGCGTTAGCTGGCCGCAGTCCTTCCAGCACAAGGCCACGGAGGCTTCCCGTGACTTCGAGTACGACACCCGGCGGCCTCGCCCGGTTCAACGCCCTGGAGGAGCACGCGGCCCGCACCGCACTCCACGAGGTGTGCGCCTCGGCGGCCTGGGTGCGCGAACTGCTCGCCCGGCGGCCGTACGCCACCGCGGACGACCTCCTCTCGCGCAGCGACACCGCCACGGCCGCCCTCACCCCGGCGGACCTGGCGGAGGCGATGGCGGGGCACCCGCCGATCGGGCGTCCCGCGCCGGGCGACCCGACCTCCTCCCGCGAGCAGCGCGGCATGTCCGACGCGTCGCGGGACCTCAGGGCGGAGATGCTCGAACTGAACCTGGCCTACCAGGAGAGGTTCGGGCACGTCTTCCTCGTCTGCGCGACCGGACGCACCGGCGAGGAGATGCGGGACGCGGCCAGGGAGCGGATCGGCAACGCGCCCGAACGGGAACGCGAGGTCGTCCGCACCGAACTGGGCATGATCAACCGCATCCGGCTCGCCCGCCTGCTCGAAGAGGAACCCGCATGAGCACCGAGACCACCGCATCCGTGTCCACGCACATCCTGGACACCAGCGCCGGCCGCCCCGCCGGGGGCGTCGCCGTGCGGCTCGCGGCCCGACCGGCCCGCGACGCCGGGTGGCGCGCGCTCGGCGGCTCCGCGACCGACGCGGACGGGCGGTGCAAGGACCTCCCGGACCTGCCGGAGGGCACCACCCACGTACGCCTCGACTTCGAGGTGGAGGCGTACTTCGAGAAGAAGCAAGCCGATGCGCAGCAGGACGCCCCCGCGAATCGGGACAGCGGTGCCGCTGGAGTGTTCTTCCCCGAGGTGGCGATCACCTTCGCCGTCGGGCCGGGCGAGCACTACCACGTACCGCTGCTGCTCAACCCGTTCGGCTACTCCGTTTACCGAGGGAGCTAGCAGACCATGACCCCTTCCCGACCTGCCCGCCCGGCGGTCCTCAGCCAGAACCAGTACGGCAAGGCGGAGAACCGCGTCGTCAGGATCACGCGGGACGGCACCACGCACCACATCAAGGACCTGAACGTCTCCGTGGCGCTGAGCGGCGCCATGGACGAGGTCCACTACTCGGGCTCCAACGCGAACGTCCTGCCCACGGACACCACCAAGAACACGGTGTACGCCTTCGCCAAGAAGCACGGCATCGAGTCCGCCGAGCAGTTCGGCATCCACCTGGCCCGGCACTTCGTCACCTCGCAGGAGCCGATCCGGACGGCCCGTGTCCGCATCGAGGAGTACGCCTGGGAGCGCATCGCGGACCCCGGCGCGGACTCCGGCGCCGACACCGCGTCCACCGGCGGCGGTTCACCGTCCGCCGACACCGCGTCCACCGGCGGCGGTTCACCGTCCGCCGACACCGCGGGGGGCCGGCACTCCTTCGTCCGCAGGGGCCAGGAGACCCGCGTCACGCAGATCACCTACGACGGCTCGTCCTGGGAGGTCGTCTCCGGCCTCAAGGACCTCGTCGTGATGAACACGACCAACTCGGAGTTCTGGGGCTACGTCAAGGACGAGTACACGACGCTCAAGGAGGCGTACGACCGCGTCCTGGCCACCGAGGTGTCCGGCCGCTGGCGCTTCAACTGGACCGGCGACGACCAGCCGATGCCCGACTGGGAGGAGTCCTACCGGCGGGTGCGCGAACACATGCTCCGGGCCTTCGCCGAGACGTACTCGCTCTCGCTCCAGCAGACCCTCTACCAGATGGGCGCGCGGATCATCGACCACCGCGAGGAGATCGACGAGGTCCGCTTCTCCCTGCCGAACAAGCACCACTTCCTCGTCGACCTGGAGCCGTTCGGCCTCAAGAACGACACCCCCGAGGGAGCCGTGTACTTCGCCGCCGACCGCCCGTACGGACTGATCGAGGCCACGATCCTGCGGGACGGGTCCGAGGCCCGCATCCCGGTGGACCTCACCAACCTGTAGGACCGCTCCGCCCCCGACGCGTGCGCCGGCGTCGAGTTCCGGGGGAGAGCGGGGGCATCTGCGCACCGACAGCACCGCGGACCCGGTCGTCACCCCGCTCGACCCCCGGGCCCGTCCACCAATGGGAAGAACGAGGAACCGCCGTGGCAGCCGAGCGCATCGTCATCGAGAACTGCGCCATCGCGACCGTGGACCCGCACGACACCGAATACGCCTCGGGGCACGTCGTCCTGGCCGGGAACGTCATCGAGTCACTGGGCGAGGGCGCCGCCCCCGGGAACCTGGAGAACGTGGTCCGGCGCATCGACGCCACCGGCCATCTCGTCACTCCCGGCCTGGTCAACACCCACCACCACTTCTACCAGTGGATCACCCGCGGCCTGGCCACGGACCACAACCTCTTCGACTGGCTCGTCGCCCTGTACCCGACCTGGGCGCGCATCGACGAGCGCATGACCTACGCGGCGGCCCAGGGCTCCATCGGCATGATGGCCCGCGGCGGCGTCACCACCGCCATGGACCACCACTACGTGTTCCCCAGGGGCTCCGGCGACCTGTCGGGCTCGATCATCCGCGCCGCGCGCGAGACGGGCGTGCGCTTCACCCTCGCCCGGGGCTCCATGGACCGCAGCGAGAAGGACGGCGGGCTGCCCCCGGACTTCGCCGTCGAGACACTCGAAGGCGCCCTCGCCGCCACCGAGGCGACCGTGGACGAGCACCACGACGCGTCGTTCGGAGCCATGACCCAGGTGGCCGTGGCCCCCTGCTCGCCCTTCTCCGTGTCGACCGAACTCCTCAAGCAGGGCGCCGAGTTGGCCCGCCGCAAAGGTGTACGGCTGCATACGCACGGCTCGGAGACCGTGGAGGAGGAGAAGTTCTGCAAGGAACTGTTCGGCATGGGCCCCACCGACTACTTCGAGTCGACAGGCTGGCTCGGCGAGGACGTGTGGATGGCGCACTGCGTCCACATGGACGACTCCGACATCGCCGCCTTCGCGCGGACCGGGACGGGTGTCGCCCACTGCCCGTCCTCCAACGCCCGTCTGGCGGCCGGGATCGCCCGCGTCCCCGACATGCTCGCCGCCGGCGTCCCGGTCGGCCTCGGCGTCGACGGCACCGCCTCGAACGAGTCGGGCGAACTGCACACGGAGCTGCGCAACGCCCTGCTCATCAACCGCCTCGGCGCCCACCGGGAAGCCGCGCTGACCGCCCGTCAGGCACTGCGGCTCGGCACGCAGGGCGGTGCCCGCGTACTGGGCAGGGCCGCCGAGATCGGCTCGCTCGAACCGGGCAAGCTGGCCGACCTCGTGCTGTGGAGGATGGACACCCTGGCGCACGCGTCGATCGCCGACCCCGTCACCGCCCTGGTCCTCGGCGCGGCCGCCCCCGTCACGGCCTCCTTCGTGAACGGCGTGCAGATCGTCGGGAACGGCAGGCTGCTGCACGTCGACGAGGACGCCGTCGCCCGGTCCACACGCGACGAGGCCCGGCGCCTGGCACGCATCGCCGCGCAGGACTGAACCGGCGCTGCAGCCACCGGAACTCCGGCCGAGGGGGACGGACCCCGGCCGGTGGCCGTGGACCCGAGCGGGGTCCGCGGCGGCCGCCCCCGGGGTGCGCGCACCGATGTGCCCGCGCCCCGGGACGGTCACCCCGCCACGCCTCCCCGTGACGGGCATCGTCCCGGTCCCGCACGACCGAGCCCCACCTCCCTGACACCCACGTCACCGCAGACGTGCCACCGACCGGAGGAGCCGCCGTGGCCGACCAGACCACGCCCAGCAGCACGGACGTACACCCGACCGGCACCACCCGGCATCCGGTCGACGAGAGACTGCCCGCCCTCAGGACGGCGACCAGCGGTCTGCAGCACGTGGCCGCCATGTACGCGGGTGTGGTCGCCCCGCCGCTGATAGTCGGCGCCGCCGTGGGCCTGTCCCCGGCCGACCTGACCTTCCTCACCGGCGCCTGCCTGTTCACCGCCGGCCTCGCCACCTTCCTGCAGACCCTCGGCGTATGGCGGATCGGCGCACGGCTGCCGTTCGTCAACGGCGTCACCTTCGCCGGGGTCGCCCCGATGATCGCGATCGTCGACTCCACGGAGGACAAGCACGACGCGCTGCCCGTCATCTTCGGAGCGGTGATCGTGGCGGGCGCGCTCGGCTTCCTGGCCGCACCCTTCTTCAGCAAGGCGGTGCGCTTCTTCCCGCCCGTCGTCACCGGCACCGTGATCACCCTCATCGGCATCTCGCTGATGCCGGTCGCCTTCGGCTGGGCACAGGGGCCGGATCCCACGGCCGGCGACTTCGGCTCGACGACCAACCTGGGCCTCGCGGGCGCGACGCTGGTCATCGTGCTGCTCCTGCGCCGCTTCACCCGCGGATTCGTCAAGCAGATCGCCGTCCTGCTCGGTCTGGTCGCGGGGACACTCGTCGCCGTCCCCCTCGGCGCCGCCGACTTCGCCCCGGTGGCGGACGCCGCCGTCGTCGGCTTCCCCACCCCGTTCCATTTCGGCGCCCCGCAGTTCCAGCTCGCCGCCATCGTCTCGCTGTGCGTGGTGATGGTCGTCTCGATGACGGAGTCGACCGCGGACATGCTGGCGCTGGGCGAGATCGTCGACCGGCCGGCCGACGAGCGGACCATCGCCGCGGGCCTGCGCGCCGACGCCCTCGGCTCCGCCCTCAGCCCGCTCTTCAACGGGTTCATGTGCAGTGCCTTCGCCCAGAACATCGGCCTGGTCGCGATGACCCGCGTCCGCAGCCGGTACGTCGTCGCGGCCGGCGGAGGCTTCCTGGTCCTGATGGGGCTGTGCCCCATGGCCGCGTCGCTCATCGCCGTGGTGCCGCGCCCCGTGCTCGGCGGCGCGGGCGTGGTCCTCTTCGGCTCGGTGGCCGCGAGCGGCATCCGGACGCTGGTCGGGGCCGGACTCGACCGGGACAACAACGTCCTGATCGTGGCGGTCTCACTGGCCGTCGGCATCGTCCCGATCACGGCGCCGGAGTTCTACCACGCGTTCCCGGAGACCGCGAGGATCATCCTGGACTCCGGAATCTCCACGGGATGCCTCGCCGCCGTGGCCCTCAACCTCGTCTTCAACCACATCGGCCAGGGACAGGACGCGGACGACGTGACCCACCCCATGGAGCCGGGCGAGCGGATCGCGGGCCCCCGTGAGGACACCGCCCCCGGCGCCGTACCGGGGCAGTCGGCGGCGACGGCGCGCTGAGGTCCGGGGCCCGAGGGCGGCCGACGGCCGGGACTCCGGCGGTACGGGAGCCCGCCGACCGACTCCGGCGGTACGGGGGCCCGCCGACCGACTCCGGCGGTACGGGACTCCGGGATTTCGGGCCTACGCGCCCCCGGGCCCAGGGGCAAGGGCTCTCGTGAGCCCGCGGTCCGGGGCACGCCCCCCCGGGTGACGGATCGGGGTGACGGATCGGGGCCTGGGACACGGGACACGGGACTCCGGTCCGTCCCGCACGGTCACCCCGCCGGACTCCGGCGGGGTGACCGTGCCGCCCGCGAGGGGGCGGCGGCGGGGCTCAGCCGATGTGGAAGCTGTCCCCGTACACCTGCCAGTCCAGGGGCGGATCCAGATTCAGGTTCCGGTTCCTGAGGAAGACGCGCTGGGCGGTGTCCACCCGGCTGGTGTCCTCGTGGGCCGCCTCCTGCTTCATCGCCCACACCCGGGCGTCGAGGAACGCGTGCAGGTACGTCACCTCGTCGCCGCCCTGGGCGGGCGGCCTGGCCCGGCCGAGGGCCCGCCGGCGGATGCTGCCGAAGCTCGCGCTGTCGCCGCCGTCGCCGTGCATGACGATGGCGTCGTAGTACGCGAACTGCCCGAGCACACCGACTCCGTCCGCCTTGGCCTGCCGGACGGCAGGGTTGAAGTAGACGCGGTCCCGCTCGTCGTCCTGGGCCTGCCGGAACGCGCCGTCCTGGGCCGCCCGGCGCCAGGCGTCCGGATATCCGGGGTCGAGGCCCTCGTGGGAGTCGGTCCCGTCGACGCGGCGCAGCGCGGGCAGGTAGCCGGACAGCGCGTTGCCGGGACGGCGGCGCGTGTACAGCTCGACGAGGTCCAGCATGTCGCCCGTGCCTGAGCAGAATCCGATGATCCCCGCGGTGTAGCCGCGGCCGTCGCCGATGTCCTCGATGTACTTGTACTGCGCCTTCCAGTCCAGCGAGGAGTTCTCCGCGCTGGACACCAGCTTCATGGCGATCTCCTTCTTCGCCGGGTCGTCGAGGCCGGCGGGCGCGGCGCTCGCGGACCGGGCGGCGACGAGCGGGCCGGCCACCAGGGCCGCTCCGGCCACGGCGAGGAACGTACGCCGGGACGAGGTGATGTGGGGGGTGTGCACGGGACCTCCAGTGGGGGTGGGAGTCTTCGATCCGTACTGTTAGGAAAGTTTCCTACCAGAGATTCCGAGTGACGTATACCCGTCAAGGGGAAAGTGGTGCGGGGTGTCGGACCGCCCCCTCGGCCCGTGCGTGGGGGACCGGGGCCCCACACGGCCGGGGCAGGCGCGGGCGGCGCGGGGCTCCGGCGAGTGGGGTGGGGGAGGCCTCCCGCGGGTGGGCCCGGCGGACGCTCAGATCCGGGTGAGCGCCTGACAGGGCCCGGCGTCCGGGAGGCGCCCGTTGAAGTACGACGTGGGCGGCACACCCATGAGCGTGCGGAAGTCGGCGGTCATGTGGGACTGGTCGTAGTACCCGGTGGAGGCCGCGAGTCCCGCCCAGGAGCCCTCCGCGGCATGGGCGAGCACGTGCCGCACCCGGTCGATGCGGGCGAAGTGCTTCGGCGAGACGCCCACGCCCTCGGCGAACAGATTGCGCAACTGCCGCTCACTGACGGCGAGTCGGCGTGCCAGGTCGTGTATCGGGGCCGGAGTGCGGCCGGCCGTGGTCGACAGCGCCTCGACGGCGGCCCGCAGCACCTCGCGGCGGCCCTGGTCCGTACGGGCCGGAAGCCGCTCCGGCAGCACCTCGGCCAGGTGGCCCACGACCTCGGCGGGCTTCAACCCCTTGAGCTCCTGGGCGAGTTGACGGGCCGACGCGTCGGGCAAGGTCCCGAGGCGCACGATCCGTCCGACGAGTTCGAGCGCGGGCACGCCGAGCAGAGGGCGTGCCGTGCCCGGGCCGAGCCGGACCTGCACGCACGATACGACCCGCTCGCTCGCGTGGTACGAGGCGCGGGTGCGGGGCCCGACGACCAGGGCATCGCTCGTGCCGTCGCCCTCCACCCGGACGACCAGCTTCGTCGCCGCGTCCGGGAGACGGGTGAACGGCTCGCGGGCCGACCCGTCCGACGAACCGGCCTCTATCCCGGCGACCCAGGACCGCAGGGACTCGGGGGTGGCCAGGGCCTGTTCGGGAAGAGGGCTCGTCACCCGACCACGGTAGACGCGCCGGTCGGTCGCGGGGCCCGCCGAACCGTGCCGGAATCTCCTAGAGCCCCGGGCGGCCCACGGGCACGGTGGTTCCCATGATCCTGGTCACCGGTGCCACGGGCACCATCGGCAGTGGAGTCGTCCGCCTGCTCGCGGAGCGCGGCGGGAAGGTCCGCGCCCTCACCCGCGACCCGTCCCGGATGAGGGCGCCGGAGGGGGCGGCGGTGGAGGTGGCGCGAGGGGACTACCTCGACCTCGCGTCCGTGGACGCGGCCCTCGGCGGAGTCGAGGCGGTCTTCCTGGTCGGCGTGCTCGGCCCCGACGACGCCGAGCGGGACCGCGCCCTGGTCGCGCGGGCCCTGGCCGCGGGTGTGGGCCGCATCGTGAAGCTGTCCGCGATCGGGACCGGCGAGTCCGGGCTCGGGAGGGTCGGCACCTGGCACCTCCCGGGTGAGCGGGCGGTCCGGGACAGCGGTGTGCAGTGGACCGTCCTGCGTCCCTCGTCCTTCGCGTCGAACACCCTGAGCTGGGCCGGGGCCGTCCGCGCGGGCGAACCGGTACCGAACATGACCGGCGACGGCCGCCAGGGTGTGGTCGATCCGCGCGACGTGTCCGCGGTCGCCGCCGAAGCACTGCTCTCGGCGCGGCACGCGGGCCGGACGTACACGCTCACGGGACCGGAGACGCTCAGCGTCCCCGACCAGGCCGCGGTCCTCGCCGAGGTGCTCGGCCGACCGGTCGGCACCGAGGACCTCGCACCGGACAGGGCGCGGACCCGGATGTCCGAGTGGGGCATGGACGCGGAGTACGTGGAGGGGGTGAGCGCGGGCAACGCGTTCGTCCGCCGGGGCGGCAACGACGTCGTGACGGAGGAGGTGCGGCAGGTGCTCGGCCGGGCGCCGCGCAGCTACCGGGAGTGGGCGCGGGACCATCGCGAGGCCTTCGCGGACGGGTGACCGGGGGCGAGCCCGGTTGACCCGGGTCACCCCAGGGGACGCCGGACGACGCCGGGGGAGGGCGTCCGGGTCGGGTCGGGGCGGGTCGGGGCGGGTCGGCTGTGTCGACGCGGGTCGGGTCGGCCCGGCCGGGTGGCGACGGGTGGGCGGCCAGGTCGAGCCGGGCCGGAGCGGGTGGCGATGGGGGTTGGACCGTCTCGGGCCAGGTCGGGCCAGGGAGTGTACGGCGGCCCGTGCCCTCGTCCCAATGACCCGGCAGGCACCCCGAATGCCCCGGCACGCGCCCCGACTTCACGGTCGGCTCTCACGGTCCGGTCTCGGTCGCCCCCATGGGTCGGCCGCGCGGTCGGGCCGGCGCCCTGCCCGCGCGGCTCCACCGCGCGGCCCCGGGCCGCCGGTGCGACGGCCGTACCGCGCGCTCCGGCGACCGTGTCAGGCGCGTGTCCCGGCGCGGTCCTGCGCGGACTCCCCGTCCGTGCCCGGCCCGGCCGGTGCGGCGGGCCCGGGACGGAGGGCCGGCACCGCGAGCAGCAGGGCCGCCGCGGCGATCCCGGTACCGACGGTGAACGCCAGGCGGTATCCGTCGGTGGTCGCCGGGACGAGTCGCACGCCCGCGGCCAGCAGGCCGTCCGTACGGTCGGCGGCGAGGGTGGTGAGCACGGCCAGTCCCAGCGAACCGCCCACGACCTGCGTCGTGTTGAAGAGACCGGAGGCCAGCCCGGCGTCCTCCTCGCGGGCCCCCGACATGGCGAGCCCGGTCACCGCGGGCATCGCCGCCGCGAACCCCGCGGAGAGCAGCAGCATCGCGGGCAGCACGTCCACGGCGTAGGACCCGTCGGCAGGCAGGCGGCTCAGCAGCGCCATACCCGCTGTGATCAGCGAGAGCCCGGCGAGCAGGACGCGGTGGGCGCCGAAGCGTCCGATCGTCCGCGCGGACAGCCCCAGCATCAGCACCCCGATGAGCACGGGTGCGGGGAGGAAGGCCGTACCGGTCAGCAACTCACCGAAACCCAGTACCCGTTGGATGTAGAGCGCGCCGATGTACTGGAAGCCGAACATGGCCGCGACCATCAGCATCTGCACTGCGTTGGCGCCGGTGAGCAGGCGGGAGTGGAGCAACCCGGGCCGGATCAGCGGGCGTTCGGCCCGGGTCTGCCGCAGGGCGAACGCGGCGAACAGGGTGACCGGGGCCGCGGCCAGCACGAGGGTGGACCCGGCGGAGCGTTCCCCCGCGCCGACGATCGTGTACACCGTCAGCATCAGCGCGCCGGTGACCAGCGCGGACCCCGGATAGTCGGCGCCGGCGCGCAGTCCCGCTCCCCGGTCGGGCTCGATGACGCGCAGGGCCGAGATCCAGGCCACCGCGCCGATCGGCACGTTGATGAGGAAGATCCAGTGCCATCCCAGGGCCTGGGTGAGGGCGCCGCCGAGGAACGTGCCGAGCGCACCGCCCGCCGCGCCGACCGCGCTGAACACCGCGATGGCCCGGGCGAGTTCACGCGGCTCGGGGAAGAGGCGGACCAGCATGCCAAGCACCACCGCCGACGTCATCGCGCCGCCCACCCCCTGGAGCGCCCGCGCCGCGACGAGGGCGCCCTGGCCGGTGGCGACCCCGCAGAGGGCGGACGCCACGGTGAACACGACGAGCCCGGAGGTGAACATCCGCCTGCGGCCGACCAGGTCGCCCAGTCGCCCCGCGAGCAGCAGCAGTCCTCCGAAGGGGATCAGGTACGCGTTGACGACCCACGCGAGCCCCGGGCCCGAGAAGCCGAGGTCGTTCTGGATCGCGGGCATCGCCACGGTCACGATGTTGCCGTCGAGGATCGTCATCAGCGCTCCGGCGCACAGGACGACGAGGGACGCCCGACGGGAGTGCGTTCGCTCCGCGGTCCGCTCCGAGGGTGTCCCGCTCCGGGGTGGGATCCTTGACGACATGGCCACAGCCTCCACAACACTGCTGGATGTTCCATTGGTGCACGACTTGTAACGGGGAACATCGTGAGTGACCATGGAGGCCGGCATAAGGAGGCACCTCGATGTCCCAGGGGAACACCGGTGTTACCTCGCAGGTCGTGAACGCGCAGGCGTGTCCTGTCCGCGAGGTTCTTGACAGGGTCGCGGGCAAGTGGAGTGTGCTGATCATCGTCGCGGCCGCCCACGGGCCCATCCGGTTCACGGAGTTGGAGCGGAGCATCGAGGGCATCAGCCGCCGCATGCTCACGCTGACACTGCGCAACCTGGAGCGGGACGGGCTGCTCACCCGCACGGTCCACCCGACGGTCCCGCCGAAGGTGGAGTACGAACTGACGCCGGTGGCGGCGGAGTTGCACGCGACGCTGCTGGGACTCACCGACTGGGCGGAGCGGCACCGGGTCACGATCGCCGAGTCGCGCGCCGCCTATGACGCCAAGCACCGGCCGGAGCTGCTGGACTCCTGACGCCACGCCGGCGGGCGCGGGAGTGGGCCGGCCGGTCCGTCCCGCGGTGGGACGGACCGCCCGGCGTGCTCTCAGAGGCCGAGGACGTGCGGGTCGGAGGCGAGTGCGCGGAAGTGCTCCCGGGGGTCCGCGACCAGCCGCCGTTCGGAGAGGTCCATCACGCCGCCGACGGCCGTCAGTTCGGCCGCCACGGTGCCGTCGGTCCTGCGGATCGTCTGCTCGATCCGGAACGTCCTGCCCTTTCCGCCGCCCCAGTCGAAGGCGCAGGTCACCTCCACCTCGTCACCGGCCCGCAGCTCCCTGAGGTAGCGGATGGTCATCTCCAGCGACACCGGGCCCACCCCCTTGGCGGCCAGGCCGGCCTGGGTGATTCCGCCGGCCCGCAGCAGCGACCAGCGCGCGTGCTCCGCGTAGTTCACGTACACGGCCTGGTTGACGTGCCCCTGGACATCTGTCTCGTACCCGCGCACGGTCACCGGGACGGAAAACGGTTCGGCCACGACTTCCCCTTCTACGGCGAACAGGATCGACGCCAGCGTACTGAGCGGTTGCTCACCCGGCTCGACGCCGGGTGGCCGCGTGCAGACCCGCGCCCTCGCTGCCGCCCGGGACCACGGTCAGACCCGCCGGGGCGACGCCAGCAGGCAGCGCGCGCCCGTGCGGGGCTCGGCGTGCTCTCCGACCTGCCATCCTGCCGCCTCCAGGGTCGCCGCGCACGCCCGCAGGGCCACGGGGTCGGGGTCGCGGACCGCGACGGCCTCGGGCTGCGGCGTGGCGCGGACCCGGTACCCCTCGGGGCCGGCGCCGGCGGGCCGGTGCCCCGCGGCCTCCAGGGCGAGCGCCGCGGCCTGCACCAGGTGCGTGCGCTCCCAGGCGCAGGGGCGGTCGGTGCCGCCGTCCCGGTTCGTCATCCTGCGCAGCTCCAGCAGCCCCTGCCAGGCGCTGTGCACCTCGCGGACGCGGGCCGGACCGGTGCCGGCGTCCTCCTCGCCGCCGACACGTGCGGCGAACACGCCCGAAGCGGCGGGCGGCGGCGCGGTGGCGCCCGCGGCAGCCGCGGTCTCCGGGCGGGCCGCGGCCTCGCGCTCCTCCCGTACGCGGTGCCCCGCGGGGGTCAGGAAGTGGTCGCGCGGCGGCCGGGGGTGGCGGAATGCGAGACCGTGCCGCACGAGTGCCGCGAGCTGGCTCTCCGTGCCCCTGAGCCGCCCGGTGACGGGGTCGGCGGCGTCGATGACGCGCCGCTGCGCGGCGGTCGGCGGTCGTGTCACGGCAGGCTCCTTCCGGGCGTGGTCGGCGGCGGGCCCGTCCGCCGGGTCCGGACCGTCCGGCGGACCCGCGGGCCTCCTGGAAGGCTACGACCCGGGTCCGACAATCGGCCCCTGCCCCGCCCCTGCCCTCCGGCCGGGCGAGAACAGGGCCCCGCGCACGAATCGGCGCCCGCGCACGAATCGGCGCCCGCGCACGACGGCCCGGCTCCGCGCACGAGGGCCCGGCTCCGGGCGCGACGCCCGGGTTCGGCTACTGCCGGTAGCCGCTCAGGAATCGCCCTATGCGGCTGATGGCCGCGTCGAGGTCGTCGGCGTGCGGCAGGATGAGGATGCGGAAGTGGTCGGGGCGCGGCCAGTTGAAGCCGGTGCCCTGGACGACCTGGATCTTCTCGCGGAGCAGCAGGTCCAGGACGAACCTCTCGTCGTCGTGGATCTTGTGCACGTCCGGGTCGATGCGGGGGAACGCGTACAGCGCGCCCTTCGGCTTCACGCAGGACACCCCGGGGATCTCGTTCAGCTTCTCCCAGGCCCGGTCCCGCTGCTCCCGCAACCTGCCGCCGGGGGCGGTGAGTTCGTGGATCGACTGGCGGCCGCCGAGTGCCGCCTGGATGGCGTACTGCGCGGGCGCGTTGGCGCACAGCCGCATGGAGGCCAGCATGGTGAGGCCCTCCAGGTAGTTCCTCGCCCGCTCCCGGGGTCCCGTGACGACGAGCCAGCCGGAGCGGAAGCCGGCCACCCGGTGGGTCTTCGAGAGCCCGCAGAAGGTGAGGACCACCAGGTCGGGGGCGAGCGCGGCGGCCGAGTGGTGCACGGCGTCGTCGTAGAGGATCTGGTCGTAGATCTCGTCGGCGAAGACCATGAGGCCGTGCCGGCGGGCGAGTTCGAGGATGCCCTCGATGACCTCCTTCGGATAGACGGCGCCCGTCGGGTTGTTCGGGTTGATGATGACGACGGCCTTGGTGCGGTCCGTGATCTTCGCGGCCATGTCGTCCAGGTCGGGGTACCACTCGGCCTGCTCGTCGCACAGGTAGTGCACGGCCCGGCCGCCCGCGAGGGTCGTCACGGCGGTCCAGAGCGGGAAGTCCGGTGCGGGGATCAGGATCTCGTCGCCGTCCTCGACGAGCGCCTGGACGGCCATCGAGACGAGTTCGGACACGCCGTTGCCCAGGAAGACGTCGTCGACGTCCACGTCGAGCCCGCGCTCCTGGTAGCGCTGCGCGACGGCACGCCGGGCGGACAGGATGCCGCGCGAGTCCGTGTAGCCGTGTGCCTGGGGGAGCATCCGGATCATGTCCTGGAGGATCTCCTCCGGTGCCTCGAAGCCGAAGAGCGCTGGGTTGCCGGTGTTGAGGCGCAGCACGCTGTGGCCTGCCTCCTCGAGCGCGTTCGCGTGCTCGATGACCGGGCCCCGGATCTCGTAACAGACCTCGCTGAGCTTGCTCGACTGCCGGAACTCCATGCGGTGCGCACCTCCAGGTTGTGGTGTTGCTTGGTTTTACCAAGTGGGCGCTTGGAAAGTCCAACAACATGTCTAGACTGCGTCGCATGTCACCTCGCCGAAGCTACGACCAGTACTGTTCCGCCGCCCGGGCCCTCGACGCCCTCGGTGACCGCTGGACCCTGCTGATCGTGCGCGAGCTGTTCGCCGGGCCACGCCGCTACACCGACCTGCACGCGGACCTGCCCGGTGTGAGCACGGACGTACTGGCCTCCCGGCTCAAGGACATGGAGCGGGACGGCCTCGCGACGCGGCGCAGGCTGCCGCCGCCCGGCGCCGCGTACGTCTACGAACTGACGGGGCGCGGAAGGGAGTTGCTGCCCGTGCTGCAGGCCCTCGGCGAGTGGGGGGCGCCCCTGCTGGCGGAGCGGCGGCCGACGGACGCGGTGCGCGCCCACTGGTTCGCGCTGCCGCTGCTGCGGTCCCTCGCGGGGCCGGGCGACGGAACCGTCCAGGTGCGCCTGGACGAAGGGGAGTTCCACGTCCGCCGCGGCGCGCAGGACGGGCCGGCCTACGGCGAGGGGCCCGCGCCCGAGGAGCCCGACGCGCTGCTCACGCTCGACGCCGAGGTGTGCGCGGCACTCGGCAGGGGCGAACTGACCCTGCGGGAGGCCGTACGCGACGGACGCGTCACGGTGACGGGGGAGGGGACGCTCGCCAAGACCCTGCGCGAGAGCTGACCTCCCGCGACAGCGGGATCGGCCGCACCGGCACGTCATGCCGCAGCCGGGTCCGCGGTCGGCTCCGGCTCCGGCAATCTCCGGCCGCGGGCCGGGAGTCGGGAGTCGGGGGTCGGACGCAGGGCAACGCGAGTGCGTGGGCGTTCGGTTCCGGCGGACGGGAGCCGGGCGTCGGGGAATCGCGAGCCGCGAGCCGCGAGCCGCGAGCCCGGGGCCGGCCGGGCCGCCGGGCCCGGGGTGAGCGCCGCGCGGCCCGCCGCGCCGGTGAACGGCGCGACGGGCCACGCGGAGCCCGGGGCTCAGGCGCCCGGCGGAACCCGAGAGGGGCGGCCGGGACCCCGTGTCAGCGAGTACCCGGCGACACCCGCGAGAGCCGCCAGCACCCCGCCCACGCCGGTCCACACCCAGCGGTCGGACCACCAGCCCGAGGACCAGCCGTCGTCCGGCTCGATGCTGGACAGCACGGCGACGGACGTGTCCGACTCCTCGTCGTCCCCGGCCTCGTCCGCACCGGTGACGGCGATGCCGGGGACCAGCGGCTCCGCCAGCGAGCCGTCCACCGCCGCCGCTCCGCCGATGTCCTTGGACTCGACGCGCAGTTCGGCGGACACCGGCAGGCCGAGGTCGGCCGACCGCAGTCCGACGGTGGTCAGCCGGACGTAGTACGTGCCGGGCAGCGGGTCGTCGGCCCACGGCTCGGACCACGCGCGGACCGTGCGCAGCGTGCAGGATAGCGTCACCTCGGGCGCGTCCTGGGCCGCCGTCCGCGTCTGCGCCCCGTACTGGCACGCCTGGCGGTTGCGCAGACCGTCGTACACGTCGACCTGCCAGGTGGCCGAGGCGTGCGCCTTCGGCAGCTTCACCGTCGCGCGCACGGTGGGCCGTTGGCCGGCGTCGGCGGGGAACGACCAGTAGAGGTAGTCACCGGTGGACGCGGTCGCGGTGGCCGTCTGCCCCTGGTCGACCTCGGCGGCCGTACGGAAGGACGTGCCGGCCGAGGTGGGCGCGTCGGCGCCGTCCGACGGGCCGGCGGAGGGCGAGGCGTCGGCGGCCGCGGGGGACGCGGCGGCCAGCACGACGAGCGCGGCCGCGCCCACCGCCCGGACGGCACTCGACACACGGGTGATACGCATCAGTTGGTCCTCCAGACCGCGATCCGCCAGCGCGAGATCCAGCCCCACAGCACACCCGCGAGGAAGCCGGTGATGACCAGGGCGCCGAGCAGCCACCAGCCGCGTCCGAGACCGAACGAGGCCACGTCGTCGGACGAGCCGGGGCCGTCGACGACGTCGACGGTCAGTTCGAGGGGCAGCCCGGGTGTCGTCTTGACCCCGGACGCGGCCGAGAAGGAGTTGGCGACCTGGAGGCACACGACCTCGGCCGTGTCCTCGTCGGAGTCGTCGTCGCTCTCGGCCTTGGGGTAGCGCAGTCCGGCCGACATGACGTCGGTCCGGCCGCTGCCCGTGGACTCGCCGCGCACGATCTCGCGGCCGCTCGCGGTCACCGCCCTCAGTGACACACCGTAGTCCTGGTTCACCCGGCGGTCCGCGGCGACGCTGACCGAGGCGCGCAGTTCCTTTCCGGGCGCCACGTCCACGCGGTACCAGCGGTGCTGCCCGAACTCCTCGCGGTCCGTGTAGAGGCCGGACTTGAGAGTGGGAGCCTGCGCGCAGGCCCCGGCGCCCTCGACGGCGACGGGCGTCACCACCGGGTCGGCCGCCCGGTCGACCAACTGGTTGACCTTGTCGGTGAGTTCCTCGGTGTGCTCCACCGAGGTGTACGTGCCGCCGGTGGCCTCGGCGATGCAACTCAGCTGCTGGCGCATCTTGGTGTTCGGCACCAGGCCGAGCGTGTCGATGGTGAGGCCGATCCCCTTCGCGGCGATCTCCCGGGCCACCTCGCACGGGTCGAGCGGCGCGCAGGTGTCCTCGCCGTCACTGATGAGGACGATACGGCGGGAGCCCTCGCCGCCCTCCAGGTCGTCGGCCGCGGCGAGCAGCGCGGGCCCGATGGGCGTCCAGCCGGTGGGCGACAGGGTCGCCACCGCGGTCTTCGCCTCGGTGCGGTCCAGCGGACCCACCGGGTACAGCTGGGCGGTGTCCTTGCAGCCCGTCTTCCGGTTGTCGCCGGGATAGTCGGCGCCGAGCGTCCGTATGCCGAGCTGAACCTCCTCGGGGGTCGCGTCGAGCACCTCGTTGAAGGCCTGTTTCGCCGCAGCCATCCGCGTCTGGCCGTCGATGTCCCGGGCCCGCATGGAACCGCTGACGTCGAGCACGAGGTTGACCTTGGGCGCGTCGTCGCCGGTGGGTTCACCGGCGGCGGCTCCGGTCGGGAGAGCGATCCCGGCCGTCAGGGCGGCGAGCAGGACGCAGGCGCCCGCCGCCAGCCGTTGTCTTGTGATCATCGCCGGATCCTATTGACCGAACGCGCCGCGCTTCAAAGCGGGTGGTCGGCGGGGGGTACGGAGTCCGGCGCGGAGAGCGGGTTGGGCAGCCGCGCCCAGAGGTCCCCCGGTCGTTCGGGCGACAGCCGCATCGCCGTCAACGCCTTGGCCGGCAGCGGCTCTTCGAGCAGCGCGACGAGGTCGGCGGTGCGCGGCAGGTCCGGTGCCGCCGTCGACAGCGCCTCGCGCAGCGCGGCCGTCGAGCCCGCCGTCGCCGCCAGCGTTCCCGCGACGAGGGAGCCGAACAGCTTGCCGCGCAGCACGGATTCGTCGTCCGTGACGATACGGCCCGTCAGTTCGGGGGCAGGGATGCCGTGTCGTGCCAGCCGGGCGGGACTGATCCGGATGTCGGCCAGGTCGCGGTAGACCAGCCGCAGCGGCTCCCCGTCGGGCGACAGCACCACGAGCAGGTTCTGGCCATGCGCCTCCAGGGCGACGCCCAGGTCGAGCAGCCGCAGGCCGACGGTCAGCGCGAGGCGGGTGAACCGGGCGAGCCAGGACGCCGACCGGGGCAGCACGTCCGCGGCGAGCGCCGCGACGGGCACCACCCGCTCACCGGTCCGCGCGTACACGTCCGGGGGCTCCCGCAGCACCGCCGCCAGGTCGGGCGTGCGCGCGGAGACGGCGCCCAGCGTGCGGGTGACGTGCAGCAGCCCGTCGAGCCGCGCCGCCGTCGCCGCCATGAACGCCGAGACGGTTGCCGCGGACTCGATCGAGTACACCGAGATGTCCCGCACGGAGGAGGTGAGCCGGGCGCTGAGCGCGGTCTTGACGTGCGGCCCGCCGGGCAGGGCCAGGGTGCGCAGCGACATCAGGGGATGGGCCGCCAGGTCCCGGCCGGTGGCGCCGTCGTCCTTCAGCACGTGCCGGGCCTGCCACGGATGCACCGGGACCAGCACCCGGCCCCGCTCCCGGTACGGCCACTCGCCGGTCACCAGGCAGCCGTCCTCGGGCACGGCGAGCAGGGCGAGCCCGACCACCGCCCGGTGCTCGGGCGCGTACGCGAGCTGCTCCGCCACCGAGAAGCCGGGGCGGGAACGGCAGTTGGGGTGGAACGGGTGCCCGTCCACGACCCGCTGCTCCCACTCCCAGGAGGCGCCGGGCGTCCCGTCCGGCACCCGGTTCGCGCGGGACAGGGCCAACGAGGCCGTGCTGTGCGCGAGTTCGGCGGCGAAGCCCGCTCCGTGCGGCAGGCCGAGCGCCGCCACGAGCGCCGCCGGACGGTCGTGAGCCCGCCCGTCGAGCTCCACCCGGGTGATGCCGGCGGCCGTCCCGAAGGGGTCCGGGGCCGGTCCGTCGAGCCGCCCTCCGCCGGACAGCCGGAGCGTCAGCCCGCCGCGCCGGGCCTCGCGGCGCGTCACCCAGGGCAGCGGCTCGTGGGCGAGCCCGCGCCACAGCCGGGACAGCACGGCCGCCCGGGCCCCGGGGAGCTCGGCCGTGTACCGGGGCAGCAGAGCGGGTCGTACGGTGCGCAGCTCGGCGGCGAGGGCGGCCTCGATGTCGGCCGGGGTGCGGGGAGGGGGCACGGCTGGCTCCTCGGGTGTGGACGGCCTGTCGGCGGGATACGACGCCGGACATACTGAGCGTCAGTGCACCGTATGCAACGAATGGATCGCGTGGATCTCATGCACTCCTTGTCAGCCGCGGACCACGGGGGCGCCGCGGACGCGTACGCGTCCGCGCCACTGCTCAACTGTCTGCTGAGGGAGGTCGGCGAGCCCGTGCCGCCGGTGGCGGGCGGGAGGCGCGTGTACCGGCTGCCGCCCGGCGGGAGGCTGCTGCGGGTGCGGGCGGGACGCCGCCCCTCCGAGCCCGAGGTGTACGCCGCCGGGTCCTGGCGGCGCGCCGGCCACGACGAGCTGGTCAAGCTCACCGCCGAGGTGCTGCGGCAGCACACCGGCGTGTCCAACTCCGAACTGCCCGCCGAGATGACCGACAGCCGGGACGCGGTGGCCGCGATCCTCACGGCCCGGGCGGGCGCGGTCCCGCCCGGCGACCCGTACCTGCGCTCCGAGCAGTCCCTGATCACCGGGCATCCGTACCACCCGGCCCCCAAGGCCCGCGGCGGCGGTCCGGTGGGCGGCTGGCTGCCGTACGCGCCCGAGGCGTACGCCCGCTTCCCGCTGGTGCTGCTCGGGGTGCGCGCCGACGCGGTGGTGGAGGAGGGGGACACGGCGGCCCTCGACGCCCTGGGCACGGCCCCGCCCGGCTACCGGCTCCTGCCCGCCCACCCCTGGCAACTCGACCTGGTCGGCGCCGGGTTGGCCGAGGCGTTCGAGGACGGGCGGCTCATCCGTCTGGGCCGCACGGAGTGCGAGGCGGCGCCGACGGCGGCGATCCGCACGCTGCACCTGCCCCGGCACCCGGCGGGCGGTGACCTGTTCCTGAAGTTCAGCCTGGACGTGCGGATCACCAACGACGTCCGCCGCCTGTGGCGGCACGACCTGCTCGGGCTGCGGCGCTCGGACGCCGCGGCCGTCGCCGCGTTCGCGGACCTGGACGCCGCCTGGCTGAGCGACCGCGGCTACCGCACGGCGGACTTCGCCTTCGAGGAACTGGCCGTCCTGGTGCGCGACGGGCTGCACGGCCATGTCGCGCCGGGTGCGACCCCCCTGCTGGCCGCCGCGCTGACGGAGTGCGCGGTCGGCGGCGGAGGGGCAGCCGCCACCGTCGGCGCGGACCGGGGCGACGGCGTGCCCCTCCTCTTCCCCTGGACCGGCCCTGTCGATCCGCCGGCCTGGTGGGAGGCGTACTTGCGCCAGGTCGTCCCACCCGCCCTCGACGCGTTCGCCCGGCACGGGGTCGTCCTGGAGGCGCATCTGCAGAACACCGTGATCGCCGTGGACGCCGACGGGACGCCGGTGCAGGCGCTGTTCCGCGACGCGGAGGGGCTGAAACTGCTGCCGGACGTCTCACGGGCGGCGGGCTGGGAGCGGCTCGTCTACTGCCTGGTGGTCAACAACCTGCTGGAGATCGCGGCGGTCCTCGGCGAGCGCTGCCCGGAGCACGCGCTGTGGGAGAGCGCCCGGCGGGAGTTCAGCCGGTGCGCCGACGGGCTGCCCGAGGTGGCCGGGCTGCTGGCGGCCCCGACCCTGCCGGGCAAGACGAATCTGCTGCTGCGCTGGACCGGGGCGGACGGGGCGGCGGCGCGCTACCTGCCCGTTCCGAACCCGCTGCGCGCCCGGGGGGCCGACCGCGCGTGACGACCGGCGGCACGGCCGCCGCGGCAGCGCCGGGGAGCGCGCCCCCGCGGCCGGACCCTTCTCCCGATCGCGCGCGCGACCGGCTGAATTACAGTGGCTGGTGTGCTGCGCGAAGTGACCGCCGAACGATACGTGACCCCGCTGACGGCGGGCGGCTCCGTGCCCGGAGTCGTCGAGGCCGACGACCTGGGGACGTACGTCGTGAAGTTCACGGGGGCGGCGCAGGGGCGCAAGGCCCTGGTCGCCGAGATCGTCGTGGGCGAACTGGCGCGCGCCCTCGGCCTGCGCTTCCCCGAGCTGGTGCTCGTCCACTTCGACCCCGCGGTCGCCGGGCACGAGCCGCACCAGGAGGTCCAGGACCTGCTGCGGGCCAGCGCGGGGCTCAACCTCGGCATGGACTACCTGCCGGGCGCCGCCGACTTCACCCCGCAGACCGCCGAGACCTTCGCCGTCGACCCGCTGGAGGCCGGACGCGTCGTCTGGCTGGACGCCCTCACGGTGAACGTCGACCGGACGACGCACAGCTCGAACCTGATGGTCTGGCCCACCCTCGGGGTCGCGCCCCCGCGGCTGTGGCTGATCGACCACGGCGCCGCCCTGGTCTTCCACCACCGCTGGGACACCTCGCGGCCCGAGAAGGCGTACGACTTCCGGCGGCACGCGCTCGGCGTGTACGGACCCGACACCCGGGCGGCGGACGCGGAACTCGCGCCGCGGGTGACGGAGGAGCTGCTGCGCGAGGTGACCGCCCGGGTGCCCGACGCCTGGCTCGCCGACGAGCCCGGGTTCGCCACGCCCGACGAGGCCCGCGAAGCCTATGTGGGCTACCTGCTGGCCAGGGTGCGGGCCTCCGCCGCCTGGCTCCCGACGGACTTCCCCGGCCGTGCGCAGCTCGCCTCCGAGGACGCCCACCGCGCGGCACGGACCCGGCAGGGCCGGCCGGACTGGCTCAAGCGCGTCCCGGATCTGCACGGCCGGCCCGCGGCTGAGCAGGACTGGTCCGTGCACCTCGAAGGGAACCCCTGACCCGTGACCGCACCGCACCGCGTCCAGATCGAGTACTGCACCCAGTGCCGCTGGCTCCCGCGCGCCGCCTGGCTCGCCCAGGAACTGCTCACCACCTTCGAGCAGGAGCTGACCGAGCTGGCGCTGACCCCCGGCACCGGCGGCGTGTTCGTCGTACGCGTCGACGACGAGGTGGTCTGGGACCGGCGCGAGCAGGGCTTCCCCGAGCCGACCGCGGTCAAGCGCCTCGTACGCGACCGAGTGGCCCCGGGGAAGTCCCTGGGCCACTCGGAGCGGTGAGCCGCGCGGGGCCGGGGCCGCGCGCGGGTCGGACGGTCAGCCGGTGAGCCGCTCGTACGCGGGCAGGGTCAGGAAGTCCGCGTAGTCCTCGTCCAGCGCCACCTGGAGCAGCAGGTCGTGGGCCTGCTGCCAGGTGCCGGACGCGAAGGCCTCCTCGCCGATCTCGGCGCGGATGTCGGCGAGTTCGCGAGCGGCGATCTCACGGGTCAGCTCGGGCGTGGCCCTCACCGAGGTCCCGTCGTGCTCGAACTCGACGCCCGCGTTGATCCACTGCCAGATCTGGGAGCGGGAGATCTCGGCGGTCGCCGCGTCCTCCATCAGGTTGAAGATGGCGACCGCGCCGAGGCCGCGCAGCCACGCCTCGATGTAGCGGATGCCGACCTGCACGGCGTTGACCAGGCCGTCGTAGGTCGGGCGGGCGTCCAGGGAGTCGACGGCGATCAGGTCGCCCGCGGCGACGGACACGTCCTCGCGCAGCCGGTCCTTCTGGTTCGGCCGGTCGCCGAGCACGGCGTCGAAGGAGGCCATCGCGATCGGCACCAGGTCCGGGTGGGCCACCCACGAGCCGTCGAAGCCGTCGCCCGCCTCGCGGTCCTTGTCCGCCTTCACCTTCTCGAACGCGATCCTGTTGACCTCCTCGTCGCGCCGCGAGGGGATGAACGCCGCCATGCCGCCGATCGCGTGCGCGCCGCGCCTGTGGCAGGTGCGCACGAGCAGTTCGGTGTACGCGCGCATGAAGGGGGCCGTCATCGTGACCGCGTTGCGGTCGGGAAGCACGAACTTCTGCCCGCCGTCACGGAAGTTCTTCACGATGGAGAACAGGTAGTCCCAGCGGCCCGCGTTCAACCCCGAGGCGTGGTCGCGGAGTTCGTACAGGATCTCGTCCATCTCGTACGCCGCCGTGATCGTCTCGATCAGGACGGTGGCGCGGACGGAGCCCTGCGGGATGCCGAGGTGGTCCTGCGCGAAGACGAAGACGTCGTTCCAGAGGCGGGCCTCCAGGTGCGACTCCGTCTTCGGGAGGTAGAAGTACGGGCCCTTGCCGAGGTCCAGCAGACGCCGGGCGTTGTGGAAGAAGTACAGGCCGAAGTCGACCAGCGCGCCGGGGACCGGGACGCCCCGCTCGTCCACGAGGTGGCGCTCGGCGAGATGCCAGCCGCGCGGCCGCATCACGACGGTGGCCAGTTCCTCCGGGGCCTTCAGGGCGTACGACTTGCCGGTGCGCGCGTCCGTGAAGTCGATGGTCCGCGTGTAGGCGGCGATCAGGTTGAGCTGACCGGTGACCACGTTCTCCCAGGTGGGGGCCGAGGCGTCCTCGAAGTCCGCGAGCCAGACCTTCGCACCCGAGTTGAGGGCGTTGACGGTCATCCTGCGGTCGGTGGGACCGGTGATCTCGACGCGGCGGTCGTCGAGGGCCTCGGGCGAGGGAGCCACCCGCCAGGAGTCGTCCGCGCGCACGGCCGCGGTCTCCGGGAGGAAGTCGAGCGTGGAGGTGCGGGCGATCTCAGCGCGGCGCTCGGTGCGGCGGGCGAGCAACTCGTCGCGCCGGGGCGTGAACCGCCGGTGCAGCTCGGCCACGAAGGCGAGGGCCGCCTCCGTGAGGACCTCCTCCTGCCGGGGCAGGGGCTCGGCGCCGACGATGGCCAGCGGGGACGGCGCTGGTGCGGACATGGACGTCACTTCCTTCAGGGAGCTGCGTACGAACGGCACTGGGTGCCGACGGCACCGAACGGGTCCGACCGCGTCCACGGAGCGGTCCGACGCTTCTGATCAGTGGATACTAGTTTCCTCATGGTGGAAGTTCAATGGTTTGTTGATGTCGAGAGTCTCTGCGCCGAGGCAGGGTGGCCCGCGGTGCCACGCCGCTCACTCCAGGTGGACGAGGTCCTCCTCCGTGTCGATGTCGTACCCCTCGGCCACGTCCGCGCACTCGACGAGTGTGATCGCGTCCCGGTGCGCGGCGAGGTAGGCGCGCGCTCCCCGGTCCCCGGTGGCGGCGGCGCCGACGCCCTCCCAGTGGTCCGCGCCGAACAGCACCGGATGGCCCCGCACGCCGTCGTACGCGGCCGCCGCGATCGAGGCGGGCGACTCGTACGCGGCGAGCACCCGGGCCACCGCCGCCGGGCCGATGCCCGGCTGGTCGACGAGCTGGACGAGCGCGGCCCGTGCCCCGGTGCCGCGCAGCGAGGCGAGGCCGGCCCGCAGGGACGACCCCATGCCCTCCTCCCAGCCGGGGTTGTCGACCAGCTCGCAGCCGGGCAGCACGGCCCGCGTCCGCACCTCCTCGGCACTCGCCCCGAGCACCACGTGGACCCGTGCGCAGCCCGCCGCGCGCAGGACACCGGCCGCGTACTCGACGAGGGGGCGCCCCCGGTACGGCAGGAGTGCCTTGGGGCGTCCGCCCAGCCGGCGGCCCCCGCCGGCGGCGAGCAGCAGTCCGGCGATCCGGTCTCGGGTGTGCGTCATCCCTCCTGGATACCCGACGCGCGGGCGGGCGTGCCGTGCGCGGGGCTGAATTTCGGTCCGCGCTGTGGCGCCCACCGCACCGCGTGGCGTTTACTGACCCGCGTCCCCCGGCGCCCGACCAGTGCCAGGGGTGTTCGGCGCGAGTGGTGACGTCGTGCGCACAACGGCGTGCGAGGGGGGAAGAGCTGTGTTGCGGAGCTTGGGGCAGAGACCGGTGACCGGCAGCGACGAGGACCCGAGAGTGGCGGAGTTGCGGACTGCGGTGTCCCGGCTGCGCCGCGAACTCGCCGTGCACCCGGCGGAGTTCCCGGACCGCGGGATCGCCGAGGACGAACTGGCCGCCCTCGCCGCGATGGCCGTCGGCGGAGCCCCGGAGGCCCCCCGGCTGCGCCGCTCGCTGCTCCTGATCGCGGGCTCCATCGGCTCGGTGAGCGCGCTGGCCACCGGGCTCGCGGACGTGCGCAGCGCGGTGGAGCTGTTCGGGGAGCCGCCGCGCCACTGAGCGCGACGCGGTCCACCGGCGGGCGCGCGACGGCCGACCGGTCCGGTCAGGCCGCGGGGCCCGAGCTGGCCAGCGCCTGGGACAGCTCCGCGGCGACCTGCTGGAGCACGGGCACGATCCGCTCCGTCGCCTCCTCCGTGACCCGCCCCGCCGGACCCGAGATCGAGATCGCGGCGGCGGTCGGCGCGTCGGGCACGGGGACGGCGAGGCACCGGACCCCGATCTCCTGCTCGTTGTCGTCCACCGCGTAGCCGCTTCGCCGCACCTCGTCGAGCGCGGCGAGGAAGGCGTCCGGGGTGGTGATCGTCTTCTCGGTCGCCGCGGGCATCCCGGTGCGGGCCAGGAGCGCGCGGACCTCGTCGGCCGGGATGTGCGCGAGCAGGGCCTTGCCGACGCCCGTGGAGTGCGGCAGCACCCGGCGGCCCACCTCGGTGAACATGCGCATCGAGTGCTTGGACGGCACCTGGGCCACGTACACGATCTCGTCGCCGTCGAGCAGGGCCATGTTCGCCGTCTCGCCCGTCTCCTCGACCAGTCGCGCCAGATACGGGCGCGCCCAGGTGCCGAGCAGTCGCGACGCGGACTCCCCGAGCCGGATCAGGCGGGGGCCGAGCGCGTACCGCCGGTTGGTCTGCTGGCGCACGTAGCCGCAGGCCACGAGGGTGCGCATGAGCCGGTGGATGGTGGGCAGCGGCAGGCCGCTGCTGACGGACAGCTCGCTCAGCCCGACCTCGCCGCCCGCGTCCGCCATCCTCTCCAGCAGGTCGAAGGCGCGCTCCAGGGACTGGACGCCGCCCCCGGCGGAGGAGGGCTTGGCGGCGTCGGTGGTGCTGGCGCTGGACGTCGGCACGGGCGCGGTCCTTTCGTGCGGGCAGGCGATGACGCAGCCTACCCGGCAGTCGGTCGACCGCACGGCGGCGCACGCTTGTTTTCTGCTGCGTGGAAGCACATTTCCGCAATACAGAAATGCCGTGAGGTGCCTCCGTGTGGTGGACGGTGGCGGGGCGGCCCTTGACGGCGAGGGGTCGGGAGTGAAGACTTCTTCAACAGAACGTTGAATTCCGGCCCCTGTGGATGAGCGGCCGGGACAAGGCGTGCGGCACGGAGAGAGGGGTCCGGGTGTCCGACCACCGACCGGTCGAGCTGATCCTGCGTTCGACGCGCGTCATCACTCCCGAGGGGACGCGCGCCGCCTCGGTCGCCGTCGCCGGGGGAAGGATCGCGGCGGTGCTCGCGCACGACGCCGAGGTGCCCGCCGGTGCCGTGCTCCAGGACTTCGGGGACGACGTCCTGCTGCCCGGTCTCGTCGACACCCACGTACACGTCAACGATCCGGGCCGGACGGAGTGGGAGGGCTTCTGGACCGCGACGCGGGCCGCCGCGGCCGGCGGCATCACGACACTCGTCGACATGCCCCTCAACTCCCTGCCGCCCACGACGACCGTCGCGCACCTGCGGACCAAGCAGGAGGTGGCCCGAACCAAGGCGCACGTCGACGTCGGCTTCTGGGGCGGCGCGCTCCCGGACAACGTCGAGGACCTGCGGCCCCTGCACGACGCCGGCGTCTTCGGGTTCAAGGCCTTCCTGTCGCCCTCCGGGGTCGACGAGTTCCCTGAACTGGACCAGGACGGGCTCGCCCGGTCCCTCGCGGAGATCGCCGGGTTCGGCGGCCTGCTGATCGTGCACGCCGAGGACCCGCACCACCTCGCGGCGGCCCCGCAGCGCGGCGGCCGCAAGTACGCCGACTTCCTCGCCTCGCGCCCGCGTGACGCCGAGGACACCGCCATCGGGAACCTCCTCGCGCAGGCGCGGCGCGCCGACGCCCGGGTCCACGTGCTGCACCTGTCGTCGAGCGACGCGCTCCCGCTGATCGCCGACGCCAGGCGGGACGGCGTCCGGGTCAGCGTGGAGACCTGCCCGCACTACCTCACCCTGACCGCCGAGGAAGTCCCGGACGGGGCCAGCGAGTTCAAGTGCTGCCCGCCGATCCGCGAGGCGGCCAACCAGGACCTGCTGTGGCGGGCGCTGGCGGACGGCACCATCGACTGCGTGGTCACCGACCACTCGCCCTCGACGGCCGACCTGAAGACCGACGACTTCGCGACCGCCTGGGGCGGCATCTCCGGGCTCCAGCTCTCCCTGTCCGCCGTCTGGACCGAGGCCGGGCGGCGCGGCCACAGCCTGGAGGACGTGGTGCGCTGGATGTCCTCGAACACCGCCCGGCTGGTCGGACTCGACGACCGCAAGGGCGCCATCGCGCCGGGCCTCGACGCGGACTTCGCGGTCCTCGCACCCGACGAGGCCTTCACCGTCGACCCCGCCGCCCTCCAGCACCGCAACCGGGTCACCGCGTACGCCGGCCGGACGCTGTACGGCGTCGTGAAGTCCACCTGGCTGCGCGGCGAACGCATCGCGGCCGACGGCGATTTCGCCGCACCGGCCGGGCGACTCCTCACCCGGCGCGGGTAGTTCCCGCGCCCGCGCATTCCCCTGTCCCGTCCGCTGCCCACCCCGCGACCCCGGCGGCCGACCCCCGAAAGGAAGAACTGATCACCGTGACGGCGCAGCAGCCAACCTCCGTGCCCCGCTTCACCGGAGACGCCGACCCCTATGGAGGCGGCGATCCGTACGCGGACCACCGCGGCGCCGACCTCCCCTTCACCCGGTACGCGAACCTCGCCGACCGGCAGCTCGGCGCCGGGGTCGTCGCGGCCAACGACGAGTTCTTCGCCCAGCGCGAGAACCTCCTCCTGCCCTCCCGGGCCGAGTTCGACCCCGAGCACTTCGGGCACAAGGGCAAGATCATGGACGGCTGGGAGACGCGGCGAAGGCGCGGTGCCTCCGCCGAGCACCCGTGGCCCACCGACGACGACCACGACTGGGCCCTGGTCCGTCTGGGCGCCCCCGGGGTCGTCCGCGGCATCGTCGTGGACACCGCGCACTTCCGCGGCAACTACCCGCAGGCGGTGTCGGTCGAGGGGGTCTCGCTGCCCGGCTCCCCGTCCCCCGGGGAACTCCTCGCCCACGACGTCGAGTGGACCACCCTCGTGCCCCGCACGGCGGTCGGCGGCCACGCGGCCAACGGGTTCGCCGTCGACGTGGAGCGGCGCCTCACGCACCTGCGCGTCAAGCAGCACCCCGACGGCGGCATCGCGCGGCTGCGGGTGTACGGCGAGGTCGTGCCGGACCCCGCCTGGCTGTCGGTCCTCGGCACGTTCGACGTCGTCGCGCTGGAGAACGGGGGCCGGGTCGAGGACGCGTCCGACCGCTTCTACTCGCCCGCCACCAACACGATCCAGCCCGGCCGTTCGCGCAAGATGGACGACGGCTGGGAGACCCGGCGCCGCCGCGACCAGGGGCACGACTGGATCCGCTACGCGCTCGTGGAGCACTCCGAGATCCGTGCCGTCGAGATCGACACGGCGTACCTCAAGGGCAACTCGGCGGGCTGGGCGTCGGTCTCGGTCCGCGACGGCGAGGACGGCGCGTGGACGGAGGCGGTGCCGCGGACCCGCCTCCAGCCCGACACGAACCACCGCTTCGTCCTGGCCGCCCCGGTCGCCGGTACGCACGCGCGCGTGGACATCTTCCCGGACGGGGGCATCTCCCGCCTGCGCCTCTTCGGCTCCCTGACGGAGAAGGGAGCGGCCCGGCTGACGGCGCGGCACCGGGAACTGACCGACTGAGCCCGGGAACCCGCCCGCACGGCTGCCTGGTCGCACGGCTGCCTGGTCTCAGGGCCCCGCACGGAGACTCGCCGTCCGGGGCCCGACCGCACCACCGCCCCGGCCGCGACGACCGTTCCGGCCGCACCACCGCCCCGAGGGCACCATCGCCCCGGCCGCGACGACCGTTCCGAGGGCACCACCGCCCCGGCCGCGACGACCGTCCCGGCCACCCGCCCGCACGACCCCGGCGACCGGGCGCGCGAGCCATGCCCGGTCGTGCCCCCGGTCGCCGGCCCGGTTCAGGCCGCGTGACCCCCGTCGACCGAGAACTCGGCCCCGGTGACGTACGAGGCCTCGGGGCCCGCCAAGTACGCGACCATCGAGGCCACTTCGTCCGCGGTGCCGAACCGGCCCAGCGCGGTCAGGGCGGTCTGCCCCTCGGCGAACGGGCCGTCGGCCGGATTCATGTCGGTGTCGATCGGTCCGGGATGGACGAGGTTCGCGGTGATGCCGCGCCCGCCCAACTCCCGTGCGAGCGCCTTCGTCAGCCCCACCAGCGCGGACTTGGCGGTCGCGTACAGCGTGCCGCCGGGGCCGGGCACGCGCTGCGTCATGCACGTACCGATGGTGATGATCCGGCCGCCGGGGCCCATCCGGCGGGCCGCCGCCTGGGAGGCGAGGAAGGCGCCCCGCACGCCGACGGCGAGGACCCGGTCGACGTCGGCGGGGGAGAAGCCGTCCAGCGGGCCGAGCAGTCCGACGGCCGCGTTGTTCACCAGGATGTCCGGACTGCCGAGTCGCTCCGCGGTGCGCTCCACCGCCGCGACGGTCTCCCGCTCGTCGGCGGAGTCCGCGCGCAGCGCCAGGGCCCGCCGCCCCAGGGCCTCGACGCGCCGCACGACGTCGTCCGCCGCGTCCTTGTCCCGTACGTAGGTGAAGGCGACGTCAGCACCTCGGCCGGCGAGGCGCACGGCGGTCGCCGCGCCGATCCCGCGGCTGCCGCCGGTCACCAGGGCCACTGTTCCGTTCAGATCCGTTCGTGAGGTCATGTCCCCATCCCAGCGTCCGGAGTGCCGGAGCACCGGCGGTGAACGGACGTCGAGTCCCCGAGGCCCTCCGTTGCCCGAGGCCCTCCGATGGCCGTTGTCCGATGCCCGACGTCGCGGGCCCGCGCAAGAGCCGAACAGGCCGTTCCGCCCGCCCCGTGCGAGTGCGCGGCCGGCCCGCGTGAAGCCGCAGGCCCGGGCCGCGCGAGGGCATTGGTCCAGGCCAGGACGGGTGGCGTCGCGATCCTGTGAAGAGCTCGCACCTGGGTGGTGACGAATGTCAACTCCTGGAAAACTCATCCGGCGGAAGGGGTGAAAAGGCTGTTCTTGACATTGACATGTCATGGTCTACGCGCGTCATGCTAGGAGCCATGAGATTCCCCCCACGCACCACCCGCATCGGCGCGACGGTCGCGCTGGTGTCCGCCCTGCTCGTCGGCGGCGCCGGCGCCGTCCCCGCGAACGCCGCGGCGGCCGCCGTCGGCAGCGTCTGTCACGACGCGCTCCCGTCCCAGGCGTGGGACACGCTCCGGCTGATCGAGTCGGGCGGTCCCTACCCCTACACCCAGGACGGGTCCGTCTTCCGGAACCGGGAGGGCGTCCTGCCGTCGCAGGGAAGCGGGTACTACCACGAGTACACGGTGAGGACTCCCGGCTCCTCCACGCGCGGTGCGCGGCGCATCGTCACCGGCGAGGAGTACCGGGAGGACTACTACACGGCGGATCACTACGTCTCGTTCAGGCTGATCGACCACACCTGCTGACCGGCCCGCACGAGCCGAGGAAAGGCGCACCGCACCACCGCGTCACCGCGTCACCGAGCGCGGCGCGGGACGGGACCGCTCCCCACAGTGTGTTCCGTCCCGCGCCGTACGGACCGGCCGCCGGAGGCCCGGGGCCGTGGCTCACCCGGGCTTCCGGCTCTCGGCGGCCGCGAACAGCGCGAACGCCAGCACCACCAGCGCGACGCTCGCGTAGACCTCGTTGCCGTCGAGCAGGCCGAGCCGGTGCACGAGGCTCCAGCGAAGCCAGCCGGTGACCTCGTAGACCAGGCCGGCGCCGCCCTGGAGGAGGGCGACCACGCCGAGGAACTCAAGAAGCTGCTTCATGCCGGGATCGTCGCCCCGCGGGCCCGCCGTGCCCATCGGCCGCGGGGCGGGGCGGGCCCGACGGAAGTCGCCGATCGCCGGGTGCGCGCGCGACCGAAGTCGCCGGTGTCCCGACTTTGGTCTCCCGTCGGTTCCGCGGGGCGGTGCCGGGGCCCGGCGATGCGTAGATTTGTCGACCGTGAGCAGCACCGAGCCGATGCCGAAGCCCCCGCCCCTGCCAGGGCGCCGGTGGCATCTGCCGTCGGCCCTCGCGGCGGAGCTCGACCCGGACCACGCCACCCGGAACGGGCGGCCGAGACGCACCGCGCGCGACTGGGCCGTGGACTTCGCCCTCTTCCTGATCGCCGTGGGAGTGGGTCTCCTCGGCGCCGAGGAGACGACGAAGGACCCCAACATCCCGTACGGCCTGGAGGTCGCCGACCAGTGGATCGGCGCCCTGGCGTGCGCGGCCGTCTGGCTGCGCAGACGCTGGCCGGTCGGCCTCGCCGTGGCCATGGTGCCGGTCGCCTTCGTCTCGAACAGCGCGGGCGGCGCGGGCCTGGTCGCCCTCTTCACGCTCGCCGTGCACCGGCCCTTCAAGTACGTCGCCTGGACCGCCGGCGCCTCCGCCGCGCTGTCGGCCGTCTTCTTCTGGCTGCGCCCCGACTCCGAGGTGCCCTACCTCGTCGCCGTCGCCCTCGCCGTCCTGCTGACCGCCGCGCTGGTCGGCTGGGGCATGTTCGTGCGCTCCAAGCGCCAGCTCATGGTGAGCCTGCGCGACAGGTGGCGGCGGGCCGAGACGGAGGCGGCGCTGCGGGCCGAGCAGGCGCAGCGGCTGGCCAGGGAGGCGATCGCGCGAGAGATGCACGACGTCCTCGCCCACCGGCTGACCCTGCTCAGCGTGCACGCCGGGGCGCTGGAGATCCGCCCGGACGCACCCCGGGCGGAGGTGGCACGGGCCGCCGGCGTCATCCGGGAGAGCGCGCACGAGGCGCTCCAGGACCTGCGGGAGATCATCGGGGTGCTGAGGGCCTCGGACGGCGGCGACGAGTCGGGCCGCCCTCAGCCGACGCTCGCCGCACTGGACGGCCTGGTGTCCGAGAGCCGGGAGGCCGGGACGAAGGTCACGCTCGACAACCGGGTGTCCGACGTCTCGGCCGCCCCCGCGTCCGTGGGCCGCACCGCCTACCGCATCGTCCAGGAGTGCCTGACCAACGCACGCAAGCACGCGCCGGGAGCGGAGGTTGCGGTCGCCGTGTCCGGCGCTCCCGGTGACGGGCTCACGGTCACCGTGGGCAATCCGGCGCCGCCCGGCGACGTCCCGCACGTCCCCGGCTCCGGACAGGGGCTCATCGGCCTGACCGAGCGGGCCATGCTCGCGGGCGGGCGCCTGGACCACGGACCCGACGGCAACGGCGGTTTCCGCGTGCGCGCGTGGCTGCCGTGGGGATGAGCGCGCGCCCGGCACACGGCACCGCCCCACGTCGTCCGGTGTCCCCGTCACCGGTCCCGGCGAACCCGGCGGTCCGGCGGCGCGGGATCACTACGGTGGGCGCATGACTCCGATCCGTCTGCTCCTCGTCGACGACGACCCGCTGGTCCGGGCCGGCCTCTCCTTCATGATGGGCGGCGCCGACGACCTGGAGATCGTGGGCGAGGCCGCCGACGGCGGCGAGGTCGAGGAGCTCGTCGACCGCACGCGTCCCGACGTCGTGCTCATGGACATCAGGATGCCGACCGTGGACGGCCTCGCGGCGACCGAGCGGCTCCGCACCCGCGAGGACGCGCCCCAGGTCGTCGTCCTCACCACGTTCCACGCCGACGAGCAGGTGCTGCGGGCGCTGAGGGCGGGCGCGGCCGGCTTCGTGCTGAAGGACACCCCGCCGGCCGAGATCATCGACGCGGTCCGCCGGGTGGCCGCCGGTGACCCGGTGCTCTCGCCCGCCGTCACCCGTCAGCTGATGGCGCATGCCGCGGGCGGCAGCGCGGACACCCGCCGCTCGGCCGCCCGTACGCGGGTCGGGTCCCTCAACGACCGGGAGCGCGAGGTCGCGGTGGCGGTCGGCCGGGGCGGCTCGAACGCCGAGATCGCGGCCGCGCTGTTCATGAGCGTCGCCACGGTCAAGACGCACGTCTCGCGCATCCTCGCCAGGCTCGGCCTGAACAACCGCGTGCAGATCGCCTTGCTGGTGTACGACGCGGGGCTGCTGGAGGAGGAGCGGTAGGGCGCGTCCCGCCGGGGTGTCCGCCCCGCCCGGCGGGCGTGTCCGGGGGAGTGTCGCGCGTTCCCGGGCGTGTCCGGGCGGGTCCGGGGGAGTGTCGCGCGTTCCCGGCGGACCGTACGGCGGCTCCGCGGTGCCCGCTCCCCGTTGGCCGGGCGGGGCGCCGGTCCCGGCTCGCGCCGCCGCGCGGGGGCGGCCGTCGCCGGTCGCCCCCGCGGAGGACGGCAGCCCTCAGTCCCTGCCGCCCGGGATCTCGCCCATGGGCACGGCCCGGCGCTCGCGCCGCGAGCGTTCGCAGGCCTCGGCGATCCGCAGCGCGTGCAGTGCCTCGCGCCCGTCGCAGGGATTGGCCCGCTCGCCGCGCACCACCTCGACGAACGCGTGCAGCTCCGCCTCGTACGCGGGTCCGAACCTTTCCAGGAACCCGGTCCACGGCTTGGTCGCGGCCGGCGGCCCGGCGGGTTCCGTGGAGGCGATCGGCGTACGGTCGTCCAGCCCGACCCCGATCTGGTCCAGCTCGCCCGCGAGTTCCATGCGGACGTCGTACCCGGCGCCGTTCAGCCGGGTCGCGGTCGCCGCGGCGAGCGTGCCGTCGTCCAGTGTGAGGACGGCCGCCGCGGTGTCGATGTCACCCGACTCGCGGAACATCGAGGGCCCGGCGTCCGAGCCCATCGCGTACACGTCGGTGATCTCCCGTCCGGTCACCCAGCGCAACATGTCGAAGTCGTGCACCAGCGTGTCCCTGTACAGCCCTCCCGACTGGGGGAGGTACGCGGCCGGCGGCGGCGACTGGTCGGACGTCATCGCGCGCACGGTGTGCAGCCGCCCGAGCCGGCCCGAGCGCACCGCCTCGCGCGCGGCCGTGTAGCCGACGTCGAAACGCCGCTGGAAACCCATCTGCAGAATGGTTCCGGCGTCCTCCACCTCCGCGATCGTGGTGAGTGTCCCCGGCAGGTCGAGCGCTATGGGCTTCTCGCAGAAGACCGGGAGCCCGGCCCGTGCTGCCCGACCGATCAGTTCGCTGTGTGCCGACGTGGCCGCGGTGATGACCACGGCGTCCACGCCCCAGGTGAAGATCTGGTCCACGCCGGGCGCGGCCGTGGCGCCCAGCCGGTCCGCGAGCCTGCGGGCCCTCGCGGGGTCCGCGTCCGTGACGATGAGTGAGCCGCCCACCTCGCGGTGACGACTGAGGGCGGTCGCGTGAAATGTACCGATACGACCCGTCCCGATGAGTCCGATGCGCATGGGACCAAAGTGAGGGGCCACCCTCCGCCCTGTCAACGCTTTGTCCGGACAATCGAACTTCACAACTTCCCGTCATCATTCACCGGAGCTACGCTCGGCCCGTGTCCAAAGCAGATGGGGATCCGACTGTGCCACTCCAGCTCAGCGTCGACCGGAACAGTCCGGTGCCGCTGTACTTCCAGCTGTCCCAGCAGCTCGAAGCGGCGATCGAGCAGGGCGCCCTCACCCCCGGCAGCCTTCTGGGCAACGAGATCGAGCTCGCGGGACGTCTCGGCCTGTCCCGCCCCACCGTCCGCCAGGCCATCCAGTCCCTCGTGGACAAGGGCCTCCTCGTACGCCGCCGGGGGGTCGGCACCCAGGTCGTGCACAGCCAGGTCAAGCGCCCCCTGGAGCTCAGCAGCCTCTACGACGACCTGGAGGCGGCCGGCCAGCGCCCCGCCACCCGCGTCCTGGTCAACAGCGTCGTGCCCGCGTCGGCCGAGGTCGCCGGGGCGCTCGCCGTCGCCGAGGGCAGCGACGTGCACCGGGTGGAACGGCTGCGCCTGGCCCACGGCGAGCCCATGGCGTACCTCTGCAACCACCTGCCCCCCGGCCTCCTCGACCTGGACGACGCCCAGCTGGAGGCCACCGGCCTCTACCGGATGATGCGCGCCGCGGGCATCACCCTGCACAGCGCCCGCCAGTCGGTCGGCGCGCGCTCCGCCGGCGCGCGGGAGGCCGAGCGCCTCGACGAGCCCGAGGGCGCGCCCCTGCTCACCATGCAGCGCACCACCTTCGACGACCACGGTCGTGCGGTCGAGTTCGGCTCCCACACGTACCGCGCCTCGCGCTACTCCTTCGAGTTCCAGCTGCTCGTCCGGCCCTGACGAATTCCGGCCACCCGTCCGGCTCGGCCTTCCTCCGCCTTCCTCGGCCTTCCCGCCGTCCGCGAGGGACCCCCGGCCGACCTGGCCCGCACCGGACCGCACGCAAGCCCCTGACCTCGTACGACACCGCCCGCCCCGGGGCTGCTCCGGCATGCCCGGGAGCCGGTCCGCGCGGGAGCCCCGTGGGCCGCGCGCCACCCCGCTGTCCGAATATGTACGTGCGGTGGCCGATACTTGGTCCGACCAAGCATCGGCAGCAGGAAAGGCACGGCCTCGTGGCACGCTTTCGGACCTGGGTGGGCATCGCGGTGGCGGGGGCGCTCTGCGCGTCCCTCGCCGGGTGCAGCAGCACCGGCGGCAAACGAGCCGAGGACGCCCGCAAGGCGGCGTCGGCCCAGGGCAGGGCGGCGGTGGACACGCCCCGCTGGACCTTCGCGATGATCACGCACTCCGGTGACGGGGACACGTTCTGGGACATCGTCCAGGAGGGCGCCGAGCAGGCCGCGCGCAAGGACAACATCAAGTTCCTGTACTCGCACGACGACGAGGCCCAGCAGCAGGCGCAGCTCGTGGACGCCGCCGTGGACAAGGGCGTCGACGGCATCATCGTCACGCTCGCCAAGCCGGACGCGATGAAGGCCGCGGTCGCCCGGGCCGTGAAGGCCGGCATCCCCGTCGTCACGGTGAACTCCGGGTCGGAGCAGTCCAAGGCGTTCGGCGCGCTCACGCACATCGGCCAGGACGAGGCCGTCGCCGGCGAGGCGGTCGGCGACGAGCTGAACGGCCGTGGCCGCAAGAAGGTCCTGTGCGTGCTGCACGAGCAGGGCAATGTCGGCCACGAGCAGCGCTGCGACGGCGTTCGCGAGACCTTCGACGGGACCGTGCAGAACCTGTACGTCGAGGGCACCGACATGTCCTCCGTGCAGGCCTCCATCGGCGCCAAGCTCCAGGCCGACCCCTCCGTCGACGCCGTCGTCACGCTCGGCGCCCCCTACGCGGACACCGCCGTGAAGGCCCGGCAGGACGCGGGCAGCAAGGCCGAGGTCGACACCTTCGACCTCAACTCCAAGGTGGTCGCGAAGCTGAAGGACGGCACCCTCGGCTTCGCCGTCGACCAGCAGCCGTACCTCCAGGGGTACGAGGCCGTGGACCTCCTCTGGCTCCACCGGTACAACGCCGACACGCTCGGCGGGGGCAGGCCCGTGCTCACCGGACCGCAGATCGTCACCCGGGACCAGGCCGCCGAGCTGGAGGAGTACACGGATCGGGGGACCCGGTGACCGCCACCGCCCCCGCGGCGGACGAGCGCCTGCTGAGGACCTCGCCGCTGCGCCGGCTCCTGGGCCGCCCCGAACTCGGCTCCGTGGTCGGCGCGCTCGCCGTCTTCCTGTTCTTCGCGCTGGTCGCCGACGGTTTCCTCCGGGCGGCCGGGCTGAGCACCGTGCTCTACGCGGCCTCGACGATCGGCATCATGGCGGTGCCCGTCGCGCTGCTGATGATCGGCGGCGAGTTCGACCTGTCCGCGGGCGTGATGGTCACCTCGTCCGCGCTGATCTCCTCGATGTTCAGCTACCAGATGACCGCGAACGTCTGGGTCGGGGTCGGCGTCTCGCTCCTCGCGACCCTCGCGATCGGCTTCTTCAACGGCTTCATGCTGACCCGCACCAAGCTGCCGAGCTTCATCATCACGCTCGGCACCTTCCTGATGCTGACCGGCCTGAACCTCGGCTTCACCAAGCTCATCAGCGGCACGGTCTCCACCAAGTCCATCGCCGACATGGAGGGCTACTCCTCCGCGCAGGACGTCTTCGCCTCCGTGCTCACCGTCGGCGGGGTCGACTTCAAGATCACCATCCTGTGGTGGTTCGGTCTGGTGGCTGTCGCCTCCTGGATCCTGCTGCGCACCCGCGTCGGCAACTGGATCTTCGCCGTCGGTGGCGGGAAGGACGCGGCCCGCGCGGTCGGCGTGCCCGTGGAGAGGACCAAGATCGGCCTCTACATGGGCGTCGCCCTCGCCGCCTGGATCGCCGGACAGCACCTGCTGTTCTCGTTCGACGTCGTCCAGTCGGGCGAGGGCGTCGGCAAGGAGCTGACGTACATCATCGCGGCCGTCATCGGCGGCTGCCTGATCACCGGCGGCTACGGATCGGCCGTCGGCTCGGCGATCGGCGCCCTGATCTTCGGCATGACCGACAAGGGCATCGTGTTCGCGGAGTGGAACCCCGACTGGTTCAAGTTCTTCCTGGGAGCGATGCTGCTCCTCGCGACCCTGCTCAACGCCTGGGTCCGCAAGCGCGCGGAGGCGACGGCATGACACGGTCCGACACGACGCGGTCCGCCGCGCCCACCGCCCTGGTCGAGCTCGACGGCGTCAGCAAGCACTACGGCAACATCCGCGCGCTCGAAGGGGTCTCGCTCACCGTCCACGCGGGCGAGATCACCTGTGTGCTCGGCGACAACGGCGCCGGCAAGTCGACGCTCATCAAGATCATCGCAGGGCTGCACCAGCACGACGCGGGCACCTTCCGCATCGAGGGCGAGGAGGTCAGGCCCGCCTCCCCGCGCGAGGCCCTCGACCACGGCATCGCCACGGTCTACCAGGACCTCGCCGTGGTCCCCCTGATGCCGGTCTGGCGGAACTTCTTCCTCGGCTCCGAACCGCGCAAGGGCTCCGGCCCCTTCAAGCGGCTGGACGTCGACCTGATGCGCCGCACGACCCACGCCGAACTGCTGCGCATGGGCATCGACCTGAGGGACGTCGACCAGCCGATCGGCACGCTCTCCGGCGGCGAACGCCAGTGCGTGGCCATCGCGCGCGCCGTCCACTTCGGCGCCAAGGTCCTCGTCCTCGACGAACCGACCGCCGCACTCGGGGTGAAGCAGTCGGGCGTGGTCCTCAAGTACGTGGCTGCCGCGCGTGACGCCGGCCTCGGTGTGGTTCTGATCACCCACAACCCGCACCACGCGTACCTCGTGGGCAACCGCTTCGTGCTCCTCAAGCGCGGCACGATGGTCGGCAGCCACGCGCGCGACGGGATCACACTGGACGAACTCACCCGCCAAATGGCGGGCGGCAGCGAGCTGGACGACCTCCGGCACGAACTGGAAGGCACCACTCCGTAGGACGTTCCCGGGCGGGGCGGGGCCGACCGCGCGCCCCGCCGCGACGGACCCGCAGCTCACGCCCGACCCGCTCCGCCGGGGCGCTCCCCAGCGCAGCGAACGGCGACGGCGTGAGGCAGAATCGGCGCGATGAGCACCTACCGCGACCTCGCACTGCCCCGGGCTCTCGGCTCCGCCCGAGCAGCGGGCGCCCCGATCGGCTCCCGCCGGGCCACCGTCCTGCGCACCGTGGGCACGCGCGAGAGGCGTTCGCACCTGACCGCTCCCCGTGTCCCGACCGTCGGCATCGACATCGGCGGCACGAAGGTGATGGCGGGCGTCGTCGACGCGGACGGCAACATCCTGGAGAAGCTCCGGACGGAGACGCCCGACAAGTCCAAGAGCCCCAAGGTCGTCGAGGACACCATCGTCGAACTGGTACTGGACCTCTCCGACCGGCACGACGTCCACGCGGTGGGCATCGGCGCGGCGGGCTGGGTCGACGCCGAACGCAGCCGCGTCCTGTTCGCGCCCCACCTGTCGTGGCGCAACGAGCCCCTCCGGGACCGCCTCGCCGGGCGGCTCGCGGTCCCCGTCCTGGTGGACAACGACGCGAACTCCGCCGCCTGGGCCGAGTGGCGCTTCGGCGCCGGCCGCGGCGAGGACCACCTCGTCATGATCACCCTCGGCACCGGCATCGGCGGCGCCATCCTGGAGGACGGCCAGGTCAAGCGCGGCAAGTTCGGCGTCGCGGGCGAGTTCGGTCACATGCAGGTCGTGCCCGGCGGCCACCGCTGCCCGTGCGGCAACCGCGGCTGCTGGGAGCAGTACAGCTCCGGAAACGCCCTGGTCCGCGAGGCCCGGGAACTCGCCGCCGCCGACTCCCCGGTGGCGTACGGGATCATCGAGCACGTCAAGGGCAACGTCTCCGAGATCACCGGCCCCATGATCACCGAGCTGGCCCGCGACGGCGACGCCATGTGCGTCGAGCTGCTCCAGGACATCGGCCAGTGGCTCGGCGTCGGCATCGCGAACCTGGCCGCCGCGCTCGACCCCTCGTGCTTCGTCATCGGCGGCGGCGTCAGCGCCGCCGACGACCTGCTGATCGGCCCCGCGCGGGACGCCTTCCGGCGCCACCTGACCGGACGCGGCTACCGCCCCGAGGCCCGCATCGCCCGCGCCCAGCTCGGTCCCGAGGCCGGCATGGTCGGCGCCGCGGACCTGGCCCGGCTCGTCGCCCGCCGCTTCCGCCGTGCCAACCGGCGCAGAGTGGAGCGGTACGAGCGCTACGAGCGCTACGCCGAGTCGCGCCGCGCCGCCCGGGAGTCCTCGCTGTGACCGCTTCACTGCCCCGCCAGGCCGCGCCCCCGGACGAGCCCCGGCCCCCGGAGGACCGGGGCCACCGGATCCGCCGCCGCGCGCTGACGCTCATCATCATCGTGCTGCTGATCGGCGTCCCGGCCGGCTACCTGGTGATCTCCGCCAACCAGAGCCGCGACAGCGGCAAGGACAAGGCGGCGAAGTACTCGGCCACCGGCCTCACCCCGGGCTGGCCCTCGCGTGTCCAGCGCAGGCTGTACCAGGTGCCCGTCCCGGGCGGCTCGACCGAGGTCGCGTACTACGAGACGAACAACTGGAAGACCAGCCGCCTGTACGTCCAGTTCCTCACCGACGAGAAGGGACTCGACAAGTTCCTGAAGAACGTCGGGACCGACCGCGACGAGCTGACGAGGAACGACATCGCGATCAGCGCACGGGACCGGAGGGTGGTCGGCTGGGAGTTCGGCGGCCCCGGAGTCTGGGCCGGCGTCACCCACGCGCAGAAGAACCCGACCCCCACCCTGGACATCGTCGTGAACTGGCCGCGGCCCGGTCGTCCGATGGTCCACGTGGTCTCCAGAACGACCCCCTGACCTGCCAGGACCCGCCGCCGGACCGCGTTGTCGGACCCTGCCCGTAGAGTCGAAGACCAGTGGTCGGACCAGGGCGAGGGAGGTGGCCGGGAGCATGGGCGAGGGACGGACGCGTGACGTGCCGGACGCCGGACCCGAGGTGTCCGTCCGCCTGGCCGCGGTCTTCCTGCCGTCCGCGCTGCCCCGCGACGGCCGGATCGCCTTCTGGGACCCGGAAGCCGCGCACCCGCCCCTCGACGCGGCCGGCCCGCCCGCCGCGCCCGGCCCGGCGGGAGCGACCGGGACCACCGGAGCGGCCGACGACGCCGACCGGCCGGAGCGGGCCGATCCGGACGCGGGCACCGCTGCCTCCGGCACCGACCCGGACACCTGCACCGGGATCACGGTCGTACGGCGGCACGGTGCGGGCGTGCGACGGGCCTCGGTGCCCGCGCTGACCCTGCCGCTCACGGCGGCCCTGCCGTTGCTCGTCCGGGCCCGCCGCGACCCCGCCGCGCACCCCGCCACCGCCTGCTGGGGCGCGGCCGCGCTGCACGCGCTGCGCCTGGTCGCGCGCGGTCGGATGCTGCCCGGCCTGACACCCGAGGGGCACGACGCGTGGCGGGCCGGCCCCCTGGACCCGGACGACATCGCCCACCTGCGGGCGGTGGCCGCGGCCCTTCCGCACGAGGGGCACGCGGTGCCGCTCCCCGGCCGGGGCCCGCTGCGGCTGCCCGAACCGGAAGCGCTGATGCGCGCCTTCCTGGACGCCGTGGCCGACGCCCTGCCCCGCACGGCCGCCGCGCCCTACGCCGCGGGGAACCCGTTCGCGGCGAGCGGTCCCACCCGGCTGCCCGGCGCCCGCGGCTGGGCCGCCGAGGTGGCCGCGGGGATGGACGCCGGCGTGCGGATCTCGCTGCGCCTGGACCTGTCCGGCTTCGACCTCTTCGACGACAGCGAGCAGGCCCGCCGGGCGGGCGCGGCCGTCGTCCAGGTGCACAGCCTCGCCGACCCCACCCTCGTCGTCGACGCGGCGGCCCTGTGGTCCGGCGAGGCCGACGCGACGTTCGGCCCCCGCGCCCGCGTGGACGCCGCTCTGGCCGTGCGGCGCGCGGCCCGCGTCTGGCCGCCCCTCGACCGGCTGTCCGCACAGGACACGCCGGACGTGCTCGCGCTCTCCCAGGACGAGCTGTCGGACCTCCTCGGCGTCGCCGCCACCCGCCTCGGCGCCGCCGGGGTCGCCGTGCACTGGCCGCGCGACCTCGCCCAGGACCTGAGCGCGGCAGCGGTCGTGCGGCCCGCCCCGGGATCCGCCACCGACGGCACCGGGTTCTTCGAGAGCGAGGCGCTGCTCCAGTTCCGCTGGCAGCTCGCGCTCGGCGGCGACCCCCTCAGCGAGGCCGAGATGGACACGCTCGCCGAGGCCCACCGCCCCGTCGTGCGGCTGCGGGACCAGTGGGTGCTCGTCGACCCCGCCCTCGTCCGCAAGGCGCGCAAGCGCGAGCTGGGCCTGCTCGACCCGGTCGACGCGCTCTCCGCGGCGCTCACCGGCACCGCCGAGGTGGACGGCGAGACGGTCGAGACCGTGCCCGTCGGAGCGCTCGCCGCCCTGCGGGACCGGCTGACCGCGGGACCCCGGCCCGCCGAGCCCCCGCCAGGGCTGCGCGCGACCCTGCGCGACTACCAGCTCCGGGGACTGGCCTGGCTCGACCTGATGACGTCGCTGGGCCTCGGCGGCTGCCTCGCCGACGACATGGGCCTCGGCAAGACCGTCACCCTCATCGCCCTCCACCTGAAGCGGGCCCGCACCGAGCCGACCCTCGTGGTCTGCCCCGCCTCGCTCCTCGGCAACTGGCAGCGGGAGATCGAGCGCTTCGCCCCCGGGGTGCCCGTCCGCCGCTTCCACGGCCCGGACCGCACGCTGGACGACGTGGCAGGCGGCTTCGTCCTCACCACGTACGGCACCATGCGGTCGACGGCCCCGCGGCTGGCGCAGCAGCACTGGGGCATGGTCGTCGCGGACGAGGCCCAGCACGTCAAGAACCCGTACTCGGCGACGGCCAAGGCGCTGCGGACGATCCCGGCACCGGCCAGGGTCGCCCTGAGCGGCACGCCCGTGGAGAACAACCTCTCCGAGCTGTGGGCCCTGCTCGACTGGACCACCCCCGGGCTGCTCGGCCCGCTGAAGTCCTTCCGCGCCCGCCACGCGCGCGCCGTTGAGAACGGCGAGGACGAGGAGGCGGCGGCCCGCCTGGCCCGGCTGGTCCGCCCCTTCCTGCTCCGCCGCAAGAAGTCCGACCCGGGCATCGTCCCCGAACTCCCGCCGAAGACGGAGACGGACCGTCCCGTCCCCCTCACCCGTGAGCAGGCCTCGCTGTACGAGGCGGTGGTGCGCGAGTCGATGCTCGCCATCGAGACGGCGGGCGGCATCGCCAGACGGGGCCTCGTGCTGAAGCTCCTGACGGCGCTCAAGCAGATCTGCGACCACCCCGCGCTGTATCTGAAGGAGGAGGCGGGGGCCGGTCCGCGCGGCGCCGACGCCGCCAGGCAGGCCGCCCGCTCCGGGAAGCTCGCCCTGCTCGACGAGCTGCTGGACACCCTGCTGGCCGAGGACGGCTCGGCGCTCGTCTTCACGCAGTACGTCGGGATGGCCCGGCTGATCACGGAGCACCTCACGACCCGGGCGGTCCCGGTGGAGATGCTCCACGGCGGAACGCCGATCCTGGAGCGCGAACGCATGGTGGACCGCTTCCAGAGCGGGGAGACACCTGTCCTGGTCCTGTCGCTCAAGGCGGCCGGCACCGGCCTGAACCTCACGCGCGCGGGCCATGTCGTCCACTTCGACCGCTGGTGGAACCCGGCGGTCGAGGAGCAGGCCACCGACCGCGCGTACCGCATCGGGCAGACGCAGCCCGTCCAGGTCCACCGCCTCATCACCGAGGGCACCGTCGAGGACCGCATCGCCGAGATGCTCGCCTCCAAGCGGGCCCTGGCGGACGCCGTCCTGGGCTCCGGAGAGGCCGCCCTGACCGAGCTGTCCGACCGCGACCTGTCCGACCTGGTGGCACTGCGGAGGTCCACGTGACGTCGCCGACGGATCGCCCGGACACGGCGGAGGGAGCCGACGAGCATCCGTCCGCCCCAGGGAGCACGCCCGACCGGCCCGCGCGGACCCCGGGCGGCGACGCAACCGTTCCTGACCGAAGCTCGCTCCCGCCCCGCGAGCCCGGTCGGGAGGGCCGGGACGGCCCGCCGGCCGCGGACGCGTCCACCGAGGACCCACCGGCCGCCGGTTTCGAGGGCGACCCCGGCGGCGTGGGCGACCCCGCCGACGCCGGGGCAGCCGGTGACGCGGACGGGGTCACTGGCGGTGCCACGGACACCGGTGCTCCCCGCCCGGCCGACGTTGCCCGGCGCGCCCTGCGCGCGGCGCGGCGCGGCGATCCGGCGGGGGCGTCGGCGGACGGACCGCGGAGCGCGGACGCCGACCCCTCCGATCAGCGGACGGCCACTCCCCGGCGGAAGCCGGGGGGCACCGAGCCTGCCCCGGCCAGGTCGGCCGGGCCGCACGCGTCCCGGCCGGGCGACCGGGCACGCGAGGCGCTGCGGCGCGCGGCCTCCCGCACAGCCCCGCACTCGTCGGCTGCCCCGCACACACCGGGTGCGCCGGGGATGCCTGGCGAGCCGGAGGCGGCCGGGCGCGCGGACGGGCCCTCGAACGACGGCCCCGCAGCAGCGGGAGCAGCAGCAGGTACGAGTGCGGGTGCGGGGGAGCGCGCCGAGGGGACCCGTGGTTCCGGGCCTGGCCACGGGGCGCCCTCGACCGACCCGTCGGATCCGCGCTTTTCCGCCCCGCGCGGGGAAGGGGAACGGGAAGAGGTCCCGTCGGCCGCCGGAGCCCGGCAGGTTCCCGGAGGCCCGCGGCCCGGCGACGCGGCCCGCGAGGCCCTGCGCATCGCGCGGACCCGTGCCGCGGAGGAGCGGTCGGCCGCCCGGGGCCGGGAAGCCGGGCGCCGCAGCCGTTCCGGCGGTCCGGAGTCCGACAGCCCGGCGGCGACCGCGAACCGCCGCGCGGCGGCACAGGTCAGGGACCTTGCCGACCGCCTGGGCGGAGCCTTCGAGCCGTCGTCCGGCCCCGGGGTCGGGGCCCGCACCGGAGACACGGCCCGCGCCGGGGAGGCGATCCGCCTCGGGGACGCGATCCGTGCGGGCGACGCGATCCGCGCGGACGACGAGGTCCGTGCGGACGACGAGGTCCGTATCGAGGAGGCAGCCCGCCGGGTCCGCCCGGACGCGACACACGCACCATCGCGGACCGCACCGCAGACGGCGCCGAAGTCGATACGGGGCCAGGAGCCCGCCTCCGAGTCCGGATCTTCCGAGTCCCCGGCCGCGCCCCAGGCCCCGGCCGTGTCCGAGCCCGTGTCCGAGTCAGGGCCCGAGTCCGTCGCCACGCGTGCGGCGGGCTCGGCGCCGGGCCCGGACCCTTTCCCGCCCGTCCGCTCCGGAGCCGGCTCCGAGCCCCGTGCGGGCGCCGAAGCAGACCCCGGCCCCGACCCTGGCTTCGATCTCGACCCCGCCTCCGGCCCAGGTGCCGCGCGGCGGGCCGTCGGGGCGCCCGCCCGTTCCATGGCGGCGCCGACCCGGGACGGCGAACTGCGGCGTACGTTCCCGGCGTTGCCGGCACGGCCGCACGGGACGGACGCCTTCGCCGAGACCTGGTGGGGGAACGCCTGGGTGGCCGCGCTGGAGGAGACGGCACTGGACGCGGCCCGTCTGGAGCGCGGCAAGGTGTACGCGGGCACGGGGCACGTGGACGCCATCACCGTCACGCCCGGGCTCGTACTCGCCTATGTGCACGGGAGCCGACCGCGGCCCTACCGGGTGCAGATCCGGACGAGGACCCTCACGGACGGGGACTGGGACCGCTTCCTCGACGCCGCCGCCGAACGGCCCGCGAACATCGCCGCGTTGCTCGACAGGAATCTCCCGCAGTCGCTCGCGGACAGCGGAGTGGGCCTGCTGCCCGGGCCGGGCGACCTCGTCCCGCAGTGCAGCTGCCCCGACTCCGGACACCCCTGCAAGCACGCCGCGGCCCTGTGCTACCAGACGGCACGCCTGCTGGACGAGGACCCCTTCGTCCTCCTGCTGCTGCGCGGGCGCGGCGAGCGCGAGCTCCTCGACGCGCTGTCCCGGCGCAACGCGACACTGGCCGCGCGTTCGGCGCGTACCGCCGAGGAGTCGGCGCTCCCCGGTGTATGGGCCCGCCACGCCCTCGCCCCCCGCACCCTGCCACCCCTTCCGGCACCCCTGCCGCCGCCCGCGCACCCGGAGCAGCCTCCGGCCTATCCGGCGGCCCCGGGCGGCCCCGACCCCTTCGCCCTGGACCAGTTGGCCACCGACGCGGCGGCCCGGGCGCACGCGCTGCTCACGACAGGACGCGACCCGGTCGCCGAACTCACCGTGTGGCAGGACGCCGTCCGACTCGCGGCCGGCCGTCCGGGCTCCGGCCTCACCGCCGCCACCCGCGCGCTCTACGCGTCACTCGCCGCCGCCGCGGGCCGCACTCCGGCGGACCTCGCGCGCGCGGTCGCCGCCTGGCGCCAGGGCGGCCTCGAAGGGCTCGCCGTCCTCGAAGAGCCGTGGGACCCGCCCGCGGGCCGTTTCGACCGGGCAAGGCCGCTCCTGCTGGCCGCGGACCTGCCCGCCTTCAGGCCCTGGCACAACCACCTCACCCACCCCCGCGGGCACCTGCAGATCCGGCTGGGCCAGGACGGCCTCTGGTACGCGTACGAGTCGGAGCCCGGCCATGACGACTGGTGGCCCCGGGGCACGCCCGACCTCGACCCGGTCGGCGCGCTCACGGGTCTGGGCTCGCCCACGGACTTCTGAACACCGGCTGCCGCCCCGGCGCGTGGCTGTCTGCCCGGCGCGTTCGGGCCCGCCGACGGCCGGTCGGCCGTCGACGCCCGCACCCGTGTCCGTACCTGTGTCCGCACCGCGTCCGCGACCCGTTCCCACACCCGCCGCGGCGCCCACGCCAGGGAGTGCCGGCCGGGTCCACCCGGGTCGGGTGCATGAGCCCCCAGGTCCGGGCCCCGAGGTCCGGACCCCCAGGTCCGGGCGCCCAGGTCCACCCGGGTCGGGCGTCCGAGGTCGCGGCCGGCCGGCCGCGCGGGTTCCGCCGGCCGGGAGACGCCGGCCCCAACTGCCTTGACTGCGTTGATTTCCCGGCGCGTCGGGCGGTCGGCTCGTACGATGACCTCCATGGTCCTCAGCCTGTGCCGCCCGGTCCCGCGGTTCCGCGTGCGTACGCCGCACGGCTGTTGTTGATCCTTCCCGCACACACGGCTTCCGTCGCGGTGCACGGCATACGCCGTACGCGCCGTCGGTGACCGTTTCACGGCTGTGACCACGCGTACGTTCGCGCCTTCCCCGCTCCGCGCCCCGGGTCGCCGGGTCGCGCCCTCCCGCGCACCGCCCGTGCGCCTCCCCGGAAGCAGGAGTCCGCCCATGCCTCGTCGAGCTGTCCCCACCATCTCTCCCACCGCGTCCCCCACCACTTCCCGCAGCGGTGCCGATGCCGGTGCCGATGCCGGTGAAGCCGCGTACGACCGTCGCAGACTGCGGCAGTGGCTCGCGGGTGAGGCCAGGGCCGACGGGGTCGACCGCCGTGACCTGCTGCGCCTGCTCGCCGCGGCGGGACTGTCCACGGCGGGCCTGGCCGCCACCGCGGGCCCGGCACTCGCGTCCTCGGCGGGAGGCGTCCCGGCAGCCGCTCCGGCCGTCGCACCGACCGGCGCGTCCGCGCAGGCGGCCGCGGTGGTCCCGGGCATCGTCAAGCCGCTGCCCGACGCCTGGTTCACCGCACGCGGGACCAACGCGGAGACGAGGTTCGAGGCGCTGGCGGGCACCGGGCACCACACACCCGTGGACCGCTTCTTCGTGCGGAACCACACCTCCACCCCCGTCCTGGACGCGAGCGACTGGAGCCTCACCATCTGGGGCGACGGCCTCAGGGGCGGGCGCAGCGTCGAGTTGACGCTCGACGACCTCAAACGGCTCCCCGCCGTCACGCGCAGCGCCGTCGTCGAATGCGCGGGCAACGGCCGCAGCTTCTTCACGACGCAGCAGGGGCAGACCGTGTCCGGCACGGCGTGGACGCTGGGCGCGATCGGTTCGGCGCGCTGGCACGGTGTACGGCTCGGCGACGTACTGCGCCGCGCCGGTCTGGGCCGCGGTGCCGTGGACGTCATGCCGAGGGGCCTGGACGCCGACTACGTCACCGCGGACGGCACGAACCTCGGCCGCGTCCGCCGCCCCCTGCCCCTGTCGAAGGCGCTGGACGACGTGCTCCTCGCGTACGGGATGAACGGCGAACCCCTCCCGCCGGACCACGGCGCCCCCGTCCGCGTCCTCGTGCCGTCGTGGATCGGCATCGCATCGGTCAAGTGGGTCGGCGACATCGAGGTGTCGGCCGAGCCGCTGTTCTCGCCGTGGAACACCGACTTCTACCGTCTGTTCGGCCCCGCGCACCCCGAGGGCGGCGGCGCCCCGCTGACCCGCCAGACGCTGAAGAGCGCCTTCGAACTCCCCTGGAACGCGAGCCTGGAGGCCGCCGCCGAGCACCGCCTCACCGGTCGCTCCTGGTCGGGCGCGGGTACCGTCGCGCGGGTCGAGGTCAGCACCGACGGCGGCGGCACCTGGCACCGCGCGCGACTGCACGACACCCCGCGCCGCGCCGACTGGGTGCGCTGGTCGGCCCCTTGGCGCCCGGCGGCACCGGGGGCGTACACACTGCTCGCGCGGGCCACCGACACGACGGGTCGCGTCCAGCCGGAGACCACCGTCCACAACACGCAGGGCTACCTCTTCGACGCGGTGGTGCGGCACCCGGTGCGCGTCGTGTGACCTGCCACCACCACGTGGGGTCTTCGCTGCCGCCGGGGTCCGGGCGGTGTCCCGAGGGTCCGGGCGGTGTCCCGACGGGAGGCCGCCCGGCGGGACTTGGACCGGCGCGCACGCCGGCGCATCCGGGGAACAGATGTCCGGACCCCGGGGCCGTGCCGTGCCGGACCTGCCGTGACGGCCGGGACGCGTGCCGCCGGGTTCGCCCCGGCTGTGTGGGACGCCGCGATGCGTGAGAGGGTCGGACGGGTGAGTGAGACACCACCGAACACCCTGCAATTCCGCTTCGACGGCCCGGAAGACGCTCCCGTGCTGATCCTCGGACCGTCGCTCGGGACGACCTGGCACATGTGGGACCGGCAGGTTCCGGAGCTGGCGGAGCAGTGGCGGGTGTTCCGATTCGACCTGCCGGGCCACGGCGGCGCGCCCGCGCATCCGGCCGGTTCCGTGGCCGACCTCGCCGAGCGGCTGCTCGCCACGCTGGACGGGCTCGGTGTCCAGCGGTTCGGGTACGCGGGCTGCGCCCTCGGCGGCGCGATCGGCGCCGAACTCGCACTGCGCCGCCCCGACCGCCTCGCCTCGCTGACACTGATCGCCGCCTCGCCGCGCTTCGGCTCGGCCGACGAGTTCCGCAGGCGCGGTGTCGTCGTCCGTACGAACGGACTGGACCCCATCGCGCGCACGTCCCCCGAGCGCTGGTTCACGGGCGGCTTCGCCGCCGCGCAGCCCGCGATCACCGAGTGGGCCGTGCAGATGGTGCGCACCACGGACCCGGGCTGCTACATCGCGGCCTGCGAGGCGCTCGCCTCGTTCGACATCCGGGCGGAGCTGGGCCGGATCGGCGTACCGACGCTGGTCCTGGTCGGCTCCGACGACGAGGTCACCGGTCCCGCCGAGGCCCGGACCCTGGTCGCCGGCATACCGGACGCGCGTCTCGCGGTGGTGCCGGGCGCCTCGCACCTGGTCCCCGTGGAGCAGCCCGCCGCGGTCACCGACCTGCTGGTACGGCACTTCTCGACAGCCTGGTCGCAGCCCTCCTTCGACACGACCAGCGGGCGGATGGCGGTCGTGGCACCCGCGGCCCACCGCGCCTCGACCGTGCCCCCGCAGATGTCGCCCCTCGCCGAGATCGCCCCCGCCCCGCAGCCGGAGGCGCTGGCCGGCAGGCCCGACGCGTACGACGTGGGCATCAAGGTCAGGCGCGAGGTGCTCGGCGACGCGCACGTGGACCGGGCGCTGTCCCAGGCGGACGAGTTCTCCGGGGACTTCCAGGAGTTCGTCACCCGCTACGCGTGGGGCGAGATCTGGGACCGGCCCGGCCTCGACCGGCGCTCGCGCAGCTGTGTCACGCTCACCGCCCTCGTCGCGGGCGGGCACTTGGAGGAACTCGCCTTCCACGTACGGGCGGCCCTGCGCAACGGGCTCACGCCGGTCGAGATCAAGGAGGTGCTCCTCCAGGCGGCCGTCTACTGCGGCGTACCGGCGGCGAACAGCGCCTTCCGGGTGGCCCAGCAGGTGATCCGCGAGGAGACCACGCCTCACGAGTGACCGGCACCGGACCCGGCACGGCCGCGGCAGCCAGCCAGCCAGCCAGCCAGCCAGCCAGCCCGCCGAGCCAGCCAGCCCGCCGAGCCCGCGGAGGCCCGCCCCGCAGCGCCCCGCACCCCGCGCGCCGAGCCCGGCCTCGCACCCCTCGCGGGAGCCCGTCCGGGCGCCCCCGCGCGCGAGCCTGCCTCCGCGCCCCCGCGCGAGCCCGCACGGGGGCGCGGAGGCAGGATGGAAGGCATGAAGCTCACGAAGAAGTCGCACGCCTGCGTCCGCCTGGAGAAGGACGGCCGCACTCTGGTCATCGATCCCGGGGCGTTCAGTGAGGGCGACGCCGCAGTCGGCGCGGACGCCGTCCTGATCACGCACGAGCACGCCGACCACTTCGACGAGGAGCACCTGAGGGCCGCTCTCGCGGCGGAGCCGGGTGCGGAGATCTGGACGCTGAAGTCCGTCGCCGACCAGATCTCCGCGGCCTTCCCCGGCCGCGTGCACACCGTCGGCCACGGCGACACCTTCACTGCGGCGGGCTTCGACGTCCAGGTCCACGGCGAGCTGCACGCCGTCATCCACCCCGACATCCCCAGGGTCACGAACGTCGGTTACCTCGTGGACGGCGGCAGGGTCTTCCACCCCGGTGACGCCCTCACGGTCCCCGGCGTGCCCGTCGAGACGCTGATGCTTCCCGTGATGGCCCCGTGGAACAAGATCTCCGAGGTCATCGACTACGTCCGCGAGGTGCGGCCGCAGCGCGCGTACGACGTCCACGACGCGCTGCTGACCGATCTCGCGCGGCCGATCTACGACCGGCAGATCGGCGCGCTGGGCGGTGCGGAGCATCTGCGGCTCGCCCCGGGCGAGAGCGCCGTCCTGTGAGTTCCCGCAGGTGAGCGGCGTCCGGTGAGCATTGTCGGACCCGCCCGGTAAGTTGTGGTGCATGCGCATCGCCACCTGGAACGTGAACTCGATCACCGCCCGCCTCCCCAGGCTGCTGGCCTGGCTGGAGAGCAGCGGCACGGACGTGCTGTGCCTCCAGGAGGCGAAGGTCGCAGCCGAGCAGTTCCCGACGGAGCAGCTGCGCGAGCTGGGCTACGAGGCGGCCGTGCACGCCACGGGACGGTGGAACGGCGTGGCGGTGGTCTCCCGTGTCGGCCTGGAGGACGTGGTCAAGGGCCTGCCCGGCGACCCCGGGTACGAGGGCGTGGAGGAGCCCCGGGCCGTCTCCGCGACCTGCGGCCCGGTCCGCGTCTGGTCGGTGTACGTGCCGAACGGCCGCGAGGTGGAGCACGCCCACTACGCGTACAAGCTCCAGTGGTTCGAGGCGCTGAAGGCGGCGGTCGCGGGCGACGCGGGCGGCGGCCGTCCGTTCGCGGTGCTCGGCGACTACAACGTGGCCCCGACCGACGAGGACGTCTACGACGTGGCCGCCTTCGAGGGCCACACGCACGTGACGCCGGCCGAGCGGGCCGCGCTGGCCTCGCTGCGCGGGACCGGCCTCCAGGACGTGGTCCCGCGCCCCCTCAAGTACGACCGCCCGTACACGTACTGGGACTACCGCCAGCTCGGCTTCCCCAAGAACCGCGGGATGCGCATCGACCTCGTCTACGGCAACGAGCCGTTCGCGAAGGCCGTCTCCGACGCCTACGTGGACCGTGAGGAGCGCAAGGGCAAGGGCGCGTCCGACCACGCGCCGGTCGTGGTGGACCTGGACGTGTAGGCGCTACAGCAGGCCGAGGTCGACGGACTCGGCCAGCGCGGCGAGCCCCGCCTCCGAGGGGTGCAGATGGTCCCCGCTGTCGTACGCGGGAAGCATCCGCGCCGGATGCGCGGGGTCCCGGAGCACGGCATCGAAGTCGAGCACGCCGTCGAACGCGGCGCCGGAGCGGATCCACGCGTTGACCTCGGAGCGCTGCGCGTCCGCCGCGGCCGTGCACCTTGCCTCGCCCTCGCAGGGCGCGATCGTCGCCACGAGGACCCGCAGTCCGCGGGCGCGCGCCCGGTCGGCGATCTCCCGCAGCCCCGCCACGACCTGATCGGCGTCCGCGCCCCAGCGGACGTCGTTGACCCCCTCGAAGACGACGGCGGTACGCGCCGAGGTCTGGGCGAGGACGTCCCGGTCGAGGCGGTGCAGCGCGCTCACACCTCCCGTGTCGGTGGACACGCCGTCGCCCGGGTAGCGGTCGGTGACCACGCGGTTCGCCGAGATGCCGTGGTTGAGGACGCCGTAGCGCGGGACGGTGTCCTGGTGCGCGAGCCGGTCGGCGAGGAGGTCGGGCCAGCGCCGGTTCGCGTCGCGTCCCGACTTCTCCCCGTCGGTGATCGAGTCGCCGAGCAGGACGACGGAGCCGGGTCCGCCCCTCACGTCCACACCGGTCAGCAGCGGCCAGGAGGTGATGGTCGAGGTGTACGCGTCCGGGGTGCCGTCCGCGGTGTGGTCTCCCGCCACGCTGACGTACGACTGCTGGAGGGCCAGGCTGTGCACGGGCGCCGCCGTCACCGTCCCCGGCAGATGGACGCTCACGAGCAGGTTGGTGTCCGGGGGGACGTCGAAGCGCAGCGGATCGCTGAACGCCTGTGCCCCCGCGGGGATTTCGGTGCCTTTCCGACCGCGGAAGGACAGCGGCACGGGAGCGCTCCGCGGGCTCGCCCCGGACGCCTGCACGGCCACCGTGGCCGCGCCGACGCGTACGGGCGCCGCCGCGAAGGTGTTGTCGAGCCTGATCCGCACCCTCGGCCCGCCCGCCGAGGTGTGCACCACCAGGCGCAGTGTCTGGTCGCGCCACGGCCCGACCGCCGTGTACCCCGAGGTCGAGGCCGCCCAACTCCCGGTCCAGCCCGCGGAGTCGGCGCGTACCGAGAGGGCGAACACATGCAGGTCGCCGTCGCGCGGCAGCTCCACGGAGGCCACCTCGCGGCTCTTTCGGAGCGGCACGGTCACCACGTACAGCCGTGCCTTCTCGGTGAGTTGGCCGGCGGGGGTGTTGATGTGCGGGAGTGCCACCGCCTTCGTGGCGAGCGGACCCCCGCGCCAGTCGGGCGCGGCCAGCCGGTAGGCGGAGCGCGAGCCGTCGGCGTACCGGACCGTGCCCGATCCGCTGGCCTCGGCGCCGCCCGTGGCGGCCACGAGGAAGGCCAGCGCGTCGCCGCGTCCGCGCACCCGGACGGACTGGCCGTCGGCGCGGACGTTGTCGGGGGTGCCCGCGGCCCGGCGGGGCCAGGCCAGCCGGGCGCCCTGGACGGTCGGCGTGGCCCCGGGTGTCCAGCCCGCGGCGGCCAGGTCCTGCGCCGAGAGGGAGCCGCCCGATCCGTCGAAGTCCGCCTCGCCGGGCCGTGCGTCGTCGCTCACGGCCGTGTTGTCGAAGAGCCGCTCCAGGGGCGGCGGCCCGGGCCGTGCCCCGGGGGCGGCCCGGGCGGCGGTCGCGGGGACCGCCACCGAGAGCAGCGCGAGAGCGACAGCAGTACCCCATGCACGTCGGCGCACCACCGACTCCTCCCCACCACTTCGGAACAGCTCACGGACACTCACGGACGAGGTGACAGTTGCACCGTGAAGCTAAGGAGACGGCAGGGACTCGTCAATGAGCCGCGCGCGAACTCCGTACGAACGTGGCGGGAACAGGCTTCCGCGTGCCCTGTGGTGCACCGGGCGATATGGATGACAGGCTGGGTGTATGAACATCCCTTTCCTGGCCAACTGGCGCAAGAAGCGGGGCTCCGCCAGGGGAGTCGCCGTGTTCACGGACAGCGAGAGCGATCAGGCGGGGGTGGCCGAACTTCTCTCCGAGTGCGAACTCCTGCGCTCCCAGGCGCAACTGGCCGGACTCGAACTCGACGACTCCCCGGCCTCGTTGGAGGAGCTCGACCAACTGCTGCCGCGCTGGCGCGACGACGAGGAGAGTCTGCCCTGGCTGGGCAACGACGCCGGTCTCTACCTCGGTTCGGTCATCGTGCGCACGGTGCCCGGCGCGTTGTGGGAGCTGTGGCCCAACGGCCAGCCGGTCGTCCGGCTCGTGTCGGGCCGGGAGATCGACGTGGTGGCCTCGGGCCAGGCCTGGGCCTCCAGCGGTGCCCCCGAACTCTCCCAGTTGTACGCGGAAGTCGCCGAATCGTGAGGCCGTGGCCCGAGCCGGCACGTTAAATACGGCTTATGCCCGAAAAGTGCGTGTCGGATGCCCGTCGCCCCTGCCCACGGATAGCTTTCGGGAACCGCGACACGGCTGAGAGTGGGTAGGGCTGGGCATGGCCGTCGATCCGTTGATCGAGCTGCGTGACGTCAACAAGTACTTCGGGGAACTGCATGTCCTGCGGGACATCGACCTCACCGTCGGCCGGGGGGAGGTGGTCGTGGTCATCGGCCCCTCGGGGTCCGGGAAGTCCACCCTGTGCAGGGCCATCAACCGCCTGGAGCCGATCCAGTCCGGCGAGATCAGACTCGACGGTCAGCCCCTGCCGGACGAGGGCAGGGACCTCGCGAGGCTGCGCTCCGAAGTGGGCATGGTCTTCCAGTCCTTCAACCTCTTCGCGCACAAGACGGTCCTGCAGAACGTCTCCCTCGGGCAGGTCAAGGTCCGCGGCCGCAAGCGCGACCAGGCCGAGAAGCGCGCGCACGAACTCCTCGACCGCGTGGGTGTCGCCTCGCAGGCGGACAAGTACCCCGCCCAGCTCTCGGGCGGCCAGCAGCAGCGTGTGGCGATCGCCCGGGCTCTCGCGATGGACCCCAAGGTCATGCTCTTCGACGAGCCGACGTCGGCTCTCGACCCGGAGATGATCAACGAGGTTCTCGAGGTCATGCGGCAGCTCGCGCGCGACGGGATGACGATGGTCGTCGTCACCCACGAGATGGGCTTCGCGCGCTCGGCCGCCAACCGGGTGGTGTTCATGGCGGACGGCCGGATCGTCGAGGACCGTTCCCCGGACGAGTTCTTCACCAACCCCCGCAGCGACCGGGCCAAGGACTTCCTGTCGAAGATCCTGAAGCACTGAGCGGGGGAGCGCCGCGACGATGCGCACGGCACGTGTGTGTCCGCGCCCGGCCCGGCGCCCGGGCGGGCAGGCATCCGCCGGACCGGGAGCGGGGCCGCGGGGAACCTCGACTACGATGTGTCGTTCGTTCTCGTGGTGACGAGGGTCGTGGACACCGTCCCGGCCGGACCAGGGACGCTGCTGCCGGGCACGCGGCGGCGAGGGGCTATGGCCCGCCCGGCAGCAGCCGGTGATCACTGCTCGCGCAGCGGTACCGACACGTACGACGGGTCGGCCGCGGGCGAGGAGAAGGTCAGCTGCGCGCCGGTCGGGTTGTGCTCGATGTAGAGCGGGTCGACCGTGTCGACGACCAGGGCCAGACGGTGGCCCGCCGGTACGTCGTAGGCCGTGGAGAACAGTTCCAGGTCGACGCCGAACGGCTTTCCGGGCGTCTGCCCGTGGAAGGTGTACGGCGCGTGGCTGACCAGCTTGCCGAGGCCGAGCGGACCCACGTCGTAGAGATACGCGACGAGGGTGCCGCTCTCCTTGGTCGCGGTGACCGTCGTGTGCATCTCCGCCGTACCGCGCACCCGCCGGACGCCGGGGTATTTCTCCGACCGCCACACGGCGGCGTACCGGCGCGGCAGCAGCGGTATCGACGCCATGGGCGGCACCCGGGTGAACTGGTCGAGGAGGCTGGACAGTACGACGATCCCGCCGTCCGCCCCCGAGTTGACGTTCGCCCGGATCGTGGGGGAGCCGTCGAGGGAGATCTTGGTGCGGGTCGCCCCGACCGACTTCCAGTCCGGGTACGCCTCGTAGTCGCCCGTGGAACGGGACTTGATCCGGACCGGCTGCTCGCGGTCGACGCCGTTGTCCTCGCCCCGCAGATGGTGGTCGAACCAGCGGTGCGTGTCCGTCCACACGTCGTTGGGGACCCCCAGCAGTCCGGTGATCTCGGCCGTGGCGTGGTCGCCGGGCCGGTACGCGAGCCGCTTCGGGCCGGTCAGGCGCTCGTAGAACCGGGTGTACTGGTTCGGCGGGAAGATCGTGTCGCCCCAGGCGTTGGCGAGCATGACCGCCGTGCCGTTGCTGTTGAGCTGGTCCACGTACATCGAGGGGGAACGTTTCTTCCCCCAGGCGATCAACTCCTCCTCCCTGGACAGGTCGGAGGCGAAGAAGTCCTTGAAGATGGCCTGGATCTCGGGGCCGGGGCGGCCAGTGAGCAGGCCCGTGCCGTTGAGGAGCGCGCCGGCCTGGACGTGCTGGGTGCGGCCGGAGTAGATGGAGTCGATCAGGTCGCCCCAGCCGCTCAGTGCGGCGACCGCGCGGACGCGCCTGTCGTGGGCGGCGGTCAGCAGGCTGATCCCCGCGCCGTACGACATGCCGGCCATCCCGATGTGCTCCGGGTCGGCCGGGGTGTTGGCGAGCGCCCAGTCGATGACCCGGGAGGCGTCGGCGATGTCGGGCGGTCCCGCCACCTCGATCTCCCCGCCCGACTGCCAGAAGCCGCGGACGTTGTACGTCACCACGACGTACCCCGAGTCGGCGAGCCTGCGTGCCTGGGCGAGGTACTGGGCCTGGGGTGTGGCCCAACTCGTGGGGAGCACGAGAAGCGGGTGGGTGGTGCGGGAGTCGCCGGCGGGTGTGACGACGTTGGCCTTGAGGACGGTGCCGCCGTCGCCCGTGATGTCGACGAAGCGGATGCCTCCGCTCGTGGCATGGGCGGCGGGGGCGAGCCCGAGCGCGCAGCCGGCCATCAGGGTCGCCGAGACGGCGCCCGCGGTGGTCGTGCGCAGGGCCTTGCGCGGGTGTCCCACGGTCACTCCTTCGTGGAAATGCAGAAGTGACCCGACGGTAACCGCGGCTTCTTACCGTAGGTAACCCGTCGGTAAGTTACGCGGGAGTAACGATTGTTGAATGCTGGTGGACCTCAGGAGGCGCGCGAGGACGACTTCTTGGCCGGCGGGGTGGGCAGCGGGGTCTGCGCGACGCGGGTGACCTCCGCGACCAGTTCCACCACGTCCGGCCCGTAGGCCTGCGAGTTCACGACCTTCAGCAGCAGGACGAAGGTGTTCCTGCCGTGCTTGCGGGCCAGCCGTTCGTGGTTGCGGGCCAGGTAGCGGGTGGCGGCCTGGTTGGTTATCGCGCGCTGGCCGCAGAAGAGGAAGACGGGTCTGGCCGCGCTGCCCGCGGTCAGCCGGGCGAGGATCACGTACTCGCCCTGCCCGGACTCCAGCCGGTAGCGCTCGCTGCCTATCTGGAAGGCGCCCCGGTCCGGGCCCGGTTCGGCGTCGACGTTGACGCGGACGCCGGGCAGCAGCGACTGCAGGTGCGCGGCCATGCGACGGTTCGAGGCCGGGCCGCCGACGCAGAACTCCGTGCGCTCCCCGAAGCCCTGCTGGGTCGTGTCGTGGGCGACGACCTGGGCGTGGGCGCCGCAGTCCTTGATCAGGGCGGAGAGTTCGAGCAGCGCGAAGACGTCGTGGCGCATCACCGTCAACTCGGGGCCGCCCGCCTCGCGATTGACCACCAGGAGGGACTCGGAGTTGGCGGGCAGCCCGAAGAAGGCCTGCTTGCGGCGCAGTTTGCGCCTCCACAGGTATGTACGGGCGAGCCAGCCGAGGGCGCCGCTGAGGGCGGCGGCGAGCATGCCGAGGACGATGTTGCGCACGTCGTCATTCATGGGCGCGCATGCTATCGGGCGCGCGCACCCGTGTTCGAGAGGGGCCTGACGTGACCGGGATGCGGAAGTTACGCTGCGCTGACGGCCGTTGACTGGAGGTACGGATGAGGCGCTCGTTCGCACGGAGTCTGACCGCGGCCGCGGTGGCGGCCGCGGTGGTGTCGGTGGGGGCCGCGGCGCCTCCGCCCGGAGCCGGATCGGGTCCCGGCGCGGGTCCGGGCCCGGTGGCGAAGACGCCCGTCGCCGTCGGCTACGGCGGGGCCGTGGCGAGCGTCGACGCGGACGCGTCGGCCGCCGGTGTCGAGATCCTCCGCAAGGGCGGCAACGCGGTCGACGCGGCCGTGGCCACCGCCGCCGCGCTCGGAGTCACCGAGCCCTACTCCGCCGGCATCGGCGGGGGCGGCTACTTCGTCCACTACGACGCCCGGTCCCGTACCGTGCGCACGATCGACGGGCGCGAGACGGCACCCCTGACGGCGGGCCCCGGGCTCTTCCTGGAGAACGGGCAGCCGATCCCCTTCGCGGACGCCGTCACCAGCGGTCTGGCCGTGGGCACCCCCGGGACACCCGCCACCTGGCGTGCCGCGCTCGACAGTTGGGGCAGCAAGCCGCTCGGGACACTGCTGAAGCCCGCCGAACGGCTCGCGCGCGACGGGTTCACCGTCGACGCGACGTTCCGCTCGCAGACCCAGGCCAACGAGGCGCGCTTCAGGAACTTCCCCGACACCGCGGAGCTGTTCCTGCCGGGCGGCGAACTCCCCGTGGTCGGCTCCACGTTCAAGAACCCCGACCTGGCCCGCACCTACGGGGAACTGGGCCGCAAGGGTACCGGCGCCCTGTACCGCGGGCGATTGGCCGAGGAGATCGTCGCGACGGTCAACAAGCCCCCGGTGGACCCGGGTTCGGGCTACCGGGCCCGGCCCGGCGACCTGACGCTGAGGGACCTGGCGAGGTACACGGCGAAGCGGCAGGCCCCGACCAGGACCTCGTACCGGGGCCTGGCCGTCCACTCCATGGCCCCTTCCTCCTCCGGCGGCACGACGGTCGGGGAGGCCCTCAACATCCTGGAGAGCACCGATCTCGCCGGCAGCACCGAGGCGCGGTACCTGCACCGCTTCATCGAGGCGAGCCGGATCGCGTTCGCCGACCGCGGGCGCTGGGTGGGCGACCCGGCCTTCGAGGACGTCCCGACCCGCGAACTCCTTTCGCAGCGGTACGCGGACGCGCGCGAGTGCCTGATCAAGGACGACGCGGTGCTCACGAGTCCGCTGGCGCCCGGCGACCCGCGCGACCCTGCGGCGTGCCCCGCCGCGGGCCCGGCCGCCCCCACCACCTACGAGGGCGAGGACACCACCCATCTGACGACCGCCGACAAGTGGGGCAACGTCGTCTCGTACACCCTCACCATCGAGCAGACCGGCGGCAGCGGCATCACCGTCCCGGACCGCGGCTTCCTGCTCAACAACGAGCTGACGGACTTCTCCTTCGCGCCCGCGAGCCCGTCCGTCCCCGACCCGAACCTGCCCGGGCCCGGCAAGCGCCCGCGCTCGTCGATGTCCCCGACGATCGTGCTCGACCGGCACGACCGGCCCCTCCTGGCGCTGGGTTCGCCCGGTGGCGCCACGATCATCACGACCGTGCTCCAGACGCTGACGGGCTTCGTCGACCGGGGTCTGCCCCTCGTCGACGCGATCGCCGCCCCGCGCGCGAGCCAGCGCAACCAGACGACCACCGAACTCGAACCGGGCCTCTGGAACAGCCCGACGAGGGCGGAACTCGAAGCCATCGGGCACGGCTTCCGGCAGAACCCGGAGATCGGCGCGGCCACCGGGGTCCAGCGCCTCCCGGACGGCCGGTGGCTGGCGGCGGCGGAGACCGTGCGCCGGGGCGGCGGCTCGGCGATGGTGGTGCGGCCCGCACCCTGAGCGACCCGTGGGCGGCGGCTCAGTGCCGCGCGAGAGCACCGACCGCCGCCCCCGACCACGTGTACTCCAACTCGTCCAGTTCCAGGCCCTCCGCCGGCCGGACCGCGCGCTCGGCCGTACGGACGCCGCCCGCGCGCTCGTAGAACGCGATCGCGCGGTCGTTCCCGACGAGGACCTCCAGGAAGACGTCGTGCCCCGGCCGGTGGGCCGCCGCCCAGGCGAAGCCCCGCCGCAGCAGGGCGCGGCCCACTCCGGTGCCGACACGCCGCGGGCGGACGTGCAGGTTGTCCACGTGGACCCGGCCGTCCGGCGCGACCGCGAGATGGATGAACCCGAGCAGCCCGCCGGCCTCCCGGGCCAGCAGCAGGATCCGGTCGGGGGACGGATCGGCCGTGCGTGTACGCCACTTGGCGAGATGGTCGTCGCTCAGCGGTCCGTCCAGGTACGCGGAGGGCATCAGGGCCGCGTAGGCGCTGCGCCAACTCGCCGTGTGCAGGGCCGCGACCGCGTCGGCGTCGGCGGGGGTGCCGATGGTGAGGTGCATGCCGAATCCTGGCACGGACCGCGGGCTCGGCGGACGGTACGAAGGCGCGGGCCCGTATCCGTGACGGGCCGCCGGTCCGTCCGGGAGGGACGCGTGACGCCCGGCTTCCGCGCGGCGCCCGACGCTCGTGCGGACGGTCCGGCCCTGCGGGTCGGCGCGCGAGCCGCCCGTGCCGCCGCCGACGAGCCACGGCCCGGCGGCCGAAGCGGTCTCGCTCCGCCTGTTCCCGCACCGGTCGGCGGGACTAGGGTGGGTGGATGGTGCGAACCCCGCTGACCCCGGAAGAGCGAGAACGCGGCGAGCGGCTGGGAAGGCTGCTCCGCGAGGCGCGCGGCGGCCGCAGCATGGCGGAGATCGCCGCGCACGCGGGCCTCTCCGCCGAGACGCTCCGCAAGATCGAGACCGGTCGCGCGCCCACCCCGGCCTTCTTCACGGTCGCGGCCCTGGCGCGGGTGCTCGGGCTCTCCATGGACGAGATCGCGGGGCGGTGCGCCCTTGCAGGGGTGTGACGGAGGCGGCGCCATGTCGATCGGGCGTCGCCCACGTCACGTTCCGGGTGGGTGACCGCACTCTGCGTCCCGGTCGAAAACTCCTCGTAGCCGTTCCGTAACACGAATGGTGTTTTCTACCGGATCGAAGTACTCCAGTCCGGCATGGGGTGAACGTATGACGGTGGAACAACTCCCGGGCCAGGTCAGGGAGTTCGCTCGGTACCTCAACGAACTGCTGTCCCGGATCGATCAGGGCGGCGGTTGGTGCGGGGTGTTCTGGCAGCGCGACCCCGAGGGGATGCAGGCCTGCCTCGAAGGCTGGGAGGTGCCTCCCTGGGACGTCGTCGAGGCACTGCTGCACGACCTCGCCGCGGAGCACGGCGAGGAGGCCGCCGCCCAGGAGTCCGGGCGCGCCCGGGGGCTGCACGGCGCCTCCCTGACCGCGTACGACGCACGGCCGGGCGGCCGGGACGCCCTGGGGGACCGCCTGGACGTCATGCTGCGCGAGCAGCGGTATGCCGCCGAACGGCTCCTGGGGCTCGGCGAGTCGCTGCGCTCGGCCGGGTCGCGGGAGGAGGCCGAGGCGATCCGCGTCGACCTCGCCTGGGCCCGCGACGACCACGACCGCGCGACCGCCCGCTGTGCGGAACTCCTGGAGCGGATGGACGGGTTGGACCGCCGCTCGGGCGCCGGACACGCCCGGGACGCGCTGCCGATCCCGCCGGGCGAGGACGACGGGGTGTTCTGGCCCGAGGAGCAGTGGGGCGAGGCCGACAGCGGTGCCGGCGAGGACGGGGCGGAGTCGGCCGCCGGACCCGTGGAAGCGCCGGGCGGCGACCGGCGGGACGACCTCCGGCGCCGCACGCGGGCGGAGCCGGCCGACGGGGGCTACCCGGGGCCGGAGCGGGTCCGCGAGGGCGGACCGGGGCCGGACCCGGGCACCGCAGGCGGGCACGGGGAGCCCCGCGGCGCCCCGGGCGGCGCGACCGAGGCACCGGCGGCCGACCCGGCGGAGGGCGCGACCCCGACCGCGCCTGAGCCCGCCGCAGCGCCCGAACGCCCCGCCACCGTGCCGCGGCAGCGGGGCAGGCGCCGGCCCCGGGGCGGCGCGCGGTTCGCCGGAATGACGGACGACGGGCACACCGCGGCACCTGCCGTGCCGATACCCACCACCGCCGAACCCGCCCCGCGCGGGGCGCGTTTCGCGGGCGTCGCGGACGAACCCGAGCGGCCCGGGCCGCGCCGCGAGCCCCTGGACGAGGAGGCGCGCCGGGCCACCGTCGAGACCGTCAGGAAACTCGTCCGGCTGCGCGCCGAGGGCCGCACCGGAGAGGCGCACGCCGAACTGGTGGAGGCCGCGTACTGGCCCGCCGCCCGCTTCCCCCTCCTCGCCGCCGAACTGCACCGCGCCGGGCTGGGCGCCGACTGGGCCACCCTCCTGTGGGAGGCGGTGTCCCTGCCGCCCGCCAGGCTGGTCGCCGCGGCCGACGCTCTGGTGGCCGCCGGCCGCACCGCCGACGGCAGCCAGATGCTGCGCCAGGGGGTCGCACGCCCGGCCGAGGAGATCGGCCGGGCGGTCCTCGGCCTCCTGGAGGAGGGCCGCCACCGCGAGATCCGGGCGCTCCTGGACGCGTACGTCCGCACCCGCACCCCGGAGGAGGCCGCCCGGAGCGTGGAGGCCGAACCGGGCCTCCTCGCCCCGCTCCTCCTCGAAGCGGCCCACCACGTCTCGGAGGAACGCCACTGGGACCTGGTCCACGCCCTGCGTGTGGCGGGCTACACGGCCTGAGGCCCTCCGGCCGACCCGGTACGCCCGAGCCGCGCCGGGCGCCCCGGAGCGACCGGCGGCGCGTCCGGGCGGCGCCTCCCGGACCGTCCGCCCCGGCGGCCCGCGGGCCGCCGCGGAACCCCGCGCACTCACCCAGTGGGGTGTGAAACGTGATCGACTCCGCCGGTTAACGACGATGGTCTTGCCCAGCCCGCCGGTGAGGCCTACTTTCGGGGCTCTACGCCCCGTGTCTACGGGCGTAGAAGCTCTCTGACGTCCCGTCGAAGGAGCAGCTCATGGCCAACGTCGTACGCGCCGCTCTGGTCCAGGCCACCTGGACCGGCGACACCGAATCCATGGTCGCCAAGCACGAGGAGCACGCCCGCGAGGCGGCCCGTCAGGGCGCCCGGGTCATCGGATTCCAGGAAGTCTTCAACGCCCCCTACTTCTGCCAGGTCCAGGAGCCGGAGCACTACCGCTGGGCCGAACCCGTACCGGACGGCCCGACGGTCACCCGGATGCGGGAACTCGCGCGCGAGACCGGCATGGTGATCGTCGTCCCCGTCTTCGAGGTCGAGCAGTCCGGCTTCTACTTCAACACCGCGGCGGTGATCGACGCCGACGGCACCTACCTCGGCAAGTACCGCAAGCACCACATCCCCCAGGTCAAGGGCTTCTGGGAGAAGTACTACTTCAAGCCGGGCAACCTCGGCTGGCCCGTCTTCGACACCGCCGTCGGCAAGGTCGGCGTCTACATCTGCTACGACCGGCACTTCCCGGAGGGCTGGCGCCAGCTCGGCCTGAACGGCGCCCAGCTCGTCTACAACCCGTCCGCGACCTCCCGCGGCCTGTCCGCCCACCTCTGGCAGCTCGAACAGCCCGCCGCCGCCGTGGCCAACGAGTACTACGTCGCCGCGATCAACCGCGTCGGCCAGGAGGAGTACGGCGACAACGACTTCTACGGCACCTCGTACTTCGTCGACCCGCGAGGGCAGTTCGTCGGCGGGACCGCGAGCGACAAGACCGAGGAACTGCTCGTCCGCGACCTGGACTTCGACCTGGTCGAGGAGGTCAGGCAGCAGTGGGCCTTCTACCGGGACCGCCGCCCCGACGCGTACGAGGGGCTGGTGCGGCCGTGACCCAGGACGCGAGCAGGCACCTGTTCCAGCGCCACCGCGCCGTGCTGCCCGACTGGCTCGCCCTCTACTACGACGACCCGATCGAGATCACCCACGGCGAGGGCCGCCACGTCTGGGACGCCGACGGCAACAAGTACCTCGACTTCTTCGGCGGCATCCTCACCACGATGACCGCGCACGCGCTGCCCGAGGTGACCAAGGCGGTCACCGAGCAGGCCGGCCGGATCGTCCACTCGTCCACGCTCTACCTCAACCGGCCGATGGTGGACCTCGCCGAGCGGATCGCCAAGCTGTCCGGCATCCCCGACGCGCGGGTGTTCTTCACCACCTCCGGCACCGAGGCCAACGACACCGCGCTGCTCCTCGCCACGACCCACCGGCGCAGCAACCAGATCCTGGCGATGCGCAACAGCTACCACGGCCGGTCGTTCAGCACGGTCGGCATCACCGGCAACAAGGGCTGGTCACCCACGAGCCTGTCCCCGCTCCAGACGCTGTACGTGCACGGCGGCGTCCGGACCCGCGGCCCGTACGCGGACCTCGACGACGCCGGCTTCATCGCGGCCTGCGTCGCCGACCTGGAGGACCTGCTCGGCCACGTCCGCCCGCCCGCCGCGCTGATCGCCGAGCCCATCCAGGGCGTCGGCGGCTTCACCTCGCCCCCGGACGGCCTCTACGCGGCGTTCCGGAAGGTCCTGCGCGAGCGCGGCGTCCTGTGGATCGCCGACGAGGTGCAGACCGGCTGGGGCAGGACCGGCGAGACCTTCTGGGGCTGGCAGGCGCACGGGGCGGACGGCCCGCCGGACATCCTCACCTTCGCCAAGGGCATCGGCAACGGCATGTCCATCGGCGGTGTCGTCGCCCGCGCCGAGATCATGAACTGCCTCGACTCCAACTCGATCTCCACGTTCGGCGGCACCCAGATCACCATGGCCGCGGGCCTGGCCAACCTCACGTACCTCCTGGAGCACGACCTCCAGGGCAACGCCCGCCGGGTCGGGGGCCTGCTCATCGAGCGGCTGCGGGCGGCGGCCGCACAGGTCCCGGCCGTACGGGAGGTCCGCGGGCGCGGGCTCATGATCGGCGTCGAACTCGTCAGGCCCGGTACCGACTCGGCCGACCCGGAGGCCGCCGCCGCGGTGCTGGAGGCCGCCCGCGCGGACGGCCTGCTGCTCGGCAAGGGCGGCGGTCACAGCACCAGCGCCCTGCGCGTCGCGCCGCCGATGACACTGACCGTCGCCGAGGCCGAGGAGGGCGCCGCGATCCTCGAACGCGCCCTGAGGAGCATTCGGTAACGCCCGACCGAAGGAACCACCCCATGACCACCGCCCTGGAACCCGCCCTGTCGGTCCGTCAGGTGCTCGGCCTGGAAAGGGTGCTCGCCGGGGAGCCGGAGGTGGTGGCCGGCGCCGGCCACCTCGACCGGCCCGTGCGCTGGGTGCACGTCGCCGAGGCCGCCGACGTCGGAGTGATGCTCAGCGGCGGCGAGATGGTCCTCACCACGGGCGTACTGCTCGCGGGCGACCCGGAGGCGCAGGCCGAGTACATCCGCTCCCTGCACCGGGCCGAGGCGGCGGCCGTCGTCCTCGGACTGGGCCGCGCCTTCCCCGCACCGCCCGAGGTGATGCGCCGCGCCGCCGAGCGGTGCGGACTGCCGATGGTGGTCCTGCACCGGCCGTTCCCGTTCGCCGAGCTGACCGAGGAGGTCCAGTCCCGGCTCGTACGGCGGAAGTTCGCGGCGGTCAGCCTCTCCGAGTCCGTACGGACGGCACTCACCGGACTCATCACCGCCGGAGCCCCGCTGCAGCGGATGCTCGACGAGATCGCGGTCCACAGCGCCTGCCCCGTCGTCGTCACCAACCTCGCCCACCGGGTCCTCGCGACGGCGGGCGAGCGGTCCGCCGTCGACGACGTCCTGCGCGACTGGGAGCGCATCGCACGCCAGGCGGGCGGCATCGAGGGCGACGGCTGGGTCCGCGCGGAGCTGGGCGGGCGCGGTGAACGCTGGGGCCGCATCGTGCTGTGCGGCTACCGGGGCGACGCGGGCACCGGACGGCTGCTCGCCGACCGGGCCGCCGAGGCCCTCGTGCTGCACCGCATGCTCGTCGGCGCGGCGCACTCGTGGGAGGAGCAGTCCGCGCAGGGCCTGCTCACCGACCTGGTCTCCGGCGTCGTACCGGCCAGGCAACTGCTGCCCAGGGCCCGGGCCGCCGGACTGCCCGTCAACCGCCGCACGTTCGTGCCGCTGGTGGTCCGGGACGCGTCCGCGACCCGGCTCGACCGGGTGCTGCGGCTGCTCGGGCTGCCCGGGATCGTCGCCGAACTGGCCGACGGGGCGACCGCCGTGCTGCTCAGCCTCGCCCGGGACCAGGACCCGGAGGCCCTCGCCACGCACTTCGCCACCCGGCTGCGGGCCGGGTCGGGGGACGGCGCCGCGGTCGTCGCGGCCGCGGACGCGCGCACCGGGTGGGACGACGTGCCCGCCGGGCTGCGCGAGGCGCGGCACGTGGCGGAGGCGGTCGCGGAGAGCCCCGCGGGCCTCGACCTGCCGCCCGTCGTACGGCTGCGGGACGTGCATCTGCGGGGGCTCGTACGGCTGTTGCGCGACGATCCGCACGTGCAGTCCTTCGCGGAGCGCGAATTGGACGGCCTGCTGTGCGGTACGGCCGCCGAGCCCGACCTGCTGCCGGTGTTGCGGACGTACCTCGCCACCGGACGCAACAAGTCGCGTACCGCGCAGCTCCGGCACGTGTCGCGGCCCGCGCTGTACCGGCGGCTGGAGGCCATAGAGGCACGGCTCGGGGTCGACCTCGACGACTTCGAGCAGGCCGCCTCCGTGCACATCGCCCTGCTCGCGCACGACGCGCAGCAGGGCCGGAACAGGGGATCGGCCGCGAGCACGGTGGTGGAACATGGTCCCGCGCAGGGGTGACACCGTGGAACGCCGCACACCCGCAGACGTGACACGGTGCAACTCAAAGCCGCCGTCCGGACTTCCTAGGCTCGCCGCACACCGAGCGACCGGAGGTCCCGATGAGCAGAGTGATCCGCGCCGCCGTCTTCCAGACCGCGTGGACGGGCGACAAGGAATCGATGATCCAGGTCCACGAGCAGGCGGCCCGCGACGCGGCCGCGCAGGGTGCTCAGGTCCTGTGCTTCCAGGAGCTGTTCTACGGGCCCTACTTCTGCCAGGTCCAGGACAAGGCGTTCTACGAGTACGCCGAACAGATCCCCGAGGGCCCGATCGTGCGGCGTTTCCAGGCGCTGGCGAAGGAGTTGGGCCTCGTCCTGGTGCTGCCGATGTACGAGGAGGAACAGCCCGGAGTCCTCTACAACACCGCCGCGGTGATCGACGCCGACGGCTCGTACCTCGGCAAGTACCGCAAGACCCACATCCCCCAGGTCGAGGGCTTCTGGGAGAAGTTCTACTTCCGGCCCGGCAACAGCGGGTGGCCGGTCTTCGACACCGCGGTGGGCAGGATCGGCGTCTACATCTGCTACGACCGCCACTTCCCCGAGGGCTGGCGCGCACTCGGCCTCGCCGGGGCCGAGATCGTCTTCAACCCGTCCGCCACCTCGCGCGGACTGTCCAGCTACATCTGGCAGTTGGAGCAGCCGGCGGCGGCTGTCGCCAACGAGTACTTCGTGGGTGCCATCAACCGTGTCGGCGTCGAGGAGCTGGGCTCCAACGACTTCTACGGGACCTCCTACTTCGTGGACCCGGAGGCGCAGTTCGTCGGGGAGCCGGCGAGCGACAAGGAGACCGAACTCGTCGTCCGCGACCTCGACACGGCCAAGCTCCGCGAGGTCCGCGACCGCTGGCAGTTCTACCGCGACCGGGCCCCCGGCGCGTACACGCCGCTGACCGCTCCCTGACCGCCCGGGAGCCCGCGGGCCCGGCGGCGAGGGCCCGGGCCCGCGGCTTCGTCTTCCCCTGTGAGGAAACAGCGTTGACCCCAGTTCCCAGCAGCAGCGGCAGCAGCTCGGCGTACGCGCGAGCGGAAGGAGTACGGGCATGAGCCGAACCGTCATCCGGGGTGGCCTCGTCATCACCGCGTCCGACGAGATGCACGCGGACGTCCTGATCGAGGACGGCCGGATCGCCGCCCTCGCCGCGAGCGGCACACCCGCCGCGGAGGCCTGGACGGCCGAACGGACCATCGACGCCACCGGCAAGTACGTGATCCCGGGCGGTGTCGACGCCCACACCCACATGGAGCTGCCGTTCGGCGGCACCTTCGCCTCCGACTCCTTCGAGACGGGCACCCGGGCCGCCGCCTGGGGCGGCACCACGACGATCATCGACTTCGCCGTGCAGAGCGTCGGCCGTTCCCTGCGCGAGGGACTGGACGCCTGGAACGCCAAGGCCGACGGCAAGTGCGCGATCGACTACGGCTTCCACATGATCGTCTCCGACGTGAACCAGGAGACGCTCAAGGAGATGGACCTGCTGGTCGAGGAGGGCGTCACCTCCTTCAAGCAGTTCATGGCCTACCCGGGCGTCTTCTACAGCGACGACGGCCAGATCCTGCGCGCCATGCAGCGCTCCGCCGAGAACGGCGGCCTGATCATGATGCACGCGGAGAACGGCATCGCGATCGACGTCCTCGTCGAGCAGGCGCTGGCCCGCGGCGAGACCGACCCCCGCTACCACGGCGAGGTGCGCAAGGCGCTCCTGGAGGCCGAGGCCACCCACCGCGCCATCAAGCTCGCCCAGGTGGCGGGCGCCCCGCTCTACGTCGTGCACGTCTCGGCGCAGGAGGCGGTCGCCGAGCTGGCGCGGGCGCGCGACGAGGGACTGAACGTCTTCGGCGAGACCTGCCCGCAGTACCTGTTCCTGTCGACGGACAACCTCGCCGAGCCCGACTTCGAGGGCGCCAAGTACGTCTGCTCGACCCCGCTGCGGCCCAAGGAGCACCAGGCGGCACTGTGGCGGGGACTGCGCACCAACGACCTCCAGGTGGTGTCCACGGACCACTGCCCCTTCTGCTTCGTGGGCCAGAAGGAGCTGGGCCGGGGCGACTTCTCGAAGATCCCCAACGGGCTGCCGGGCGTCGAGAACCGGATGGACCTGCTGCACCAGGCCGTCGTCGACGGGCACATCTCGCGCCGCCGCTGGATCGAGATCGCCTGTGCCACCCCGGCCCGGATGTTCGGCCTGTATCCGAAGAAGGGGACGATCGCGCCGGGCGCCGACGCGGACGTCGTCGTCTACGACCCGCACGCCGAGCAGATCATGTCCGCCGAGACCCACCACATGAACGTCGACTACTCCGCGTACGAGGGCAGGCGCACCACCGGCCGCGTCGAGTCGGTCCTGTCGCGGGGCGAACCCGTCATCACCGAGCGGGAGTTCACGGGCCGCGCCGGGCACGGCGTCTACACCCCCCGCTCCACCTGTCAGTACCTGAACTAGGAGTGGCGCACATGGACTTCGGACTCGTCCTGCAGACAGACCCCCCGGCATCCCGTGTCATCAGCCTGATGAAGAGGGCCGAGCGCAACGGCTTCACGTACGGCTGGACGTTCGACTCCGCCGTGCTGTGGCAGGAACCCTTCGTGATCTACAGCCAGATCCTCTCCAACACGACGACGCTCAAGGTCGGCCCGATGGTCACCAACCCGGGCACCCGCACCTGGGAGGTCACCGCGTCGACGTTCGCCACGCTGAACGACATGTTCGGCAACCGCACGGTGTGCGGCATCGGGCGCGGCGACTCCGCGATGCGGGTGGCCGGGCGCAAGCCGAACACGCTCGCCCGGATCAGCGAGGCCATGAAGGTGATCCGCGCGCTCGCCCGGGGCGAGGAGGCGGACCTCGGCGGCACGGTGATCAGGTTCCCGTGGATCAAGCCGGGGGCCGAACTGCCCGTGTGGATGGCCGCGTACGGCCCCAAGGCCCTGAGGATGACGGGCGAGGAGGCGGACGGCTTCATCCTTCAGCTCGCCGACCTCTATCTGACCGAGTTCATGGTCAAGTCCGTCAAGGAGGCTGCCGCGGCGGCCGGCCGCGACCCGGCCGACGTCAAGATCTGCGTGGCGGCGCCCGCGTACGTCACCGAGGACGACTCGCCCGAGGCGATCGCCCACGCGCGCGAGCAGTGCCGCTGGTTCGGCGGCATGGTCGGCAACCACGTCGCCGACCTCGTCTCCAAGTACGGCGAGCACTCCGCGGCCGTCCCCGACGAACTCACCGACTACATCAAGGCCCGTGAGGGCTACGACTACTCGCACCACGGGCGCAGCGGCAACCCCGACACACAGTTCGTGCCGGACGAGATCGTCGACAGGTTCTGCCTCATCGGGACGGCCGAGAAGCACATCGAGAAGCTGAACGCGCTGCGCGCGCTAGGGGTGGACCAGTTCGCCCTGTACGACATGCACGACGCCCAGGAGGCGGTCATCGAGGCGTACGGGTCGACGGTGATCCCCGCCGTCAACGCCTGACCGTCCTACCCTCCCGCGGTCCGGCCGGTGATCCGTCCCCACCCGGACGGAACCCGGCCCGGTCCGGCGACCGAACCCTCCGCCTCCGCCCACCGCCGCACCCTCCACCCCAGGACGTCCCCTTCCCGCATCCCCCGGGGAAGGGGACCGTACGGCCGCACCGGTGCGCAGACGCACCGGGACGCACCACCGTACGGAGCACCACCCGCACCACCTCCCCCACGGCGCCACCCGCACGGCCTTTCCCGTCCCGCCTCATCGATTGGCCTGCCCATGACCGAAACCGTCCCCACGGGGCCGCCGATATCCCAGTCCGCCGACGCCGACGGCCGGATCGAACTCAGCCCCGGGGCCTTCCCCGCCGACAGTCCCTTCGCCAACGAGGACCTGCGTCCCGTCCCGGTCTCCGAACGCAAGTGGACGACGTACAACTTCGCGGCGCTGTGGGTCTCCATGGCCCACTGCATCCCCAGCTGGACCCTGGCCTCGGGCCTCGTCGCCCTCGGCATGGACTGGAAGCAGGCGGTCTTCACGATCGGCCTCGCCAACGTCATCGTGCTGCTGCCGATGCTGGCCACCGGTCACGCGGGGCCCAAGTACGGCATCCCGTTCCCCGTGCTGGCCCGCGCGTCCTTCGGGGTCCGCGGCGCCAACGTCCCGGCGCTGATCAGGGCCGCCGTGGCCTGCGGCTGGTTCGGCATCCAGACCTGGATCGGCGGCAGCGGCATCTTCGCCCTCGGCTCGAAGCTGACCGGCGGCGAGTGGGAGAAGGCCGGGCAGATCGCCGGCAACCCCTGGCCGCTGTGGCTCTGCTTCCTGCTCTTCTGGGCACTCCAGATCGCCATCATCCACCGCGGCATGGACTTCCTGCGGCACTTCGAGAACTGGGCCGCGCCCGTCGTGATCGTCGGCGCGTTCGTGCTGCTCGTCTGGATCGCGGTGAAGGCCGACGGATTCGGCGCGCTGCTCGACCAGCCCTCGAAGCTCGGCTGGGGCGCCGACTTCTGGCCGGTGTTCTTCCCGTCCCTGATGGGCATGATCGGTTTCTGGGCGACCCTGTCCCTCAACATCCCCGACTTCACCCGCTTCGGCGCCAGTCAGCGGGCGCAGACCTGGGGGCAGTCCCTCGGCCTGCCCACCACCATGACGCTCTTCGCGATTCTCGCCGTGCTGGTCACCTCGGGCTCCGAGGTCGTCTACGGCGAGGCGATCTGGGACCCGGTGGCGCTCGCGGCCAAGACCGACAACGCGTTCGGACTGCTCTTCGCCCTCTTCATCGTGCTGATCGCCACGGTCTCCGTGAACATCGCGGCCAATGTGGTCTCACCGGCCTACGACCTGTCCAACCTGGCCCCCCGGTTCATCAACTTCCGTACGGGCGCGCTGATCACGGGGGTCATCGGCATCCTGATCTTCCCGTGGAAGCTGATCTCCACGCCCGAGTTCTACATCTTCACCTGGCTCGGGGTGGTCGGCGGCCTGCTCGGCACGGTCGCGGGCATCCTGATCGCCGACTACTGGATCGTCCGCCGTACGGTCCTGCACCTCGCCGACCTCTACACGGCCGGCGGACGCTACTGGTACACCAACGGCTGGAACTGGCGGGCGGTGCTGGCCTTCGCGGTCGGCGGCGTGCTCGCGGTCGGCGGATCGTACTCGAACACCGACCCGGAGGGCGCGAAGCTGGGGCCGTTCCCGGTCGACGGACTCGTCCCGTTCCTCAAGCCGCTCGCGGACTACGGCTGGGCGGTCGGACTCGCCTCGTCGCTCGTCCTGTACGTCGCGCTGATGGCGCCCTTCGCGAAGGCGGAGAGCGCGGACAGGGCGGAGAGCGCCCAGCGGGCACAGGAGGCGGAGACGGCGGTCTGACGGCCGGCCGTGCCGGGGGTCGCCCTACTGGGCGGCCTTCAGCACGGCCATCGCCTCCTTGGCGGCCTTGATGGCGCCCTTGTTGATCTCGTCGGTGCTCGGCGCCTTCTTCGACTCGAAGTCGCTGCCGTTGTACGTGACGATCACGAGGGCGTTCGACGCGCGGACGACCACTTCGCCCTCGCGCGACTGCTGCTTGTCCTCGGTGGTGAGGTTCACCACCGAGTAGGCGATGTCACCGAGACCCGGGACCGCCCCGCCGCCGCTCTTCTCCTTGGTGCGCTGCTCGTAGGCGGACACCGCGGCCTGGTCCGATTTCTTGATTTCGTACGAAATGTCGAGCCAGCGGTAGTCGAACCCCTTGAGCGCGTTCCAGGAGCAGGTGCGGCGCAGCGACTCGTCGGTGGAGGGGATCTCCTTGCCCGCGGTCTTGGCGCCCGGCACCAGCGCGGTCACCGTCTTCTTCGACACGCCCTCGCAGGGCGCGGGCGAGCTGCGGTAGGTGCGGGTCGCCGCGGCCGTGGACGGCGCGGACGGCGTGGTCCCGCCGCCACCGCCGTCGGCGGTCGGCTTCTTCTCCGCGGTCGGAGTCGCGGAGAACGGCCCGGACGCCAGCGCCCAGCCTGCCGATGCGAGCACGGCGACCGGGAGCAGACGCGCGGTCAGAGCGAGAGGAAGTGAACGCACGACGCACTTCTCGTGGGGGACGGTGCGGAGTAGTCCGCACGGCGGACGGGACGCCAGTGTCACATGAGTCCCTGTCGGACGGTAGTGCGAACTCGCTCCGTGCCTGTCCGGTGACAGGGACTCACTCCTGACGGGCCGTGGTCCCGCGGCCCGCAAGGACCCCCGGAAGCTCCCGCTCGATGCGGTCCACGGCCGCGAACGCGCCGTAGGCGATCAGCCGGACCAGGCAGCGGTCCGTGCGCTCCGGCCCCCTCCAGGCCGCCACGTCCTCGTCGGTGACGCGGTACGGAGCCAGCGCGGCGAGCATCGCCAACCGCGCCCCCGGGCGGTCCCCGCGGTCCGGCAGCGCGTCCCACAGCAGCGGCTGGTGCGTGCCGTCCCACGCCCGCACGGCGTCGCCCACCAGCGCCCGGTCGGGTCCGCTCAGCAGATCGCCGCCCGCCGCTGCCGCCGCACGCAGGGCGGCGAAGGCGGGGCCGACCGCCGTACCGGCCGCCCAGGACGGGCCGGGGCCCGGATCGTCCAGGAGGGCCAGGGCCTCGCCCGGCACGAGACGCCGGCGCACGGTCCTCGCCACGGAACGGCCCACCAGGCTGCGCACCGGGCGCAGTCGCTGGGCGTTGCCCGGCAGCAGGTTCTCGGTGAGCAGCGCGGAGGCGATCCGGTTGATGAAGTGGAAGGCCAGCGCGGTGCCCACGTAACCGGGCGTGTGCTCGGCCGGGAACGGGAGCGGAGTGAGGCCCGGGCCGCCCGGAACGCGGGTCGCCGCGCCCCACGCGAGCAGCCGGGCGTGCTCCTCGTGCTCGGGGGACTCCCCGCGGGCCAGCCGCTCGGCGAGGCGGTGGTCGCCCGTGGCGTGCAGCAGCACGGTGTGCGCGTCGACGCAGAAGGGGCACTTGTTGGCGCGCGACACCCCCAGTGCGGCCAACTCCTTGCCCGTGCGGCTGCCGTCGCCCGCGAGCAGCGACTCCCGCGTCAGGGCCCAGGCAGCGGGCAGGAGTTCGGGAGCGGAGGACAGCACGACGAACGTCGAGGGGCCGTCGATGCCGAAGTCCGAGGAGATCTGCCGGTGGACCTCGGCCGTACGGCCGGTGGCGGACCTGACGGGCGGCGGAGCGGTGTGGCGGAAGGGTGTGGTCATGCCGAGAACCCTGGCTCCCGGACGGCCCCCGGCGCGTCGTACGGCCGGAGGCACTCGGGGGTGCGCCCCACCGGGCGGCCCGCGCGCCGGACTACTGCCCCGGGAGTAGTCGCGGGGCCGTCCACAGGGCTGACGCCGATGTCGGCGCGGCGGTCTACCGTACGGACATGAACGGGGACCGGGTGGTGCCGAGGCGCGTCGCCGACCTCGCGCTCGCTGTCGTGATCGGCGCGATCGTGGTGGTCGCGGCGGCGTTCGACGCGGGCACGGAGCCTGCCGACCATGTGCTGATCGTGACCGGCTCCCTCGCGCTGGCCGCGTACCGCACCGCTCCGCGGGCCGTGCTCGCCGTCACCACCGCGGCCCTCACCGCACACGTGCTCCACGCGGACCCCGGCCCGGTGGCCGCGCTGCCGGTGGTCGGCGCCGTCCACACCGCGGCCCAGGCTGGGCATCGCGGCGTGGGCGCGGCCGCCGGCGCCGTGTTCCTCGGGGCGACACTCGTGGCGGGCCCCGCGACGCCCGGCACCGTCGAACGGACCGCGCTGCTCGCGGGCTGGTTCCTGTGCGCCGTCGTCACCGGTCTCGCGGGCCGCAACTGGCAGGCGTACCTGCGCCAGACGGAACAGCGCGCGCTGGAGGCCGAACGCACCCGCGAGGAGGCGGCCCTGCGCCGGGCCGGCGAGGAACGCCTGCGCATCGCGCGCGAGTTGCACGACTCGCTCACCCACAGCATCTCCATCGTGAAGCTCCAGGCGGGCGTCGCCGTCCATCTCGCGCGCAAACGCGGCGAGGAGGTGCCTCCCGCCCTGCTGGCCATCCAGGAGGCGGGCGGCGAGGCGATGCGCGAACTGCGGGCCACCCTCGACGTGCTGCGCACCGACGAGCCGACGGGCACCCCGGCCCTCCTCGTCGAGCGGGCCCGGGCGGCGGGCCTCGCCGTGGGCCTGACCGTGACCGGCCGCGAGCGTCCGCTGACGGCGACCGTGGACCGCGCCGCGTACCGCATAGTCCAGGAGGCCCTCACGAACGCGGTACGGCATGCGGGACACGCCAGCGTGGCCGTCCGACTGGACTACGAGGAAAGGGAGTTGGCGATCCGTGTCGACGACGACGGCGCGGCCGAACCGTCCCGTCCACCCGCCGAGGGCATCGGGCTCACGGGCATGCGCGAGCGCGTCGCGGCACTCGGCGGCACACTGCACGCGGCGCCACGTGCCGAGGGCGGCTTCTCCGTGCGGGCCCGGCTGCCGCTGGAGCACGCGTGATCAGGGTCGCGCTCGTCGACGACCAGGCCCTGATGCGCGCCGGATTCCGGGCCCTGCTGGAGGCGGAGGACGGCATCGAGGTGGTCGGTGAGGCGGCCGACGGCGAACAGGGCCTCGCACTCGTGCGCGCGCACGTCCCCGACGTCGTCCTGATCGACGTCCAGATGCCGGTGATGACGGGCATCGAGGCGACCCGGCGCATCGCGGCCGACCCCGCCCTGTCCGGGGTGCGGGTGGTGATGCTGACCAACTACGGCCTGGACGAGTACGTCTTCGAGGCGCTGCGGGCCGGTGCCTGCGGGTTCCTGCTCAAGGACACCGAACCCGCCGACCTGCTCCAGGCGATCGAGGTGGTCGCGCGCGGCGAGGCACTGCTGTCGCCGTCCGTCACCCGGACCCTGATCGGAGAGTTCGTGGCCCGGCCGCCGGACCGGGCGGACGCTCCCGGCCTCGAACACCTCACCCGCAGGGAACGCGAGGTCACCGCGCTCGCGGCCCGCGGCCTCACCAACGAGGAGATCGCCGCCCACATGGTCATCAGCCCCTTCACGGCCAAGACCCACGTCAGCCGCGCCATGACCAAGCTCGGTGCCCGCGACCGCGCGCAACTGGTCGTCTTCGCCTACGAGTCGGGTCTCGTCGCGGCCCGGGAGCGCACGGAGTGACGACCCCGCGAAAGGCCCGTGTGATGATCGGCGTGTGATCGCGATACGCCCGAGACCACGCGCCGCCGCCGTCGTATGCCTCCTGCTGCTGGCGGTGAGCGGCTGCGGGCTCTCCGAGGAACTGGACCGGGAGCGCAACCCCGAGCGCCGACCCACCCCCACGCCCTCCCTCGCACCGCCCCCGATGGAGGTGCCGTCCCCTCCGCCCGAACCGGCTCCCGGCGCCGATGTCCCCGTCCAGTCGGCACAGGGCTGCCCGCCGTCCGGACTGCGCTTCGCGGCGGACGAGGGCGACGCGGCCATGGGACTGCGCGCGATGGGACTCACCGTCACCAACTGCTCCGGCGACCCGGTCGAGGTGAACGGCCACCCCATGGTCACCGTGCTCGACGACGAGGGCGAACCCTTCCCCGAGGTCCGGACCGTCGAGGGCACGGACCGCGTCTCGATGGCCCCGGAGGACCCCGGGCCCGAACCGTTCACCCTCGCCCCCGGCGAGAGCGCGCACGCCGGCCTGTACTGGCGGATGCACGCCCAGTCCGGGGTGTACCTGGACGTCGCCCTCCGCAAGGGCGGAACCACCCAGACCATCCGTCCTCCCCAGCCGCTCGACATCGGCCCGGACAACGTGCTGGGGACCACCGCCTGGCAGCCCGCCGAGTAGCGGGCGCCCGGAGCCCGTACGACCGCCGCGCGGCCGCCGGACGCCGTTCCCGCAGTGAGGAGTTCACCCGTGTTCACCACCCGACCCACGCTCCAGGGCACCTTCGGCATGGTGTCCTCGACGCACTGGCTGGCCTCCCAGTCGGCGATGGCCGTCCTGGAGTCCGGGGGCAACGCCTACGACGCCGCGGTCGCCGCCGGATTCGTCCTGCACGTCGTCGAGCCGCACCTCAACGGCCCCGCGGGCGAGGTGCCGATCATCATCGCCCCCGCCGGCGGCGAGGTACGGGTGCTGTGCGGTCAGGGGGTCGCCCCGGCCGGCGCCACCGTCGCGAACTACCGGGCCCTGGGCCTGGACCTCGTCCCCGGCACCGGCCCCCTCGCGGCCGCCGTGCCCGGCGCCTTCGACGCGTGGATGCTGCTCCTGCGCGACTACGGCACGATGTCGCCGGCCGAGGTCCTCGCCCCCGCGATCGGGTACGCGCGGGACGGGCACCCGCCCGTGGAGGCCGTCGGAGCGACCGTCGAGACGGTGCGCGAGCTCTTCGAGACCGAGTGGACCTCCTCGGCCGAGGTGTACCTCTCGGACGGGCGCTCCCCGCGGCCGGGCGAACTGTTCCGCAACCCCGCGCTGGCCGCCACCTGGCAGCGGCTGGTCACCGAGGCCGCCGCCGCGGGCGACGACCGGGTGGCCCGGATCGAGGCCGCGCGGCGGATCTGGCGGACCGGCTTCGTCGCCGAGGCGCTCGTACGGCAGGCGGGCCGGCCCACGAGGGACACCAGCGGCGAACGCCACACCGGCCCGCTGTCGGCCGCCGACCTGGCCGGCTGGTCCGCCTCCTACGAGGCGCCCCTCACGTACGACTGGCGGGGCTGGACCCTCTGCAAGGCGGGCCCCTGGAGCCAGGGCCCCGTGCTCCTCCAGCAGTTGGCGCTGCTGCCGGACGAACTGCCCCGCCACGGGTCGGCCGAGTACACGCACCTGCTGATCGAGGGGTGCAAGCTCGCCATGGCCGACCGGGAGGCCTGGTACGGGGACGCCGCGGAGGTCCCGGTGGGGGAGTTGCTGTCGGCGGAGTACAACTCCGGTCGGCGCGCGCTGATCGGCGAGGAGGCCTCGTACGAGCTGCGGCCCGGGAGCCCCGGCGGGCGTACACCGCGGCTCAGCGCCCACGCGCGTGCCGTGGCCGCCGGGGAGGGCGGACCCGGCGCGCCCGCGGCGCCCGGTGCGGGCGAGCCCACCGTGGCGAGGACCGCGGGCGCGGACACCGCCGAGTTCCTCGCGGGGGAGTCCGCCGCCGCGGGCGCAGCGGCTCACGCGCGGTCGGGGGCGGGGGTGCCCGAGGTCTCGCCGGACGGCGCGACCCGCGGCGACACCTGCCACCTCGACATCGTCGACCGGTGGGGCAACATGGTCGCGGCCACGCCGAGCGGCGGCTGGCTCCAGTCCAACCCGGTCGTGCCCGAGCTGGGCTTCCCGCTCGGCACACGGCTCCAGATGGCCTGGCTGGAGGAGGGGCTGCCCAACTCCCTGACGCCGGGCCGCCGCCCCCGGACCACCCTGACCCCCTCGCTCGCCCTGCGGGACGGCGTACCGGTCATGGCCTTCGGTACCCCGGGCGGGGACCAGCAGGACCAGTGGCAGCTGCACTTCTTCCTGGCCGTCGCCCTGCGCGCGGAGGTACGGGGCGGGCCGGACCTCCAGGGCGCCGTCGACGCGCCGAACTGGCACAACGACAGCTTTCCCGGGTCCTTCCACCCCCGGGGGATGAGTCCGGGCAGCGTGACCGTCGAGTCCCGGACGGACCCGGAGGTCGTCGAGGAGCTGCGCCGCCGCGGCCACGACGTGCGGATCGGCGGGGCCTGGTCGGAGGGACGGCTCTGCGCGGTCGCCCGGGACCCGCGCACCGGAGTGCTGTCGGCGGCGGCGAACCCGCGGGGGATGCAGGGGTACGCCGTCGGCCGCTGACCCTCGGCGTGATCCTTGCGGTGATTCCGTGCGGGGGTGCAGGCGTGCGGGGGTTCCGGACCGTGGGCCGTTGCGCCGGGTCCGACCGGGGTCTCCGAGCTGTCCTCCCCGGAGCCGTCGCCCGGTGCGGTCGTTCCCGGGGCCCGGGCCGAACCCCGGAACGGCCGGGGTCCCGGGCGCCGCCCGGAACGTGTCCGCACCGGTTGTTCACGGCGATTCCACCCGGGATGCACCGGCCGGGCGGGGATTGTCAGAGGCGCGTGCTCTCATGGAGGCATGATCAAGGACATCGAAACCATCGACGAGTTTCTCGCACGGGGCACCACCGACGTGGAACAAGCGGTCCGCGAGGCCGCGGCGCTGGAGATCATGCCGCGCTTCCGGCAGCTCGCGGCACACGAGATCGACGAGAAGTCCGGCCCCCACGACCTGGTCACGGACGCCGACCGCAATGCCGAGGCGTATCTCACCGAGGCCCTCGGCAAGCTGCTGCCGGGCTCGGTCGTCGTGGGCGAGGAGGCGGTCCACGCGGACCCCGCCACCTACGAGGCGATAAAGGGCGACGCACCGGTCTGGATCGTGGACCCGGTCGACGGCACCCGCCAGTTCGTCCACGGCGACTCCGGCTTCTGCACCCTGGTCGCGCTCGCGCAGGGCGGAGTCGTCCGCGCCTCCTGGACGTACGCACCGGCCCGCGACCAGTTCGCCGTCGCCGTGCGCGGGCGGGGCGCCACCCTCGACGGACAGCCCCTGCGCTCCGGCACGCCCGATCCGGGCCGCGCGCTCGACGTGGCCACGTCCCACCCGGACTACACGACGGACGAGCAGAAGCGCGCCCTGCTGGGCCTGTGGACGCAGGGTGTCGCCCCGCGCCCCTGCGGATCGGCCGGACTGGAGTATCTGGCCGTCGCGCGCGGCGAGTTGTCGGCGACCGCCTTCTCCTGGGAGGCGGCGTGGGACCACGCGGCGGGGTTGCTGCTGGTCGAGGAGGCGGGTGGCGCGCACCTGACGCTCACCGGTGAACCGTTCCGCATAACCGGCGGCAACACGCTTCCCTTCACGGCCGCCCGGGACGAGGCCACTGCCCGCCGCCTGGTGGGACTGCTGTCCGGAGCCGGCTGACGGGCCCGCCCCCGCCCGGACCGCGCCACCCTCCGGCACGGCACGGCATGGGGCGGGGCGGGGCGGGGCGGCACCGGCGGGGCGGGGCGCACGGCGCACGGCGCGGGGCGCGGGGTCCGCTCGGGCCGTCCGCCCGGACCCTGCGATCGGGCCGTCCGCCCGGATCGTCCGTGCGGGCCGTGCGGGCCGTGCGGGTCGTGCGGGCGTCGGTGCGGGGGGACCGGTCGCCGCCCTCCCCCCGGGACCGCCGGAGGCCCGGCATATCCTGAACCCAGTGGCCGCCGGCTGACGAAGGAGTCCGAAGGTGCCGTCGATGCTCGATGCCGTCGTGGTGGGTGCGGGGCCGAACGGACTGACGGCCGCCGTGGAGCTGGCCCGCCGGGGCTTCTCCGTGGCCGTCTTCGAGGCGCGCGACACGGTCGGGGGAGGCGCCCGCACCGAGGAGCTGACCCTGCCCGGCTTCCGTCACGACCCCTGCGCGGCGGCCCATCCGCTGGGCGTCAACTCGCCCGCGTTCCGGTCCATGCCCCTCGATCGGTACGGCCTGGAGTGGCTGCAGCCGGAACTGCCCATGGCGCACCCGTTCCCCGACGGCACGGCGGCCGTCCTGGCGCGGTCCGTGGCCGAGACGGCGGCCTCGTTCGGACCGCGCGACGCGGGCGCCTACCGCAGGCTCGTCGAACCCTTCACGCACAACTGGGACACCCTGCTGCGGGACTTCATGTCGCTGCCGCGCACCGCGCTGCCCCGGGACCCGGTCACCCTCGCCCGCTTCGGCCTGGTGGGTCTGCCGCCCTCCACGTGGCTGATGCGCCGGTTCCGGGACGAGCGGGCGAAAACCCTGTTCGCGGGGCTCGTCGCCCATGTCATCTCCCCGCTCGACGGCCTCGCCAGCGGCGCGGTCGGCCTCGTCTTCGCGCTCGCGGCCCACGCGCGCGGCTGGCCAGTGGCACGCGGCGGCTCCCAGTCGATCTCCGACGCGCTCACGGCGTACCTGAAGGACCTCGGCGGCGCGGTCCACACCGACTACGAGGTCAAGCGCCTCGACGACCTGCCGCCGGCGCGCGCCTACGTCTTCGACACCTCGCCGACCGCCCTGAGCCGGATCGCGGGCTTCGGCCGGTACTACGAGCGGTACCGGTACGGGGCGGGCGTCTTCAAGATCGATTACGCGCTGGACGGTCCCGTGCCGTGGACCGCGAAGGAGGCCCGCGTCGCGGGCACCGTGCAGATCGGGGCGGACAGCACGGAGATCGGGGCCGCCCTGAACGCCGTGGCCAGGGAGGGGCGGGCCCCCGAGCGGCCGTTCCTGATCACCGTGCAGCCCGGTGTCGTGGACCCCTCCAGGGCGCCGGACGGCAAGCAGGTGTTCTGGGTCTACGGCCATGTGCCGAACGGCTGGACGGGAGACCTCACGGACGCCGTGGAGCGCCAGTTGGAGCGGTTCGCGCCCGGCTTCCGGGACCGGGTGCTCGCCCGCGCGACGGCGGGCCCGCCCGAACTGGCCGTCCGCAACGCCAACTACGTGGGCGGGGACATCGCCTGCGGGGCGACCAGAGGACTCCAGCTGCTGCTGCGGCCCAGGTTGACGCTGTCGCCGTACACGACTCCGCACCCGGCTGTGTTCATCTGCTCCTCGGCCACTCCGCCGGGCCCCGGGGTGCACGGCATGTCGGGGCACAACGCGGCGAAGGCCGTGTGGAGGAGGCTCCGCCAGACATGACAGTCATCGAACTCGTCCAGGGCGACATCACACGGCAGAGCGTGGACGCCGTCGTGAACGCCGCCAACTCCTCGCTGCTGGGCGGCGGGGGCGTGGACGGCGCCATCCACCGGCGCGGCGGCCCCGAGATCCTCGACGCCTGCAGGGACCTGCGGGCCTCGCACTACGGCAAGGGGCTGCGCACCGGGCAGGCCGTGGCCACCACGGCCGGACGGCTCGACGCGCGCTGGGTGATCCACACGGTCGGACCCGTGTGGTCCGCGACCGAGGACCGCTCCGGGCTGCTCGCCTCCTGCTACGAGCAGTCCCTGAGGGTCGCCGCCGAACTCGGCGCGCGGACCGTCGCGTTCCCCGCGATCTCCACGGGCATCTACGGATGGCCACTCGACGACGGGGCCCGTATCGCCGTGCGGACCGTGCGGGAGAGCGCGGGGGCCGCGATCGACGTGGTGCGGTTCGTGCTCTTCGACGAGACGGCGTACGGGGCGTTCGCGGCGCAGGCCGGCTGACGCCGCCGCGAGCGCGGGCCCGCCGCCGTCCGGCCGGTGCGGCCGAGAACACGGCCGCGCGCGAGGATGCCGGCGGGTACGCGAGCTCGGGCCCGCCCCGGAGCCCGGGGCGCCCGGCCTCCGCTCCGGCCCCGCCACCACCGCCTGCGCACCGGTCGGCTTCCGGCCGGCCTCCGCTCCGGCCTCCGCTCTGGCCCCCTCGCCACCGCCTGCGTACCGGTCGGCTTCCGGCCGGCCTCCGCTCCGGCCCCCTCGCCACCGGCTGCGTACCGGTCGGCTGCTGCACGGACCCGGACCTGCCACTTCCGGCTCGCGGTCCGGTGGCCTCGGGAGCACGCCCCCGGCGGCCCTCGGCGCCCTCGGCGCACCGGCGGCCCTCGGCGCACCGGCGTCCCCGGCGCACCGGCCCCCGGCCCCCGGCGCACCGGCCCCCGGCGCTGCGCGCCCGAGCACGTCGCCCCCACCGGCAGCCCGACGGCAGGTGGCGGCAGCCCGACGGCAGCCGACGGCAGGTGGCGGCAGCCGACGGCAGGGGCGCGGCAGTGCGGCGGCACAACGGCGAGGGCCGCTGTCGTGCCGGGAGTCGTCGAGGGGCGGTGCGGCCGCCCACCGGCACCCCACCCGCCGCCCCACCGGCACCCCACCGGCCGCCCCCGGGACTCCCCGAGGCAGATGTCGCATTCTCGCCAGCCGAGGCCATGACCATGGCGGATGCTGGAAGGCATGCAGAACGGGATGCACACCGACACCGAGCGTTGCGTGCGCGCCGTCCAGTCCAAGGACGGCCGCTTCGACGGATGGTTCTTCACGGCGGTCCTGACCACGCGGATCTACTGCCGTCCCAGTTGCCCCGTCGTGCCGCCCAAGCCGCAGAACATGACCTTCCACCCGAGCGCCGCCGCCTGCCAGCAGGCCGGCTTCCGGGCCTGCAAGCGGTGCCGCCCCGACACCAGCCCCGGATCGCCCGAGTGGAACCGCCGCGCCGACCTCGTGGCCCGCGCGATGCGGCTGATCGCCGACGGAGTGGTGGACCGCGAGGGCGTACCGGGACTCGCCTCCCGCCTCGGCTACAGCACCCGGCAGATCGAACGCCAGCTGCTGGCCGAACTGGGCGCCGGCCCGCTCGCCCTCGCCCGTGCCCAGCGGGCCCAGACCGCCCGCCTGCTCATCGAGACGACACGGCTCCCGATGGCCGAGATCGCCTTCGCGGCGGGCTTCTCCTCCATCCGCACGTTCAACGACACGGTCCGCGAGGTCTTCGCCCTGTCTCCGGGCGAACTGCGCACGCGGGTGCCCGGCGGGTCCGCGCCGACCGCCACCCCGGGGGTGCTGGCCCTGCGGCTCCCGTTCCGTGCCCCGCTCAACCCCGACAACCTCTTCGGTCACCTCGCCGCCACGGCTGTGCCCGGCGTAGAGGAGTGGCGGGACGGCGCCTACCGGCGCACCCTGCGGCTGCCGTACGGCCACGGAGTCGTCGCCCTCACCCCCATGCCCGACCACATCGGCTGCCGGCTCACCCTCAGCGACATGCGCGACCTGACCGTGGCCATCAGCCGCTGCCGCCGCATGCTCGACCTGGACGCCGACCCCGTGGCGGTCGACGGGCAACTGCGCACGGACCCCCTGCTCGCCCCGCTCGTCGACAGGGCGCCGGGACGCCGGGTGCCGCGCACGGTCGACGAGGCCGAGTTCGCCGTACGGGCCGTCCTGGGCCAGCAGGTCTCCACCGCAGCGGCCCGTACGCACGCCGGCCGCCTGGTCACCGCGCACGGTGAGACGGTCGACGACCCCGAGGGCGGTCTCACCCACCTCTTCCCGTCGGTCGAGGCGCTCGCCGCGCTCGACCCCGCGGCGCTGGCGATGCCCGCCACCCGCCGGGCGACCCTCACCACGCTCGTGGGCCGGCTCGCCGACGGAACCCTGCACCTGGGCGTCGAGAGCGACTGGGAGGAGAGCCGGGCCCGGCTGCTCGCACTGCCCGGGTTCGGACCCTGGACCGTCGAGGCCGTCGCCATGCGAGCCCTGGGCGACCCCGACGCCTTCCTGCCCACCGACCTCGGAGTCCGACGCACGGCCAGGGAACTGGGCCTGCCGTCCACGCCCGCCGCGCTCACGGCCCGCGCCGCCCAGTGGCGGCCCTGGCGCGCCTACGCGGTCCAGTACCTCTGGGCGACCGACAACCATCCGATCAACCACCTGCCGGGAGAACCCCGTTGAAGCAGCACACCGTCATCGGCAGCCCGTACGGCCCGCTGACCCTGGTCGCCACGGACGGCGTCCTGTCCGGGCTCTACATGACCGACCAGCGCCACCGCCCGCCGGAGGAGAGTTTCGGCGACCCCGACGACACCCAGTTCGGTCCCGCGATCGAGGAACTGCGGGCCTACTTCGAGGGCGGGCTCAAGGAGTTCACCGTCGAACTCCGCCTGGAGGGAACCCCGTTCCAGCGCTCCGTCTGGGAACGGCTGCGCGCCATCCCGTACGGCGAGACCCGCACGTACGGTGAACTCGCCGACATGCTGGGCAATCCCAAGGCCTCGCGCGCGGTGGGACTCGCCAACGGCCGCAACCCGCTGGGCATCATCGTGCCCTGCCACCGCGTGGTGGGCGCCGACGGCAGCCTGACCGGCTACGGCGGCGGACTGGAGCGCAAGCAGCGGCTGCTGGCCTTCGAGCGGGGCGAACCGGGCGGGTTGGGGGACACGGGCGACCGGGGAGCGGTCCTGTTCTGACGGCCCCGCTCCCGGAGCCGGCTCTCAGCCCCCGTTCGCCGCCCAGTCGTTGCCCGGCGTGCCCAGCCGGCGGAGCAGTTCGGGCAGCGCGGTGCCGATGGGCTCCCGGATCACCTCGTCGGCACGGTCGTCGTACGGGGTGGGTTCGGCGTTGACGACGACCAGCCGCGCCCCGTGGTCGGCGGCGACCCCGGCCAGGTCCGCGGCGGGCTGCACCTGGAGGCTGGTGCCGACGGCGACGAACACCTGGCACGCCTTCGTGACGGCGACGGCCTCACCCATCACCACGGGGTCCAGCCGTTCCCCGAACATCACGGTCGCCGGCTTCAGGATCCCGCCGCACTCCAGGCACGGCGGATCCGGCTCACCCGCCTCGACCCGGGCGAGCGCGTCCTCCATCGGCCCGCGCGCGTGGCACCCGGTGCACACGAAACGCCTCGCGGTGCCGTGCAGTTCGAGCACCTTGCGGGCAGGCAGGCCGGCGAGCTGGTGCAGTCCGTCCACGTTCTGCGTGATCACCCGTACCGGCACCCCGGCGCGCTCCAGTTTGGCCACCGCCAGATGCGCGGCGTTCGGCCGGACCCGGAGAGTGCCGACCTCGTGGCGCATCAGCCACGCGCGCCGCCGGATCTCCGGGTCGTTCATGTAGAACTCGTACGTGACGAGCTTCTGGGCCTCCGGGTCCCGCTGCCACAGGCCGTTGGGGCCACGGTAGTCGGGGATGCCGGAGTCGGTGGACACGCCCGCGCCACTGAGCAGCGCGACGAGAGGCTTGGTCATGGGCCGAGCGTAGGAGGGCCCGCCCGGAGCCGGCCACGGAATATCGGGGCGCGCGAGCCCGGCCCGCGGCGCCGCGCGGGGCCGACCGACGCCGCGGTTGATCGCCGGGTCAGCCGACCCGGTACCCGCTCTCCAGCTCCACCGCTCCCGCGTCCCGCGCGACGACGTCGAGCGCCTCGGCCACCCGGCGGCCCAGCGCGCCGTTCAGAAGCTCGCCCAGCTCGTCGCGCGGCACGAGCCGCCAGGACAGCAGCTCCTCCTCCTGGAGGCGGATCGCCTTGAACTGCTCCTCCCGCAGCACACCGCCGTCGTACAGGTACGCCACGATCGGCGGCCTGCCCGTTCCCGGCACCCAGTCCACCGCGAGCAGCCGCCCGACCGGCAGGTCCAGGCCGATCTCCTCCAGCGTCTCCCGGTGGGCGCCCTGCCGCGGGGTCTCGCCCGCGTCCGACTCGACGGTGCCGCCGGGCAGCGCCCAGCCCTCGCGGTAGTTGGGCTCGACCAGCAGTACCCGGCCCTCGGCGTCACGCAGGAGGACGGCGGCGCCGACGAGGACACGGGGGAGTCCCGCGATGTACGCGGCGTAGTCAGCAGACGTCATCCCGCCACCCTAGCGAGCGGCACGAAGCCCTCCCACCAGGCCGGTTGGGGCGCGCGCGTCCCTCGCCCCCGTACTCCCGCCGTACGGAATCCCCGCCGGACCGGCCGCCGCGCGCGCCGGGCGCGTCGCCCCGTGCGGACGTCGTGAGGTCTCGTGCGCACCGCGGCCCGGGGTGGTGAGGCGCGTACATCCGCACGCCGGGCGCACGCGGCGCACGCCGGGTCCGGGCCGCCACCGGAGCCGTGGGCGCACTGTCCGCCGTCGCGCTGTCCAGTGGCCGCTGTGCGGGAGGTGCTGTCCGGGAGGTGCTGTCCGGCACGTGGGAACGGCCCTGGGCAGCGGCCCGCTCCGCCGGTTAGGGTCGCAGCGGCGCGCGACTGCCTTGACGTGTGCAAGGCCGAGAGCAAGGGGAATGCAAGGTGGCGGACGCTGAAGTGAATCGGACCGGGTCCCAGAGGGTGCTCATCGCCGCGGACAAGTTCAAGGGCTCTCTCACCGCCGTGCAGGTGGCCGAACGGCTGACGGCGGGACTGCGCCGGGCCGCGCCGCTGACCGAGGTCGAGGCGCTGCCGGTCGCCGACGGCGGTGACGGCACGGTCGACGCGGCCGTGGCCGCCGGTTTCGAGCGCAGGGAGGTACGGGTCGCCGGGCCGCTCGGCGACGAGGTCGCCGCCGCGTTCGCGCTGCGCGACGGGACCGCGGTCGTGGAGATGGCCGAGGCCAGCGGGCTCCAGCGCCTCCCGGCCGGGGTCCTCGCACCGCTCACGGCCTCCACGTACGGGTCGGGCGAGCTGCTGCGGGCGGCTCTGGACGCCGGGGCGCGGACGATCGTGTTCGGGGTCGGCGGCAGCGCCACCACGGACGGCGGAGCGGGCATGCTGGCGGCGCTCGGGGCGCGGTTCCTCGACGAGGACGGCGAGCCGGTGCCGCCCGGGGGCGGCTCCCTGGACCGCCTCGCCACGGCGGACCTGTCCGGTCTCGACGAACGGCTCTCCTCCGTCGACGTCGTCCTCGCGAGCGACGTGGACAACCCGCTGACCGGTCCGAAGGGCGCGGCGGCGGTGTACGGACCACAGAAGGGGGCCTCTCCCGAAGACGTGGCGGTGCTCGACGCCGGGCTCGCCCACTTCGCCGCGATCCTGGAGAAGGCGATCGGGCCCAGGGCGGCGGAGCACGCCGCGGCGCCCGGCGCGGGCGCCGCGGGCGGTATCGGGTACGGGGCCCTCGTGGGCCTCGGCGCGGGTTTCCGGCCCGGCATCGAGGTGATGCTCGACGTGCTGGGTTTCGGGCCCGCCCTGGAACGGGCGACCCTGGTCATCACGGGCGAGGGCTCGCTCGACGAGCAGACCCTGCACGGCAAGGCACCCGCCGGGGTGGCCGCCGCGGCGCGGGCGGCGGGCAAGGAGGTCATCGCGGTCTGCGGCCGACTGGCCCTCGCGCCGGACGCGCTCGGCCGCGCCGGCATCCGGCGCGTCTACCCGCTCACGGACGTCGAGCCCGACGTGGCCCGGTGCATCGCCGAGGCCGGGCCGATCCTGGAGGACGTGGGGGAGCGCATCGGGCAGGACTTCCTGACCTGACCTGACCTGACCTGACCTGACCCGTCCCGGCGGGCCCCCGCCATCCGACGCGCGGGCCGGTCCCATGGCAGGGGTCATCGGCCCGCCCCGGCACCGGGAGCGCGCGCGTCGTCCACCGACGCCGGCCGGTGCGCGGCCCGCTGCCGGGGGAGCCGTGACGCGCCCCCGGCGTCGCCGTGCCGCGCCCCGCCCGCAACACCCGGCGGGCACGCGGCGCCCGCCCTGCACGAGCCCCTGCGCCCTGGGTCCGAGGGCCTGCCCCGGCCCGTGGAAGGGGCCGCCGGAGCCGGCCCCCTGCCCGTCCCGCACGAGCCCTGCCGGAACCCGGGCCGGGGAGCCGGCCCCGGCCGCCGGAACGGGCCCCCGGCACCACCGCCGACCGCAGCTCCCCGGCCCCGCCGCCGCCCCGGCCGCAGACTCCGGCCCGCCCCGGGCCAAGCCCACGAGACCGCGTCGCCCGAGGGGGCGGCGGTCTCAGCCCAGCCGGTACGCGTCCAGCGCCAACGTCATCTCGATCAGGTCCCGGGGCCGGGCCAGTGACCGGGATGTCAGCTGCTCCAGCCGCCGCAGGCGGTTGAACACCGTGTTCCGGTGGCAGTAGAGGCGGCCCGCGGCCCGGCCCGCTGACCCCTCGCAGGAGAGCCACACGTCCAGCGTCTCCAGCAGGACGGCCCGGTCGCCCGGTTCGAGCTCCAGCACCGAACCGAACACGTCCGCCACCAGCCGCGCCGCGAGTTCCGGCTGGCTCACCACCAGCGCGGTCGGCATCCGCTGGTCCAGCCGCACCACGTCCGTCGCGTCCGGCGCGCAGGTGCGCAGGGCCAGTTCCGCGAGCCGCCGGGCCCGCCCCAGCTCCCCGAGCCCGCCGACGATCGGACTGATGCCGCCCGGCCCCGTACAGCGCCCGTCCAGCGCCCGGGCGACCCCGTCGAGACCCTGCCCCTCGGCCAGGGCCACCACCCCGACCTCGCAGTCCGCCCGCATCCGCCAGATGAACCTGAACCCCTCCCCGGGCACGGGCCGCCGGAAGGTCTCGCGCCGCTCGGAACGCAGCACGACCACCGCGTACGGGCCCCGCTCGGGCAGATCGAGCCCGGCTGCCGCCCGCGCCGCGAGCCCGGGCGCCTCCTGCCCCTCGAGCAGCGCGTCCAGCAGCGCCTGGAGCCGCTCGTCGGTGCGCCGCCGCAGCTCCATCTCCGTGGCCCGGTACGCGTCGCTCGCCACGGCGGCCTGCGCGTCCACGGCGGACCACACCATGGTCGCCGAGCGCATCAGCACGCCCAGCCGCTCCGGTTCGCGCCCGGACGCCCCCTCCAGCAGCGCGTCCCACACCAGGTACCCGGCGGCACGGTACGCGTGGACCAGCAGCTCCAGCGGCAGACCCTGCTGGGCCCGCCGCCGCCCGGCCTCCTCCGCGTGCTCCAGGTCGCGGCGCGGCGAGTCCCGGGGCGCGGAGATCGTCTGGATGCCGATCCGCATCGCCTCCTCCGCCTCCCGCCACTGCTGGTCGTACGGGAGGAACTGCCCGTACACGGGGGAATGCTCGGCAAGTTGCCGCATGTGCTCGTCGACGAGTTCCGGAAGCCGCTCCAGCAGTCCCGTGCAGGACTCTGCGAGCAGCTTCCAGTCATGACCGGTACGCCTTTTGCGGGCTCCCATGGCCGGAGGATGCCACCCGCGAACGACCCCGCACAGGCCCCTGACACGCGGTGTTGTGCGCGCGCACAACGGGTGGCCGTGCCCGCTGGTCACCCGCAGCGATTCGCCCGCCCCCCGTGGACGGACGCCCGCGCCCGGTGCTGTCGTGAGCGCCACACCGGGCGAGAACAAGGCGTCACAGCACAAGGACAGGGGGGAATGCCATGGGTGGTTCGGGGCTGGTCGTACACGACCTGTCGGTCGGATACGGCCCCGTACGCGCACTGCGCCAGGTGTCTCTGGAGGTACCGGAAGGGGCCGTCGTCACCGTCCTCGGCGGCAACGGCGCCGGCAAGTCGACCCTGCTGAGGGCGATCTGCCGGACCCTCTCCTTCCACGGCGGCGCGGTCACGGGCGGCACGGTGAGCCTGGGCGGCCGCCGTATCGACGGACTGACGCCTGACCGGGTGGTCGCAGCCGGGGTGTCCCAGATCCCCGAAGGCAGGCAGGTGTTCGCGCGGATGACCGTCGCCGACAACCTCCGTGCCGGGGCGCTCGGCGCCACCGGCGGACGCACGGACCGCGCCGCGGCCCTGCGCCGCGTCCACGAACTGTTCCCCGTCCTCGCCGACCGCGCCCAGCAGCGCGCCGGCCTCCTGTCAGGAGGTGAGCAGCAGATGCTCGCCGTCGGCCGCGCCCTGATGGCCGCTCCCGGGATGCTGCTCCTCGACGAGCCCTCCCTCGGACTCGCCCCGCTGATGGCCCAGCGGATCGCCGACACCGTCGGCGAGATCAACGCCCAGGGCACCTCGGTGCTGCTCGTCGAACAGAACGCCGCGCTGGCCCTGCGGCTCGCGTCCCGCGCCTACGTCCTGGAGGTCGGCGAGGTCGCCCTGTCCGGCCCCGCGGACGAACTGGCCGCCTCGGACGAGGTCCGCCGCCGCTACCTGGGCGTCGTCGACGAGGACGCGGCGGCCGACGGCGAGCAGGCCCGCGCCGCCCACCCGGCGCTGACGCGCTGGAAGGGATGAGCGCCGCCATGCCGAACACCGCCCCCGAGACCCCCGAGACCCCCGGGGCCCCGGACGTACCGGCGCTCCAGGTCGAGGACCTCACCGTCCGCTTCGCCGGACTGACGGCCCTGGACTCCGTGAGCTTCACCGTGCGCCCCGGTACCGTGCACGCCCTCATCGGGCCCAACGGCGCCGGGAAGTCCACCTGTTTCAACGTGCTGTCCGGCGTCTACCGAGCCACCTCCGGACATGTCCGCTTCGGCGAGCGCGAACTGACCGGCATGCCTCCGCACCGCATCGCCGACCTGGGCGTCGCCCGCATCTTCCAGAACCTCGCGCTGCCCCCGCTCGCCACGGTCGAGGACAGCCTGCTGCTCGGACGCCACCGGCTCACCCGGACCGGCTTCGTGTCGGCGGGACTGCGTCTGCCCTCGGCGGCCCGGGAGGAGCGCACGCACCGCGAACGGGTGCGTGAGATAGCCGAGTTCGTCGGAATCTCGGCCTATCTGGACCGCCCGGCGGGCTCGTTGGCGTACGGGCAGCAGAAGCTCGCCGAACTCGCCCGGGCGCTCTGCATGGAGCCCCGCCTGCTGCTGCTCGACGAGCCCGTCGCGGGCATGACCGCCGACGAACGGCGGCGGACCGCGGCCGTCATCGCGGGCGTCCGCGACAGCCTCGGCATTTCGATCGTCCTGGTGGAACACGACATGGGGGTGGTGATGCGGCTCGCGGACGCGGTGACCGTACTGGACTTCGGGCGCCGCATCGCGGACGGCGCCCCCGCCGACGTACAGAACGACCCGGCGGTCGTACGCGCCTACCTGGGAGAGCGCCCCGACGAACCCCGGGGAGAGGAGACCGCCTCGTGAGCACCTTCGCCGAACTCTTCCTCAACGGCATCTCGATGGGATCCGTCTACGCCCTCATCGCGCTGGGCTTCGTGGTCATCTTCCGGGCCACCGAGGTCGTCAACTTCGCCCACGCCTCCCTGCTGCTGGCGGGCGGCTACGTCACCGCGACGCTCCACGACGACCTCGGGTTCTGGCCCGCGCTCCTCGTCGGCATCGCGGGCGCCGCGATCGTCGGAGCGGCCGTCGAGTTCCTCGTGATGCGCCGCTACCGGGGCTCCGACCACAGCGTCCTCGCCATCGTCACGATCGGTGTGGACATCCTGCTCACCACCGAACTGACCCGCCGCATCGGCACGGACGTGCTGACGCTCGGCGACCCGTGGGGCGACTCCGTCCTCACGATCGGCCCGATCTCCCTCGCCCACACCCGCATCGCGGCCTTCGTCGCGGCGGCCCTGCTGATCACCGCGTTCCTCCTGGCGTTCCGGTACACCTCCTGGGGCGTCGCCATGCGGGCGGCCGCCGAGAGCCCCGAGACGGCGGCCCTGATGGGTGTACGGCTCGGCCGGGTCTCGCTGGGCGCCTGGGCCGTGGCCGGCGGACTCGCCGCCGTGGCGGCCCTCTTCCTGACGGTCTTCCCCACCCCCGGGCTGGAGCGAGCCACCTCGCTCGCCGCGCTCAAGGCGTTCCCCGCCGCGATCCTCGGCGGTCTGGACTCCACGACCGGGGCGCTCGTCGGCGGACTCCTGGTGGGCGTCACCGAGTCGCTCGCCACCGGGTACCAGAGCGAGCTGACCTTCCTGGGACGGGGGCTGGGCGATCTGGCCCCCTACCTCGTGATGACCGCGATCCTGCTCATCCGGCCCGCCGGGCTGTTCGGCACGAAGGAGCTGGCCCGTGTCTGAAGCCCTCGTGGGACCGCTGCGGCTGCTCCGCACACGTACGTACGTCTGGGCCGCCGGGGGGATCGTCCTGCTCGCCGTGCCCTTCTACCTGGACCGGTTCTGGCTCCAGGCCGGGCTGTTCGCGATGGCCGCCGCGATCGGGGCCATCGGGATCAACCTCCTCACCGGCTCCACCGGCCAGCTCTCCATGGGCCACGCCTTCTTCCTCGCGGTCGGCGCCTACGGCTACTGCGTGTTCGCCTCGGAGAGCGGCGACGGGCTGACGGGCCTCGGCCTGCCGACCTGGCTGGCGGCGGTCCTCGCCGTGCTCGTCTCCGGCCTGGCCGGCGGTCTGTTCAGCCCCATCGCGGGCCGGCTGCGCGGGGCGTACCTCGGCATCGCGACCCTCGCGCTGATCTTCATCGGGCAGCACGTGCTGTTCAACGCCCGTGATCTGACCGGTGGTTTCAACGGCCGGGACGTGCCGCCCCTGAGCCTGTTCGGACTCACCTTCGACGACAGCGAGGTCGTCGTCGCGGCGGTGCCGTTCGGCTCGGCCGAGAAGCTCTGGTACGCGGGCCTCGTGCTGCTGCTCGGCTGCGGGCTGTTCGCCCGCGGTGTGCTGCGCAGCCGCCCGGGGCGGGCCATGAACGCCATCCGCGACCACCGCATCGCGGCCGGGGTCATCGGAGTACCGGTGGCCCGCTACCGGGCCGCCGTCTTCGTCCTGTCCTCCATGTACGCGGGCCTGGCGGGCGTCCTGCTCGCCCTGGTCTTCCAGCGGACCGTGCCGGACTACTTCGGCATCACGCTGTCGCTCGAATACCTCGCCATGATCGTCATCGGCGGGCTCGGTTCGGTCTCGGGGGCGGTGGTCGGAGCCGTGTTCGTCTCCTTCCTGCCTCAGCTGCTGACCCGCTACAGCGATGCGCTGCCCCTGGTCTCCGCCCCGGGTACGGGCGGGATCGCACCGGGCGAGGCATCCCGGTACCTCTACGGCGCCGCCGTTGTCGCGGTGGTGCTCTTCCTGCCCGGCGGCCTGGTCAGGATGGCCGCCGGGCGTCGCGTCAGGACCGATCAAGGGGAGAAACGATGAGTACGACGTATGCGGCCAAGGCGGCCGCCGGTGCGCTGGCCGCGCTGCTCGTGCTGGCCGGATGCAGTTCGAAGGCCAAGGACGACGAGGGCGGCGACAAGGGCACGGCCGCGGGCGAGGTGAAGACCGGGGACGGCATCTCCGGCAAGACCATCTCGCTCGGCGTCCTCACCGACATGACCGGTGTCTACGCGACGCTCGGCAAGAGCGTCACCCAGGCCCAGCAGCTCTACGTGAAGCAGTTCAACGCCGACGGCGGCGTGTGCGGCTACAAGGTCGAGCTGACCGTCCGGGACCACGGCTACGACCCGCAGAAGGCGGTCGCCGGCTACACGGAGCTGGAGCCGAAGGTGCTCGGCTTCGCCCAGTTCATCGGTTCGCCGTTCGTCGCCGCCGTCAAGAAGCGCATCGACGGTCAGGACAAGGGCCTGGTGCTCCCGCAGGCCTGGTCGGACTCGCTGCTCGGCAGCCCGTACATCCGGGTCATCGGCTCCACGTACGACATCGAGACGATGAACGCGGTCGACTTCCTGATGAAGGAGAAGGGCGTCAAGAAGGGCGACAAGATCGGTCACGTGTACTTCGAGGGCGACTACGGCGAGAGCGCCCTGGTCGGCTCCAAGCACATCGCCGAGGAGGCCGGCCTCACGGTCGTCGAGCAGAAGATCAAGCCGACCGACAACGACATGACCGCGCAGGTCGCCGCCCTGAAGAAGGCCGGCGTCAAGGCGATCGTGCTCAGCGCGGGCCCGCGCCAGGCGGCCTCCCTGGTCGGCGTCGCGGCGGCCGGCAAGTTCAACGTCCCGGTCATCGGCAACAACTCGGCGTTCGCCCCGCAGCTCCTCGGCACCCAGGCGGGCCCGGCCCTCATGGCGAACTACTACGTGGCGTCCCCGTCCCTGCCCATCGGCGCGGACACCCCGGAGGCCAAGAAGCTGGTGGCCGAGTACAAGAAGGCCTATCCGAAGGACTCCCTCGACAACGGCATCGTCGCGGGCTGGACCGCGGCCTCCGCGTTCGGCCAGGCACTGAAGAAGGCCTGCGAGAGCAAGGACCTGACCCGTGAGGGCGTCGACAAGGCCCTGCTCACCCTCGACGCCCTGGACACGGGCTTCGGCATCGCGCAGGACTTCACGGACCCGAACGCCGCGTCCTCCAAGGAGAGCGTCATCCTCCAGCCCGACAAGTCGGTCACCGGAGGCATGAAGGTCGTGCGCGAGCCCGAGGCCTCGGAGGTGGCGGAGGCGTACACCAAGTAGTGGACGGCCCGGTAAGCGACGGTCCCGCGCGATCCGCGGAGCCGTCGCCACCACCACAGGGCGCCCCGGCCGGACACTCCGGCCGGGGCGCCCTGGTGCTGTGCCCGCGCCCAGCCCGCCCGCCGCGGGCCCCGCGTCCGTGTACGCCCGCCCCCCCGGGGTCCGTACGCCCGCGACCGGACCCGCCCGCCCTCGGCCCCGCGTCCGCCCGCCCGCCATCCGGCCCCGCGCGCCCGCCACCCGGACCGCCCGCCCGCCGGCGTGGTTGTCCGCCCCCGACCGGACGACCACCGGCCACCTTCCACAGCGCCGGCCCCCTCCGCGATCACCCGGCCACGGGCCACGGGCCACGGGCCACGGGCCACGGGCCACGGGCCACGGGCCACGGGCCACCGGCCACCGGCCACGGGTCACGGGTCACGGGTCACGGGTCACCGGCCACGGGTCACCGGCCACCGCGCTCACGGCCTCGGCCGGCCGCCGCGGACCCCGCTCACAGGCCCGGCGCCCCGCCCCGGACCCCGCACAGGGGGCCCGTCGCGGAGTCCGGGGCCCCGCCGTGGACGCCCGGACCCCCGTGGCGGCCCTGTGGGGCCCCTGTGGGCGCCCTGTGGCCGTCCGGCACCCGCTTTTCCCCGTTCGTCCGCCCGGCTGGACGTCCGTGGCGCGAACACGCCCTTCCGCGGTCCTCCGCCGCTCCCCGGGGGACGGCGGTCCTCCGCCGCTCCCCGGGGGACGCGGCCCCGGGGAGCGGCGCGCCCGAGCCGAACCCGTCAGCGGTCCCACCGCGTGGCGTCCCCGGAAACGGGAAGGGCCCCGAACCGGCTGGTTCGGGGCCCTTCACAGGTCGTACGGCGGACGCTACGGAAGCTGCGCCGCCCGCGCCTCACGGCGGTTGTCGCGGAAGTTGTTCACCCGGCGGGCCGTGGCGAACAACGGGATCACCGCGCCCATCACGAGCTGCAGCGCGCAGCCGGTCTGGAGCAGCAGCTGACCGCCGGGGGCGTCGAACGCCCAGGCCGCCAGCAGGGCCATGCTGAGCACGATCCAGGAGAGCATCGCGACCGCGAGGCGGCCCCGGGGCTTCGGGTACTCGACCCGGCTCACCATCAGCCAGGCGGTGCCGAGGATCGCCATGAGCGTGGCGACGAACGGCAGCTCCAGCAGGACGATCGAGACCACGGTCAGCGCCCCGAACGGCGACGGCATGCCCTGGAACGTGCCGTCCTTCACCGTCACGCACGAGAATCTGGCGAGCCGGAGGACCACGGCGAGCAGGACCACGATCGCCCCGACCGCGGCGACCCGCTGGTGCGCGTCGTCCGCGACCATGCCGTAGACCAGCACGAAGTAGGCGGGTGCCAGACCGAAGCTGATCAGGTCGGACAGGTTGTCCAGCTCCGCGCCCATCGGGGAGGAGCGCAGCTTGCGGGCCACCAGTCCGTCGAACAGGTCGAAGACCGCGGCGCACAGCATCAGGATCACGGCGGTGGCGGCGCTGTGGCGCGCCATGCCCGTCTCCTGGCTGCCCGTGAGGTGCGGGATCAGAATGCCCGTGGTGGTGAAGTACACCGCCATGAAGCCGCACGTCGCGTTGCCGAGGGTGAGGGTGTCCGCTATCGAGAGGCGGAGCGAGAGGGGCATCTCCTCCTCTTCGTCCGCCTCGTCGGCCTCCGGCACCCAGCCGGCCTGGGTCTCGGGATCAATCACGGTCAATTCGAGTCACCCCAGCCACGGTCTTCTGACCCACCTCCACGTCGACCTCGACACCCTCGGGGAGGTAGATGTCGACGCGCGACCCGAAGCGGATCAGTCCGATCCGGTCACCCTGCTCGACCTTCGTGCCCTGAGGGATGTAGGGGACGATGCGCCGCGCCACGGCTCCGGCGATCTGGATCATCTCGATGTCGCCGAGTTCTGTGTCGAAGTGCCAGACAACGCGCTCGTTGTTCTCGCTCTCCTTGTTGAACGCCGGTACGAACCCGCCGGGGATGTGCTCGACCGACGTCACCGTGCCGGAAAGGGGCGCGCGGTTGACGTGGACGTTCAGCGGGCTCATGAAGATCGCGACGCGGGTGCGCCCGTCCTTCCACGGCATGATGCTCTGCACCACGCCGTCGGCCGGGGAGATGACCCGGCCCTGGGCGATCTCGCGCTCGGGGTCGCGGAAGAACCACAGCATGCCCGCCGCCAGAGCGGTGGCAGGCACGGCCACGGCCTTGGCCGCGCCGGAGTGGCGCGCGCGTACCAGGCTGAGGGCTGCGGTGGCGACGGTCGGGAGGAGCCACGGCGATGCTCCGCGCGCAATACGTACGCCGACCAGGCTGTCGCGTGGTGCAGAGGTTTGGCTGTGGGGCATGGATGACCTTCGTAGCGGATGATGCCGCGCTGTAACGGGGGACGGCGGCTTTCCCGGGATGGTACCGGTCGCGGGCCACAACTGGGCAAGCCAGGAAGCCGAGTCGACTGCCGAAGAGTGTTGACGGGGTGTGATCTTCTTCTCGATGAAAACACCCCGAATCAGAACATCTAGCCCTGGAACCGATACTCTTCGAGCAACCTGCGTCCGATGATCATTTTCTGGATCTCGGCGGTACCCTCGCCGATCAGCAGCATCGGAGCCTCGCGGTAGAGGCGCTCGATCTCGTACTCCTTGGAGAAGCCGTAGCCGCCGTGGATCCGGAAGGCGTCCTCGACGACCTCCTTGCAGTACTCGGAGGCGAGGTACTTCGCCATCCCTGCTTCGAGGTCGTTTCGCTCCCCGGAGTCCTTTTTGCGTGCTGCGTTCACCATCATCGCATGAGCGGCCTCGACCTTGGTAGCCATCTCGGCCAGCTTGAACTGAATCGCCTGGTGCTGAGCGATGGCCTTGCCGAAAGTGTGACGCTGCTGGGCATACGAGACACCCAGTTCGAACGCACGCTGAGCGACGCCGCAACCACGCGCCGCCACATTCACGCGCCCGACCTCGACGCCGTCCATCATTTGGTAAAACCCTCGGCCGGTGACCCCGCCGAGGACACGATTGGCCGGAATGCGCAGTCCGTCCATGATGAGCTCGGTCGTGTCGACGCCCTTGTAGCCCATCTTGTCGATCTTCCCGGGGATCGTCAGGCCCGGGCGGACCTCGCCGAAGCCGGGCTCCTTCTCGACCAGGAAGGTCGTCATCGACTTGTGGGGGGCCGTGCCCTCGGGGTGTCCTTCGTCACTTCGGACGAGAACGGCCACCAGGGTCGACGTGCCGCCGTTCGTCAGCCACATCTTCTGGCCGTTGAGGACGTACTCGTCGCCGTCCTTCACCGCCTTCGACGTGATGGCCGACACGTCCGAGCCGAGTCCGGGCTCGGACATCGAGAACGCGCCGCGGACCTCGCCGGCCGCCATGCGCGGCAGGAAGTGGTCCTTCTGCTCCTGCGTGCCGTGCTGCTTGAGCATGTACGCCACGATGAAGTGGGTGTTGATGATGCCCGAGACGGACATCCAGCCGCGGGCGATCTCCTCCACGCACAGCGCGTAGGTGAGGAGGGACTCGCCCAGACCCCCGTACTCCTCGGGGATCATCAGGCCGAAGAGGCCCAACTCCTTGAGACCGTCGACGATCGCCTGCGGGTACTCGTCGCGGTGCTCCAGCTCGGTGGCGACCGGAATGATCTCCTTGTCCACGAAGTCCCGCACGGTGGACAGGATCTCCCGCTGGATGTCGGTGAGACCGGCGGTCTGGGCGAGTCGCGCCATGGCTACTTCTCCTGCTCCTTGAGCCGGGGGCGGCCGGGCTGCTCGCCGCCGCGCTCCTTGATGTACGTCTCGGTGGGGACCATCACCTTGCGGCGGAACACGCAGACCAGCGTGCCGTCCTGCTTGTACCCCTTGGTCTCGACGTACACGATGCCGCGGTCGTTCTTCGACCGGGAGGGCGTCTTGTCGAGGACCGTGGTCTCGCCGTAGATCGTGTCGCCGTGGAAGGTCGGCGCCACGTGCCGCAGCGACTCGATCTCCAGGTTGGCGATGGCCTTGCCGGAGACGTCCGGCACCGACATGCCGAGGAGCAGCGAGTAGATGTAGTTGCCCACGACGACGTTCTTGCCGAAGTCCGTCGTGTTCTCCGCATAGTTGGTGTCCATGTGGAGGGGGTGGTGGTTCATCGTCAGGAGACAGAACAGGTGGTCGTCGTACTCCGTGACGGTCTTGCCGGGCCAGTGCTTGTAGACAGCGCCGACCTCGAACTCCTCGTAGGTGCGTCCGAACTGCATGGTGCTCAGGCCTCCGGGGCTTCGAACGAGCTGGTGCGCTGCATGCCGGCGGCCCGGCCCTTGCCCGAGATGACGAGCGCCATCTTGCGGCTGGCCTCGTCGATCATCTCGTCGCCGAGCATCGCCGAGCCCTTCTTGCCGCCCGCCTCGGACGTGTAGTAGTCGTACGCGTCCAGGATCAGCTCGGCGTGGTCGTAGTCCTCCTGGGAGGGCGAGAAGATCTCGTTGGACGCCTCGACCTGGCCCGGGTGGAGCACCCACTTGCCGTCGAAGCCGAGGGCCGCGGCGCGCTGCGCGACCGCGCGGTAGCCGTCGATGTTGCGGATCTGGAGGTACGGGCCGTCGATCGCCTGGAGGTTGTTGGCGCGGGCGGCCATCAGGATCTTCATCAGGATGTAGTGGTAGGCGTCCGCCGGGTAGCCGGGCGGCTGCTCGCCCACGACCAGCGACTTCATGTTGATCGACGCCATGAAGTCGGCCGGGCCGAAGATGATCGTCTCGACGCGCTGGGACGCCGTGGCGATCTCGTTGACGTTGTTCAGGCCCTGGGCGTTCTCGATCTGCGCCTCGATGCCGATCTTGCCGACCTCGAAGCCCATCGTCTTCTCGATCTGCGTCAGCAGCAGGTCGAGCGCCACCACCTGCTGGGCGTCCTGGACCTTCGGCAGCATGATGCAGTCGAGGTTCTGCCCCGCGCCCTCGACGACGGTGACGACGTCGCGGTACGTCCACTCGGTCGTCCAGTCGTTGACGCGCACGACCCGCGTCTTGCCGGTCCAGTCGCCCTCGTTGAGGAACTTGACGATGGTGTGCCGTGCGTCCGGCTTGGCCAGCGGGGCGCAGGCGTCCTCCAGGTCCAGGAAGACCTGGTCCGCGGGGAGGCCCTGGGCCTTCTCCAGGAACCGGGGGTTGCTTCCCGGGACGGCCAGGCAGGAGCGCCGCGGACGAAGGCGGTTGACCTGGGGAACAGGGCTGGTCATGCGGGGACCTCCAGGGGGTCGAGCTTGTTCGCTTTCCGGATCTCGTCGACGATACGGCCGATGATTCCGGTGATGTCGAAGTCCTTCGGGGTGAAGACCGCGGCCACTCCCGCGGCCCGCAGCTGTTCGGCGTCGGCGTTCGGGATGATCCCGCCGGCGATCACCGGGATGTCGGGCGCACCGGCCTCGCGCAGCCGCACCAGCACGTCCGGCACCAGTTGCGCGTGCGAGCCGGACAGGATGGACAGGCCGACGGCGTGCACGTCCTCGGCCACGGCCGCGTCCACGATCTGCTCGGGCGTGAGCCGGATGCCCTGGTAGACCACCTCGAAGCCGGCGTCGCGGGCCCGCACGGCGATCTGCTCGGCCCCGTTGGAGTGTCCGTCGAGACCGGGCTTGCCCACCAGGAAGCGGATCTTGCCCACCCCGAGGTCCTTGGCCGTCAGCTCCACCTTGCGGCGGACCAGCGCCATGGCCGTGCCCTCCTCGGCGCTCACCGCGACGGGCGCGGACGAGACGCCGGTGGGGGCGCGGAACTCGCCGAACACCTCGCGCAGGGCCCCGGACCACTCGCCGGTGGTGACGCCGGCGCGGGCGCACTCCAGGGTGGCCTCCATGAGGTTGCCGGTGCCCTTCGCCGCCTCCTTCAGACGCTCCAGCGCCTTGCAGGGGCGCGGGTGGTTGAAGGGCGGCTGGTAGCGGGTGTCGCGCCAGTCCTTGAGCGCCGCGACCACGCGGGCCTCGACCGCCGGGTCGACGGTCTGGATGGCCGCGTCCAGGTCGGCGGTGAGCGGGTTCGGCTCCGTCGACTCGAAGATGTTGACGCCGACGATCTTCTCCTGCCCGGACTCGATCCGGGCGCGGCGCTCGGCGTGCGACGAGACGAGCTGCGACTTCAGGTAGCCCGACTCGACGGCGGCCATCGCGCCGCCCATCTCCTGGATGCGGTCGATCTCGGCGAGGGACTCCTCGACGAGGGCCGCCGTCTTGGCCTCGACGACGTGGGAGCCCTCGAAGATGTCCGCGTACTCCAGCAGGTCGCTCTCGTAGGCGAGCACCTGCTGCAGCCGCAGCGACCACTGCTGGTCCCAGGGCCGGGGCAGCCCGAGGGCCTCGTTCCACGCGGGGAGCTGCACGGCACGCGCGCGTGCGTCCTTCGAGAGCGTGACGGCCAGCATCTCCAGCACGATGCGCTGGACGTTGTTCTCCGGCTGAGCCTCGGTCAGCCCCAGGGAGTTGACCTGGACGCCGTACCGGAAGCGCCGGTGCTTCGGGTTCTCGATCCCGTACCGCTCACGCGTGATCCGGTCCCAGATGCGGCCGAACGCCCGCATCTTGCACATCTCCTCGACGAAGCGGACGCCCGCGTTCACGAAGAAGGAGATGCGCGCGACGACGTCGCCCTTCTGGTCCTCGGCGATCTGGCCGGACGCGAACACCGCGTCCAGGACGGCGATCGCGGTGGACATCGCGTACGCGATCTCCTGGACCGGGGTGGCCCCAGCCTCCTGCAGGTGGTAGCTGCAGATGTTGATCGGGTTCCACTTCGGGATGTTGTTGACCGTGTAGCAGATCATGTCCGTCGTCAGACGGAGCGAGGGCACCGGCGGGAAGACGTGCGTCCCCCGTGACAGGTACTCCTTCACGATGTCGTTCTGCGTGGTCCCCTGGAGCTTGGTGATGTCGGCGCCCTGCTCCTCGGCGACGACCTGGTAGAGCGCCAGCAGCCACATGGCGGTGGCGTTGATGGTCATCGAGGTGTTCATCTGCTCCAGGGGGATGTCCTGGAACAGCCGGCGCATGTCACCGACGTGCGAGACCGGCACCCCGACCCGGCCGACCTCGCCGCGGGCGAGGACGTGGTCGGGGTCGTACCCGGTCTGGGTCGGCAGGTCGAAGGCGACCGACAGGCCGGTCTGACCCTTCGCGAGGTTGCGCCGGTACAGCTCGTTGGACGCCTCTGCCGTGGAGTGGCCGGCGTACGTGCGCATCAGCCACGGCCGGTCCTTCTGGCGCTCAGTCATGGGGGCCTCAGACGTTCCGGAAGCGGTTGATGGCGTCGATGTGCTGCGCGCGCTTCTCCTCGTCGCGCACGCCCAGGCCCTCCCGGGGCGCCAGCGCGAGGACGCCGACCTTGCCCTGGTGGAGGTTGCGGTGCACGTCGTGGGCGGCCTGCCCGGTCTCCTCCAGGGAGTAGACCTTGGAGAGCGTGGGGTGGATCTTTCCCTTGGCGACGAGGCGGTTGGCCTCCCACGCCTCGCGGTAGTTCGCGAAGTGCGAGCCGATGATCCGCTTCAGGGACATCCACAGGTAGCGGTTGTCGTACTCGTGCATGTAGCCCGAGGTCGAGGCGCAGGTGGTGATGGTGCCGCCCTTGCGGGTGACGTAGACACTGGCGCCGAAGGTCTCGCGGCCCGGGTGCTCGAAGACGATGTCGATGTCCTCGCCGCCGGTGAACTCGCGGATGCGCTTGCCGAAGCGCTTCCACTCCCTCGGGTCCTGGGTGTTCTCGTCCTTCCAGAACTTGTAGCCCTCGGCGTTGCGGTCGATGATCGCCTCGGCGCCCATCGAGCGGCAGATGTCCGCCTTCTGCTCGCTGGAGACGACGCAGATCGGGTTGGCCCCGCCGGCGAGCGCGAACTGCGTGGCGTACGAGCCGAGTCCGCCGCTCGCGCCCCAGATCAGGACGTTGTCGCCCTGCTTCATGCCGGCGCCGTTGCGGGAGACGAGCTGCCGGTAGGCGGTGGAGTTCACCAGTCCGGGGGCGGCGGCCTCCTCCCAGCTCAGGTGGTCCGGCTTGGGCATGAGCTGGTTGGACTTGACGAGCGCGATCTCGGCGAGCCCGCCGAAGTTGGTCTCGAAGCCCCAGATGCGCTGCTCGGGGTCGAGCATCGTGTCGTTGTGCCCGTCGGAGGACTCCAGCTCGACGGAGAGGCAGTGGGCGACGACCTCGTCACCGGGCTTCCAGGAGTTGACACCCGGGCCGGTGCGCAGGACGACGCCCGCGAGGTCCGAACCGATGATGTGGTACGGCAGGTCGTGGCGCTTGCTCAGGTCGCTGAGCCGCCCGTAGCGCTCCAGGAAGTTGAACGTCGACACCGGCTCGAAGATCGACGTCCAGACCGAGTTGTAGTTCACGGAGGACGCCATGACGGCCACCAGGGCCTCGCCGGGGCCGAGCTCCGGCACCGGGACGTCGTCCAGGTGGATCGACTTGCGGGGGTCCTTGTCGCGGCTGCTGAGCCCGGCGAACATCTCCGCCTCGTCCTTGTGCACGGTGATCGCGCGGTAGGACTCGGGGAGGGGGAGTGCGGCGTAGTCGGCGGACGTGGCGGTCCGCGACTGAATCGCGTCCAGGATTTCCTTCACGGTGATGCCTCCGGCGATGCGCGTCCGAGGAACGCTGAGGGTTACGTCGGGGTGGATGCTGCGGGTGGTGGGGTGTGCCGTCGGTTCGGCGGAGGGTGGAGCTCGGCAGCGCTTTGTGGCGCGGAAGGTTGCCTGTGACGCAGGCGTCCGGGCGCGCAGACCGAAGGTTTGCGGGGACAGCCGGCGTACGAAGGGTCTCTGCACGCCGGCCGCCCGGACTCCTTCAACGTATGGCACGCCGTGTCACGTGGCAAGGCACGCAGTGCCAGAAGTTGCGCTCAGGTGAAATCTTTACGTAACACGTGAGCGATGATCGATCAGGTGAAGGACGATAATGCCCTGATTCGGGCATAAGTAAGCCGGACGCGCTCGCGATGAGCCCGTCCGGCGGTGGGAGGGGAGGGAACGGCCCGGGGTGAGGAGTCAGGGGTGAGCGGTCACGAGTGAGCGGTCAGGGTCCGCGGCCTCGGGACCGGAGGCCTGGAGCCCGGGACCGGAGGCCTGGAGCCCGGGGCGGAGAGGGAAGGGGCTACGACCGTTCCTTGAGCGCCTGCTCGATCGTGCGCATCACCTGGTCCAGCGGAGCGTCCACGCGCGCCACGGTGACCAGCACCTCGCCCTCCACCGAGGCGGTGGACGCGGGCGCCGGCCGGGGCGCCGTGTCCCGCCCGGCCCCGATGCCCGTGCCGAAGGTCTTCCGCACGATCGAGAACGCGTGGTCCAGCTGCGCCTCGACGTCCCCCTGGGCCCCGGCCCGCAGCCACCGCCGCAGGACGTGGTTGTGGGCCGTGACCACGGCCGACGCGGCGACCTCGGCGAGCAGCGGGTCGTCGTTGGAGTCGTCGTCGTGGGCGTGCTCGTCGAAGTGGCCCAGCAGATAGCGGGTGAACAGCCGCTCGTAGCGGGCCACGGACGCGATCTCCGCCTCCCGCAGCGTCGGCACCTCGCGCGTGAGCTTGTAGCGCGACACCGAGATCTCCGGGCGGGCCGCGTACATCTTCATGACTTCCTTGATGCCGCGGCACACCGTGTCCAGCGGGTGCTCGTGCGCGGGAGCCGCCTTCAGTACCGCCTCGGCCCGGATCAGGGTGTCGTCGTGGTCCGGGAAGATCGCCTCCTCCTTGGAGCGGAAGTGGCGGAAGAAGGTGCGCCGGGCGACCCCGGCCGCCGCCGCGATCTCGTCGACGGTCGTGGCCTCGTACCCCTTCGTCGCGAAGAGCTCCATCGCGGCGGCCGCCAGCTCTCGGCGCATCTTGAGCCGTTGCGCGGCCGCGCGGCTGCCCGCCGCGCTCTCCGGCGCGTCTGACGTGGCTGGTGTACGGGAGGACTTGGCGGGCTGGGACATGCCCCGAACGTACTGCATCTGTGCAGCGGAGCGCTCATGAGCGGGGATCCCCGCGGGCGCCGGGGCGAGGGCGGGCACTGGTCCCGTGGCCGGGTCCAGCAGACCGCCCCAGTCCGCCCGGTCCGCCTCCCGGCCGCCGGGGCGGCCCGGGGGCGGGGCCCCGGACCCACCGAGGGGCCCGGGGCCGGATCTGCCGTCGGGCCCGCCGCCGGGCCGGCCGTCCGAGCCGTCCTCGCGTCGCTCAGCGCCGCGCATATTCGCGGAAGCCGCGGCCCGTCTTGCGGCCGAGGCAGCCCGCGGCCACCAGGTGCTCCAGCAGCGGAGCCGGGGCGAGGCCCGGGTCGCGGAACTCGCGGTGCAGGACCTTCTCGATGGCGAGCGAGACGTCCAGGCCGACCACGTCGAGCAGCTCGAACGGGCCCATCGGGTAGCCGCCGCCGAGCTTCATCGCCGCGTCGATGTCGTCGAGCGAGGCGTAGTGCTCCTCGACCATCTTGATCGCGTTGTTGAGGTAGGGGAACAGCAGCGCGTTCACGATGAAGCCCGCGCGGTCGCCGCAGTCCACCGGGTGCTTGCGGACCTTCGCGCACACCTCGCGGACCGTGGCGTGCACGTCGTCGGCCGTCAGCACGGTCCGCACGACCTCGACGAGCTTCATCGCGGGGGCCGGGTTGAAGAAGTGCATGCCGATCACGTCCTCGGGACGCGAGGTGGCGCGGGCGCAGGCGACGACGGGCAGCGACGAGGTGGTGGTCGCCAGGATCGCGCCCGGCTTGCAGACCTTGTCGAACACGGCGAAGAGCTGCTGCTTGACGTCCAGGTCCTCGGCGACGGCCTCCAGCGCCAGATCGACGTCGGAGAAGGCGTCGTACGAACCCGCCGGGGTGATCCGGCCCAGCGTCTCGGCCGCCGCCTCGGCCGTCATCCGCCCCTTGTCCACGGAACGCGAGAGGGACTTGCCGATGCGCGCCTTGGCGGCCTGCGCCTTCTCGTCGGAGCGGGCCGCGAGCACGACGTCGTACCCGGACTTGGCGAAGACCTCGGCGATGCCGGAGGCCATCGTGCCGGAGCCCGCGACACCGACGGACCGGACGGTCCGGCCCTCCGCACCGGCGCTCCGGGCGGACGGGGTGAGGGCGTCCGGCACGACGGTCGGGCTGCCGGCGGCCTCGTAGGTGTAGAAGCCGCGCCCCGACTTCCGGCCGGTCAGCCCCGCCTCGCTGAGCTGCTTGAGCACGGGGGAGGGGGCGTGCAGCCGGTCCTGGGACTCGGAGTACATGGCCTCCAGGACCGTGCGCGCGGTGTCGATGCCGATCAGGTCGAGGAGCGCGAGCGGCCCCATCGGCAGCCCGCAGCCCAGCCGCATCGCCGCGTCGATGTCCTCGCGGCTCGCGTACTTCGCCTCGTACATCGCGGCTGCCTGGTTGAGGTAGCCGAAGAGGAGGCCGTCGGCGACGAATCCGGGGCGGTCGCCCACCGCGACCGGCTCCTTGCCGAGTTCGAGGGCGAGGTCGGTCACGGCGGCGACGGCCGCGGGGGCGGTGAGCACCGAGGAGACCACCTCGACGAGCTTCATCGCGGGGGCCGGGTTGAAGAAGTGCAGGCCGAGGACCCGCTCGGGGCGCGCCGAGTCGGCGGCCAGCCGGGTCACGGACAGGGCGTTCGTGCCGGTCGCCAGGATGGTCCCCGGCCGCACGATCCCGTCCAGCTCGCGGAAGATCTGGTGCTTGATGTCGTACGACTCCGGGGCGACCTCGATCACCAGGTCCACGTCCGCCGCGGCCTGCAGGTCGGTGAAGGTGCGGAAGCGGGTGAGGGTCTCGCCCCGCTCCTGCTCGGTGAGCCGGCCGCGCTGCACGGCGCGGGCGGTGGAGGCCTCCAGGGAGGCGGTCGCCCGGGCACCGGCGAGTTCGCTGACGTCGATGCCGACGACCTCGCGGCCGGCGCGGGCGAGGACCTCGGCGATGCCGGTCCCCATCGTGCCGAGGCCGACGACGGCGACGGTCCTGAGCGGGGAGGCTGACGAAGGAGAGGGGTCTGACAGGGGAGCGGCCATCGCGGGACTCCAGGAATGAGTGACGACTGAGGGACGCACCCGGATACGCCGACAGGCGTACGCGGTGCGGAGGTTGCGGGTGTATCCGGGCTACGGAGCGCACACGCCCGGGCCGTTCGCGGGGGCGGTGCACTGGCCTGCGAAGCGGTGAGGAGAACCCGACCGGCCCTGTCCCGGGGCCGTGCCGTACTGAGAGGTACACGAGGTACCGAACCGACAAGCACTCGCGGCGGCTGCGTCACCAGGCCGCCACGAGATGAGTCCACGAGTGGGTGACTCGCTCGATTGAGCTTAACCCGCGAGTAACGAGCGCGCCAGCCCTCGGCCGAAGTGATGTACGTCGCCGCCGGACGCAGCCCCTAGGCTTCGACGTCATGGACGAAGAGTTGCGATCGCTCACTCGGCGCTTACGGCAGGAGGCGGGCCCGGAGGCGTCCGCCCCGTACGAGAGGCTCAGCTCCACCGAGGATCCCGACGAGCTCGCCGCCGTACTGACCGCCCCCGAACAGCCCCTGTGGGCACGTGAGGTGGCCGCCTTCCGGCTCGGACTCGCCGGGGACCGCAGGGCCTTCGAGGCGCTCGTCCTGCTCCTCAACCACCGTGACCCGCAGCGCTGCGCGTCCGCCGCGTACGCCCTCGGCCGGCTCGGGGACCCGCGCACCGCCCGCGCGGCGGCAGCCCTGGCCACCAACGAGCTGAGGGTCGCCTACGCCCTCCATCCGGTACGTCTGCTGACCGACCTGCGCGCGCCCGAGTCCGTCCCCGCGCTCATCACCACGCTGGCCCGCAGATTCCGCCCGCACGACCCGTACCGCCGGGTCGCCCTCGCCTGCGTGGAGGGACTCGGCGCGCTGGGCGACGAACGCGCCCGCCCCGTGCTGAACGAGGCGCTGGCCCGCCCGGAACTGGCCAGGGCGGCGGCCGGCGCGCTCAGGCGGCTGCCCGCGCCCCGCACGCCCGGGGGCTGAGTGCTCCGCCGCCGCTGCACCCGATTCGCCCCCCGGCCGTCGATCCCCGGGACGGGTGGGAGAGGGGCCGCCGGGGGTTCGTCCGGCGGGAGACGGACGACCGGCAGGGGGACGACCGGCGCGGACCGGCGCTGCCGTAGTCCGCGCGGGTGTGCCCGGGCCCTGCTCCCCGGCGGCCCCGGTCCGCGCGACCCCCGGCCGGTCGCGACAGCCTCGGGTCGTCGTCGCGCGGCGGTCCGTGCCGCCGCCGGGACGGTCGCACGATCCGCACGATAGGCACCGGAGGACTGCCCGGGCATCCCCCAGGCGGGGCGGACGCCCCCCTCAGATGGGCCGATTCGCGGGACCGCGGGAACCGGCGGACACGACATGGGCGGGGCCCGGCCGACCGGCGGGCGACCCGGCGCCGGGTCGCCCCGGGTCACCCGCCGGTCGGCCCCGGCAGGATTCCCAGGCGGATCGCCGTCACCACGGCCTCCAACTGGCTGTGCGCGCCCAGCTTCAGCAGGACGCTCTTCACGTGTCCGCGGACCGTGTGCCGGCTGAGCACCAGCCGCTCGGCGATCGTCTTGAGACCGTGCCCCTGCGCGAGCAGGGCGAGCACCTCCCGCTCGCGGCGGGTCAGCCCGCACCTGTCCCCGGTCCCCCGCGCGGGCCCGGCCGCCAGCGCCGAACCCTCCACCAGGAGCTTGCCGTGGGCCGTCGTGCGGATCGCCGTGAGGATGTCCCCGAACGCGCTGTGCTTGGCGAGGAACGCCGAGGCCCCCGCCGCCACCGCGCGCCGCAACTGGTCGGGCGTCGCGTCCGCCGTGAGGACCACCACCCGGGCCGCCGGAAGCGCGGCCTTCAGCAGCCGCGTGCCCTCGATGCCGTCCCGGCCCGGCAGATGGATGTCCATCAGCACGACGGCGGGCGGCCGACGGGCCGCCTCCCGCAACGCCTCGTCGACCGTGCCCACCGCGTCGCCGCACTCCAGGTCGGGCTGTGCCGCGATGGCGATGGCCAGGGCGTCGGCCAGCGCGCGCTGGTCCTCGACCACGAGCACGCGGATCATCCCGGATCCTCCCCCTCCGGACGCCGGCTCCCCGGGCCGGTCGTGGCGGTGCCCGTCGAGCGTAGTGCCGTACGGGCCCGCGGGATTGGGCCGGTACCGAAATATGTTCCGCGTCTATGGCCCAACACCCTTACCAAGGTCCACAGTTGAGATCGGAACGCCGGGTACGGCCGGTACGCGGCGAGCCACCTGGGGCCCTGGACGGACGGGCTCCGCCGCCGGGCCGCGCGACCCGGGAGCCCGGCGGCCGACCACCGCACGGGGCTCCGGGCGTCCCCGGCCCGCCCGACCGCCCCGGGACCCGGGCCGCCGGTCGCGCGACCCCGGGCGGGCGGACACGCACCGGGCCCCCGACGGGATCCGCCGTGGCGCGCGCCGCGCTCCCGCCCGTACGCCGCCCGGGCGGTGGCGCGTTCGGCCCCACCGGCGGGGGACAAGGACGAGGGGAGCGCGGGCACATGGGCGGGACCGGTTCGACGGGCCGGCTGATCGGCCGCCCGGACGGCCGTGATGACTGACGACGGCCCCCGCGAGCTGTCCGAGGCCGTGCTCGGCGCCGCGCCCGACGGCGTCGTCGCACTCGACCCGGACGGCCTGGTGCGCGCCTGCAACCCGGCGGCCGCCGCGCTGCTGGAGCGGCCCACGGACGAACTGGTCGGCTCCGTACTGGCGTTGCCCCTGGTCGACGGCGCGGACACCGAGATCGCTCTCGCCCTGCCGGACGGGCGCAGCACACGGGTCGCCGTACGGGTGGCCCGAACCCGTCTCGCCGGACGCCCCCTCTACGTGGCCGTGTTGCGCGACGCGGACCCCGCGGGCCCGGTACCGCGGGAGGAACAAGCACTGCGGGCCGCGTTGGTGCAGCAGAGCGTGGTGGCCGCGGTCGCGGCGCACCAACTGCACAACCCCCTAGCCGCGCTGAGCGCCCTGGTGCACGTCCTCGGGCAGCCGCCGCCCGGTATGACCGACGAACGGCGTGCCGACCTGGTCGCCCGGATCGCCGAGCGCACGGCCCGGCTCCAGGCCCTGGTCCGCAAACTCCTCACCGCCGCGCGGATCGACGGCGCCTGGCAGCAGGGGGTGCCCGAGACGCTGCGGGTGCGGGACTTCCTCCTGGAACGGCTCGCCGAGTCGGACACCCGCGCACGGGACCTCACGCTCGACGTGCCGGGACACCTGGTGGCGCGGGCCGACCCCGTGGGCTTCGCCGAGATCTTCACCAACTACCTGGAGAACGCGCTCGTCCACGGCCGGGAGCCCGTCGTGGTCACGGCGCGCGGCACCGGCGGGCGCGTCGAAGTGAGGGTCGCGGACCACGGCCCCGGAGTGCCCGTCTCCTTCGTCCCGCACCTGTTCGAGCGCTACCGCCGCGAGCCCGCCGCCGCGGCGGCGACCGAGGGCACCGGGCTCGGCCTGTGGATCGCGGGCAGTCTCGCCCGCGCCAACGGCGGTGACGCCTGGTACGAACCGGGCCGGGCGGGCGGCGCCGTGTTCTGCGTGAGCCTTCCCGGGGCCGGCGCGGAACACGCCGACGTCCCTCAGGAGCCGCCCAGCACCCGCGCGTAACGCACCTCGGGCACCTCGACGCCGCCCACCTCGAAGGGCTCCGACGCGCCGTCCGCGGCGAATCCGGCGCGCTCGTAGAAGCGGCGCGCGCCGCTGTTCCGCTCCAGCACCCACAGCAGCATCCGGGGATGCCGTGCGGCGGCGCAGCGCGCGGTGGACTCCCTGAGCAGCGCGCTTCCGGCACCGTGGCCGAACCGGTCCGGGGCCACGTAGATCGCGTACAGCTCGGCGTCCCGCGTGCGGAGTCCGCCGTCCCGGTACGGACCGTGGCACGCCCAGCCGACGACCTCGCCGTCCCACTCGGCGACCAGGTTCACCACGCCGTCGCCGGCCCGCTCGAAGTGGGCCCGCCGGCGTGGGACCTCCTCGGCCACGTCGAGGCCGTCGAGATGAGCCTGCGGCATCATGCCCCGGTACGCCGCCTGCCAGCCCCGTACCCGGATCTCGGCCACACGGCCGCAGTCGGCCAGGGTCATCCCGCGGATGTGCAGACGCTCGTCCATGCCGGAACCCTAAGGGCAGGTTCCGGGCGGCTCCCCGACGAGGTGGCTCGCCGGACTCCGGGGCCGGCCGCGGTGGCTCGCGGACGCCCGGGGGCCCGGCCGGCCGCTCAGTCCGGCAGCAGCGCGTACGCCTCGATCTCCATCAGGAACTCCGGCCGGACCAGCGCGGCGACCTGCACGGCCGAGGCGGCGGGCAGCCGGTCAGGTGCGATGTGCTCGTCCCGGGCCGCTCGGACGGCGGGCATGAACGCCATGTCCGTGACGAAGAAGGTCAGTTTGACCACGTCGTCGAACGAGGCGCCGGCCGCGGCCAGGCAGCGCCGCAGGTTCTCGAAGACCTGCCGGGCCTGCGCGGCCGGGTCGCCCGCCCCGACGAGCGTGCCGTCCTCGTCGAGCGGGAGCTGGCCCGAGACGGCGACGAAGCGGCCGGTGCCGAGGACGACATGCGTGTACGCGGTGGCTGGGGCGACCCCGTCGGGAGCGGGGATGCGGGTCAGTGCGGTCATGGGCCCATGGTGGACCACGGCACGGGGGCGCCCCCGGCGGCATCCGCCGGGGGCGCCCCGGGGCTCAGCCCCGGAAGCCGAGCAGCCCGTGCAGCGTCGCGCCGCGCGAGGCGGGGGCCTTGGTGCTCAGCGGCTTCGGTTCGGGCCTCGCCCCGCAGACCGCGTCGGCCTCCGCGCCGCCGCGCGGCACCTTGCCGGAGCCCAGGTAGGCGGCCAGGTGCTTGTCGAGGCAGGCGTTCCCGCTCAGGGTGATGCCGTGGTTCCCGCCGCCCTCCTCGACCACCAGGGCGGAACCGGCCAGCAGGTGGTGCAGGGTGACGGCGCCCTCGTAAGGCGTCGCCGCGTCGTCCGTCGCCTGGAGGAGCAGCACCGGCGGCACCGAGTGGTTGGAGACGTCCACCGGCTCCAGGGTGTCCGTCGGCCAGAACGCGCACGGCGCGTTGTACCAGGCGTTGTTCCAGGTCATGAACGGGGACTTCTCGTGCACGGCCCAGTTGTCCCGGCGCCAGCGGTTCCAGTCGCGCGGCCAGTCCGCGTCACGGCACTGCACGGACGTGTAGACGCTGTAGCCGTTGTCGCCCGAGGCGTCCACGGCGGCGAAGTTCCGGTACGCCGCGACGAGGGGGTCGTCGTCCTTGTCGTTCACGAAGGCGGCGAACGCCTCGGCGAGATGCGGCCAGTAGCCGTTGTAGTAGCCGCCCGGCATGAAGGTGTCCTCGAGCTCCGAGGCGCCGACGGTCTTGTCGGCGGGCTTCTTCGCCAGCGCCGCGCGCATCGCGTACCAGGCGGCCTCGATCCTCTCGGGATCGGTGCCGAGGCGGTAGGTCCTGTCGTGCCGGGCGACCCAGGCCATGAACGCGCGGTGGCGGGAGTTGAACGCGTGGTCCTGCGCGAGGTTGTCCTCGTACCAGACGCCGGTGGGGTCGACCACGGAGTCGAGCGCCATGCGCCGCACCCGGTCGGGGTAGAGCTTGGCGTACACGGCGCCGAGGTAGGTCCCGTACGAGTAGCCGAAGTAGTTGATCGAGCGGGCGCCGAGCGCGCGCCGGATGGCGTCCATGTCGCGCACGGCGTCGACCGTGTCGATGTACGGCAGCAGGTCCCGGTGCTTGCGTCCGCAGGCCTCGGCGAACGCCCTGGCCCGGTCGAGGTTGGCCCGGGCCAGCGCGGGGGTGCTCGGCACGGAGTCGGGCCGCACGGGCGAGAAGTGGCCCGGCCTGCAGTTCAGCGCGGGCTTGCTGGCGCCGACGCCGCGCGGGTCGAAGCCGACGACGTCGTACTGCGAGGCCACCGCCTTCGGCAGCGAGGCCGCGACGAACCCGGCCAGGCTCCGGCCGCTGCCGCCGGGACCGCCCGGATTGACCAGCAGAGGGCCCTGGTAGGCCTTCTTCGAGGTGTGCGGGACCCTGGTGAGCGCGAGCGTGATCAGCCTGCCGCGCGGGTTCGCGTGGTCGAGCGGAACCTTCAGGGACGCGCACTGGAGGGTCGGGTACTTCGAGGTGCCGCACTTCTTCCAGGCCGGTTTCGCCGCGTCGGCGGTCCGGGCGGTGCGCGGCGCGGGGCCCGCGCTCGCGTCGGCCGGGACGGCGGTGAGCATTCCGGCCATCACGGCGGCGGCACCGCACAGAGCAGCTGCGCGATTCTTCATCGTGGCTCCCGGTACGGAGGTGTCCGGCCGTGCACGCCACGGCCTTCGCCGTATCGTTCCGGAGCCCGTGCCCGGAAGGGCCGGTTATGGCGAGAGTTGACCCCATCGGGCCAGGGATGGGGCCGGATGCCGGGAAGGGGCGGCGGGCCCAGGGCGGCCGGGAGGCCGGCTGCCGGGAGGGGGGTGCCGGCCGGGAGGCGGGTGCAGGCCGGTGACGGGAGCGGCGCGGGCGCGGGTCAGAGCAGGGTGAGCTGGGTCGGTGCCGCGACGTCCGGCTCGGGGGCGGGTGCCGGGAGCCTGCGGGGCATCCCCGGGCGCGTGGGGCCGATGCCGTACTCCTCGGCCAGTTCGTGGACCTGGCGGGTGATCCGGCGCTGGTACCACCTCGGGGCGTACGCGCCCTCCGCGTACAGCCGTTCGTAGCGGCGCACCAGGTGCGGGTGGTGGTGCTCCAGCCAGCTCATGAACCACTCGCGCGCGCCGGGCCGCAGATGCAGCACGAGCGGGGTCACCGAGGTCGCGCCGGATGCGGCGATCGCCCGTACCGTCGCCCGCAGTTGGGAGGGCTCGTCGCCGAGGAAGGGGATCACGGGGGCCATCAGGACCCCGCAGTCGATGCCGTGTCCGCTCAGGGCGCGTACGACGTCGAGGCGGCGCTCCGGGGCGGGTGTGCCGGGCTCCACGGTCCGCCACAGCTCGTGGTCGGTGAAGCCCACCGAGACGGAGATCCCGACCTCGGTGACGGCGGCGGCCTCCTTCAGCAGGTCGAGGTCGCGCAGGATCAGGGTGCCCTTGGTGAGGATGGAGAAGGGGTTCGCGTGGTCGCGCAGGGCGGCGATGATGCCGGGCATGAGCCGGTAGCGGCCCTCGGCGCGCTGGTAGCAGTCCACGTTGGTGCCCATCGCGATGTGCTCGCCCTGCCAGCGCCGCGAGCCCAGTTGGCGCCGCAGCAGGTCCGGGGCGTTCACCTTGACCACGATCTGGCTGTCGAAGCCGAGCCCCGTGTCGAGGTCCAGATAGCTGTGGGTCTTGCGCGCGAAGCAGTAGACGCACGCGTGTGAGCAGCCGCGGTAGGGGTTCACGGTCCACTCGAAGGGCATCCGCGAGGCCCCCGGCACGCGGTTCACGATCGTGCGGGCCCGGATCTCGTGGAACGTGATCCCACGGAACTCGGGCGTGTCGATCGTTCGCGTGATCACCGCGTCCGCGCCGAACAGCGCGGCGTTCCCGGACGGGTTGCCGTCGGACTCCGCTGTGAGGTTCTCCCAGCGCATGACGCCTCCTCGGTAGCACTGGACACAGAATAGAACACATGTTCCCTTGATCGTGCGAACTCATTTTCGATGCCCTCCGGGGACCCCGATTTGGGCGGCTCGGGCGCCTGATGGTTGGCTGAGCGCTGACGCCCGAGATCCCGAGTGCTGGAGGAACGCAATGGCGCAGGTCGAGGCCACCACGGAACGAGTCGTAGCGGGTCAGCCGGACGACGTGTTCGATGCGCTGGCCGACTACAGCGGCACGCGCCCCAAGCTCCTGACGGAGCACTACAGCGAGTACGAGGTGCGCGAGGGCGGCGACGGCGAGGGCACCCTCGTGCACTGGAAGCTCCAGGCCACCAGCAAGCGAGTCCGTGACTGCCTGCTGGAGGTCAGCGAGCCCACCGACGGCGAACTCGTCGAGAAGGACCGCAACTCCTCGATGGTGACCACGTGGCGCGTCACCCCCGCCGGTGAGGGCAGGTCCAGGGTCGTCGTGAGCACGGTCTGGGACGGCGCCGGCGGCATCGGCGGCTTCTTCGAGCGGACCTTCGCCCCGAAGGGCCTCGGCAGGATCCACGACGAGGTGCTCGCGAAGCTCGCCGCCGAGGTGGAGAAGTAGTCACCGGGCGATTCCGCTGATCCGGCGGGCGCGCGGAGGGTGACGTCCGCGCGCGGCCGCGGCGCTCACCGTATCGAGTGGTTCTCGACGGCGCCCCTCCGCCCGTCGCAGGTCTCCCACCGGCCGTTTCGTCCAACTCCGCCCGATGAAGGGCGACTCGTCGCGCTTGCTCCCCGTTGTCGCGCAATGCGAAAAATGGGCCCCGCAGGCGCGACGAGGGGAGCGGTACGTGGGCGGGACGACTCCGGTCGGCGGCGAACGGGGTCGGCGGACCCCGGACCACGAGCACGTCACCCTCCAGGAGCCGCCGGAGCGCGGGCGGTTCGAGGCGCCCGGCGCACGCCGGGCACGCCTGGTCGTGGCAGCCGGGCTGCTGCCGGTCATGCTGCTCGCCGCGCTGGACCAGATGACCGTGGCCACCGCGCTCCCCGTGATCGCCGGGGAACTCCACGGAGCCGACCGGATGTCCTGGGTGATCACCGCCCCCCTGCTCGCGTCGGCCTCGGCACTGCCCGTCTACGCCCGGCTCGTCGATCCGTACGGCCGCAGGGGCGTCCTCCAGTTCGCGATCGTCGCCCTCGTCGCCGGGTCCGCGCTCGCCGGACGGGCCGCCACCATGGACCAGTTGATCGCCTTCCGCGCGCTCCAGGGCGTCGGCGCGGGCGGACTCATGATCGGTGTCCAGGCGGTCGCCGCCGACATCGTGCCGCCCCGGGAACGGGTCCGCGCCACGGGTCTGATCGGTGCCGTGTTCGGCGTCGCGTCCTTCGCGGGACCGCTGCTGGGCGGGTACTTCACCGACCACCTCTCCTGGCGCTGGTGCTTCCACGTCAACGTGCCCCTCGGCCTCGTCGCCCTCGCCGTCGTGACCTTCGCGCCGAAGCCGCCCGCCCCCGCCGCCAGGGCCCGGCCCGACGTCCCGGGCGCCCTCCTGCTGTCGGCCGTGCCGACCTGCCTGGTGCTGCTCGCCGCCTGGGGCGGGACCGAGTACGCGTGGGGCTCCCGCGTCGTCCTCGGGCTCGGCGCGGGAGCCGTCGCGGCCGCGGCGCTCCTCCTCGTCGTCGGGCGCCTCGCGCCCCGACCCCTCCTCCCGCCGCGGCTGTTCCGGGACCGGGCCTTCAACGTCACCGCCGTCGTGGGGGCGGCCGTCGGGGCCGCCCTGTTCGCCACCGCCGGGTACCTGCCGACCCACCTGCAGATGGTCGAGGGCGTCAGCGCCACCGGGGCCGGCCTCCTGATGCTCCCGATGACGGGCGGCATCGTCGGCGCCTCCGTCGTCGCGGGCCGGCTCATCCGCCGCACCGGCCGCCACCGGCCGTACCCGGTCCTGGGCTGCGCCCTCGCGGCCGCCGGCATGTGGCTCCTGTCGCGGCTCGAACCGGGCACGCCCCGGCTGCACTTCGGACTCTGGACCGCCCTCCTCGGCGCCGGACTCGGCCTCGTCATGCCGGTGCTGGTCCTCGCGGTGCAGAAGTCGGTACGCCCCCACGACCTCCCGACCGCGACGGCCGTGGGCGACTGCTTCCGGCAGCTCGGGGGCGGTGTCGGCGCCGCGGCCTGCGGTGCCGTCCTCGCCTCCCGGCTCGCCGACGTCCGGGCCCCCGGGGGGCCCGCTCGGGCCGGGGCGCCCGACCCCGGTTCCCTCACCCCGCGACTCGTCCACGCGCTGCCCGCCGAACTCCGCGACGGCTACGTGGCGGCGTACGCCGACGCCGTGCCACGGGTCTTCCTCCACCTGGTGCCGGTGCTCGTGCTGGGGCTGCTCGTCGCCTGCTTCCTCAAGGAGGAACCGCCGGTGCCCCACGACACCCCCGCCGCCGACCCGGTGCCCCACGACACCCCCGCCGCCGACCCGGTGCCCGGCCCCGTCGACTCCCCTGTCCCGCGGGCCCGTTCGCCGCACGGCGCAGGCGCCGCCGTGTGGGGCGCCGTCCGGCACCCCGACGGCACGGCCGTGCCGCGCGCGGCGCTCACCCTGATCGACGTCGTGGGCCGCCAGACCGGGCGCGCCACCAGCGGCGAGGACGGACGGTACGGGCTGGCCACGCCGGGGCCGGGCGCGTACGTCCTGATCGCCGCGGCGGGCGGACACCAGCCGCAGGCCGTCGGGATCACGGTAGGGGAAGGGCCCGTCGCGCTGGACCTGGTGCTGGGCGGCGCCGGGCGACTGGCGGGGCGGGTGGTGACGGCGGACGGCGCACCGGTGCGGGACGCGATTGTCACGCTGACCGACGTGCACGGCGAGGTGGTGACCGCGACCCGCAGCGGCCGCGAGGGCGCCTACGCCGTCGCGGAGCTGGCAGCGGGCGAGTACACCCTCGCCGCCAGCGCGCCCGCCCTCCGGCCGGCCGCCGTGCCCGTCGGCGTGCGGGCCGCGCGGGAGACCCGCCAGGACATCGAGCTGTCGGGCGGCGCCGTGCTCCGGGGCACCGTACGGGCCATCGGGGGGAGGCCGGTCGAGGACGCCCGGGTGACGCTGCTCGACGCCGCCGGGAATGTCGTGGCCACCGTGACGACCGCGGGCGACGGGGCGTTCCGGTTCGTCGACCTGCCGTCGGGGGAGTACACGGTGATCGCCGCGGGATACCCGCCGGTGGCCACGGTCCTCCAGGTCGCCGGGGGCGGACGCACCGAACGCGACCTCCGGCTGGGGCACTAGGGACTGTCCGGCGACTCGCGTCCGCCGTGCGGCGCCGCGCCCGCTCGTGGTGCCGAACGCGGTACGCGCCGGGGTGCGCCCGGGGTAATTCCCGCAATGCCACACATGGCGACCGGGCGCGGACGTACCGTGGTGACGGCGCGACAGATCTTGCGGACCGTGCGGAGAGAGGGCCTGGGCCATGGACCGTGACGCGGACCGTGACACCGGCCGCGACGCCGGCCGTACCCCGGATCGCGGTACCGGCCGTGACGCCGATCGTGGCATCGGCCGCGGCCGCCCGGACGTGCCGGAAGGCGGCTCGGGCGTGAACGGCCCGAACGGTGTCGCCGTGGGACGCATCCCGCTCGCCGTGGTGGTGGCCGACCGGGACGGCCTGGTCTCCCACTGGAGCCGGGGCGCGCGGCGGCTGTTCGGCATCGGCAAGGAGGACGCGGTCGGGCGCCCCGCCATGGACCTGCTGCCCGTCTCCGGCGCCCTGTCCGAGGACACCGCCACGCCCCACGCGTACGGCGCCTACGACGGACTCGGCCCCGACCTGGAGTCGTCCCTCGACGGAGGGCTGTCCTACCCGGCGGCCGGCCGCGCCCGGCTCTCGGCGGCACCCGGCGACCGGGTCGACCGCGTCGACGTGCTGTGGTGGGCGTACCCGCTCGTGGGCCCCGGCCCGGAGCGGCTGCTCGTGCTCGCCGCCGACGCGGGCGGGCTGCGCGAGGAGGGCGCCTCCGGGAGCGCGGCGGCCGAGCGCATCGCACCCGGCTTCGCCCTGCACACCGACTTCCCCGGAGCCGAGGAACTGGCCCGCAGGCTGCCCGACATCCTGCCCAGCATGAGCGTCGGGGAGAGCGCCAGGATCGTCGCCCAGGTACTCGAACTGGGCTACCCCGTGCTGGAGTTCAGCCAGAACGACCTGGTGCCCGTGACCCCCGACTGGGGTGTGCCGCGCCGCGCGGAACGCAGGCTCAGGCAGGCCCGCGCGGCAGCCGCGACGGCCGCCGGCGAACCGCCGCCGCAGGACGCCGAGGCCGAGGACCTCGAGTACGCGGCGGTGCGCGAGCGGCTGGAGTTCCTGAACGAGGTCAGCGGCCGCATCGGCACCTCCCTCGACCTGTCCCGCACGATCGTCGAGGTCAGCCGGGCCGTCGTCCCGCGCTTCACCGACGTGGCCGGCACCTATCTGCGCGAGCAGGTGGTCGCGGGTGAGGGCTTCCCCGACGGAGTCCCCGACACGACCACGATGTGGCACCGGGTGGCACTGGAGCACACGGACGAACCGGGCCGCTGGGACGACGTCGTACCGGTCGGCGAGGCCATGCCGTTCCCCGCGCACACCCCGTTCTTCCAGTGCATGACCACCGGCGAGCCCGTCCTCGTGCCGCGCATCAGCGAGCAGATGGGCCACATGATCGCCGCGCAGTTCGAGAAGCGCGACATCCGGCCCCTGATCACGCACCGGTCGATGCTGGTCGTGCCCCTGAAGGCCCGCAACGTGGTCCTGGGCTTCATGATCCTGCTCAGGCACCCGGAGCGCGTCGAGTTCAACGACATGGACCGGGTCACCGGGGCCGAACTCGCCGCGCGCGCCGGGCTCGTGCTCGACAACGCCCGCATGTACACGTACCAGGAGAGCGTCGCCGAGACCCTCCAGGACAGCATGCTGCCGCAGATCGCCCCGAGGATGTCGGGCTGCGACATCGCGACCCGCTACCTGCCGGGCACCCTGCTGGGCAGGGTCGGCGGCGACTGGTTCGACTCGGTCAAGCTGCCCGGGTCCAGGACCGCGCTCGTGGTCGGCGACGTCATGGGCCACGGGCTCAACTCGGCGGCGATGATGGGCCAGTTGCGCACCGCCGTGCAGACCATGGCCGCCCTGGACCTGCCGCCCGCCCAACTGCTGCGCAATCTCGACGACTTGGCCCAGCGCCTGGGCGAGCACTACCTCGCGACCTGCCTGTACGCGATCTACGACCCCATCGCGAGCGAGCTGGAGATCGCCAACGCGGGCCACATCCCGCCGGTGCTGGTGCGCGCCGAGGACGGCCGCAGCGATCTGCTGGAGCTGCCGACGGGCGCGCCCGTCGGGGTGGGCGGGGTCCCCTTCGAGTCCGTACGTGTCCGGGTGGCGCCCGGCGACCGGCTCGTGATGTGCACCGACGGCCTGGTCGAGGTGCGGGGCGAGGACATCGGGGTCGGGCTCGCCACGCTGTGCGAGTCCGCCGCGCACCCGGCCGCGTCCATGGACGACGCCTGCGACACCATCATCCGGGCGCTCAACACCCGGGGCGGGCGCAAGGACGACGTGGCGCTCCTGATGGCCCGGCTCAACGGCATCGAGCCCGAGGACGTGGCCCTGTGGCGGATCGGGCTCGACCCCGCCGAGGTCGGCAGGGCGCGCGCCGCGGTCCGCGAACAGCTCCACGTCTGGGACCTGCCCTCGCTGGCCGACCACGCCGAACTGATGGTCGGCGAACTCGTCACCAACGCGGTGAACCACTCCCACGCCCGCCCGGTCGAACTGCGGCTGGTGCGGGGTGACACGCTGCTGTGCGAGGTGGACGACGACGACCACACCCTGCCGACACTGCTCAGCGCGGGTCCGCTCGACGAACGCGGTCGGGGCATGCGCGTGGTGAGCACGCTGGCGCGCGAGTGGGGCGCCAGTCGCACGGGTTCCGGCAAGACGGTGTGGTTCGAACTGACCGTGCCCCTGCGCTGACCGTACGAGGGGCGTGCGGGGCGCGGACCGGCGCACGGCCGGCGAACGAGCCGTGAAGGTACGCGCCGCATGCTTGTCGCTCCGCCCCGGGCGCGATAGACCGGACTGCCCGTCAGTTCCGGGCGGTCCGCGGTCGCATCCTGGGGAGCCGGCAATGAGCGTGACGACTGGGTACAGGGAAGCCTGGGAGGGTTTCTGGCGGGAGGCCCCGGGTGAGCAGGGGGCAGTGCTCTGGGACGCGGAGCCGGCGCTCACCGCGGGCGTCCACCTGCCGCTGTTCGAGAAGCACCTCGCGGCCCCCGGGCTGCCCCTCGTGGACCTGGGCTGCGGAAACGGCACCCAGACCCGCTTCCTCGCCGACCGCTACCCCAGGGTCATCGGGGTCGACCTGTCCGCCGCCGCCCTCGACCACGCGGGCCGGGCGGACCCCGCGGGCCAGGCCTCCTACCGCCTGGCCGACGCGGCCGACCGCACGGAGGCGGAGTCGCTGCACGCCGAACTCGGCGACGCCAACGTGTACATGCGCGGTGTCCTGCACCAGTGCGAGCCCGGCGACCGGCAGGCGCTCGTCGACGGCATCGCCGCGCTCGTGGGCGACCGGGGGCGGGTCCTCCTGGTCGAACTCGCCGAGGCGGCCGGGCTCCGGCTGCGCGAACTCGCCGGGGGTCCCGGCGGGCCGCCCGCCAAGCTCGCGCCGGTCCTGCGCCACGGCATCGCACCCGGCGAGGTGGCCGACGCGGCGGTTCCGGAGTTCCTGCGGGCCGCGGGGCTCACGGTCCTCGCCGGCGGCGACCTGCCGCTCGCCACGACGGAGTTCCTGGCCGACGGCACACGCGTCGAGCTTCCGTCGAAGTGGCTCGTGGCGGGCCGCGTCTGAGTCCCGGGCGGGCCCGTCCTGGACGGGCCCGCGGCGGTCTACGCGACCGGTTCGCCGGGCCCCGCCCCTCGGGGCGGGGCCCGTCCGCCCCGGCCGGGCGGGGGCTCGGGCCCGCGCCGGAGCGGGCGCCGGGAGCCGTGCGCGAACGGGTCCGGCACCCTTGGCGCGCACAGAGGTATGTGACATAGTACTGACGTGACCAAGCCGCTGACCTGCGATGTCGTGGTCGTCGGGGCCGGGATGGTGGGGGCTGCGAGCGCCCTCTACGCGGTCCGGGCGGGCCTGCGCGTCGTCCTCGTGGACCGCGGTCCCGTGGCCGGCGGGACGACCGGCGCGGGCGAGGGGAACCTGCTCGTCTCGGACAAGGAACCGGGTCCCGAACTCGACCTCGCCCTGTTCTCGGCCCGGCTGTGGGACGGCATCGCGGCGGAGCCCGGGGTGGCCCGCGCCGTCGAGTACGAACGCAAGGGCGGCCTCGTGGTCGCCTCGGACCCGCGGGGACTGACGGCGCTGGAGGGCTTCGCCGAAGGGCAGCGCGCCGCGGGCGTGGCGGCCGCTCCCGTGGCCGCCGGTGACCTCCACGAACTGGAGCCGCACCTCGCCAGGGGCCTCGCGGGCGGTGTCCTCTATCCGCAGGACGCCCAGGTGATGCCCACGCTGGCAGCCGCCCACCTCGTACGGCTGGCCCGGCTGGCCGGTGCCTCCCTGCTGACCGGCAGCACGGTCACCGGCGTGCTGCGCACGGCGTCGGGGTCGGTACGCGGCGTGCGCACGCCGCGGGGCGACGTCCACGCGCCGGCGGTCGTCAACGCGGCCGGCACCTGGGGCGGCGAACTGGCGGCGCTCGCCGGGGTGTTCCTGCCGGTGCTGCCCCGGCGCGGCTTCGTCCTCGTCACCGAACCGCTGCCGCCCACGGTGCGGCACAAGGTGTACGCCGCCGACTACGTGGCCGACGTGGCCAGCGACTCGGCGGCGCTGCAGACCTCACCGGTGGTCGAGGGCACGGCGGGCGGCCCGGTACTGATCGGGGCGAGCCGGGAGCGGGTCGGGTTCGACCGCTCCTTCTCGCTGCCCGTGGCGCGGGCGCTCGCGGCCGGGGCGACCCGGCTGTTCCCCTTCCTGGAAGGCGTCAGGGCCATGCGCGCCTACCTGGGCTTCCGGCCGTACCTGCCCGACCACCTGCCCGTGATCGGCCCCGACCCGCGTGTGCCCGGGCTCCTGCACGCCTGCGGGCACGAGGGCGCGGGGATCGGACTCGCCACCGGTACGGGCCACTTGCTGGCGCAGGTGCTGATCGGACGCGCGCCCGACCTGGATCTCGCGCCGTTCCGCCCCGACCGCTTTCCCGACAGCCCTCCCGGGGGCTCTCCGGACCGCTCCGCGGAGGGCCCTGCGGGCCTGCCCGGCGAGCGGCTCCGGGAGTCGCCGGGCAGGCCCGGGGAGTTCCACCGACCCGAGGACACGCCGTGACGCGCCGCACTCCGCTGGAACTCGCCGGCGCGGAGCCGGGCCCCGCCTTCACCGTCACCTTCGACGGCCGCGAGCTCGCGGTCCTGCCGGGCCGGACGATCGCCGCCGCGCTGTGGTCGGCGGGCGTCACGTCCTGGCGCACGACCCGGGCGGGCGGCGAACCGCGGGGCGTCTTCTGCGGCATCGGCGTCTGCTTCGACTGCCTGGTGACCGTCAACGGCCGCCCGAACCAAAGGGCCTGCCTGCTGCCGGCGGAGCCCGGAGACGTGATCCGCACCCAGGAGGGGACCGGCCACCATGACTGACCGGACGGGCGGACGGCCGCACCTCGCGGTGGTCGGCGCGGGCCCCGCCGGGCTGACGGCCGCGCTCGCCGCCGCCGCGCGCGGCGTGCGGGTCACCCTCGTCGACTCCGCCCGGGAGCCGGGCGGCCAGTTCTACCGGCAGCCCGCCGCGGCCCTCGGCGCCCGCCGGCCCGAGGCCCTGCACCACCAGTGGCGCACCTGGGAACGCCTGCGCGACGGCCTGGCGCGGCACATCGCGTCCGGCGCCGTCACCCTGCTGACGGACCATCATGTCTGGTCCGTGGAGCGCGAGTCCGGCTCCGCCGTCGTCCACGCCCTGCTCGGTCCCGCGCAGGAGGAGTCCGTCGCCGTGCGCGCCGACGCGCTGCTGCTGGCGACGGGCGGCCACGAGAGGGTGCTGCCGTTCCCCGGCTGGACCCTGCCCGGTGTGCTCAGCGCGGGCGGCGCCCAGGCGATGCTCAAGGGCGGGCTCGTGCTGCCGGGACGTACCGCCGTGGTGGCCGGGACCGGGCCCCTGCTGCTGCCGGTGGCCGCCGGGCTCGCCGCCGCCGGAGCGAGGGTCGCCGCCCTCGTGGAATGGGCCGACCCCCGGGACCTCCTGCGCCACGTCCGGGTGTTCGCCGCCCGTCCCGCGAAGCTCGTCGAGGGCGCGCGCTACGCGGCCGAACTGGCCCGGCACCGGATCGCGGTCCGGCCGCGGCACACCGTCGTCGCGGCCCACGGCAGCCGGCATCTCGAAGCCGTCACCGTCGCCGCCCTGGACCGCGACGGCCGGGTCCGGCCGGGCACGGAGCGGCGCGTCGCCTGCGACACCCTGGCCGTCGGACACGGCATGCTCCCGCACACCGACCTCGCCGAGGCCCTCGGCTGCCGGCTCGACGGGGTGGCCGTCGCCGTGGACGACGAGCAGCGCACCGACGTGCCCGGCGTCTGGGCGGCGGGCGAGGCCACCGGCATCGGCGGCGCGGCGCTCGCCCTCGCCGAGGGCAGGATCGCCGGCCTGTCCGTCGCCGCCCGGCTGCACGCGCGGACGCCCGACCCCCGCTCGTACGCGGCCCCCGCCCGGGAACGGGCCGCCCTGCGCGCGTTCTTCGCCGCCGTCGACAGCGTCTGCGCCCCGCCCGCCCGGTGGGCCGAGCAGGTCACCGACGACACCGTCGTGTGCCGCTGCGAGGAGGTGCCGGCCGCCGCGGTCCGCGAGGCCGTCGGCGAACTCGGCGCGGGGGACGTCCGTACGGTGAAGCTGCTGACCCGCGCGGGGATGGGCTGGTGCCAGGGCCGGATGTGCGGCCCCGCCGTGGCCGGGCTCGCCGGCTGTCCCGAGGCCGCCCCACGACGCCCGTTCGCCCACCCCGTACCGCTCGGCGTCCTGGCACGCGACCCGGCCCCGGCCCCGCCCTCGGACCTGGCCCCGCACCCGGCCCCGGACCCGGCCTCGGCCCCGGACCCGGCCCCGCCGTCGGACCCGGCACCGCATTCAGGGCCGGCGTCGGCCCCCGTGTCGGACCGGGCTCCCCGACCGACACGTCACAGCCCCTCGACCGGATGGGAATCACCATGACCGACCTCCGCCCCTGGCGCGGTGTCCTCGTCGCCACCGCCCTCCCGCTCCGCGACGACCTCTCCGTCGACCACGACGCGTACGCCGAGCACTGCGCCTGGCTCGTCGGGAACGGCTGCGACGGTGTCGTGCCGAACGGCTCGCTCGGCGAGTACCAGGTGCTGACCGAGCGGGAGCGGGCCGACGTGGTGAGGACCGCGGTCGCCGCGATCGGCGGGGAACGCGTGATGCCGGGCGTCGCCGCGTACGGCTCGGCGGAGGCCCGGCGCTGGGCGGAGCAGGCGCGTGACGCGGGGTGTGCCTCCGTGATGCTGCTGCCGCCCAACGCCTACCGGGCCGACGAGCGTTCCGTCCTCGCCCACTACGCGGAGGTCGCCGCGGCGGGCCTCCCGGTCGTGGCGTACAACAACCCGATCGACACCAAGGTCGACCTGGTCCCGGAACTGCTGGCCAGGCTGCACGGCGAAGGCCTGATCCACGCGGTCAAGGAGTTCTCCGGCGATGTGCGCCGCGCGTACCGCATCGCCGAACTGGCCCCGGAACTCGACCTGCTGATCGGCGCCGACGACGTGCTGCTGGAGCTGGCGGTGGCCGGCGCCAAGGGCTGGGTGGCCGGCTACCCCAACGCGCTGCCCGCGGCGGGCGTCGCGCTGTACCGGGCCGCCGTGGCGGGGGACCTGGAGACGGCGGGCAAGCTCTACCGGCAGCTCCACCCGCTGCTGCGCTGGGACTCCAGGACCGAGTTCGTACAGGCCATCAAACTGTCGATGGACGTCGTGGGACGCCGCGGCGGTCCGGTACGGGCGCCCCGGGTGCCGCTCCTGCCCGAGCAGGAGCGGGAGGTGCGCGAGGCCACCGAACGGGCCGTCGCCGCCGGACTCGCCTGACGGCCGCACCGCCCGGCGCCGGGTAGCGGGAGGACCGCCCCGCCCGGCGCCGGCCCGTTGGCGGTCGGCCGTACCCGAAGGCCGCCCGCCCGCACGCCGTCCGGCGCGCTTGGCCCACCGACCGCAGCGAGACCCCGAACGACGAGAGGGAGACCATGCGCAGCACACTCGTCCTGCACGCCGTCGACTCGCACACCGAGGGCATGCCGACCCGCGTGATCACCGGCGGGATCGGCACGGTCCCCGGCGCCACCATGAACGAGCGGCGCCTGTACTTCCGCGAACACCGGGACGACATCAAGCAGTTGCTGATGAACGAGCCGCGCGGCCACGCGGCGATGAGCGGTGCGGTCCTCCAGCCGCCGACCCGGCCCGACTGCGACTTCGGCGTCATCTACATCGAGGTGTCGGGCTACCTCCCGATGTGCGGCCACGGCACCATCGGTGTCGCGACCGTCCTGGTGGAGACCGGCATGGTCGAGGTGGTCGAACCGGTGACCACCATCCGTCTCGACACCCCGGCCGGAGTCGTCGTCGCGGAGGTGGCCGTCGAGAACGGCGCGGCCAGGGCGGTCACCCTGCGCAACGTGCCGTCCTTCGCCGTCGCGCTCGACCGGAAGATCGAGCTGGCCGACGGCCGGACCGTCACCTACGACCTCGCGTACGGCGGGAACTTCTACGCGATCCTGCCGCTCGACGCGTTCGGGCTGCCCTTCGACCGGGCGCGCAAGGACGACATCCTCGCCGCGGGGCTCTCACTGATGGAGGCCGTCAACGCCCAGGGGGAGCCGGTCCACCCGGAGGACCCGTCCATCCGGGGCTGCCACCACGTGCAGCTGCTCGCACCCGGGTCGACGCCCCGCCACTCACGGCACGCGATGGCCATCCACCCCGGCTGGTTCGACCGCTCGCCCTGCGGCACGGGCACCAGCGCGCGCATGGCGCAACTGCACGCGCGCGGCGAACTGCCCCTGCACACCGAGTTCTTGAACGAGTCCTTCATCGGGACCCACTTCACGGGACGGCTCCTCGGCACCACCGAGGTCGCCGGATCGCCCGCCGTGCTGCCCAGTTTCACCGGACGGGCCTGGGTGACCGGCACCGCGCAGTACCTTCTCGACCCCGAGGACCCGTTCCCCGCGGGCTTCGTCCTGTAGACCCCGCCGCCACCGCGTGACCCCGAAGGAGCCCGACCGATGCCCGCCCAGCGCCCCGGCGCCCCCGCCCTGCCCACGCTGGGCGGCAAGAAGCCCAGTTACCGTGAGCGAGTCGCGGACGCCCTGCGGGCCGCACTGATCGCCGGCGAACTGCGCCCGGGCGAGGTGTACTCGGCGCCCGGTCTGGCCGGGCGCTTCGGGGTCTCCGCGACACCCGTCCGCGAGGCCATGCTCGACCTCGCCAAGGAGGGCCTGGTGGACACCGTGCCCAACAAGGGCTTCCGGGTGACGGCGGTGTCCGAGCGGCAGCTCGACGAGTACACCCACATCCGCTCACTCATCGAGATCCCCACCACGGCCGCCCTCGCGACCACCGCGGAGCCGGCCGCGCTGGAGCAACTGCGGCCGGTGGCACGGGAGATCGTCACGGCCGCCGCCGACGGGGACCTCATCGCCTACGTCGAGGCGGACATCCGCTTCCACCTCGGACTGCTGGCGCTCGCGGGCAACGAGCACCTGGTCGCGGTGGTCGGCGACCTGCGCAAGCGCTCGCGGCTCTACGGGCTGCACGCACTGGTGGAGGCCGGCCGCCTGGAGGCCTCGGCCGAGGAGCACCTGGAGATCCTCGACGCGCTGGCGGCCCGCGACGAGAGCGCCGTACGGGCCGTGATGACCCGACACCTGGGACACGTGCGGGGGTTGTGGGCGGCCGGGTGAGCGAACCGCGACACGCTGCCGGGCAACCCCGCCCCCGCGCGCCCGCGTGCTCTCCTGAGTTCGCCCCAGGAGCCCGGAGGAGAACGCACGGTGAGCAAGCGCATCCGCAGAACGCAGGCCGCAGTTGTGGCGGTGCTGGCCGCACTCGCCGTCCTGCCGCCGGGCAACTCCACCGCGGCGTCCGCGGTCCGCGCGTCCACCGCGCCCTCGGCCGCGCGGGCGCCCGGCCACGACCTGCTCAGCGCGGCCGGTCGGCGCAGCAGCCGGGCGCGCGCGCTGGCGGTCGCGCAGGTGGCCGCAGGCCGCGCGGTCCCCGAGACGCGGGGCTCCTCGCAGCGCATCGAGTACCGGGCGGGCCGGTACGCCGAGACGCGACGCACCACGGACCGTGTCTTCGTCCTGCCGGTCGAGTTCCCCGACCAGCGGCACAACGACATCCCGCGGCCCGACCGCTCCACCGACAACACCACCGTGTGGACGCGGGACTACAGCAGGGACTACTACCGGCGGCAGATCTTCGGCAGGTGGCGCGGCTCCCTCAAGTCCTACTACCGGCGCCAGTCCAGCGGCGCCTACTCGATCACCGGGACCGTGCACGCCTGGACGCGTGTCGGCCACCGGCTCGCGTACTACGGCACCGACTCCTGCACGAGGAACGGGGCGGCCGTCTCGACGTACTACTGCAACAGACGGCTCGTCACCGACGGCCTCGACCAGTGGTACGAGGACCGGCGGGCCGACGGGTGGAGCGCCCGCCGGCTGGCCGAGTACCTCTCCACGTACGACAGATGGGACCGCAACGACTTCGACGGGGACGGCGTCTTCAACGAGCCCGACGGCTACCTGGACCGGGTCATGATGATGTTCGCGGGCGAGTCGCAGGCCAACGGCGGCGGGGCGCGCGGCACCGACACCCTCGGCTCCCACCGGGGCACGGTCAGCCACCTCCAGAGCGGTGCGGGCCGGCTCGGCCCCGCCAACGGCAACCACGACGGGGGCAGCCCCGTCGGCGGCTCGGGGATCTGGGTCAACGACTACACGATGACCAACGAGAACCGCGGGCTGGGCACCCTGGCCCACGAGTACGGCCACGACCTCGGACTGCCCGACCTGTACGACACCTCGGGGGGCGAGAACTCCACCGGGTTCTGGTCGGCGATGTCCCAGGGTTCGCTGCTCTCCGACGAGCACGAACTCGCCCGGCACCCGGGGGACCTGGGCGCCTGGGCGAAGCTCCAGCTCGGCTGGCTCGACCACGAGGCCGTCGAGGCGGGCACCGCGGCCACGGTCACCCTGAACCCGCTGTCCGTGAACTCCGCGACCCCGGGCAGCGAGGCACTCGTGGTGCGGCTCCCGGCGGACGCGGACGGCAACAGCCGCTCGTACGTCGTCGAGAACCGCCAGTACACGGGGGACGACGTCCACCTCAAGTCCGGTCCCTTCCACCTGGGTTGGGCGGGATCGAAACCCCGGCTGAAGGAACGCCTCGGCTACGGGACCGGCGTCCTGATCTGGTACTGGAACACCAGGTACCGCGACAACCGGACCAGGGCCAACGGCGGCCACGGCCTGATCCTTCCCGTCGACGCGCACGCCGAGCCCTTCCGCGGCCCCTCGGGAGCCGTGCTCCGCAACCGCCTCCAGGCGTACGACGCGCCCTTCGGCCGCAGGCCCACCGCCCCGCTCGTCCTCCACGTCGGCGGGGTGCGCACGACCGTCCCGTCCCGGCCGGGCGTCCCGGTCTTCGACGACCGCGGCAGGACCCACCACCACGCCGCCGCCCCCTACGGCTCCAGCCACGACGCCGACTCCGGGACCACGATCACCGTGGACCGCGAGTACCCCGACGGCCGGGTGAAGGTTTCGGTCGGTTCGTCCGGCTGAGGGCCCACCCCTGTGGGGCGCAGACGGACTGCGATACAACTGGAGCATGGCAAAGATCCTCATCAGCGCCGACATGGAGGGCGCCACCGGTGTGACCTGGCCGGCCGACGTGCTGCCGGGCACACCGCAGTGGGAGCGGTGCCGCGCGATGTTCACCTCGGACGTCAACGCGGCGGTCCTCGGCTTCCTCGACGGCGGTGCCGACGAGGTCCTCGTCAACGAGGCCCACTGGACCATGCGCAATCTCCTCCTGGAGCAACTGGACGAACGCGCCCAGATGCTCACGGGACGGCACAAGTCGCTCTCCATGGTGGAGGGCGTGCAGCACGGCGACGTCGACGGCATCGCCTTCATCGGCTACCACGCCGGGGCGGGCATGGAGGGCGTCCTCGCCCACACCTACCTCGCCAACTCGATCACCGGCGTCTGGGTCGACGACGTACGCGCCAGCGAGGGCCTGCTGAACGCCCTGGTCGTCGCCGAGTACGGCGTCCCCGTCGTGCTCGTCACCGGCGACGACGTGGCCTGCGAGGACGCGCTCGGCTACGCGCCCGAGGCACTGAAGGTCGCCGTCAAGGACCATGTGTCGCGGTACGCGGCGGTGTGCCGCACCCCCGCCCGCACGGCCGCCGACATCCGCGCCGCGGCCAAGGAGGCGACCGGCCTCGCGGTACGGCACGAGCCCGTCGCGGCCGGGCCGTTCACCGTGGCCCTGGAGTTCGACGCCGAGCACCTCGCGATGGCGGCCACCGTCGTCCCGGGCGTCGAGCGCACCGGCGAGCGCAGGATCGCCTACACCAGCCCGACCATGTACGAAGGCATCCGCACCTTCAAGGCGGTCACCACGATCGTCTCGGCCGCCGTGGAGGAGACCTATGGCTGACCAGCACACCCCCGACCAGCAGGCCCTGGACGAGGTCGTCCGGTTCACCTCGGACCTCATCCGGATCGACACGACGAACCGCGGAGGCGGCGACTGCCGGGAGCGTCCGGCCGCCGAGTACGCCGCCGCCCTGCTGGCCGAGGCGGGCCTGGAGCCGACGCTCCTGGAGCGCACCGAGGGACGCACGAACGTCGTCGCGCGGCTGGAGGGCACCGACCCGTCCGCCGACGCGCTGCTCGTCCACGGCCACCTGGACGTCGTACCGGCGCAGGCCGAGGACTGGAGCGTGCACCCGTTCTCCGGCGAGGTCCGCGACGGCGTCGTCTGGGGCCGGGGCGCCGTCGACATGAAGAACATGGACGCGATGATCCTCTCGGTCGTCCGGCACTGGGCGCGCACCGGAGTGCGCCCCCGCCGCGACCTCGTCATCGCCTTCACCGCCGACGAGGAGGCCAGCGCCGAGGACGGCTCGGGCTTCCTCGCCGACAAGCACCCCGGCCTCTTCGAGGGCTGCACCGAGGGCATCAGCGAGTCCGGGGCGTTCACCTTCCACGACGGCACGGGCCGCGAGATCTACCCCGTCGCGGCCGGTGAGCGGGGCACGGGCTGGCTCAAGCTCACGGCGCACGGCCGGGCCGGCCACGGCTCCAAGGTCAACCGCGCCAACGCCGTGACCCGGCTCGCCGCCGCGATCGCGCGGATCGGCGCCCACGAGTGGCCCGTGCGGCTCACTCCGACCGTCGGCGCGGCACTCACCGAACTCGCCGCGCTGTACGGCGTCGAGCCCGACCTCGACGACGTGGACACCCTCCTCGCCAAGATCGGCCCCGCGGCCGCCCTCGTCGAGGCCACCGTGCGCAACAGCGCCAACCCCACGATGCTCGACGCCGGCTACAAGATCAACGTGATCCCCGGCGAGGCCGTCGCGCACGTCGACGGACGCTTCCTGCCCGGTACCGAGGACGAGTTCCGCGCGACCCTCGACCAGCTCACCGGACCCGACGTGGACTGGGAGTTCCAGCACCGCGAGGTCGCCCTCACGGCACCCGTCGACTCGCCCACGTTCGCCGGCATGCGTGCCGCCGTCGCGGAGTTCGCGCCGGGCGGGCACGTCGTGCCGTACTGCATGTCGGGCGGCACCGACGCCAAGCAGTTCTCACGCCTCGGCATCACCGGATACGGGTTCGCGCCGCTCAAGCTGCCCGCGGGCTTCGACTACCAGGCCCTGTTCCACGGAGTGGACGAGCGGGTGCCGGTCGAGGCGCTCCACTTCGGCGTCCGCGTCCTCGACCGCTTTCTGCGCACGGCCTAGGGAAGAAATGGGGGACATCGTGCAGACCCTGGCCTACGGTTCCTGGCCCTCGCCCATCGACGCGGCGCTCGCCGCCGCTCACGACGGGCACCCCGACCACGTCGGCTTCGTGGGCGAGGAGGCGTGGTGGACCGAACCCCGGCCCACCGAGGCCGGCCGCCGCACCCTGGTGCGCCGCCGGCCAGACGGCACCGAGGAGTCGGTGCTGCCGGCCCCCTGGAACGTCCGCAGCCGCGTCATCGAGTACGGCGGCCGGCCCTGGGACGGGACGATGGGCGGGAACGGCCCGCTCGTCGTCTTCGTCGACTTCGCCGACCAGCGCCTGTACGCGTACGAGCCCGCCGTCCCGGACGCCCTGCCGCGCCCCCTCACACCCGTGTCGCCCGTCGGCGACGGACTGCGCTGGGTGGACCCGCAGGTGCGCCCCGAGCGCGGCGAGGTCTGGTGCGTCCTGGAGGAGTTCACCGGCGACGGGCCCACCGACGTGCGCCGGGTCGTCGCCGCCGTGCCGCTGGACGGCTCGGCCGCCGACGACCGCGACGCGGTGCGCGAACTCACCGACGGGCAGAACCGGTTCGTCACCGGCCCGCGGCTCTCGCCCGACGGCGAACGGGCCGCCTGGCTCGTGTGGGACCACCCGCGGATGCCGTGGGACGGCACCGAGCTGATGGTCGCCGACGTCGCCCCCGACGGAACGCTGAGGGGAGCGCGGAAGGCGGCCGGCGGCCCGGACGAGTCCATCGCCCAGGCCGACTGGTCGGCCGACGGGTCCCTGCTCCACGTCAGCGACCGCACCGGCTGGTGGAACCTCTACCGGGACGGCGAGCCGCTGTGCCCGCGCGAGGAGGAGTTCGGCGGGCCGCTGTGGACGATCGGGCGCCGCTGGTTCGCACCGCTCGACAGCGGGCTGATCGCGGTCGTGCACGGCCGCGGCACCACGGCGCTCGGCATCCTCGACCCGGAGACCGGCGAGGTCGTCGACGCCGCCGGACCCTGGACGGAGTTCGCGGCCACCCTCGCCGCCGACGGCAGCCGGGTCGTCGCCGTGGCCGCGAGCCCGCGCAGCGCCTACGAGGTCGTCGAACTGGACGCCCGCACCGGCCGCGCCCGGGTGGTCGGCGCCGCGCACGACGACCCGGTGGACCCCGCCCACTACCCGGAACCGCAGATCCGCACGTTCACCGGCCCCGCGGGCCGCGAGGTCCACGCCCACATCTACCCCCCGCACCACCCCGGCCACATCGCCCCCGACGACGAACTCCCCCCGTACGTCGTCTGGGCGCACGGCGGCCCCACGAGCTGCGCCCCGCTCGTACTGGACCTGGAGATCGCCTACTTCACCTCCCGCGGCATCGGCGTCGCCGAGGTCAACTACGGCGGTTCCACCGGCCACGGCCGCGAGTACCGCAACCGGCTGCGGGAGCAGTGGGGCGTGGTGGACGTCGAGGACTGCGCGGCCGTCGCCCTCGCCCTCGCCGAGGAGGGCACCGCCGACCGCGACAGGCTCGCGATCCGGGGCGGCAGCGCGGGCGGCTGGACGGCCGCCGCCTCCCTGGCGAGCACCGACGTGTACGCCTGCGGGACCATCATCTACCCCATCCTCGACCTCGCGGGCTGGGGGACGGGGGAGACCCACGACTTCGAGTCCCAGTACCTGGAGAGCCTCGTCGGCCCGCTGGCCGAGGTCCCCGGACGGTACGCCGAACGCTCGCCCAGCGAGCACGCCGACCGGGTCACCGCGCCCTTCCTCCTCCTCCAGGGGCTCGACGACGTGATCTGCCCGCCCGCCCAGTGCGAGCGCTTCCTGGCCCGGGTCGAGGAGCGGGAACGGCGGGTGCCGCACGCCTACATCGCCTTCGAGGGCGAGGGCCACGGCTTCCGGCGGGCCGACACGATGATCCGGGCCCTGGAGGCCGAACTCTCCCTGTACGCACAGGTCTTCGGCCTCAATCCACCCGGTGTCGCGACCCTGGAGCTCGGCAAGTGAGAGAACTCGTCCGGCCCCCCAGGCTGCGTGCGGGCTCCCGGGTCGCCGTGGTCGCCCCCAGCGGGCCGATCCCCGAGGAACGGCTCGCGGCGGGCCTGGACATCCTGCGCGGCTGGGACCTGGACCCCGTCGTCGCGCCCCATGTCCTGGACAGGCACGAGGAGTTCGAGTACCTGGCCGGCACGGACCGGAACAGGGCCGCGGACCTCCAGGCCGCGTGGTGCGACCCGTCCGTGGACGCCGTGCTGTGCGCCCGCGGCGGCTACGGCGTGCAGCGCATGGTCGACCTGCTCGACTGGGACGCGCTGCGCGCCGCCGGACCCAAGGTGTTCCTCGGCTTCAGCGACATCACGTCACTGCACGAGGCGTTCGCCGCACGGCTGGGCCTCGTGACCCTGCACGGACCGATGGTCGCGGGCCTCGACTTCGTCAAGAACGCGCGCGCCCAGGAACACCTGCGGGCGACCCTCCTCGAGCCGGAGTCCGTGCGCACCCTCGTCTCCGACGGCCGGGCCCTGGTGCCCGGCCGGGCCCGGGGCGTACTCCTCGGCGGCTGCCTGGCCCTCCTCGCCACCGACATCGGCACCCCGTACGCCCGGCCCCCGGAACCCGGTGGCCTCCTGTGCCTGGAGGACGTCGGCGAGGACACGTACCGCCTGGACCGCTCCCTCACCCAGCTCCTGCGGGCGGGCCGGTTCGACGGGGTCTGCGGCATCCTGCTCGGCTCGTGGGACCGATGCGGCCCGTACGAGAAGGTCCGGGCGCTGCTCCTCGACCGGCTCGGCGGACTCGGCGTGCCGATCGCCGAGGAGTTCGGGTTCGGTCACTGCGACGGGGCGCTGACCGTCCCGTTCGGCGTGCGCGCGGAACTGGACGCGGAGGCGGGCACGTTGACGCTGGAGGCGCCGGCGCTCGCGTAGCGGCGCGGGGGCGGGCGTCCATGCGGCGAGGCCGGGGAGGCGGCCGGGGGCGTACCGTGACGTCATGTCCGGTACCGCCGAATACCTCGCCGAAGGCCCTCGCGCGGGCATTCGCCCCTTCACCCACGCGGACGGCGCCGAGTTCACCGCGCGGGTGCGTGAGAGCAAGGGCCTGCACCAGCCGTGGCTGTTCCCGCCCGACAGCCCCGCCGCCTACGCCTCGTACGCGGGGCGGCTGATCGACGATCCGACGAAGGCGGGGTTCCTCGTCTGCGAGACGGACGGCGCGGGCATCGCCGGGTACATCAACATCAACAACATCGTCGGGGGCGCCTTCCGCTGCGGGGCGCTCGGCTACGGCGCCTTCGCCCACGCCGCCGGACGCGGTCTGATGCGCGAAGGGCTGGACCTGGTCGTGCGGCACGCGTTCGGCCCGCTCGGGCTGCACCGGCTGGAGATCAACGTGCAGCCGGGCAACGCCGCCTCGATCGCGCTGGCCCGCCGCTGCGGCTTCCGGCTGGAGGGCTTCTCGCCGGCGTTCCTCTTCATCGACGGGGCCTGGCGCGATCACGAACGCTGGGCCGTCACCGCCGATATGGTGCCCTCATGAGTCCCGTACGCAGCCTCGTGGTCCTGGACGCCCCCTCGAACCTGGGACTGCGTCCGCCCGCGCCGGGCACGGTGCCCGGCTGCTGCAAACTCGCCGGGGCCCTGCGCGAACAACGCGTGGTCCAGCGCCTCGGCGCACTGGAGGGCGGCGTGGTCGTCCCGCCCCGCTACGACCGCGGCGACTGGCAGGAGGGCGACGGAGTCTTCAACGCCGGGGCGCTCGCCGCCTACACCGTCAGGCTCGCCGACCGCGTCGAGCGCCATGTCCGCGCCGGAGACCTGCCCGTCGTCCTCGGCGGCGACTGCTCGATCCAGCTCGGCGCCTCACTGGCCCTGCGGCGCCTCGGACGGTACGGACTCGTGGCCGTCGACGCCTCGGCGGACTTCCGGCACCCCGGCAACTCGGAGCGGATCGGCGCGGCGGGCGGCGAGGAGGTGGCCCTGGCGACGGGCCGCGGCCAGGACGACCTCACCGACCTCGAAGGGCTGAAGCCCTATCTGCGCGACGAGGACGTGCGGTTCTTCGGCATCCGCGACTGCTTCGAGGAGGACCGGGCCGAACTCGCCGAGCTGAAGATCCCCACGGTGACGGTCGGCGACCTGCGCGAATGGGGCGCCGACACGCTGGGCCGGACGACCGCGCAGAGCTTCGACGCGAAGGAACTCGACGGATTCTGGGTGCACTTGGACGCCGACGTGCTCGACCCGTCCGTCATGCCCGCCGTCGACAGCCCCGACCCGGACGGCCTGATGCCCGACGAACTCGTCGCCCTGCTGCGGCCGTTGGTGGGCTCCCCGCGCTGCGTGGGCTTCAACGTCACCATCTACGACCCGGATCTGGACCCGGAGGGCACCGCGGGCGCCCTGCTCGCGGACATCGTCGTCGCGGCCTTTGCCCAATCCTGACCCGGAGTGCCCCTGGCCGGGGAGTCGCACAGCCTGTTCCATGGGCGACGTGACGACCATCCGACGTGACGTGCTGACCCTGCCGGTCGCGGACGTGGGCCCGGACAACCCACTGCCCCCGCTGTGCCCGCCCGACGAGATCCACCGGCCGGACGAACGCGACGGCGAGGGCCTGCCCCGGGACATGGCCCGCCAGATCGGGTACGGGCGACTGCGCAGCCTGCTGCCGGAGCGGCTCAGGGACGGATACGGCAGGAGCCGCGCACCACGGGCCGTCGACACCCTCGTCATCGAGAACGACCGGCTGCGCGCGACCGTCCTGCCCGGATACGGCGGCCGGGTCGTCTCACTGGTCCACAAGCCGGGCGACCGCGAACTCCTGTACCGCAACCCGGTGTTCCAGCCCGCGGACTTCGCGCTCAACGGGGCCTGGTTCTCCGGCGGCATCGAATGGAACACCGGCGCCACCGGGCACTCGACCCTGGCCTGCGCACCCGTGCACGCCGCGCGCGTCACCGCACCCGACGGCGGGGACATGCTGCGCCTGTGGGAGTGGGAACGGCTGCGCGACCTGCCGTTCCAGGTCGACCTGTGGCTGCCCGACGGCTCGGACTTCCTGTACGCGGGCGTCCGCGTCCGCAATCCGCACGAGCGGGCGGTACCCCTGTACTGGTGGTCCAACACCGCCGTCCCCGAGGACCGCAGGGTGCTCGCGCCCGCCGACGAGGCCTGGCACTTCGGCCCCGAGCGACGGCTGCGCAGGGTACCGGTCCCGGTGCACGGGGGGACCGACCGGACGTACCCCCGGCGCAGCGAGTACCCCGCCGACCACTTCTACGAACTGCCGGACGGCCGGCGCCGCTGGATGGCCGCCGTGGACGCGGACGGGCGGGGCCTGGTGCAGACGTCGACCGACGTGCTGCGCGGACGCAAGCTGTTCGTGTGGGGCACCGGCAGCGGCGGCCGCCGCTGGCAGCAGTGGCTCACCGAACCCGGCACCGAGGGGTACTGCGAGATCCAGGCCGGGCTCGCCCGCACGCAGTTGGAGCACGTGCGGCTCGAGGGGGAGAGCGAGGTGGCGTGGCTGGAGGCGTACGGTCCGCTCACGGCCGACGCCGGGACGGTGCACGGCACGGACTGGGCCGCCGCCTGCTCCGACGTCGAGGAACGGCTCGAACGGCGGCTGCCGCGCGCCGGGTTCGAGGAGGCGTACAAGGCGTGGCGGACCGCCGCCGACACGGAGCCGGGCGAACTGCTCGCGACCGGCTCCGGATGGGGCGCGCTCGAAGTGCTGCGCGCCGGGCACAGCCTTCCCGGCACCCCCTTCGACGAATCGGCCCTCGGGGACGCCCAGGCGCCGTGGCAGGACCTGCTCCGCTCCGGCTCCCTGCCCGAGCCCCGCAGGGCGGGGCCTCCCGGGGAGACGCTCGTCGCGCCGCACTGGCGCGACCTCCTGGAGACCGCGCCCGCGCACCCGCACACCGAGTACCACCTCGGAGTCGCCCAGTGGCACGCGGGCGACCGGGCCCAGGCCGTGCGCAGCTGGGAGCGGGCACTGGGCCTCGCCCCGTCCCAGTGGCCGCTGCTGCGCTGCCTCGCGGTCGCCGACCTGGAGGCGGGCCACCGGGAACGCGCCGCCGACCGCTACACGGACGCCTTCGACGACCTGTGCCGGGAGCGCCGCGACGACGGCGAGGCCTGGACCGCCGCCACCGCCGCACTGGGCAGGGAGGCCGTCGCCGCACTGCTCGCGGTGGGGCGCACGGCACCGGCGCGATCCGTGTGGGAGCGGCTGCGCCCGGCGACCCGCCGACGTGGCAGGTTCCGCCTGATCGAGGCGGAGCTGCTGCTCGCGGAGGGCGACCGGGACGCGGCGCGCGCCGTGTTCGACGCGGGCTTCGAGGTCGCCGACCTGCGCGAGGGCGCCGAGGCCGTCGGAGCGCTGTGGTCCCGGATCACCGACGAGCCGCTGCCGGAGCGCTACGACTTCCGGATGCGGCCATCGGGCGGCGGCGGGGCGTGACCGTCAGGCCGACGGGCTCCGGTCCACGTACTCGTAGACGGACCCGTCGGGGTGCATCGCGATCAGATTGCGGCCGACCGGTGTCGCGACCGGGCCCGCGAGCACGGCGGCGCCCGATTCGGTGAGCACCCGGTGGGCCTCGTCGACGTTCTTCACCGCGATGGTCGCCGCGACCTTGCGGAGCACTTCCAGCTCCGACTCCGGTCCGCTCATCAGCAGGAAGCAGCCGACCGCGGCGACGGACACGCCGCCCCGCTCGAAGCGGAGTGCCGGGCCGCCCGCCAGCTTCTCGTAGAAGGGGACCGCGGTCTCCAGGTCGTCGACGCAGATGCGCAGCGTGGCTCCCAGAATGTCCATACGGACGAGCCTAGTTGGGGACGGCCGCGAAGGAGATCCTTTCCCTCGGATCGTGCGCGCGGATCCCGCTTCCGCCGTGCGGATGAGGCCCGTCGTCCGGGTCGGCCCCGGGCCCGCGGCTCCTGGAGCCCGCCCGGCGTCGAAGTCCGCCGCCCATGGAGTCCGTCGCTCAAGGGCCGCCGCCCCGGAGCCCGCCGGTCCCGTCCCGGAGCGGGCCGACGGGCCACCCGTGCGACGGGCGACCGGGCCGACGGGCCGTGCGGCGGTGGCGCCGGGTGGCGCTCCCGCCGTCCGGTGCCGCGCGCGCCGGACCACGCGCGCTGGACCACGCGCGCTGGACCACGCGCGCTGGACCACGCGCGCTGGACCACGCGCGCTGGACCACGCGCGCTGGACCACGCGCGCTGGACCGCGCGCGCCGGACCGCGCGCCGCGGGCGGGTCCGGCCGGGAGGGCGTGTCCGTCCGGACGGGCGCGCCCCAGGTGGCACGCCCCGGCCCGGGCGCCCCGGCGGGGGACCCGACGTTTGGGCGCCCCAGCCGGGGGGACGCGAAAAGCCCGTACGAGACACTCCGCCGGAGGAGCACCATGAGCCGACCCCGTGTCGTGATCATCGGCGCAGGATTCGCCGGATACCGGACCGCACGGACCCTGTCCCGGACGGCCCGCGGCAAGGCCGACGTCGTACTGCTGAACCCGACGGACCACTTCCTGTACCTGCCCGTGCTGCCCCAGGTCGCCGCCGGTGTCCTGGAGCCGCGCCGCGTCACCGTGTCCCTGTCCGGCCCGGCCGCCGGGGCCGTCACCCGCGGCCACCACCTGGCCGCGATGCCCGGGAACCGCGTGCGGGTCGCCGCCGACTGGCTGCTGGACGCCGTACTGCCGCGCCAGGCCGTCCAGTTGGGGCTGGTCCGGGGCTGGTCCGTGCCCCTGGGCACGGCCTCGCCCGAACCGGCCCGCGTGCCGGGACGGGCCGAGCCTCCCGCGGCGGACGCCCCGGAGGCTCCCGACGCTCCGGACGACCGGGGGACACGGAGGGAATGACCATGCGGACCGTACGCGCGGGAGGGCGCACCGTGCAGGTGCACCGGCCCGACAAGGTGCTCTTCCCCGGCGGCGGCGGGGCCGGGCAGTACACGAAGGGGGACCTCGTCGCGTACTGCCGGGAGATCGCCCCGTACATGCTGCCGCACCTCAGGGGGCGGCCGCTGATGCTGGAGCGCCACCCCGACGGCGTCGAGGGGCCCCGGTTCATGCAGAAGAACGTCCGGGACCACGATCCGGCGTGGATCGGCCGCGTCGAGGTGCCCAAGGAGGGAGGCACCGTCACGCACCCCGTGTGCGACGACACCGCGACCCTCGTGTACCTGGCCGACCAGGCCTGCCTGACCCTGCACAGGTGGCTGTCCAGGACCGGCCGGCTCGACCGGCCGGACCGGATGGTCCTCGACCTCGATCCGGCGACCGAGGACTTCGAGCCGGTGCGGGAGGCCGCCCGGTTGTTCGGCGAGCTCCTCGACGAGGTGCGGCTGCCGTCCGCCCTGATGACCACCGGCTCCCGCGGGCTGCACGTCGTGGTCCCGCTCGACGGACGGCAGGGATTCGACGACGTGCGCGCCTTCGCCCGGGACCTCGCCGACACACTCGTCGAGGAGCACCCCGACCGCTTCACGACGGCCGCCCGGAAGAAGGACCGCGGGGACCGGCTCTACCTGGACGTCCAGCGCAACGGCTACGCCCAGACGGCGGTCGCCCCCTATTCCGTCCGTGCCGCCCCCGGCGCCCCGGTCGCCGTCCCCCTCTCCTGGGACCAGCTCGACGATCCCGCGCTCGGCCCCCGCCGCTGGACCATCGAGGACGCCGTCGACCAGGCCCGTACCCGCCCCTGGTCCGGGCTGGCCCGCGCCCGCGCGCTCGGCCCGGCACTGCGCCGGCTGGACGCCCTGCGCGGCCGTCGGCGCTGAATGCCCGAATACTGGATCCGTACGGGAGAACGCGGTGCCGCGCTCCGGCCCCGCACGGGACGGGAGCCGTGGCGCGCGCCACCGGAGGAGGAGGCGCCATGAGCGGTCTGCGCTACGTCTACGCGGTCTGCCGGCCCTTCGGCACGCCGCTGCCCGCCCAGCTCACGGGCGTCGCGGGAGTGCCGCCCAAGCAGCTGACCCACCACGGTCTGGTCGCCCTCGTCGGCCGGGTGCCCCCGGAGGAGTTCGCCGAGCGGCCGCTGCGCGCCCGTCTGGAGGACCCGGAGTGGTTCGCCGAGACGTCCAGGGCCCACCGGAACGTCGTCGACGCGCTCACCGTCGTCACCTCGCCGCTGCCGCTCCGGGTCGCCACCGTGTTCCCGGACGACAGCGGGGTGCGCGCCATGATGGAGAAGCGCGAGGACGACTTCCGGCGCACGCTCGACCGGCTCGACGGGCGGGTCGAATGGGGCGTACGGGTGTACGGGGAGGCCCCACACCAGGAGGGGCGGCACGGGAGCGGCGGACCGGGCCGCGGGGAAGGCGGCGGGAGCGGCCGGGGAGGGTCGTACGCCGGGGATCGGCGTGCCGGGGAATTCGCGCGCGGGCTGCACGAGACGCTCTCCGGGCGGGCCGAGGCCGGCCTGACCTGCACCCCGGGCGGCGGCACGCAGCCCCTCGCCCCGGGCCGGACCGTCCTGAACGCCGCCTACCTGGTGCCGCGTTCGGAGTCGGAGGCGTTCGTGGAACTCGTGCAGCGGGCGAGGGCGGCGGAGCCGGGGGTGCGCGTCGAACTCGGCGGACCCTGGGCGGCCTACTCGTTCACCGGGGAGGAGCCGTGACGGCGGTTCGCGAGCGGGTGGGCCGGGCGCGGTGCGGGACGCCCGCGCCCGCAACGGGCCGCGTCCCGTTGCCCCCGGTCGGGGCAACGGGCCGCACGGACCGGTCTGTTCAGGAGCGGTGCCGGAACTCCCTGGTTTGGCAGGGGAGTTCCGGGCGCCCGGCCTGATCGGGAATCGGGGTGGAGCGGTGTCGCGGGACTACCAGCGATACCAGCGGGACCTGGTCCCACTCGCGGACGTACCGCGCACCAGGAAGCCCAGCAGCCACACGACGAGAACCACCAGGGCGATCCACCAGAGCAGTTTCACCGCGAATCCGGCACCGAAGAGGACCAGCGCCAGAAGCAGTACGAGCAGGATGGGAACCATGGGCATTACCTCCTGCGGTCCGTGTTTCCCGGTGCCGCGGATTCAGGCCGGCTTGCGGCACAGAATTTCTCCGTGCAGGACCGAGAACCAGGCGTCGTCCCGCCGGCCCCACTCCCGCCAGGCCGCGGCCACGGCGTCCAGCTCGCCGGCCGTCGCGTGGCCGGACTCCGTGGCGCGCTCCGCGTACGCGGACTCGACGGTGCGGTCCGCCCACAGGCCGCTCCACCACGCCCGCTCCTCGGCGGTGGAGTAGCACCACGTGCTCGACGAGGCGGTGATGTCGGTGAGGCCCGCCTCCAGGGCCCAGGACTTGAGGCGGCGTCCGGCGTCCGGCTCACCGCCGTTCGCCCGGGCGACGCGCCGGTACAGGTCGAGCCAGTCGTCCATGCCCGGGACCGGCGGGTACCAGGTCATCGCCGCGTAGTCCGAGTCGCGCACCGCCACGAGGCCGCCCGGCCTGGTCACCCGGTACATCTCGCGGAGCGCCTGCACCGGGTCGCCCACGTGCTGGAGCACCTGATGGGCGTGGACGACGCAGAAGGTGTCGTCGGCGTACTCCAGCGCGTGCACGTCGGCGACCGCGAAGGTGACGTTGTCCAGCCCGCGGTCGTCCGCCGTGGCGCGGGCCCGGTCGAGGATGCCCGGCGCGTGGTCGACGCCGGTGACATGCCCGTCGGGAACCAGCTCGGCCAGGTCGGCGGTGATGGTCCCCGGCCCGCAGCCGATGTCCAGGACCTTCATGTGCGGCTTCAGCGAACCGAGGAGGTGGGCCGCGGAGTTGGCGGCCGTGCGCCAGGTGTGCGAGCGCAGCACGGACTCGTGGTGTCCGTGGGTGTAGACGGCGGTCTCCTTCGACATGGCGTCCTCATTCCTCGTGGCCTGGTGACCTCGTGACCTCGCGGTCCCGCGCCCGGGCCGGGCGGAACCGCTGCCCGGGTCGTGCACGCCACGGTACGCCGCCGTGCCGAATGATGAGATACCTGTCTTGGAATGCGGACTGACGAGCCGTCGGCCGAACCGTTGGACCTGTCGGCGGAGGGTGGCGGACACGGCGGTGCCCGGCCGGAGCCGTGACCCGGAGCCGTGACCCGGAGCCATGCCCCGGAGTCAGACCGGGACCCGGGCCGGAGGCAGCCGGAGCCATGGCCGGGGGCGCGACCGGGTCCCGGTCGGACTCGGCCGGAGGTCAGTCGGAGGCCAGGCGGAGGTCAGTCGGAGTCGAGCGGCCGGTACACCGTCAGCGCCTCCGGCAGCTTGTCGAGCGTCACCCCGCCCTCCAGCGCGACGACTTCGCCGTCGTACGCGAGAAGGGTGCCCGGCTCCAGGCCGCCCAGTTCGAGCCGGTCCACCCGGACCGCCGCGTGCAGCGGAGAGCGGGTCAGCGGTCCCGCGACGGCCGCCGCCAGCAGCCTCAGGGCGGGCGCGCCGCCGCCGTGCACGACCCGTACGTCCAGCCGTCCGTCCGCGAGGTCGAACCGGCGGGCCGGCACCGGTCCCGTACGGCGGTACATGCCGTTCCCGGCGAACAGGAGCCACAACGGCCGCCGCACGCCGTTGATCTCGACCTGCACCTGGTGCCGGTCCGCGCGCAGGGCGCGCACGGCGGCGAGCAGGCCGGCCGGCCGGTCCCCGATCCGCTTCGACCAGCGGTTCCGTTCGCCCGCCAGTTCCGAATGGACGCCCAGACCGCACGAGTTGAGGAAGTACCCCCGGGTGTCGCCCGAAGTGAAGCGGCCCACGTCCACCCGTACCGCCTGGCCCGCCGCCAGCGCGCGCGCCAGGGTGCGCGCGTCCTCCACGCCCAGGTCCCGGGCGAAGTTGCCGAGGCTGCCGCCGGGCAGCACGGCCAGCGGGAGACCGTGGCGCAGGGCGACCGCCGCGGCCGCGTTCACCGTGCCGTCGCCGCCGCACACCCCGAGCACCGCGGCGTGGGCGGCCGCCTTCTCCAGCTCGGTCCCCAGGTCCTGCGGCCCGCACTCCACGACCTTCGCCCGCGGCAGGATCTCGGTGAGGGCGCGGACGTGCCCGGCGCCGCCCGCCGTCCGGTCGGCCACCAGGACCAGTCCGTCCCCGTCCGGCAGCGCGGGCACGTCCGCGCAGGTGCGGCCCGGCAGCGGCAGCACGTCCCGGGTCGGCACCAGGCCCCGCACGGCGAACGCGGCACCCACCCCGAGCGCCGCCCCGACCACCACGTCGCCCGGGTAGTGCACGCCCGTGTAGACGCGCGAGAGGATCACCGAGGCCGCCAACGGTGCCACCGCCGCGCCCAGGGGGCGGGACTCCAGGGCGACACCCGCCGCGAAGGCCGCCGCCGACGCCGAGTGCCCCGAGGGGAACGACGTGGTGATCGGCTGCCGCTTCAGCCTCCGGATGGCCGGCACGGCGTCCAGGACCGGCCGCCGGCGCCGCACCGAGCGCTTCCCGACGGTGTTGATGGTCGCCGAGGCCAGGGCGAGCGAGGCGACACCGCGGACGGCGGCACGGCGGGCCCGCGGCGAACCCGTCGCCGCGAGCAGCGCCGCCGTGCCGAACCACAGCACACCGTGGTTCGCGCTGCGGCTGAGCCTCGGCAGCAACCGGTCGCCCCCCGGGAAGTGCCGGGCGGCCACCGCCTCGAAGAGGCGGTGGTCCAGGGCCATCAGCCGGCCGCGCAGGGCGCGGCCCGATTCGGTGCCGTTGAGGTCTGCGTCTGCGGTCATGACACCTCGTCTACCCCGCCGGACGGGTACCTCGCACGTCCGGACGCCCCTGGGGCCCCGGTACAACCCGTTTGCCGCCGGTACCCGGCAGGGCGTCCCGGACGCCCCCGCCCGCCGGAGCGGCCGGGTCGCGGCAGGTCCGCCGCGGCGCGCGGGCGGCCCGCCGCGGAGCCGCGTCGCCCGGGCGTGCCGCGGCCCGCCGGGTAACCCGTTTGCCGCCCGCCCCGCCCGCCCCGGAGAATGCGGCCCATGGGACATCTGGAAGCCGCGCACCTCGAGTACTACCTCCCCGACGGGAGGGCGCTCCTCGGCGATGTGTCGTTCCGGGTGGGCGAAGGGGCCGTGGTGGCCCTGGTGGGACCGAACGGCGCGGGCAAGACCACACTGCTGCGCCTGATCTCGGGCGAGCTGAAACCGCACGGCGGAACCGTCACGGTCAGCGGCGGACTCGGAGTGATGCGCCAGTTCGTGGGGTCCGTACGGGACGAGTCGACCGTGCGCGACCTGCTCGTCTCGGTCGCCCAGCCACGCATCCGGGAGGCCGCCGAGGCCGTCGACCGCGCCGAGCACGGCATCATGACGGTCGACGACGAGGCCGCCCAGCTCCAGTACGCGCAGGCGCTCTCGGACTGGGCCGAGGTGCGCGGCTACGAGGCCGAGACCCTCTGGGACATCTGCACCACGGCCGCCCTCGGGGTGCCGTACGACAAGGCGCAGTTCCGCGAGGTGCGCACGCTCTCCGGCGGAGAGCAGAAGCGGCTCGTCCTGGAGGCGCTGCTGCGGGGCTCGGACGAGGTGCTGCTGCTCGACGAGCCGGACAACTACCTCGACGTCCCGGGCAAGCGCTGGCTCGAGGAACGGCTGCGGGAGACCCGCAAGACGGTCCTGTTCGTCTCCCACGACCGGGAACTGCTCGCCCGTTCCGCCGAGAAGATCGTCAGCGTGGAGCCGGGGCCCGCCGGCGCCGACGCCTGGGTGCACGGCGGCGGCTTCGCCACGTACCACGAGGCCCGCCGCGAGCGCTTCGCGCGCTTCGAGGAGCTGCGGCGCCGCTGGGACGAGAAGCACGCCCAGCTCAAGAAGCTGGTGCTGAACCTGCGGCAGGCCGCCTCGATCAGCCATGAACTGGCCTCGCGCTACCAGGCGGCGCAGACCAGGCTGCGCAAGTTCGAGGAGGCCGGCCCGCCGCCCGAGCCGCCGCGCGAGCAGGACATCACGATGCGCCTGCACGGCGGACGCACCGGCGTACGGGCCGTGACCTGCAAGGGGCTGGAGCTCACCGGACTGATGAAGCCCTTCGACCTGGAGGTCTTCTACGGCGAGCGGGTCGCCGTGCTCGGCTCCAACGGCTCCGGCAAGTCGCACTTCCTGCGGCTCCTCGCGGGCGGGGACGTCGCGCACACGGGGGAGTGGAAGCTCGGTGCCCGGGTCGTCGCGGGACACTTCGCGCAGACCCACGCCCATCCCGAGCTGATGGGGCGCGCCCTGCTCGACATCCTGTGGAGCGAGCACTCCCAGGACCGCGGGGCCGCGATGTCCCGGCTGCGGCGCTACGAGCTGACCAACCAGGCGGAGCAGCGGTTCGACCGGCTCTCCGGGGGCCAGCAGGCGCGTTTCCAGATCCTGCTGCTGGAGCTGGAGGGCTCCACGGCCCTCCTCCTCGACGAGCCCACCGACAACCTGGACCTGGAGTCCGCCGAGGCGCTCCAGGAGGGCCTGGAGGCGTACGAGGGCACCGTGCTGTCCGTCACCCACGACCGGTGGTTCGCCCGCTCCTTCGACCGCTACCTGGTGTTCGGCAGCGACGGACGGGTGCGGGAGACGACCGAGCCGGTCTGGGACGAGCGGAGGGTGGAGCGGGCCCGGTAGCCGCCGCCCCGTGTGTGCCGGGCCGTCCCGCGGCCGTCCGCCGCAGGCGGGCCCGGCGCCCCGGATGTTCGTAGAGTGGTGGGAGAAGGGCGAGACGCACGGCTCCCTGCCGGACGCCGCTCGGGACACCGCCCGCCGGGCGGGTACCCGGACCGCGCCGAAGGCCACGACGATCGGGGTACCACCATGACCGGAGTCGACCCGGGCCTCCTGGACGACCAGCAGCTCATGAGAGAGCTGGAGACGATCCACCGCACGCGCCACGACACGCTGCTGCACGGTTCGAACGACGCCCTGCGTACGCACAACCTGCGGATGGCGCAACTGGAGGGTGAGTACCTGCGCCGCCATCCGCGCCGCCCGGTCGCGATGGGCCGCACGCGGGCGGGGGCGCGGGAGCGCCAGCCGGACAACGGCGCCTGATCCACCCTCCCCGGCGATCCGGCGATCCGGCGATCCGGCGATCCGGCGATCCGGCGATCCGGCGATCCGGCGACCCAGTGCCCCAGTGACCCGGCGATCCGGCGACCCGGTGAGCCCTGGGCACGCCAGGACACCCCTTCCGCCGGGCCCACCTGCCCGGGACCCCGGGACCCGGCTCGCGCTTCCCGGATGCCCCGAGGACCCCGGCCCGTGCCTCCCCGAGGGCCCGGAACCCCGGACCCGGCTCGCGCTTCCGGAAGCCCCGGAACCCTGGGGGCCGGAACGTCCGTCCGGCGCGCGGGCTGCTCCGGCCACCCCCGCTCCCAGGGGCCCGTGCGGTCGCACGGGCCCCTGGGAGCGGGGGTGGCCGCCGGGGTCGAGGGCGGTCCGGGGTGCGGTTGTGCGCGGGACGGCGACGCGGGGGTTCGGTCCCGTACCAGCGGGAGACCCGGACCCCGCTCTCCCCGGCCGGCCTGGAGAAGGACAGGACGACGGCGGTATTCGCCGTGACCATCCCGGTGCTGCTGCTGCTCGGCGGCGACCTGGCCCTCGGCCGCCACGTGGAGTGGCTCCTCCCGCTCCCGGACGAGGACCGACCCCTGCCGAGGGACGAGTGGAGCCCCCCGGTCGTGCCCCCGGTGGAGGCGCCCGAACCGGCCGGGGGCGTCGCGCTCGGTGCGTTCCGGACGGCTCGCGGCGAGTGGCCTGCGACGGACAGTGGTTCGCGACGGAAGGCTCGCGACCGCTCGCGACGGTGACGTGCGGCGCACGGCGACTCCGGACTCCGGACCCCGGACCGACGCGGTCGGGCCCTCAGGAGCACGGGAGTTGACCGTCTGGGCCGTGGAGGGCCGCCCGCACGTACGCCGTACCGCCCCGCCGCCGCGCGGCCCGGACCCGCGGTGTTTGGCCCGCATGGCCGGGGGCAGGCGACGCACAGTGCTTCGGACAGGAGGCACGTCCGTGGGAGAGGTGTCCTCGCCCCGCCGCGGGTGGCCCCTTTCCGGATCCGGGCGCCCTCTCACGGCAGACCGTCCGACCACGGCACACCTCAAGGGAGTTGCACGCCTCATGCGCACTCACGCGAGCGTTGGGAACCACCCGCACGACGACGCCCCCGACACCGCCGCCGACTTCCGCAGGCTCGTCGAGCTGCCTCCCGGCCAGCCGCACGACAGGCTCCGCGAGGAGATCATCGAGGCCTGGCTCCCGATGGCCGAGCGGCTCGCCGGCCGCTTCCGCAGCCGCGGGGAGAGCCACGAGGACCTGCGGCAGGTCGCCGCGCTCGGGCTGGTCAAGGCCGTCGACCGCTACGACCCCGCGCGCGGCAGCGCCTTCGAGAGCTACGCCGTGCCGACCGTCACGGGCGAGATCAAGCGGCACTTCCGCGACCACATGTGGACCCTCCACGTGCCGCGCCGGGTCCAGGACCTGCGCAACCGCGTCCGCGTCGCCTGCCAGGAGCTGTCCCAGACCGACTCCGGCCGCCGGCCGACCGTCGCCGAGATCGCCGCGCACGCGCGGATGACCGAGGACGAGGTGCGCGCCGGCATGGAGGCACTGGAGAGCTTCACGGCCCTGTCCCTCGACGCCGAACTGTCCGGCAGCGACGACGGCTACTCGCTGAGCGACGCGCTCGGCACGGCGGACCCCGCGCTCGACGTCGTCGTGGACCGCGAGGCGGTCAGGCCCCGCATCGAGGCGCTGCCCGAGCGTGAACGGGCCATCCTCTACATGCGGTTCTTCGACGACATGACCCAGAGCCGGATCGCCGAGCGGCTCGGCATCTCCCAGATGCACGTCTCCCGCCTGCTCAGCCGCTGCTGCGACCGGTTGCGGGACCAGGTGATGCAGGACGCCGCCTGAACGAACCTCCGCCGGTCGGGCTTCCGCCCGGTCGGCCTTCCCCCGGGTCGGGCCCTCCGCCCGGTCCGGTCCTCCGCCCGGTCCGGGCGGTCTCGGCCCGTCGGGCCGGTCCTCCGCCCGGTCCAGCCCCGGTCCGCTGGTCGGGGCCGCCGCCCGGTTCGGGCCTGCGCCCGGTTCGGGCCTGCGCCCGGTCCGAGCCGCCGCCCGGTTCGGGCCGCCGCCCGGCGGGTCCTCGCGGGCCGGGCGCGACACCGGTGCGCGGCGCCCGGACTCCGCGCCGCCGCGTCGGGCCCGGACCCGATGACGGTGTCCGAAGCCCGGACACAGCGCACGCGTGCGGATGCCGCAGGCGCTCCGCGGCGCCCGGCACACCGGACCGGTGAGGTCGGCGCCCCGGACACCGAGCCGCGCGCCTCAGCACACCGGACCAGCGAGGGCGGGGCCCCGGACCCCGTGCCGCACACGCCCCGGAGCCACGGGGGCGTGGCGGTCGGGGCCCCGGTCCACCCGACGAAGGCCCCGCCCCGCGCGATCGCCGCTCGGACGGCCGCCGGCCGGACCGGTCCGCCGGACCGCCCGGTGCCCGGCCCGTGACGTCACCCGCTCGGGTGCCCGCATGGCACGAATGGTGCCCGGCCGCGCGCGCCCCGGCGGCGGCCGGGCTCTGATGGGCAGCGGGGCATGTCGGTCGTGCCCCGCCTCCGCAGCCGCCGTACGGGCGTGGGGGTCCCCAGCCGCCGGCCGAAGGAGCCCGAGCCCATGCGCAGAACCGTCCGCGCCCTGTCCGCGACCGCCCTCACCGCCGTCGCCCTGGGGGTCACCGCCGGCGTCGCGGTGGCGAACCCCTCGGCGGAGGTGACCCCGCGGATCGTTGCCCCCGGCGGCACCGTGACCGTCTCCGTCCTCTGCGAGCCGAGCGGCGGGACCCCGCCGGACACGATCGAGGCCGAGTCCAAGGCCTTCGAGCACGGTGCCGTCCAACTGCGCAGGGCCAAGGGCGAGGAGGACACCGCGGGCGGCCCGGTCTACAGCGGTACCGCCCGGATCGCCCCGGCCGCGGACTTCGAGGCCGGCGGGCCGGACAGCGCGGGCAGGACCTCCGAGTGGACCGTCGACGGGGCCTGCCCCGTGGCACCCGGCGCCCAGGGCAAACCGTGGAGCGCCTCCTTCACCGTGACCCGCGAGCACTCCCGGGGCACGGGCGTCCAGCACGGTGTGCGCGCCGGTGAGGGCGGCGCCTTCAACGACTCCACCGTCGCGCTGGTCACCGGAGGCGTCCTCATCGCGGGCGCGCTCGGCGCCGCCGTCCACAGACTGCGCCGCCGCGAGCAGTGACCGCGACCGCCATGGGCCGCGACCGCCATGGGCCGTGACCGCCATCGGCCGTGATCGGCCGCCGAGTTGACGCGGCGGATCACGGGGTAGCCGGATCCCACGAACACGGCGGGCACCGTAGGAACCACGGACCACTGCGCGGAGGTACAGATGCGGAGGACTGACCCGGAGGGACACGGGCCCGTCCGGTACGGACCGCCGCCGCCCGGCCAGGGCCTGCCCGTGCCCCCCGGCCTCGCCGCCGCGGCGCGCGGCGCGAACACCGAACCGGCCGGCGGGGGCGCCGCGCTGCTCGACGCCGCCCGCGGCTACTGGGCCCGGCGGGGGCTGCCCGCAGGACGCGACCGGACGGCCGCCGCCGCGGGCGGCCCCGCGCTCCTCCTCGCGCTGAGCGCCGCGCTCGGCGGAGACGTGCTGCTGCCCCGGCCCTGCGCCGCGTGGTGGGAGCCGCAGGCGCGCCTGCTGGGGCGCTCGGTCTTCCATGTGGGCACGCCCGCCGAGTGCGGTGGCGTGCCCGACCCGTACGCGCTCCTGGAGACCGTCCGCCGGGTGCGCGCCGAGGGGGGCGATCCGCGCCTGCTGGTGCTGTCCGTCGTGGACGACCCCACCGCCACCGTCGCTCCTCCCGAACTCGTCCACGAGGCGGTGGAGGCCGCCGCGGGCGAGGGGCTGCACGTGGTGAGCGACGAGACCTGGCGGGACACCCTGCACGAGCCGCACGACACCGTCCTGCTGAGCCCCGCCGAGATGCTGCCCGACCGGGTCACGGTCCTGACCGACCTGTCCGGGTCCTTCCTGCCGCCCGGCTGGCCCGCCGCGATCGCCCGCTTCCCCGACAACGGCGCGGGCGGCGAACTGCGCGACCGCGTCCTCGACGTGCTGACCGCGCTCGGCGCCCGCATCGCCGCCCCGGTCGCCGCCGCCGCCGCGTACGCGCTCGGGGAGCCCGACGAGATCACGGACCACATCGCCGCGTCTGTACGGGTGCACGCGCGGGTCGCGGCCGCCGCGCACGGGACCCTCGTGGCCGCGGGAGCCCTCGCCAGACCCCCGCGCGCGGGCCGCCACCTCTACGCGGACCTCGACCCGCTGCGCCCGGCGCTCACGGCCCAAGGTGTCGGCGACGCACAGGAGCTGGAGGACTTCCTCACCCGTCGGCTCGGCATGCCGGCGCCGGGCGGCCACCGGTTCGGGGACGATCTCGCCCATCTGCGTGTACGGCTCACGACCGCCGCGTTCCTCGGCACAACCGAGGAGGAGCGCACTGCGTCTCTCATGTCACGCGAGCCCCTGGAATTGCCGCATGTGGAACGGGCGTTGAGCCGGCTGGAAGCGGCCTTCGGCGACCTGAGGGACAACGACGACGCCCGGCGATGGGAGTCACCTCGATGACGCAGCAGTCCGAGTCGACCACGACCACCCCCGCGGCCGCCGCGAACCCCCCGCCCGCGGCCGCCCCGCCGCCCTCCTCGCAGCCCACCTCCGCGAGTCCGGCCCCGCCCCGGCCGCCGACACGACCCCCGTCCGCGGTACGGCCGCCCGAGGCGGCGCCGGAGGTCCGGCACGCGGTGTCCCGGCCCGCGCCCGACGTCCTCGAACCGCTCCCCGAGCCCCGCCCGCTCACCGAACGCCGGGTCTGGCCGCGCTCCTTCACCCATCGCCTGACCGCTCCGCTGCCCGGGCTCAAGGGCTTCGCCCGGTTCGCCAGGGAGGGTGCCCTGCGGCCCGGCCCGTCCGGGCTCGCCGACATTCCCCGACTGCCGTACGAACCGGCCCCGTTGCCGCGTGTCGACACACGCACGGTCGCGGTCACCTGGGCCGGGCACGCGAGTTGGGTGATCCGGATCGGTGGCCTCACCGTGCTCACCGACCCCGTCTGGTCCCGCAGAATCCTGGGAACCCCCGCCCGGATGACCCCGGTCGGCGTGGCCTGGAGCGCGCTTCCGCGCGTCGACGCCGTGCTCATCAGCCACAACCACTACGACCATCTGGACGCGCCGACCCTGCGCAGACTGCCGCGCGGCACACCGGTGTTCGTGCCCGCCGGGCTCGGCCGCTGGTTCCGGCGCCGCCGCTTCACGCACGTCACCGAGCTGGACTGGTGGGAGGCGGTCGAACTGGACGGTGTGCGGCTCGACTTCGTCCCCGCCCACCACTGGTCGAAGCGCAGCCTGCACGACACCTGCCGCACGCTGTGGGGTGGCTGGGTGCTGACCGACCCCGACGGGCAGCGGGTGTACTTCGCGGGCGACACCGGGTACGGCCACTGGTTCGACCGGATCGGCTCCCGCTACCCCGGCATCGACCTGGCGCTGCTGCCGATCGGCGCGTACCACCCCCGCTGGTGGCTCAGTGACGTCCACTGCGATCCGGAGGAGGCGGTGCGCGCGGCTCGCGACCTCGGAGCCCGGCGGATGGCGCCCATGCACTGGGCCACCTTCGTCCTGTCCGCCGAGCCCGTCCTCGAACCGCTGCACCGGGTGCGCGCGGCCTGGGAGGGGGCGGGGCTGGACCGCGAGGACCTGTGGGACCTGCCGGTGGGCGCGTCGCGCGTGCTCGACGGTGACGGCAGGGCGCTCGGCGGGCGGTGAGGCCGGGCGCCGACGGCGGCATCGCGGGGCACGCGCGCGACAGGTGGCGCGACCCGGGCCCGCGGACACGACAGGTCGCGCGAGCCGGCCCCGCGGACCGGCCGCGCCCGGGGCGGGCCTACGGGGTGGAGCGCCGCATCCGGCGCCACACCCCGGGGGCGGCGCTGATCACCAGCGTCAGGGCGACCACGGCCACCACGCCCTCCCACGGCTCCGCGAACAGGGAGCCGCCGAGTACGCCGATGAGCTGGTACGTCGCGGCCCAGGCGAGGCAGGCCGGTACGTCACCGCGTGCGAAGCGCCGCAGCGGCCACTTCGCCAGCAGGCAGGCCAGCATCACCGGGAGGCGGCCGGCCGGGACCAGCCGCGAGAGCACGAGCACGGCGACGTCGTGGTCGGCGAGCTTCTGCTGGGCCTGGGCCAGCCGGTCCTCGGGCGCGCGGTCGCGGATCGCCGCCAGCCAGCGCGAGCCGTTCTTCGAGCCCATGCCCCGCCGGCCGAGCCAGTACAGCGTGACGTCCCCGAGGAACGCCGCGAGCGCCGCCACGACGAAGATCAGCGCCATCGAGAAGGGCGCCGCCCGGTGGAAGGCCACCACGGCGGCCGAACTCACCAGCGCGCCCGTCGGCACCACCGGAACCAGCGCGCCGATCAGGACGAGCAGGAACAGCGTGGGATAGCCGACCGCCTGCTGGGTGGAGTCGGGCGGCACGGTCGTGACCGCGGCGGCGAGCACCTGTCTCACCGGGCTCCGCCCTCCCGCTCCTCGTCGCCCCGGTCGGCCGGTGCGTCCTCCCGGGACCGGTACCCCGCGATCTCCGGCCGCACACCCTCGCCGTGGTCCAGCCGGTGCACCGCCACTCCGGGCGCGCGTTCGGCGGCCAGACGTACGAACTCCTCGCCGGGGGAGTGGAACTCATGGGGGCGCACGGCGTCCATGCCGATCGGCCAGTACGTGCCGTAGTGCACCGGCACCGCGCTGCCCGGCCGCAGTCGCGCCAGCGCCTCCGCGGCCCGTCCCGCGTCCAGGTGCCCCTCGCCGAGGTACGGCCCCCAGCCGCCGACGGGCAGCAGCGCCACGTCGACGTCCCCCACCTCCTCGGCCATCGACTCGAACAGCCCGGTGTCCCCGGCGAAGTAGGTCCGCGCCTCGCCCTCGACCACATAGCCGAGGGCGGGCGCGCGATGCGGCCCGACCGGCAGCCGCCGCCCGTCGTGCCGTGCGGGAACGCTCCGTACGACCAGGTCACCGACCCGCGTGCGGTCGTCGGCCGACACCTCGGTGAGCCGCAGATGGCCGAGCCTGCGCAGGCCGGGCACCGCCCGCGCCGCCCCCCTGGGCAGCAGCAGCCGGGTTCCCGGGGCGAGCCGGGCCAGCGAGGGGACGTGCAGATGGTCGGCGTGCAGGTGCGAGACCAGGGCCACGTCCGCGACCGCGGCCTCGGGCGGGGGCGGCGCCCCCCGGCGCCGGCGCAGGTGCGCGAGCCGGCGCGCGAAGAGCGGGTCGGTGAGCACGCGTACGCCCGAGTCCTCGACGGTGCAGGTGGCGTGGCCCCACCAAGTGATCTCCACCGGCACTCCTTTGCCTCCCTCGCGCGACTCCCCCCGACCCTACGGGCAGGAGTAGGGTCGGCGACGAAACCCGGAGGTGAGGGGGACACCATGGGAGACACACTCCGTGCCTCCGGCATGCGCCGAGCGACGGCGATCGCCAGTCTGACGCCGTTGGAGGAGCTGGACGACGACCCCTTCCTGGTGGACTCGCGCAGCCAGCACGCCATGTGCGCCCGCTGGGCCGCCGAGCACGGCTACGTGGTCACCCGCGAACTCCTCGTACGGGGGCTGCGGCCGGACCACAGCGCGCTCTGGGACGACGTCGAGGCCGGTCTGGTCGACCTGTTCGTCGCGCCGAGCCGACGGGTCCTGGAGCGGGCGCTGGCGTCCGTCGACGAGTTCACCGCCGAGTGCGCCAGACGGGGCGTCCGGGTCGAGACCGCCGAGCACGCCGAACCCGCCTACGACGCCCAGATGAAGGCCCGCGTCCACCGGCGCCTGTCGATGCCGACCGCGGGTTACGACGGCCGCTGACAACCGCCGGCCCCGGCCGTCCGCCCCGGCGGCCACCGCTCCGGACGGCCGCGCACGGTCGCGTGCGCGCCCCCCGTCCGCTCCCTCCCCGATCGGCTCCGGGCACTTCCACCCCCTGTGACAAGGTTGGGAGGGCGGCGGTGCGGTGAGTGGAGGTGGGCGCGGCGTGAGCGGAGCGCGATGGCGGAGGCTGGGCAGCGTGGTCTGGCGCAGCGTCGCGGTGTGGGCCGTGTCCACGGTCACCCTGCTGGTGCTCGCCGGAATCCTGCCCGACTTCAGGCTCCAGTCGCCCGACGGGGACAGCGCGACCCGGATCGCCACCACCGCGGCGCTCGGCGCAGGGGCGTTCGGCGTGCTCTCGGCCGTCGTGTGGCCGCTGCTCGTGAGGGCCCTGCTCCTCGTGCCCGCGCTCGTCCTCGGCGTGCTCGTCTTCTTCCTCAACGGCTCGTTCCTGCTCCTCGCCCTGCGCATCGTTCCCTCGGGACGGGGCGAGGCCGCACCGGAGACGGCCGTGGTGGTCGCCGCCGTGATGTCGGCCGTCGCCTCCGCCACCGGAGCGGCGCTCGCGGTCCGCGACGACGACGCGTACCGCAGAAGGCTCTACCGGCTGTCGGACCGCCGACGGGCCGCGGCCCCGCCGGGAGCCGGGCCCTCGACGCCCGGGACGGTCTTCCTGCAGCTCGACGGCGTCGGCCACGACCTCCTCCTCGCCGTCGCCGGCCAGGGACTGATGCCGACGGTCGCCGACTGGCTCACCGACCGCCGGGCGGTGCCCGCGACGCACCGGATCGTCCCCTGGCGCACCGACTGGTCCAGCCAGACCGGCGCCAGCCAGCTCGGCATCCTGCACGGCTCCAACGAGGACGTGCCCGCCTTCCGCTGGTACGAGAAGGACAGCGGCGAGGTGATGGTCTGCAACCGCCCCACCAGCGCCGCCGAACTCCAGCGCCGGGCCGTCGCGCGCACCGGCGACGGCGGCCTGCTCAGCCTGGACGGCGCCAGCCGCGGCAACCTCTTCAGCGGCGGGGCCGACCAACTCGCCCTGGTGCTCTCGGTGGCGGCCCGGCGGGGTCGGGAGAACCGCTCACGGGCGGGCTACTTCGCGTACTTCTCCGACCCGGCGAACGCGGTCCGTACCGCGATGTCGTTCGTCGCCGAGGTCGGCCGGGAGATCGGCCAGTCCACCCGGGCCCGGCTCGAGAAGCGCCGCCCGCGTGTGGCGCGCGGCGGGCTCTACCCGTTCATCCGCGCCTTCGCGACGGTCGTCGAGCGGGACGTCGTCGTCGCCGCGGTGATCGGGGACATGCTCGCCGGGCGCTCAGCGGTCTACGCGGACCTGGTGGCGTACGACGAGGTCGCGCACCACTCGGGACCGCGCAGCCGCGACGCGGAGAGGGTGCTCCAGCGGCTGGACCGCTCGCTCGCCCTGATCGCGAAGGTCGCCGAGCACGCCCCGCGCGCGTACCGCGTCGTGCTGCTGTCCGACCACGGCCAGAGCCCCGGCGAGACCTTCCGCACCCGGTACGGACTCGGGCTCGGTGAACTGGTGCGCGCCGGCTGCGGGTTGCCGGTGCCGCGCAAGGCGCGGCGCACGCACAGCGGCGCGGAGGCCAGGGCGGCCGTACGCGCCGCGCTGCGCAGGCCGGTCGAGGAGGGCGGGGCCGAGTACCTGCCGTCCCACCGGACCAAGGACGGTCCCGCCGAACCCGTGGTGCTCGCCTCCGGAAACCTCGGGCTGGTGTCCTTCCCCGACGTCCCGCACCGGATGAGCCGCGAGGAGATCGACGCCCGCCATCCGGCGCTGCTGACCACCCTCGCCAACCATCCGGGCGTCGGGTTCGTGCTCGTGCGCAGCGAGGAGCACGGCGGTCTGGTGCTCGGCGCGCACGGCGTCGAGGTCCCGCTGGAGAAGCTGGACGAGGACCCGGGCCCGCTGGCCGACTTCGGCCCCGGCGCGGCCGACGCAGTGCGCCGCACGCACGGCTTCCGGCACACCGCGGACATCATGGTCAACTCCTGGTACGACCCCGAGGAGGGCGAAGTCCTCGCGTTCGAGGAGCAGATCGGCTCGCACGGCGGGCTCGGTGGTGCGCAGGGCCGGCCGTTCCTGATGGCGCCCGCCGTGTTCTCGCCGCCCGTCGAGGACGGGGCGGAGCTGGTCGGCGCCGAGCAGGTGCACCGCGTGCTGCGCCGGTGGTTGCGCGAGTGCGACGGCCCGCAGGTCCCGATCGGGGTCGACGCCGACCCCGACCGCCACGCGGCCTGACCCGGCGCCGGGCCGCCGCGCGGCCGTTCCGTCCCTCCGGTCGCCGCACGGGCGGGTTCCGCCACGGGTCGCCCGCGGCCCGTTCCGGTCACCGCACGGCGGCGAAACCCCCGGTCACCGGGGGCACACCGGGCCCGGCGCGGCGGAAAATGGGCTGCGGTGCCTGCCTGCGGCGCCCACACTGGCCGCACGGACATCGCACACCTGTGCGCCGTCGAACCAGTCGTCGAGGAGCCTCTGCGTGCAGGCCGCCGTCACCGTCACTCCCGCCCGGATTCCGGAACTGCTGCTCGGTCTCGCGACCGTGCGGCCGGTCTTCCTCTGGGGTGCCCCCGGCATCGGGAAGTCCTCCCTCGTCAGGGAGTTCGCGGAGTCGCTCGGGCTGGAGTGCGTGAGTCTCCTGGGTACGCAGCTGGCGCCCGAGGACCTGATCGGCGTCCCGCAGATCAGGGACGGGCGCTCGGTCTTCTGCCCGCCGGAGTCCATCGCCCGCGACGAGCCGTACTGCCTGTTCCTGGACGAGCTGAACGCGGCGACGCCCGACGTCCAGAAGGCCTTCTACTCGCTGATCCTGGACCGCCGCATCGGCACGTACGAGCTGCCGGAGGGCTCCATCGTGATCGGCGCGGGCAACCGCGCGACGGACAACGCGCTGGCCCGTCCGATCGCCTCCGCGCTGGTCAACCGGCTCGCGCACGTCCACCTGGAGGCGTCCCCGAAGGACTGGCTGGTGTGGGCCGGCGCGAACGGAATCCACCCGTGGGTGCTCGACCACCTCACCGACCGCCCCGACCACCTGTGGTCCAAGCCGCCCAGGACGGAGGAGGCCTTCTCCACGCCCCGCTCCTGGCACATGCTCTCCGACGCGCTGCACTCCTTCGGCCCGACCCTCGACGAGCCGACGCTGCGCGTGATCGCGCACGGGACCCTGACGCCCGCGCACGCCGTCGCGTTCTGCGGGTACGTCAAGGTCGTCCGCAGCCGGTTCGGGATCGAGGCCATCATCAGGGGCGAGGCCCGCTGGCCGCACCGCGTCGAGGACCGGGACCTGCTCCACTACCTCGCCGAGTCCTTCCGGAGCCGCCTCGTCAAGGAGCTGCCCGCGAGCAAGGAGCACGTCCCGGCCGCCGGCCGCCAGACCGCGTACCGCGCGAAGTCGCTGCTCGTGCAGCTCGCCGAGATCTCGGTGGAGGTCGCGCAGAGCGTGATCGCCTCCGACGCGGACGGCAACCCCGTGCTGCCCGCCTGGTTCCTGGTCGAGGCGGCCCGTGACATGCCGCGGCTGGTCGAGGCCCGCCGGTGAGCCGTTCCCGCAAGAAGTCCGCGGCGGAGCAGGACCCGGCCGCGGTGGCGTTCGCGGCGGGGATGGCGCTGGTCGCCGCCAACCCCGCGCTGGCCGCCGTGGAGGCCACCATCTGCCGGACCGAGGACTGCGCGCTCGCGCCCCGGGAAGGACTCGTCGTCGTCTCCTCCAACGGCACGCTGCACGCGCACCCGAAGCGGCGCGCCGCTCCGGGCGCCTGGGCGTGGGCCGTCGCCCACGCGCTGATCCACCTCGGCTTCGGGCATGTGCCCGCCGCGCGGGAGCACCGGGAGCAGCCCGACCGGTTCGACCTCGCGGCGCGCTGCGTGGTCGTCAACCGCTTCCTCCAGACCTTCCCGATCGGGGAGGTCCCCGACGACCTGCCGCTGACCTACCCCCACGGCGACGAGGAGCAACTCGCCGCGCTGTGGCGCCGCGAGGGCATCCCCGCCGGGTACGAGCGCTGCGGTACGGCGGGCCCCGGCCCCGACCAGTGGCTCCAGGAATGGGGCCGGTGGCAGGGCAGCCCCACGGACTGGCAGCTCGCGTTCGCGCACGCGCTCACCCGCACGATGTCCACCGCGATGGACCTGGCGGGCGGCCGCCGGGACTCCATGACCGGCGGACCGACCCGGTTGCGGCCCTGGGAGCGGGCGTTGAGCTGGTTCGTGTCCTCGTACCCCCTGCTCGGCGGCATCGCGGCCGGCATCACGCTCGTGGCGGACGCCGAACTCGCCCGCGCGCACGGGATATCCGTGGCCGCCGTCGACGCGGGGGCCGGCGAGATCTACGTGAACCCGCTGCGGCAGCTCGACGACGAGGAGTGGCGTTTCGTGCTCGCGCACGAGATGCTGCACGCCGCGCTGCGCCACGGCGACCGGCGCGGCCATCGCGACCCGTACCTCTTCAACATCGCCTGCGACTACGTCGTCAACGGCTGGCTGGTGGGGATGCACGTCGGATCGATGCCCGAAGGGGTGCTGTACGACCCGGCGCTGGTCGACCTCTCGGCCGAGGAGGTCTACGACCGCATCTCCACCGACCTGCGCCGCATGCGCCGGCTCGCCACCCTGCGGGGCAGGGGCGTCGGGGACATCCTCGGCGGCCCGCTGCGTGAGCCCCGCGACGTCGTGGACCTCGACGAGTTCTACCGCCGGGGACTGGGCCGGGGCCTCGACCTGCACGAGCGGCAGGAGCGCGGCTTCCTGCCCGGCGGGCTCGTCGAGGAGATCCGCGCGCTCAGCCAGCCGCCGCTGCCCTGGGACGCCCGACTGGCCCGCTGGTTCGACGAGTTCGTCCCCCGGCCCGAGCCGGTCCGGTCGTACGCCCGGCCGTCCCGCCGGCAGGCCGCCACCCCCGACATCCCGCGCGCGGGCCGCCACTTCCCGCCCGAGGAGGTCGCGCGCTGCACCTTCGGGGTCGTGCTCGACACCTCCGGCTCCATGGACCGCACCCTGCTCGGCAAGGCCCTGGGCGCCATCGCCTCGTACGCCGGCGCCCGCGACGTCCCGGCGGCACGCGTGGTCTTCTGCGACGCGGCCCCGCACGACGCGGGCTTCGTTCCGGTCGCGGACATCGCCGGGCGAGTGCGGGTGCACGGCCGCGGCGGCACGGTCCTGCAACCGGGCGTCGACCTGCTGCTGCGGGCCGAGGACTTCCCGCCCGGCGCGCCGGTCCTGATCATCACGGACGGTCACTGCGACGTGCTGCGCGTCCGGCGGGAGCACGCGTATCTGGTCCCGCAGGGGGCGAGCCTGCCGTTCACGCCCCGGGGCCCGGTCTTCCGGGTGCGCTGAGCACGGGGCGCCGGCCCGGGCCGCCGAATCGCGGACACCCGGGCCCGATCGGCTGGGTGCATCGGGCCCGGGTGTGATCGGATGGCGGGCAGGAACCCCCGGCAAGGGGACCCCATGTGAAAGGAAGAACTGTGGCCACCACGCGCTCCGCACACACTGTCTGGGAAGGCAACCTCCTCGACGGCAAGGGAGTCATCTCGTTCGACTCCTCCGGCAGCATCCAGGAGCAGCCCGTGACCTGGGCGTCGCGCTCCCAGGACGCGAACGGAAAGACCAGCCCCGAGGAGCTGATCGCCGCCGCCCACTCCAGCTGCTTCTCCATGGCGTTCTCGCACGCCCTCGCCGGCGCGGGCACCCCGCCCACCAGGCTGACGACCTCGGCCGACGTCAGTTTCCAGCCGGGTGAGGGCATCACCGGCATCCACCTGACGGTCGAGGGCACGGTGCCGGGCATCGACGCGGACGCCTTCGCCGCCGCGGCCGAGGACGCCAAGAAGAACTGCCCGGTCAGCCAGGCACTCACCGGTACGACGATCACGCTGACGGCGAAGCTCGCCTGACGGCCGTCGGGCCCTTCCGTACGCAGCTTCCGTGCATACGCCGATGCCGCGTCCACCGTCGGGGGACGCGGCATCGTCATGTCCCGGACTCCCGGGTGTGGGCGCCCCATTGACAAGACGTCACTCAAGTTTTGTGATGGAACGCGGGCAGGCCCGGGCGGAAGGGGACGGACATGGCACGTGCGGTCGGGATCGATCTGGGTACCACCAACTCGGTGGTGGCCGTTTTGGAGGGGGGCGAGCCGACGGTCGTCGCCAACGCCGAGGGCGCGCGCACGACTCCGTCGGTGGTGGCCTTCGCGAAGAACGGCGAGGTCCTCGTCGGCGAGGTCGCCAAACGGCAGGCCGTCACCAACGTCGACCGCACCGCGCGGTCCGTCAAACGCCACATGGGCGACCCGGGTTGGCGCTTTCCCGGGGAGGGGGACGTCGACGGCACGCGCTACCGGGCGCAGGAACTCTCCGCACGGGTGCTGCAGAAGCTGAAGCGCGACGCGGAGGCGTATCTCGGCGAGGACGTCACGGACGCCGTGATCACCGTGCCCGCCCACTTCGACGACACCCAGCGCCAGGCCACCAAGGAGGCCGGCGAGATCGCGGGACTCAACGTCCTGCGGATCATCAACGAGCCCACGGCCGCGGCGCTCGCCTACGGGCTCGACCGCGGCGAGGAGCAGACCGTCCTCGTCTTCGACCTGGGAGGCGGGACGTTCGACGTCTCCCTCCTGGAGATCGGCGACGGCGTCATCGAGGTCAAGGCCACCAACGGCGACACCCAACTCGGCGGCGACGACTGGGACAACCGGGTCGTCGAGCATCTCGCCCAGCGCTTCAAGGCCGCGCACGGCATCGACCTCGGACGGGACCGGATGGCGGTCCAACGGCTTCGCGAGGGCGCTGAGAAGGCCAAGATCGAGCTGTCCTCGTCCACGGAGACGACCGTCAACCTGCCCTACGTCACCGCGTCGGCGGACGGCCCGCTGCACCTGGACGAGAAGCTGACGCGCGCCCAGTTCCAGGAGCTGACGGCCGATCTGCTCGACCGCTGCAAGGCGCCCTTCCACCAGGCGGTGAAGGACGCCGGGGTCAAGCTGTCCGCGGTCGACCACGTCATCCTCGTCGGCGGCTCCACCCGGATGCCCGCGGTGACGGACCTGGTGAGGGAGCTCACCGGCCGCGATCCGCACAAGGGGGTCAACCCGGACGAGGTCGTGGCGCTCGGCGCCGCGCTCCAGGCCGGGGTCATCCGCGGCGACGTCAAGGACGTCCTGCTCCTCGACGTCACTCCGCTGTCCCTGGGCATCGAGACCAAGGGCGGCATCATGACCACCCTGATCGAGCGCAACACCACCATTCCCACGCGGCGTTCGGAGATCTTCACGACGGCGACGGACAACCAGCCCTCCGTCGGCATCCAGGTCTTCCAGGGCGAACGGGAGATCGCCGCGTACAACAAGAAACTGGGCGTCTTCGACCTCACCGGGCTGCCGCCCGCGCCGCGCGGACTGCCGCAGATCGAGGTCGCCTTCGACATCGACGCCAACGGGATCATGCACGTCTCGGCGAGGGACCTGGCCACCGGCCGAGAGCAGAAGATGACCGTCACGGGCGGTTCGGCGCTCTCGAAGTCCGACATCGACCGCATGATGCGCGAGGCCGAGCAGTACGCGGAGGAGGACCACAGGCGCCGCGAGGCCGCAGACACCCGCAACCAGGCCGAGCAACTCGTCTACCAGACCGAGAAGTTCCTCCGGGAGAACGACGAGCGGGTGCCCGCCGACATCAAGGCCGAGGTCGAGTCGTCGATCGCCGAGCTGAAGGAGCTGCTGGCCGACCGGGACGGCGTCGACACGGGCACCCTCCGCAGGGGGGTCGAGAAACTCGCCACCGTCAGCCAGAAGGTGGGACAGGCGATGTACGCGCAGGCACAGCAGTCGCCCCCGCAGGACCGGCCCGGCGCCGAGCAGGCCGCGCCCCCGGACGAGGACGGCGTGGTCGACGCCGAGATCGTGGACGACGAGCGGGAGGCCGCGGACGGACGCCGTTCCGCCGCGGACGGGGACGGCGGCCGGCGGGCGGAGGACGGCCCGCGGGCGGAGGACGGCCGGGGTGCCGGGGGAGAACACGACGGGGGCACGGGGGGCGGACCCGCCTGACCCGCCCCCGCGACCGGCCCACGGCTCGGAGTGGCTCCCGCGCCCCGGACTGCCGTCCGCCCGGGGCCCGTTCAGAAGTCGGCCCGGCGCTCCCGGATCATCTCCTCGGTGCGCCGGGCGGACGCGGCACCGGTCGTCATGTGGTCCAGCACCTCCAGGTGCGCGGCGACCTCCCTGCGGGAGTCGAGGTACAGCGCCCCCGTCAGGTACTCCGTGTACACCATGTCCGGCAGCTCCGGCTCGGCGAAGCGGAACAGCACGAAGGGCGCGTACGTCCCCGGGTGGGGACCTGAGGCGAACTCCGCGATCTGCAGGGTGATGTGGTCGTGGCGGACCATCTCCAGGAGGTGGTCGAGCTGTTCCGCCATCACCTCGGAACGGATGCTCACCGGTCTCTGCAGGACCGTCTCCTCCATGATCACCCACAGGTGCGGCGGGGCGGCCCCGGTCAGCAGGTCCTGGCGGGCGAGCCGCAGCGACACATGGCGCTCGATCTCCTCGGGTCCCGTCTGGCCCACCGTGCCGGCCTCCAGGACCGCACGCGCGTACGCCTCGGTCTGCAGCAGCCCCGGCACGAAGTGCGGCTCGTACGACCGGATGAGGGACGCCGCCCCCTCCAGGCTCACGTACAGGCTGAACCAGTCCGGCAGCACGTCGTGGAAACGCTGCCACCAGCCGGGCTCGTTCGCCTCCTCGGCGAGCCTCACGAACGCGGCGATCTCGTCGTCGGGCACCCCGTAGGTCGACAGCAGCACCTGCACGTACGGGATCTTCAGGGAGACCTCGGCCATCTCCATGCGGCGGACGGTCGCGCCCGCGACGCGCAGGATCCGCGCGGCCTCGTCCCGCTTCAGGCCGGAGGCCTCCCGCAACTCCTGGAGCCGTCTCCCCAGTACCACCTGCCCCACGGTCGGCGCAGGACGTCTTTCACTCACGAGACGCCTCCCCATGCGCCGGGCATGGCGAGAAGTGTGCCATGTCCCCGCCGAACCCTCACGTGATCCACAATTCTCCACGCGGCGGGTGTCGGCCTCGGCGGCTTCAGGACAGCAGCGAACGAAGGTACTTGGCCGTCGCCGGGTCGGCCGGCAGCAGCGTCTCGACGGCCAGCTCGGAGACCGTCACGTCCATCGGGGTGTTGAACGTGGAGATCGACGACACGAACGACAGGACCAGACCGTCGTGCTCGATCCGCAGAGGCAGCGCGAAGTGCGGTACGCGGGCGTCCTGTTCGTCCTCGCCGCTCTCCGGGACGTCGTACGGGTACGCCGCGACCTCCTCGTACAGCGCCCGCAGCGGGGCCGAGCGGCGCAGCGCGATGTCGCGCTCCATCTGGGCCAGCAGATGTCCGCGCCACGCGCGCAGGTTGCGGATCCTCGGCGCGAGCCCCTCCGGATGCAGCGTCAGCCGCATCGCGTTGAGCGGCGGCACGAGCAGGTGCTCGGGCACACCGTCGAGCAGCATCGTGATCCCGCGGTTCGCGGCGACCACGGAGTACGTGGCGTCCACCACCAGCGCCGGATAGGGCTCGTAGCCCCTGATCAGCCGCTCCACGCCCTCGCGCAGCGCCTCCAGGGCCGGGTCGTCGAGCGGGGTCTCGGGATAGCGGGGTGCGTAACCGGCGGCCAGGAGCAGCGAGTTGCGGTCCCGGACCGGCACGTCCAGGTGCTCGGCCAGCCGGAGCACCATGTCCTCGCTCGGCCGGGAGCGGCCCGTCTCGACGAAGCTGATGTGCCGTGCGGAGGACCCTGCCCGCAGTGCCAGCTCCAGTTGGCTGACCCGGCGCCGCTCCCGCCAGCCGCGCAGCAGCGGACCCACTCCCGGTACGCCGTCGTCGGCGGACGCTGTCCCGGGCGCGGCGGTCGTCATGACCCCGACGTTAGCCGATCGGCGGCCGGCGGGTCGACGGGCCGGACCACGGCCGAATGCGTACCCCGGCGACCTTCCGGAGCGTGCCTGACCAGGACCGAAACAGCCGGACTGTGGCACGCTGAGGAGATCCGGACACCACCGAAGGAGCGAGAGACCATGCCCCTCGAACCGCTGGCGCAGAAGGAGATCGAGGACCGGCTCGCGGAGCTGCCGGGCTGGTCGCTCGACGGGGACCGGATCGCCCGCTCCTACCGGCTGGGCTCGCACTTCGCGGCGGCCGCGCTGGTCGTGCACATCGCCCGGGTGCAGGACGAGCTGGACCACCACGCGGACATCACACTGAGTTATCACACCGTCTCGCTCACGGTGAACACCCACAGTGTGGGCGGAGCCGTCACCCGGCTGGACCTCGACCTGGCGCGACGGGTCGAGGAACTGGCCGCCGGCCACGGCGCCGGCTGAGCACGCCGGTGTTCGACTACGACGAGGAGGCCGAGCGGTACGACGCGTCCCGGGGCGGCGAGCCCCGCGCCGCCGCGGCCGCCGGCGCCGTGCTCGGACTCCTGCCCCGCACCGGCGGAGCCCTCCTCGACATCGGCTGCGGCACGGGCATCGTGACGCGCCGGCTTGCCGCAGCGGGACTGCGTGTGACGGGCGCGGACGCGGCGGGGGGCATGCTGCGGCAGGCCGCGGAACGCACCCCGGGCCGGGTCGTGCTCGCCGACACCCGCCAACTGCCGTTCCCTGACGCATTGTTCGACGCGGTGTCGGCGGTCTGGCTGCTTCATCTCCTGGACGACGCGGACCGTGTCGTCCAGGAGGCGGCCCGGGTGCTGCGCCCCGGCGGCGTCTTCGTCACGACCGTGGACAAGGCTGCCTCGCACGACGTCCGCAGCGACATCGACGCCGTGATGGCGCCGCGCCCGCGCCGCGCCGCACGCGACAGGGCGGACCTCGTGACCGGCTTCGCCGCCCGGAACGCCCTGGCCCCGGCAGGCCGGGCGTACTTCCGCGGCCGGGGCAGGACCCCCGCCCGGGCCGCCGCCGACGTGCGACGCGGCTGGTACACGCTGCTGCCGCCCGGCGCTCCCCTCACGGAGCGGCTCGCGACGCGCCTGGAGCAGCTCCCGGAACAGCACGCGCCGCGCCCCGACCCGCAGTTCGCCCTGCGCGCGTTCAGGAAGGAGTAGGCGGCTCCCGGGGGAGGGGCGGCGCGCGTTCACACGGCGCGGGGCTCCGGCACCCACCCGTCGCGGCCCGCCGCGCCGGACGCGGGCCCGACCTCGGGCGGGCGCCGTGTGAAGAGCATGACCCAGTTGGTCAGCCAGGTCGCCCCGCCGTCCACCGAGAACGCCTGCTCCCAGCGTGCCGTGTCCCGCGAGATCCCCGACCACACGAAGCGCACGCGTACGTCCCGGCCCTCGTGCGTGTCGTCCCCGAGGAACTCGCCCCGCCCGTCCATGAATTCACCCGTGACCGGAGGGAACAGCCGTCCGCTGCGCGTACTGGACCAGTACAGCGACCACCGGCCGGTGGCACGGTCGCGCAGGCGCAGGGTCAGCCCCTTCCACCCCTGCGCGGGCACCGTCATCTCGTCGATGTTCGCGGCCCCGTCGAACAGCCGCCCGCAGCGGCTGGTGGCCCCGAACTCCTCCCAGTCGCTGTCCGGGTCGAGGAAGCGGGTCCGGCGCCGGTGCGCGACCTCCCACTCGCCGACGAGGAAGTCGAAGTCACCCGGAGCGCTCATGGGCGGTCCCCCGTCGTGCCGGCCGGCATCGAGTCGGCCAGGTAGCCGTCGAGATCGGGGGAGTCCGGGCCGAGCATGTGCCGTACCCAGGCGTCGCGTTCGTGGACGATCGGCGGCAGCTCCCAGACGCAGCCGATCCACGGCAGGTCCGGGGTGACGAAGTGCGCCGGGTTCCGGTCCGGGCAGCCGAGCACGGGCTGCCCGGCCGCCGCTCCCCGGAAGTGCAGGACGTTGTCCCACACCCAGCTGTACGCGTTGAGGTAGGCGCCGCTGTCCCCGCCCCGGTGCAGCACGACGAACGTCGCGGGCGGCGTGCCGTCCGGCTCGGGGAGCAGCTTCGGCAGGATCGCGTACGCCGCCTCCTGGACGTCGGGCGCGATGCCCGCCGGGTCGGTGGTGACGTGGTAGCGCTTGATCCGCCGGCCGGCCACCTCCAGGGGCGGCGGCACGGTCAGGAGTTTCTCTTCGAAAGCCATGGCACGACGCTAGGACGCCTCCACTGACACCTCCTGTCAGTGGTGGGCTGGCATTCTGGCGCGATGAAATCGGCCCGTCTCGTCTCGATGCTCCTGCTGCTCCAGACCCGGGGCCGGATGACGGCCGCCGACCTCGCCGCCGAGCTGGAGGTGTCGGTGCGCACGGTGTACCGCGACGCCGAGGCCCTGGGCGCCGCCGGCGTCCCGCTCTACGGCGACGCGGGGCACGCGGGCGGCTACCGGCTCCTCGACGGCTACCGCACCCGGCTGACCGGCCTGACCGCCGACGAGGCGGAGGCGCTCTTCCTGGCGGGCGTGCCCGGACCGGCGGCCGAGCTGGGACTCGGCCAGGTCCTCGCCGCCGCCCAGCTCAAGGTGCGCGCCGCGCTGCCGAGCGAGCTGCGCGCGCACGCCGACCGGATCAGCGGCCGCTTCCACCTCGACGCGCCCGGCTGGTACGCGGACGGCGAGGACACCCCGTTCCTCCCGGCCGTCGCCGACGCCGTGTGGCGCTCACGGGTGCTGCGGGTCCGCTACCGCCGCTGGCGCGCGCCCACGGACGTGGAGCGCCGCCTCGAACCGTACGGGCTCGTGCTCAAGGCGGGCCGCTGGTACGTCGTTGCGGGCCCGGGGCCGCGCACCTTCCGGGTCGACCAGATCCTCGAACTGGACTCCGGCGAGGGGGAGTTCGAGAGACCGGGGGACTTCCACCTGGCCGCGTACTGGACCGCGTACCAGCGGGACTTCCACGACCGGCTGCACCAGGGCGAGGCGGTGGTCAGACTCGCCCCCGGGGTGCGCCTCGCGGGACGCGCGGGCGACGCCGTGCGCGCCAACGGCCGTAAGGAGAGCGACGGATGGACCCGGGCCACCGTGCCCGTCGAGTCGGTCGAGCACGCACACGCGGAGTTCCTGCGGCTCGGCGCCGACATCGAAGTGCTGGAACCGGCCGAGCTGCGGGCGCGCATCGCGGGCACGGTCGCGGCGCTCGCCCGGACCTACGGCACAGAGAGCGCTTGCTGAACGGCGGCAACCCCGGTGCCACCGGCGGCGACTGAAGGTCGGATTCCGACTTTCCCCCAGGGAGGTACGTCACCGTGCAGCACCCGCATCGCAGACACGGCAGGGCCAGGCTCCTCCTCGCCACCGTCCTCACCGGCGCGCTCGCCGCCGCCGGACTCACCGCGCTCACCGCGGCACCGGCCCAGGCGGCCACGGCACGCCAGGTGGAGAGGCTCGACCGCGGTGTCGTCAGCGTCCACACCGATGCCGGCAACCTCGTGAGCTGGCGCTGGCTGGGCACCGATCCGAACGACGTGTCCTTCAACGTCTACCGGGCCGGCACCAGGGTCAACTCCGCCCCGGTCACCGGTTCGACGAACTACTTCCACTCCGGCGCCCCGGCCCAGGCCGACTACACGGTCCGCGCGATCGTCGGCGGTGTCGAGCAGGGCGACTCGGCCAACGCGATTCAGTTCCGCGCCGGGTACAAGGACGTGGCCATCACCCCGCCGGCCGGCGGCACCACCCCGGACGGCGTCGCGTACACCTACGAGGCCAACGACGCCTCCGTCGGCGACCTCGACGGCGACGGGGCACCCGACTTCGTCCTCAAGTGGCAGCCGACCAACGCCAAGGACAACTCCCAGTCCGGCTACACCGGCAACACGGTGATCGACGGCGTCAAGCTCGACGGCACAAGGCTGTGGCGCGTCGACCTGGGCCGCAACATCCGCTCGGGCGCCCACTACACGCAGTTCCAGGTGTACGACTACGACGGCGACGGCAGGGCCGAGGTCGCGGCGAAGACCTCCGACGGCACGGTCGACGGGGCGGGCACCGTGATCGGCAGCTCCTCGGCCGACCACCGCAACTCCAGCGGATACGTGCTGTCCGGGCCCGAGTACCTGACCATGTTCGACGGTCTGACGGGCAGGGCGATGGGCACGGTCGACTACGTCCCGGCCCGCGGCACGGTGTCCTCCTGGGGCGACTCCTACGGCAACCGTGTGGACCGGTTCCTGGCCGGCACCGCCTACCTGGACGGCCGGCGGCCCTCACTCGTGATGGCCCGCGGCTACTACACGCGGACCGTGCTCGCGGCCTGGGACTGGAGAGGCGGTGCCTTCACCCGGCGCTGGACCTTCGACACCAACTCCTCGACGAACACGGGCAAGGGGTACGACGGCCAGGGCTCCCACAGCCTGTCCGTCGGAGACGTCGACAACGACGGCAAGGACGAGATCGTCTACGGGGCGATGGCCGTGGACGACAACGGGAACGCCCTGTGGACCACGCGGACCGGCCACGGCGACGCGCAGCACCTGGGCGACCTCGATCCGGGGACGTCCGGCCTGGAGTACTTCAAGGTCTCGGAATCGACCTCGCAGCCCGCGGAGTTGTACATCGACCCGGCCGACGGCGCGATCCGCTGGAAGCTCGCCGCGTGCTGCGACAACGGCAGGGGCGTGGCCGGGGACGTCTACGCGGGCAACGACGGCGCGGAGGTCTGGTCGGCCTCCGACACGTCGATCCGCGACGAGGCCGGCGCCGCCAAGGGCCGCGAACCCTCCTCCGTCAACTTCCTCTCCTGGTGGGACGGGGACACGACGCGGGAACTCCTGGACGGCACCCACATCGACAAGTACGGCACGTCGTCCGACACCCGGCTGCTCACCGGCTCCTCGGTGCACTCCAACAACGGCACGAAGGCCACTCCGGCGCTGTCCGGCGACCTCTTCGGCGACTGGCGCGAGGAGGTCGTCTGGGCGACGGGCGACAACCGGGCGCTGCGCATCTACTCCACACCGCTGGAGACGGGCACGCGGATCACCACGCTGCTCCACGACACGATGTACCGCACCGGTCTGGCCTGGCAGAACACTGCCTACAACCAGCCGCCCCACCCGAGCTTCTTCATCGGCACGGGCATGCCTACGGCACCGAGGCCGACGGTGTACACGCCCTAGGCGTCCGACCTGCCACGATGCAGCTCGGCCGGCGATGGGGACGGAGCGTGTCTGAAAGATCGTGTAAGTCCGTGATGTGGAAGCCTGGCCCGGGGCTCGGCCTCGGGCCTGTGGGCCAGGCGGATCGGACGAGTCATGGCAGACAAAAACGAAGCGGCCACGTCCGTGGCCGGCGACAAGACGGTCGACGAGGTGGTCGAGCGGCTGCTCGACAAGGCTGATGCCTCGGGTGCGGCCCTGCTCGGTGAGGGCGGGCTGCTGACGGAGATCACCAAGGCCGTCCTCGAGCGGGCCCTGGAAGCCGAGATGAGCGAACACCTCGGCTACGAACGCGGAGATCTTGCAGGGCACGGGTCGGGGAACTCCCGCAACGGGACCTCGCCCAAGACGGTCCTGACCGATGCCGGCGCCGTGACGCTGGCGGTGCCGCGGGACCGAAACGGCGACTTCGAACCGCGGCTGGTCCCGAAGAACGCCCGCCGCCTCGCCGGGTTCAACGACCGGATCCTCTCCCTCTACGCCCGCGGCATGAGCGTGCGCGACATCCGCTCCCACCTCGCCCAAATCTACGGGGTCGAGGTCAGCCCAGACCTGATCAGCAAAGTCACCGACGCCGTGATCGACGAGCTCGTGACCTGGCAGAACCGGCCCCTGGACCCGGTCTGGCCGATCATCTACATCGACGCGTTGTGGGTGAAAATCCGCTCCGGTTCGGTGACGTCGAAGCCGGTCTACCTGGCCGTCGGCGTCGACATGGACGGCCGCAAAGACGTCCTCGGTCTGTGGGTCGGAGCCGAGGGTGAGGGCGCCAGCACTTGGATGGCGGTCCTCTCCGAGCTGCGGAACCGAGGCATCGAGGACGTCTGCATCGTGGTCTGTGACGGGTTGAAGGGCCTGCCGGACGCGGTCACCGCGACCTGGCCCAAGGCGACCGTCCAGACCTGCGTGATCCACCTGACGAGAGCCTCGCTCCGACTGTCGTCCTCGCGGGACCACCCGAAGCTGGTCCCGTCCCTGAAGGCCATCCACACGGCCCCGACCGAGGCCGCTGCCGAGCAGGCACTCGACGCTTTCGAGGCCTCTGAGCTGGGCCAACGCTATCCGGCGATCGTGCGGACCTGGCGGTCGGCCTGGCCGGAGTTCACGCCCTACCTGGCGTTCCCGCCGGCCATAAGGACCGTGGTCTACTCCACGAACATGGTCGAATCCATGAACGCCCGGCTCCGCAAGGCCACCCGCAACCGCGGCCATTTCCCCTCGGAGCAGGCCGCGTTGAAGGTCCTCTACCTCGCGGTCCGCGAGCAGATCAACCCGAAAGCGCGCGACGCGAACCACGTCGCCGCACACTGGAAAGAGGCACTGAACCAGTTCTCACTCTTCTTCGAGGACCGGCTCAGCATCCAATGACACCAAACGACTTACACAAGATCGCTGACACGCCCTGGGGACGGGCCCGCCGGACGACCGTCGGGCCAGTCGCTCCGCGGCCTCGACGGTCTCCGGGGAGCGCCTGGGGAGATCCCGTCCGACCTGCGGCGAAGTGGGCGGCGGAGAACGCCGAAGGGGCGGCGCGCACCGACGCGGTGTCGGTGCGGGCCGCCCCGGGCGGGACGGTGGTGCGAGAGGGCGGAGGCCGCCCGCGCTGTCACGGCGGCTACTTCGGGTCGCGGTTGTAGACCTTGGTGGTCCAGAGGTGGCCGAGGGCGGTGAGGGTGAGGCACCAGGCGATGGTGAGCCAGCCGTTGTGGCCGATCGGGCTGCCGAGGAGCAGTCCGCGCAGGGTTTCGATGGCCGGGGTGAAGGGCTGGTATTCGGCGACGGGTCGGAACCAGCCGGGCATGGAGTCGAGGGGGACGAAGGCGCTGGAGATGAGGGGCAGGAAGATCAGGGGCAGGGCGTTGTTGCTGGCGGCTTCGGCGTTGGGGCTGACCAGGCCCATGCCGACGGCGATCCAGGTGAGGGCGGTGGCGAAGAGG
>NZ_BMWD01000006.1:0-9786 GCF_014651055.1 Streptomyces fructofermentans
GGGCTGACCTGTTTTCACAGGTCAGCCCTTGATCATCCAGGGTGAGTGACGGGACTTGAACCCGCGGCATCCTGGACCACAACCAGGTGCTCTACCAGCTGAGCTACACCCACCATGACCGGGTGGTTCTCCGAATTCGTTTCCCCTACCGGCCGAGAAAAAGTGTACAGGGTCCGAAGGGGTGCTCGCGCCCGCTTTCCCGCGCGGGCCGCGCGGTGGGTCCCCGGGGGGCTACTGAGCGGGCAGGACGTGCTTCGCGGCGATGGCGCGGGCGGTGTCCGAGTCGGGGCCGGGCTGCGGGACGAAGACCGCCTCGCGGTAGTAGCGGAGCTCGGCGATCGACTCGCGGATGTCGGCGAGGGCCCGGTGGTTGCCGTTCTTCTCCGGGCTGTTGAAGTACGCCCTCGGGTACCAGCGGCGCGCCAGCTCCTTCACGGAGGAGACGTCCACGATGCGGTAGTGGAGGTACTCCTCCAGCGTGGGCATGTCGCGCAACAGGAAGCCGCGGTCCGTCCCCACCGAGTTGCCGCACAGCGGGGCCTTGCCCGGTTCCTTGACGTGCTCGCGGATGTACGCGAGGACCTGGGCCTGCGCGTCCTCCAGCGTCGTGCCGCCCGGCAGCTCCTCGAGCAGGCCGGAGGCGGTGTGCATGGTGCGCACCACGTCCGGCATGGTCTCCAGCGCGGCATCCGGGGGACGGATCACGATGTCCACCCCTTCGCCGAGCACGTTCAGCTCCGAGTCGGTCACGAGGGCGGCCACCTCGATGAGCGCGTCGTGCGACAGCGAGAGACCGGTCATCTCGCAGTCGATCCACACCATGCGATCGTTCATGGGGTCACCCTACGGCCCGCCCCCGCGCCCGGGCAGGCTCGGGACCTCGGCATCTGCCCGTCCGGACGAACAGAAGCGCCGGCCCCGGACCGATCGGTCCGGGGCCGGCGCACTGAGCTACCGCGCGACTACGGGGCGCTCCGCTGGCCGGGCAGCCGTCCCGCCGCGTACAGCTCCGGGCCCGGCCGTCCCGAGTCCGTGGAGAGGGACGAGGTCGGCGGGCCCACCGCGTGGGCGGCGGCCGTGCGGCGCGACTGGAACGGCAGCGGCGCGTCCTGCTGCACGGGCGGCGGTGCCGGTGGGCCGTCCGTGTCCGCCGGCTTCTCGGCCTGCGGGCGGCGTGCCCGGTAGGCGGCACGGTACGCCGCGGGCGACGAGCCGAGCTGGCGGCGGAAGTGCCCGCGCAGGGCCACCGGGGACCGGAAGCCGCAGCGCCCGGCCACCTCGTCCACCGAGTAGTCCGACGTCTCCAGGAGCCGCTGCGCCTGGAGCACCCGCTGCGTGATCAGCCACTGCAGGGGAGCGCTCCCGGTGAGTGAGCGGAACCGGCGGTCGAACGTGCGCCTGCTCATGTACGCGCGGGCCGCGAGCGTCTCCACGTCGAACTGCTCGTGGAGGTGCTCCAGGGCCCAGGCGACGACCTCCGCGAGCGGGTCGGCGCCGATCTCCTCGGGTAAAGACCTGTCGAGGTAGCGCTCCTGGCCGCCGCTGCGCCGGGGTGGTACCACCAGGCGGCGGGCCAGTGCCCCGGCCGCCTCGTTGCCGTGGTCCGTCCGCACGATGTGCAGACAGAGGTCGATTCCCGCCGCCGTGCCCGCCGACGTCAGTACGTCGCCGTCGTCCACGAACAGCTCACGGGGATCGACGTGCACCGACGGGTAGCGCTTGGCCAGCGTCGGCGCGTACATCCAGTGCGTGGTCGCGGGACGGCCGTCCAGCAGTCCGGCCGCGGCGAGCACGAAGGCGCCGGTGCAGAGCCCGACTATGCGGGCGCCCTCCTCATGGGCCCGGCGCAGTGCGTCGAGCGCCTCCTCCGGTGGCGGTGAGGTGATCGACCGCCAGGCCGGCACAACGACGGTGCCTGCCCGGGAGATCGCCTCCAGCCCGTTGGGTGCGGTGAGTTCCAGGCCCCCTGTGGTCCGCAGCGGGCCGTCCTCGCCCGCGCACACCAGCAGTCGGTAGCGCGGCACGCCGGCGTCCTGGCGGTCAATCCCGAACACCGACAGCGGTATGGAACTCTCGAAGATGGGGCCGCCGCTGAACAGCAGCACCGCGACGATCTCCTTGCGGCGTCGCCCGGAGAGTTTCCGGGCCGCGGCTTCCGGCGCGGCAGTGGAGTCGTGGCTCATGCTGCTAAGCCCCCCTCGGTGGTCGCGGCTCCCTTGACCTCTCGGGTCTGTCGCTCCAACACGTTTCCCCTCGGTCCTGCACGAGTCCCCCGCCGTAAGACGTCAAGATCGAATCTACTGTGTCCCGTGGTGCCGAGGTGGCCAGTTCAGCACTCGGCAGATTGTCGACATGGCAACTTGGCGTGAAGCATTCGATCACGAAGCGTTGCACTCGCGGGCCGTGCAGGGAAGTGCGCCTTGCTCCGGTGGCCGGTCCCCGTAGGGTGCGGACGCCCTCACGGACCCATTCGGTGCAGGTCGAACGGGGGTTGGGGGCCTGTTCGGCCAAGGGGTGGGCGGTTGCCGGAAGTTGGCTGAAAACCATCTGGGGTGTGCGCACAAACCGGTCAGTCAACCGGCGTATTCTCACCCGCGCGCCGACCGGGTCCCCACTCCTTCGCGCCTGCCCCGCCCGGCCGCTCCTCATGCACTGACGTTCCGTCAAACCGCGAACCGCGTGCCGGCGGCCCGTCGGACCGGCCGGCGGCTGCTGACGGTTCGTCGGATCGCGGAAGGGCCGCGCACCGCTCGGACCGGCGCAGCAGCACCCGGCACGCCCCGGTCACCGCCGCGAGGCCCAGCGCCGCGCCGGCCGCGCCCGCGAGGGAGGTCCCGTAACCGACCAGGACGACCGGCACCAGGACGCAGCTGAAGGCCGCCCAGCGCACCACCTCGCTCACCGTGTCCTGTGCTGCGGGGGTCCTGGAGGGGGGCTGGGGCGCGGTGGAGGGTCCGGACACGATGGAGTCTCTCCCTGAGGCGGCGGCTTACCGGGGTTCAACGCGTGTTCGAGCCGCCGGTCACGGACGCGGGCTCGGACACGGGCTCGGACGGTGCGGGGCCGGTCGGGACGGGTGGGGACAGTGCGCGGCGCGACGGGCCGGGCGGTGCGCCGACCGCCGGGGCGCGCGCCGCCGCCGGTCCGGCCCCGCCGAAGCCCGCGCAAACCGCCTGTACAGGGCAGCAACCATTGCGTTACGGGCGCCCTCTCGTGCATGCTCCGGTGAACCCTCCCGCGGCGAGTGCGGGATCTGGGCAGAGGAGGCTTGCCGCCGTACCCTTGGGGGTACGGGGTTGGGAAGATGATTCCCGGACACAGCTCCGCAGCCCCTGCCGTCCCACCGACGAGGATCCGAACGCCGAGACACCCATGGCCGGTCACGAATTCTTCGAACCCGCGGACCGCAAGCGCCCCGTCGCCGACCCCACGTCGGCCGAGCCCTTGCCGGCGGAAGAACCACGCCAGTCCTGCGACCCCGCCTTCAAGCACGGCGTCGTCGTGGGCTTCGACGGCTCGACGTCCAGTGAGCGCGCCCTCGCGTACGCGATCGGCATGGCGTGCCGGTCGGGCTCGGGCCTGATCATCGTGCATGTCGCCAACCGGCTGCCCACCACGGTGTGGGCGGGCTGCGAGCCCCCCGTCTTCGTCGACGTCCCCGACCACCGCACCGAGGTCCTCGGACTCGAACTCGCCTGCGCGGAGTACCTGGCGGAGGTCCCCTGGATCCTCGTCGAGCGCGGCGGCGACATCTGCCACGAACTCGAAGAGGTGGGACGGGAGTACGAGGCGGACGCCATCGTCGTCGGCTCCACGCACGGCATCGTCGGCCGCATCTTCGGCTCGGTCGCGGGACGCCTCGCGAAGCGCGCGCGGCGCCCGGTCGTCGTCATCCCCTGAGCCGTCCCGCCGCCGCTCCCGTCCGCACCGCCCGCACCGCCGTCCTGGCGCAACTCCCTGTCGTACCAGGTGGGAAGAGCCCGGGGCATCCGTGGGCCCCTTCGGTGGCACAGCGTAAAACTACTCGCGCGTAGAGGTGTTTGTGCCCTTGTGAAGGGCATAATCCGGTCGCCGGTACCACCCAGTGACCGGATCTCGCGCAGCACGCACCCGCACGAAGGGAGCCCGCCGTGGACAATGACGTCGCCGCGGGAAGCACCACCACCACGACCCTCGGCCATCTCGCGCTCGGACTCACCCTGCTGGCCTTCGGCCTCGGTCGCACCGAGGTGATCGACGGCGTCACGGCGGCCGACGCCGTCTCCCTCGCCACCTACGTCGGGGGCGTCGCCCTCTTCGCCGCGGGCCTGCTGGCCCTCCGCGAGCGCGACGCGTTCACCGGCACGGCCTTCTCGGGGCTCGGGGCCCTCTGGTTCACCTGGGGCGTGGGCGCCGACGCGCAGGTCTCGGACAACGCGGCCGGGCTGTTCCTGCTGCTGTTCGCGCTGGTCGCGCTGAGCCTGACGGCCGGCGCGCCGGCCGCGGCCCCGCTCACCAGGGGTGTGTACGCGCTGCTGTTCGTGGCGATGCTGCTGCTCGCCGTCGCCGCGTTCGGCGACTCCGAGGGGCTCGCGAAGACCGGCGGGTGGTTCGCCGCCGCGGGTGGCCTGGTGGCCTGGTACGCGGGGACGGCCGCGCTGGCCCACTGGCCGACGGCGATGCCGGGACGCGCTGCCGGCCGTGGCGTGACGGCCACCGGCTGAGGCAGCCCATGGGCCGGGGTATTGGGCGAACCCGGCTCCCGAAAAGAACGGCCCTCCGTGTGCAAGGTGGCACACACGGAGGGCCGTTCCGCCGTTTCCTCCCGAACCGCCGTCGGCCTACTCGACGGTGACGGACTTGGCGAGGTTGCGGGGCTTGTCGATGTCCCGGCCCAGGGCCAGCGCCGTGTGGTAGGCGAGGAGTTGGAGCGGGATGCCCATCAGGATCGGGTCCAGCTCGTCCTCGTTCTTCGGGACGACGACCGTCTGGTCGGCCTTCTCCTGCTCCCGGTGCGCGACGGCGAGGATCTTGCCGCTGCGGGCCTTGATCTCCTCCAGCGCGGCGCGGTTCTTCTCCAGGAGGTCGTCGTCGGGGACGATCGCCACCGTCGGCAGCGCGGGCTCGATGAGCGCGAGCGGCCCGTGCTTCAGCTCGGAGGCGGGGTAGGCCTCGGCGTGGATGTAGGAGACCTCCTTGAGCTTCAGCGAGGCCTCCCGGGCGACCGGGTAGCCGCGGACGCGGCCGATGAAGAGCATCGAGCGCGCCTCGGCGTACTGCTCGGCGAGCTTCTTGATCTCGTCCTCCTGCGCGAGGATCTCGGAGATCTGGGCGGGCAGCTTGCGCAGGCCCGCGATGATCCGCTTGCCGTCGGAGACCGACAGGTCACGGGTGCGGCCGAGGTGCAGCGCGAGCAGCGCGAACGCGACGGTGGTGTTGGTGAAGCACTTGGTGGACACCACGCACACCTCGGGGCCGGCGTGCACGTACATGCCGCCGTCGGCCTCGCGGGCGATGGCGCTGCCCACGACGTTGACGATGCCCAGCACGCGGGCGCCCTTGCGCTTCAGCTCCTGGACGGCCGCCAGCACGTCGTACGTCTCACCCGACTGCGACACGGCGACGTACAGGGTGTCGGGGTCGACGACCGCGTTGCGGTAGCGGAACTCCGAGGCGGGCTCGGCGTCCGCGGGGATGCGGGCCAGCTCCTCTATCATCTGGGCGCCGATCATGCCCGCGTGGTAGGAGGTGCCGCAGCCGAGGATCTTCACGCGGCGGATCTGGCGCGCCTCGCGTGCGTCCAGGTTCAGTCCGCCCAGGTGCACGGTGGAGAAGCGGTCGTCGATCCGGCCGCGCAGCACGCGGTCCACGGCCTCGGCCTGCTCGTGGATCTCCTTGTGCATGTACGTGTCGTGGCCGCCCATGTCGTACGAGGCGGCCTCCCACTCCACGGTCGTCGGCTCGGCGGTCGTCCGCGTGCCCTCGGTGGTGTACGTGCGGAAGTCGTCGGCCTTCAGGGTCGCCATCTCGCCGTCGTCGAGGGTGACGATCTGGCGCGTGTGGGTGACCAGGGCGGCGATGTCCGAGGCGACGAACATCTCCTTCTCGCCGATGCCGAGCACGACGGGGGAGCCGTTGCGGGCCACCACGATGCGGTCGGGGAAGTCGGCGTGCATGACGGCGATGCCGTACGTGCCCTCGATCAGGCGCAGCGCCTGGCGGACCTTCTCCTCCAGGGTCTCGGCCTGGGCGCGGGCGATGAGGTGGGTGAGGACCTCGGTGTCGGTCTCGGAGAGGAACTCGACGCCTTCGGCCTCCAGCTTCTTCCGCAGGTCGGAGGCGTTGTCGATGATGCCGTTGTGGACGACGGCGACCTTGCCCTCGGCGTCCAGGTGCGGGTGGGCGTTCACGTCGGAGGGAGCGCCGTGGGTGGCCCAGCGGGTGTGGGCGATTCCGGTGGTGCCGGCGAACCGCTTGGGGACGCGGGCCTCCAGGTCGCGGACCCGGCCCTTGGCCTTGACCATCCGCAGCCGGCCGCTCGACGGCGTGGTGACGACGATGCCGGCCGAGTCGTAGCCGCGGTACTCGAGGCGCTGGAGGCCTTCGAGCAGCAGCGGTGCCACGTCACGCCTGCCGATGTATCCCACGATTCCGCACATACGTCCCTCGGTTTCCCCTCAGTCGATCCATCGGCTCTGCTGTTCGGTGTCCGGCTCCGCCGCGCGGCGGTCAGCCGTAGACGAGACGGCGCAGTTGTCTGAGCGTCAGCTCGGGCGGCGCGACCGCCCTGTACCGCAGGTCCGCCGCGATCCGTTCGAAGATCACCGCGTTGACCAGTCCCTGGGCCTGGAGTTCGCGGTGCCGGCGGCGGACGTAGTCCTCGGTCGTCTCGTCGAAGTAGGCGAGCACGTCCTGGATCACCCGCAGTGCCTCGCCCCGGCCGAGGGGCGTGGAGCGTGTCAGATGATCCACAAGTTCGTCGTGCACCCGTTGATCCTGGGGTACGACGCGACTGTTCGCAAGAATCCTGCCCGATTTCGGGCAGGATGCGGTCGGAGGGCTCGTGAAGTGCTATCAGGGCCCTGTCCGTCTTGGTCTTTTTGGGGTAATTGACCGCGAAAAAGGGTCACTATGGATTGTCGCGGTCGAACCCTCTGAGGGCGGGACGGGACGGGACAGGACGGGGCAGGATGGGGCGGGCTCGGCGACCGGGCCCGCGGGCCGCTCTCACATCCGCCGGAGCACCGCCTGCTTGGCCAGGGCGAACTCCTCGTCCGTGAGGACACCGGACCTGTGCAGGTCGCCGAGCTCGCGCAGCCGCCGCAGCAGGGCGTCGTGGTCGTCCTCGGCGGGCGGCTCCGCGGGGGCGGCGAGCCGCTTCGGCGGGGTGTCCCGCGCGGCCGCCGACGGATGCGGCAGCCGCGCCTGAACCGCCGCCGCGACCAGCGCCATGAGCGGGTCCTTCTTGAAGCCCCACAGCTCCACCGCGTTGGGGTCGTACTTGGGGGGCGCCTTGGTCGGAGCGTTGCGCACGGTGAAGCGGAGGTGGCCGTTCTCCAGGCCGACCGCGGGCTGCCACTCCACCGCCTGGACGTCCGCGAGCGCGAGCGTGCGGGCGCCCGCGGCGGACTTGGCCTCCTCCGTCTTCCAGTTCCACTCCAGCCGGACGTTCTCCCCGTCGAAGCTCGCCGTGCCGTCGCCCGCGGAGACGGACAGGGGTACGGCCGGGCCCGCCAGCAGGTAGCGGTCGACCGCGGTCGGGGGGACCTCGTCGAGCAGCAGCGCGTTGCGGATCTCGTCCACGAAGTACTCGGCCACGCCGTAGCGGTCCGACTCGACGGCGAGCTGGTACGGGTCGGCGGCGTCCGCGAGTCTGCCCCCGGTCGCCTGGAGCAGCGGGTCCGCGCCGTCCCGCAGTCGGAGCCTGAGCCGCCCGGACTTCTTGCCCTGCTCGAACGAGATCCCCGCCAGCGCCCCCAGTGGTATGCCGAGTTCACCCAGGCTCTTGCGCAGCAACCCCACGTTCTTGTCGCGTCCCGGCACGAGCCTCAGGGCGTCGCCGTCGAAGGTCCAGGTGCCGTCCCGCTGGATGATTTCCGCCATGCCGGGGATTGTTCCACCGCAGGTGCGGGAGAGTGGTCTATACCCATTCGAAGGGAGCGCATGTGAGACAGCACAGAACGCCCCGACTCCTCTGTACGCTGCTGCTCGTGACGGCTGCCGGTGTCTCGGCCGTCGGCGCCGCACCGCAGGCCGCCGACCGGGACGACGCCGGGCCGATCCGGGTGGTCCCGGCCCCCGCCTCGGTCGAACCGGGCGGATCCCCGTACCGCATCACCGAGGGCACCCGCATCCGGGTGGACGACTCGCCGGAGGGCCGCCGGATCGGCGGGTACCTCGCGGACGTCCTGCGGCCCTCCACCGGCCACCGGCTGCCCGTCACCACCCACGGGTCCGGCGGCATCCGCCTCAGGATCGGCCAGGCACCCGTCGGCGCCGAGGGCTACCGGCTGGTGAGCGGCCGGTCGGGGGTCACCATCACGGCACGCCGGCCCGCGGGCCTCTTCCACGGCGTCCAGACCCTGCGCCAGCTCCTGCCCGCGGCCGTCGAGAGGGACACCGTGCAGCCCGGACCCTGGCGGGTGGCCGGCGGCACCATCACGGACAGTCCGCGCTACGGCTACCGCGGCGCGATGCTCGACGTCTCCCGGCACTTCTTCACCGTCGACCAGGTCAAGCGGTACATCGACCAACTGGCGCTCTACAAGATCAACAAGCTGCACCTGCACCTGAGCGACGACCAGGGCTGGCGGATCGCCGTCGACTCCTGGCCGCGGCTCGCCACGTACGGCGGCTCCACCCAGGTCGGCGGCGGACCCGGCGGGTACTACACGAAGGCCCAGTACAAGGACATCGTCCGGTACGCGGCCTCGCGGTACCTGGAGGTCGTGCCCGAGATCGACATGCCGGGCCACACCAACGCGGCGCTCGCCTCCTACCCGGAACTGAACTGCGACGGCGTCGCGCCGCCGCTCTACACCGGCACCGCGGTCGGCTTCAGCTCCCTGTGCGTCGACAAGCAGGTGACGTACGACTTCGTGGACGACGTGGTCCGTGAACTGGCGGCCCTCACCCCGGGCCGCCACCTCCACATCGGCGGCGACGAGGCGCACTCGACGAGCCACGCGGACTACGTGGCCTTCATGGACCGCGTGCAACCGGTCGTCGCCCGGTACGGCAAGACCGTGGTGGGCTGGCACCAGCTCACGGGCACCACGCCCGCGAAGGGCGCGCTCGCCCAGTACTGGGGCCTCGACGGTACGAGCGCCGCCGAGAAGGAGCAGGTCGCGGCGGCCGCGCGCAACGGCACCGGACTGGTCCTGTCGCCCGCCGACCGGGTGTACCTCGACATGAAGTGCGACAAGGACACCCCGCTCGGCCTGTCCTGGGCCGGCTACGTGGAGGTGCGGCGGTCCTACGACTGGGACCCCGGCAGCTACCTTCCCGGGGTTCCCGCGTCGGCCGTGCGCGGCGTCGAGGCGCCGCTGTGGTCGGAGACCCTGTCGACCTCCGCGCACATCGAGCGGATGGCCTTCCCGAGGCTGCCGGGCGTCGCCGAACTCGGCTGGTCGCCCGCGTCGACGCACGACTGGGACGACTACCGGGTGCGGCTCGCGGCGCAGGGCCCGCGGTGGGACGCGCTGGGGATCGGCTACCACCGGTCGCCCCAGGTTCCCTGGCCCGCCGGGTAGCCGGTCGGCCGCGGTGAACAACGGCGGCGGGCGCCCCCGGGACCGTCCGGGGGCG